>NZ_SAXA01000001.1 GCF_004122035.1 Ancylomarina salipaludis
TGCTAATGTGATTCTTCTGTAACCATATCTTCCCTTGTGCTTGTGGTAAATCTCTTGTATTTTCAATTTTACCTGTTCATACTTATCCACTTGTTGTAAAGACTTCAAGTGATAATAAAAACTACTTTTTGCCATTGACCCCTGTTGTAATAATAGTGACAGATGGTAATGTTGCCTTAGCTCCTTTATGGCTATTGCTTTCTCTTTTTGGCTTGGGCTAAGGCTTTCAACTTTTTTAGCAAAGCTAATTCAGCTTTTAAAGATTCATTCTCCAGCAAAAGTTCTTCCTCTCTTGTCTGTGTTTTTTTTAATATTTTTCTAGACTTTCTGTTATTCATAGATATAGGGCGACCTCTGCCATCTTTGTACAATTCAAGAGCTCCTTTTGAAATATAGGTTTGATACCAGCCTTAAACTGTACTGTGGCTTGGAATATTATATTTTAAACTTGCAGCTCGGAAAGATAGCCCACTTTGTTCAATACTGCGAATAACTTTCAGCTTAAAATCTCCCGAATAAGATGCATTAGCTGACTTTGGTTTCAGACCAGATTCTCCGTACTCCTGATAATATTTGATCCATTTTTTCAGATCACTCTTATGGATACCAATAGTATCACTAACCATGGTGATGCTTTGATAATCTTGTAAAACTTTCTGAACGGCGTCTAATTTAAATGCCTTACTGTATTTGTGTTTTCTACTCATAAAAATACCCCCAAATAGTGTCTAACTTTTTGGGGGCAGTGCATTCAGGTGGCTTTTCAATTGTTATAATATTATTTCTGGATGTTAGGTAACTCCAGACCATAACCTTTTTTGCGATCTTCGGCTTTCAATAAGAAACCAAATACAGTAGCAAGTATAGTTAATCCAACAAAAATTAACCAGGTTGATGAATAATCGAACATAGGAATATCACCAGCTTCTCTAAGAGCCTGCACTTTTGCTGAGATTTCATTTGCAGGAATGCCTTCTGCTCTGAAGTTAAGGATGGCGCTTTCGGTTTTTTCATTTACACCTGGGTTTGTTTTATCCAAAACAACACCTAGTAAAATAGGCACAAGCATTAAACCAATATTTTGAACATAGAAAATTAATGCATAAGCCGAGCCTAACTGCTTATCAGGAATAATCTTTGGAACTGAAGGCCACATAGCCGAAGGAACCAATGAGAAAGCAATTCCCAATAGAACTACTGCAAAAATTGCAACCCATGTTGCTGTCAGCGAAGGTATATAGAATATCGTATGTACAATAACAAGCAATACAGCTCCAAGAATCATAATAGAAGCACCCTTACCATATTTATCGTAAATAAATCCAAATAGTGGCGTTAAAAGAATCGTTCCAAATGGCAAAATCGAAGGAATATCGCCAGCAGTAGATGGATCAATACCAAACTTGTTCACCATTAAACCTGAAGAAAACTTATAGAATGGGAATACGGCAGAATAAAATAACAAACAAAGAATAGCAATATACCAAAAGCCTTTGCTTTTAATAATAACACCAAGGTCAGCAATTTTGAAAGGTTCTTCTTCTTCAGCTTCATCTTCAATTTGCTTATCCAATTTCACATCCATTAGACAATAAACAATGAAAAGAATTAATCCGATACATAAAGCAAGCGTTCCTACCAATACGGCTGTTGGAATGCTAAATGCATCAGCTATACGAGGCGAACCGAATAAAGCAAGGAATGAACCTAAACGTGCTAAAGCCATCTCAGTTCCCATTGCAAGTGCCATTTCCCGCCCCTTAAACCATTTTACAATGATTCTGGATACAGTAATACCAGCACCTTCGGCTCCAACACAGAATATTGCAAATCCTGATGCTGAAACAAACACTCTGGAATCGATCCCTAAAATAGCAGATCCCATTTCAAAATTATGAGCAAATGCGTAATATTTAACAATAGCTCCAAGAATCATTACCAAGCCAGATCCTATGGCTGTAAATTTAATCCCCATTTTATCCAGTACAATACCAGAGAAGATCAGCATAAATGCAAATACATTTAAGTATCCCTGGGCACCTGTAACCAGCCCCCAATCTGTTCCACTCCATCCGTATGTGCTTTGAATAAGTGTTTGAAGTGGAGAAAGCACCTCCATAAAGGTATATGCTATAAGCATAGTTACCGAAACGAGAATTAGCACAAACCAACGAGCACCTGCACTATCTCTCAAAGTTTTTTTAATAGCATCTGTCATTACAATAATTTTTGGGTTAGTATTTAGTTTTTGGGTTTTAGATTATACTAAATTAAGATTAATGCCTAAAAAAACAAACCTATATTTTATCACTTACAGCTACTTACAAAAAAAGCCACCCGAAGGTGGCTTTAAACTCTATATATTATTTGAAACTATTCCTGAATATTAGGAAGGTCCAAACCGTATCCTCTTTTCTTATCAACAACTCTCAAGAAGAAAGCTACAACAAGAGCTGCAATACCACAACCAACCATCAACATCATTGGCTCAGTATAGTTAAGAGCAGCACCTTCAGCCAATCCTTCGTTTGCCGAATCCAATACAGCTCCCAAAAGCATAGGGAATAACATCAGACCCACATTCTGGATCATAAAGATCATTGCATAAGCTGAACCCAAACGTGATTCCGGTATAATCTTTGGTACTGAAGGCCACATAGCAGCTGGTACAAAAGAGAATGCAAAACCAAGAACAATCATAGCAGCAAATGCAAAACCCGTATTTCCAGGTAAGAAAGCAAAAATAGTATGTGAGAAGATCAATAATAAAGATCCCAACATCATAATACTAGCTGATTTTCCTTTTTTATCCATGAAAGCACCAAAAATTGGTGTCAGAATCATCGTTCCAATAGGAAGAAGACCTACAATCATTCCTGAGAATTCTTCAGCAAAACCATATTTCTGAACCATTAAATCCGGAGCAAATTTCGTGAATGGGAATACAGCAGAGTAGAATAATACACAAAGAAGTGAAATCAAGATAAATCCTGGATTTTTAAATAACAAGAAGACATCCGAAGCCTTAAATTCTTCTTCAGAAGCTACAACACTCGTATCAGCAGCCACCTCAGCATCTAACCTCTTATCCATCATATTATGAACAAAGAATGCAAGCAAACCAATAACCAAAAGAATAACACCGAATGCCAAAGGACGTGAAATAATTTTATCAGCACCTGTCATCCATGGTGAAGCAGAGAATGCGATAAGCATACCACCACGAGCACAAGCCATCTCGAGTCCCATCGCCAATGCCATTTCTTTTCCCTTAAACCATTTTACAATGATTCGAGAAACCGTAATTCCAGCAATCTCAACACCCACTCCAAATAAAGCATATCCAATCATAGCCATCTTTAAAGAAGGCTTATAATCTGTTAAGAATGAATTAAGAAAATCGTAGCCTAAACCACCATTATTAAACGTATCAGTCATGGCATAATAGTTGAAAAAAGCTCCAACAATCATAATTCCAACAAAGAAAGTACCTGTAAAACGAATACCTGCTTTATCAAGGATAATACCACCAAAAATAAGCATCAAACAGAATACGTTTAATACAGAATAAGAACCAGCAAAAGTTCCATAAGATGAGTTAGACCATCCCATTTGGTCACGTAACATTCCTTGCAGAGGAGACATGATATCTGTAAAGAAATATCCTGTAAGCATCAAGAAGGAAACCGTTAATAAAACGAACCATCTTGCACTTTTGCTGTCTCGAATTGAGAGACTAGCTGCTTTTGTTATAGCCATGTTTTTAATTTTTTATTTCGTTTAAGTTAATGTTTTAGAGCCCGCTAAATTAAGATTTATACTGAGACAAGCAAAACTGAGCCTCATGTTTTTAAATTGTGTCGCATAATCCCACATTTACTTCTGTGGACAATATACTCTCAACCTGCTCGAATCATGGCAGTTGTGAAACAACCACCAAATCTGAGGTTTGAGAAATCAATGACCTTTGAATAAGCAACAGGGACTAACCAGTATTTAACATCAAGCTTTAAGTATCCTTCAAACTTTGTCCTTATCTTTGTTGTCTGACATATTTAGACTAAAAATGCAAACACTGACTCAAAACACAGGACTGTATACCGATTTTTATGAGCTGACCATGGCTCAAGCCTACTTTTATAGTGGTAAACAAAATGAAACGAGCACATTCGATTATTTTTTCCGAACCAATCCTTATAAGGGAGGATATGTCGTTTTTGCAGGGCTACAGGATCTACTCAGTATTCTATCAAAATTCTCTTATTCAGATGAAAATTTAGCTTTTCTTAAAAAAGCAGGTTTAAAAGATGAATTCCTAAACTATTTAAAAGATTTTAGATTCAGAGGAAATATATATAGTATGAAAGAGGGAGAAATCGCTTTTCCGTACGAACCAATTATACGTATAGAAGGCCGGATGATTGAGTGTTTGCTGGTTGAAACAATTCTTTTGAATTACCTCAATTTTCAATCTCTGATTGCGACCAAGGCTTGCCGAATACGTTCGGTTATAGGTGACAAAGCCTTTGCCGATTTCGGATTAAGAAGAGCTCAAGGTTTGGGTGGTATTCATGCAAGCAGAGCTGCTATTATTGGCGGTGCGAATTCAACATCAAATGTTTATGCCGCATTCAATTATGACATTCCTGTAAGTGGAACTCAAGCTCACGCATGGGTACAAAGTTTTGAAAAGGAGATTGATGCCTTCCGCCAGTATGCTGAAATAAATCCTGATACAACAGTTTTACTGGTTGATACTTACAACACACTAAAATCAGGTATTCCCAATGCCATTCTGGTTGCCAAAGAACTTGAAAAGAAAGGACATAAGCTTGTCGGGATTAGATTGGACAGCGGCGATCTTGCCTATTTAAGTAAGAAGGGCCGCGAAATGCTTGATGATGCTGATCTTAGCTATGTGCAGATATTTGCATCGAATCAACTCAACGAATATGTTATTAAAAGTTTGAACGAACAAGGCGCCAAAATTGATGGTTACGGAGTTGGAACCGAATTGGTAACCGGAAACGACACGGGGGCTCTTGATGGAGTTTATAAACTGGTTGAGAATAACAACACTCCCTGTCTGAAAGTTTCGGAAAATGTGGAGAAAATGACGCTTCCGGGGAGAAAAAAAGTCGTGCGATATATTGACAGGGATGGAATGTTCTTCCGGGATGGAATTCTCTTAATTGAGGAAGATCATATTGATCAGATTTACCACCCTTTTCACTCACATAAAACTACTGAACTTGATGGCTTAACTTTTGAGGTGCTGACACAAAAGGTTATGGAAAATGGAGAAATCCTAATCGAAGAACAAAGTCCAAATGAAATAAATGCCTATCTGCAAAAACGTTTTGCCCAACTTCCTGACGAACATAAACGATTCATTAGCCCGCATATCTACAAAGTTGGAGTTTCGAAGAAAGTACTCAAATTAAAAAATGAGATGCTCAAAGGCATTCACAAAAAAATGAACTAAACCTACAGGAATTCATGGATATCAGAATACATATAAAAAAACCGACACTTTTACTCGACAAAAATAAGTGCACTCGTAATATCGAGAATATGATTGCGCGTGCACAACGTTGCAACTTAAGCCTTCGACCTCATTTTAAAACACATCAATCGGCTGAAGTTGGGGAATGGTTTCGTGAACGTGGTGTCAACAAAATTGCGGTATCCTCACTACAAATGGCTCAATATTTTGCAGACAACAAATGGGACGACATCACTGTTGCTATACCTGTCAATTTGAGGGAAATGGACGTCATAGACGAATTGGCTGGAAAAATACAACTGAATATTTTAGTTGAATCAGCAGAAAGCATCCACCATCTTGAGGCTGAATTAAATAATAATGTGAATGTCTTTATCAAAATCGATACGGGCTATCATCGCACCGGAATTGCTGCTCAGGATACCTCTGGCATTCAAAACCTGCTGAATTACATCAAAGCCTCAACCCGACTGGTATTTAAAGGATTCTTAGCACACAGTGGTCACAACTACAAAGCCAGTGATTCTGACGAAATTCACCGCAACCACAAACAAACTGTACTCGATTTAAACGAACTAAAAGATGTTTTCCGTTCTCAGTTTCCCGACTTGGAAGTTTCACTGGGTGACACACCTGCCTGCAGCATTAGTGAAGAATTCTTTGGTATAGATGAAATTCGCCCGGGGAATTTTGCTTTCTATGATATGATGCAATTCGTTTTGGGGTCCTGCGAAGAAGACGAGATAGCTGTAGCTATGGCCTGTCCGATTATCGCTAAACATGCCGACAGAAACGAATTAGTTATCTATGGCGGCGGTGTTCATTTCTCAAAAGAATACCTTGAAGCTGACGAAGAAGGCACCAAACTTTTTGGTTCATTGGTCAACATCAAACCTGATGGCTGGAGTCCGATTATGAGCGGTGGTTTTCTTTCAAACCTATCTCAGGAACATGGCATTATAAAATGCAACGAAGATTTCTTTAACGAGTTTCAAGTTGGCGATCTGATTGGTATTCTACCCATTCACTCGTGCATGACAGCTAACTCAATGGGTAAGTATTTGACCCTTGAAGCTGAAACAATTGATATGACGAAGTAAATCTCATCAAAACTTGATACAAAAAATAGCTCGACAATAATCGAGCTATTTTTATATTATCCTATTATCTAAGGAGTACCTTTTTTGGTTCCTCTTTGCACTTCATAAGTTCCTGAAGGATGTTTCTTAGTTAAAACAATCACTTATTTAGTTAATCGTTTAGCTTCCGAAGTGCCTCGAGGATGTCTTTTAGTTTAAACAGGATGCTCTTTAGTTCAAACAGTATCTTTTTTACATACCCTAGGTATCTTTTTTAGTGCAAACAAGCACTTCTTTAGTACCTGTAAGATGTTTTTTAGTTCAAGTAGTATCTCTTTTATATACCCCCTGCTTATTTAAGGCGATCAGTATGGAAACAAAAATAGCCCTCTGTAAAAGAGGGCTATTTTTATAATATATCACAAAAGATTATTTCTTAACGGGAATGTTCTTAAGAGTTTCAACAGTGAAATCCCAGAATTTCTGAACGGTATCGATCTTCACTTTCTCATCTGGTGAGTGAGGGAAACGAATGGTTGGTCCGAAAGAAATCATATCCCAGTGTGGGTAAACAGCACCAAGTAAACCACACTCAAGACCTGCGTGAATCGCTTTGATCTCAGGAATCTTACCATATTTCTCGTTATAAACGTTTTGCATGGTTTTCAAGATTGGAGAATCCATATTTGGTTTCCATCCTGGATATTCACCTTCCAATACAACCTTCGCACCAGCCAAAGTAAATACAGAAGAAATCATTTCAGCCAAATCTTCTTTTGCAGAGTTCACCGAAGAACGCAATAAAGTCTGAATCATGATCTTTTTATCATCGCTATAAACACGAGCAAGGTTGTTTGAAGTCTCAACCAAACCTGGCATCGCATCACTCATACGAATTACTCCATTAGGACAAGCATAAATCGCATCAATTAATCTGTTCTGAAGTTTACCCTTCATCACATTCTTTGGTAAGTCACATGGCTCAGCAAAGAAGGTTAAATCTGGTTCAACTGCACTTAGTTCAGCTTTAAAAATAGCTTCAAACTCCTTCAAAGAGGCTGCACAAGCGTCAACATGCTTCTCTGGTACAACAACAACAGCAAAAGACTCACGTGGAATCGCGTTACGTAATGATCCACCATCAACAGAAGCAATACGTAAACCAAAATTCTTAGCTGCATGCTTTAAGAAACGGAATAATAATTTGTTAGAATTTCCTCTACCCAAAATAATTTCCATTCCTGAATGACCACCCTTAAGACCTTTCATGTTCAATTTGAAAGCAACAGTTCCTTTAGGTGTTTCTGTCAATTTATTTTTGAATGTGATGTTTGCATCGATACCTCCGGCACAACCTACATACAATTCACCTTCGTCCTCAGAATCCATATTCAAAAGAATATCACCATCAAGCACACCTGGTTGCAGACCAAAAGCACCTGTCATACCTGTTTCTTCATCAGAAGTGAATAAAGCTTCAACCGGACCGTGAACCAAGTCAGTAGATTGCAAAACAGCCATAGCTGCAGCAACACCCATACCATTATCAGCACCCAGAGTTGTTCCGTTAGCAGTCAACCATTCACCATCAACATAAGTCTCGATAGGATCTTTTTCGAAATCATGCTCTGTATCAGAATTTTTCTGAGGAACCATATCAAGGTGACCTTGCATCACAACACCCATTCTATCTTCCATTCCTGGAGTAGCAGGCTTTTTAATAATGATGTTTCCAACCGCATCTTTAATTGTTTCAAGACCTAAGTCTTCGCCAAATTTCACCATGAATGCCTGAATAGCATCTTCATGTTTAGATGGACGAGGAATTTGAGTTAATGCATAAAAGTTCTCCCAAATTGCTTTAGGCTCTAAGCTTAAAATTTCTTTGCTCATTATATTTGTTTTTAAGTATTTAAAATCAATTGCAAAATCAAAATAATAAGAGTGATTTCGAAAATGCAGTCCTAAAGGTAATTTTTTTTTGAGTTTAAGAAAAGAACCGAGCCAAAACCTTTGGGGAAATAACAGATTTTAACAACATAAATTATTAGATAGGATCTCAAGTCAGCAATAAGTAACAAAAACAAGAAAGCCGATAGAATATTATTCCATCGGCTTCGATATGCTTGTTTTAAATCTTGTACTAATCCTTATACATCTTTTCGATAAGATGCTTGTACTTTTCTTGTATGACTTTTCTTTTCAATTTAAGCGTTGATGTAATTTCACCGGCTTCCATTGAAAATTCCTTTGGTAAAAGTGTAAACTTCTTAATTTTTTCGAAACGCGAAAATTCCTTTTGCATATCCTCAAATCGTTTTTCAAAGAACTCAACAATTTGAGAATGAGTAATCAATTCCTCGATAGAATCGAAGGAAATGTTATGTTTTTTTGCATACTGTCGTAAAGGTTCAAAAGCCGGAACAGCCAAGGCTGTCACATATTTCTGACAATCCCCAATAACGGCAACTTGCTCAATAAACTGATCATTTACCAAAGTTGTTTCCAACTTTTGAGGCGCTACATATTTACCGCCAGAGGTTTTCATCAGATCTTTAATTCTATCGGTAATCGTCAAATTTCCATTCTCATCAATTCGACCTGCATCGCCTGTACAAAACCAGCCATCTTTCATCACCTTAGCCGTTTCTTCGGGCTTTTTGTAATAGCCTCGCATCACCCCCGGGCTTTTTACAAGTATCTCGTCATTCTCTCCAATCTTAATCTCAACACCATTGAGTGTTTTACCTGTGGTATTAAAATCGATATGCGTATCACCATATAAACAAACAGTTGCCATCGTCTCAGTAAGACCATAGCCCATTTTCACATTGATACCAACCGAATGGAAGAAAGCGATAATTTCTGATGAAAGCGGAGCGCCACCACATGGCGTAAAATTGATTCTTCCTCCAAAGATATCACGGAACTTGCTCAAGACTAATTTATCGGCAAGTTTATATTTTAGTTTCAAGCCAAAAGGAACTTTCTTTTCGAAACGCTTGTACTGATTATTTCGTAACTCCCCTATTTTCAGCGACCAATTCAAAATTTTCTTTTTGATGCCTGAAGCATCCTTACTCTTATCCTGAATGGCTGAATATATCTTTTCATAAATACGCGGAACCGTACACATTAGAGTTGGTCTGGCCTCTTTCATTGTCGGACCAATTTGTTTTGGATCGCGATTGAAATAGATTTTATAACCTCGGTGTAAACAGAAAAACGTCCAACCACGTTCATAAACATGGCTCAATGGAAGAAAGCTTAAAGAAACCTCATCATCACCAACTGCAAGTTCCTTATCGTGAGAACGCAGAACTGAAGTAATATTATTGTGATCAATCATAACCCCTTTAGGCTCTCCTGTAGTACCTGAAGTATAAATTAGGGTTGCTAAATCATCAAGATTAGCTGTTTCGAATCGGGCATCAAACTCTTTTCCCAAACGGGAAGCCTTACCCATTTCGATAAACTCATCCCAATACATGGTATGCTGATGATCATTTATTTTAACCGCCTTATCAAAAACGATAACCATTTTTACTTGTGAACATTCTCCAAGCAATTCCATGGTTCTATCATATTGCTCTTGTTCACCTACAAAAATAGCCTGAACCGAAGCATCTTGTATAATATACTTTGCTTCAGCTGTCGAATTGGTTGGATAGATAGGAACCGTTACACCTCTTACACTCATGACTGCAAGGTCGGCAACAATCCATTCAGGCATGTTTTGAGAAAAAATAGCAACGCTTTCTTGTATTCCAATACCCAATTTAAGCAGAGCCTTAGATACTTGTCTGGTCTGAATTCCGAATTCACACCAACTCACATCAACCCATTCCCCACTATCCTCATTCTTATAGGACATCGCAACCTTGTCGCCAAATTTTTCAAATCTTTGGCGAAGATGTTTGCCCCAATGTTGATAATCCATAAAACTAGTTTAGTTGTAAATCGCTGCAAAGATACACATGTTTAGCCGACTTGAAAGCATTTCGGCGGAAATGCAAATCCAATATCGGTTGAAAAAAAATTAAAAACGGAGTCAACAAGCACAGAAATCCTTTTAAAACCCAATAAAATCAAGCGCTTACAAAAATAGTGGTTTCAGATACTAGTCTAAAACCACTATTACAGCTAAATGTCTTTATTTAAGGGCGAATTCATCAAAATTTGACAAATTCAAGCTATAAAAAGGATCAGTCTTTAGCGAACATGAAAGTTTAGCAATTCTTCACCTTCCAACTCGCCAACCAGATGGTCTCCGATTTTTACAGGTCCAACACCTTCAGGAGTTCCCGTATAAATCAGATCACCAATTTTCAGTGTGAAATATTTCGACAGGTAACTGATCAGGTAATCAATTGAAAAAATCAAATCAGCAGTATTCCCTGTCTGTACGCGTTGTCCATTGATATCCAAACTAAAATTCAGAGCATTGATATCTTTAAACTTTGTTTTAGGTACAAATTTAGAGATGGGAGCTGCCCCATCAAAGGCTTTTGCCTTTTCCCAGGGCAAACCTTTTTTCTTGCATTCGGTCTGAATGTCACGGGCTGTAAAATCAATTCCCAAGGCCAGTTCTTCGTAATATCGATGTGCAAATTCAATTGGAATATTCTTCCCTACCCGATTAATTTTAACCACAACTTCAACCTCATGATGGATATCCTTTGAGAAATCAGGGTAATAAAAATCGTTATTGCTCTTTAAAAGCGCTGAATCAGGCATTGAGAAAACCACTGGCTCGGTTGGCACCGGGTTATTCAATTCTTTAGCATGATCCACATAATTTCTGCCAATCGCTAATATTTTCATAGTGTCATTCGTGAAATAGTTTATTCCTTTTTTAAAATCAGAAATCCTAATTTACCGGATTCTACATGTTAAAGTTTCGAAGCTTAATCTCAGTCAAAACTTTCTTTGTATACAGAGGAAAATCATTATTCATAATCCAACCGTAATACCCTGGTTGTTCATTCAGAACGTCTTCAACGGCTTTGCCTTTGTTCTTCCCAAAATTAAAGGTTTCAACCCCTTTTTTATCAAAAACAATCATTCCTGCAAAATCAGCATTCTTATTCTGAGTTGAGAATTTTGAAAGGTAATCGATATCATTCTCAAGAGTTTCATATCTATCCAATTGAGATTTCAACACCTCGTATGTTGCTATAGTATCTGCCTCAGCACCATGAGCCCCTTCAAGATCTTTACCACAATAGAACTTGTAAGCTGCTGTTAATGTGCGCTGCTCCATTTTATGAAAAATAGTCTGCACATCTACAAATTTGCGTTTTCTCATATCAATATCGATATCAGCACGCAAAAATTCTTCTGCCAATAAGGGAATGTCAAATCGATTGGAATTATAACCTGCCAAATCACAACCTTCAATGAATTTTGCAATAATCTTACCTATTTCTTTAAAAGTGGGCTCATCTTTTACATCCTCATCGTAAATACCATGTATGGCGCTTGCTTCCTTCGGAATTGGAACTCCCGGATTAACACGAAATGTTTTAGTCTCTTCATTACCGTTTGGACTAACTTTTACAATCGCAATTTCTACAATTCGATCTTTCGACACATTAATTCCGGTTGTTTCTAAATCAAAAAAAGCAATTGGGTTTTTCAAATTCAAATTCATATTGACTTGTTCTTTTGGAGAAGTTATAATTAGATCTCTAAATCTTACAATATAAAGATCTCATCTTAAATAGAAAAAACCTAATGAAAGCTCACTCTCATCAGGTTTTTTTACAAATATTATATAATCCGTTTAAATTAAACGTTAATCATCATTGGCATTAACAACATTAATACATCCTCATCAGCATTTTCATTGTCGTATGGCAAGAATAAACCAGCACGTGTTGGATCAGATAAGGCAACCACCACATTCGATGATGAAATATTCTGTAGAATTTCCAACAAGAATACTGATTTGAAGCCAATTTCAAGAGCTTCTCCCTCATACTGACACATCAGTCTTTCACGAGCTGAAATAGAGAAATCAATGTCCTGAGCTGAAACAACCAATTCGTTGTTATTTAACTCAAACTTGATCAAATTACTTGCCGGGTTTGAAAATACAGAAACACGTTTCAATGTATTATAAAGCTCAACACGATCAATAGTTAATTTAAAAGGATTGTTAGTTGGAATTACCGAACCATAACTTGGGTATTTTCCTTCAACCAAACGACAAATCAACTTATAGTTAGAAAGTGTGAAGAATGCATTCTTATCATCAAACTCAACCAATACCGGATTTTCTTCTTTAGGAAGAATATTACGAAGCAATGAAGCTGGTTTTTTAGGAAGAATAAATGAAGATTCAACTTCTGAACGGCCATCAAGACGCTTGTAACGTACCAATTTGTGCGCATCAGAAGCAACAAAAGTCAGGTCATTATTATTCAGTTCGATAAAAATACCATTCATTACAGGACGAAGCTCATCATCAGCAGTCGCAAACAAAGTTTTGTTCACACCTTTTAATAATACTTCGCTAGCCACTGTAATATTTACAACGCTATCCTGTCCTTTTTCCGGATTTTTAGGATAGTCATCACCATTCTGTCCGGGAATGCTAAACTTACCATTCTCAGTACTCAATTTCACAGCTAAAGTCTGAGGATCAACTTCAAAAGTCAAAGGCTGCTCAGGAAACTCTTTTAAAGTATCAGTTAAAATCTTTGCTGGAAGTGCAATTACACCATCACCTTCAGAAGCATCCAATGGAATTGTTGTAATTAATGTGGTTTCCAAATCAGAAGCAGTAGCTATTAATTCACCATTCTTCAATTCAAATAAAAAGTTATCGAGAATTGGAAGTGTGTTTTTGTTGCTAATAACACGGCTAATAGCTTGAATGTGTCCTAAAATCTCAGTACTTGATACTACAAATTTCATATGTATATAATTTGTTTTTAAGTTGACTTTTGAAATAACACTTGACTAAACATCCTGTTAATCAATCAGATTTCATCTGTCAGTGTATTTAATAGTTTTCTTGCAATTTTATTTTTTGACATCACCAATATTCATAGTAATGTTAAAAATATTAAGTGGTGAATATACGAATTTTATTTATTCGAATCTGCTTTTTTCCCAAGAGTTTACTTTCAATTTCTCCTTCAGTTTTTTTTAGAAAGAAGCTGTTTAATTTCGATATTTTTTTCGGCGTAAGTAGTGCCAAATAATTGCAAAAACCAAAAGTAAGACCAGAGGTAAACCCAAATTCAGAATCTGATAAAAAAGACGGTTTTCTCTCAGTTTTGTTTTATCCAATAATCGAAGTTTCACTTCTCTCGATCGCAAATTCATCCACCCCTCATCATCGCATAAATAATCAATACAATTCAGAAGGAAGTTCCTGTTACCATAGGTTTTTCGGGAATACCTATCGTATCCTAAAGCTTCCATTTGTACATTTCCACCAAGCCCTCTCACGCGATTTTTAATTATATCTCCATCAGATATAACGATCATCTTACTCTCAGGACTTTCATCTTTATAAGTTGAACGGTCGATTCCTTCCCAAATTCTGTTCTTAAAAACAGACTGAAACTTACCTTCAATCAATACCGACATCACTTTTGAACCATCAGGAAAATCTTTGGCTTCCATTTTTTGTGCAACAATATCAAGTCGAATGGGAGTTGGAACCTTCTGAAGTCGGGTAAAATTCGAACTCGCTAATAAAACAGTGTGTTTTAAATTGGGATTATTTCCAACCTTATCAATTGAATTTGCAAATTCAACCCGAACCATATTCAACTTTCGGGTAATAGGATGATTGGATGGTGGAGCCAAAAGTGGCGAGTAATACCAGGGAGCCGGTACATATTTTCCATTCTGTCCGGATGCAGTGGATTGAACCGGTATGAGTTGACTCTGGACATCCATTACCAAATCAGGATTAATACGAACCCCATATTTAAACAACTGATCTTCCAGATTCAATGGCTTATAAAATGCCATAGACATGCCATTGGCAGAAATACTGTCCATTGAGGCAGCAACTTCATCGATCAGCCACATCACCTTGCCCCCATTCATGATATACTGATCGAGAGCATATTTGGCTTTTTTACTAAACGCACTTCGAGGTTGTGCCACAATCACACAGGCAAATCGCTTGAGATCTTTTGATAATTCATAAGCAGTAGCCCGACTGACCTTATAGCGTTGTAAAAGAGATGCCGTAAAATCAGCCACTTCATATTCGCCCAGTTCTCCTTGCCCTGTAAAAAAGGCAATCTCCTTAACCTTAGTCTGATTCAATAATCTGATGGCCATTGAAAGTTCATATTCGATACTTTCAATAGAATGATTCAGGTTCTGATCTGCCGATAATCCCGACACCGATTTCAAAAGATTAACCGGGGTTTCCTTTTTCCCATCGTGAACAAAAAGCCCGGGAACAATAATCTTTTGTTTCACACTTCCATCACGAGAGGTTTCCTGAATACTGGTTGGCTTTAGACCTCTCTCTGATAGTTCGCGTAAGGATTTCTCTTTTAATTTTGGATTAAGCTGAGCATTAATATCAATAAAACTGTAAGCAATTTCAACATCTGTATAAGATTTAAATTCTTCTATCAGATCAACCGTTGCATTCTTAAGCTTATTAAAACCATGAGGCAAATCCCCATCTAAATAGATCTCAAAATAAACTGGCTTTTTTAAATCGGCCAATAGCGCTTTGGTGTTATCAGATAGCGTAAAACGTTTCTCTGAAGTTAAATCAATACGAAAATGAAAAACTTGTAAAAACTGGTACGCAAACAGAACAACTAAAACCGAAAGAAATAGTTGAAATAAATTCTTCTTTTTGCTTGATATTTGCATGATGCTATATGATTTTATCGATCTTATTTTTTGAAAAAAGCCTGATGTAAACTACCATTTTCTACTCTGAAGCACTGTACGTGTTGCAAAAAGAAAAGTAAGCGACAAGCAAATAAAATAACTCACATCTCGTGAATCAACAACCCCTCTTGACAAGGATCGGTAGTGCTCATTGATTCCCAAATTAATCACCTCAGTTTGTAAACTTTGAAATATCATCAGATCAGACAGGTAATCAAATCCCATATAAAAACTAAAACACAAAACCAGCGATAAGAGAAAAGCAATAATTTGATTATCCGTTAAAGAACCGGCAAAAACAGCTAAGGAAACATAGCCTATAGCCAGAAAAAACAGACCTAAAAAAGATCCCCAGAACGCCCCAACATCGATACTCCCAACGGGTTTTCCCAGATAGTAAACTGACAAATAATAAATT
This sequence comes from Ancylomarina salipaludis, assembly GCF_004122035.1. Classification (GTDB taxonomy): domain Bacteria; phylum Bacteroidota; class Bacteroidia; order Bacteroidales; family Marinifilaceae; genus Ancylomarina; species Ancylomarina salipaludis. The sequence goes on from NZ_SAXA01000001.1 coordinate 15,887, forward strand.
AAACAGAAAAGCAATGAGAAAATGACCAGTAGAAGTGCTGCAAAAAATTTCGACAAAACAATCTTAAAATCAGAAATAGGACGGGTAAATAAAAGTTCAATGGTTCCTGATTTTCTTTCATCGGTAAACAAACGCATACACAAAGCCGGAATTAAAAACAGATAAATCCAGGGAGCCATATCAAAAAGGGTATCCAAATTGGCATAGCCTCCATCCAAAACATTTGTATTACCTGGAAATACCCAGATAAACAACCCAGTAGCCAATAAGAAAATACTGATGATTAAATAACCACTTATGGAGCTAAAGAACGATCGAAATTCCTTTAATAATAATGTGAACATGTATGAATTTTTGGAGTGCGTTACAAATTTGCAAAATAAATCTGAGATTTTCTCTCCTACTTATGTTTCAATACCCTCAAAGGATGAGCAGTAATCAGTTAACTCAAAAAAAACTAAGCCTTAATGGCTTGAATATCCTCATAAATCATTTTGGCAAAACGAGCTGATGCACCAGCCCCGCCTAAATGCACATTTAATTCTTCGTAATTGGTCAACATTTTCGAACGATACACCTCATCGTTTATAATTAAATCCAATTCTTTACTGATATTATCCGGATTGCAATATTGTTGAATCAACTCCTTCACCACAAACTTGTCAACAACCAAATTAACCAATGAAATGTATTTGATATTCAAAAGCATTTTTCCCAATCGGTAGGCAATGCTTCCTCCGCTCATTTTATAACACACTACCTGAGGAATACGAAGCAATGCTGTTTCGAGAGTTGCCGTTCCGGAAGCAACCAAAGCTGCCTTTGACTGTTGCAATAAGTCATAGGTTTGATTGTAAACAAAACTCAAATCATTCCCTTTTGATACGGATGCGTAAAATTCCTTTGTAATTGAAGGTGCGGCAGCAATTACAAACTGATAATCGGGGAAACGAGGAATTACCTGAAGCATAACAGGTAGAATACGCTCTATTTCCTGCTTACGACTACCGGCTAAAAGAGCGATAATGGGTTTGTTGGACAATTGGTTTCGCTCGATAAAATGATCAAACGTCTCATCCTTATTTTCTCTGTTTTCAATTGCATCGAATAATGGGTTGCCGCCAAAACTCACTTCATAGTTATGCTTTTTGTAGAATTCAGTCTCAAAAGGAAATATCGTAAACATACGATCGACATAAGCCTTTATCTTCTTCACACGAGACTCCTTCCAAGCCCAAATCTTAGGTGAAATATAATAATGAACCCGAATACCATGTTTCTTAGCAAAAGCGGCCATTCGTAAATTAAAACCCGGGTAATCAACCAGAATTAAAACATCGGGTGCAAAATTCAAAAGGTCAGTTTCACATAGTCTAAAATTGGCTCGAATGGTTTTCAGATTCTTTAGCACTGTTACAAAACCCATAAAAGCCGTTTCGCGGTAATGTTTTACCATTTCTCCCCCCTGTGCCTGCATCAAATCGCCACCCCAAAAACGAAACTGCGCCTGGGCATCTTCATTCTTAAGTTCTTTCATTAGGTTTGAAGCGTGAAGATCACCAGAGGCTTCACCTGTTATGATATAATATTTCATAATTTAAAGAGACAAGGGTAAAAGATAAAATAAAAAAGGCCTACAATCCCACTCTAAAAAGCAGGACAATGAATGAATAAATAATCGTCGCTAAAAGCACACCACGAGCTGCTTTTAACCAATCCAATTTGATAAATAGAAAAAAGCAAATCACATTACCAAAATATACAGCTACCGCCATCAGCTTCGCGTAAATTTTTAATACCAAAACCCCATCAATAAACTGAGAAAAGGTCATCTCATCGCGAAAATTCACCAAGTAGGCAATAAAAATTGATAATACGGGAACAAGTAAACCAATCAAGGTTCCAACATAGGAATTATTAATCAAGGACTTCATAATCCCAATTTTTTAGATTTTCTAAAACGTGATGTGCAGTCATATCAATTTGGGTAGGCACCACAGAGGCGTAGCCATTTCTGATGGCACTTTCATCCGTATCTTCAGCATGAGGCTCCGCATTTTTAAAATGCCCTGTTAACCAATAATAGTCTCCACCAAAAGGATCGGTACGATGATCGAATTCCTCTTTCCACATGCCATCTGCCTGACGACACACGCGAACGCCTTTGATATCACCTTTCGGAAAATTCACATTTAAACAAATACTTTTAGGCAAACCATTTTTCACAACATTCTCGAATATCTTACGACCGTATTTCACGCATTGTGAAAAATCAACCTTACTCTCAAAACTATCCACAGAAAAACCAAGAGATGGAATACCAGCTAAACAGCCCTCTATCGTTGCCCCCATTGTTCCCGAATACAACACACTTACAGAAGTATTAGCACCATGATTAATACCCGAAACAACAAAGTCGGGTTGACGAGGAACAATCTTATTTAAAGCCAATTTCACACAATCAACAGGTGTCCCCTTGCATGAAAACACCTTCAAATCTTCCTCATCTCTAATCTTGCGAATACGAATTGGCACCTCAACAGTGATTGAATTTGATTTACCCGAGTTAGCACGATTGGGCGCTACAATATATATTTCACCAAAACCTTTAACCATCTCGTAAAGAGCCTTAATGCCTCGAGCATTAACACCATCGTCGTTGGTTACAAGTATCAGAGGTTTGTTATTTGTATCAGTCATTTCGATCTATTTTGTAAGACAGACAAAGATATCGAATTATGCTTGAACAGAGAAGAAATGCATATTAAAAATTCTGCTTGTTGTTTGCCTTAAAATTCCTACTTTTGTAAGCTTGAAAATAGATGATTACTAAGCTTCTCTTGCTCTACAAAGACAGGCTAACTTAGTCTTTATTTTCCCAATCAATGAAATTATCAGTATAAAACCCTCATATAATGAAGATATCGTACAAATGGCTGAAGGACTACATAGATGTAGATTTGACGCTTGCTGAAATGGATGACATTTTAACTCAAATTGGTCTTGAAGTTGGTGGTATTGAAAATATCCAATCAATTAAAGGCGGCCTTGAAGGTCTAGTAATTGGAGAAGTAAAAACCTGTGTACCACACCCTGGTTCTGATCATTTGAGTATCACAACTGTTGATGTTAACTCGGGAGAGTTGCTACCGATCGTATGTGGTGCTTCAAACGTAGCTGCCGGACAAAAAGTGGTTGTAGCCACAGTGGGAACCGTTCTATACGATGGCAACGAGAGTTTTGTGATTAAGAAATCAAAACTAAGAGGCGAGCCTTCAATGGGTATGATTTGTGCCGAAGATGAAATCGGTTTAGGCCAAGGTCACGATGGTATTATGGTATTACCGGAAGATGCTGTTGTAGGAACACCTGCCAAAGAATACTTCAATATTGAGGACGATACTTGCATTGAAATTGACTTGACTCCTAACCGTATTGACGGTGCAGGACATATTGGTGTAGCTCGCGACTTGGCAGCTTACCTAAAACAACAAAAAGATATCGATTACAAAATTCCATCAGTAGAGGATTTTAAAATTGATAACACAAATACACCAATCGAAATAATCGTTGAAAACGAAAAGGCATGCCCTCGTTATTCAGGTGTTTGTATCAGTGGTGTTCAGATTGCTGAATCACCAGAATGGTTGCAAAACCGTTTGAAAGCTATCGGCTTGAAACCAATCAACAACGTTGTGGATATCACCAACTATGTGTTGTTCGAAACGGCTCAACCATTGCATGCTTTTGACTATGCAAAAGTTAAAGGTGGTAAAGTGATTGTAAAAACCTTACCTGCTGAAACCAAGTTTACAACTTTGGACGAAGTAGAACGCGAATTGCACGAAAATGACCTAATGATTTGCAACGCAGAAGTACCAATGTGTATTGCAGGTGTATTTGGTGGCATGGATTCGGGTGTAAGCGCAAGCACAACTGATATTTTCCTTGAATCGGCCTATTTCGATTCAGTATATGTTCGTAAAACAGCGCGTCGTCAAGGTTTAAATACCGATGCCTCTTTCCGTTTCGAGCGTGGAACAGATCCTAACAACACCATTTATGCTTTAAAAAGAGCAGCTTTATTAATTAAAGAAATTGCTGGTGGAACCATTTCATCAGATCTTATCGATATTTATCCAAACCCTATTGAGGACTTTAAAGTTGAAGCTAGTATTTCAAGAATTGAAGGTTTGATTGGAAAGAAAATCGGAAAAGAAACTATCATCAATATTCTTGAAGCTTTAGAAATTAAAGTTGACAAAGTTGATGGCGATCAAATGAGCCTATTGGTACCTCCTTACCGTGTTGATGTAACACGTGAGGCTGATATCGTTGAAGAAGTATTACGTATTTATGGTTTCAATAATGTCGAAACACCTAATAAGGTTAATGCTTCATTAAGTTTTGCTCCAAAACCTGACGAGCACAAACTTAAAAATATGCTTGCTGATATGCTTAGCTATGGCGGTTTCAACGAGATTATGAATAACTCTCTTTCGAAGGCCAGCTATTACGAAGGTTTGGAAAGCATTCAGGAAAATCACACAGTACGTATTAAGAATCCTTTAAGTTCTGATCTTAATGCCATGCGTCAAAGTTTACTGTTTGGTGGTTTAGAGGCTATTGCTTACAACATCAACCGTAAAAATGCAGATCTTAAGTTGTACGAGTTTGGTAAGTCATACCATCATATCGTAAACGAGGAGAATGAGAATCCGGTGAACAATTACTTTGAGAACCAGCACTTAGCACTATTTATGTGTGGTGCTAAAAACTCGACAAACTGGAACCTTAAAGAAGAACCAACAACTTTCTTCCACCTAAAAGCTTACACTGAAAATATTCTGAAACGATTAGGTTTCAATATTGAAAAACTAAGAATCAGCGAAACGGATAGCGATATTTTTACTGAGGGTTTAACTTACGGATCTAAGAAAAAGGTATTGGTTGAAATGGGTATGGTTAGTGGTAAATTACTAAAAAACTTTGGTATTGACACACCTGTTTATTATGCCGACTTCAAATGGGAGACTCTATTGGCTGAAGCAACAAAAAATAAGGTGAACTACGAACCAATAGCTAAATACCCGGCTGTTAAGCGTGATTTGGCCTTATTGATTGACAAAAGCGTTAGCTTTGCCGAAATCAAAACCATTGCTTTCAACTGTGAGAAAAACTTATTAAAATCAGTTTCTCTATTCGATATTTACGAAGGAGAGCAATTGGGTGCTGATAAAAAATCATATGCTGTAAGTTTCATTATCCAGGATACTGAAAAAACACTAACTGACAAGCAGATTGATAAAATCATGCAAAAGCTGATCAAGAGCTACGAAAAACAATTGAACGCTCAGTTGAGATAAAAAATTTTGCTTTTATAAGCAAGATGATATTAAAAATGGCTTATCGATATAAATCGATGAGCCATTTTTTGTTTACTATATCTTTCTAACTAATAAATAAGCCTTAATATAATAATAACTTAATCCTAACTAAACATTCTACAAGAATCAGTACAAAAAAACAGATGCAACACTTTGAATAATTAAACGTCCTTAACGAAAACAATAAATATGATTATGAAAAAAATATTGATTCTATTAAGTGGCGTGATACTTGCCAATGCTTTATTCGCACAAGGTACCAAAACACCTCCCCAAACACAGATTATGACATTAGGTGTTTTCCATTTAGCCTACCACAACCTTGATGTACAAAAAACCAAGAAAAAAGACCAGATATCAGTTCTGGAAGAACCCTACCAGTCTGAAATAATTGCTATTTGCAATGCCATTGAAACCTTTAAACCGACCATAATTGCAATTGAAAGAACGCCTAATGAACAAGGAGTAATCGATTCGCTGTTCTCATTATACAAGTCAGATCAATTCAAATTAAAAAAAGATGAAATCTTTCAGTTAGCTTTCCGGATGGGAAAAAAATTGAACCTTCCTAAAATTCACTGTGTTAATGATTGGGGCAAACATTATAACGATATGGAAACGTTATTTAAAGATAGTATCCGTGCTGCCAATTTTGAAAGTTATTACTTTCAGTCACCTGATTCCATCTATATGGAAAAGAAAACATCAAAACAAGTATCAAATATAATTGACGAATTCATCCAATTAAATAATCCAAAAAAAATTAAGGAAAGTCTTTCGGTGTATTTATTGAATCCCTTTAAGTACGAAGAGAAAGCTGGAGATTTTGCAGGCGTCGATTTTGAAACCGGAAGGTGGTTTAACCGTAATCTGAGAATATTCAGAAACCTTCAACGGGTTGCACAGAAACCTGAAGAAAGAATTCTATTGATCATTGGTAGCGGTCACCTAAATCTGCTGAATATGTTCCTTGATGTTTCAAAGGAATTTGATCTGGTTTCACCACTTCCCTATCTCGAAAATGCAAAAATGAAGACCTATACAAAATAGAATTGCAATAAGAAATCATAAATGACTAATTAAAATGCCCCTATTCTTGTGGAGAATAGGGGCACATTTATTTTTCACATTAATGTTTTAACAAACTACACAATCTCTTTTATTTTAAATATCCTTCCCTGAAACTGCACCTCATCCCCAATAAGTTTATCCTTTAATAAACCACCAATAGGAGATGCCAAAGAGATCGCATAACAAACCTGATTGCCAATTTGTATTTTCCCAATACCAATTGAGATGAAATACGTTCCTTGATCTGTCACAACAAGACTGCCAAAAGACACCTTATTGAATTCTTCTGAGCTATCTATACGAGCCAACTCTTTTCGATGCTTAAGCGTTTGGTTCAGCAGTACTTCATTCTTCTCAATTTCGATTTGCATCATCTCACGCCCGGTCTCGTACTTATCGCCCGCACTGCTCTTAGTATCGCTATTTCTTGATTCCTTTGCTGAAGCAATAGCTGACTGAATCACTTCAATTTTTCGATCAAGCTCTGCTAATATTTTATTGTATACCAAGCCCTTTTGCTCCTTTACTGTATCCATTATTTTTACTTTTTACTCAAGCTTAAAATTAGAATTTTCACGATTATATTCTATAACCGAAGATAAGCTTTATATAAATTAGCTTTGGTAAAAAGCTATAAAAAAGACGCATCCTATCCGTTTTTTAAAATAAATCCTTACCTTCGTTTCGTATTTTTACGAAATGCGAAACATATGACAGAAAACGAATTTTATTCCGATCAGGAAAAACAACTGGCACGTTTTGCCAAAGCACTCTCTCACCCGGTGAGAGTCTATATCTGTAAACTCTTATCAAATCAATCCTGTTGCTACAGTGGTGATTTAGCTGAAGAAGTGCCCATTGCCCGCTCTACCCTTTCACAACATCTGAAAGAGTTAAAAGCATCGGGCTTGATACAAGGCGAGATTATGCCACCTAAAATTAAATATTGCCTCAATAAAGAGAATTGGGCAAAAGCAAACGAGGTGTTTACAAACCTTTTTAATGCTGAAAAAGAAATAAATTCAAGTAAATAAAAAACATTAAAGAATGCTTCAGCATCCTTTTAAAACTAAAACCTTATAATATGGAAATTAAAGTATTAGGACCCGGTTGCAAAAAATGCAACACCCTGCACCAAGCAACTCAAAAGGCAATTGAAGAATTAAATATCGAAGCAAACATTACCAAAGTTGATGATATGATGAAAATTCTGGCCTATGGCGTCATGTCGACACCTGCACTTGTCGTGAACGAAAAGGTATTATTCAGTGGAAAAGTACCCCCTGTATCCGAAATCAAAGAACTTATTAAATCACTATAACCCAATAAACAAATTATAATGAAAAACTATTTAAGCATAACTCTTCTGACTCTTGGACTTAGCTTAGGAGCTTGCCAGTCGAACACAAAAAAAGCAACAGATAAAACAGCAGAAAAAGAAGCAACAGCATGCGTATCTGACTGCTCGAATTGTAGTTCAAAATCTTGTGAAACAACACTTGCTGAGAATAAAATTGAAGGTGCCGGCATTTACTATTTTCATGGTGACAGAAAATGCAAAACCTGTAAAGTTGTTGGTGCCAAAGCCAAAGAACTTGCTGAAAAATTAAATGTAAAATTCTTCGACGTAAATATTGACCAAGAAGAAAACAAAAATCTGGCTGAAGAATTTCAGGCAACAGGTTCAAGCCTATATGTAAAACATGCAAAATCCGGTAAAATTGAGGATCTAACCAACTTTGCATTCCGAAATGCAATCAACAATCCTGAAGCTTACCTTGAAAAGTTAGAGTCAACGCTTAAGTCAGAGAGCTAGATTCCTGATCAAACCCATATTCAGTTACATTTCTTCGGAAATGTAACTAAGAAATTAACCTCTTCATTACGACTTAATCTTCCATTCTCAAAGTTTTTAATTATAAGAATGGAAGATTAAGTCATCACTCAGTAAGAAAACCATTACAAATGGAATATCTTGATCAACTTTTATCCCAAAGCAACTTGCCCATCCTATCGGCATTCCTTCTCGGTTTGATGACGGCAATAAGCCCCTGCCCTCTGGCAACAAATATTACGGCAACAGCCTATATCAGCAAAGATTTAGGTGATAAGAAAAAAATATTTTTGAGTGGACTCGTCTATACTTTAGGGCGTGCTATCAGCTACACCATTTTGGGTGTTATTCTTTATTTCGGTGCAAGCAAATTTAATGTTTCATCATTTTTTCACACTTATGGAGAACGCTTGTTAGGCCCCGTTCTGATTCTTGTTGGCATATTTATGCTCGACATAATTTCTTTTAATTTTCCCGGAGTTGGCAGTTTAACCGAAAAAATTAATGGGGAGAAGATTAAAGGGAGTTACTGGGGAGCCCTGTTACTGGGAATTATTTTTGCATTAGCATTCTGTCCCTACAGTGGTATTCTCTATTTCGGCATGCTCATCCCTATTAGTATTTCTCAGGCTGATGGTTTATATCTGCCATTTGTGTATGCCATAGCAACCGGACTACCTGTTATTATTATCGCTTACCTGCTTGCCTTTACTTTATCTGGCGTTGGTAATTTTTACAATAGGGTTAAAAGCTTCGAGTTTTGGTTTAGAAAAGTGGCTGCGGTCACCTTCATTTTAGCCGGTCTGTATTTTTCTTATATCTTTTTTATTGCCTAAGCTGTCCCTGTATCATGATTAAATCAATACAAATCACAAATAAAAAGCAATTGCTTTGGGTACTTCTTCTATTACCCGTTTGGTATCTGCTTTATGTCAACTTACAAAATATTGCCGATTATCTAATCGATACCGTTTTTCAGATACCGAAAAGCCATCTGGGTGAAACCTTGCGTTTCTTTATTTTCGAAGTTCCTAAAGTTCTTTTACTACTCGTCCTCATCATTTTTGGTGTCGGCATCATCCGAAGCTACTTTTCGCCTGAGAAAACCAAACAGGCTTTAGCGGGAAAGTCGACTTTTATGGGCAACATTTTAGCCGCATTTTTAGGCGTTCTAACGCCATTTTGTTCTTGTTCGGCCATTCCCCTATTTTTAGGTTTTGTTGAGGCTGGTGTACCTCTGGGGGTCACTTTCAGCTTTCTGATTGCTGCTCCTATGGTAAACGAAATAGCCCTGATCATGTTGGTTGGCCTTTTCGGATGGGAAACAGCCATTATTTATACTTTAACCGGCTTATTAATTGCCATCATTGCTGGTTGGATCATAGGAATTCTTAAACTTGAAAAATACATTCAGGATTGGGTTTTTGAAGTGAAAACCGGGCAAACAGGAATCGACGAAACCAAAATTCGTTTTTCGGATCGAATCAAATTGGGTTTTGAAACCGTCAAAGAAATTGTTGGCAAAATTTGGCTTTATATTGTCATTGGTGTGGCAATTGGAGCTGCAGCACATGGCTATGTTCCGGAAGATTTCATGGCGAGGCTAATGGGAAAATCGGCTTGGTACTCAGTTCCTCTATCTATTCTAATTGGAATCCCGATGTACTCGAATGCAGCCGGAATTATCCCCATTGTGAGTGTTCTGATCGAAAAGGGGGCTTCGCTAGGGACAGCTTTAGCCTTTATGATGTCGGTGATTGGGCTCTCCTTACCCGAAATCATTATTCTGAAAAAAGTTTTAAAGATGCCTTTAATCCTTATCTTTATTGGTGTAGTAGCAACCGGTATTTTGGCCGTTGGCTTCATTTTTAATATCATCTATTAAATCGATTTTCAACTCAATCTGATGACAGAATCTCAATCATCACATCCGATCGTTCTGTTCGATGGAGTTTGCAATTTGTGCAATACTTCAGTCAGATTTTTATTGGCTTATAACAAAAAAGCGAATCTTCTTTTTTGTCCATTGCAATCAGCTAAAGCCGATAAATTAATTCGTGACTTAAATTGGAAAGGAGAAAAACTGGATAGTCTCATTTTTATTGAAGAAAGGCAAGTCTACACCAAAAGCGAAGCCGTGTTCGAAATATCAAAACACTTGATCTATCCCTGGAAAGCAATCTACCATTTCAGGCATTTGCCCAAAAGATTTTGCAATTGGGTATACGATAAAATTGCTAAAAACCGATATGCCTGGTTTGGAAAAAAAACGTCCTGTATGATACCAAAATCAGATTGGAAAAATCGTTTCTTATAAATACAAAACCCGAAAGCCTGCTGACTTTCGGGTTTTATGTATTTAGTTGTAAGTTTTTTCGGTTTAATCACCAAAACAAATACCAACTCCTTTGGCTGTTTTTACCAAATTAGAGTTAGGATTTACTAAGTTTTGCTTACCAATTGCTTCTGGCAGTGGTACAGCAACAACTTCAGGATGATGATAAGCCACCATATGTCCAAATTTCTTTTCAAGTACCATTTCGAAAGCTTTGACCCCAAACTGAGTGGCTAAAACTCTGTCATAGGCTGTAGGAATACCGCCACGTTGCAAGTGACCTAGAACAGTTGTTCTGATATCAGCTTCAACACCAGCCTCCTTTAATTCATATAGCAAACGATCAGCAGCACCACTTAGTTTCAAGTTTGGATTTCCCACTTCAACACTTTGTTCAGCTAAAGCTTCTCCTCCAATAGGCATAGCACCCTCGGCAATTACAATAATTCCAAAACCTTTTCCTTTTAGGAAACGTGTATCCAGTTTTTCCTTCACTTTCTGAATGTCATAAGGAATTTCAGGAATCAAGCAAGCCTCTGCACCACCTGCAATAGCAGCAGATAAAGCAATCCATCCCGCATCACGTCCCATTGCTTCCAAAATGAAAATACGGTTGTGAGATGCTGCTGTGGTTTTCAACTTGTCAACAGCCTCAGTACAAACCTGAACAGCAGTTTGGTAACCAAAGGTGAAATCGGTTGCCATCAAGTCGTTATCAATTGTTTTTGGTACCCCAATAATGTTTAAACCTTTTTCATAAAGAGCCTGAGAGATCTTCTGCGAACCATCTCCACCAATACTAATGACAGCGTCAACACCTAAATATTGCAATTTGCGAATCATCTCATCTGAACGATCAGCTGATCCCCATGTACCATCAGAATTTTTTACCGGCCAAGCAAAAGGCCCTCCTTTGGTTGTTGTACCAATGATCGTTCCTCCCTGATAATGTATCCCTTTTACAGCTGCATCATCTAATATTTTTATTTCAGTAGGTTCTTTCAATATTCCATCAAAAGACTGAATACTACCAATTACTTCCCAATCTTTTTCTTGTGCTGCACGTTTAACTACTGCACGAATTACCGCATTCAATCCTGGGCAATCGCCACCCCCTGTTGCAACTAATACTCTTTTCATATTCAAAGTTTAAGTTTTGAATTGTCGAATTAAAAACCAATCATTCATTCTTATTATCAAGAAATCGAATTGTTGATTATAAAATTCATCCAATTACTTTTAAATTATATGGCTTGGCTAGCTGATGCTAATTTAGAAATATTTTCTTAATACAAAAGAAACAATTTCACTATCAAGGCTTTGCAATCGTTTTCGTTTCTGATATTTTAATTAAATTTAAACTTTAAATTACATTAAATATAACTGAGTTTAAAAGTGTTATTTGTTTCATCTATCAATTTCATTATTTTTTTTTAATAATTTCTGATCAAAAATTATTTAGTCTATAATATGATTATCAAACTGCACAAAGGCGATATTACAAAAATGAGCGTTGATACCATTGTAAACGCTGCCAATTCAAGCTTATTGGGTGGTGGTGGTGTTGATGGAGCCATACATCGGGCTGCCGGCCCGGAACTTCTTGTGGAATGTCGAAAATTAAATGGTTGCCCAACCGGAAAGGCCAAAATTACCAATGCTTACAACTTAGCTTGCAAGCATGTGATTCATACTGTAGGTCCAATTTGGAAAGGCGGAAACAGCAATGAAGCCAATCTATTGAAATCCTGTTATAAGAATTCGTTGAAACTAGCCGAAGCGTACAAATTGGAAAGTATTGTCTTTCCGAACATTAGTACAGGAGTATACGGCTATCCGAAAGAAGAGGCTGCAAAAATTGCCATTGAGACTGTCATGACGAAAAGTTTAAAACTGAAACATCTGAAAGAAATTACCTTTTGTGTTTTCGACGACACAAACTACGAAATTTATCAGAAACTGCTTAAGGATATTATCTAATGGCTGTATGCAAAAAATAAAAAAGGCTGTTGAAACTTAAATCTCAACAGCCTTTTCTTAAAAAAATTTATTCTTTATTAGAAAGCAAACTGCAAGCGTGTTTGAATCATATTAAAGTTTTCCTCTCCATTCAATGCATAAGCATCCAAATCAACATTGGTAAAATTGAACCTCATCAGAATATTGTGATTTACATACCAAGTGCATCCCAGAGTGATATCTTTTTGCTTTCCACCCAAAATACCCGCATCAGAATCATTCAAATCTGTTTCATTGTAACGGGTTAATAATTCGACAGAACCAGGTCCGGGTTTAGTCAAACGAGCTGATTTCATTGTGTACTTGTAATCGCCACCTTTGATCAACCATCCAAACTGAGCGTACCACCCCTTTGAATGATAATCCTCAAAGCCTTTATTGCGATTTACCTTAGCATCAACAAATTCGCCTTGTACTGAAATAGGCCCTGAAGCAGCAATCATTTCAAAATTCAATTTCACCTGATTTTCTGCACCAATCACATTAGCGTCTATAAACCGACGACGTTCGATATGTGTGGCTGCCCGAGATCGATAACGAATTGATTTCATGACACTTTCCCCATCGCTATTAAAAGCCGGATCAGCAGTTCTGTAAATACCTGAAACACCAAAATGCAGTAAATTTCCATTTGAATTGATTGGAGCATATGCCAAGCGTGAATTCAAACTAAAGCCCTCGTCTCCCGCTGCTTTATTATTCGTATCACTACCAAATAAACCAATTGTGTAGAAATATTTCTGTCCCCAAAGCTCGTATGCAACACCCAGGTTACGTCCCGGACGGAATGCTTCTACTGTACTGGAAGCATGCATAAACCTGGTTGTTTTTGAACTCTCTGTCTGCTCAATTCCAAAAGGCTCTAAAAAATGTCCGGCACGAACCAAACTGTTCTTGTCAATATTATATTGAAGAAAAACATCCTTCAAAGCAACAGCGCCATCGGCAAATCCAACATTGATTTTTGCATCCCATTTTTTCCATAGGGTCGCTTTCATCAAAAGGCGAACATCTCTAAATTCACTCCCGCTGCCAAGATCGGTTTTATCATCGAAGTAGGCTGCAGCATCCATATATACACGTCCGCCAAAACCAAACTTAAAGTTACCATCTTCACTCGCGAAAGAAATGGAACCTTTATTGACTTTTGTAGCCAATTCTATTTTATTCTGGCTCATTCCCCCCAAGGTGCTAAATATTAGAAACAGACCTAAAACTAATTTTGTTTTTTTCATGAACACGAATTATTAAAAAAATGGTAATTACTCAATTCTGCAAAATTAGCAAGGCCTACACTCCTAAACAAATAAAGCTGCCCAAATGAGCAGCTTTAAATCCTGAGTTATTTCGATAATTAAAACTTGAATTCGAAGTTGACAAACAACAACGACTTGTCTTCGATACTTGTATCTTTATGCATAAACCCCTGATAATTCAATGCCATTTTTACACCTTTTGCAGGAGCATACTGAACACCAGTAGTAATCGCACTTCCATTTTTAGAAAGGTTCCACTTTTCAGTCTCACCATCCAATTTATTTGAATTCAGATAGTCATAGCGTCCAAAAACTTCCACTTTCTTATTCACAATATAAGTTGAATATACAGATAAACCATCTAAATCATGATTGTCAGCAGCTTTAGAATACTTACTTCCATTAATCAGTTTGTTGTATTCTGCACCCATTTTAAAATGATCACAGAATTTGTAACCAACAAATGCAGCTAAAGCTGAAACAGTAACATCCTTCTCATTGCCACCATTATCAACAACAGTTGTGGTATTGGCATCCGCATAAAATTTTGCAATCAAACCTTTGTTTTTGAATACAAGATCGGCTCCAATCTTTTGTTTTCCATCTTCGTCCTGGATTTTCTTATAGCCCTCACCATTAATCACAAATGCATTGGCATATAACTTATCAGTGATTTTAATGTTAGCCTTAATTCCCAAATCAGCACTGCTACCAAATCCATATTGGTCGTTAAATGATTTCATGATATAACGGTATCCCCAAAAACTTTCCTGGTCGCTGAATTGTTCCAAACCAATCATACCTAAAGACAGTTTAACAACCGGAGACATTTTCCAGTCCAACTGAGCTTTTTTAAGATAAGCCGTATAATCGCTACCGCCTTCATTTTGTCCAACATCAAAAGTCACACTGGCTGTAAAATCTTTACTAATGTGATACTTATAGCCAAAATAAGCTCTTTGAATTTCAAAACTGCTTTCCTTTTTAGTCCCATTAGTCATATCGTAATGGTAATTGAAAAACACTTTTCCTGATGCTTTTCCTGATGGCTTAAATTCTGCTTTTTCTTGTGCAGTCGTACTTAGGGCTGCAGTCAATATCAGTAAACCTGATAATAGATTCTTTAATTTCATTGTGGTTGTTTTAATTTAGTAGTACTCGAAATCAAATTAAAAAACATTGTTTTGATTTCAGAAGCAAAAATAATATCTCAACATATACCTAATGCACCCATAAGGTTAACTTTAGGTTAAAAGAATGTTTCTTTAAAAAATAAAATATCTTTCTTAAGCTACTACTCCCTATAAAAAAAGAGCGTATCAATCATTGTTGACACACCCTTTCATCACAAGTCTTTTAAAAGGATTTTCTCTATTCAGATAAAAAATCACCTCTACATTATGCCACAATTTTTTAAACTCCTATTCCAATAGGGGCCCCTATTTCCTGCAAGCTATGTTATTTAGATCTGAAGGTTCAGTGTCGTTGTTCTCATTCAATTCTTTATCAATTAATTCGGAAAATAATTTATAAAAACGATCCATCGTAGTATTAAATTCAAATGTAAAATCTTTTGATTGCTCCATGATTGATACTTTTAAAATAGTTCACACTCAGTTAGAAAAAACAATTTATTAGTCAAATCTGCATCTTAATTTTCTACAAGTAAACTTAATAGAGACACTTGTCCCAATCGTTTCTATTGAGTTAACTTTTTCTTAAAAAAGTATTAAACGGTTAACTACAAAAAAAGAGCGAGTCAAAATGAATTGACCCACTCTTAAAAAATTACATGTCGAAGTGTAATAATTTATGATTCAGATTAGAAATTAACCTGTACTCTGGCTTTAATCATACCAACTTTCTCATCCAATGGATAAACTTGGTTCTGAACATCCATGTAGCTGTAGTTTAAACGAAACATCACATTATCGTTTAGATAGTAGTTAACAGCAGCACTAATCGTCTCTGCCTTACCACCTTGGATACTCATATTTCCAGCTCCACCTAAAGCTGCTCCTAAATCAGCAGGACCGTAAGCTCCGTTGAAATAAGTTCCATCAATATCATTCAAATCTGTGTTATCGTAACGTAAAAGGAATTCATAAGAACCAGCCTTTGGACGATTGATATAAGCAGTTGAAGAGTTATATGAATAGTTGTCACCCAAAAGGAACCCAGCTGTAACATAGAAAGCTTCTGTTTCAATATCACGCATCTCACCATACCATCCTGGATAATCACCTGGAGCAACTGGCCATGCATATCCTCCACCTGCAGTATGAGTCCAATAAGGGTTATCTTTCATCAATCTTGAAACGTAGTCATCGTCACGAGTCACTTTCGTTTTAGTATACTCTGCTTGCAACATAACAGGACCGCTAAGAACCATAGATTGGAAGTTATAACGCATATCTGTTCTTGCTCCTTTAATATCAGCATTTAAAAATTTATGCTCTGGACCAGCTGCTAATGAAACTTCACGATTATAATCGTCATCATTTAATGACTCGTTAAAACCATTCGCTTCCGGAATACGATAGGTAAATGAACCTCCTAATTGGAAAAGCACATTGTCGTTTACGATTGGAGTATAAACCAATTTTGTAGTCGTAGAGAAACCCTGATCACCCTTATTGTGATTATCTACAGAACCTGCAAAAAGACCTGTTGATCCGTAGAACTTATCGGTATAATAAGTGTATCCCAAACCGATGCTACGACCAATTCCCATAGCTTGTGTGGTATTGGAAGCACCAATAAAACGAAGGTTTTTGCTTGAAGCTGATGCCTCGATACCAAATGGTTCGAAGAAGTTACCAACAGTGAAAATACTGTTTTTGGCTTGATTGTATCTTAAGAATGCATCCTTAATTTTCACTTCATTATTACCAAAGCTCACATTCACTTTAGCACTCCATTGGCCCCACTTTACTGTAGTTCCCAAGCGAATATCCTTTATGGAAGCATCTGAACTTAAATCAGTCGCATCATCGAAATAATGAACACCATCCATATAAATTCTACCATTAAGGCTTACCTGATAATCCTTATCAGCAGAGGTTAATACGATACCTCCTTTTTTTGACTCAGCAGTCAATTGTTTTTCCTGAGCTACTGCACTTGCCGCTACCATTCCTAAAGCTAGTGTAGCGATATATATTTTTCTTAACATATCTTTATCGTTTATAGATTTAACAATTAGTAACCTAAGTCATTCATCACTTCCTGAGCAGTACCCACAACTTCACGGTTCTGATACTTCATTGACAAATCTGTCAAATTAGTAAAACCACCATCGATAAACATATTAGGGTTTACATCATATCCAAAATCTCCACTAATTACACGAGCAGGATTGTCAAAACGAGAGACTCCAGCATAAAAATAATCTCCATTGTATTTTCTCAACTGATCTTCAGTATCAAAAGAATAAGCATGAACAAGCATACCAGCACGGTGATACATTTCACACATCCAAGGTTCAGTTAATTCAGGATACCCATTAGGTTTTCCGGCAATAGAAGGGCCTGCAATATGACAATTATATTCTACTGAGAAATTAATGAATTCAGCCAATGATTCAATTGAATTGGATGGGCGAACGTAAGCAGCACTCTCATCTTCCCAAAGCAACATACACTTAGGTACTCCAGGTAATTCTTTCTCCAATTTCACAACAGACTCACGAGAGAAAGTTTGTAAAATAAAACGACCATTGGTATTGCCAACAGCAACTTTACCCGGAGTCGTTGCAATTGTTTTAGGAGAATCTGTAATATTCCAACCCGCATCAGTTAAAAAGGCTGCTAAGTCAGCTTCCATTCCACTAAATAAATAAGGCTCTTTAGTTTCAGCATAAACACCTGGACGGTTACCATTATCGTCATTATCAACAACAAAAACAAACTCTCCCGTTGAAGAATCTTCTAAAACCAGAGTTTCAGTTCCATCAGCTTTTTTGTAGTAAGGCTTGCCTTCCGAATTTCTCTTCACTTTCATACCTTCGGCAATCAACAACACATCTTTTAGTGTACAGATCTGTAAGCCAACGAATGAGGCACGAGCATTTTCAGGTTTATCAATATTAAACCATGAACCTGCATCTAACTGACGTAATTGTTTCAATGTAAAAACACTTACAGGATAATCTTCTTTTCCTGGGAAAATACTTTCGATATTAGATGTACGACGAAGATTTCCATCATGTAAAGCTAGTAATACACCATCTTTTGTTCTCTGAAGATCGATCTCCAAATAGTCAGCACCCATATTACGAGCCCAACGGAAAGCTGCTTCTGTTTCCTCAGGGGCCCAGAATGTTGAACCACGGTGAGCAATCACAGCGTCAGGTTTCACATAGTCGCGAACAATTTTAGCCTCTGCACTAAGTTCGTTTAAAGGATAAGTTTTGTATAAGTTGTAAGGATTATAATCAGGGGTGTCATCTTCACATCCTGCAAATCCAATGCTAGTCAGGATTAGAGCACCTGCTAACAAATTTCTCACATTTAGACTTTTCATGTGTTTTAAAATTTATGGTTAGTAATTATTAATTTTTATTATTTGTTTTTTAATTAAGATTGAATCTCTCAATAAATTAATGATGAAGACCATTATGACCATTTTTCTCCTGAATCCAGGAAATACCAATCAGGATAATGGACGCAATACAGGCACCCAAAAGAACAATAAATCCACCGTTCCAACCCCAGGTATCAACAACAGCTCCCATAGCAATATTGGCAAACAAGGCACCTCCCAAGTATCCAAACAGACCTGTTAATCCGGCAGCTGTACCTGCTGCCTTTTTAGGAACCAAATCCAAAGCATGTACACCAATCAACATCACAGGACCGTAGATTAGGAATCCAATACAAATTAGAGCTATCGAATTCATTACTATCGACTGACTGAACCAATACATGATAACAGAAACAAAAACCAATATCATATAAATGATACTCACAGGAGCTCGTTTCCCTTTAAACACTTTATCACTTAGGTATCCACATAATATGGTTCCGGGTATACCCGCCCACTCGTATGCAAAATAGGCCCAACCTGTTTCTTTAATCGAAAAGCCTTTGGCTTCTTCAAGATATAAAGGAGCCCAGTCGAGTACACCATATCGCACCAAGTAAACAAATGCATTTGCAAAGGCTATCGACCATAGCAATCTATTCTTAAGAATATATTTCATGAAGATTTCTTTAGCAGTCATCTCCTCTTCATATTTTTCAGAATAATTATCAGGATAGTCGTTTTTAAACTTCTCAATATTTGGTAATCCACAAGATTGTGGTGTATCACGAATTAATAACCAGGCTATAAATGCAACACCAAGCGCAACAAAACCCGGGAAATATAATTTCGATTGCCAGTCAGCAAAAATAGCAACACCTAAAATAGCCAGAGGACCTATAATACCCCCACCAACATTGTGAGCCACATTCCAAATCGACATCTTCGTTCCACGCTCGCGAATAGAAAACCAATGGACCATTACACGACCACAAGGAGGCCATCCCATTCCCTGAAACCATCCATTAAGTAAAAGCAATACAAACATGATTGCAATCGATGACGTAGCAACCGGAAGTAAACCCATTGCAATCATAGTGATTGCCGAAAGAACCAAACCAAAAGTCAGAAATCGTCTCGCATTACTACGGTCAGACACATTGCCCATGATAAACTTACTTAAACCATAAGCTACCGAAACACCTGATAATGCAAATCCCAACTCAGTTTTGGTATAGCCTAATTCAACTAAATCCGGCATTGCCAGTGAAAACACCTTTCTGACAAGATAATAACCTGCGTATCCCAAAAAGATACCTAGGAAAACCTGTAAACGCAATCGTTTGTACGTCGGGTCAATTTTATTTTCCGGCAGTAATTCTTTATGTGCCGCCGGTTTTAGAAAACCAATCATATTATAAGATTTTGGGTGAGTATTTTAGTTTAAAACGTAGTTCGCTGCCAAACTTGTATATTTGTTAATTTGTTTTTCAATCCAATCTTCATCCTTCCCAAGTTCAATAGCCATTATTGTAGCCACCTCAGGTGCGATTCTGACACTCTCTCGGGCATCAAGTAAAAGTGCACGGGTTCTTCGTGATAAAACGTCCTCCAGTGAACGTGCCATTTCATTTCGGACAGCCCAAACCACTTGCGCTTTTATAATTCCAAGTTCCTGGCTTAGACAAAGTCCCATATCTTTATTTGATTTAGCTAAAGAAAGTATTTTCTCAGCATCTGAACCATAGAAATAAAGAGGATCCTTTAAATCGACATTTTGTTTCCAACCATGAAGTGGCAATTTACGAGTAATTGATTTCTTTAAGACAAAACCTGCTACTTTTGAAGCTGTATCAACAGTTTCCTCAGCCATCTGTCTGTATGTTGTCCATTTTCCACCCGTTATAGTAACAAGTCCGGAATCAGATATGTAAATTTTATGCCCTCGGGAAATTTCTTTTGTTTTCTTCCCTTCTCCGGTTGGAGCTGCCAAAGGTCTTAATCCTGCAAATACTGATTTTACATCTGAACGCTTAGGCATTTTAGTTAAAAAACGGCCTGCTGTTTCAAGAATAAAGTCAATCTCTTCATCAAGGGCTTTGGGTTCCAACTCTGCCTTTTCTTTCTGAATATCGGTTGTTCCCACAACCACTTTATTGTGCCAAGGTACTGCAAATAAAACACGACCATCATCCGTTTTAGGAATCATTATCGCGTAATCATTTGGAACAAATTCTTTATCTAAAACAAGATGTACCCCCTGACTAACACAAACAATATCTCTGGATTTTGGTGCATCCATCTTGATGATATCATCAACAAATACACCTGTTGCATTTACGACAACCTTTGCATTAATTTCAAATTTTTCTTCAGTTTCCTGATCAATAACTGTAACTCCCGAAATATTACCATTGGTCTTGTTTAACCCAACAACTTTCATATAGTTGATAGCTGTGCCACCATTTTCAACAAAAGTCTGACATAAGTTAATCCCATAACGTGCATCATCGAATTGTCCATCATGATATACAACGCCGCCTCTTAACTTTTCTTTAATCAGAGTTGGGATATGTTTTAAGGTCTTTTTTCTGGAATAAGGTAAAGAACGTCCCAAACCTAATCTTCCGGCCATCAGATCATAAACCGTTAATCCTATAGTATAATATGGCTTCACCCACCATTTGTAACTGGGAATGATGAACGATTGATCTTTAACCAGGTGAGGCGCATTCTGTTTCATCAACCCTCTTTCTCTAAGTGCTTCAAGTACAAGAGAAATATTACCCTGTGCTAAATATCGAACCCCTCCATGAACCAACTTTGTACTTCTACTGGAAGTTCCCTTCGTAAAATCATCTTGCTCCAGCAACAAGGTTTTCAGTCCTCTGGTAGCTGCCTCAACAGCTGCACCTAAACCAGAAGCTCCACCTCCAACTATCACAACATCCCATTTTTCAGACATGTTTTTCAAGTTCAAGATCATCTTTTCACGTACCATTACCATTTTATTCTTCTTTATTGCTTATTACTTACTTGCTTGTTCGAATTTTTAAACGTTGCACCATCTTTTCCGTTTAGTTCCCGTTCTAATAAATCCGAGAAGTACTTATAAAAACGATCCATGGTAGCATTAAATTCAAATGTAAAATCATTTTGCTGTTCCATGTTTAAAATATTTTAAGAATACATTTTATAATCAGATACATTGTTATGCTATGCATGAAGAGAAAAAATAAATAAGCCAGGCTTATTTAATGTCTTATTACTCTCGTGGTGACAAACTTAAAAAAAATACATAGCTATGCAAAGTATATTTTAATTTTAAATATTATTTAGATACAATCTCAATAATAAAACAAAAATCATTAATAATCAATTACATTTTCAAGACACAAACTCAATACTTAGTCCAATAAAAAGAACTGTTATCAGCTTCCAGATCTAAAAAAGATTAATTTTTCTTCTCCCAATTCTTTGAACGATCCAAAGCTTTATCCCATCCTTCGATTAATAGCTGAGTTTCATCTTTGGACATTTGGGACTCAAACTTTCTGTCCATTCCCCACTGATGTTGAATATCTCCAACTCCATTCCAAAATCCAACAGCCAAACCTGCCAGATAAGCTGCACCCAAAGCGGTTGTTTCTGATATTTTAGGTCGAGATACAGGAACGTTAAGGATATCAGCCTGAAACTGCATCAATAAATTATTAGTCGCAGCACCTCCGTCTACACGGAGTTCATTTATTTTAATATCTGCATCAGCCTCCATCGCTTTTAAAACATCTCTAACTTGAAACGCAATACCTTCGAGAGCTGCTCTGGCAATATGTGCCGCCGTAGATCCTCTTGTCAAACCAACAATTGTTCCTCGTGCATACTGATCCCAATGTGGTGCTCCCAATCCTGTTAATGCCGGCACCATAAATACACCACCATTATCATCTACCGTTTTTGCCAGCACTTCAACCTCGGAGGATGTTTTGATAATACCTAAACCATCACGTAACCATTGAACAATGGCACCTCCCATAAAAATACTACCCTCCAATGCATAAGTCGTTTCGCCATTAATTTGCCAGGCAATAGTTGTCAGCAAATTGTTCTTCGATTTTACTGGTCGGTTACCCGTATTGCATAACATGAAACATCCTGTGCCGTAAGTATTCTTAACCAAACCAGGCTTTAAACACATTTGGCCAAAGCTTGCCGCTTGTTGATCTCCTGCTAAACCCGAAATAGGCACTGCATGCGCAAAAAGCGTACTAACTGTGTGCCCATATACTTCAGAAGATGATTTAACCTCAGGCAGCATATTCACAGGGATATTCAAAAGTTCCAACATCTCAGTATCCCATTCCAATGTTTTGATATTATATAAGAGAGTTCTACTCGCATTCGTTACATCCGTCACATGAACCTTCCCCTGCGTTAAGTTCCAAATGAGCCAGGAATCAATCGTTCCAAAGGCCAATTTTCCCGCGTCTGCTTTTTCACGTGCACCTTCAACATTGTCTAAAATCCACTTTACTTTCGTTCCGGAAAAATAAGAATCGATTATTAAACCTGTCTTATCCTGAATCATATCAGCATAACCATCCTTTTTTAGTTGATCGCAATATTTAGCAGTACGTCTGTCTTGCCAAACAATCGCATTATAAATGGGCTGACTTGTTTCCCGATCCCAAACGACTGTCGTCTCTCTTTGATTCGTAATCCCAATTCCGGCTAAACTCAAGCCGTTGACTCCAGCACGAACGATTGCTTCGGCAGCCACACCTGCCTGAGTTGACCAAATCTCTATAGCGTCATGTTCGACCCAACCCGGCTGAGGAAAAATCTGAGTCAATTCCTTTTGTGCAGAACTTACAATTTCTCCTTTCTTATTAAAAACAATTGCTCTTGAACTGGTTGTTCCCTGATCCAGAGATAAAATAAACTTCTCGTTCATATTCGTTTGGTATTTAAGAGATGCCTTTGTAAACAGTAATGAATTAAGGTATATTTATCCGTCTAAAATAAAAACCCTAATGATGAAAACGTTTGCGAACAAATCAAAAAAAAACTGCCTGTTATTTGACAACGCAGCTCTAAGATAATAAACAAAAGTATATCTTCTCTGAATGTTTAAGATGAGTACATGTTACCAGGCACTCATCTTAAGAAATCAATCATATCAGCTTTATATTTGTGAATACAAAACAAATGACTTCGTTTAACACCTTGTATTCACAAATCAAAAAGCTTTTTCATTTTAGTTTAAAATGTATCTTAAAGCCAGGCTTCTATATTTCTCAACTTGATCAGCTTCCCATTTAGAATCAAATCCTAATTCCTTAGCTAAAAGTTGGGCAACATCCGGTGCAATTCGAGCACTCTCTCTGGCATCCAATAATAAGGCTCGGGTTCTTCGTGATAAAACATCTTCAACTGAACGTGCCATTTCATGACGAGCAGCCCAAACAACCTGTGCTTTTATTATCCCCAAGTCCTTACTCAAAAACTTACCTAAATCCTTATCTTCCTTCGATAACGCAAGTATCTTATCAGAATCAGATCCATAAAAATACAAAGGATCAGACAGGTCAACATTCTTTTTCCAGCCATGAATTGGCATATTACGGGTAACAGACTTTTTAATTGGATAAGAAGACACTTTTGATGCAGCATCAACAACTTCTTCAGCCATCTGACGATAAGTTGTCCATTTACCTCCGGTAATGGTTATCAAACCAGCATCCGAGGTATAAATTTTATGTCCTCGGGAAATCTCTTTGGTCTTTTTTCCCTCACCCGTTGGCGCTGCCAAAGGACGTAATCCGGCAAATACCGATTTTACATCAGAACGTTTAGGCTCTTTTGCTAAGAATCGTCCAGCTGTTTCTAAAATAAAATCGATCTCTTCTTCCAATGCTCTGGGTTCTAATTCTGCTCCTTCTTTTTGAACATCAGTAGTCCCCACCACCACCTTATTGTGCCAAGGCACAGCAAATAAGACACGTCCATCATCCGTTTTAGGAATCATGATGGCATAATCATTGGGAACAAATTCTTTATCCAAAACAAGGTGAACGCCCTGACTCACACAAACAATATCTCTTGACTTAGGCGCATCCATTTTAATAATATCATCAACAAAAACTCCTGTAGCATTAATAACCACTTTCGCTTTAATATCGATACGATTTCCAGTTTCACCATCAATGGCAGCAACACCAGAAATTTTTCCATTCGCCTTATTCAAACCAACCACTTTCATATAGTTGATTGCAGTTCCTCCATTCTCGACAAAAGTTTGGCAAAGGTTAATTCCATAACGTGAATCATCGAACTGTCCATCGTGATACACAACGCCACCTCTTAAATTCTTTTGCTTTAATGTTGGTATATATTTGAGTGTTCTTTTTCTTGAGTATGGCAACGAACGACCTAAGCCTAAACGGCCTGCCATAAAATCATAAACAGTTAAACCTAAAGTATAATAAGGTTTGACCCACCATTTATAACTAGGAATTATAAAAGACTGATCTTTAACCAGGTGAGGTGCATTTTGTTTCATTAAGCCTCTTTCACGCAATGCTTCGAGAACCAAGGAAATATTTCCCTGTGCTAAATACCTAACACCACCATGAACCAGCTTTGTGCTTCTGCTTGATGTACCTTTGGTAAAATCGTCTTGTTCAAGCAATAAAGTTTTCATTCCACGTGTTACAGCCTCAAGTGCAGCTCCCAGCCCCGACGCTCCTCCTCCAACAATAACAACATCCCATTCCTGGTTTGTCTTTTGTATTTCAGAAATCATTTTTTCACGTACCATTACCATTCTTTTGTTCCTCCCTAGTTATTGAGTTAGTATCAAATATCTTTTAATCCTGATTAGATCATTTTTCAAATCTTCAATCACCATCTCATGATTATCACATTACCACATACATTGTATTGCTATGTATAAACACAAAATATATAAGCATATTTAAACGCTCTTTTTAAAATTGCTTTCAATACAAACCTAAAAATAAATACATAGTTATACAAGGTATGTTGTCATATCAGAGTAATTTAGAATTAATCTACGTAATGAGCCCACATTTATTAAATCTTAAATCCAATTTCATTTAACTAAAAAAGGGGTGATAATTTATAAATTATCACCCCTTTCCAATATCAATAATTGTATTTAATCGTCTGAATCTAACCATTGTCCGGTTCTACCAATAGCTCTTTTCCAATATTTTAAAGTTTTGTCAACTTTATCATTTTCCATTTTTGCGTCATACACTTCTGTAATTTCCCAATGCGCCTTAATCTCCTCGATATCTTGCCAAAAACCAACGGCTAAACCTGCTAAATAGGCAGAACCAAGAGCGGTAATTTCTTTCACATTAGGACGAACAACCGGGATACCAAGAATATCAGATTGGAATTGCATAATGGTTTTATTCAGAACCGTACCCCCTGCCCGAAGCTGAGTCAATGCATTTCCGGAATCACGTTCCATCGCTTTTAAAACATCACGAGAGCGGAAAGCAATCGATTCAAGTGCTGCACGAGCAATATGTCCGGGAGTGGTTCCCATATTGAGTCCCCAAAATGTTCCTCTGGCGTATTGATCCCAATAAGGAGCACCTAAACCCGTAAAAGCAGGCACGATATAAACACCCCCATTATCCTTCTCCGAAAGAGCTAATTCTTCTATTTCCTCAATAGAATGAATCAGGTTCATCTGATCGCGTAACCACTGTATTACGGCTCCACCAATAAAAACACTTCCCTCTAGCGCATAAGTAACTTTATCACCTATTTGCCAGGCAATTGTCGTGATTAAATTATTATTCGAAGTTACAATTTGGTCACCCGTATTCATCAATATAAAACAACCCGTATTGTATGTGTTTTTCACCATGCCCTTCTCAAAGCACATCTGGGCAAACAAAGCCGCTTGTTGATCACCACAAATACCTGCAATAGGAATCTCTACTCCAAATAATGACTTTGAAGTCATGCCATACACTTCACTCGAAGTACGTACCTCAGGTAAAATATTTTCGGGTATATCTAAAAGTTCTAATAATTCCTTATCCCATTCCAATGATTTGATATTATAAATCATTGTACGACTGGCATTCGAAACATCAGTTACATGACAAGCCCCTTTAGTCAATTTCCAAATTAGCCAGGAATCTACAGTTCCAAATGCTAAGTTTCCCTCTTCAGCTTTTTGTCTTGCCCCTGGAATATTATCCAATAACCACTTAATTTTAGTACCCGAAAAATAAGCATCTAA
Source organism: Ancylomarina salipaludis (assembly GCF_004122035.1). Taxonomy (GTDB): domain Bacteria; phylum Bacteroidota; class Bacteroidia; order Bacteroidales; family Marinifilaceae; genus Ancylomarina; species Ancylomarina salipaludis. The sequence continues at coordinate 42,600 of NZ_SAXA01000001.1, forward strand.
AATCAGACCTGTTTTATCTTTGATAGTTTGTGCGTAGCCTTTCTCTTTCAACTCATCGCAATACTGCGAAGTTCTTCTATCCTGCCAAACAATAGCATTACCAATCGGCTTCCCCGTTTCCTTGTCCCAAAGTATAGTTGTCTCGCGCTGATTTGTGATACCGATTGCTTTGATATCTTCAGCCTTAAGGCCTGCTTTTTGGATTGCCTCTTCGGCAACCGAAGCCTGAGAGTACCATATTTCATTGGCATCCTGTTCAATCCAACTTAAACGCGGAGAAAACTGTTCAAATTCCTTTTGTGCAATTGAGATAATTTTGCCTGAATTATCAAAAATAATGGCTCTGGATATAGATGTTCCCTGATCTAAGGATAAGATATATTTTTGCATAGCTGTCGATATATTAAATGTTTATTTCAGAGAATCTGTTTTTTAAGAATTTTTTCTACTGAAGAGTTGAGAGAACCAACATATTCATTCATAGTACCTAAAATGGCTAATCCATCTTCGGTAAGCTTGTAGTATTTACGAGGAATACCGGATTCCTGCTCGGCCCATTCTGAAGTCACCAGCCCTTCTTTTTTTAATCTATTCAAAAGAGGATAAATCGTTCCTTCAGCAATTTCAAGTGAAGTAAATTGGTTCATATCACTAATGAGTTCGTAGCCATAACATGGACGTGAACGCAATAGCAAAATGATAATATATTCTAGCAATCCCTTTTTGTATTGGGATTTCCATTTGGCAATAAAATATTCGTTGTTTTCTGATTCCATAGTACCAAAAGATTGTTCATCTCGATATTGAGATATCTATAGATGCAAAGGCTATCTGCTACAAATAAGAGCAAATAGAACGGTGCTGTCTAATTTAATTTGATCAAAACGACCACTCATTTACAAATATATTATAATAAATTAAACAACATTTAAAGAAAGCTAATCTTTTAAAGAGAGAATTGAGATTGCTTCATCACTTTCGATTTTATCCCACTGATTTAAGTCTTTCAATCATCACTTTGTTTATTTATTAGTTTGAGATATCCTGATATAACAAGGGAGCCACAATCTGCAGCTCCCTCTATATTCAAAGAATTAATTAGGCTTATTTTTTAAAAATTCCCAAATCCTTCAGTTCAGAACTCATGATATAGTCAAGATGAGCAGCACACTTGGCTTTACCCATCTTAACAAATGCCTCACATGAAGCTTGATACTTATCATTACGAGTTGTATCCATTAACATTAGGTAACCCATGATAATGTATCCGGCCATTTCAACCAAACGACGTGCATGGAAATCCAGGAAGTCGTTATGATCTGCAGTCGCATTAATCTCATTAACTTTAGCAACAGCTTTCTCATATCGCTCAGTCATTCCTTTAAGCGTTGTTCTGATGTACTCCAATTGTGGATTTAACTCAGACTCTTCGTAGAATTTGATTTGAGCAAGATATTGACCAGTTGTTACACCACGTACTGCGGCCACAACTTGCAACTGAGTTGTTCCTTCGTAAATATTTGTAATACGTGCATCACGAACCAAACGCTCAATTGGGTAATCTTTCATATAACCCGAACCTGCGTGAATTTGTAATGAATCGTACGCAATCTCGTTACAAAACTCAGAAGCAAACAATTTCAATAGTGGTGTAAATACATCAGCTAAACGCTGGTATTTTTTCATATCGTCTCTCTCGTCTTTATCCAAAGAGCGATCCTGAGAAATATGGTAATAAGCTTTGTAAACATCAACCATACGAGATGTTTCATACAATACAGAACGAGAAGCGTTAAGCTTAGCTTCCATATTTGTCAACATTTCGTAAACAGCCGGGAATTCGATAATTGCTTTACCGAACTGACGACGCTCTTTGGCATAAGCCAAACCTTCACGATAAGCCGCTTCAGCAATACCTACAGATTGAGCACCTACACCTAAACGTGCACCATTCATCAACGACATTACATATTTGATAAGTCCCATTTTACGAGAACCTACCAATTCAGCTGGCGCATTGGTAAATACCAACTCACAAGTCGGAGATCCGATAATACCCATTTTGTGCTCGATACGACGTACCTTAACAGCCATGTGCTTTTTATCGTAGATAAACATAGACAAACCACGGCCATCATTGGTTCCTTCCTCAGAACGAGCAAGTACAAGTGAAACATCACCATCACCATTGGTAATAAAACGTTTCACACCGTTTAGATACCACTGATCTTCGTCAGCATTATAAGTTGCTTTCAACTGCACAGCCTGCAAATCAGAACCTGCATCCGGCTCAGTTAAATCCATTGCTGCTGTTGCACCTTTGGCGAAACGTGGCAAATAGTTTTCTTTTTGTTCCTTAGATGCAAATTCATGAATGGTTTCAGCACAGTCCTGAAGCCCCCAAATATTAGCAAAACCTGCATCGGCACGAGACACCAATTCAGCTGCCATCACGTAAGGTACAATTGGGAAATTCAAACCATCGTACTCACGTGGAAGACTCATCCCGATCAAACCCGCTTTGGTTAAAGCATCGTGATTTTCCTGAGTTCCTCTTGCGTAAATAACACGATCATTCACAACCTGAGGACCTTCCTGATCAACACTTTCAGCATTAGGTCCGATAATATCGCCACAAATCTCACCTACAATTTCCAAGGTACGATCGTAGCTATCCATAGCATCCTCAAAATCAAGAGGTGCATAGTCGTATTTATCTTTATCTCCGAAGCCACGCTCTTTAAGCGCAACAATTTTTTTCATTAACGGGTGTTCCAGGTGGAACTTCATGTCCTCGTTATCTGTATAGAAATTAGCCATTTCTTTAGATGTATTTTGTAGTAAGCGATAAATAATCGATGAAATCAATTATCAGTTTCAACCTACTCGAGTTTGAACTAAATTATTACTTGGTATTCTCTTTGTACTTCTTGATCATTTTAGGTATCACATCAGCAATGTCACCTGTAATCACATAGTCAGCAAAGTTGTTAATTGGTGCATTTTTATCGGTATTGATAGCAATCACCATTGAAGATTCTTCCATACCAGCTGTATGCTGAATTTGACCCGAAATACCACAAGCAATATAAAGCTTAGGACGTACAGTAACACCAGTTTGACCGATTTGACGCTCGTGAGAAGCGTAACCAGCATCCACAGCTGCACGTGAAGCTCCTACTTCACCACCAATTACATGAGCCAGTTCGGCTAGTTTTTCGAAATTCTCTTTTGAACCCACACCGTAACCACCAGCAACAATAATACCTGCATTTTTGATGTTTACTTTGGATTTCTCCATATGACGTTCAATCACTTTTACCACAAAATCTTCAGAATTCAAGTATTTTTCTACCTCGATATTCTTCACTTTTCCTTTGTAAGCTTCAGAACGAATTTCTTTTTTCATCACCCCTTCACGAACTGTAGCCATTTGCGGACGACAATCCGGATTGATAATAGTCGCAACAATATTTCCTCCAAATGCCGGACGAATTTGGTACAATAGATCTTTATACTCTTTATTATTCTTTTTGTCTTCGTGATCGCCAATAACCAAACTGGTACAATCAGCAGTAAGACCTGAATGAAGTGCAGAAGAAACACGAGGTCCCAAATCACGACCAATGCTGGTAGCACCCATCAAAGCAATTTGAGGTTTTTCTTCCTGGAATAATTTTACAATTATTGAAGTATGAGGTAAAGTTGTGTATGGGTAAAGACGTTTATCGTCAGCCATCCATACAGTATCAACTCCAAAAGGAATAATTTGTTTCTCAACACCTTTTAGATCTGCACCAATAACGACAGCTTCCAGATCACATTTTAAATCATCAGCTAACGATCTACCTTTGGTTAAAAGTTCAAGACTTACATCAGCAATCTTTCCCTCTTCTATTTCGCAATATACAAATACGTTGTTCACGGTTCTTAATTTTAAAATTCTACATTGAGATGACTGGTAAAACCAATCGATTAACCAATTGTATGGTTAGCAATTAATTCTTTCATTAGCTCATCCATATCTGCATCTGTAGGCTCAAGTACTTTAGCTTCTTTAGCCTGGAATACAACATTTTCGATGGCTTTCACCTTTGTTGGAGAACCGGATAATCCTAACTCCTCAGCCTTGGTTTCAATATCATTAACACTCCACTCACCAATATTTAAATAAGGGCGATTGTTGTGTAATGCGATATAATCTTCATCAGCATTTTGCATTTCTGAAACCGCTCTTGCATGCTTGTATTTCATTACAAACTTTGCATTTCGAGGGCGGCAATCAGGAGCCGACGCATTTACAGTTACAACCATTGGCATTGTCCCTTCAACAGTTTCAACACCACGCTCTAAACGACGCTTCACAATAATTTTACCTTTTTCGGCAGAAACGATATCTTCAGCATAAGTAATCTGTGGGAAAGCTAATTTTTCAGCTACCTGAGGTCCCACCTGAGCTGTATCACCATCAATTGCCTGACGGCCAGCGATAATAATATCGATATTTCCCATTTTCTTTAAAGCCTGAGAGATGGCATACGAAGTTGCCAAAGTATCAGAACCAGCAAAAGCACGGTCAGACAAAAGGAAACCATTATCAGCTCCACGGTATAAACCTTCACGGATAATTTCAGCTGCTCGACCTGGCCCCATGGTTAAAAGTGTAATTTCAGTTCCAGGGTATTTATCTTTCAAACGTAAAGCTTGTTCAAGTGCATTCAAATCTTCAGGGTTGAAGATTGCAGGCAAAACAGCTCTATTCACAGTTCCATCAGCTTTCATAGCATCTTTCCCAACATTACGAGTATCGGGAACCTGCTTAGCAAGAACAACAATTTTTAATCCTTTCATTGTTATATGTTTTATCAGTTTATAATCGAATTCTTCATACTTTATCTCAGTTTCATTGTTTATGAAAACGAAACCATCAGTCTCTTCGATTACAATTTGTTATTATTTGGTTTCAAGCTATCATTGAGCCTAAAATCAGGCTTAGCAAATATATGGAATACACTACTTAAAACAAATTTATATAAGCACTTGAAAGAGTGTAACAAAAATGCTTCTTAACATTTAAAATTCAAAAGATTAGATAAAGTCAATAATAATAAATCAACCAGCTTTTAATTAATATAAATCAGATGATAAGCTCCCCTATTAGAATCTTTGGTAAAAATTTTAATTTAAGCTGTTTCTCCATTTATTATTAATGGTAACTTTAATACCTATTAATAAACCACAAGTAAAACATCAAATGATTACATTTTTAATCGCAATACTTGCTCTTATTTCAGGGTATTTTATCTACGGAAAATTTATAGAACGCTTTTTTGGAGCGGATGACAAAATTAAAACACCAGCCATCAGACTTAAGGATGATGTTGACTTTATAGTGATGCCAACATGGAAAATGTTCACCATACAATTCCTCAACATTGCTGGTTTAGGTCCAATTTTTGGTGCAATATTGGGTGCTTTATACGGTCCGGTAGCTTATATATGGATTGTATTGGGCTGTATATTTATGGGTGCCACGCATGATTATTTTTCCGGTATGCTCTCTATACGAAATGATGGATCGAGTTTCCCTGAAATTGTTGGTAAATATCTGGGAACAGGCTTTCAAAATTTCCTCAGAATCTTCACTATTCTCTTACTCATTCTTGTAGGTGTTGCCTTTGTAACAGGGCCGGCAGGTCTTCTTAAGGATTTAACAGATGGTGGCTTCTACTTTTGGCTTTATGGCATTTTTGCTTACTACCTGATTGCGACACTTCTCCCTATCAACAAAATAATTGGTAAAATCTATCCGCTATTTGGGGCAGCCCTCTTAATTATGGCTATAATGATTGCGGGTGCCATGATCCTCAAATCGTTTGATGGGAGTCTTCATATGACTGAGATAAGCTTCTCTCAATTTAAAAATTTTCATTCAAATCCTGAGGAAAATATTTTATACCCTATGATGTTCATCGTTATTTCCTGTGGTGCCATTTCGGGTTTTCATTCAACTCAATCGCCCATGATGGCCCGTTGCATGAAAAAAGAAAGTTATGGACGCCCTGTATTTTATGGTGCCATGATAGCAGAAGGTATCGTGACACTTATTTGGGCAACTGCAGCAATTAATTTCTTTGGTGACACGCATGCTCTGAACAGCGCAATCACTTCGGGGCATAACCCGGCTTGGGTCGTAAACGAAATATGCAATTCATGGCTTGGAAAAGTAGGCGCAATTTTCGCTATTATTGGTGTCATTGCCTGTCCGATTACAACAGGCGATACGGCTTTTCGAAGTGCTCGTTTAACAATAGCTGATATGCTACGCCTAAAACAAGGCTCAATAAAAAGCCGGCTTCTAATCAGTCTTCCCCTATTTGCAATAGGTTTTTTATTGTCTCAATTAGAATTTTCAACAATATGGAAATATTTAGGTCTGGCCAATCAAATTCTTTCAATGATTATGCTTTGGACCGGAGCAATGTATTTGGCTAAAAATGAAAAAACGCATTATATATTAAGTCTACCCGCAAGCTTTATGACTGCTATTTGTTTCACTTACCTTTTGGTTGCACCTATAAAAAATGGAGGCCTAAATATTAGTACCTCTTTGGGAATTAGCTTAGGAATAGTAATAGCAATTATTGCTTTTAGTTTATTCAAATTTAAGATCAGGAAAAAACTTAAAACTCAAGAAATCAAGATTAACTCATAATAACAACATCAAAAAAAGCGGAGTCTCCACACGAGCTCCGCTTTTCTTTTAAAACTATATTTTCTAGGCTTGTCCTGTTGGACCAAAGCCCATCGGAATGATAGGACCTTGAGGTCCTTGACCGCCATCAACATTCTTAATAGGTCCGTTAACAGATTCAAATTTACTGATATTATCCTGTAGAGCCAGCATTAAACGCTTAGCATGCTCTGGTGTTAAAATCACTCTTGATTTTACATCAGCTTTAGGTACACCTGGCATAATACGAATAAAGTCTACCACAAATTCAGAACTAGAGTGTGTAATAACAGCTAAATTGGAATAAGTTCCCTGAGCCACTTCTTCGCTAAGCTGAATATCGATTTGATTGTTTTTTTTATTATCTTCCATTAGTAATATTTTTAGTTCTGTATCAGAAGTTTATTTTCCTGTTTAGTCGTTAAATTGAATTTAGCTAAAATAAGAAATTATATTCGGATTGAGACATAAAAAAGGCTGTTTCAATAAATGAAACAGCCTTTATATTTATTAAGAATTTGCTTATTCGTCTTTAGACGTGTTAGCAAGAAGCTTTTCGTAATCTTCTTTAGCACCAACTACAATGTCTTTGTAGTCGCGAAGACCAGTACCAGCAGGAATCAAGTGACCGCAAATAACGTTCTCTTTCAATCCTTCAAGGTGATCAACCTTACCACGAATTGCAGCCTCATTCAATACTTTAGTTGTCTCCTGGAAAGAAGCAGCCGAAATAAATGATCGAGTTTGAAGTGATGCTCGAGTAATACCTTGCAGAATCTGAGTAGAAGTAGCCGCAATAACATCACGAGCAACAACCAATTTCATATCCTTACGCTTCAATACAGAATTCACATCACGCAACTGTCTTGCAGTTACAATCTGACCTGATACCAACTCATTAGAATCCCCTGCATCAACTACGACTTTCTTACCGAAAATCTCATCATTCTCAAGCATAAACGCCTGCTTGTCAACAATTTGTTTTTCAAGGAAAGTTGTATCTCCCGGATCAGCAATAACAACCTTACGCATCATCTGACGAACGATAATTTCAAAGTGCTTATCGTTAATCTTCACACCCTGCATACGGTATACATCCTGTACTTCGTTCACGATATATTCCTGAACTTTAGTTGGACCTTTAATCGCAAGAATATCAGCAGGAGTTGTAGCTCCATCAGAAAGTGGTGTACCAGCTCTAATGTAGTCGTTCTCTTGAACAAGCATCTGCTTAGACAATGGAACTAAATACTTCATTTCCTGACCAGTTCGTGATGTTACAATAACTTCACGATTACCACGTTTGATCTTACCAAAAGTAATCTCTCCATCGATCTCAGACACAACTGCAGGATTAGATGGGTTACGAGCCTCAAATAGCTCAGTAACACGAGGAAGACCCCCGGTGATATCACCCGTTTTACCAACGTTTCTAGGAATTTTTACAACTGACTGACCGATAGTAATCATATCACCTTCACTTACCGAAACGTGAGCGCCTACTGGTAAGTTGTAAGACTTAAGAATTTCACCATTAGAACCTAAGATTCTAACACTTGCATTCTTCGCCTTATCCTTAGATTCAATAATTACTTTCTCAGCAAAACCTGTCGCCTCATCAGACTCCTCAGTGAAAGTAATACCTTCAATCAAATTGTCAAATGAAATCTTACCAGAGAATTCTGAGATAATCATCGCATTATATGGATCCCACTCACAAACCAAATGCCCTTTAGCAACATCATCTCCATCCTTAATATACAGTTTAGAACCATAAGGGATTGTATGAGTTGATACAGCAATATTTGTGTTTTTATCGATAATACGTAATTCAGCCAAACGACCAATTACAACATCGTATTTTTTACCATCCTGAGTCGTATGCTCAACAGTTCTTAATTCATCAAACTCAGCGAAACCATCGTATTTAGAAATAACCGAGTTTTCTGCTGAAACGTTACCCGCGGTACCCCCTACGTGGAAAGTACGAAGTGTTAACTGTGTACCTGGCTCACCGATTGACTGTGCAGCAATAACTCCGACAGCTTCACCTTTTTGAACTAGTTCACCACTTGCAAGGTTACGTCCGTAACATTTAGCACAAACTCCTTGACGAGCTTCACAAGTTAATACCGAACGAATCTCAACCGTTTCAATTGGAGAAGCTTCAATAGCATCAGCAATTTCTTCAGTGATTTCCATACCTGAAGCAACCAAAAGTTTTCCAGTTAATGGATGATAGATATCATGAACAGTTGTACGTCCTAATATTCTTTCGTATAATGAAGCAACAACATCTTCTTGATTCTTAATCGCAGAAGCAGAAAGACCTCTTAAAGTACCACAATCTGACTCATGGATAATAACGTCTTGTGCAACATCAACCAAACGACGGGTTAAGTAACCCGCATCAGCCGTTTTAAGGGCCGTATCCGCAAGACCTTTACGCGCACCGTGAGTCGAAATAAAGTACTCAAGTACAGAAAGACCTTCCATAAAGTTCGAAAGAATTGGATTCTCAATAATCTGACCACCTTTAGCTCCAGATTTCTGAGGCTTGGCCATCAGACCACGCATACCACCTAACTGACGAATCTGCTCTCGCGATCCACGAGCACCAGAGTCAAGCATCATGTATACAGAGTTGAAACCTTGATTATCGTTTTCTAACTGTGTCATCAATGTTTGAGTCAAATTAGCATTTACATGCGTCCAAATATCAATAATTTGATTGTAACGCTCGTTGTTAGTAATGAAACCCATATTATAGTTATTCAAAACTTCTTCAACTTGCGCATATCCATCAGCTACCAATCCATCTTTTTCAGCAGGAACAATAACATCAGAAAGGTTAAAGGACAAACCACCTTCGAATGCCTTACGGTAACCTAAGTTTTTAATATCATCAAGGAACTTAGCAGTAGCGAAAACACCACACTTCTTATATACGTATCCAATGATATCGCGAAGCGCTCTCTTAGTAATCAACTGATTTAAGAAACCTGCTTTTTCAGGAGTGCACTCATTTACAATGATACGACCAATAGTTGTCTCAATAATAGTATCAACTAATTCGTCATTCTCATTTAAATCTTTCACTTTCACTTTAATAATCGCGTGAAGATCAACTGCTTTTTCGTTAAAAGCAATCATAGCCTCTTCAGCTGAATAGAAAGTGATTCCTTCTCCCTTACAACCTTTTCTTGACTTAGTAATGTAATATAAACCAAGTACCATATCCTGAGAAGGAACAGTAATTGGAGTACCATTCGCCGGATTCAAAATATTGTGAGAACACAACATTAACATTTGAGCCTCAAGAACAGCTTCATTACCTAAAGGCAAGTGAACCGCCATCTGGTCACCATCAAAGTCGGCATTGAAACCGGTACATGCAAGAGGGTGTAGACGAATCGCTTTTCCTTCAATCAATTTTGGTTGGAAAGACTGAATACCCAAACGGTGAAGAGTTGGGGCACGGTTAAGCAGCACTGGATGTCCTTTCAATACATTCTCAAGAATATCCCAAACCACTGGATCTTTACGATCAACGATTTTCTTTGCTGATTTTACAGTCTTAACAATTCCACGCTCGATAAGCTTACGAATAACGAAAGGCTTATAAAGTTCAGCAGCCATATCCTTAGGAATACCACACTCGTGCATTTCCAAATCCGGACCTACAACAATTACCGAACGAGCTGAATAGTCAACACGCTTACCCAAGAGATTCTGACGGAAACGACCTTGCTTACCTTTCAATGAATCAGAAAGAGATTTCAAAGGACGGTTATTTTCTGTCTTAACCGCATTAGATTTACGTGAGTTATCAAATAGTGAATCAACAGCCTCCTGAAGCATACGTTTTTCGTTACGTAGGATTACTTCCGGCGCTTTGATTTCAATTAGTCTTTTAAGACGGTTGTTACGGATAATTACACGACGATATAGGTCATTCAAATCCGATGTTGCAAAACGTCCACCATCCAATGGTACCAAAGGACGTAATTCCGGTGGAATTACAGGAACAACTTTTACAACCATCCATTCCGGATTGTTCACTTCTTTAGAATCACGGAAAGCACCAACAACCTGAAGACGCTTCAAAGCTTCGTTTTTACGTTGCTGTGAAGTTTCAGTGCTAGCCTTATGGCGTAATTCATATGACAATGCATCAAGATCTAAACGAGATAGCAAACTGCAAAGTGCCTCAGCACCCATTTTAGCAATAAACTTATTTGGATCTTCATCATCAAGCAATTGATTTTCCATTGGAAGTTCATCCAGAATATCCAGATATTCTTCTTCGGTTAGGAAATCAAGATAATTGATACCATCAGCAGCTTTTACACCCGGATTAATTACGACATAACGCTCGTAATAAATGATCGTATCTAATTTTTTGGTTGGTAAACCTAAAAGGTAACCAATTTTATTTGGCAACGATTTAAAATACCAAATATGCGCTACAGGCACAACCAACTGGATGTGTCCCATACGCTCACGGCGTACTTTTTTCTCGGTTACCTCAACACCACATCGGTCACAAACAATACCACGGTAACGGATACGCTTGTATTTTCCACAGTGACACTCATAATCCTTTACAGGACCGAAAATTCTTTCACAGAATAATCCGTCGCGCTCAGGTTTATAAGTACGATAGTTGATGGTTTCAGGCTTTAAAACTTCACCACTCGATCTTTCTAAAATCTCTTCAGGAGAAGCAAGACTGATAGAGATTTTTGTAAAATTACTCTTTACTTTGTTATCTCTTCTGAATGCCATATATTGAAAATTAGGATATTAACAAATTGATTCAAGAAAAGTGAATGTCGGTAAAACCAACACTCACTTTCTATATAAGGCTTATACTAATTTAACGCTCAAGCCAAGACCTCTAAGTTCGTGTAGCAACACATTTAGAGATTCAGGGATACCAGGAGCTGGCATAGGTTCACCTTTGACGATAGCTTCATAAGCTTTCGCTCTACCCATTACATCATCCGACTTAATTGTCAGGATTTCTTGTAGAATATGAGCAGCACCAAAGGCCTCAAGAGCCCATACCTCCATCTCTCCAAAACGCTGACCACCAAACTGAGCTTTACCACCAAGTGGTTGCTGAGTAATCAAAGAATATGGACCGATAGAACGCGCGTGCATCTTATCATCAACCATGTGGCCAAGTTTCAGCATGTAGATAACACCAACCGTTGCAGGTTGATCAAATCTTACACCAGTACCTCCATCATGAAGGTAAGCTTTACCGAAAGCAGGAACACCGGCTTTGTCAGTATATGCGGTAATTTCGTCAAGAGTTGCTCCATCAAAAATTGGGGTAGCAAACTTCAAACCTAACTCAATACCAGCCCATCCTAACACAGTTTCAAATACCTGTCCAAGGTTCATACGAGATGGTACACCAAGTGGATTCAAGCAAATATCGACAGTTGTACCATCCTCAAGGAATGGCATATCTTCCTGACGAACAACACGAGAAACAATACCCTTATTACCGTGACGACCCGCCATCTTATCACCAATCTGTAGTTTACGTTTCTTAGCAACATAAACCTTAGCCATCTGGATGATACCTACTGGCATTTCGTCCCCTATTGTAACGTTGTATTTCTTACGTTTACTTGCACTATCAAGTTCCTTATACTTGATAATATAGTTGTGTAATAAGGTCTTAATGGTGTCATTTTTATCTTTATCAGTTGTCCACTTGTTAGGGTCAACTTGCAGATAATTAATCTCCATTAATAATTTCTGAGTAAACTTAACACCCTTAGGAATCAAATCAACACTTAAATAATCCTTAACACCTTGTGACGTTTTGCCATTACAAATCGTAAACAATTTATCAACAAGAACGTTGTTTAGATTTGCAACTGTTTTTTCAAACTCTTCGTCAAGTTTTTGCAACAATGGCTTATCGCTTTGTTTCGACTTACGATCGCGTACAGCACGAGAGAATAATTTCTTCTCAATCACAACACCACGAAGTGAAGGTGAAGCTTTAAGAGACGCATCTTTAACGTCACCGGCTTTATCACCAAAGATTGCACGAAGCAATTTTTCTTCAGGAGAAGGATCTGATTCACCTTTAGGAGTAATCTTACCAATAAGGATATCACCAGGCTCAACATTCGCACCGATACGAATCAAACCATTTTCATCAAGATTACGAGTTGCTTCTTCACTTACGTTAGGAATATCAGAAGTCAATTCTTCCATTCCTCGTTTTGTATCGCGTACTTCAAGCGTGTATTCATCAACGTGAATTGACGTAAATACATCATCCTTAACAATACGCTCAGAAATTACAATCGCATCCTCGTAGTTGTAACCTTTCCAAGGCATAAATGCCACCTTAAGGTTACGTCCAAGTGCTAACTCACCAGTTTGGGTACCATAACCATCAGTTAGGATTTGCCCTGCAACAACCTTGTCTCCTTTAGCGACAATAGGCTTAAGGTCAATTGTTGTTCCCTGGTTTGTTTTCTGATATTTAGGTAAATTGTAAGTAACCACATTTGATTCAAAACTCACAAATGCTTCTTCTTCGCTTCTTTCGTAAGCGATTACAATTTTAGTTGCATCAACAAATTCAACAACACCATTTCTTTGAGCTACAATCTGAGTACGAGAGTCCTTAGCAACATGTGCTTCAAGACCTGTACCAACAACAGGAGACTCAGGTTTGATAACAGGAACAGCCTGACGCATCATATTCGATCCCATCAAAGCACGGTTGGCATCATCATGCTCAAGGAACGGAATCAAAGAAGCCGCAATTGAAGCAATCTGGTTAGGCGCAACGTCCATCAAGTCAAGGTTCTCAATTTCTTCGAAAGGGAAGTCACCATCTTTACGTGATTTTGCTTTAGCATTAACAAATGTACCATCAGGATTTAATGGTGCATTCGCTTGAGCAATAATCAATCCTTCTTCCTCCTCTGCAGATAAATAAGCAACCCCTTCGTTACTTAAATCAACCTTTCCTTCTTTTACCTTACGATATGGTGTTTCAATAAACCCAAGATCATTAATCTTAGCGAAAACACACAATGAAGAGATCAAACCAATATTCGGTCCCTCTGGTGTTTCAATAGGACATAAACGACCATAGTGAGTATAGTGAACATCTCGAACCTCGAAACCTGCTCTCTCACGAGACAGACCACCTGGTCCAAGAGCTGACATTCTTCTCTTATGAGTTACCTCAGCAAGTGGATTCGTTTGATCCATAAACTGAGACAAAGCATTCGTTCCAAAGAATGAGTTAATAACTGAAGATAAAGTCTTCGAGTTAATCAAATCAATAGGAGTAAACACCTCATTGTCACGAACATTCATTCGTTCACGAATCGTACGTGCCATACGAGCTAAACCAACTCCAAACTGACTATATAATTGTTCCCCTACAGTACGAACACGACGGTTACTCAAGTGGTCAATATCATCCACATCAGTACGCGCATTTAACAACTTGATAAGGTACTTGATAATCTCAATAATATCTTCCTTAGTTAATACTTTAACATCGCTGTCAGTATTAAGACCAAGTTTCTTGTTGATTCTATAACGACCCACATCACCTAAATCGTAACGCTTGTCAGAAAAGAACAACTTGTCAATTACGTCGCGGGCTGTAGCCTCATCAGGTGGCTCAGAGTTTCTTAATTGACGATAGATATGAAGAACGGCTTCTTTTTCAGAGTTACAAGGGTCTTTCTGCAAAGTATTATAAATAATTGCATAATCAGCAAGATTTTGCTGTTCCTTGTGCAATAAGATAGTCTTAGCCCCTGATTCAAGAATTTCGTCTATGTGTTCTGGTTCAACTACTGTTTCTCGATCGATGATCACCTCATTACGCTCGATAGAAACAACCTCTCCTGTATCTTCATCTACGAAGTCTTCAATCCAAGATTTAAGAACACGAGCGGCAAGTTTACGACCGACAACTTTTTTAAGTCCGGTTTTTGAAACTTTAATTTCATCAGCAAGATCAAAGATCTCTAGAATTTCTTTATCGCTTTCGAAACCAATCGATCTTAAAAGAGTGGTAACTGGAAGCTTTTTCTTACGGTCGATATAAGCATACATGACATTATTGATGTCAGTAGCAAACTCGATCCATGATCCTTTGAAAGGAATAATACGTGCGGAATATAACTTAGTTCCGTTGGTATGTAAACTTTGTCCGAAGAATACACCAGGAGAACGGTGAAGTTGAGATACAACAACACGCTCTGCACCATTGATAACGAAAGTACCCTTTTCTGTCATATAAGGTACAGTACCAAGATATACATCCTGAATTACTGTATCAAAATCCTCATGTTCAGGATCGGTACAATATAGCTTTAGTTTAGCCTTAAGGGGCACACTGTAACTAAGGCCTCGTTCAATACACTCTTCGATGGAGTAACGTGGTGGATCAACAAAATAGTCAAGAAATTCCAACACAAAATTATTACGTGTATCCGTAATTGGAAAATTCTCACTAAATACCTTAAATAATCCTTCGCTCTTTCTTTTTTCAGAAATTGTTTCCAACTGAAAAAAGTCTTGAAAAGATTTTAATTGTACTTCCAAAAAGTCAGGATATAAAAACTGATCTTTATTTGAAGCAAAACTAATTCTTTGACTAATAGTATTTGAAGACATTTACTTAAAATTAATTGAACCTAAACAATAATAAACAACAAAAAGGCTTAGAGTTCCAAATGAATGAAACTCTAAACCATAATAACCTTATTTAAAGGCCTTAGCGCTTCTATTTAAGTTCAACTTCAGCTCCAGCTTCTTCTAATTGTGCTTTTAATGCTTCAGCTTCTTCTTTAGAAACTTTCTCTTTCAATGGAGCTGGTGCAGCGTCAACTGCCGCTTTAGCTTCCTTAAGTCCAAGACCAGTTAATTCCTTAACTAATTTTACGATAGCAAGTTTTGCACCACCTGCAGCCTTAAGAATAACGTCGAATTCAGTTTGCTCAGCAGCACCACCTTCAGCACCACCAGCAGCTGGACCTGCAACTACAGTAGCAGCTGGTTCAATTCCGTACTCATCCTTTAAGATTTGAGCTAATTCACTTACTTCCTTAACAGTCAAATTAACTAATTCTTCTGCAAACTTATTTAAATCTGCCATTTTTCGTTATTTTTTAAATTTAAATACTCTAAATATATTACTCTTCTTCTGATTTTGCCTCAACAGCGTCAGATTCTTCACCCTTACCATTTTCTAAAGCAGAAACAACTTTCTGAATTGGTGATTGCAATGCTGCAATAATATCACCAATTAATTCTTCTTTAGACTTAATAGCGACAAGAGTGTCTAACTCACCTGCTCCAACATAAATAGCACCTTCTACGTAGGCACCTTTTAGAGCTGGTAAATCTTTGCCTTTACTGAATTCTTTGATAAGCTTAGCAGGAGCATTTCCTACCTCTGTTAGTATAAGAGATGTTGCTCCCTTAAGTACTTCAGTCAAATCGCTGCACTCTACTTCTGCATTTTGCAATGCAGCACGAAGTAAAGTATTCTTCACAACAATCATTTTGATCTGCTTCTCAAAACAAGCTCTACGCATAGCAGAGGTTGCTTCCGCGTTCATTCCTGAAGTGTCAGCTAGATAAAAGTGATTTGATGCGTTGATTTGTTCTGTCAAGCTATCAATAATCTGAATTTTGTCTTCCTTTTTCATGATTACCAAGGTCTCGATTAAAAATTAATTTGATTAGTCAAGAATTGATTTTGGGTCAACTTGGATCCCAATACTCATTGTACTTGACAGGTATACACTCTTAATGTAAGTCCCTTTTGCTGCAGATGGCTTCAATTTGTTGATAACACCAACGAATTCTTTAGCATTACCTTTGATTTTATCTACTTCAAAAGATACCTTACCAACTGAAGAGTGAATAATACCATATTTATCGACCTTGAAATCTATTTTCCCAGCCTTAACTTCATTTACAGCTTTAGCGATGTCCATAGTTACAGTACCGCTCTTAGGATTTGGCATTAAACCACGTGGTCCTAATACACGTCCTAGTGCACCTACTTTAGCCATAACAGTTGGCATAGTAATGATAACATCAATATCAGTCCAACCACCTTTGATCTTGGCAATATAATCGTCAAGTCCAACATAGTCAGCACCTGCAGCTTTAGCTTCTTCTTCCTTATCAGGAGTACAAAGTACTAAAACACGAACGTTCTTACCAGTACCGTGAGGTAGAGTCACCACACCACGAACCATTTGATTCGCTTTTCTAGGGTCAACTCCTAAGCGGACATCCATATCCACTGAAGCGTCAAATTTAGTAGTGGTAATCTCCTTAACCAATGCTGCGGCTTCGTCGATAGTGTAGATCTTATCTGCTTCGACTTTTTCTAAAGCTAACTTTTTATTTTTTGTTAGTTTACCCATTTTAAATGCAGTATTAAAAATTATTGATTAAGCGGACTATCACCAGTAATAGTGACACCCATACTTCTTGCTGTTCCAGCGACCATACTCATGGCGCTTTCTACTTCAAAAGCATTCAAATCTTTCATCTTTCCTTCTGCGATTGCTCTTACTTGTTCCCAAGTAATAGAACCAACCTTTACACGGTTAGGTTCAGCAGAACCTGATTTCAATTTTGCAGCTTCCAAAACCTGAACAGCAACAGGAGGAGTTTTTGTAATAAATTCAAAAGAGCTATCTTTATAAACTGTAATTACAACTGGAACAACTTTTCCAGCCATATCTTGAGTTCTAGCATTGAATTGCTTACAGAAATCCATGATATTTACTCCTTTAGCACCTAATGCCGGTCCTACTGGAGGTGAAGGATTTGCAGCACCACCTTTGATCTGCAACTTTATTAATCCTGCTACTTCTTTAGCCATAGTTTTACTTTTCTAAAGGTTTTTTTATTCTTTTTCTACTTGCATGAAACTTAATTCAAGAGGTGTTTTACGTCCGAAGATTTTCACCATTACTTTTAGCTTTCTCTTCTCTGCATTAACCTCTTCTATCACACCCGTAAAACCATTAAATGGTCCATCAGTCACATTTACCGACTCGCCAACAAAATAAGGAACACTAATTTCCTCATCTTTATTAGTAAGTTCGTCGACCTTACCCAAAATACGATTCACTTCTGATTGTCGCAATGGAGACGGGTCGCCGCCTTTAGTATCCCCCAGGAAGCCAATCACATTCGTAACACTACGAAGGATGTGAGGAATTTCGCCTGTTAATGCTGCTTCGATTAAAACATAGCCAGGTAAGAAAATTCTTTCCTTGCTAATCTTTTTCCCGTTGCGCACCACAAACACTTTCTCGGTTGGAATGAGAACCTGTGATACGTAATCCTGAAGTCCAAGATTAGAAATTTCACTTAAGATATACTCCTGGACCTTCTTTTCTTTTCCTCCTACAGCCCGCAGAACATACCATTTTTTTTCAATTTCAGCCATCTTAAATTCTCAGTGATTAGTAAAACATACTATATATAGTGTCCATCAAATTTTTGAAACCCAAATCCATAACAAAAATTGCAGTTGCAATAATTACAGAGGCTACCATTACAACGATAGCACTGCTTTGAAGTTCAGATCTTGATGGCCAAGATACTTTCTGAGTAAGTTCTATATAAACTTCTTTAATATAATTAACTAATTTCATGTGCTTACAATTAAAGTTTTATTAATTCACATGGAAGTTGTCTCACAGTCTAAATAAATCCAGTTTGTGAGACTTATTTCATAAGACAAAATATCCTTTTGCACGGGTGGAGAGACTCGAACTCCCGACACCTGGTTTTGGAGACCAGTGCTCTACCAACTGAGCTACACCCGTAAGAGAAAGAAGATTGATCCGTTTTCCGGATCAATCTTTATATGGTAATTACTCAATAATTTCAGTAATCTGACCAGCACCTACAGTTCTACCACCTTCACGGATAGCGAAACGAAGACCTAAATCACAAGCAACTGGAGTAATAAGTTCAACGTTAATAGTAACGTTATCACCTGGCATTACCATTTCAGTTCCTTCTGGAAGAGTAATCTCACCTGTTACATCAAGAGTTCTGATATAGAACTGAGGACGGTATTTGTTATGGAATGGAGTATGACGTCCACCTTCTTCTTTCTTCAATACATAAACCTCAGCTTTAATCTTAGTATGAGGTTTGATAGTATTTGGGTGACAGATAACCATACCACGCTTAATAGACGTTTTATCGATACCTCTCAACAAAAGACCAACATTATCACCAGCTTGACCTTCGTCCAAAATCTTACGGAACATCTCAACACCAGTACATACAGTCTTCATACCTTCAGCACCAAGACCAATGATTTGCAATTCTTCACCAGTTTTAACAATACCAGTTTCGATACGACCTGTAGCAACAGTACCACGACCAGTAATAGAGAATACATCCTCGATTGGCATCAAGAAAGCCTTATCTACATCACGTGGAGGAAGTGGAATCCAAGTATCAACAGCATCCATCAATTCCATGATTTTTTCTTCCCACTCTGGCTCACCGTTAAGTCCACCAAGTGCAGAACCAGCGATGATAGGAGTATTGTCACCGTCGAACTCGTAGAAATCCAACAATTCACGAACTTCCATCTCTACTAACTCAAGCATCTCTTCATCGTCAACCATGTCAACTTTGTTCAAGAATACAACGATTCTAGGCACATTTACCTGACGAGCCAAAAGGATGTGCTCGCGAGTCTGTGGCATAGGACCATCAGTAGCAGCACAAACAAGGATCGCACCGTCCATCTGAGCAGCACCAGTAACCATGTTCTTTACGTAGTCAGCGTGACCTGGACAGTCAACGTGAGCATAGTGACGGCTTTCAGTTGAATACTCTACGTGAGCAGTGTTAATAGTGATACCTCTTTCTTTTTCTTCAGGTGCATTATCGATAGAATCGAAAGATTTAATTTCACAAAATCCTTTTTTTGCCAATACAGTTGTAATAGCAGCAGTCAAGGTAGTTTTACCGTGGTCAACGTGACCGATAGTACCAATATTTACGTGTGGTTTTGACCTATCAAAATGTTCTTTAGCCATAACTCGAAAAGTTAATTAATGATTAGACAACAATTAAAACAATATTTTATATTTTATGAGCCATTGATGAGATTTGAACTCATGACCTCTTCCTTACCAAGGAAACGCTCTACCCCTGAGCTACAACGGCAAAACTTTTGAGCGGGAAACGAGACTCAAACTCGCGACCCTCAGCTTGGAAGGCTGATGCTCTATCAACTGAGCTATTCCCGCAATTCACAATCTGTAAAATAAAATACAACTGTGAAAATTTTACTGTGGGGAGAGCAGGATTCGAACCTACGAAGACGAAGTCAGCGGAGTTACAGTCCGCCCCAGTTGGCCACTTTGGTATCTCCCCAGTAATAATCAATTCAAAGAGCCAGTAGAGGGATTCGAACCCACGACCTGCTGATTACAAATCAGCTGCTCTGACCAACTGAGCTACACTGGCAATTAACAGACCATTCGCATTAGGACATACATTTCCCTCACAAATGGTCTGCAAATGTAAAAACATTTTACCTATATAACAAAACTATCAAATAATTTTTCCAATTATTTTCCACGAAGTTTTTCTTTACGCTTAGTGATCTGGCGTTTTAATGCATCTGCCGCTAAATCAACTGCTTCTTCGAATGTTTTGCTTTGCTTTTGTGCAAATATATCACCTCCCGGGATATTAAATTTTATCTCTACTTCTTTATTTTCTACAACCGATGGTTTTTCAGCTCTTAAAAAGACCTCTACGCTTGTTACATCGTCATCAAGCTTAAGTAATTTATTCACTCGATTATTCACGAAATCTTCTAGCTTAACATCAGCATTAAAACCGACTGCCTGAATGTTTACTTTCATACTCTATCCTCCAATTTTAAGCTCTGGGGTGAGCCTGTTTATAAATATCGTTTAACCTCTCAAAGCTTGTGTGAGTGTATATCTGAGTTGCAGACAAATTAGAATGTCCCAACAACTCTTTTATAGCATTCAATTCAGCTCCATTATTAAGTAAATGTGTTGCAAACGTGTGCCGCAACACGTGAGGACTCTTTTTAGAAAGGGTTGTAATCTTAGACAAATGTTTTGTCACAATTCTATACAACAACTTTTCGTAAGCAGGTTTTGCTTGATTTGTCAAAATCAAAAAACCATCCTCATTAGAACAAAGCATCAACCTTTGCTCCAGATACTCATCAAGAAGTGTTTCGAGATTATTACTAACAGGAATAATTCTCTCCCTATTTCTTTTACCTAAAACCCGAACGACTGAGGCTGAACGATCAAAACCGGACACTTTCAAGTTCATCAATTCAGATAAACGCATGCCAGTATGATAAAACATTTCTATTACCAGTCTGTCTCGAATCCCTTCAAAACCTTCTCCAAAATCTACTTCTTGCAATAGTCGCATACTGTCTTCGGCAATAAAATTCGGAAGCTTCTTCCCTTGCCTCGGACCAACAACCTTATCCATGGGATTGTGTTGTATTAACGATTCTCGCAATAAATATTTAAAAAAGGATTTCAAAGAAGATAATTTCCTATTTACAGTTCGGGCTGAGCAGCCGTCATTCATTAAAAAAACGATCCATTTTCTGACATCTTTGAAATTCAAATCAACAATTTCGCTCTCTTCAATCCCGTAGGATGATAAAAAAGAAAAAAATTGACTTAAATCACAATCATATGATACCAAAGTATGTTTAGAATATCGTTTCTCGTACTGCAAATAAGACAGAAAAGATTCCTTATATCTCATACACTTTTAATTCGTAGTCCAGATAAACTAAATTACAAATAAAAATAAGATATCGAAACCTTTTTCAAAAGAAATTAATCTTCGTTCAATTGCATTTGCTGAACGTAAACTGCATGAATCTTCTCTTTTCTTTTTCTAACAGAAGGTTTCACATAAACTTGTCTTCCACGTAATTCTTTAATTACACCAGTTTTTTCGAATTTTCTTTTGAATTTTTTTAAGGCTCTTTCAATGTTTTCGCCTTCCTTCATAGGAATAATAATCATAGTTTCTTCTTTTATTTAATTATTTCTAAATGAGCCGCAAACTTATTAATTCATTCACGATATTTCAAACAAATTTATAAAAATCTGACCAATTAGTTTCATTTTAATTGAATCTAGTGCAAAACACAGGGAATTAGACCATTCTTAAAGTCAAAAACTTGTCATTTCACACAGATTTATTTTAAAATCAGATAAGGTTTCACCCTCTCATATACCGATTGGCGTAATATTTTCTGCTTACAAAGGCTTTCCATGTCTAAAATCTCCCCTTTTCTTTTTCTGAGACGGATAATATCCGACGCTTCCCGAAAGCTTATATATGGATGCGCATTTAATTCTTCAACTGTAGCTGTATTAATATTTATAAAACGTTGAATTTCCAGATCAGATAACAAATACGAGCTTAAACTATCGACTCGGCTTTTACGTAAACCATAAATATCGGCTAACTGATATATATTATAAAAACCTCCAAGCTTTGACCGGTAATCAATTATTTTTTTTGCAAAATACGATCCAATGCCTGGTAAAACGACGAGTTGATTTGTATCGGCACTATTTAAATCCAGCTTAACTATCTGAGCTTCCTTCATCGTTTCAATCCTTATAAAGGGTAATAATTCTTTATATTTTAACGAATCAAAACCATAAATAGCCATTAGATCCTCAGACTTTTTAAACCGGCCTCCCTTTGTCAAATATTTACTTATACGTGTAACGATATAGGACTGAACTCCTAAACGATCCCAATCGGCTTCAGAAATGGTATTGGGATCGAAAACAAAAAGCTGATTCTCAGATTTTTTAGTGGGACTAATATGAATAAACTTTTCCAATCTATTGTAGTCTGTCGAATCAATTCCATATATCTTCAAAAAATCATTCTTTTGCTTAAAGACTCCTGATTTTTTTCTGTAATTTAAGATGTTTTGTGCTTGAAACTTTGTCAATCCAAAACTTAAAAGATCATCATAACAGACTGTATTGGGATCAAATAATCGAAGTTTAACCTTCGAAATTGCAGGTCTGATCTGTTGTTTCTTTTTTATTCTAATATAGGGTTGTAGCCGCTTATACAACCCATCAGTAATCCCATATATTTTCATCAAATCGTCACAAGTCTTTATCTCTCCGCCCTTCTTACGATAGTTGATTAAATTGCTAATCTGAAATTTTGTAAAACCGAGAGATACCAACTGCGAGCTGTCTATAGCATTGGGATCAAAGAAAAATAAATTTTGAGTTTTAAATATCTCCTGTTTTTTCTTTGACTTCTTTTCCAAAAGAACCAACAGACTATCTAATCTTTTTTGTTTTTCCGAACTTTGATTCCAACCATCAACTTTATCCGGAATAAAAACCGGATACAGAAACAAAAATAAAAGTATAGCAATGAGAACCATTAAACTTTTTCTTTCAGAAGCAGAATAAGAGAAAAAGCTTTTCAGACTCTTTTTAAAAGACATGACAACTAATTGAAGTAAAAACTATAAAACCCTAACTTAAGCTACCCTCCTGAATTATCATATTAAATTTATGCTATTTTTAACACAATACAAAGTCCCTCATCTTAACAAAAAAAAAACGTCTCCGAAAATTCCGGAGACGTTCGGTATAGAATAAACCTATTTTTTAGTTTCGGTATTCTTTTAAAATATCAGCAACGTCGCCAGCCGAAACACGACCATAAGTACGTTCGCCAATTGTGACTACCGGAGCCAAACCACATGCACCTACACAACGAAGACAAGAGATAGAGAATTTACCATCCTCAGTTGTCTCCCCAATAGGCACTTTAAGCTGTTTCTTGAATTCTTCAAGCACTTTTTCAGCACCACGCACATAGCAAGCCGTTCCCATGCAAATTGAAATCGGAAACTCACCCTTGGGTACCATTGTAAAAAAAGAATAAAAAGTAACAACACCATAAACATGTGCTACTGAAACACCAAGCTCACGAGCGATAACCTCCTGAACTTCAGCCGGCAGATAACCAAATGTTCCCTGAGCTTTGTGAAGCACATTAATCAGCTCACTGCCTTCATTATTAAATGATTTGCAAATTTCGATAAGCTTCTCAACTTTGTCCTTTGCCAATTTTATTTTTGCCATAATATTTATATTTAAGACTGAGATATTCGATAGAGATGTGAGTAATATATAAGCTTCAAAAGCCCCACATCCCAATTCTCAAATCTATGTAATACTATTCAACCTCTATTTCATTTTGCTTGTCGAAGTAATGTGTATGAAGCAGCTTGTGCGACAATTCGCCGCAAGGCTTACCCAAGAATTCTTCGTACAATTTAATAATGTATGGATTCTCGTGAGATTTACGAATTGCTTTTCCCTCATCTTCACGATAAAGAGCTGCAGCACGCTTCTTCAGAACAGAAGAATCACCATGGTGTAATGGCTGACCACCGCCACCAATACATCCACCAGGACAAGCCATGATTTCAATTGCATGATATTCAGACTTACCATCACGGATTTCTTCAAGTAACTTACGAGCGTTACCTAATCCATGTGCAATACCAATATTCAGCTCTAATCCATCAAAATCAACTTTTGCACTACGAATACCCTCCATACCACGAAGCGCTTCGAAATCTACTTTCTCAAGTGTTTTTCCAGTATAAACCTCATAGGCAGTACGAGCAGCAGCTTCGATCACACCTCCTGTAGCACCAAAGATAACACTGGCACCAGTAGACTCTCCCAAAGGATTGTCAAAATCTTCCTCAGGTAAAGTTTTGAAATCCATATTAGCTTGCTTAATCAAGTTAGCCAACTCACGGGTAGAGATAGAATAGTTCACATCAGGATCGCCATCAACCTTGAATTCATCACGCTGACATTCGTATTTTTTAGCCAAACAAGGCATGATAGAAACCACAATCATATCTTCACGCTTAACACCCATTTGTTTTGCCAAATAGTTTTTAGCGATAGGACCAAACATCTGCTGCGGAGAACGTGCAGTCGAAGGAATCTCTTTCATCTCCGGGAAGTGATGTTCAAAGAAATTGACCCAACCCGGACAACATGAAGTTAAGATTGGTAATTTCACATCTTTATCACCAGCAAGATGAGCACTTAAACGACCTAACAATTCAGTACCTTCCTCCATAATAGTCAAGTCGGCAGCAAAGTCAGTATCAAACACACTGTCAAAACCCAGGTTACGAAGTGCGGCAACCATCTTACCTGTCACCAATGTACCAGCTTCCATACCAAACTCCTCACCCAGAGCCGCACGAACAGCAGGAGCCGTTTGAACCACTACAGTTTTCTTTGGATCAGCAAGATCTCTGATCAATTGGTTTGTATGATCTTTCTCTGTAAGGGCTCCAGTAGGACATACAGCAACACACTGTCCACAATAAGTACAAGTTGATTTCTGAAGATCCATTTCAAAAGCCGGAGCAACTACTGACTCGAATCCACGATTTACAGCAGAAAGCGCACCTACAGTCTGCACATCATTACACATCGTCTCACAACGACGACACATGATACACTTATCCATATCACGAATGATAGATGGCGAATAGTCTACCTTATAAGTTGATTGCTCACCTTTATAGTGGATTTCACGGACACCTAAATTCTGTGCAATAGTCTGCAAGTCACAGTTTCCTGATTTTGCACACACCAAACAGTCAAATGGGTGATCAGAAAGCATCAACTCCATTACAGTTTTACGAGCATTCAAAACTCTCATTGAATGCGTTTTGATATTCATTCCCGCTTCACATTTCGAGTTACATGAAGGAGCCAAATTTCTTCGGCCTTCAACTTCAACAACACAAATACGACATCCACCAGGTTTATGCTCGATATTCATATCGTTAAGGTGCATGTAACAAAGTGTTGGTATCTCAATACCAATCTCCTTTGCCGCTTGAAGAATAGTGGTGCCCTTAGCAACCTCTAATTCCTTATTATCAATGGTTAATTTTATCATTTGTTCCATTTTCAATCCTCCTTATTGTATGCTAATGGCATTAAATTTACACTTATCCATACAAGCACCACACTTAATACATTTTTCAACGTCGATAACATGAGCCTCTTTACGCTCGCCGGTAATACAATCAACCGGACAATTACGAGCACAAAGCGTACATCCTACACAAAGCTCAGGATCAACAACATATTGCATTAAGGCTTTACACTGACCTGCAACACATTTATGATCATCAACGTGAGCCATATATTCATCATAGAAGTTCTCAATAGTAGACAACACCGGATTAGGTGATGTTTGACCTAAACCACAAAGTGAGGTATCCTTAATTACAGCACTTAGGTTTCGTAACAAATCGATATCTTCACGAGTACCCTTACCCTCTGTAATTTTATCTAAAAGCTCATAAAGACGCTTATTACCTACACGACAAGGGGTACATTTTCCACAAGACTCTTCAACTGTAAAGTCAAGGTAGAATTTTGCCATAGACACCATACAGTCGTCTTCGTCCATTACAATCATTCCACCCGATCCCATCATCGAACCAACTGCAAGCAGGTTATCAAAATCGATAGGCGTATCCAAATGTCTCTCTGTCAAGCAACCACCTGAAGGTCCACCCGTCTGAACGGCTTTAAATTTCTTACCATCTTTAATACCACCACCAATTTCGTAAATCACTTCACGAAGCGTGGTACCCATTGGCACCTCGATCAAACCAACATTATTGATTTTTCCAGCCAATGCAAACACTTTTGTTCCCTTTGATTTGTCAGTACCAATAGCGCTGAACCAATCCGCACCCTTATTGATAATAACAGGAACATTTGCAAATGTTTCAACATTATTTACATTTGTTGGCTTGCCATTATAACCCGATTCTGCTGGAAACGGAGGCTTAACAGTTGGCTCACCGCGAAGACCTTCCATAGAGTGAATCAAAGCTGTTTCTTCACCACAAACAAAAGCTCCGGCACCGTAACGCATTTCAACATCGAAATTGAAACCAGAACCTAAAATATCTTTTCCTAATAAACCATACTCACGAGCTTGTCCGATTGCAACTTTCAAACGCTCGATAGCCAATGGGTATTCGGCACGTATATAAATCACACCTTTATCAGCACCCATTGTATAACCACAAATGGCCATTGCTTCAAGTACTGAATGTGGATCTCCTTCTAGTATAGAACGGTCCATAAATGCACCAGGATCACCCTCATCTGCATTACAAACAACATATTTCTGATCCGCCTCATTCTTTGAAGCAAACTCCCACTTCAATCCTGTTGGGAATCCTCCTCCTCCTCGTCCGCGCAGACCAGATTTCTTAATGATATCAATCACATCCTGTGGGGTCATTTCGAAACACTTACCCAATGCGCCATATCCATCACGAGAAATATACTCCTCAATATTCTCCGGATTAATAAATCCACAGTTTCTAAGTGCAATACGAATTTGTTTCTTGTAGAAACCCATATTTTTCGCATCACTTACAGTTTCTTTCTTGTCAGGATCAGTATAAAGCAAACGCATTACCTGACGTCCTTTTACAATATGCTCCTCGACAATTTCTGTAGCATCCTCAGGCTTCACTTCAATATAGAATGTGTTATCCGGAAGAATCTTTACAATTGGTCCTTTTTCACAAAAACCAAAACAACCTGTTGTTACGACCTGCACTTCATCCTCAAGCCCTTTAGCTTTAAGTGCATCCTCTAAATTTGTTTGAATAAGCTCACTCTTAGATGCGCGGCACCCTGTCCCTCCGCAAATAAGAATATGCATTTTATACTTTTCCATAATAGTGTTTGGGGTTAGGTTTAGTCAATAGTATTATAGTTTACAGGAATAATTCCATCAACCAACTCACCATGCTTAACGTATTTCTCAATAATCTCATCGGCTTTTTTTACATCAACATCGCCAAAAACGATTGGATCTTTACCCGGCATTTTTACTTCGATAGTTGGTTCAGCATAACAATAGCCCATGCATCCGGTTTGGGTAACAACAGCTGCAATTCCTCTCTTTGCACTTTCTTCGATAAAGAAATTCATTACCTCTTTTGCGCCCGAAGCAATACCACAAGTAGCCATACCTACTTTAACTTGTAATATACTATCAGGGGCATTACTCTTTTCTCTAAGATCCATTTTTGACTGAAGATCCTCTTTCATTCTCTTCAGATCTGCAAGAGATTTTACTTTTGCCATAATCTCAAATATTAAAGGTTAATAACTAAAATTCAATTTATATAATCGTATTGATATTCTCGTTTATCATTTCTTTTAGATAAACCAGAATATTTGGGTCATTTAAAGCAACCTCTTCCAAAACTTCTTTTATTTCTCTGGTGTCAAACACATATTCACCTTCGGATGTTGTGTGCTTATATATAAAATCCATTTCCGGATTGGCTCCAACCAACAACATCATAGTTTCAGCAATATTTCCCAATACAGGTCTATCGATATTGGAATGCGAGAAATTCACTTCAAGTCGGGTTCCTTTACCTTCTTCTGACCAAATATCAAGTCCGCCACCAGCTTGTTCAGCATTTTGTTTTAAAAGCGAAATACCCAAACCCACTTTCCTTGTTGTTCGGGAAGTGTAAAATGGATCACAAACATTGGCAAGCACCTCAGGCGACATACCACAACCATTATCAATAAATATCAGCTTGTAGATGTCTTTTTTCACATCTTCGAATATCTCCAACTCAACGAAACTTGCATTCGCTCTCACCGAGTTTTGAATAATATCCATAATATGTTCTGACAGATCCCTCACTTCTTCTTAATTTATAAATCTACAAATCGCCCTTCTTCATTTCTCAAAGCCATTTTTACTTCTTTAAAACTGGTTTCCATCATTTGAAATTTTGTAAAGACTTCTCCAACAAGATCAATACAATGAGCATCGGAGCTTTGTATAAATGTTTTATTGTTCAAATACGCATTCTTTTCCAAGAATGACTCTTTACTAATATGTTTGCTTATCTCAAGTGCATCCACATTTAAATCAAAAGGCACAAACCCCAACTGTGAGATAATGCCATTTTGAGTTTTATTTACATGCGCCGGAATAAACAGACCATCCAGCTCATGTACTTTTTGTTCAACCTGATCAATACTTTGATTGAGTGCTGAAATCAACAACCATTCAACCTCTTTTACAATTTCTTCAGCCTCATTAACTACAACCTGATAACCAAACCTATTGTTATCATAAGGAATATGTGGCAAATGTTTTTCGAGATAAGATTGAAAAACAGCCAGTTTCTCTTCGGTCTCAAAAAAGCAAAGGCAATGCACCTCTTCTTTTGTTGTCACCTCGGCTCCCATCATCACCATAACCCCCTCCTTAGCAGCTATTTTCCTAACTAAAGGTGCATGAAGAGTTGTGTTATGATCGCTTATTCCTAAAATATCGATACCTCGCTCCTTAGCCTTCATTACAATATTTACCGGACTCATTTCAAGATCTCCACAGGGAGAAAGTACAGTATGTGTATGTAAATCGACTCGAAAGACTCGCATGATTATTAGTCACTAATTAGTTTATAAAGTTTTCCTGTCAACTCAAAAGCTTCTTCTTCTGATGACAAAATTGGAATCCCTTCCACGTTACTTTGCTCTGCTGCATCAGCTTCGGGCTCGTAACCTTTAACTAAAATAACAGCAGCCAACTCCTTCAGTGAAGCGATGGCCATTATATTTTTATGAGTTTGTAAAGTGACCCAAACCTGATCAGCATCAGCATTTCCCATAACATCGCTCAACAAATCAGAGGTATAGCCCCCCTTAATTTCTCTGTCAAGACCTTGTTCTCCGGAACATACTTTTAAGCCTAACTCACTTACAATATCACTTACTTTCATAGTTTCTGATTAGCTATTAAATTTCTTTTTCTCAAAACGACCTTTTCCCCATGTTTCTTCTGAAATATCAAAAGATTCCTGTGGACTGATCAACTCTTCTTTGGTCAGCATCTTTTGCAAGAAGACGCATTGAGTCATCTTAGCATGCCCCTGAACAATATCTTCAGCAAGTACTTTACACTTTGGTGCTCCGCAAGCACCACAATCAATACCTGGCAAAACACGCATGATTCGCTGAATCTTTTTCATTTTATCCATAGCCACCATCATATCCGCATCCAGACTTAAAATTGACCTGGGCTCAATTTCTGAAATAGCTATATTATTAAGTAAATAGGGACGATAAGTCGAATACATCTCCTCTGTCTCTGCCTGTCTTTTTATTTCTTTTTTAGCACGCTTACTCAGACGTTCAACGGCTAAGAATCTGTTTTCGGTACTTAAAACCCCACCTGCACAGCTTCTGTCACATGCTCTAAGTTCAAGGAAATCAACATCTGTTATCTCTTCGTTTTCCAACTTATCCAAAAATGCAATCACATTATGAATTTCATCTATAGCCAAACAACGCCCCGAATACTGAGAAGCTTCACCATTTGTTAGTGTCCAGTCTATACTAGTCGTTGATAAATGACGGTAATTGGAGACAGCCTGTTTTTCCTTACCTGTCTGTTTAATACTCAGCATAACTTTATTATAGATAAAATCCATATTAATCACACCATCTATCAACATTTCATCTTCGCCAACGGGGGATTTCACAGCCGCAATTTTAGCAGCACAAGGGGTCACATAAAAAATTCCAATTTCTTCATTCTTATATCCCTCATCGATCAACTTTTTACGATAAAATTGTGAGGATATATCAACAACAGGCTTTAGTCTAACGATATTTTCAACCAATGATGGGAATCTAACTTGTATTAAACGAACAACAGCAGGACAAAAACTGGAAATAAATGGGCGCATTTGGGAATGTTTGCGCATATATTCCTTAGTCCCTTCAATTAAAAGATCAACAGCCTCGTCAACTTCAAACACATGAGTAAAACCCATTTCACGAATTACGGCATAAATTTGTTCTTCAGTAATGTCATCAGGAAACTGACCTAATAAAACGGTAGGCAGAATAGCTACTCGTTGCTTATAGCTAAATATTTGATTGAAATCGTCTTGTTCAACAATTATAGCATTAACCGGACAAGCTTTTAAACACTCTCCACAATCAACACACGCATGCTTATTTATATCAGCTTTCCCCGATTTCACACGAATTGCCTTTGTTGGACACACATTCATACAATGCGTACAGCCAATACAAACGTTTTCGACAACTTTTAGTGCATGATAAAAGGGGAGCTTTTCCATCTGTACTAATTTAAATAATTAATTAGTTCAACTTCAGTTCCAACACCTACCTCTGATTTAATATTGAGTTCATTGGTGTTTTTCTTTATATTAGGAAGTCCCATGCCTGCGCCAAATCCCATTTCACGAACTGCCGGAGAGGCCGTAGAATAACCTTTTTGCATAGCCAAGTCGATATCAGGAATACCCGGGCCTTTATCTACAATTCGAACAACTATTTTTTCAGGGAAAATCGAAACATTCATTTCTCCCTCATAGGCATGGGCAACAACGTTTACCTCAGCTTCATAAATGGAAACAACAATTCGCTTGATAAGCTTTGGATCAACATTCAGTTTTTTCAAAACTTTTTTCACATCGCTTGAAGCTGAACCTGCCTTTGAAAAATTACCTCCTTCTATATCAAATTTAAAATCCATAAGTCAGAATTAATAAACAGGCTCTAAACCCATCTTACACAATATCGAACAAGCCCGAAACATAGAATAACCACATTCAATTAGGGTTATACCACTTTCTTCAGCTAAACTTTTCATTTCTTCAGAGGCTTTTTTATCACGAACAAATAATATGTAAGGGATATCAGACATCTCAGATGTTCGAATTGTCTGTAAATTATTCAAACCTGTAACAAGCAGTAAATTATCAGAATCAATCGTCAAAACATCACTCATAAGATCTGAAGCAAAACCAAAATTTATATCCTGATTTAAATCTGTATTACCACAGACAAGCTTGGCATTTAATTCATCTAATATCTGAGAGACTTTCACCATTCCAAACTAGCAATTTATGTTTAATTGATCGCACAAACGATGATGCTAAGATAAGAAATAGAGTAAGATATATGAACGGAGATAGCTTGAATAGAACGAAAAACAGAAAATACATATTTAGTCTAAATAACTATGCTTCACAGCAGCTTTTATTGAGAATGAATCTGGAAAACTCCTGTAAATTAGATCTTAATAAAAATCTTTTTCTTACTGAAGATAATAGCTGCTAAAAAACACACCGAACACCTCATTTTTACTGAATTATTTATTTTCTTAGACATCCCTTAAAATTAAACTAAACTGAACTAAAACTGAATCAAAATTGTATGATTTATAAAATTGAATTTCATATTTAGCCATTTGAATTATTATATTGATATACTCAACAAAATACACTTCAAAAACCATTTTAATCATTAAAGATTCACACATCACATTTGTTTTATTTCATTAAGTTAATAATTTGGCCAATTAATAAGCATCAAAAAACACATAAGTTTAATACTTTTTTTCTCTAATTAATGTACAAAAAAGACCAACATATATTGATTCTTATTCAGAATCTAAATCCGAATAAAAACACCTTACATCATGCTCTGGCACTCACTAAAATTTTCAATGCTAAAATTTTGATGGCTTCTTCCCCCTATTCAAAAAAAGAATTGCAACAAACTGAAATAGAAGATTACATTTCGGATACTCCTGAAGCTAGTTTCATCAAGCTTAGTCAATCAGATCATGAACCAAACTCATGCATAGAAAAACTTAATATTATTTTTATGCTTATACAAATTGATGAAAAAACCGACTTCAAAATTTTCCTTAAGAACAATATTTTTAATTGGGTTTTAAAAGCAAAAATCCCTACTATTCTGCTTGGTAATAAAACATCGAACAAAGCTGATTATTCAAACATTATAATTCCTATAGATCACAAAAAAGAATCAAAAGAGAAGATGATTTGGGCTAGCTATTTTGGACGATTCAACAAAGCTATTATTCATCTTATTCCCGCCCAGGAAAAAGATGATATTTATATGAAAACCATCAGAAATACGCTCTTATTCACAAAGAAAATGTTCACTCAATTTAATTTCGATTATAAAATATTAAAATCGGAAACTTCGAGTAAACAAATTGACGAAGAAGCATTTAAAAACCCTTCAACCAAGGAATCAGATCTTGTTATTTTGATGACTGGGAAAACGCAAGGTGTTTTCTTTCTCAGATTCAATTCAAAAAAGATAAAACACTATATACGCAACTATCCTAATCCAATTCTACTTATTAATCCTTTAAAAGATTATTATTTACCCTGTGAAGGTTAAAAAAGGACATCAGTCAAACAAATCATAATACACTGTTATTATTGACATATAAATCTTAAATTTAAGAGTATATAGCCTACAAATTAGAAACTGGCAGGCATTTCATCCTAAATTCCAAGAGAAATATGAAAACACACCTTCTCATATTATTGATTATATTCCAGCACACGTTCTCAACAGGAAGCAACATTCAAAAAAAAATTAACTCAGCCGAAAATCACGAGACCAGAGTAGATTCTCTTCTTAAAATAATACATTCAAATAATGATGAGTATGTCTTGGTTGCTGCGCATAGAGCAAACTGGACTCAGGCACCTGAAAATACCATTCAAGCCATTAAAGATGCAATGGCTGTTGGTGTAGACATTATAGAGATAGATGTGAGAATGACCAAAGACAATCGCTTTGTTTTGATCCATGATAAAACGCTTGAACGAACAACAACCGGAACCGGCAAAGTTTCGCATTGGACTCTGGATTCATTAAAAACACTATTTATTACTGATCGCACCGGAAAAGCAACTTCAAACAAAATACCCACTCTTGAAGAAGCTCTGATTCTTACAAAAGGTAAAGTTTTACTCAATCTGGATAAATGCACAAAGCATCTCAAAGAAATCACTAAACTCCTTATTAAAACCCAAACACTCAATCAAGTCATCATAAAAACAAAAACTGATTTTTGGAGAACTCAACTTCATAAAAAGTGTTCAAAGAACAAACTCATCTATATTCCAAAGATTGATAATCATAAAAAGAATCTGGATTATCGTGTTGAAAAATTCATCAAAAAACATGAACCTATTGCCTTTGATATCCGATTAAGCCCAGCGGATTCTTTGTTACTGCCTCTGATCAACAAAATGAAAAAGAAATCATGTCGAATATGGGTAAGCACTACGCCAAACGAAAATATCAATTACAGAGGCGAAACAAAAAATCATATTGATCAAAAAAAGAAATGGGATTGGGCTCTTGATCTGGGAGCTAATATTATCATTACCGATGAACCCAACTCTCTCATAGATTATTTAAATTATAAAGGTCTGAGAAAAAAAACATGCCACGAAATACCAGATAAAAATAAGGGGAATTTTAAAGTCGTAAGTAGACAAAACAAATAGATCACCACACTAAATTAAATACGGACATGACTGATTTTAATTGAAAAAATACCATTATTTTCGAGGTGTAAATACAACTCAACCTGCAATCAACTAAAAAAAGACATGGATTTATACAATCTTGCATTCCATACCTGGTATGGTGGTTTATCTATTATGATCCTCAGCTCCATGATCATTGCCAAAGCATGTGATGTTTTTGAAATAGCAACAGACTATCTGGGACGAAACATGAGTGAAGGCGTCAAAGGAGCATCGTTAAATGCAATAGGATCGTCTATCCCCGAACTTTTAACAACCGTATTTTTCCTGGCATTTGCTTCTCATGCCAATTTAGCACGAGATTTAGCAGCCAGTATAGGTGGCAATACGGGTTCTGCCATTTTCAATAGTATCGCAATCCCCATGCTCGTCATTGGGTCAGTATTGGCAACAGTACCTGGGGTTGTTGGATTGAAAATAAGCAAAAAAGTCATCCTGAGAGATGGCTTATTTTTGATCGCGGCAGAAATTCTCCTAATCATACTACTTTCAAGCAAATACATTACGCATTGGCATGGGTGGGCATTCACCCTTTTTTATCTTGTTTATATAGTGTATACAATATTTTCGATGAAAAATGGGCAAAAACCAGAACAACAAAGCGATTCTCCAGAAGAAGAGGGGAAGTGTCTACAATACGTTTTAAAATCGAAAACGGGCAGGAAAAGCCGAAGCTGGTTATTACTAATTGCTTCCACCCTGGTTATCGCTATCGCCTGTGCAGGCTTAGTTGAAGGTTGCAAGGGTATTTCAGATGCTCTGGGTATCAACCCACTCTTTGTCGCACTAATTTTAATCGCGGCAGCCAGTAGTGTTCCCGATACGATTATCTCAATCAGAGATGCTAAAAAAGGAAACTACGATGATTCTCTGGCTAATATCCTGGGGTCAAACATTTTCGACATATCCATTAGTCTGGGGTTACCTCTTGCCCTGTTTCTATTAATCACAGGACAAAAAATTGAATTCACCGAAGCGGGTGCCACTTTGGTTGATATTCGGGTAGTGCTCTTGATCGTCACTCTGATAACAATTGGAATTTTTTACTTCAGCAAAACTCTAAAAAAACGCCATGTCTTGATCTTAGGGATTCTCTATGCGGTATTTATTCTGTATGCAATTGGAGCAGCAGAGTATTATACAGGTAGTAAATCTTATCTTGCAGAAACTGCTGGCTCATTTATTAAATATTTGCGACAACCCGGAGGCTTAGGCGAATGGTTACAAGAAATAGCCAACTATTTCACATCAAACTGGTAAAATATTTTCTTTTTTTTGATTATCAATTTAACTTTAAAACACATTAGTCACTTTAATTCTTAATATCATGTTCAGTTCTTTCGAGATTATCTACAAATTCTCTTTGCAACTCCTTTTGAGTTTTTGGGTTCTAATGTGGTCAATCGGTTCGTGGTATGGTATCGAATTACTAATGGGTGTAAGTGTATGGCAAATTCCAGCTTCTATTATTGGGACACTTATAGCGGTTGTATCAGGCATCTATTTCTACACCATACTCTCCATTCCTTATAAACTTTCCCGAAAATTTGATCATATAAAAGATAAGGTTGCCTTAGAAACATATACAAGTTGTGATGATTTTCAAAAAGAGGTTGCCGACTTCATTATTGATTTCTTTAATTACCCGGGAGCAAATGTTATTGGTGGCAATTTTCATTTCAACAATTGTAAAAGCTACACCAAGAATTCCGGAGAAGAAATTTTGAAATTCAGGTCAAATACAATCACAAAATTTAAACTCAAATCCGGAAAAAGAGCCGTATATGTTCCCATCAGAATCGCGAATCACGAGCTAGGCGATATGCTGCTTATAATGGAAGGACCAACACTGCCTATTTTTAATGATATTATTGCCGACTTCGAAAATTATTTTCTGGATGACCAACTCTATCATGTCATAAATTCTGTCTCCAGAAATGGTGCCGAGAACAAAAAATAACTGAATATTTAAAAAACTTTCGAAAAAAAATCAGGCTATCATATCTATAAATTAGGCGCTTAAGCTTTAAGCTTATTTTTTCATCATAATAAATACCCAATTTTACTTTCTTTATTGACTTTTTTTACCTACTTTCAGTGTAGAAAGATTAATCAAAATGGCTATTACAAGCCGAATGTGCGCATTTATCACCGATCGGTTATTATTTAACGAAATATTAACTAATGCTCTCTTGAGCAATAAAATATAGGAGGAATTGTGATGAATATGAAGATGCAATCCGTAGGTTTTAAAGCTGATAAGAAACTTGAAGCTTTTATTAATCAGAAGTTGAGTAAATTAAATAAATTTGATAGTAATATTTGCGACTACAATGTCATTTTAAATATCGAAAATTCAGATCCAAAAGCTAATAAAGTTGTCGAAGTAAAGGTGAATGTACCCGGAAATGAACTTTTCGCAAGAAAACAATCGAATTCTTTTGAAGCTGCAGCAGAACTTGTAGCCGATGCTCTAAGAATTCAGATTTTAAAAAACAAAGAGAAATAGAATCTCAACACACATAAAACTTAGCCCTGATATAGTTCATATCAGGGCTTTTTCATTAACCTTCGAAGCCATTCTTATTATGCGTTCCGTCACAAAAAGGTTTGTTTGATGAGCCTCCGCATCGGCAAAAATAGGTTTCCCCCATTTTAACTTCACGTTTCCCGGTAACATCAACTAATGTTATAATCCCTTCAACCAACAAAGGCCCCTTACTCAAAACCTGAACTTTTAATCCCGATTCAAGAGCCATAACTTCATTTTTGTTTTCTTCTTCAGGCATATTCACATAAAAAGAGAGTGCTTTGGTTGGGCACTTTTGCACCTGTTGCATAATTTCTTCATTAGTTG
Source organism: Ancylomarina salipaludis (assembly GCF_004122035.1). Lineage (GTDB taxonomy): Bacteria > Bacteroidota > Bacteroidia > Bacteroidales > Marinifilaceae > Ancylomarina > Ancylomarina salipaludis. Next base: position 79,797 of record NZ_SAXA01000001.1, read on the forward strand.
CCGCATTAATTTTCACCCAAGGCTGAGAACCTGGTTGAAAAACATCGGGCAAACCTTTAGAACACACTTCCGAATGAATGCATAAATCTGTTCGATAAACCACTGTAATTTCACCATTACTGTACTCTTTTTTAGACTCTTTCATATCAGTAATTTTTAATAACAAATCCGTTTGAATCTTTAAGTCATAATTTAACACTTTAAATTGAAAATAGCCTAGTCTTTTTTTTCAAAAAAAATATCCGGGTGTTTCTTCAAACTAAAAAGCTCATTCTTAAAACACTAGGAAAATCAACACTTACAGAACGTAAAAAACTTATTCTTTCTTTCCGGAAAGTGCTTGCAGGTACCAAAAATTGTTCTACTTTTGTCAGCGAACAATGAGGATAAAGCCTCAATCACAAACGGGCGTAGCTCAGTTGGTAGAGCACTGGTCTCCAAAACCAGGTGTCGGGAGTTCGAGTCTCTCCGCCCGTGCGAAAAAAAAAGCTTCCAAAATAATTTGGAAGCTTTTTTTATGAACAAAATTTAAAGCTTGAAAATCTATTCAAGCATCATATTATGAAAAGCTTCAGCACAGCGTTCGCCATCCATTGCCGCTGACACAATTCCCCCTGCATAACCTGCACCCTCACCACATGGAAATAAGCCTGAAACATGAACGTGCTGCATAGTTTTATTATCACGAGGAATTCTTACCGGAGATGAAGTTCTGGATTCGACCCCAAGAATTACGGCATCATTAGTCAAAAATCCTTTAGATTTCTCCCCAAAGGCTTTAAAACCTTCCTGCAGACGGAATCGGATATGCTTAGGCAACCATTCATGCATTGCTGAGCTTTTTAATCCGGGTTGGTAGGATGAAACAGGCAGATCTGAACTGGAAAAACCTTTCACAAAATCAAGCATTCTCTGAGCCGGAGCAGTCAAGTCCGATCCTCCTTTTTCAAAAGCAAGCCGCTCTAAATCTTCCTGGAATTTAAGACCTGCCAAAGCACCGTGTTCTTTAAAATCGACCAAATCCTCTTCCAGGATCTCAACTGCCATCCCAGAATTGGCGAAAGCCGTATTTCGTCGCGAAGAAGACATACCATTCACCACTTGTTGATTATCAGCAGTTGCTGCCGGCACTATAACTCCACCTGGACACATACAAAAAGAATACACTCCTCGTCCTTCAACCTGGTGTACAAAACTGTAACTTGCCGCGGGCAAATATTCTCCTCGCCCTTCCGGATTATGGTATTGAATCTGATCAATCAGTTTCTGAGGATGCTCAATACGAACCCCCATTGCAAAAGATTTTGCTTCGATCCCGATCTTTTGTGAATCAAGTAAATAATAAATATCTCTAGCCGAATGCCCGGTTGCCAATATCACAGCTTCAGCATTAATTTCCTCACCAGTCTCAATCCGAACACCTGAAATTTTATCATTGCTTACAAGCAAGTGATTGACTTTCGCCGAGAAACGCACTTCACCACCAGAACTGATAATACTTTCTCTAATTTTAACAATAACTTTCGGTAGCACATCCGTACCAATATGGGGATGTGCATCAATCAAAATATCTTCCTGAGCACCATGAAAATGTAATACTTCAAGAATTTTCTTCAGATTTCCACGTTTTTTCGAACGGGTATAAAGTTTGCCATCAGAAAATGTTCCTGCTCCCCCTTCACCAAAACTATAATTCGAATCCGGGTTAATAATTCTATTTTTATGAATTGCAGCTAAGTCCTTTTTTCTGTCTTCAACGCTTTTCCCGCGTTCTAGCACAATGGGACAATAACCTAATTCGATGAGTCTAAGAGCAGCAAATAAACCTGCAGGCCCTGCTCCTACAACAATTACCTTTTTCTTATCTGATACATTCTGATAGGTGAAATCAGACAATTTCAATTCAGGGAAAGCTTCATCGTAGGCGACACGAAAACGCATATTTATTTTAATATTTCGCTGACGAGCATCTATTGAACGACGCAATATTTGAATGCCGGTTATCCTGTCGCTGTTAATCTTCAGATCCTTAGCTACTAGGGATTTGTAATAACTTTCATCAGAAGCATCACGTGGACTTAAAACCAAATTAATTTCGGTAAGCATATTGATATGTTAAAAAAAGGTGTGTTTTATTCAAAATGGAATGAAAGTGTCACCACCTTCGAACTCATCCTGTTTATAGAATAAGTATAAAAGTCTGCATCAGGGTTTTCCGGATCAAGTTTGTGATTCAGAATATCCTGCAAACCAAGAGATAATTTTAATTCAGTCGCAAATTTAAAGTACGGCAAATAAAAGTCGATTCCCGCTCCCAGTTCCAAACAAAAAAAGTTAGGCTTTAAACTAACCATAACATTGTTTTCAGGGTCTAAATGGCCGGGTGCCTGAACATCCATTTTATAACTGAAGCCACCAACCCAATAGGGCCGATAGTTATCCAGGCGCTTTGCTCTGTACTTTAATAATAATGGCAAATTTATGACAACACTCTCAAGAATATTTTCATTGGCTGGCGTTTTTAAATCATCGTCATCTGAATATAAGATTGTGCGTTGTCCAAATTCCAATCCAGGCTGAAAACGTAAAGAAAAATCCTCGTGTAGTTTCAAATCAGAAATGATTCCTACTGAAAAGCCAGGTGAGAATGTCACTTGTTCGGCTCTAATATTATCTTTGGCAGAATTCCTTATGGCATAATCCATGGCATTCAAGCCCAAAGTAAAGCCAAAATGCAAACGCTTCTGATCGATTCTTTGGTTATTTAAAATTCCCCCGGGACGATACACCCCTTGTGAATAAATATAACCCGACGATAATAGAAGCAATAATATAACAAGTGATTTCTTCAAATTATAATATGTTGTTTCAGTAAATAACCCAATTATCTGAATATTATTGTTCTATTTGGTTCCAATATAAATCGAAGCAATACCAAAACTTAATCTTTGCTCTTGAACTGTATCAAACCCACATGATTTACAGATTTGTATAAATTTATCTCCATCAGGGAAATTTTCAACAGATTCAGGCAAATAAGTATAAGCAGAGACATCTTTTGAAACAATTCGCCCCCAAAAAGGAAGAATTTTAAAGAAATAAAAATTATAAATTTGCTTAATAGGGAACTTACGAGGTTTTGAGAACTCTAATACAACCAACTTACCTCCCTTATCAAGAACACGATACATTTCGCCAATCCCTTTTTCAAGATTCTCGAAATTACGCACACCGAAAGCTACTGTAATTGCATCAAATGAGTTATCACCAAATTGTATATTTTCAGAGTCACCTTCGAAAAGCGATATTTTATTTTGCAGGCCTTTTTTAATAATTTTCTCACGCCCAACAGCCAACATCTCTGTAGAAATATCAATACCAACAACCGAATCCGGATTTAACTTTAATGCGGCAATAGCAAAATCACCTGTACCTGTTGCGATATCAAGCATACGCTTAGGTTGATGCGACCGGAGTAATTTAATGGCTTTTTTACGCCACAATTTATCGATTCCCAGAGACAGAAAATGATTTAAGAAATCATATTTCCTTGCAATATTATTAAACATTAAGGCAACCTGAGCCTTCTTCCCTTTATCTAAATCTTTATATGGATTGACCACTAAAATATATTTTCTGAAGATTAATAAATCTGATAGTTGAGATGCTCTCAACAAACTAAAGTTGAGAAACCAAACGCAAATATATTAATTGTCGAGATAAGCCGATTACAAAACTGACTTTTATTTACATGTATTCAATCAATCAAAAGGAGAACTCAGCTGAAAATCAATTTTATACTCATCAATATAGCCAAAAGGAATATCATCAATTCGCAATTCTCCTTTTGTAACATGCCCCAGAGTCGAGAATGATACCCCAAACTCCATCATCGCATCTATAAAATCGTCTTCATTTTCCATAGATACCGAAACCACTACACGAGATTGCGATTCACCAAACAAGAAAGCATCCTTTCTGACTTCGGCAGGCGAAGTTATATCAAAACCAAAACCTAAAGGCATGGCCGATGAAATCAGATTAAAAAATAAACCACCTTCATCAACGCTATGTGCAGAGACAATCAACCTTTGCTTAATCAATTTTTGCACACATTCATTCACTTTTTTCTCTTCGTAAAGAGAGAAATGAGGAATGCCCAAAGGCTCCCCTTTATTAATACATTGCAAATATTGAGACCCTGCAATATCATTACGAGACTGCCCGATTAAGAATATCATATCACCCTTTTGTCTAAAGATATATGAGGTATGATCCTGAGGCGTGTCCATTATACCCAACATTGCAATAACGGGAGTTGGTTGAATTGGAATGCGACGTCCCTGCACAGTACTCTCGTTGTAGAAACTAACATTACCACCTAAAACAGGCGTTTCATAAAACTTGCAGGCTTCAGTCAAACCTTTTACTGATTCAACCAACTGAGCATAAACCTTTTCATCCAACAAGCTTCCAAAATTCAGACAATCATTAATCGCAAGCGCTTTTCCTCCCGAACAGCTAATCCGCCTGACAGCCATAGCCATATTAATCTGTGTTCCAACAAAGGCATTGGAATTACAATAGTTTGAGTTTCCCGAAATCGTGAAACACATAGGAGCAACATCCTTATGATACAAAACAATAGCATCAGATGGCGAATGATCTTCTTCGATTTGATTGTGCAACTGAATGTGTAATTTAACACCTATATTTTTGTCTTTTAACAGATGCCTTATCAATTTCCAATAATCATCCGGTTCAGGAATTTTCTCTAAAAAATCTCTGTGATTAACTTCAACAGAAGGGACATATACCCTCTCCTTTTGTAAAGGTGCAGAACCCATTACTAAATCTTCAGGAAAGAATTCAGCAACAACATCATTTTCATCAAAAAATGTCAGAGTCTCATTCTCAACAACAGTCCCAATTTGTGTACAAAGCACTTCTGATCGATTAAAAATATTCTTAACATCTTCAACTTTCGACTGGTCAACAACAAGCATCATCCTTTCCTGAGTTCTCGACAACATGATTTGCTCTATGGTCAGATCATCCTTCAGCAAAGGAATTTTATTCAATTCAATGTCAATACCGTAATCAATTTTGGCAGCAATTGCAGCAGAGGCGGTAACAATACCAGCCATATCCATATTCTCTACATGCAAAAGAGCATTTTGCTTGGTCAATTCCAAAATCGATTTTATCAGAGCACTCGATAAATCCGGGCTACTTTTAGCAACATCAACACTCTCCATATCAATCGAAACACCATCATCACTGGTTAATTTGCCAACAATAAAAACAACATTGCCAACACAAATTTTTCTATCCGATATAAGATTATCCTTGTGAACAAGACCGGCAACCATGACATTAACCAAAGGATTACAATCATAAGAGGCGTTAAAACAAATATCACTATTGATATTTTTAACGTATTGTAAAGACGAATAATCGTAAACACCTTTTTTCACTCCGTCCAACAGCCATTGCGTTCTGTCTAAATTTAGATTTCCAAAGCGAAAAGAATTCAACGAAACGATGGGTTTCGCGCCGAGAGAAACGACATCACGAATAACATCTCCGACACAAGTTGCCGCCCCTTCATATGGGTCAATTCCCGAAGGATGATTATGACTTCCCATCTTAAAAACGCAACACAAACCATTACCAATGTCAATAGCTCCTGAATTTGCAACACCAGCAGCAACTACAACCCGATCATCTTTGGTTGGCAAAGATTTAATCCATTGATACGAACTTTTGTAGGAAATCGTTTCAGCCCACATGGCAGAATAAATTTGCAACTCCAATTCATTCAGGTCTCGTCCCATCTTTTCGGATATTGCAATTAAAACATCCTGATAGCTTTCTAAATTTTCCGTAATCTTTAGTGTATTCGCTTTGTTTTTCATGTGTTTATAATTTTCATATTAACAGCACACGGAAGTCGCCAAATTAACACCTAATTAATCATGGCTCGTTTCATCTGATTAACAAGATTTGACATCTATTGTTATTATTTACTTAAATAAGTATTGTAAAAGATCAAAACACGCTCATAACAGACATATCTCAAAACAAGACATCTATGTTTGGAAAGCTTGATGATTAACTAAATTTATAAAAAAATAATGAACCCTAACATCAATTAGAGACTTTGTTTCTAAATTTAGGGCTCGAAAACTCTGATTCTGTATTTAATATTTACAGTATAAATGAGATCTGAAAAAAACAACAAAACTCACAATATGAATAAAATAGCTTTAGTAACGGGTGCTTCAGCAGGTATAGGTGAAGCCTGTGCGCTAAAATTAGCCGAGAACGGATTTGACTTAATTATTGCTGGCAGACGTCTTGAAAATTTAGAAAATCTGGCAAAAAAAATTAAGGAAAAATTCAATAAAGAAGTATTAAGTCTTTGTCTTGATGTCAGAAACTACGAAGATGTTGAACAAACAATAAATGCATTACCTGAAAAATGGAAAAACATCGATGTATTGGTAAACAATGCTGGTTTGGCAGTTGGCGTTTCTCCTATTGAGCAAGGTATAATTGATGATTGGGATCGTATGATCGATACCAATGTAAAAGGTCTGCTTTACGTAACACGTTGTGTCAGCCCATTAATGACTGCCCGAAAAAAAGGTCTAATTGTCAATATCTCTTCTATTGCCGGCAAGGAAGCTTATCCTGGTGGAAATGTTTATTGTGGTACAAAACATGCAGTTGAAGCCATCACCAAAGGAATGAGAATCGATTTATTACCTCACAACATACGAGTAAGTTCAATTGCTCCAGGTATGGTTGAAACCGAGTTTTCTCTTGTTCGCTTTAAAGGAGACGAAAACAAAGCGGAACAAGTTTATGAAGGTTTTATTCCATTGAAAGCAGAAGATATTGCGGACAGTTTACTTTTTATAGCAACACGTCCGGAACATGTTTCAATCAATGATATTTTGATCATGCCTTCAGCTCAGGCATCTGCCCGGGACGTCAATAGAAAATAATAGAAACCATCCACAATTTTTAAGTATCTTTCGTAATCAATAAAATTGAATTATGGAAAAATTGAGCACTTGCAACATCAAGCGTAACAAGAAACTTCTCGTTTCAGACATTATTAAATATTACGAAACAAGAGGCTATACGCTAATTGATGCGAATGCATACGGAATGACATTGAAAAAGGGATCATGGTGGGGAAATTTCACCTCACTTAATCCCTTAAAATGGCGTACTATTGTTCGACTTGATGTGATTAAAGTTGAAAAAATGGATTACGATCTTTTGGCAAAATACAAGTTCAGCTCTGCGGGTCAATTTTCATCCCCAAAAACAAAACTGTATTTCACAAAAGAAGCCGAAGCTTTTAACGAAGCCATGCTTAATTTCAAAGTTGATATTGATGAAATTGAACAGATTGGAAACGAAGCTCTTACCGAAAACAAAAAAAATCTAATTGCTTCATTTTTCATGGGCACTCTAATTGCCATTCTATTAATTTTTGCCTTTAAAATCTACCTCCCTGCAGATCTGCCCCAATGGGCCAACTCAGGAATTACGCTGTTGAGTATTATTTTCTGTAACTATGTACTCAACCAAACAAACAAAACCGATAACTAACACAATCGAAAATCTGACCAAAACTTTCGACTACCAACTCACACTAGAATGAAATTGATTAAACACATCACTCTTTTAAGCTTCCTTTTAGGCTTGGCTTATGGATCCTCTATGGCCTGTACCACGGCAGTTATTTCCGGAAAATCGACTAAGGATGGACGCCCTATTTTATGGAAACATCGCGACTCTGAAAGCTATCAAAACAAACTGCGCCTTTTCAATGATGGTGTATTCACCTACCTTGGTCTAATTAATTCGAACGATGCTAATGGTGAGCAAATCTGGGGTGGCAATAACGAGATGGGCTTTGCAATTATGAACTCAGCCTCTTTCAATCTCAGATCGAATAATGATGCTACATTTAGAGATCAGGAAGGTATTATCATGAAAAAAGCCCTGCAAAGCTGCAAGACACTTGAAGATTTTGAAAACTTACTTTCAAACCTTCCAAAACCAATGGGTTTGGAAGCCAATTTTGGTGTTATAGATGCAAAAGGCGGCGCTGCATATTTTGAAACAAATGATGAAGGCTTCGTGAAATTTGATGCCAACGATAAAAAAACAGCTCCCAATGGCTATATCATCAGAGCAAATTATTCGTTTACTGGTAGAGAGAACGAAGGCTATGGTTACATTCGTTATATGAATGCAGAAAAAGAATTCTTCGCTGCTGCGGGAACCAATCAACTTGATCCAACTTTCATTCTTAAAAACCAATGCCGATCGCTTGAAAATTTCCTGACTGAAGACGATGTGAAGTCCTATCAAAATTTATCTGAAAATCAGAAAAACTTTATCGTCGTAAAAGATTGTATTAATCGTTATATCTCAACATCATCCTTTGTTATTCAGGGGGTAAAAGACAAAGAAGATCCCAAGCTAACAACCATGTGGACTTTGCTTGGTTTTCCTCTGGCTTCGGTTGCCGTTCCAACCTGGAGCATAAAGAATATTAACTTACCAGCAACTCTGTCTGCAAAACAAGACCAGAATGCTGAACTATGCAGCAAAACTCTAGAACTAAAAAAGAAATTTTTCCCAGTATCAAGAGGAGCCGGTGAAGATTATATGAATACCACTGCTGCCTACAATAAAGAGGAAACCGGAATTGTACAACAATTGGAAAAAACAGAGAATAAAATACTTGAATTAAGTAAACTAAACCTTCAAAATTGGAGAAAGAAAGGGCTTAATAAAAAAGAATTGGAGGCTTTCTACCAAAAAGTAGATGAATTAATCAAAACCGATTATAAAAACCTATTTGATCTGTAAAAAACAATTCCCAGTCACTAAATGCCTTATAACACAAAACACTCACTATTTTAGTGGGTGTTTTTTTATAAATATTTATTCGCATCACATGGTAGTTAGATCAAAAACAAAGCCCACCTACCTTAATGTACTTGCAAATATAGAATAATTTCAAACGTTTGCGCCATGTTTAACAACTTATTTTCAATGACTAACAAACTCCAAACTTATGACTAGTTTTGGCTGTTGATTTTAAATCAGAGTACTGACAAAATCGCGACTAATAATTTGAAGTTTGATGTTTAAAATGGCTGTTCATTCACGTGTTCAGCCATTTTTGATTTAAAATCAGAATCTAAAATTTCGAAATAAAACCAAAGTGGATTTTAGCCGATTTGAAGTCTACAGACTGCCCATCCTGCCTACCCAAAGCATAATTTAACGAAAACATCCCGGAACCTGTTGAAAAATTAAAACCAAAACCATAACCTATGGGGCGATCCGATACGATCTTACTTTGAATTTCCCTTTCATACCATGCGTAATCACAAAAAAGGTAAATGCTTGTATTTCGACTTGGAACAAAACGAATTTCCTGTTTAGCAATTGCAAATTTCGACGCTCTAAAGGCATCTTCGTTAAATCCCCTTATACTTTTCAAACCACCCAATCGAAACAGATCGTTTTCAAAATAGTTTTTTCGTTCCATCCATGCCCCCATCAACTGCCAATGATAAACGAATTTTGAAACAAGCGGAATATAATTGGACAAACTCAAAGAAGTTTCCAGAATTCGTGTATTCAGCTCAATATCCTTGTAAAGCTCATCAGAGATATTCCTGTTCTTTCGAATTCGATTTTGCCCGCCAGCCACATCAAAAATCAGTTTCCACCCCCTAAGAGGATTATATTGTCTGTCAAATCTCTCATAATCATACTCAAAACCCAAAAAATTCGATTTTGAATCAGCAAAATCAGGCAAAACAGTCAAACCCACGAATTGTTTAGTCGATATTAATTTTGAAGCTTTCGACTGGTAATATAATTTTAAACAACTGTTTGCGCCCTGTTGAAAGTTCAAACCCAATCTCAAATTAGTATTCACATAAGAACTATCTTGCTTCAATAATTGGAAACCAAAATCAGTTCCAAAATTTGAATTAAAAATATAAGGATACTCAAAGGCAATTTTCAGATGCTGACTACTCTCATCCAATTTTCTCCAATTAAAATGAATCCGTTCGCCCCTACGAAAAGAGTTGACTAAAGCCAAATTAACCTCCCCGGTAAGTTCAAATTTATCCGTCTTATTATTCTTTTGAAAACCAACAATACCATCAAACCGATTTGCTGGTTGTTTTTTTAAATACTGATAAACCTTGGCCGTTTCATCAAAAAATTCAAGTTCAGCAGGTTTAATTTCTGATACAAATTCAAGTTTGTCTATTAATCCGGAAATTGCTTCGAATTTTTCTTCGCTATAAGCCTCACCTGGCTTTATATCAAGATAATTTTCAATAAATTTTGGATGAATAAGTACATTCCCCCTAATCAGCATACTATCCCAAACAACAGCTTGATGAAGGTTCAAATTGCAAATACCGCTAATTTCACCATCGTCAATTTTAATTTCGGATAAATTTAAAGTGGCAAATGGATAGCCATGATCCAAACAATAATCGAGAATCACAATCTGTTTCTTCATTCCGGCATTTATGGAATAAGACTGAAGTTCGTCTAAATCAAAATCGATGCCCTCATAAGCAAAATTCTTATCCGAAATCAATTTTAGATCTTTCCAAACATAGGATTTCCCCAAGTGGAATACAGCAAAAAGTGTATCAGCAACTTTATAACTACGATCCACATTCGTCTCTAGATACCCGTGTTTAATAAAATAAGATTTTAAGTTTTCAAGTTTTAGCTTTAAGACTATTTCATCATCGAAACGATAACGTGCCAATTGCTTAGCCTGCTTTTTAAAAATTGAAAGTTGACTTCCTGAAACATGTATATAATGAGCCTGATTTTGCGAAAACAAAACCCCAATTTCCAAGATCAGAAACAGAATTAAAAAGCTTATTCTTAAGAAATAATAGAATTTAAAGTTTGATGAGTCCATATATTATTTAAACGAAGAACCAGATTCTTATGACAAAAATTCAATTCAAAAATGATTGATAATTTCTGTAGTTGCAAGAATATCATTATCTTTTACGAATTATTAAACAAAATTGCTTTGTTTTCTCTAATAATCCTTGTGTCTAAACTAGAAATATTAAATTTGAGCCTGATTCGAAAAAAATAACACTATGAAAAAATTACTTTATGCACTATGCCTACTTCTTTTGGTAGGAACCGTTTTAAGTTCTTGTGCGACTGACAAAAAATGTCCTGCATACACTAAAGTAGAAACGCAAAAAACATTAAAATTGGTATAAAGAATAAAAAATCTCATTTCATGAGATTTTTTTTTGCCTTTATTTCACTTAATTGCAATCGTTACAGATTTAAACAACAAGCTGATTTACAACAAACACCAACTCGGATATGATCAAAAAACATCTGTTTTTTTTTCACTTTTTTCTCTCGTTTTCATATTTATTTCTCTACTTTTGCCATTCAAGAAACAAAGGGTTTATAAATTAAAACTTTATACACAATGTCAAAGATTAAAATTGGTATTAACGGATTTGGCCGTATCGGACGTTTCGTTTTCCGTCAGGCTGTTGCTAAAGGTAACATCGAAGTAGTAGCTATTAACGACCTTATTGATGTAGACTATATGGCCTACATGCTAAAATATGACTCAACTCACGGTAAATTTAACGGTGATGTTGAAGTTAAAGATGGTCAGTTAATCGTAAACGGAAATGTTGTACGTGTTACTGCTGAAAGAAATCCAGCTGACATTAACTGGGGTGCTGTAGGTGCTGAATACGTAGTTGAATCTACTGGTCTTTTCCTAACTAAAGAAAGCGCTCAAGGTCATATTGACGCAGGTGCTAAGAAAGTGATCATGTCTGCTCCATCTAAGGATGATACTCCAATGTTCGTTATGGGTGTTAACAACAAAGACTACTCAAACGATATGACTTTCGTTTCTAACGCATCTTGTACAACTAATTGTTTAGCTCCTGTAGCTAAAGTATTGAACGACAAGTGGGGAATTATCGAAGGTTTAATGACTACTGTACACGCGACTACTGCAACTCAAAAAACAGTTGACGGTCCTTCTGCTAAGGATTGGAGAGGTGGACGTGGTGCTGGTCAAAACATCATTCCTTCTTCTACTGGTGCTGCTAAAGCTGTAGGTAAAGTAATTCCTTCATTGAATGGTAAGTTAACTGGTATGTCTTTCCGTGTTCCTACTCCTGATGTATCTGTTGTTGACTTGACAGTTCGTCTTGAAAAAGGTGCTGACTATGCAGAAATTTGTGCTGCAATGAAAGAAGCTTCAGAAAACGAATTCAAAGGTATTTTAGGTTACACTGAAGATGCTGTTGTATCTAACGACTTTATCGGTGATACTCGTACTTCTATTTTCGATGCAACAGCAGGTATCCAATTGTCTCCAAACTTCGTAAAAGTTGTTACTTGGTATGATAACGAGATGGGATATTCTACTAAAGTATGTGAATTAATCCAGTACATGGATTCAGTAAAATAATTTACTGAAAACAATATTTCAAAAAAGACTGTCTGTATTGACGGTCTTTTTTTTTTGCTCAATGATTAACTCAATATCAGGAACAAAAAAAAAAAGCTTGCAGAAATATATTCTGCAAGCTCATTAGTCTTATATAAAAGAAAACGCTTACTTGACTTCTAACTCAGTAAGGTTTTCCATTTTCTTGGTTTCAAGAAATTCTGAAATACCACAAAGGTGTTCTTTCACTCTTTTATTTCCAAATTCATACACTTTGTCAACCAAGCCATTTAGGAAATCTCTATCGTGAGAAACAAGTATTAATGTACCATCAAAAGCCATCAGTGCATCCTTTAAGATATCCTTGGTTTTTAAATCAAGATGATTGGTCGGCTCATCAAGAATCAAAAGATTGACAGGCTCGAGCAACAACTTAATCATAGCCAGACGCGTACGTTCTCCCCCTGAAAGCACTTTAACCTTCTTAGTTGAATTATCACCTCCAAACATAAAGGCCCCCAACATGTCTTTAATCTTAGTTCGAATATCACCTACTGCGACATCATCAATCGTCTGGAAAACTGTTAGATTTTCATCCAATAATGACGCTTGATTCTGAGCAAAATAACCAATCATGGTATTGTGCCCTAAAGTTAAAGATCCCTCAAAATCAATCTCATTCATAATAGCCTTAACCAATGTCGATTTACCTTCACCATTTCGACCAACAAAAGCTACTTTCTCACCACGTTCAATGGTAAATTTAGCATCAGCAAACACTAAATTATCGCCATACGATTTGCCTAATCCATCTGCAATAACCGGGTAATTTCCTGATCGTGGAGAAGGTGGGAACTTCAAACGCAATGCAGATGTATCTTCTTCATCAATCTCAACAATCTCCATCTTTTCAAGCATCTTTTCACGGGATGAAACTTGATTGGTTTTGGAATATGTTCCTTTAAATCGATCAATAAAAGCCTGATTATCGGCAATTATTCGTTGTTGTTCTTCATATGCTTTCTGCTGATGCAAGCGTCTGTCTTTTCTTAACTCCAAATACTCCGAATAATTAACCTTATAATCGTAGATACGCCCCATAGTCACCTCAATAGTACGAGTGGTAATATTATCGACAAAAGCACGGTCGTGAGAAATCACAATTACCGCCTTGCCCGAATTCATTAAGAAATTCTCCAACCATTGTATCGATTCAATATCCAGGTGATTGGTCGGCTCATCCAGAAGAATTAAATCTGGTTGACGAAGCAGAATTTTCGCAAGCTCAATTCGCATACGCCAGCCCCCGCTAAACTCCGAAGTTGGGCGGGTAAAATCTTCACGCATAAAACCAAGACCAAGCAAAGTCTTTTCTACTTCAGCATCATAATTGATTTCTTCAATTGAATAAAAAACTTCGCTTAAAGACGAAACTTTCTCAATTAACTGATAGTATTCATCAGACTCATAATCGGTACGCGAAGCCATCTCCAAATTCAACTCTTCAATTTCTTTTTCCATTTCAAATATTCTGGAAAAAGCTTGTGAAGCTTCCTCAAATACAGTTCTCGTATTATCGGTCATCAAATGCTGAGGCAAATATGCAATTACCGCGTCTTTAGGCGCACCAATACGTCCACGGGTGGGTTTATCAGCACCAGCAATAATTTTCAACAACGTTGATTTACCAGCCCCATTTTTCCCCATTAGGGCAATTCTGTCCTTTTCATTTATAACAAAGGAAATATCTTTAAATAAGGTAGTGCCACCAAACTCTACCGCCAAACCATCAACTGAAATCATTCTTTTTATTTTTAAACCTGATCTTCATTTCAAATCACGATCAGTAAGCCATATTTATTTTCAAGCTGCAAAGATATAAGAGATCGTCAGAATACAATTATCTCTTGAAAGATATTCAATGCTTTATACGACTCTCTAATCAAATCTTATGACGAAAATTGAAGAAATTATAGCCACCAATAAGAACTTGGGCTGCATTTTAATCCATATTTAACCAGATTTCTCATCATTCCTGTTTTGTAATGCCGATTTTTCTTCTACTTTTGTTCTCACAAACTGGAGAGGTGACAGAGTGGTCGATTGTGCGCGCCTGGAAAGCTCGTGTACCGCAAGGTACCGGGGGTTCGAATCCCTTCCTCTCCGCCAGTAAAAACAAGCAAAGCAGCATTTCACATGCTGCTTTTTTTATTGGGAATAACTTCTGGTTGCAACATAGTTGCAACAATTTTCTCACTTTTACGCCTAAAAAACAAAAAGCTGCCACGCATAGCGAAGCAGCTTAAAATAGTTTGAATTTAGAGAGATTCTAAGATAAAAGGATCTTAGAGTAAAGATCAGGTGAAAATTGGCCACCCTCTGCGGTACCGAAAAAAGCATACACATGCACCTCGCCCGCTGGAGCCGGCAAGGTAATTTCGGCTGACTGATCCGAACGAACGGAAGCTGTGTTTAAGATGTGAACCTTATCAGCTGTCATCACCAACAGATGCAGTTTGTCATCCGCATTGCCAACACCGACAGCACTGTCGTCTTTCCAGGACAATTCAATGCCGGATACCACATCGGCATCATCCTGAATCGTCAAGTTCTCCGGAAGTGGCAAAGCGCCCAGGGAAGCATGAAAATCAGAATAGTTCACCAAAGTTCCGCTTTCATCAAAAGCTGGCATGTTGGTTTTCACAAAGAGATTGTAACCGGTCATCTTACCACCGACTAAATTCCATACCGGACGGATCAGACTTGACATCAATGATGAGGCCAGGCTGACCACCGACTTAAAGCGGCTTCTCTGTTGTTGCTGCGCTTCGGTATTCGAGGTATTTGGACCAGGCAGTGATTTGATGTAATTCACGCCTTTCCATGAGCTGCCGACAACGGCACCCACTTTTCCTGAGAATGGGCCCAGGATCCCTTGAGTGTATTTTCCCATGACATTTAAAATTTGGGTTAGTAATTGATTAGTTAACATAGAATTGAGACAGGTACGGAGCTGGTACCTACTTGTCCTTACTCCTTTTTGTCTCCACGATCGCGCTTTTTGCGTTCACGTTTTCTATCTTTTTTCGACCACAGTCGCTTTAATAGAGCAATGACAATGGTCGAAACCGTTCCACCAACAACCGAAACGATGGCTTCGGTGCTGTCGACGGGGATATTTTGTGCCGCATCCAGAACATCAGGCTGAATACCGATGGATTCAGCCATGCCCAGGGTTGATGCTGTGCCAATCAAAAAAGAAGATATATTTTTCATTTTCAAGGGCTTTAAGGGTTAAACATAGACTTAAAATACATACATTAATGTCGAAAAACACAACTATAGAGTTGATTTACAGCGCATTGCATCCAATTGCATCAAATTGTATAATTGTCTGATTATGAAAGCACATGAAATTTTACATCTACGGATAATTCGAGACGAATTTACCAGTCAAACCACTGTGGGGAAAATGTATATCGATGGTCAATTTTTTGGCTACACCCTGGAGGATACCGTCCGGGCATTCGGCATCAAGGTGAAAGGGCATACCGCCCTACCCGCCTACCAATATCAGGTCAAATTGAGTTACAGCCCCAAGTATGAAAGGATGATGCCCCTGATCTTCAATCAAAGTGACGGGAGCGTGAATGCCATGGGCATCCAATTTAAAGGCATACGTTTTCATGGGGGGAACCGGCACACGGATACAGAAGGCTGCATTCTGATCGCCAAACACCGGGTTACAAAAGAGTTGATTCAGGGGAGTCTCGAGAAAGAGCTGAGCTTAAGGATTGCGGAGGCTGAGAATCAGGGCAAGCAAATTGCTCTGGAAATCATCAACGGCTAAAATCACCTGCAGATCTTTTGCTGCTACCTGTTAAACATCTTTTAAATTGCCGCGATACGGGCTTCCCAGTCAAGGTTTTTATCTGATTTTTTACCGATTACGAATTGATAAGGAGCTCTGATGCACTCCGCTTTCAAAGCCCCATCAATACTGTATCGGCAGTAAACATTTCAATAATCTACCAAAGTATTGTAATCAACAAAGAAACAACTTGAAGAAAAAAATCGGATAAAACCGAAGGCCCCGACCTTGACTTGCTGGGGGTGCTAAAAAGCTCGTGCGTGAGGAATTGGATACCCCTGCTACTGACAAGGGAATATCTTGTTTATCAGGTAGGAGGAAAATATCCCTGATTAAAGTCGAAAGGTCAGAAAGGTCAGAAAGGTCAGAAAGGTCAGAAAGGTCAGAAAGGTCAGAAAGGTCAGAAAGGTCAGAAAGGTCAAATGAAGAGAATTCTACCTGCTACAACAAACATGACCTACTATTATTTCATTTTTTTTGTTTTTAATGCCTGCATTAAAAATGGGTGGTGGTGGGGTTAGTTGGTGGTCATTGAGCCGAGGCTTCATAAAAGGCGCGAGCCGTCTGCGAGTGGGAGGCCGTGACTGGCAAGTAAAACAAGGCACATGTGATTGACAGCCAGCGGGCTTTGGCGGCTTTTTTGTTCTTCGACTTCGCTCAGAAACACAGCCGACCTTCTTGAATTGAATTAAACACTAATGTATATACCAACAAAAAAGATGACAAAACCGATAGCGGCCGACCTAGCAGGCGAGCCTAAAGTGAGCAATGGAGGCACTTTTGACTGGTGAATCTTTCAATAAATAATAAGCCATTAAGCATCTCTCCTCCCTCACTTAAACCAATCAAACAACTTATACACAAACACGAGACAAAAGGGCCGGGAATTGCTGTGAACGACGAAGGGCGGAGCGCGAAAAGTATGACAGGGTTGCGTTAATAGAACTGAGCACAAAAACTTATTCGGAGCCTCAACTGAGGTGAGACTCCGAAATACAATATCTGCCCAGCAACTTTAGGTTACAAATGCCTGATGGCTGTGGAATCTCTTTAGATAAAAAGCAGAAAGGATGAGGTTAAAAAACAGTGGAACAGCCGGCAGGATTTTGGAAACCCCTGGCGAACTTTTTGCAGCAGCCCGAGGAGAGAACGCCATATTTCCTATTCCACTCAAATTAAAAATAATTTTGAAACAGAAAATTGACAAATTTTTAAACCCCAAAATATTCCACTAAGCTTATCGATTCCTATCATATATTAAGAAATAGTTTCATTATAAATATCTAAAACTTCAGCCCCCATTCTATTTGAAGTGTATTTTGACACCCAAGCTTTATACCCTCTCTCACCCAAACTAGTCTTAAATTGTTCGTATTTTAATAAATGAGCTATATTATTACTTAACTCTACCTCATCAATTATATTATTTTCCATATTTATTTTCGATAAAAATGCTGAAGAACCATTACTCGACAGTTCATTTAAACCAGGAATATCTGACATAATAACAGGAAGTTTCATACTCATCATCTCCAAAACGACATAACTGCATTGTTCGTAATGTGAAGGAATAATACCAATATCTGCTACTGTATAGTATTTTGCCAATTCTTCCTGACTAATTTTCCCTGTCCAAACAATCTTCTCAATATTCTTATCTATAAGATTTGAATCTCCATCGCCAACAACAACCAACCTGCAATTATCCATACAATCATCTAAAAGTTGAAATGCCTTAATTAATTGTGTTATTCCTTTATCTACAATAACTCGACCAACATACAATATTATTTTCTCATGATTAGAAATCCCTAAATCAGATTTTATTTTGTCTTTACTTGCACTCTCAGGTATATTTAAATAACCCTTAAAACCATTATAAACGGTAACAACATTACTACTAGGAATATTACTTTTATTATTTAACATTTTTTTAGCAAACTCAGTTACACAAATAATTCTATCATACTTCTTGAATTTTTCAACATCAATTCCATCAAAACGATCTACCACATTGGAGTCAGTATATTTCAATGCACCCAAAGTATGATCCTTATGTAAAAAATGCAATGTGAATATTAATTTAAACTTACATCGCGTTTTAACACATATTCCAAAATCTAAATGATAAGAAGAATTTATATGACAAATAGTGTCTGAAGCAAAGTCAAAATCTTTCACTAAGACATCTATAACTCTGTTATAATATTTATCAACATTATTACACTTATATTTTGGATATGGGAAATATACTTCCTTAATTCCTTTAATAGAATCGACACAATATTCATTTTTTTCTTGAGACCAAAGGTGCAACTTATATATTTTGATATCTTTAATTGTAATCAGAAAAGAGGTAAGTTCCTCTACATATCTCATCGCGCCTGAAAAAGGATAAACCACTATTAAAACATTCATAAAATTTCTAATTTAGCATCATACATTCATCCCATACACATAAATCTGGATAAAGGAATGCTAAATACGAAAGTGCTACACCGGCATCTCCTTCTAATAACTGATTGTTTTCCTGCAATTTCCTATCTTCAAAATTACCAAGTAAATATTTATAATTGCCATCACCTGAATCTCTCGTTACATATTCCAGAGTTTTCTTGAACCAAAAAACACTGGCTTCATGAAATTGCATATTCTTAGTTTTCAAAAACAACCTGTTGTATAGATGAGCAATTCCAGACGTACCGTGACAAAAACCGGCATCATAATAATGAGTAGATTCAAAAGTTCTTCTATGTGTAGTTTGTAACAAATAATTCTCAGATTCTCGATAATATTCTTCAAGTCCCATTTGTCTTGAAATTTCATTTATAATATAAAAAGTGCCCAAATCTCCATAACACCAAGCCAAACGACTCAATTGCAATGGAGATTTTCCTTGCTTATATTGAGATACTTCTATTTTATTTGGGAAATATGAACCAACTTCATTTACATTTTGAATATTATTAAACAAGAAATTCAATCCGCCTCTTATCAGCTCCGAGCATTTGTTTTGTTTAATACCCAACTGATGACATTTAGAAACAACATGTAAAATACCAGGTACACCATGTGCGAGCCCAAAATCATAGAAGGGATTTTTTTTATCATACCAAGGAACATGGGTCCAAATAACCTCCTTATTAATTTTATGAGCTTTCCTATCCAGATAATCGATAACTCTAATTAGGACATCACGATTACCCCTTGCGATAAAATACCTTGCGATACCTAAAGCACCATTTAATTGATCATACACGTCATTATCTAAGAAATTATTAAGTTTAATTTCTAACATATTATCAATTTCTATAAAAAACCCTTCTGGAATATCAACAATATTTTTTTTATCTAAAAATTGAATTGCCCATGCCCAACCTGATAAACCTCCTGAGAATGTAGGATTAATTTGTTGGAAATATTTTTCAACAAGATCCATTGAATGTTCAATATCTTCAAAGAGCTTATTTGATTCATTCGCGTTATTCCGAACAATTCCAGCTACACCTAACATAAGAATTTGACCTGCAATACCACCATAAAGATTAATTTCATTCCAAGTATATTCTTTACTTGCAGTCAAATAGTTTGAGAGTATGCGATCAATTTCTCGACCTATATCTTCTTTAAGTTTACTCATATATTATTGAAATTATTTATTAATTATATTTTTAATGGGCTCATAAAATCGTTCGATTAATCTTTTTTTATTAACCATGATTTCAGCATTACCTTGTAATTTTTGAATAAAAGGCAAATCATTCCCATAATTACTCACCATTCTATCTGGTAATTGAATTTCACCTATATAGTAAAATATACCTCCTTCATTTACTGGTACTAAAGAAAACTTTTCCAGTTTGGCATTAATAAAACCATATTCCATGTATGGATACGAATCCAACCTTAAAATAACAGATTGGCCTTTTTTCACTTTACCAGCTCCGGATACGGGTATTAACACCCTCCCCACTATAACATTATCATCAGTGGGTACAATCGTAAAAACCTTTTCTCTCACATTAATATATTGCTCTTTACTCCATACGTTAGTAAAAGTAAGCTTACCACTTATTGGAGCTTTTAATAAGTATAATTCTTCCCAAATATCTATTTGTGATTTTAATATGATGTAACTTTCTTCAACATCCGCAATTAATTGCCGTAAGCGGTCTTTATATTCGGCCGTTATTTCCAAAATCTTGTTATCTATCATTTTTTCTTCTCCAGCTACTTGTAATATTTGCCCAATTGCTGAATGCAGAGCTTTCTGATTACTAACAAATTGCAACTTTGAAGTTTCGAACGTATTACTTGATATAAAATCACCCTGAAATAAAATGGAATCTCTTCTGTACCACTTGTTTCTGATCTCAATTTCATCACTTAAAATATCGAACTGCTTCTGCAAGTTTTGCTTATACCTCTCACTATTCTGCTTTTGTTTCTCAAACCCATCTATTTGTACCCTTAACTTAATATCTTGTTTAAAATCGATTAATTTATTTAAGCGTTTAACAAAAGTTGAATAATGCACATGCATACTACCGAGATTAAAATTATTATTCAACTTATTATTTCTACTTCGAAAAGTAGAATCAATGGTATCAAGTAGCACTTTTAAATCCATAACATCCCGAAAGCTAGTTGCACTCTCAATCACTCCAATCAATCCATTTGCGTCGACAAAGTCACCATCCTTATAGAATAAATGACATAATTTCCCACTACTTTTTGCAACTACCTCAATGGGAGGAGAATAAGACAATAAAGTTGCACGTGCCTCAATACTATCAGGATACTTAATAAAAAAGCAAGCTATAATAAGAACAAGTATAATAATGAACATAACAAGATTGCTACGAATAATAATCTTATTGGGAGCATGTCCCAGAACTTCCTGAACCACCTCACTTCTACCTTGGAAGGGATCATTTTTCTTTAATTTCATACCTCCAGAAATTCTAATTGATTCTTGACTAAATGATAATAATCTCCTTGCTGATCAAGTAAGTTAGAATGTGATCCGATCTCTGAAATTTTTCCTTTATTCAATACAATAATCTGATCCGCATTTCTAATAGTGCTTAATCTATGAGCAACAATAACTACCGTTCTACCAAGAATAAAACTATTTAATTTTTCTACAATTTCTTTTTCATTTTGTGCATCTAAAGAGTTTGTAGCTTCATCGAAAAATAAATAATCAGGGTCTTTATATACAGCTCTTGCTATCAATATTCTTTGTTTCTGACCTTCGCTCAAAGCCTTTCCTTCTTGACCTATTTTAGTGTTATAACCTAAGGGCAATTGACTAACAAACTCATGTAAATTAGCCGTTTCAATAGCAGAAATGAATTTGGCTTCATCCACCTCCTCTTCTTTAATCACTATATTCTTTCTTATTGTATCAGAAAAAATTATGCCATCTTGCATTACACAACCACACTTTTCTCTCCATTTACTTAGGTTATATTGGAACAGATCCATATCCCCAAGCTGAATTGTATTAGGGCTTAATTTGTAATAGCCTAGCAGCAATTTTAACATAGTCGTTTTACCACTACCGGAAGCACCAACAATAGCAGTCATTTTCTGATTGGGTATCTTTAAAGATATCTTATCTAACACCTTAAGACTATGAGGGCCATCATAGGTAAATGATAGATCATTAATAACTATATCTTTACTACCTTCAAATATATCCAAGTTTCTCACTTCAGAGACAAGTTCTTCTTCCTCTTCATGAATTTCTCCAATACGCTCCAAGCTCATTTTAGCATCTTGGGCAGCTTGAAGAAAGCCTATAAACTCAGTAATTGGTGCATTTAATTGTCCAACGATATATTGGACTGCAACCATAATACCCAACGAAATTTCTCCAGTTATGACGCTCCTCGCAGTAATATAAGAAATCAATACATTTTTTAATTGGTTAATTAGTAAGGAACCTGCCTGTTGATTTTGATTCAACATGAGACTAGCTGTTTTCACCTTGAATAATTTCATTTGTATTCGTTCCCATTCCCACCTCTTCTCCTTCTCACAATTATTCAACTTTATTTCCTGCATACCAGTGATAAGCTGGTAAATATTACTCTGTTCAGAAGCTAAAACAGAAAAACGTTTATAATCCAGCATTCTTCTTCTTTTCATGAACAATAATATCCATGCTATATACAATGCACTCCCACAATAAAATATTAATAACAACTCAATTTTATAGATTGCCAGAACAAAACTAAATATAATAAAAGTGAAAAACCCGAAAGACATACTAATCAAACTATGAGTTAGAAAAGTTTGAATCCGCTCATTATCATCAATTCTCTGCCTAATATCACCAATCATTCTTGTATCAAAATACCTAATCGGAAGCTTCATCAATTTTATTAAGAAATCAGACACTAAAGAAATACTTATTCGCACACTTACATGTAACATAATCCAATTTCTTATAAATCCTATGCTTGTTTGACTTACAACAAGAATTACCTGTGCAATCAATATAACGATCACAAAATCTAAGTCCTGAGATGATATTCCAATATCCACAATGGCCTGACTTAAAAATGGGAAGATGAGACTTAAGCCACTGCCAACTAGAAATGCAAGTAATAAATGATAGATAAGTTTCTTATAGGGAAGAATGTAATCCAACAAAAAAGAAAAGTTTTTTTTCTTCTTTGCTGCGAACTCATCTGTGTAAAGTTTTGGAGTAGGTTCGAACAGAAGAACTACTCCTATTTCATCTTTGGTTGCCCAACACTTTAGAAATTCTTCCTTGCTATACTCAACCAAACCAATATTAGGATCAGAAATAAATACTTTCCCTTTTTTGATTTTATAAATTACCACAAAGTGGTTTTGGTTCCAATGTGCAACACATGGAAGGAATTCGTTTTCTGCTATTTGATCAAAATCAACTTTACAAGCTAAAGTTCGAAATCCAACTTTCTCTGCGGCATCACTTATAGACAAGAGTGAAACCCCTAATTTACTCTTATGAGTAATTTTACGTAAAAAATCAATTTCCAAATATTGTTTATAATATTTAGAAATAATTTTTAAACAAGATGGGCCACAATCTGTTGCATCGCGTTGTATAAATACAGGGAATTTACTCATATTAGTTACGCTTTCTATATTTCATTTGAGCCATATACGATTCGTAGTATTTACTTAACATATAGTATATCACAAGTTCACTTGCACGTTGCTTAGTTCGAATCAATCTATTATAATGCATGTGTATATAGCTATTCAATAAACTAACCAACATTGAATCAGATCCTTCAAGGTTTACAGTTCTAATTATTTTTTCACACAGATTTTTAGTTACATTTAGAAAGTCTCTTATAAGCACATCATTTTCATCAGAATACTCATCAGGACCAAGTATGGAATTTAACATAGGCCTGTATTTTCTAAATTTCCTATCTAACTGCAATTTAAGAACCTTGCCTCCTGAAAATTCTTGTAAATAAGCATGACTAAGTCGATCAAAAAGAGACTTCTTTTCTGCTATAGTTAAATTAAAATTATTTAAAAGGTTATCGACAAGTCTTACACCAAATAACCATCGCCATTTATCTTGTTTTTCACCTTCTTGTTTATTCAGATATTTCAATATTAAATCACTGTCATATCCGAACAGCTCTTCTGAAAATCCAATTGTATTCTTTCCATAACGTTCAATCTCTCTAACATATGTTTCATTTTCAACCTTATGAATTAATCTATTACTAACGTATGTTGATAGAAGTTGATTTACAACCAAAATAATTTTCCCAAGATTTTCCTTTTGGGGAATAAAAAGTCTTAATCTAAGATGGTATTCAGGATCAGCAAAACGTAAAAAAAAGTAATTCTCGATCTCACCCTTACTTTTCAAATCATCTAGCACTGAATAAATATCATTCACCAATATATCTTCCAACAATTTTGGGCCACCATATAATTTATAATATAACCATTCATCTCCCAGGAAGAATCTTCGTTTCTCAAGTTTTAATGTCATTTCAATTCGAATTGTTTTTGTAGAAGAAAATACATTCATTGGTAAAACTTTTGCCATCCCTAGTCACAAGAGAGTTTTTTTCATTAAATAAAAACTCTTCGATAGTGAAGGGATTTTTCTTCACTTCCATAAAAAGTATTTTTGCATATATCGATAAGGAAATATCAATATATAACTTATTATCTCCTTTAATCAGATAGAACTTATTGGGTAGATTTAAACGTTTTTTCAGCCTATTAACTTCTTCCATAAAGTTCTTTTCATTGACATCAGGAATATTAACATAATCATCTTTCGATATATTCCATTTTGCCAGGCTAATTATTATATTTTTATAACGAACTCTAGGTAAAAATGGTTTTCTAGTCAAGAAAGCTCCCCATCCAAAAGAAACAAAGCTTCTTTTTCCATTATTCTGCATAGAACTGAGAAATTGATATATAGGCAAAGAGCCCCCAGAAAAATTATGAGCCGTGGTGTTAAAAAGGTTAATTTCTTTATTATTCTTTTTGGAACGGAGAACAATTCTTTCACCATTATTAACAGAAATCATGATATCCGAAATATTGATGACTGATTTTAGATCCTTAAGACTATTCACCAAATAGGGAATTTCATATTGACGAATATCAGGCCTGACAAGAATATTACCTACGCGTGATTCTGGCAAATGAACAATTTCTGCGTGGAGCACATCCTGATTTTTCTCTTCCACACTTACAATTTCCTCAACCAATTCTTTTATTTCAGGACTCAAATGGCAAAAACGTCCCATAAGTTTTGCAGCTGTTGAACCACCAAAGCTACCGACATGTATTAAAGGCTCCTTGCTTTCTGATCCTTTATCCAAAATTTCCACCATAGCACTCATCGTCTTTGGTAGGTCACTCCAGTTTTCAGGAAAATCATTTAATTCAGATTCTTGTATTACAATTTCAAGAGATTTATCCTTAATACATTCATCATATTTATTCACTAGAAATAGTTGAATCTTATCAAGTGCAACTTGAGTAGCTTGTTGCTGGGGTTTCATATACAAATCATCTACTAAACTGTTAACATCTGTTAGCAATGCCGTTAAACGTCCAAAACCTATACCACTTTCGGTGTCCAGAGCTTCAACTAAAGGTACCTCTTCCTCCTCATAACGTTCGTAGAATTTTTTCTTAAACGCATTTAAATATTCATTTTCCGGATATATAGATAGTTTATTAATTATTCCAAAAGCATCTTTCAAGTGATCTAATATCTTACTATCTACAGTGGCTTGTTTCGGTGTTACGGATAAATCACATTGAAATAAATATTTGCTATTTAGATTCTTTATGAGTGGAGATAAATCACTTTTAACCGTCTGATAAGTGGTAATATCTACACCAGGTGAAATTTCAGATATTTTTTGCAAATGACCATTTATTTTTTCAAGCTCAGCACATACAGCACCTAATACAGGAATATCTCTAATAACATGTATTACATCTTTTAATGCATTATCCCCTATAACCGGTAATTCTAATTCACTAACCAGCAACTGGCTATCAATCAAGCTATGTAAATAGGCCAGAGCCTCTTCCTCCTCAAACCCTTCATCAGTTAATAAACATAGCAATTCATCAATTCTTTTCCCTTGTTTCGCCTTATCCAATATCAACAGAAGATACTCGTCACTTTCAACAGAACTGAGTTGATATTTTCTACGGCTTCCCTTGTAGCTTACCTCTACATAGCGTAAGCTATCACCTAGTTCATAAAGACTGGTGTTCACATGATATACTAAATAAGAAAAAACGTCCTTTCGCTTCTTTAGGCCCTGGCATAAAGATCCAATGACATCCATATCCAAACGGATCTTTTTCTGGAATTTATCCTTTTCATTAAGTTCAATATCATTTACACTACCAATCTTTCCCACACTACAGCCAGCAAATAATCCAAACGGCGTGCACCGTGTACTCATTCGAATCAGATATTTCAAATAAGAAAAATCAAGTTTCCCAAAATTTTCCAGAGTATTAACATCATCTTTAAACCATTTCGTTAGCCTTGTTGATAGTTCTGGAGTAGCTAGAAATAAGGCCTCACGAAACAAGGCTTTATTTATCTTATTCTTATCAACACTATCGATTCTGAATACATCATTAAGAATAGAAACTGGCTCTATTGGTACTCTAAATACAAAATTTTCAAATTCAATTAAGCTCACTTATTTATTTTTAAATTAAGAGATGAAATCAACTATGCCATTAAAAAAGAAGAAGTTTTTCAACTTCTTCTTTTCGTTACTAGTACGATCCTGTAGGACAAGAGTAAGGATCATGTGCTGTACAAAGACAGGCGTCACAATTTGTAAAAGACGCAGTTTGATCGCAACATAAAAATCCTGTACAATTTCTATTGGATGAACCACCACCCATAATTTCCGACTGATCGTTATTCGAAAGTTCTGAAACTACAGTCTTCTTAAGACTTAGTTTCTTTAATTGTTTTCTTTTCACTCAGGAATTAATATCCTCCTACTGGACATGAATATGGGTCTCTTCCAGGACATTGACATATATCATTATTATACTCAGTGAAATATGGATCACAGCATAAAAACCCTGTACAATTTCGATTAGAAGAAAGTCCCCCCATCAACTCTGACTGATCATTGTCTGAAAGTTCAGAAACTACAGTCTTTTTAAGATTTAATTTTTTTAATTGCTTTTTTTTCATTTTGTTAAATTTTAGAAATTATTAATAAACAAGCAGTATTAATCACTGCCATTGCCTTTACATTAATTTCATTATCTATGATCATTAATGTCATAGACTAAAGAAATCTAGTTGCTGGATGGAATAAGAGTTGTTGCAGTGCTATTCCTTATGAATATCAAACCATCATAGCTTTTACTAAGAATGTGTTTTCGATAATTTCTGTTGTCATCAACTGGAAAGTAAAGTGCCCCTCCACTTCGTGACAAAACCTTCTTGACTAGTAAATTTGGCATATGCTTTAACACAATAGGATTCATAAAATCTATAAAGAAATTTGGATACTGTGCATCGGCGAAAGCTACATCAACACAATTCACATTGGGTTCACCAGCTGGACAAGCCATACTTTTTCTTTCTGTGGGGTTATATGTTGTAAATTCACCTTTAAAGAATGCAAAACCGAGAGCATAATATTTATCAACAAATTGTTTTTTCAGATAACTGCCCATAGGTGGTTTTGCTGAATTATCTGATTTATTTGCAATATGCTGATTATGTCCCCATATTATCATTTTCTTATGCTTCTCTAATTGGAATATATATTTACAATTTTCTGCCATATACTTGTCACGTTTAATTGTTTTCATAAATCCTTTTGAAGAATAATAGTCAAGACTTTGAACTAGAGTTTTCGACATAATATTGAGCTTTCCTAGTTGTTTATTATTTTCGATATCCAAATCAGAGAATAAAGTCTGTAATAAATCAAGCATTTTATTGATCGTTTGCTTTTGAGACTTTTTCATTTTTTTACGTCTGTCGTATTTCATCAAGCTTACTAAACCTATTTCAATATCTCTTGATAGTAAATTATTAACTCTCAGCTCAGACAACATCTTTTTTGCTGCAAATGAATACCAGGTCATATCACATCCATATACCCTCACCATTTCTTCTTTTTCTCGATTTTTATTAAACTCCTTTATCCAATTCAGAATAGATACCATTTCCTTATTCCTCCAAGCACCCATCCAGTTTTTAGATATAACCTTCGTAATATCACCGTCAACTTCTCCTGTAAGGAGTTGATCAATTTCTAAAGAACTCGTAAAGTCATCTTCCATTACAAAAACTCTAAAGCCGTGTTCTGTGATCAAACGCTTGATTAATCTATGCCGGGTTGTTACAAACTCTTTTGTTCCATGTGTTGCCTCACCTAATGCGACAATCTGTCTACCACCAAGAACATTGTCAATTATTATAAGATCATCATTAGTTGCAACATTCGGATCTGTTGTTTCAATTGGAAAAAGATATTTATCGTACTCTTTGTCCCAAGTTACTTGGGAACTTACTGCTGAAACAGAACATAACAATACCGTTAATAACAAAAAAAATCTCATAGCTTATTATTTAACACTGTAATTGAAATTATACTGATTTATATAAATGAGTAAAAACATGAATCCCCATCAAGCCCTCTAACACACCCAATGATTGTTGACCATTTGCAAATTCGAAAAGCTTTTCCTGACTATCTAAACTCCGTTTATTTTTTAGAAGGAAATTCGACATACGTTGATAATCAATTTTGTTTGTCAAATAGAATAGCTGTTGATAAACCCAAGCTACCCCAACAAGTCCAAACCTTAAATTATTGACACTCTTGTCGAACACATTAATTAATATAGTTGGGCTGACTTTTGACATCTCGAGCTCAAGACGACAATGAAAATCATGAAGATCATCATAGATATTTTGACATTGAGATTTCAACTTCTCAATACATAGTAGAATTAACAATTGCTTACCGTACAATTTTGGCCAATGTCTATGATCAATAAGCGGTTTGAGTAGGCGTAAAATCAATTCCTTCGCCTTCAAGTTGGTGACATCTTGATTGTATCCTTCAATCAGAAACCAGAGAAGAACTGTGTAATTCCAAGTTATATCGAAAGACTCTTTCACAATTGACTTTACATCAACTTTAACTAATTCGTTTTTTAGAAACTCGTTATTTCCAGAAACGCCTATATCATCTGACAACCATTCTTCAATTTGTTGACATGTCAATTTTTTATCAAATAATTCAAACAAGTGGATTAATGCCTGTATATTTAAACTAGTTTTTGAGCTATCTCCTTTTAAATTCTGAACTCGCTTCAGAAAGTAGAATCCTATTCCAATCAATCCATCTAATAATTCTACCTTTTTCGAAGTGTCATTACTTATTTCTTCAAATAAAAGTCTATCAAATTCCTCTAAAACGTCGTCTGTATTTGCATCAATAAAACCATTTTGAGCCAAATATTCTATCCCCCACCCTATACCCGCTAATCCATTCTCAAAATCTATAGATGCTGAATCATTAATCTCATCATAAATCTCATCAATTAATTCCTCTGCGTAATTCTGATAAATATCCTGACTAGATTTTTGTGCGAGGTGATAAAAAAATATAGAAATTCCCATCTTACCATGCATCAACCCAATATTCTTTATAAAACTTGAGTTTAATAAAAGCATATTCTCAACTCTTAGTGTTCTATTTTCTACTATACTTTTAATTCCCTCACTCATGCCTAAACATATTCCTCTATAACAAATCAATAAAAACATTTACTTCAGTTCAAAAATAAATCACAAGAGTGCATTTCCATTGCACTCTTGTGATTTATCTTAAATACCAACTAAACATCTATTATTGTCTTCTAAAAACCAATAAGTTCTTGTTTTTCGGCAATAACATATCCGATGCCCTTCATCTCTTAGGTGTGATAAATAATCAAAAACAGTTCTACGTGAAACACCAAGTTTCAGCGCTAATTCTTGCGCTGTACCAGTTCTTTTATTGTTAATGAGATACTTTAGGTACTCGATTCTATTTACATACTCCCTATAACTCATAACTTAAACATTTACCTTTCCTTAATACAATGGAATATTGATAAAGCATTCAAACACAAAACTCAGAATCTTTTCATATAAATATTACCTCATAACAAACTAAATGTAACGACAACGATTAATCACTATCTAACAAGCCAATACAATTACAATAAGATGTATTCATACAAAACATTAATTAGCATAAATCAACAATCCAAATAACACAAACACTAACCATACTGAACTATATGTTTGTCGAAATTGGCATTAATAACAATACACAGGGTGGATATTTTAAGCAAAAAGGAGGATATTTTAAGCATAAGACTATCCTTAAACACTAAACATATTAATATCAATAATATAAGAAGTGAAATATTTATATATTCATGAAAATTGAATCAAACTTGCATCTATACTGGAAAGAAATACTTTAAATTCATAAACATAAAGAGTAAAACCTAAAGTGTAAATTCATATAAAATACTAAACTATACTTTTCATTTATTGATTACTACCTAATCATGGGCAGTGATTAGATTTACAAGTATAATTCACTTGAGGAATTTTCTTGTTTTAGCATGATATCAGAAAAACAATATTATGCTTAGAAATCACTATAATTAGAGAATAAGATTATTTAAAATCTAATCCTTCAATACAGCATATTCAACAATAAATGTCTGTGGGCTGTAGAATCTCTAGAAATAAAAGCAGAAAAGATGAGGTTTTAAAACAGTGGAACAGCTGGTAGGATTTTGGAAACCCCTGGCGAACTTTTTGCAGCAGCCCGAGGAGAGAACGCCTTATTTCCTTTTCATTTCCTTATTTGTGGTACAGGCCCCAACTCTTGACCCAAAAGGGTTAAGATATGGTTGACTTTATCCATTCTTAAAGTTGATTTGCCTTGCTCTAAATCACGAACGAATCTCAAGCCAACTCCTGCTTTTTCAGCTAGATCTTGTTGAGTTAGGTTCAGTAATTTTCTTTTATAAATATTGATAATGACATGTGTGCAAAATTTAGTACAACTATACCTTATCGGGTATAAAAATATATTTCGTGAGGTAAATTATACCTTTTCGGGTATAGTTTTAAATTCATTCGGAGCCTCAACTGAAGTGAGACCCCGAAAATATACTAAAAGTGCAACCCTCTAAATTCCAAAAGGTGAAAATACGATGATAAGAATATGAACTAGCAACACTGTAACAAATGCCTGTGGGATCTCTTTAGATTAAAAGAAGTAAGGATGAGGCTTAGGAACAACTGAAGTTGAATTAAGTTGATTTTCTGCTTCGCAGGGTACGAGATACAATCTCGCACCAGTGGGGCCAAAAATGAATCACAGATAGAAACCGAAGTGTTTTAAGGTCTTTATAAGAATGACTGTAATAGAAAAGCCGCAACAGAATTGCTGCGGTTTTCATTTTTTGAGCTTTAATCTGAGAATTAATCATGATTCCTACTCGATTCATAGGCATCATTATTTGGATTTAATTGATTTGAATGATTATCTAGCTCATCCTGAGTGTAGTCGTAATCTGAATTTAATGACATCGTTTTCTATTTTTTTAAAGATTAAAAATTGATGTAATAATTACTTTTTAGGAGAATTATTTCCTCTACCCTTTCCTGAAGGATTACCTGTTGTACTTGGCCCATTGGCAGGTCTTGTGCTTGAATTAGACTTAGATCCTGAAGTTGAATTAGAATTTGTTTTACTCATAATTTTATTTTTAAAATTTAACTTAAAAAATGTGATTTTATACTAGTTTTGATCCTCCTGACAATTCAAAACTAGCTAAGCCATCTGAGTCAATTTTGAAAAAGGAATGAATCCCCATAAAAAAAGAATGAAATGCATATTTTGAGATTTTTTCAGCGTTTAATTGATGATGCACAGGACATGAATGGGTATGCTATCATAATTATTGTCCTCTTAATTCTTCTTGTAATATCCTATTTGAGACGAAAATTTGCTGATTCAAATTCGGAGAATTTGGAAAGTGAAAAACTAGCTTTTGAGCAAAAATTTAAAGAGATAGAAGCTGAGCGCTATAAATTGCAAATGCAGGTTAATGAGAATCAAAAGCAAATCGAATTGTATCAAAACTCCGAAAATCAGCTTCGAAAAGAAATTTGTGACCTCAAGGAGAAGAATACAAACTATCAAGATAAATACTCAAAGGCATACCAAGAACTCCTGCTTGCAAAGGAGAAATTTAAAGCAAGCGAGAATCAACTTCATGCTTATCGCCTTTCTCCTCATTTCCTAAAAAATTTAATCAACAGCGCTTTTATTGAATCAAAGCTTAGAATAGAAGATTATAGTATTAAAAATTGTTTTTCATTGTTTGGCTTTAAACTCTACACCTTAAACAATCTGAAGTTGAACCTTAACACATACAATGACAAGCTAGAGAAAAGTCTTACGCTCCTCATTGATATCTTAAACTATCTAATTTACAGCCATAGCATCTCGAATATTCACCTGCAAACTGAAATATCACATCTTGAAAAGTTCTGTTCATTAATTGAGATGAATAAGAACATTAAGGTAGATATAATAACCAAGTTAAATCGCACGGATATACAAGTTCCACCTACAGTCTTGTTCAATTATATTGACAATGCAATTAAGCATGGGTATTTTAAGAAAAAAGCACTAAAAATCAATCTGACATCCCGGCAGAACATATTTGAATACAGTGTTGAAACACCTATGCATCCTGAGATGAACCAAAAAAAATTATTAGGTGGCTTAGGTGATCAGGAATACAGCAAATTTCTTGATCAGTCGAGTAATACGTACAATATTTCAAATACCATCCATAACAATACCTATATCGCAAAATTACAACTGACCGTATGATGAGTTTAAATTATATTGCCGTTGATGATGAAGCTATTTTCTTAGAAGAGCTAAGTGAGAAGCTCAAGGTATATCCATTTCTCAGAGAAACAGCTTTAATTGACGATCCATTTGAGGCTATCCAAAGGATAAATCAAACAAAGCCTGATGTCATTTTTCTAGATCATGACATGCCTGGGCTTAATGGGAAAGATGTGCTTGATCAAATCAAATACAAAGCTCAAATCGTTTTTGTTACAAGTCATCTAAATCCCATACAAGAGGTTATAAATCATGATGGCATTGCAACAATTCAAGGCTATCTAAATAAGCCCATTGATAATGAAATATTGAAAAAGATATGTCTCAAGCTAAATAACACAACTGAATCTCATCACAGTGTATCATCTAAGATTATTATTCCCAATGGGAAAAAGGAGCAATTGTATATCGATCCGTCCAATTTATCTTATTTAAAAGCGGAAGGCAAATACACTTCCTGGCACTATACTGATCAACCAGCAGATAAAGAAGTTAATTTACTTCTTAAAGATGCGAAGGATCTGTTAAGAGAGAAGCATATTGATTTTAATGAAATTAATCGAAGTTATATTGTTTTTGAGAACGGCATAAAGATGAAACGCCATAAGGATCTCATAGTCTACTCTAATAAAGAGGAACATGAAATAGGGATAAGTGAACAGTCTAATCTTTTAAATTGGATAAAGAAGAAATTCAGATAAAAAGCAACAACTCAAAATCCTGAAGTTTTCAAACAAAAGCTAGATCCCAAATTTGAGATACTTATAGTGAGGCTATGATATTAATTTTATACTCTAAAGGGGACAGTTTGAGTTTTATTGATTCGGTTTTATTTTAAACGCTGTCAGGTCGGAAATAGACTCTGACAGGTTTTATGAAATTTATTCGGAGCCTCAACAAAAAAGTGAGACCCCGAAAATCTCATAAAAGCACCCCTCTAAATACCAAAAGGAGAAAATACGATGATAAGAATATAAGCTAGCAAGACTGAGACAAATGCCTGTGGGATCTCTTTAGTTTAAAAGTAGAAAGGATGAGGCTTAGGAACAACTGAAGTTGAATTAAGTGGATTTTCTGCTTCGCAGGGTACGAGATACAATCTCGCACCAGTGGGGGAAAAAAACGCTGACAGGTTAAGTCTATTTATTGATACCCCACTTCGACGACGCTCAGTGACCACACTTTGAGGGAAAGACTCAAGGCTTTATTCTACAAACTACCTATTGCGTATAGAACCATAAATAAAAGACAAAAACATCCTTATTATTTACATAAAGACAGTTTGTCAGGATAACTATTTAAGACCTGACAAATGATCATAATAATAATCTTGTTTAACATCAACGACAATTGACAACTCAGCCCTAAACATAGTGCATTTAACAAAAATGCAGCATTATAGTCTGTCAGTCTTGATTTGTGGCAAGGATTTTGGAAAATAACAGCAGACCGAAGAAATTGTGTTGGTCTGCTGTTTAGTCACTTAAGACTTTTGTTTTTAGCGACACAAAAATATCATTTTTGACTGAAAGTAAAAAAGAAATCACAATTGCTTGAAGTAAGCTACTTTACTTTTTGAAACCATAAATTTTAAGATATGGCTACAAATCCTCCTAAAGGTGATGGACACAGAAATGGAGCAGTTCGGAAAAGATCTCAGACTTATAATCCTAAAACGGAGCAATATGTCAAAAGAGATACTGAAACTGGACGTTTTATGGACGTAAAGCAAGACGGAAAACCTTTTAAAGGTGTCCGGAAAGAAAAATAAATGTGATTTATAGGTTAGTTGACTAGACCTGATACTTAGTCAGAAAATGGTAAAATGTATAAAAATGCCAAGATATTACGTGAATAACAATCAACAGCCAAATGGCGATCATGAAGTACATAAAGAAGGATGTTATTGGATGCCTTCTGATAAGATCGATTTAGGAATTCATTATGGTTGCGCTTCAGCTGTGGCCGCAGCAAAGAATTACTATAATAAAGCTGATGGATGTGCGCATTGCTGTGAAGCTTGTCATAAAAGTTAATTAAGATAAGCATGATCAAAATTAACTCTGACAGGTGCTGAGCACTCTGTCAGGTTAAAAGAAAGAATCCTGTCAGGAGATTAATATCTGACAGGATTTTTTTAGTATGCCCTTACCATTTCTAAAATATCTTTCCCTTGTGCTTCGCTTATTTTAGGTTTATCTAAAAATAGATTTGTTACAATTGCTTCTGAGGGAAATTGTTCAGCCGGGTGCGATTTTGCCCATAAATTCCTTGCCAGACGATAACGATAGTAAAGAATACGTATTTGGCGAGGGCTTAAATCCTCTTTCTTTTCTAATTCTATTTTAAATAATTCTATCTCATGTTCAGATAATTCAACATATTCTTCTTCTAATGGAAGTGAGGTATTGGGATGTCCACTATTACCGATAGACTCTTCCGAAGTTTGAGAGAAAGTAGCACCACCATCAGAGGTCGCTCTTACTCTCTCTGCTCCTGAAGAATTTCCTTCAACTGAAGAGTCAGAAGAATTAGAATCTTCATTAAATGATGGATGATTTTCATCTTTCAAAATTGTTTCGAAAAATTCGACTCGATTTACTTTTGTTAGTGAAGCTAATTTAATTCCTGAAATGAAAAGTTTGTCCATGTATTCATTTTCCAGCTTCACCAGTTCCACTTCATCATCCTTATATAAATCTTTGTATTTATGACGAATAGCCTTTTTTAATTTCTCTTCATCTACCGCTACCAAGACGATCATTCTACTTGTTATTTCAGGATCTTCTAACATTACTCGCAAGGCATCGACAATTTGAATCATTCGATCTTCCGAACAACGATCAAGATCATCTATAAAAAGTAATAATCGTTTCTCGTCTGATTTATTTATCCAAGCTTTTAAAAGATGTATTAACTCAGTTTGGATCTCCGCCTGAAAGCCTAAAAGTTGATTAAAAGATGGAACTTTACTAAAGCTTTGAAGAAGATTTTTTAATGGCTTTTTAGTACTTGCACGAAATGATAACACCTTGAAAATAAAAAGTAATAATGCTAATGTTCCTCCAAACAATAGACTTATTTCTTTGAAAGCTTCTAATTTTTCATTGAAAGAAAAAATGAAGTACCATAAAAAAGAAAAACAAATTAAAAGAGTTGATTTAAGCCAAGTGTTCCAATGTCCTTTGGATGCAACAGTTAATTTAAATATCTGCCAATATTTACTTTTATTATATTGTCTAGGTTTCCAAAAGCTAATTTTACTAATTTTATCTGTATATGAATAAATCAGAGTTTTATAAAGATAAGCCCAAATAGCAGGCGTGTCCTGGTATTTCCAAGCGTGGAATTTTACAAAGTGAAATTTTGATTTATCTTCTGAAGTTGCTGTTTCATAATCGATATTTAACTTACCGCATAGTTTATTAATAAAATAGGTTTTACCTCGCCCCCATTTCCCAGTAACACAAAGCATTTGTCCATTATCTTTTTTGAATTCTGTAATGTGATCAGCAAAAACTTCAGCAATTTGTTCTACTTGGAATGCTGGAGGTAGCTTGGAATCTTTTATACTGTATGAATTATATTTTATGAATTCTAACTCTGTGTAAAGAGGATCATTATTTTGCGATTCTCCTTGACCATTCCCAGATGTAAATGGTTCAATAGCGTCAGTTAATACATTACCCTGACCAGAAGTACGAGATTCTCCACTAGACATCTGTTTGGATATTTGTTCGGGGTGCAAATGGCTCTCTATCTCATCAATAAGTTGTTCTTTAGTTTGTCCTGAAACGTTATGTAATTTTCTTAGGTCAATTTTAAAGTCATTAGTAACATCTCGACCTAAGCTTTCATAAACTTCTAGAGGAGTTAAATCAACCTTTTTAGCTTTACGATATTCCTCCTGATAATCACCATAGTTATCAAGAGAATTAAAATCACTTACTTTAGAAAAATCAAAAATTCTTATTGCCTTAAGCTGAACAATTTTAAAGCTTCGTGCTCCAATATGTTGATCTCCTACACTACCATCCCTAACCATTTCGAGATAATCTGCAATATCTCTAGAACCCATAACATGGTAATAAAGTTTTTCATTTCCTAATCCAGGAATATATGCAGGAAATTCAATTTCAACGTTATAATATTCTTTTGAATTTTTTATATTATATGGAAAATCATCGAAAAATTTCATTTTTTTTACTTTTATGATTACTCGTGTGCCTGAGTATTGCAAGCTTATTTATTTGTAGGAAAAAGAGAATTAGTATCCAAACAATTACCATTATGATCCATACATCAACACCATTCATTACCCCGTTACTGTCAAATTTTAAATAGGATATTAAACCTGGTATTCCTAAAAATATGGTAATCGTAATTATTAACTGATTAAGTTCTACTGTTTTGGATTTTATTGTGGTGTAGGTTATATAAATTAAGCCACTGAATAAGATGATTAATACCGCGCCTACTAACAACCTAAAAGCAAATAAGTATTTAAAAACAATACTAAAACCAGATTCCCCCTTTTTTAAATCTATAGCTATTTTTCCTTTAGTTTGTTCTGTGAATGGATCTTTAAATTGCTTATTCACTTCAATAGTATGATTGAGTAAGTAATCTACCAAAATCAATTCTTTAGAAGCAAAAGAGTTGTTATCAGAATCTTTAAATGAAATCTGCAAATTAGTTTGAACTGAAGAAAAAGGATAAAATGATTGATTTGTAGGAATGTAAATTTCAATATCCTTGAAATAATATTTTCCTTTTCCATTAGCCCATTCAGAATGGAATGGAAGTGCAATTTGTTTGGAATGAATTTTCAAGTTATTCTTTCCTGAATTAATATTAAAAGAAGTTAGATGAACATTAGTAATTACTCTTTTGGTGTCTTCTAATGTAATATCTAATAACAACTTATTTGATTCAAGAGAACGTAACGATAACGTACTTAATGATTCATTTTCATTCAATTCATATGGAAAAGAATGGAAATCATTTTTTACCTCGCTTCTAAAAGATAACCATAGAGATAGTATAACAATGATTATAAATGCTAAACAAATGTATTTTACGATTTTATTCTTCTTCAATGTAATCTTCTTTTAGTTTGTTGTATAGATTCTGAATGGATTCTGAGTTTTCATATCCTTCAAATTTTGTAATATCTACGCTGGCACAGAATTGAATGTCTTTTTGCGATAAGTAGTGTTCATTAATCAATATTTCATTGATCTGATCATTATCATCAGGATATTCACGTTCTTCTATGTCAACACTTTCTAATAAGAATTTCGTGAAACATCCTTGAATTAAATCATTAGAGTGTGACTGAATCTCTTCAGCAAATCGCAAATAATCATGAATCTTTTGATCTATAGCATCAGTTGACTGATAGTAAATAT
This sequence comes from Ancylomarina salipaludis, assembly GCF_004122035.1. GTDB lineage: Bacteria > Bacteroidota > Bacteroidia > Bacteroidales > Marinifilaceae > Ancylomarina > Ancylomarina salipaludis. The sequence continues at coordinate 118,110 of NZ_SAXA01000001.1, forward strand.
TACCATTACTATGAGCGATATCATTACGGTCATTTACCAGCTTCTTGTACTGACCTATTTTTTCTTTTCCCACTCCAATTAACTTTAGGAAAGAAAAGATTTTAGCTTCCTGTTCTTCGCTAAAGGTAAAAGGTGAAGAGGCATTGTTGAAGTTCTTCTCTATTCTATCAGCAAATCCAATCAATGATTTTTGAAAATCATCTTCCGTATTGTTCTTTATTTGCCAAACATTGAAATAGACAAAACTCATGAAGAGCATATGATAAGCCATTAAAGCAAATTGATAGTTTTCTTCTTTGTAGTTTGACTCAAAAGATTTCCACAAAAACTCAATATATTCCTGTTCTTTAGGGTTTTTAAATCGTTGTGGTAGATAATCGAGTATTTGATAGGCTTCTTCCATTACTCTTTAGGTTTGAATTGTTTATATACCCAATTTGCTGCTGTACAAATACCAATTACAACAAATCCAAATATTACCAAAACAAGAGCAGTCTCTTTTTTATTCTCTTTAATGGTTTCAGATACTTTATTGTGTAAATCTGTAAAGAAAGGTTTAAGTTGTTTCTTTTCTTTCACCTTTAATGTTGTTGAATCAACAGTAAAATATTGGGTAATACTAGAAATAAAATTGCCTGGAGATACTCCTTCCTGTATAAAAGCGACTACAGGTTTCTCATTGGAATATGCCATTGCTGATTCTATATAAATCATTTCCGGAACAGAGATGTTCGTATTACTTGAAGAGATTTCTGTTTGTTTAAATCTAGGGGGTGCAGCAACAACTAAAATATCGCATGCTTCAATTTCCTTTTTCATAGAAACAGGAACAGGTTCTGCATAATTCACGTACCTGCCTACCGTACCACAAGGTTCAAAACCATGCTTTCGGACTATTTTTTCTACTGCTAAATTGAATTTTTTATCTTCGTCGCGAACACTACAGCTGATAAAAGCTTTAGGTTTGATATTATTACTCATTAATTAAGATGAATCTGATATTAAAAATTTCTTAAACGAATCCTATCCTCTCCCAAATCCTCAAATAAATGATGATATCTCCCCTTGCTTTGGATTGCTCTTAATTCTATTTGTTTTGAAAGCGTAATATTTCCTCTTCGAATAGGAAATAAGTTACGCTTTTCAATAAATTCTGCTATTTGTTCGAAAGAGGCTTGTCGACCAGGAAAAGTAATTAAGGCAACTACCATGGCTTCGTGAAGTGACAAGAGGTTCTTTCGGTTCATATTATAAAAAAAAAACGCTGTCAGGTCTGAAAGACGCTGACAGGTTGTTTTTATCTGCGGGTTACAAGTTCATGGATTTCATTGATGATTTCGTAATAGTCATCTTTGCATTTTTGGAATGCCTTTCTTTCTTCTTCTGAATCTGATGTAACCGTATAAACACATTTGTCTAATCTGGATAGAAATGAATTTTCACTCTTAATTTCTTTCATTATCTCAATCCATTTTCCGTAAGCGACACCTGCTTTTCTTTTTTTATCTGGAAATTGAGGATAGTAGAGATCCACAGGATTGATTTTTGATCTTAGTTTTAAGGCATCAAGGATGTTTTCAATTTTTTGTGGTGGTGTATAACTCATTATTATGGTTGTTAGTTTTTATTATTGGTACCCTCACAAAAGAGTGAGAGCACCAAGTATTTTAATTTGGGTTAGTTACCCCAAACGGAATTGATTTTATCTGTTATTTTTTGTTCGAAGATTTCGATTAGGCGTTTGTTTTGATTAACCAATGCTAATTCTTCAACTACCTGAGATATGATTTTTTCTTGAATCTCAGCTGGTGGAACAGGAATTATAATTTGTTTAATTGCGTTACCATTAAATTGAGGTTGTCCTCCTCCAGTAACTAACCTATTAGCCTGATCCCAATAGTATTGGCTCTGAGCAAAAACCCAATAATACTTCGGATTGATTAACTTTTCAAATCTTAATCGGATAAGAAAAGACGCAAAAACAGAAGGAGTTCCACATTCTTGAAAAATCATACTTTTCCCAAAAGTTGCTCCAGTTCGCGCAACCAAAACATCATTCTTATAGAGTACATATTTTTCTGAGTCTGCTGAAAGTGATATAAATTTAGGATTAACTTCAATTAATTCTCCTGTAGAACTAATATCCGTTATTCTTATAAATCTTGCATCACCAGAATCTTTTGCAGTATCAGTATAACCATATTCTGGTTTACAAATATCTCCAAGCTTCACCATTTCCCACTCAGGATCGATGTTAATTGTAGGTTTGTAGTTATCTACAATTTGGCGAGCCCCATCTATGATTTTTTGGTAGGATTGGATTTCTTCTATTATTTCTTCTTGGATATTTAAAGGTGGAAGGGGAATTTGGATTTTTTCAAGAAATTTCCTTGTTACACCTTTAACTCCAATACCTTCAGCATTTGCTTCAACTATAGAAGCTATCTTAGAAGATACTAAATATAGATATTCTTCATGAATTACATTTTTATCTTTAACGACTAAAGCTGTCAAATCCTGATTAATAGCACAGTCAAACTGGGCAAAAGCAGTCTTTCCAACAGAAACACGTGTTATTACAACAGTCGAACCTTTAGGAGCTACTTTAGTAGATGATTCATCAATTGCACATCTAGTTATTAAATCAAAACCTGTAATATTGCCTTTATCATCAATAAATTTTGATGATATCCATGGAAAATCCCCATTCTCCCAAAATTTTGATTCTTTTTTTGAAGGAGTGCCGCCACTAATTAGACTACAAATTTCTCCAATTTCAACTATCTTAAACGAACTTTGAATTTTTGCTTTTGACCTATACCTTCCACCATTTAAATTGTATTCTCCATCTTCTGCAATTTTTGCCTTCTCAACCAATAAGCCTTCCTTCTCTTCCAAAATAAACTCTTTATCTTCAATTAAAGCTTGTTTGTATGATTTGATGATTTGGGCAATTCCAGGCAGATCATTTAGTTTGATTGGGCGACGTTGTGCACCCAAATCAAAACCATCGTTTTCCACTTTTAGGAAAAGGATTTTATCTGTCTTTTTTGCCAAAGAACGATCAAACCAAAGGATAGAGGTTTTAACCCCACTATATGGATTGAAAATACCTGAAGGCAAAGAGATGACACCTATTAAATAATTTTCTTCAACTAGTTTTTTACGTAAAGACTTGTATGCCGTACCTGCTTGGAAAATAACACCTTCGGGTACAATTACCATGGTACGACCATTAGGCGTTAAGTGATCTGCCATATAATCCACAAAAAGCACTTCGCTACGCTTGCTTTGAATACTGAACTTGCTATGCGGTTTGATTCCACCCTTTGGAGACATAAATGGCGGATTTGCCAAAATTACATCTACATATTCGTTCCACTTGTCTTCGCTGGTTAAAGTGTCGTATTCTGAAATGTAGGGTTCTGTAATGCCATGCAGATACATATTCACTAAAGATAAACGCACCATATCGGGCGAAATATCGTAACCAATAATATTCCTAGCTAAACGTACTTTATCATCTGGTGTTAGTTTATCTCCACGGTATTGCTTGCCATTTACAACCGTTTCGGTTGCTGAGGCATGCTGATTGGCATATAGTTTCTCTTCTGTTTCAGGATTGAAATTGGAAGAGTTATTTTTTAAAATGTGTTTGTATGACGAGATCAAAAATCCTGCAGTACCACAGGCTGGATCCATTATCGATTCATTTTTTTGCGGATCGATGACATCGACCATGAAATCAATTATGTGGCGAGGTGTTCTAAACTGACCTGCATCGCCTTGAGAACTCATTACAGATAGCAGATACTCGAAAGCATCCCCTAAACGCTCACTGTGCTCATATTCAAACTTATTGATCTCTTTTAAGAAAGAACGCAATGTCTCCGGATCGCGATAAGGTAAATAGGCATTTTTGAATATATCACGAAACAATTGTGGTACATTGGGATTGATGTCCATTTTATCGATTGCTTCGGCATAAAGGCTGATCATGTCGAACCCCCCATTTTGCGGATCGAAAATCTTATGCCAGGCGTATTTTTCAAAATCTCCTTTAAAGAAGGTACGTTCTCCACCCAACTCTTCCGATTCATTATCCATATCATCCATAAACTTGTAAATTAAGGCTATGGTGATTTGCTCTACCTGCGATTTTGGATCAGGAACTTTTCCTACCAAAATATCCCTTGCTGAATCGATTCTTCTCTTTGTGGTACTATCTAGCATTCTTCTTTTGCGATTAATTCATAAAACGATTCAAAGAAACGTAATCTTTTACATATTCGGGTATGATGGTTCTCCATTTTTTTGGTACCGCTTTGTAGTCAACCATGTTTAAAGATGGATTAACATTCAGATCTGCAAAGCGTTTGTTTTCTATAATATCCCGAACTTTCCCATCGATAATATAGGATTTGAAAAAATACCTCAAAGCACCAAAATCTACATCTTCTTCTACATTCAAAACACTAATCAATTTGGTAAACTCTTCATCCAATAATTCATCTTTTGATTTGAACTTAGGAATCATTCCGAAAATGTATTCCAATATTTCACGGAGTGAGATTCGTCTGTCTGCATTAACGGATTTTCTCAGCTTGTTTAAAGTAAAAAATTCGTTTGGTTTGTTCATGATCTCCTGGTTGATATGGTTGATTACCACATCCCAATTTTCCGCTTTTACATTTTCACTTACAAAGTCATCATCTTTTACAGCATCTTCGAATTTCTCGAAGAACATACGATCGATTTTCATCCCATTGTACCCAATCTTTGTTTCCTGAAGCGTTTGTACAAAATCTTTATCATGATTCTCAAACTCAGGAATTGTACCTACAGGTTCTCCATTTGTTCTTTCTGAATTAGATTGAACAGGCAATTTTAAGACCTGATCGTAATCGAACTCTTTTTCGAAATACTCACAATTGGCAAAAAAATCGAATAATTTGAATCTACTTTTTTCATGTAAGTCGATTTGCTCTTGCATGTTTGTATTGGTTATTTCTTCATTAAAAGCATGCTTTCGTGTTCCACGTCCTTTTATCTGAATAAAATCGGTTGGTGAAAAAATTGGACGCATTAAACACAAATTCAATAAATCAGTACAATCGTAACCCGTGGTCATCATCCCAACAGTTACACAAACTCTTGTCTTTGATGTATTGTACCACTCTTCGAAATTGGCTTTCCCAGACAATTGATTGTTGGTGAAGTTAATTGTGAATTGTTGTGCGTCTTTTATTTGGGATGTTACTTGTATTGCAAAATCAGAATTGTATTTTCCAGGCCATATTTTATCCGCCAATACATTTAATATCTGAGTTAATTTAGCTGCGTGATTCTGACTAACAGCAAAACAAATTGTTTTTCCAATCTCATTGCTAATCGGGTCACGAAAGGCTTCCTCTAAAAATGTTTGGCATAAAACACGATTGGTATCTTCAGAAAAGAATTTCTTCTCGAAATCTCTTTTGAAATAAGCTTCCTCCTCTTCTTCACCATTTTCATTAAAATCCATCACGGCATACCCTCCGTCTGATAGTAATTGTGTCGTAACTTCTGTGCGTGCATCAACTACCAGTGGGTTAATTAAGAATGGACCTTCGGGATCTTTCACACCATCGAGTAAAGAATATCGATAAGTCGGTTCTCCAGACTCAGATCCAAAGGTGCGATAGGTATCTAAAAGCAATCGGCGCTCCGATTCCCTTGGATCTCTACTTCCAGACTTTGATTTATCGAAACGTTTTAAATAGTCTTTAGGCGTTGCCGTTAATCCGAGCTTGTAACCTATAAAATATTCAAATACGGCTCTGGCATTTCCTCCAATGGAACGATGCGCTTCATCCGAAATCACCAAATCGAAATCAGTTGGCTTAAATATTCTTTGGTATTTATTATTAAAAAGTAGAGACTGAACAGTGGTCACCACGATATCAGCTTTATTCCAATCGTCACGATTTTCTTTGTAAACAGCTGTTGTATGATCATTTTTCAGATAGTTAACAAACGCTTTTTTGGCTTGGTCTTCCAACTCTAAACGATCGACTAAAAACAATACTCGACTCGCGTTCCCTGTTCTCAGAAAAAGTTTTATTACAGCTGCAGCCGTTAATGTTTTACCTGTACCTGTTGCCATTTCAAACAAAAAACGATTGCTACCATCACTTACAGCTTTTTGAATAGCATGAACTGCTCTTTTTTGATAGTTTCTAAGGAAGCGTAGGTTATTTTCCCTACAGAACTCTACTCTCGTTTCAGTATTCTGATAGAGAGGTGCCTTTGCGTATTCTGGCATTTGAGTAGTGGCAATGTAATTATCATCCACTAACTCATTAATCAATTTATCCTTACTTGGTTTAAATTTACTGTACTCATCAATTGAATCAGGAGAAGGAAATTTGGTGATGATATAAGGGCTACCATTGGTAACATCCCACATATAATGCAAGTTTCCGTTTGACAAAATCACGAAACGACAATTTTGAGATTTGGCGTATCTACGTGCTTGCTCTTTTCCAACCAATGGATTCTTATCTTCAGATTTGGCTTCTAAAATAATTGCGGGAAATCCTTTATCATCCAACAAAACATAATCAGCATAACCTGATTCCGTTTTTTCAAAATTTTCACCCAAGTCATTTAAAAGTTCTTCGGTGATTTTCATATGGTTTTCGAAAGTCACATTGGCTTTGATTTGTCCATTATCCAATAATCGCCAACCTGATTCTTCCAATAATTTATTGATCTTGATTCGTGCTTTAGCTTCTTTTTGCGCCATATTCTGGGTTAGTTTTTTTTAAGAAGTACTGCTTTAATTTCTTCTTTTAGTCTGGTAATGACTTCTTTGGTTCTAGTATCTAATTTTTCCTCTTTGCTTTCTGGAGTGAATCGATCCCAGATTCCACCACCATTTTTATTGGATAATTCAAAGTCCAATATTTTGTATTTATTTTCTTCTAAAAAATCAAATGTGCTTTTCCTGTTTTCTCCATCAGTTTGTTCAGCAAGAAAAATTATTTCTGGCGAGTGTCCTAAATCTAAAATTCGATCTTCCAATTTATATTTAGTTTCAGAGGGTGATGCAGGCACAAAAAAAGCATGTAATTTTAATTCCCATATCTTTTCTTTAAAAATACTAAGGAAACGCCATCCAGCTTTCATTTGCTTTTGAGGTAAGCCTGTATATTTTTTAACGATTTTTCTTAAGGTTTCGGTTTTTCCTGAATTCTGTACTCCTAATATTACTACTGCTAATTTCATCGGTTTAATCATTCAATTTTCAAGTATCTGTTCTTATAAAAACTAAAACATCTTATTCATTACTTCCAAGAAAGTAAATTGGGTGTAATGGCAGCATGTTTTTCTGCTCATCTGACATTTTATAGTAGTACTCAACCCAAAGATTTATGAACCTGTCGAAATCAATCAACTCAATATGCTCTCTAGAGCCTCTTGCCTCCTTTATAGCAGGTTTTGAGAACTGCCCCGAAGTCACAAAGATACCCACATCCGTGGTCCTCTTAAGTGTTCCCGAAAGCTTTTGAATTTCGTCAGAAGAAACCGAATCATTAGGCTTGTGTTTTACCTGCACAATAATTCGTGGTTGCTGAGTTCCTAAAGGATCGGTATAAGCTATAATATCAATACCTCCATCTGGTCCTCTCTGAGCGATATCAGAAATATGATATCCCATGGCATTCAATAGAGAAGCAACAAGATCCTGAAATTCATAAGGGTTTTTATTAAGAATAAAGGCACGTAATCCAACACTCGCATCTTGTTCGTACTGATTTAATAGAGCACGTTGTTGTTGGGATTGTTCTCCATTAAGGTCATCGGTCTCCACATCATCTTGTTTTTGATCTGTCTTAACTCTCTTTGCATCCCAAATACGATATTTCTTTGATGCTGTTTCCAATAGTTTTTCTTGTCCTAGTTTTATTGCAGCCCGACCTTCATCTGTCAATATCCAAAGGCCCTTTTTCTTTCTAAGATAGCCTGCCTTCATGCAGTCTATTGAATAGAATTGCAAGGCTGATTCCCAACGTACATATCCCGTCTTTTCATACACATGCTTCTCATATTCATTAAAATCAAGAGTCTCTCTAATTTTATCTACCACATCTCTTCCTCTCATCTCGCCACCCGCTTCTTTCAAGATTTTGAAGGCTGCGAAAATTGTCTTTTCAGCTATAAGTTTTGACTTTGATTTTGCCATTGGATTTGATTTTTTAATTACAATATGTAGCTATCACCTCAGATACAAGGCTATTTTCCTTGAATTAAGAGGGTGAATTCAAAATTAACAAAATATGAATATGACAAAGCTTCATTAGTAGAAATTTATGTTCAAATATTCTGATTTAAACTTGATCCAATTAATTTAAATGATTTATTTGACTGGCATTGCTCAGTAATAAAGTTAGAGATCCGATGACATTCTTTGGTTAGGTTGGTTGGATAGGCTTGTTCGTAGACAATTTGATGCAGGGTATTACAAAAGCCCTCTCTCCTGTTTCTTCGACTCTTAGAAAGGATGTTTTGATACAAAGGTGGTAAGCTCTCAACAAGCTGGTGATTGGCGTTGAGCATCTCTCTGGCGATGTCGTTGGCATAGACCATGAAGGTGTTTAGGACCGGTGAGAAGCGTCGGAAGTGCTTTTCCTGAGAATAGGCTTCAACCAACTTCTTGGGTGAATCAGACATGAAATATCGGGGATGTTGTATCACCATTTGAATGGCTTCGAACAGGGCCACCTTTCTCTCGAGTTCGAACTTGAGGTCTAAAAGATCTTTTAACTCCAATTGAGCTTGATCCAGGATTCGAATGAGGCCTGGAGATAAGAGAGCTTCGTTTTCAAGAAAGAAGCTGATTAGGATATTTATCTGTTGGGATAGGTTGTGGAGGTGGGTTTTGATTGTTGATTTCATGATGAGGTGATTTGAGGATAAGATGATGTGATGATTTGGTAATTAACTGTTATTGGTTGTTGGTCAATAGGCATTGGTCAATAGTTAATTGGTTGCATGGCAAATGAATTACGAATTAATAATTACGAATGACGGTTAAGAATTATGAGTTAGGAATTATTGAGAGGTCTGAAAGGTCAAAACCCCGAAGCCTCGGGGGAAAAGTCCAAGAGTCGAAAGGTCGAAAAAGGTTAAAGGCCTCCTTCGCAGAAAACTGCTACGGCGGACAATGAAGGTTAAAGGAGAAAGGTTAAATGAATGACTGATATATTGCTTAACTGTTTCACTGCTAAAAAAAATAAAGGTCAAATCTGTTCCCGATTGGTCGGGATGGGTTTTAAAGGGAAAAGCTGCTGGGCGCAGCGTTCCCTTTAAAACCCTTCATATAACGGGTCCACTTTTTTCCTTGCCTGAATATGCTTTTTCAGACTGGGTTTTGTGCGCAAATGAATGTAGGATGTGATGGCGTTGGAAAGCTGGATTTTGACTTGGTTGTTGTGTATAACCAATTGCCATGCTTCCTCATCGCCATAGATGCGACAAAACTCAAGTTCCTCGATGGGCAGAAGCAGGGGTTGGTAGCGATGTTTCATTTTTATAAAGCCTGCATCCCATGCTTTTTGCCGGTAACGGACAATGGTGGATTTTCCTAAATTCAGAACCTTAGCCAGATAATCGGCTGGAAGATCACGGTAGCGACAATTCGTAGTGGTACGCCCTTTTTTTCGTGCCGACTGCCTTGCTATCCTATCTTTGTAATGAAGGTAATAGGTGACCACCGCTGCATAGATGAATGGGCGGAAGTTTTTTAAATTCTGTAGTTCACAAACAGCACCTGTTGCACACTGAAAATGGAGTTTTTTAGCCAGAACTAAATACCCCACCACGCGAACAGAGCCTCGTTTGGTATTCATGCTCACCCAGCCGTTCTTTAAAAGCCAAGTGAGATTGGCCTCTATGGTTTTGGGTGATTTCAGATTGAGGTCTGAAAGTATTTTTTCCTTAAACTCAACATCCCATTTGACATAGCCCGAGCCCTGGCTTTTCAAGTACAAGAAAAGTCGCAGTGGATTGACCTTTTGGTTGGAAAGGGCAAAGACCAGGAGTTCTATGGGGATGTTCATGGGTTTCATCGAAACAATTATGAATGACAGCTAATAATTATGAGTTAGGAATTATGAATTATTGAGAGGTCTTAAAAGTCAAATAGTCCAAGAGACGAAAAGTCCAATAGTCTGAAAAGTCTAAAGGTCAAAGAGTCCAAAAAAAACTTGTTGTCGGTTATCAGTCAATAGGCATTGGTCAATGGTAACATGGTTAAAGTGATTCAAGGTTAAAGACAAGCAAGGATAAAGTCCCAAAGGATAAAGGTTAAAGGTTAAAGGTTAAAAGGTTGAAAAGTCAATATACAATTGACGAACTGTTAAATTGATAGATGGTTAAAAAAGAATAGCTGATTAAGAGTTCAGTGCGGGCTGGTAGTTCTTTTCCAGGGCTTCTTTGATGTCGCTGGTTTTGTAGAGGGTTTTGCCTCCAAGCAGAATGAAAGAAATACTGGACTCATCGCGATACTTTTGAAGGGTGCGTTTGCAGATCTTGAGTAAGGCGCAAACCTCATCGGTATCCAGATAAATGTCACCCAAAGGGTTTCTTTCATTTAGGGAAATCTGCTTGAGTTGGGTCTCAATGGATTTCACCTTGTCGGTAAGTTCTAAGAAGACTTTTACTAATTCTTGTTCTTGATGCATAACGAAAAATTTACAAATTAATAATTACACTTCGACACCGCTCAGTGACCGTATATCTGTCTTTGTTACAGAAATCTAATACATCAGTCAGCGGATGGATGCAACAAGTTTAAAGAAGGAAATGAAAAAGATTATGCAGGTTGCCTATAAAAAAAATTTATCGCTTTTAAGGAAAAAGGCTATAGATCCCTAAAAACAAGTGATCGCTCGCTTTATTTTTTTTTGCTCTATGTTTGATTTTCGCAGGCTTGCACCGAATTGCTTCGCCAAATTCAGGATTATATGCAACCTGCATATGATTATCAGACAGTTACGCCTTAAAATATAAAACATAACACTAAAATCACACCAAATATCTCATTATTTGTCATTTAGGAAACGTTCACACGCCTCTTTTAATTTATCGAGAAATGAAGTGCATTCACAACGCATTTTTAACTTGTGGATTCGACTTCCTAAATCGTTAATGTGTAGTAAATCAAAAAAGATTTCGAATCGTCTGAAAAGTTCTTTCCTTGAAACGGGGCTACCATCAACAAATTCCACAACTTTTAATAAATCAATTGATAAGATCAACTCAACAAAGTTCACCTTATCTCCGATCCATTTCAGAGGTTGTTCTATTGGTTTAGGTCTTGAATCTGGATTTAGTTTTGATGAGATGTACAAATCTTTAAGAGCATCAATACGAAACTCAAAGAACAGATTTAAAGGAGAATCAAATAAATTTATCCCCTGCTCTTGAAATACCAGATCAAGCCTTTTTCGCTGATCTTTTAAAAATTGCATTTTATCCTCGATCAAAACAATCTCACTCAATTCATCTCTCAACCGACAGTAATGGGGATAAAAATCTTTTAAAATATCTTTCCAATATTCATTGGAGTTCTTTCTAAATTTTAATCTGTAGGTCTTGATCAATCTGATTGATTCCAGGATGGTATTCTTTTGAAAACAGAAGTATGAAATCAAATCCGGAACGTCCGTTATTTTTGTATAAATACAGGTTGGATCCACTTCAGACTTTACTGTGATCTCCTGAGGCGAATTAAGTACTGTCAGATTTGAGCCTAATTTGTCTTGAAGGCTAACGAAAATTCTCAATATCATTTCCAAATGATGCAATCGAGAATCTCCAGTTGTCAATTCTTTTAAGTTTTGACTTAATTCTTTTGAGAAATTTAGGTAGAGACGTTCTAATTTTCCCTTAAAATCATTCGGATTGGAAAAACTGTTGAAATGCAATGTGGATATACCACCTTCATTTTTAAAAACAATATCGGTCTTAGACAATTCATTCTCCAAGGCCATTAAGCTTGAATCTTTGATCATATAAGTGATTTTTAGTCACTTAATTTAACAAAGTTTTTCAAAACCCCAAAAATACAAGTCAGTATATCAGGCAGTTATCAACTCATGAGCTATAACAAGCTTTTGAATTTCCCCTCAATCTTCCAATCTATTCCATTGATCTTTTGGTTGAAACTCGTTAAGTTTTCAATCAGTTCCTTAAATGATGGAGATGCACCATGAATCATTTGCTCTTGCATGACTTTATAATCTTTTTCCCAAAGGGTTATAACATCAGGAATCGGTATAATACAAATCGTTTGGGGTTGATGGAGATTGTAATCGACACCGCCAAGTTTAGCGAAACGATATCTGTGATTCACAATGGTCTCATACAAGGTTTTATCCGCGATTGCCTTATCTGCAAACTCAGTCTGAGACAATTGATACACATCGTAAAGGTGTCGACTTAAACGATCAACTCTTATTTTTTCGATTGGGCGTTTAAACTCTTCGTGCAACAGAAACACTTTCTCAAGCAATGTTCGCTCCGGATTAACAGTTGGAATATTAATCGGTTTTTGAGCGAATGGTGTATCCGGATAGGTTTGATCGATTAAGGACTTGAATGAACGAACAGAGAACGGTTCTTTCAGAGAACGACAGCCGATTTCAACTTGAACTCTAGGCTGAATATAACCTGGAGAGGGAATCACGTTGGGGTAATAAATTTCTATAATACGGGGATCCTGATCAGAGTCTTTGGCATCAACCAAGGCTAACTTAACATCTGTTAATCCCTTTTCGATAAACCTAACTGATAGTTCCGGAAAAAACTTCTCTGTAATGTATTTGTTGGATTCGTTTCTAAGTCTAGTGATTTCCTTCCTCTTTGTCAATTCTCCATTAAAACCAAAAAAGCTTCGATCAACAGCCAAATCAACATCTTCAGAAAACCGTTCTATCAAATTCCAGGCTTTACTCAAAGAGGTTCCTCCTTTAAAAACCAGATGCTTTCCAATTTCCATTTCAAAAATTATGGCAAGTGTTTGCACAACCCACCAGTCTTTTTCGATGGCGAAAGCCGGGAGTTTAACATCGTATGAAATATCAGTATAAGCCTTAATTCTTGTTCCTAGTGGTAATTGATGCCATTTACGCATTATTGTTCTATTTGTCGTTATTTTTAAAACTCAATGAAATCCAGGAAGAGAAATTGTTAAAGGTTATTCTTGAACAAGAACTTTTCTCATGATTATTCTTATCCATTCAGGTGCCAACAGAATATCATGTTTTAATTTTTCAACATCCTCATTGAGTAAATGTTTCATAATTATCTCTTTTTCACTATCCGTCACATTCCCTTTACCAATCTCTTTTAGAGCTTGTATTACTAGACTGCTAATAACGCCTTTCGTTGAAAGGCTTCTGGGCGACACTCTTTTAAATTTTATCGTTCTTTTTCCAACTTGCAGTGTACGAGGAGAACCATCAGTGAGATACACAATTTTCATAGGCACCTGTGTAGATAAACCTAAAGCATTGAGTGCCATTGATCCAGTTGGAATGATACGGGCTTTATCTCTTTTTGCAATGGCCTGAGCAACATTTTCGATAGAAGGACGTACTTTTCCAATAAATGGATCAGTTGCCAAACGTGAATAAACACCACGAGCGATCCGTTCTACCTCCTCTTTATTAACTAGACGTTCAAGCGCTTTAGAAACTGCTTTAGCACTTCCATATTGCAAAAAATCATCAGTTAAGAAGATAGTACCTTTTTTCGATCTTTTTAAATGTTGTAAGATCTTATATTCTATAGAATCACACATAGTTACATAGCTTTTCTGTCGCAAATATAGCAATAATTTGCGACAAAAATCAAATTCTATTCTGTTATAAATTTGATAAACAATTGTACAAGCTAAAGGGTAATCAATCTATTGGCTGCATCTAAAACTTCATTCTCGAAGCTATCCAGATAGATTTGGGTTGTTTTTTCGGTAGTGTGACCCAGACCCTCAGAGATAACTGCAGTAGGAACGCCGGAACGTTTTGCTATAGTTGCCCAGGAGTGTCGGGCCACGTAAGAAGTTAAAGAAGTAGAGATTTCGAGAAGCTTAGCTACATCTTTCAATTTGTGGTTTGTTTTTTGTCTTTGAGTTTGATAACTCCTATATGGATCATCATTATCGGGATCTATAATAGGAAAAACATACTCATCCGGATTCCTTAAGTCTGAATATTTTTTAATGATTTCCATAGCGGGGGGAAGCAATTCAAAATTATATTGCTGCGAAGTCTTTTGTCTTGAATAATATAAACGCCCATTTCGAATGTCTTCGACTTTTAAGTAGGCGATATCGACAAAAGACATGCCCATACAATAAAAGCTAAACATGAATATATCTCTTGCTCGTTCGACAGCAGGTTTTCCTGTTAGATCCAAGTCGCGAATTTTAATTATCTCCTCTTTCTTTAGTGCTCTCTTTTGAGTTTTGGTGCTATGTATTTTATAATCATCAAAAGGGTAATTCTCTTTCTTTGCCAGTTTTTCTTTTATTGCCCGATTATAAATAGCACGAAGCGTTCTCATTTGGAATGAAATTCCATTTGTGCTATTTCCTCTGGAGATCAAGTAAGTTTCAAATTTTTTCAGCCACTTGTAAGTCATCTGATCGAAAGTAAAATCTTTTGATTTTATAAATTGACCTATAACTCCATAATGATTTTTATACGCCTGGGCATTTCCATCCTTTTTCTGCTTGTAAAGTTCTTCAATCCTTTTCTCAATGAAATCTAAAACCGATGCTGAGTCGACTCCTTTTAGTTTAGAAATTATATCGTCAACGGTATAATTCTTAGCTTCACGTTCTAATTCCAGAATTATTTTTTTCACTTTGAGAAGAGACTCTTCAAAATGCATATTCATTTCCCGAATAAAATGCTTTTGGCTTTTATCCTTTGATTTTATTATTTTCTGATTATCATCCCATTCATCAATTTTACATGAATACTTGAGTGAATGAATCCTTCGTATCCGTTTATGAATTATTTGTAATACGATAGGAGATGTTCCATCGTCAAGAACTTTGTGCTTATAAAAAACAATTTTTACTGATGCCATATTTAAAGCTTTAAATAATCCCGGTTGCAACATGGTTGCAACAAATGCTTCATAAATATACATTTTCTTTCTTTATAAAAGAAAAAACAAAAGCAACACAAAGCACTGTAAACGCAGCATTTACAACACAAGTAAGCAAATAACAGCAAATATTTAGGAATTATACAATAGCACATTTCACGTCTGGAAAGCTCGTGTACCGCAAGGTGCCGGGGGTTCGAATCCCTTCCTCTCCGCCAGTAAAAACAAGCAAAGCAGCATTTCACATGCTGCTTTTTTTATTGGGAATAACTGAGATGTAGCTGCAATTCATAAGCCGGAACATTTTTACAAGAGCTGCCTAATAATATCGAACAATATCATTATAGCGATTTATAGGATGATTAATGAGCCTATATCCTGTCAATCGTACAGATTATTCAGTCACTTTCATCTCATTTTAATTGGGGTAAATTAATACAAGAGTGGCTCCTTTCTTTTCATTATTAGTCGCGATAACTTCTCCTTCATGAGCATCCATAATAAGTTTCACCTGAGCTAGATCGAGGCCAGTATTTTCATCATCATACTGAGAGCCTGTAACAAAAAGTTTAAACATGTTTTTTAATATCTGTGGATTAAACCCCTCACCATGATCAGTAAAAGAACAGGTTGTTTTTTCTGAATCAGAATCTATATTCACACGAACAATCCCGTCATCAGGAGAATACTTAATCGCATTATCAAGAATACTTTCAAAACAAAATTCAACCAGCTCTGGGTCACCATTTATATGTGCATTATCAATATTACCATCAAAAACGACATTTACTCTTTTTGTCTTAATTTGTTCCGAAAGTGTAAATTTGGTCATTTCAATTAATTCGTTTAGGTTAATTTCTCTTTTTTGAAGAGGCTGCTTTTTAATGCGTAGCTCAGTAATTTTCAAACTGACTTTAGCAAACCGATGAAGCCGATTGGCAGAAAGTTCAAGATAATGTAACATCTCTTTAACATTAGCATCGACCTGTTCATTTTTCAGCACTGTAATAAAACCAATAATACCATTTAAAGGTGTATTTATTTGATGGCTGATAAGGGACAAAAAGTCTGATTTTGCTTTATCTAAAACACCTAATTCCTGATTGACTTCTTCAAGTTCACTATTGGCTTTCCGGAGTTCTTTGGTGCGTTCTTCTACTTTATCTTCAAGCCATTGGTTTACTTTTTTAAGTTGATCTTTACTCCTTTTCAGATCGATATGTGTTTTCACTCTCACTAACACTTCTTGTGAATTGAAAGGTTTGGTTATATAGTCCTGCCCACCAGCTTGAAAACCATTAACCACATCTTTAGATTCGTTAAGTGCAGTCAGGAATACAACAGGAATTTCCTTCATCCTTTCGTTTTTACGCATGGCTTTACAGGTCTCGAAACCATCCATTACGGGCATATTTACATCTAAAAGGACCAGATCAAAATCTTCTGTTTTATTTAAAAGATTTAAGGCTTGCTGACCATCATATGCAAATCCAACAGAATAGCCCTCATCGCGCAGGATACTACCAATTACCTGAATATTTTTAGGATTATCGTCAACTGCAAGTATCTTAATTTTATTATTGCTAATTGTTTCCATAAGGTTTTAGGTTATATCTTTTCAATTTAAGTTGCTCTACTATTTTCGGGAATCTCATTAAAGTTTTCAATAATCTGTCAATCTCAAAATTTTCCGCCAAACGACAAACCTCGCTTGCATAATCTTTAAGATATTCAATTCTACTTTCTTCAGCTAGTTTAATTAAATCTTTACCAAATTCTTCGATTTGGTCAATCATCTGGGATTTAATAGCCTCCTGACAAATAGGGCCAAATTTATTTTCAAGAACTGATATAAGTTCAGGTATCTGATTTAATTGTTCTTCAGTCAGTACAATTTCAGTTTGTCTGGAATCAACGGTCACCACTTCTTCTTTAACTTGGTATGTGAGATATTTCTTCATCTTGTCAAACAATTCAGAAGCATCCAATGGTTTCATTAAAAACTCATTGAACATTTCTTTATTTCTGTTTCCAGTTATCACTCTTTTTGCAGAAGCAGAAATTGCAATAATCGGGATTGATTCAGTTTTTTTAGTTTGCTTCAGTATTTCGGTGGCCCTATAACCATCCATTACTGGCATACGCAAGTCCATCAGGATTAAATTGGGCAGATTTATTCTTGCTAACTGCACAGCTTCTTCACCATTTTCGGCTTCCAAGATATCAAGCTGAGAATGTTCCAACATGTCCTTTATCAATTCTCGATTTAATTCATTGTCATCAACTAGCAAAATTTTCGCTTCTTTAAATTTTATGATAGTTGGATCAAACAGACTCTCTGATGCTTCAATCTCAGTCTCAGAAGTAGATATGTTTGGAATCTTTACAGTTATATTACTCCCTTTACCTACTTCACTTTCAAGATGAATTGTACCACCCATTTTTTCAACCAATTTTTTTGTTATGGGTAAACCTAAACCAGTACCCCCATATTTTGCACTTTGTCCTGCTTGTTGGGTGAAAGGCTCAAAAACCAATTTCTGTTGATCAGTCGGGATACCAATTCCTGTATCCTCAACATGTATAATCAGGTCATAATTATCTTTCAAGTTTATATTCCTTTGTGCATCAACCGTTAAAACAACATGTCCCATATCAGTAAATTTAAGAGCATTCCCAATGAGATTGAACAAAATTTGACGCAGACGAACTTCATCAAGAAGAAGTAATTTGGGAATTGTACTTTCATATTCGATAGAGAAATCAATCTTTTTTTCATTCACCTTGGGGGCAAACATATTTTCGACTTCACTAATTAAACTATAAAGATTAACAGGTAAAGGTCTGATATCAATTTTACCCGCTTCAATTTTCGAAAGATCCAGAATGTCATTGATAATTCTCAACAGATTTTTCCCACTGCTACGGATCGACTCTACCTGTGAGCGTTGTTTTTCATCTTTCACAGTTTTAGATAAAAGTTCAGAAAATCCAATAACGGCATTCATCGGAGTACGAATCTCGTGACTCATATTAGCCAGAAATTCACTCTTAGCCTGGTTAGCAGAATTAGCTGCATCCCTGGCTTTGATTAGATTTTCTTCTGAACGTTTTTTGTCTGTAATATTAAATCGAACAGATACGTACTGATACGGCTTCCCCTGCTTGTCAAGAAAGGGTACGATTGTTGAATCAACCCAATAAAAACTACCGTCTTTTGCTTTATTCCTAACTTCGCCTCGCCAAACTTTCCCCTTTGAAATTGTACGCCACAAGTCACTAAAAAAATCACTTGAATGATAACCCGAATTGATAATTCTATGGGTTCTACCGATGAGTTCTTCCCGACTGTATTTTGAAGTTTTACAGAAAATATCATTCGCATAATTAATAACGCCCTTATAGTCGGTAATAGCAACAAGACTTGATTCGTCGAGGGCAAATTTATAATCTGTAATATCCTTAAGACTTTGTTCCAACTGTTGCTGTGAAATGGTTAATTCCCGGGTTCGTTCAGAGACCATTTCTTCAAGATGCTCACGATGTTTCAGAATTTCTTCCTCAGCATTTTTCATTTCTGTGATATCATGAAATCCTGCTATTAAGACCTCTTCATTATCAAGGGTCATTAATTTAAGCGATACTGAACCCCAAAATAATTCCTGATCTGATTTTTTTAAAATAATTTCATAATTATCCACAATGCCATCCTTCATTAATTTCTCCACCAGTTTATTTCTATCCTCTGGATTTGCATAAAAGTCAGGTGTTTTCTGTCCAATCGCATCCGATAACGAAATTCTAAAGAGTTTACCAAGGCTTTCATTTGCCATCACAATAATCCCTTCAGAAAGCTTTGAGATAACGATAGGAACAGGAGATGTTTCTATAATTGTGCGAAGGCGTTTTTCACTTTCTTTCAATTCCTTCTCGACTTGTTTACGCTCAGTAATATCTTTAAATACAACAACTGCTCCTATCAAATTTCCTGAGTCTTTTTTTATTGGCGTACATGTATATTCAACAGGAAAGCTTGTGTTATTCGCCCGCCAAAACACTTCATTATCCACATGACTAGCTACCCCTGTACGAAAAACATTATAAATCAAACAGTCTTCACGAGGGTATTGAGATCCATCCTGTCGGGTGTGATGGTGGTCAGCATGACCTTGTTTACCAATGAGTTCTTCAACCGGTTTTCCTATCATAGCTGCCGCTGCCGGGTTTACAAAGGTCATTCGACCTTCCAGATCCAGTCCGTAAATTCCTTCTCCAATAGAATTTAGGATTAATTGGTTGTGCTCATTTAATCTATTAATCTCTTCTTCAGCCATTTTTCGAGATGTGATGTCGGTATGTGAGCCAGCCATACGATAAGGTTTTCCGTCTTTATTTCGCAAGGCTTTCCCACGGGCAAGTATCCACCTGTAACTTCCATCCTTATGTTTCATCCTAAACTCCACATTGTATTCCGGAATCTCATTATCAAAGTAAGCTTGAATAACAGATAAAACCTGGGTATAATCTTCTGGATGCAATAAACTTTCCCAAGTACTGAAGGTGTTTTCCAATTCCTCATCGTTATACCCCAACATGTTTTTCCATCGGGGTGAATAATACACCTCATTGGAAATTGTGTTCCAATCCCAGATACCATCATTGGAGCCTTCAACAGCGATAGAATATTGTTCCTGACTCAAGCGGATCTGTTTTTCCGCGAGTTTACGTTCAGTAATATCCATATTTGTCCCTATGATACGAATAGGCTCTCCTAAGACATCACGAGTAACAAAACCATTTGCTTTTATGTAATGAACAGACTTATCAGGCCAAAGCACACGGAATTCAGTATCAAACTCTTTTTCCCCTTTTAAAGCCATCTGTATTTCTTCACGCCCCCTTAACAAATCGTCTGGATGAAGACCTGCCTCCCAGGCTTCGTATGCACCAGAAAAGGTTTCGGCTGAAATTCCATATAGTTTGTACATCGAATCATCCCAAAACAACGTATTGTTGACGACATCCAAATCCCAAATTCCAATATTGGCAGCACTTGTTGCAAGTTTTAGACGGTTGGTTATGTTTTGAATTTCAAATTCCGCTTTTTTTCGTTCGGAGATATCTTCCACAGTACCTTCAAAAAATACCTTACCATTTATTCCTTTAACGATTTGTGCATTTTCCCGAATTGGAATGATTCGCCCAGTTTTAGTTGTCCAACTTTCCTCCAAACCTCTTACATAACCATCTCTTTCAATCATTTCGACAAACTGCTTACGGCTAATCGTGGATTCTTCACTGTACCCTTCGGTTTCAAGATTTCTATTTTGTAATTCAGACAATGATTCATATTCCAACATTGTCAAGAGAGCTTTATTGGCATTAATAATTTCCCCATCAGGAGTTGATCGGTAGATCCCGAGTGGTGAATTCTCAAATAAGCTTCGGTATTGTTCTCGACTTAAATTTAATTGCTCCTCAGCAAGTCTGCGTTCAGTAATATCACTTATTGTTCCTATTAACCGGATAGGATTGTCATTGCTATCCAATTCTAATTTACCCAAACCATGCACCCAACGTTCTTCCTTATTGCTGTTTTTAATTATTTTATATTCTTTATTGAAAGGTAGACTCTGAGCAATAACCTCATTTTGAAAATAATCCAGCATCAATTCTCTATAATCAGGATGAATAATAGCACTCCATCCCTCAATTGAATGTGTATAATTTTCATCAATCCCGAAAATAGCATCGAGTATTTCTGAGCTCCTCCACATCCCCGTTTTTATATCCAGAGAATAAGTTCCCAAGCGTGCTATCTCTTGTGACTCTTTCAGTAAGCGTTCACTTTCTTTTAATTCGGAGGTTAATACCTCTGCAATCTTTTGAGCCTTAAATTTTGTACTAAGCATTGAGTTAGTGAGCAACAATACTAATATGCTAATAATTACTCCCGCAAGAAATATGATCCATGAGGCCATATACTCAATAATCATATTTTCTTTTCGCTGTGAATACTCCAACGTCCACAGGTGACCATTAAAATTTATCGGGACCTTTAAGCTGAAACGTATCCTTTCCGATTTCTTTTGCTCTTCGATAGGATGAGATTCATATAATAAGGATTTAGAGGTGCAATTTACACCATCAAAAATATGTAAGTAAAATGTTTTTTTGTTATCAACCTGCTCCCACTTACTCAGAATACCAAGCATCAGATCATTCATCCGATATGGACTATATACCCAACCTTTAATTGCAGTTCTGCGTTGTTCAACAGTATTTAGTGTAACTCCTTTTTGGTATACTGGCACATACATTAAATTACCAGCTTGAACATCTTTATCGGTTTCCTGAACCAACAGTACTTTTCCTGAAAGGGCAGCAATATCCATATCGCGGGCACGTTCCATGGCTTCCCTTCTCACCGGCTCAGTCATCATATCATAACCAAAAGCACGAAGGTTGCGACCCGAAAAAGGTTCAAGAAAAACGATGGACGTATAAATCTCACGAGAATATTCTGGCCATACCTTATAATCTAAAAAACCTTCATTTCTGATTTCTTTTATATGTTCCGATAATTTATCTGAAGGTATTGCCATCGAAAATCCTGTTCCCAGGATTCCTGGCAAATTCAAATTAACTTTAGACTGTTTTATAAAATTATGCCAATCCTCTCGACTTATTGTGTCTGAAGAATCAAAAAAAGCAGCTCCACTACGAAGTAGTTGTGCGTGAGCATGCAATCGCAAATCTATTTTACTACTGATCTCATTACATTCAAACCTAAATTCAGCTTCATCTTTTTTATCAATTTCAAACTTCACAAGAAATGCAGCAATAAGCGAGAAAAATAAAGCCATGATAAATAATAACCATGCTTTCCAAGCATTAACGTTCTTCATGTTATTCGGTATATCAATTAAATAAATTTAAAATCTACCCCATATCAATGTATGCTCTTGAATTAAACAGAACACTTATAGAGTTAGGTTCCTTATATATATATCCGCTTCCTACAACACAAGCTACCTTAATTCCTGAAGATTCATGAGGGGTATGATTTAAGAAAATCATCTACAAAATCCCTTCATTAATATAATAAAACAGCCTTCTTCTCTCTCAATACATCAATATATTTACTACTAATTTGGTTAGTATTGATCTATAATATACGTTTTTAAAAATAAATAACGAAATTCCTTATGTTTAAATTCTATAGAACTAAACTCTTCATAAAAAATGTTTTTATGAATAAACTTCACTCATTATATGAAATGAGATCCCCCCATTACCAGTATCAAAAAAATGGTTTTTATAAGCATTAAGATAAAATTGTGTGATCCCTTTAGTAGTATGGTCTAGCTCTTATGGAATCACAGCTATTAGTGTTTTTACCCTTTAATAATAGTGCCTATGTGTGTCGAACGACCTATGAGACTTTAGTACTGTAATCTCAAGAAGCTTCACAATATTATTAAATCTGGGACATTTTGCATGAAAAAAAGCATCAAGATCCTTAAACCTTGATGCTTTTTTCAGCTTTCGAATAGTTAATCTTATTAAATACCTATTCTTAACCAGAATATATATTTAATCCCCCTACATATCACAGCCATAACCATCGATAGGCTCTGAATTTAATGGAATCAAAACTGAGTCGCCATTCAATGTATTACCACTTGCATCACCACTAACTCCTTTAAATATCATAGCTCTACATTTATCAGGATGTGTTACCTTGTTATTTTGAAGTGTCAGATTAGTCATATTCTTGAATATTAAATGCCCCTCTGTTAATGTGTTATCTCGAATTTCCAAGTCAGCACCATCATACATGTAAAAACCACAATTTGAACAGGTATTTTCATATATGTAAGTCACATCATGATTGGTTTTGGGCTCACCATTCGAATACATAATAATACCATTATCCTTGTTTACTGCATCAGTAGCAACATGTGTAATCGTATTAAAACGAATGATCTGCTCGGTGTTATTGTAATAAACAATTCCCGGGCCAACATAGGAATTCCCCTCACCTTCCTCGAAAACATTGTCTTCAATAAGCAATTTCTTCGCATCAAAATTGACAATATCTCCGCCTTTGTTATGATGAAAGTAATTGGACAAAATTTTGATGTCTTCGCTAAAATAAATTTCACTTTCAACATCAATACCATATTGTGGCGCAACTCCATTGATATGATGAATCTCATTTTCTTCAATCAATACGTTTACGCCTCCAACAATAGATACGCCTTGTCTTCTGTTTTCAAAAATATTGTTTTTTCTAATTTCAATGTTCTTTACAAAAGAGCCTTCACCTTCGTATCCCTGAAGAAGAATACCATCACCAGTAGCCTTACTCAATTCTACATTCTCAACCGTTACATTCTCACTTTCATTAATAATGGCAATCAAATGACCACCATCATGATAAACGCTTCCATTTTTGTTAGGCGTATATGTATGATTATCACGATCACCTATTATTGTTCCTCCGGAAATTACAACATTGGATTGTTTCTTAATTTCTATAACATAGTAATTCCATTTGTC
Organism: Ancylomarina salipaludis; assembly: GCF_004122035.1. Classification (GTDB taxonomy): domain Bacteria; phylum Bacteroidota; class Bacteroidia; order Bacteroidales; family Marinifilaceae; genus Ancylomarina; species Ancylomarina salipaludis. The sequence continues at coordinate 141,840 of NZ_SAXA01000001.1, forward strand.
ATTGGGAGCCATCTCAATAATGGCATCTTTATCCAATAGAAATGCCATATTGCTTTTCAAATTAATACCCCTTTGAAAAACAGCATTTCCTAACTTCCCAATTAAATAATGTCCTGCTGGTAAATGAATTTTCCCATAACCTTCAGTGGCAGCCCAATCAATAGCAGCTTGCAAATTATCAGTCGTTTTTACAGGATCGGTACCATCATTTGGAATATCCCAACGTTCTAAATCAATAATATAATCTTTATCAGGGATTTGACTGTATGGCATTACTGAGATAGGATCTTTTTCTCCAACGACATTCTCATTACCATTTTCATTATCATCCGGGTCCGGAATAACCTCTTCTTTGGGTGGTGTGACAATTTCTTCTTCGATGCTTATAGCCTCATCGCAAGCTGCAAATAAAATCGCGGAAATAAAATACAGATAAATTAGATTCTTCATAATAATCTTAATAAAGTTTTTAAACAATAATTACTAACTGATAATTAGCCCATATTGCATAATGAAATCTTCATTAAAATCAATATCAAAAATCTACATCTATACAAATGCGTAAACAAATTTACACATCTATACTAAAAACATTATGAAAGCAACACATCCTTCAACTACACTTAATGTTTCTAATCCTTCTCAAAAAAAATTCAAACTAGTTTAAATTATAATTCACACTAGTCATTAAACAAAAAACAATAAATTTTCACCGAAACAACTCAGTCCTTACGAATGGCCATTTTTATTACATTAAGTCCTATTAATTGTTGATGAATTTAATCCATGATTTTCTTAAAAGTTTGAATAAATAGACACTGATTTTAAATTTCATATGCAATATTGATCATCCTCTATTTCAATTTCCATTCCATTTTCTTTGGAAAGTTATCCTAAATCAAACCCACCATCTAAATCATTAATAATGAGACCATTTTCCACTCAAAATCTATTTTGATCTATATTTAAAACCCTTTTTAAAAACATCAATTTGGGGAATTAAGCCACAAATATTGTAGAATATGACAACATTCAACTCCTATTAAAATCGGTTTTTATATGCTCTCATTCATGAATTTAAACTAAACTTCAGTGCTATATAGGCACAAAAAAAGAGGCTATAAAATAGCCCCTTAAATTCTCACATAACAAATCGCTATGGACAAACTAAAATGGAATATTCTTCATTAACATTTCCGTCAACAAATGAATTATTCACAGCATCTAATATCTCATGTAAAGCATTCAAGCTAAATCCATAATCCGAAACGCCACCGCCTAAAACTTTATTGGCATCAGCCAAAATTTCACCTACGGTATAACCTTCAAAACCGGTTCCTTCAGCAAAGACTAAGTCTTCCAATAGGAAATCTGATTCTGAAAAATCAGGATCGTTCTTATCAAATTCAACACTCAATGTCAATGCAACAACCTGCCCTGCAAAAGCATTTTTCAACTCCTTGCTTGTAGGATCTTCATAATCCATATCTAAAGCTGCCGGAGTACCACCCGAAGGCAAGAAATCTTGAACAGCCTGTGATGAATTCAGAAGTAAGGTATAGTCTCCTCCTACAGTTAAACCTGCAGGGAACGTATCATCAAAATGCATTGAACGATACATACCTGGATTATTCCCACTAGGTTTAGATCCCCATCCTCCTTGAGTTTGTGTTCTATAACCATCCGGTGTACAATCACAATCATTCCAGCAATACTCGAGATAAAAATCCCTGCTGTTTTCTACATTGTCATTGGTTAACCACCAGAAATGCCATGTTCCATCCGCATTTCTTAATAACAATTTTATATTCAATATAAAACAATCCCCCCATGCTTCATCATAAGGAATTTTGTAAACCATTGAATTTGGAAATTCTCCATATGGGAAAGTCATTTGATATGGAAAGGAAGCATAGTCGAAATTGATATCAGGATCTTCGATAGGCCATATATTCATTGAGAAATAACGAATTCCCCAGCCTTCTTCTGCCTGAACCTGAACATACATATAGTTTTCGTCATTGAACAAATGCACCATTCCTGCATCAAAGAAAGGCAACACCATTTCTTCTTTGCACATCTCAATATCTCCTGTTCCATCGCTATACCACCACATCGGATTTTCCATTGGCATCCATTCACCAACAAATCCATTTTTTAGTGTCATAACATCAGACGAGTCTATAAATTCCGATATCTCATCTGAACTTTGTTTATTACATCCGACAACAACTGCTCCAATTATTAGAAACAGAGCCAGATACTTAAAGATTCTCTTCATAGCTATTATATTTAGTTGGTTAAAAAAAACATTAAAAAGATTTCCCGTCATAATCTATCTAATAGAATATCAAGGTGAAACATCATTAATTTTATCTCTCAGTGCATTGATAAAATCCCAATCTCTATCATTAACACCATATCCGTTGGTAATTCCCCATAGGATATCTTGAATGGCATTCGTAATTCGGTTGTACTCTTCCATTTCTTCCGGAGTAAACTCACTCACATCAATCATTTTATATTCCAATGCTTCAACGAGTTTCATTATCCATTCAGATGTCGAAACACCTCGAATCACGTAAGTCACAACAGTCGAACTCCCTTCCTTTCCTTTATTAATACAGTACAAGTATAATTTGATCTGAATTTGATCATTCCCCAACACATGTATCCGAACATCCTGCAAGGCAATACCATGCTGATAACCTTCCTGCTGAGCTTCAAACACACATCCAGCGGGGATAACAACATCCTTACTTACTGAAGTTGCATTAGAGAAAATTAAGTCGAGTGCCAGCCATTGTCCACCGGAACCTAAAGTAGTTATATAATCGCTTTTCAACTTTTTAACATCCATGGCATAAGGACGACTGTTTCCCACGCCCGGATTTTCACTAGATCCTCTAATCTCGCCGACTAATGAAATCCCATCCGGCAGCACAAAAGGAGCTACAACTTCTAACTTGCCTCCCGCATTTCCCATTCCAGGGATGTGCCCAGGTTGCCCCCTATTATTTTTAGAGTCGTCTTTTTGGCATGATACAAATGCAATTGAGACACTCAACAATGCAACAAAAAGAAATTTAATTTTCTTCATAATTTAAACACATAAAAGTTTGAATAACAACAAAAATCACCTAACATATTGATTTCTTAAAGTCTAATCAATACAACCGATAATCTTAAAAAAACATACCCGGCTTTATGACAGTCATGTATCATAAGCTTAAATTTAAAAGACGCTAGTCTTTCATCAGGGTATTTAGCTGAGGAGGTCTGTATCTCTATCGTTAAGGATTTAGAAGTCATAGATTTCCAAAAGAGAAGTCCCAAACAATAAGAAATATTGATCAAAGAGGTTTGGTCATATTAATATCCCAACCCTATGTGCAGGTAAGATTTTATAATAGATTTTAATTTGATTCGGGTAAATTTATTTTTCAATAAGAGGTAATGAATTGATAAAGGTCCAATCCTCATCACTCAAACCAGAACCATTGGTTATTGCCCAAACAATATCTTGAATCTCCTTAGAGATTTCCTTGAATTCATTCTTATTGTCAGGTAAATAATCCCTGATATCAATTTTTTTATTCGCTAAGGCTTCAACAAGTCTCATCATCCGATTTGAACTTGAAACACCTTTGATTAAATATGTGATATCCGGACTACTGCCACTCCTGCCTTTATTTATGCAGTAAACTAATAACTTACAAGTCTTGGTTGTTTCAGCTTCAACAAAAATATCAATCCTTTGGATACAAATAGCATGTTGATACCCTTCTGTTTGACATTCAATAACACTACCACCCAACAGATAAAAATCGGCGCCATTACCAGTTATATTCTGTATTGAAACATCTAAAATAACCCATTCTCCTCCTGAACCTACAGGATTATCTGCTGGTATGATATTAGCCTCACAGCCAGCAATATCTCCTACAAAAAACGATTCAATAGGAAAAGACAAAGTGTCTTCTACCTCTAATTCTCCTCCGGCATCACCCATTCCTGGAATATTTCCCGGATCATCATTTCCACTTTTATGCTTTTGACAAGACAAAAATGAAACAACAACTAAAAACGAAAACGCAACTAATAAAATATTTTTTTTCATGATAATGAAATTTATGATTAAAACACACGCCACTTTAATATTCTAGCAATTAGAAATTTATTTCTAACAATGAGAGAATTGAACTTTTTATAAATGAAGAATTTCCATTTATTTAAAACCCAGTATCTATTTCCTATAAATTCGACATGATTGCCAGCAAAGCCTTTTTTAAAGCGAGTGACTCCCTCACTTCCATTTACAGATATATCATAAAATTTATAGCCCTTTTCTATACTCAACTTAATCATTTCGTTGTGCATGAAATGCCCTAACTTCAAATCCTTTTCTTCTCTAATAATTCCACCATATACATAGGTTAATCGCTGACCAATATCAAAAACAATTAAGGCACCTTTTAGAACTCCGTCAGAATAACAACAAGGTACAAGACACAAACCTTCTTGAATCATTCCCATAATCATACGCTTGGAATCTGCCCACGATCTGATATCATATCCCTGAATTTTAGCATTCCTTTCAATCACATCATAAGCCGCTGTTACATCAATTTCAGACGTTGCATACCGTAACTCAAGTTTATTTTTATATGCCGCTTTAATATTTCTTCTGGTATTTGAATTAAACTTGCTGAATACATAATCATAAGGACTGGATTCTTCATCGTATTTAATAAAGACAGGTCTTAACCCATTAATACCATAAACATGTATAAATTCATTGCCGACTTTCCCTGTAAAGAGTATACTTTCCTGAGGAATATTACTCAAACAATATGTTTCGAGAAGGCTTACATTATTCTTAAGTACCGGAACATTAATATGACAATAAAATACTTTCTTATCTTTTGCTCTGTCTAAAAACAATTTCAATATCGGTTCAAATAAATCTTCGAATCCCGACGATATAATCGGACCGCTGGGAGCAACCAAAACCCGAAAAAAAGGAATTCCTACAATTACGACTCCAAGCCCGGCAACGATTTTCGAGTTAGAATCTTTTACCACCAATAACTCAAAATCCAGACAGTATATTTTAAATGATGACAACCAATGACTCACCTGCTGACAATGACCTCGCGGATTATCTCTTAAAAATGCATCCCATTGTTTAAGGTCTGTTTCGGAACTGGTCCAACAAGTTTTAAAATCACTTATCTTCATATTTATTTCGATGATAATTTATTAGAACTAATAATTTCTGCCAAATGCTGACCTATTACATAATGCCCTTTCGTTCCCCAACGATGTCCTTCCGGTGAACTGTAATCGATATTAGCATCGAACCAATCTTCCGTTTCATAGTAAGTCAGAAAGCCCAAAGAATCCAATTCGGTTACCTTTCTTTTAATTCCCGGAAAAAGATCAAGTTCCCGGTTGGGAGCAATCATCAACAAATCAACACCTTTAGCTTTTAAATCTTTGGAAAAAAGATCCAACAAATCAGAATAAAACTTCTCTCGATTATCTTTGATCCTTTTCCTATCCTCTTGGGTGGTTTCACCCATAGCATTATTAAGCATCTTTTTATTTAAAAATGAACCACTAAATAAGGATCGTCCCAAGCTATAAAGACAACTATATTGAATAACTGAGTTTGACAGTAATCTTTTCAATTTATTTGCAGAACTATTTGAATTATGAAAAACGAACTTTCCATCCTCAATATCAGTCACTTTAAAATACAAGTTTCCCCAAGGGTCGTTTTCACAAAATTGAAGAATAACCAGTTTGGGATTGTATAACTGTCCAAATTCATAGTATCGCCTTATTTCTTGGGTCAGAGCCCAACCCGATACGCTCAAATTGACAACATTAAACCGATCTTGTAATTTTTGATCTAATATTGTTGGATAGTCCTCATTGTCATTAACGCCTTGTCCAAAAGAATAGGAGTCTCCTAAAACAACAATATTATCTTTATTATATACATTCGATATACCCAAAACTTTTCCACGCGAATGTTCCTCATTGGTTGTATAGGTAAATTTCCACCGACCCGGCATTTCATTCGTTATCACCTGATTTTTGGGCCAGATTATACCATATTTCTCAGAATATTTCACTCTGGGGCCCATTATCACTTGAGGATAAAAATTACGAACCAAAACTTCACCTAACACAGAAATTATAATTATTACAAAAAATACTGTTAACAGTATAAATAAAATTCTTCGTCCTAAGGTCAAATCTTTTTTATCCATTATCTTATATTTTAACGATTTCTTAAGTCGTGATTATTTAATAAACTGGGATCTATCAGCTTTTCTTTTCTAAGTTTTACAATACTATTTCTGGCCACTTCAACGGGCACTTCTTTTTTAGTTAACCAATCCATATTGGATCGTCTCCTATTCAAAGTATTTGAATTGACAGCCTGAGTTCCGTTTTCTTTGGATTCTGTTTTCGGATTTGAAAAAAGAAATAATTTATCTTCGGTTTCGTGACTGGTAGCATCTAACAATTCGTAAACAGAATTATTCGATTTGAATTCAGGGACTAATTCCTTCATTCTGGCTACGATCATCTCATTGTTTTCAACATTCAGATAATACAGAATTTGAGAAATGGCCGTATTCACTTCAGCATATTTATGAGGTCTCACCTGACCAATCATAATTTTATCGTTATGCGTAGGTAGTGTGTTTTCATTAGTTGCCAGCAACTCTTCATACAATTTCTCACCCGGTCTCAGTCCGGTAAAATTGATATGAATATCCACATTCAATTTTAAGCCTGCCAAACGAATCATTTTCTTAGCTAAATCGAGGATTTTAACAGGTTCCCCCATATCAAAAACAAAGATCTCTCCTCCTTGCCCCATACATCCAGCTTCTAAAACTAACTGACAGGCCTCAGGAATAGTCATAAAATAACGAGTGATATCCGGGTGTGTTACCCGTACAGGCCCACCTTGTTCGATTTGCTTTTTAAACAAAGGAACAACCGACCCATTTGACCCTAAAACATTCCCAAAACGAGTTGTTATAAATGCCGTTTGAATATCACCACGCTGAGCCAGGGATTGAATATAAATTTCACAGATCCGCTTTGAAGCGCCCATCACATTTGTTGGATTTACAGCCTTATCTGTAGAGATCATAACAAATTTCTCTACACCAAACTCAACGGATAAATCTGCTAAAATTTTAGTCCCGCCTACATTTACATTTAAAGCCTCATAAGGATTATTCTCCATCAAGGGAACATGTTTATATGCAGCAGCATTAAAGACAATTTCAGGAGTGAAATGTTCAAAAATTCTTCTCATTCGTACAGAATTTGAGATGTCGCCAATCACCAATTCGAATGATGCTTTATTGTATTTGGAATTAAGTTCCTGTTCCAAGTCGTATAATGCAGATTCAGCCTGATCAAGAAGCACCAATTTACCAACCGGAAATCGAAGCAACTGTCTTACAATTTCGGAACCAATTGAACCTGCTGCCCCTGAAATTAAAATTGTTTTCCTTGTTAAACACTGACTAATTCGTTGCAAGTTCAACTGAATTTCGTCTCGTCCTAAAAGGTCCTCAATTTTTACATCTCTAACACTTTTAGGGGGCATCTTTCCATTAATCCAGTCATCAAATGCGGGTAATACTTTTACCTCCCAATTATTTTCCAAACAAAGCTCTGTGATTTCACTGATTTTCTCTTTTCTCATTTTGGATACAGCCAAAACAAGCATCGTCACACCTTTCTTCATTCCATTTTTCAAAGCTTTAGGAAAACTACTCACCTGAATATCTCGCAAATGGGTAGCCCACTTATTTTTATCATCATCTGCAAAACCAACAACTTCGTAATTTTCTTTTCTTTCTTTATTCAAGATCTCCAATGCCAATAATCCCAAATCGCCTGCACCATAAATTATGGTTTTTTTAGTCTTATCAACCTTAGAGAGATAAGCATATACTTCTCTAACCAATAATCGAAATCCAGTGAGAAAAAACAGAGAAAATATAAATTGCAAAACAAGAACGAGATAAGGGACATGTATCACTCCTCCTTTAAATATCTGATTAATAAAATCGAATATAAAAAGTAAGACTACTGCACTGAACGTGGTATAAATCAAACGAATCAATTCACGAAGCTCGGTATGTCGGATAACTCCTTTATACGAACTGAAAATCAAAAAGCAAAATGCGTAAACACCTATACAACACCCTCCAGCAACCAAAAAGTCCCAGACGCTTATATTTGGCAAATTGAAATTCAGACGAACAACATAAGCAATAATAAAAGCTAAAGACACCAGAAACAGATCGATAACATAGATCCACCATGGAGAAAGAATACGTCTATTGAATAAATCAAACAGCTTTTTTTTCATAACATAATAAACTGACAAGGTAGAAAGCTTTGTCCCTTAAAGAGGGAGTACAGTGAAAAACAAAATCTATAATCCAAAACAGATTATCTATCTGAATGATTACAAGAAAATTAAAAGAGAGGGGCAGATTACAACGATACAACTATAAAAATCTATTGCACTTTAAAAATTAAGTACTGCCTTCAGAGTTTTAGCTATGCGTGCCAAATCCTCATCGGTCATATTACTCCCTGAAGGGAGACATAAACCATGTTCAAATAAATAAGAAGAAACGCCAGTCTTGTAAAAAGGAAAATCAAAAAATACAGGCTGGGAATGCATGGGTTTCCAAAGTGGACGAGATTCAATATTTTCTTTTTCCAAAGCCAAATAAATATCATCCTTAGTAATCCCACCTGTTATTTTAGGATCAACAATAATGGCTGTTAACCAATAGTTGGAGTAAAAATTAGCATTGGGTTCCATTTGGAAACGGATACCAGCCACATCCTTTAATAAAGATTTATACCAGGCATTTATCTCTCTTCGTCTAGCAACTCTATCATTTAAAACTTCCATTTGTCCCCTGCCAATACCTGCTACAATATTACTCATCCGATAATTGTAGCCTATTTCGCTATGCTGGTAATGCAAGGCATTATCCCGAGCTTGAGTCGCTAAAAACCGTGATTTTTCTATCAAATTCAAGTCATCAGAAATAAGAGCACCTCCTCCTGATGTGGTTATTATTTTATTCCCGTTAAACGATAAAACACCCAATTTCCCCCAAGTTCCCATCATCTTACTTTTCAAACTGGAACCTAAGGCTTCCGCCGCATCTTCGATAATTGGGATGGAATAAAAATCAGCAATATCATGAATTTCTTTCATTTTAGCCGGCATCCCGTACAAATGAACAGGAATGATTGCTTTGGGCTTATTTCCGTTTGAAATTCTATCTTCAATAGCTTCTTTGAGCGCCACAGGACATATATTCCATGTATCTATTTCAGAATCGACAAACACAGGCTTTGCCCCCAAATAACAAATGGGGTTAATTGTGGCTGAAAAAGTAAAATCCTGAGCAATCACCTCATCTCCTCTTCCCACACCAAGGAGTATTAAAGCCAAATGAAGGGCAGCGGTTCCGGCACTTAAAGCTGAAGCATAGGCCGAATGCGTATAGGCAGCAATGGATTTCTCAAATTCATCCACATTTTGCCCTAAAGGAGCAACCCAATTCATATCATATGCCTCTTGCACATAAGCCATCTCACGACCTCCCATATGAGGTGATGAAAGCCATATTCTATTCTGCATACAAATAAGTTTAGACTGAGTTAAATTGAATCGAGTCAGATAGACTTCTCTTATCCATTCCTTCTATACAATGGAAAAAACTCTGACTTTTTATCTACGACATTAAAATTATCAAGGAGTTCCTGTTCTTTAGATTCTACAAGAAGATCATACATTTCAGGATTGTATATTTTTTTACCAACATAAAAAGGTAAAATTCTTTCAGGAGCAAAGGCCTTTTTATAATTAAATAAACTATCCATTGGTTTATAGCCACCACCAAGGATATAATCCGTTTTTCCCGCATCAACCCCCCAGTTAATGATTTGATATTTAATAAAATCATTGGGGCGATATTGAAAGGCATCGCTATCAGTTCCTGATAAAAATGAATAAATACGTAGATCAGAGATTAAAACCAGGTCTGCTGAAACAAGCTTATCATCTTTAATAGCCAAAAAATAAACAAAGTTGCCTTTTAGCTTTTCATGGATACGTTCAAAAAACTCTTTCTTAAAATAATATTGTTTTTCAGCCTGACGCCTATCCATTGTTGCATAATAGATCTCAAGAAATGCTTCAATATCTTCTCCGCTAAAGTCTAATTTTAGGCTAATTCCACTCTTAACTGCTTTTCGCACGTTATTTCTAACTTTTGCTTTAAATTCATTCCAAATGACATCTTTGCCTTTACTTAAGTCACAAACAACATTATCATTATTGTACGAAATTTCGCCATTATACTTTTCACGACTCTGACTAAAAAGATCAAAACGAATAAATTCACTAATCACATTTTGTGAAACAGCCCAATCATTAAACTTTAAATAAAACTCTTCGATTAAATATTCAAAATTACCATTACCTATCTGATACAAGCCCCCATAACCATATGGCGAAATAATATCGCTATATGAAATACCATCCATATTTATATTAAGATCCCCAGAAAGACTTCTCAAACAAAAAGGGTATATGACCATTTGATTATCCCTAGAAACCACAGCACACATCGCATGAGAATAATCATCAAATAGATTAAGATAATCAGGGTGAGCAAATATTTCTTTACCATCCCATTGCCTCCAAATATTTAACCAAGTCAAATAATCACCTTCTATTTTAGCCGAAAGTATTTTCATCTTTTTTTATTCAGATAATAATTACGTGTTGTTTATGTTTCCTCACAATAGAAACCGTTCTAAAAAAATTATTGAAACCAATCCTACTTGGTTCTAATGGATTCGCCAAAAGGCCAAAATTTGTTATTTGCAGGTTCATAATACCTGATAATCCGACCCGGATTTCCAACAACAATAGCGAAATCAGGCACGTCTCTTATAATCACAGCACCAGCCCCAATGGTAGCCCAGTTGCCTACCCTGATTCCCGGTAGTATTGTCGCTCCGGCACCTATTTGAGTCCCTTCTCCGACTTTCACATTCCCACATAAAGTGGCCTTGGGTGATATATGCACAAAATCACCTAAACTACATTCATGATCGATTGAAGCTCCTGAATTAAGAATAACGTGCGAGCCTACAACACAATCAACCTGAAGAATAACATTATGAAAAACGACAGTTCCTTCACCAATTTTTACTGTTGGTGAAATACACGAGGATGGGTGGCAGATTGATCCGAAAAGATTTTTAACCTCTTCGACAATCATTTTCCGAATTTTATTGTCACCTATAGCAACAATCAGTGGATGATTATGATTTTTAATCTTATACTCTCCCAAAAAAGGTAAATTCTTTAATCCTTTTGAATCCGGATTATCATCAAAAACACCTCCCACTAATTGATGGTTCGCTTCAATACATTCGGCAATGACTTTAGCATGTCCACTACCTCCATACAATAAGTATTGTTTATTTTTAGTTACCATACCACTCCTCCATTATATCTGAATTTGCAGGACTTTCATCTTTGCCTAGCAAAACAAGAATAATTGTTTTGAAAAATATCTTTAAATCAAGGCCAAAGCTGACATGATCTACATAATAAATATCTAAACTAAACTTTTCGTTCCAGGAAATTGCATCTCGTCCATTAACTTGCGCCCAACCTGTAATTCCTGGTTTTACGTTATGACGCCGTGCCTGTTCTTTATTGTATCTGGGTAAATACCTCATCACCAAAGGACGAGGACCAATTAAACTAATATCCCCTTTTAACACATTAATTAGTTGCGGAAGTTCATCGATTGAGGTTTTTCTGATTATTCTTCCCAAAGACGTTAAACGAGCTTCATCAGGTAGTAAGTTTCCATCTGCTCCTTTTTCATCAGTCATCGTTTTAAATTTTATGATCTTAAAAGGTTTTTCATGAAGTCCTGGTCGTTCCTGATAGAAGATCGGGTTACCATTTCCTTTAAGGGCAATCAGTATGTACACGATTAAAAGAAGAGGTGAAAATAAAACAAGAAGAAACAAGGCTAGAATGAAATCCATAACAGGCTTTATAACTGATACATACATAACTAAAACATTAGGTTAGAATACAATAACTTACATCAGAATATCAAAAACCTTTAAACGGTTTTCATCAATAAACTCCCTTATTGAATAAGCGGAATGGATCTGTTTTCTTAAATTATTAATCTTAACATTCCATGTCAACGTACTCACAATGAAATAATCATCACACAACTCTATAATAGTTCCTTCTTTTAAGTGAGATTTCGAGGATAATATCTGCATTTCAAAAACCTTATACTTTTCATTATTATAAAAGAAAAATGCACCGGGACTTGGATTCAGTCCTCTTACTAAACAATAAATTTGATTAGCACTCAATAAATTCCATTTTATTCTCAAATCGTCTATTGTTGGATAAGAATAGTAAGTAGGAGATGCTCCATTAACATTAAGATAACTGAGTGTGTTTTTCTGTATTAAAGACACCACTTCAACCAATAAATCAGATCCAATAGAAGCCAATCGACTAAAAAGAGTTCCCGCTGTGTCAACAGGCAAAATTTCAACTTCCTTTTGTGCAATAATCTTTCCCTCATCAATTTTACCGGACATCTGATGAACTGTAACACCCGTTTTTTTCTCTCCATTTATGATACACCACTTGGATGCATTGGGTCCTTTATATTTGGGCAGTAGAGAATCGTGTAGATTGATAGCTGCTGTTTTTGCTAAGTTTAAAATTTCTTCCGGAATGATTAAATGAAAACCTGCAACTACGATTAAATCAAACTCAAGCTTCTTGAATAAATTAAAAACATACTGACAGTTGATAAACCTTAAAGAATAGCACAGTAAATGATTTTTTTTTGCAAAATCAGAAACCGAATATGTTTGAAAAACAGTATCATATTTGGTGACAACACCAACAATTTCAACCTCATCTCTACAAAGTAGCTTTTCCAAAGACCTTTGTCCAATTTCGTGTATGCCAAAAAAAAGAATTTTCATAAAAAACAAATCTTAGTACTCAGTTCAAGAGTAAGTCTCTACTTAATTTGTACTAATTAATGTCACCTCCCCTTTCATCATTTAAATCTTTTATAACTGATCTGGGATCAACACAGCTTCCATCAGAGAACAAAACCATTTTTATTGTTTTTAACAGAATTATACAATCATTTTTAAAAGTGATATCAGTAATATATTCAATATCCAAAGCCAATCTTGTGTCCCAGTCGAGAGTATTTCCCCCGTTGATCTGAGCTAAACCTGACATACCGGGTTTGACTGTATGTCTCAAACTTTCCTTTTTTGTATAATAAGGTAAATATCTGGGCAATAAGGGGCGTGGGCCAATTAAACTCATATCACCTTTTAATATATTTATGAGTTGGGGAATTTCATCAAACGATAATTTCCGTATGATTTTTCCTATAAAAGTCAAACGATCTTTATCTGGTAATAATTTACCTGAACGATCTCTTTTATCTGTCATTGTTCTAAACTTGATAATCAAAAAAGATTGACCTTTATAGCCTGAACGCTCTTGTAAAAAAAATGGCTTGTGGATACCTGTTAAAAGCAACAGGAAATATATGATTAGAAAAATAGGTGAAAGTGCAATCAATAAGACAAACGCTATCGTGAAATCAAATACTGGCTTAAAATATCTCAAGTACATACAAAAATCATCACCTATATTTTCAACAACTCATTATTCACAATTTGACTCATCCAGAATATATCAGATTCAGAATAACGAAAATCAATCGGCAGGGACAACATTCTCTGCGAAAAACTGATAATATCATGATTCGCCTTTTCACTTTTTATTTCCCAAAGCACTGCTGAATAGATCTTGTTCTTTATTAATGCTTCTCTAATAGCATTTCTGTCATCCATTGAATTGAAGAGTAAAACAAGAGAAAAAGGTGATGCATGATTTTCGCCTTTTAAAATCGTGCATTTTTCCAGAGATAGAATCTTAGCCAGCCTGCTGTAATTATCATATTTCTTTTTGACAATAGAAATTGGAATATTTTTAATTATTTCTTTGGAAACAGATGACAATGCCGGACATTTACAACTCCCCAATTTCATTTCTGTACGACGAAATATCTCCATAAATCCTTTTTTATCAACATTCCCAACAGAGTCTAAATACATTTTCTTCATATTCATTGCCAAACAACGATCTTCAGAAAGTTTAGCATGATCTGAATTTGAAATGGGTTCTTCAATGCATGAAATATCATTTTTAGTTGACCACAGAATACCTCCGTCAGGTATAGGGATTGTTTTTCTTAATGATGCAACACACCAATCAGCATTGCTTTTATATGCCCAATCTGAGAACAAATCATGCGAATGATCCTCAATCACAATTGCATCAATAGTAGAATTATCCCGGAAATTTCGCAATCCAAAATAATTCATTCTTAAAAGGACATCTCCTTCCCGAAATTTGATATCCTCTATCAAGGCATTGTCATTTGCTAAAGGATAATCAGGATATAATACAATTTCAATACCTGTTGATTTGATAGAATCAATTACTTCATAACAGTAGTATTCAGGGACAAAAAGCCTTTTCCAAAGTTTTTTTTTCAGATGATATTTAATCAATGCATTAACAGCACATCTGCCACAGCCATAATAGTAAGCATTCTCGTGGCAAGTAATAAAATCCGTTTCTTTTGAAAAAGTATACGTATGAAAATTTGAACCAATTTCTTTAGTGGACATACCCGAAATTATTGATACGAAAAAATATGACTTCGAAATATTTTATAAAATTCAATTAAACATCAAAACCAAAAACACACGATAAACTCTAATAGTTAGCAATATACGTATAGGTTTCCAATGCTTTTTGCCAGACTTTTTGTTGTTCATATTTGGCAACAACATTTTTACGGCTATACCTCTTCATTGAAGTATATAAGTGGGTATCTAATAATAATTTTTCCATGGCTTTAAACAAGCCAATCTCATTTTTTGGCTCAATAAGAAAACCGTTCTCCATATCCTGGATAATTTCATTACAACCCGAAATATTTGATGAAATACACGGGATCTCCATAGCTTGAGCTTCCATCAACGAAATTCCGAATCCTTCTCTGTAACTCGGGAAAGTAAACACATTCATTGCTCGGAGAAATGGCCTGACATCAGATTGAACCCCCGCATAAATAATATGAGAATTGCTTTTAATTTCCTCTTGGTTATCAAGCGAAATTGGATCTATTTTGAGTTCAATTTTCCCAACCAGCAACAAAAAAACGTTCATATATTTTTGATTGAGATCAACAAAAACCTTAATCAACTCATTAATGCCTTTATCTTTTACAATACGCCCCACAAAACCAAAAACGAAAGCATCATGTGGAATCCCAAATTGTTCTCTTATACATTTGACATCCTTAATGGTTTCTAAAGAAAACTGACTACTATCTATACCATTAATACTACCATGATGAATTAAATTCGTCTGTTTTTTGGTGATACCATCCTTTTTCAGACTCTTCATCACTCCTTTACTAACGACAATAATATCCGTCGCAAACCAGCAGGACAAACTTTCCATCTTCATTAACAGCTTTCTCTTCAATCCTGTTGTCCCCTCATATCTCAATCCATGAATGTAATAGATACGCTTTGGAATTCTCAACAAAAAAGCTGAAAGCATACAGATAAATCCCCCTTTGGGTGTGTTGCCGTGAACAATATCAGGATGAATTCGATGCATGGTCACAAGCATCCTAAACAGGCTGCAAATATCTTTGAAAATTGAGATTTCTCTCTCCATTTCAACCACATGCCCCTTCACGTTTTCTCTTTCACAAATTCTAGTCATCCACTCTCCTGAACTAGACAGTATTTCTATATCAAATTTTTGTTTGAGGAATTGAATTTGTCCACGAAAAAACTGCAGCGATTGCGGAACAGTTGTTACAATTAAAAAAATCGGCTTCTTCATAAAGTACTCCTATGCAGAATATCGTAATAATTAGACGTATTGCTTAAATTTTCAGACCTCTTTTTAATTAAAAAGTCTGTTTGCTTCGCCACATAAAACAGAAAATAAATAAGCAGCTTCAACACCAGTTTAAAATAGAAAAGGACTTTTTTTCTATCCATGTATTTATTGTAAATACTCAAAACTACACGTACGGATTGGTAATACTTTTTAAAAGTTGGAACCCCTACCTCCCTGTAAAAAATCATCGGTTCATCGAGAACATGAAAATCACTGGAGTCCACCGTTCTCATCCACAATTCAAGATCTTGAGATCTTCGGTATTCTATATTATAGGTGTTCTTAACAAACCAGGATCTCTTGCCCATAACTGAAGGATGAATGAAACAGCCATTCTGAATAATTTCCTGTTTCGAAAACCCATTTTTTTTCTGACAATTACGTTTCCCCACGATATTATTTTGAGTATCAATAGAAATGGCACAACATCCCAAGACATCCAAATTTGGATTTTCTTCCAGGAATTTCACCTGAGTTTCTATTCTATTGGGAAACATGATATCATCGGCATCCATTCTGGCATAATACTTCCCTTCCGCCAATAATGAGAGTTCATTTAGTCGGGCAGGAAGCCCCTTGTTTAGCCCATCAGAAACGACAGTGACCCTGGGATCAGACTGGTATTTTTTTGCTATTGAAAGAGAAGAATCCTTACTACCATCATCTAGTAAAATCAACTGCCAATGCGTGTAAGTTTGATTCAATACCGATCGTATCGCAAAATCCAGATATGCCTCTGAATTGTAAAACGGAATCCCAATAGAAACTAAAACTTTTGAGTTATGCTTCATAAATACCTTCCAATTGCCGGACACTTTTCGTAACCGAAAAGCCCTTCTCAGTTAAAACCTCTTCAATTTCATCCTTAGAAACCGTTGAGCCAGCCAAAACACGATCTAAGGCCATATCCCAATCCTTAAAAGAAGCGTTTAAAGAACACCGATGAACTAACCCTAAACCAAAGTCAACATCCTTGGATATTGTATCGGAAATTAAACATGGGGTTCCAGAAGCCTGAGCTTCGACAAGCACAACCGGGAAACCTTCAAACAGAGAAGGCATAATCACACAAGAAGCTTCATTTAATATCTGAGGAATATCCTCTCGTACACCCATAAAGTGAACACAATCATTCAAATCGAGCTTGTTTACTTTTTGAGAAAGCTCTTCCCATAATTCTCCATTACCAAGAAATGCAAATTGATATGGCTTTCCAATACCCTTCAAATATGCAGCGAAATCAATCGTGAAATCAAAATTTTTAACCGTACTTAAACGACCAATCTGAACAATCAAAGGGGTAGATTCACCCGTTAAAGATGCATCCTTGATACTCAAATACTGATTCAAATCCGGATTTATGTAAGTATTTAAATTTAAGGCATTAGGTAAAATCGTAATCTTCGATTGGTCTACCTTAGGAAACAAAAATTGTCCAGCTGCTTTACCACAGGCAATAAACCGATTTGTAAACCACTGATTCAATCTTTCAGACACTCGCAAATATGCTCTCCCACTTCTGCTTTTAGAATAAAGAGAATTGGAACAATGCGAATGTGTAATTCGATTCTTTACCCCTGCCAAACAAGCAGGTATATGATACATAAATGAATTATAGTTGGTATGCGAATGTATGGCTATATATGGCCCTTGCTTTCTTAAAATCTTATACAACTGATACATTTTAGCAAGTGCATTCGTCGTTGTAATTCTAAAAATCCGACCACCCAATGCCAAAATATCATTGTCGTAATCACATTCATCATCTGTGAAATAAATAAAATCAAACTGAAACTTGCTCCGATCAATATGCCTAAACAAATTAATCAGCATGGTCTCTGCTCCTGCCCGATTCATTCCTCCAACCACATGTAAAATTCTTTTCATACCGTACAACGCTTATGCCTTTTATATCAAAAGATATTTTCTCACTCCTCATTCAAGTATACCATTGTATCACAACACGTTTAAATAAAAATGAACACAATCTGGTTAATCGCCTTTTCCAATATTATAGGTCTCAAAACCAATCTCATCCAACATCCTCTTCGACAAAATATTCCGACCGTCGAATGTGAAAGCAGGTTTTAACATATCCTTGTAAATTCTTTGCCAATCGTAAGTCTTAAACTCATCCCATTCAGTTAATACAGCTATCGCATGAGCTTTATGCATAGCTGCATAAGGATCAGAATGCACATGAACCAATTTTCTTATTTTATCCATACTCATCGCCTCGAACTGACTTGTATTATTCAAATGATACTCTCTCCTGTTATTCTGCAAAAATTCCAAATCAGAAAAGATCTGTTGTTCACTGACTTTAGGATCATAAATATGTATTTCTGCCTGATCCTGCAGCAGTTCGTCAGCGATATAAATTGACGCCGACTCGCGCGTATCATTCGTATTCTTCTTAAATGCCCAACCTAAAAAAGCAATCTTTTTACCTGAAACTGTATTGAAAAGCGTATCAATTATCTTTTTCGAAAACCGATGTTTCTGATAATCGTTTAAATGAACGACTTGTTCCCAATAATCAGCAACTTCCGGAAGATTAAAATGACGGCATAAATACACCAAATTCAGTATATCTTTTTGAAAACAAGACCCGCCAAAACCAACTGAACTTTTAAGGAATTTAGATCCGATTCGACTATCCATTCCGATTGCATGTGCAACTTCGTCAACGTCGGCACCTGTTTGTTCACACAAAGCAGATATTGCATTAATTGATGAAACCCTTTGTGCCAGAAAAGCGTTTGCAGTTAACTTAGACAATTCGCTTGACCAAATTCTGGTTCTAATGATTCGCTCTTTAGGAATCCAGTGGGAATAAATATCAACCAAGGCTTCTTCAGCTCGTTTTCCCAGTTCATCATCCTCACTTCCAATCAGAACCCTATCCGCATTCAGCAAATCTGATATGGCAGTCCCTTCCGCTAAAAATTCAGGATTGGATAGAACACGAAATTGACAACCATTTTGATAAGCTGACAAAATTTGCTTAATCGACTGAGCTGTGCGTACAGGCAAGGTCGATTTTTCAACAATAATTTTATCTTCATTTGCAATTTCAGCAATCTGCCTCGCACACAGTTCAACAAATTTTAAATCGGCTGCCATTCCCTTTCCTACACCATAAGTTTTGGTCGGTGTGTTTACCGATATAAAAATCATTTGAGATTCTTTTATCGCACTGACAATATCAGTAGAAAAGAACAGATTCCTGCCTCTGGCTTCAGCTACAACTTCGCTAAGCCCTGGTTCATATATGGGCAGATTATCCAGACATTCATCGTTCCAGGCTGCAATTCGATCCTTATTTACATCTACAACTGTGACTTTTAAATGCGGACACTGTTTGGCTATAACGGCCATCGTCGGACCACCAACATAACCTGCACCAATACAACAAATTGAATTAACTTTATTGGGTATCATAACCGATTAGTTATTTGTATATTCCAAACACAATTTTTTGCCTAAAGACAACTCGACTTCATCATCATCAAAGACGCCAAAGCCACCTTCGGGATGAAAGGTAATCTCCCCAAAAAATACCTTCCCCTGACAATAATAAAAATCGACACGAGCAAAGGGAAAAGCTTTAGAAAGCCGTTCTGCTAAACGAACCATTTCATCAAATCGTTCGGGTCTTTTCACCGGTCTTCCGTTAGGATAACAATACGTATAAGGCAATAAATTCCAATCAAGATCATACAAATTGCGGGTATGATTCTCTTCTCTATCCAAATCAACTTGTACCAATTCAACATGCCCATTAAGACAAAACAATTTAAAATCAAAAGGGATACTGCCATCTTCGTTGAGTAATAATTTTTCAGCAATAATCCGGGGCTTGATATCCCTATATTGCCACTCCCTGCCTTGCTCGTAATAATTCTGTCTTAGCAAGTTATGGAAGATGGTTCGTTGAAGAGACCAATCAATTACATCTTTATTTTTGACAATCGTATATGATCCGCTGTTATGATTACATTTCAAAATAAATTGTTCCTCTGGCAGATTACTATAATCCAGTTCTTTTGAGGATTCATAAACTCTAAGAATTGGTATCAAATACTCATCGCCAACAAGTTCCCTCACATAATCTCTGACAGCCAGCTTATCGGCACATTGTATATAAATGTTTTTTCTATCATACAATTTAAGCCATTGCAATTTTTCGTGAAAATATTGGGGCTTTCTCAGATCGAGTTTTCGTCCATAGACCTTTCTGTATTTTTTTTTCGCATAAAAAATATCATTACTCAGAAAAGTCTCAATCTTGAAGTAAATTCTAAATAGGAAACTCCAAAACTTAGATTCAAAAATCTCTTTTTTCTTAGGAAATTTAATCATAATATAGAATATTAAATTTAACAGAAGAGAAGTCTGTATTCCTTATTCTAAACAGCCAAAACTAAATACTCGCCCAAAGTTTAATTATCTGGTGTTGGAACATTCATATACATATAAACCAGTTGATTTATAAAATAAAGCATGAAAGTCGCCAAGGTCGAAAAAGCAAATCTAAACTTGGGATTGTAATGTTCAGTACCTAAAAACAGGACTATGGGAATAAAAACCCAGCTATATATCCCAAACCGATCTGAAAAAGGAATATGAAAACAAAGAAAAAATACAGAGCTTAAAAAAATGTAAAGCTTTAAGTAACGATCAAAGGCTATACTGCTATTTCTCAGAGCCAAAAAAACTAACAAGAATAGCGTATTAAAGAGATAAAAATCAATCCGAAATCCGACTTTATAAATATCAATTTCTGCATTCATGTAATGGTTTAGTTTTTCGATATCAAAATCAAAGATGAAACCAAACGAATGCAAACCAATATTTGCAAAAGCCATTAGTGAACAAGCCAAATAACCAAGCAAATAATACTTTAATGGCAAGCGCACAAAATGAATCACTAACAAGCCAATAATGGGTAACAAGATGCTTTCATGAGAAAGAATAGAAGCTAATCCCCATAAAACGGCATATTTATAATCTTTCTGTAAAGTATAGTAAGTACAAGGTAAAAAGAACGAAATTGCAAGACCATTTCTTATAATATTGGATAGCATACCTGGAAATGAAAACATACTGGCAACCATCAGTAAAGCTAGTATGGCATGGGTATGATACCTTGCGAGCTTCATAAAAAACACATAAAAGCCCAGCATTGTAAAAAAAGCTATCGAAATAAAATAGAAAGTAATACTCCCCAAACGCGAAATGTAATAAACAATAAATCCAAAAAAATAGTCGCCGCTTATATAATTAAAATAATCACCTAAAGATGAATAGCTTATCGCAAAATTAAATCGCCTTATATAATAACCAGTATCGGTACCAACAAAACTCGGTCTAACGCCCCAATAAAATATACATAACAAGCAGAATGAGAGTATCAGAACTTTACTCACAACACTCTCTTCATAAGATTTGTGACTAAACATCAGAGCCAAACATGACAAGATGATGCATCCGATCAGAATCCAGTTAAAAAGATCATAATAATCCATTTTACACGAATCGCTTTTTCATTTAATAAATCTTAAGAGTACGCATGAAACAAAAGACACAGGACTCTCTACTCAGGATATTTATCGTAAGATTTTAAAAACTTGTGTTAGGAAAGAAATATTGCGAAACTCAAACCACAACAAAACTCTATAATAAAGAGGTATCATATCTCGATTTAAAATATTGGAATTAACCTCTTTAAATTTATTCTTAACCTGTTCTGTTTTTAAAATATGACTGTTATTAAGTAGCTTGATCTTATAATCCAGTTTAATCTTAGCCAAAGACTTCTCAAATAGTTTTTTGTCTTTCAGCAAATTATCAATCTGCTCAATGACCTTCTCGATACTTGAAAGTGTTTTTAAACTTATATTATTGGTCAGAGATGAACTTCTCTGTATGTAGATATACACCTCATCATCCAAAAATGAGATACGAGGACTTTTAAGTAAAATTTGAGTTAAAATCAGCTTATCCTCCATGCAGCTGACATCCTCATCAAAAGATAAGCCTTCATAACAGGTTGTCTTAATTAGTTTATTCCACAAACCGGCATGAAACTCCCCCAAAAGCATTCCCCTCAAAAATTCTTCAGCAGAATGAACAACTCTATGCTTTATGACTTTTTCATCATTATTCAGGGTTCTCAAAATATAATTCGCAACGATTATATCTGCATGGGTACGGCTCGCTTCGTTGTACAGATTTAATAAAGCATCGGGGCGCAAAATATCATCCGCATCAACATGAAAGATATAGGTTCCAAGAGCATTCTTAATTCCCACATTACGAGCTGAACTAACACCTCCGTTTGCCTTATTTACCAACCTGACCCGTTTATCATTTTCCATAAATGCTTCGCAGATATTTTGACTTTGATCTGTTGAACCATCATTTATCAGAAGAAGTTCAAATTCTGAAAACGACTGAGATAATATACTTTCAACAGTCTCTTTCAGAAACTCTTCAGCATTATAAATCGGAACAATAATAGAAATAGCGACAGAATCAGACATCATAATCTATTCGAGATTGGTCTTTAAAAATTCTAATGAACTGTTTTTATTAGCATCCAAAATGGCATTTACCGACAACCAGTCGATGGGTGCATTTATCAAATCTTCAGTAAGATCATCGGGCGATAAAATCAATCTATCTGCTAAATGAAACATTTCGAATAAGGACTGAAACCTGGTCAATCCCCTTTCTTTATTGCCAATGGCTATAAATGGTTTGTTAAAAATTATTGCAAACACACAACCATGAAACGAGTCAGCGACAATGAATTCAGCATCATCAAAAGCCTTCAACCATTGAGTTAAAGGTGGAAACACATAAGCAGCATCATCTTTCTGAAATTGATCGTCAAAAGGCTTGGGCATCACTCTGAAAGCTTGCAAATTCAAAACCTCAGATACCTGATCAATAATCGTTTTGTTTCGATCAGATTCATCCAATATATAAGTAAAAAGATTACCTGTATTTGGAGGTGTATCATACTTGCTGCACAATTCGAGATAATCGTGTTTCGTTAAGAGCATCGTCGGATCCAAAACCTGTATGGCTTCGGTTGCAAATTTGTCTTTACAAATGGATAAAGCTGATTTTTCTCTGACCGATACCGCTCTAAATTTCTGAATTAACGATTTACAAATTTCATGTTGAGCTTCGGAATATTGCCAAACATCAGTACCCAAAGACGCAGCATAAGCGATTTTTATTTTATCAGTAAAATCTAAAAAATAGTTCTCAATATTAGGTGTGTAATTGGGTCTCCAAACCTGATCGCTTCCTACAATAAAAGCTTCAAAATCAGCCTCTATTTTTTTTAACTCATCGTAAGAGTAAACTTTTTCGGTAATGGGTTGTATTTCCTTATTGATAAACTCTAATGTATGCTTCGAAATAATTTGTCTTTGATAATAATCGGGGTAAATAACTGTATTGCCATTTTGAAAAAGATACTTCTTAACACCTCTTACCAGTTTATTCCGAAACAATTGAAACGAAGATGGAATAGGATGATGAAAATCGATCAAACTGGCTTCATGCCCTAGTTCAGCTAATATTCGCTGTAAAACATAAGCCTGTATAATTCCTCCGTAATTGTACCAAAGTGGCAGCGTTAGAGTTCCTATTTTCATAACAATCAAATATTTGAAAGAATCGATACCAAAAGGCCCTGAGTTATTTCAGAATAACCTTTTTGTCTTGAATATTTATTAATATATATGGTATCGCCTGTGCTATTAAAAACGTATCCTTTTTTATTGATCGAGCCCTGGAGCAAAACATTAAATTCTTTGAAATCCACCTTGCGGGAAGCTATCATTCTGGAATAATAAAACATTAGCGTCGCAGATGTGTCAATTGAATTATCATTGGTATGCCCAAAAAACTGAGGCCAGAACAATCCCTTTACTTTTAAGCTTTCCAGTTTATTATTAATCGTATCGTATAGTTGTTCAAAAGTTTTATTTTGGCTCTTATCTTTCTGATTTGAGTATTTTATAGCATAAGAAAGACCTATTAAAAACCAGCCTAAACCCCGAGACCAATTCACAGGTCCTATTTTTAATCCACTTTCTAAATCATAGGCATGAAATGGTAGATGTGTTTCATTTTCAAAAGCATTATCAATATAAAAATCAAGTTGCTTATCAGCCAATTCTGACGCCTCAGGACACTTTCCAAGCTCACTGTATTCGTACAAAAAGGGGCAAACCATTCCCAAAGTATCTACAAAACAAACCTTCGACTCTTTTCTGTAAAGAACCAATTGTTTGGTCTCAAGTAGAAAATCAGAACAAATCAGTTGATAGATTTCATTGGTAGCATTCAAATATTTAGAATGACCTGTAATTTTAAACAGCCTCAGGAAAACCACCCCAAAGAGTGACTGGTCAATCTTATTAAATTTAAAAAGTAAGCGTCCATCTTTATCAATCAGTTTTTCGCTCTGTTGCTCTACATTAGCTAATATATTTGCTTCACCTGATTTTTCATATTCATCGAGCAAACCAATCATTAACCAGGCTCTTGGAAAATTAAAGTACTGATAGGTATTTCCTCTATTTAGGATTTTAGTCTTCAAACCTGCCAATAAAACATATAAATTCTCTTCATCATTAAAAGACATCTGCACTTTATTTGAAGACAACATACTCTTCGATGCTCTGATGACTATGTCTTTAATCTGTTTAAGCTCTTGAAATTTGAGAATGCTCTCCTTCTTATATTTCCTTTTTAAGAGGGGAAATACATTAAGGGTAAACAAGATTATAACTAAGAGTATAAGAATATAAAGCATGAGCTATTTCAACTTTGCAAATTTCAAAACAGGCTGCAATCCCCGAATGAATAAATAATAATACACCTTAAGAGGGATTGTAAATTTTTTCTCGCGTATTAAGCTCATTATCTCTGCTGAAAACACTTCTCTTGATCTGTAAAAGTGGTATAATGTTTCGGCTAAATACCTGTTTCTATTTTTATTATAATGGTTCAGATCGAATACATTTTTGTAATTGGATAACTCGCCAAGTATATCCAGAGTGACCATAGTCCTTCTGCATTTAAAACATTTTGAACAATTCTCAATTGTGCCACCTGTCTCATTTACATTTTCATATTCTGATGTTACGATGCAGACATTTAAATATTTCTTTGTGATATCAAAATCTGTTATTGCGTTGGTTTTCTCAACTCTATTTTTAAACAATCCGGACATTCTAACTTCCAGTGATTCGGTAGATAATCCATATGAGAGAACAAGCTCCTGATCTTCGGGGCTATCACAAAAAACCTGCATATCCTGGAATGGAACAGCATTAGAATAGTAATAAACGCCAATCTTCTTCTCAAACAGTAAAGCACAAGCAATGTTTCTATAAATACAGGTTACCCCAAAGGGGATATTCAGAATTTCATTAAAATTCGTATCAACCCATAATAATGGCAAAGACAGTTCATCAGATAAATCCTGAACAATATTCTTCATGACATTAAAATATCGCCGGCTTATTTCGCCTTCGTACTGACCAAAAGCTCCTGCATTAAAAAGCGCTAAATGGGTAATCTCGTCAAATGAATTATTTTTCTCAAGTAAAGAATAGAACGAATCAACACCCAATGACATGGCGGTTGCAATCCCATTACTCTCATACCGAGTTGTTACAAGTTCACATTTTACATTTATTCTTTTTAATTTATCCTGATCCAAAAGATTAATTTCCTGCAAATATTTTGTAAGTCCATAATACAATCGCTTGGATACAGGTGTTTCGAATTCGATATCCACCTGATTATGAAATGCAATAAGAAATAGGATTATAAAAAATGGGTTACAAGTTTCGATCGAAATATAATCTTCAAATTCTGAAGCAGTTTCAAACCATAATGTTTGTTTATTACCATCAGAATAAAAATCACAGGCAATCTTAATTTTTTCCCCATCAATACTTTTATAAACCCCGCCCACTTTAATCATAACAAATAAGATTAAGATAATAATTTGACTCGACTAAAAACAACAGTTCAAACTCTCACATAAACCAGAGAAACAACTCTCTGTACTCAACTCTTAACCTGCCACTTAAACTTCAAAACTAAATCTTTCAAAAGATCTATAATAATGGTCTTTTCTGAACTATTTATTGCAAACAGATACATAAACAAAGCATAAATGGCCAGGAATAAAATGTTTTTAATTCCAAAATTTAACCAACCTGTTCCGGGCAATTCTCTAATAAAAGAACCAATTATCAGAATAATTAAAAATGTTGGTAATATCCTTTTTAGAAGTCCCTTAAAGAATGTCAGTATATTTAACTTCAATTTTCTACTGTAATAAACATTAACCACAACAAGGGCAATTAACCACCCTAAAACAATACCATAAGTAACACCTAATATTCCTAATGAGTCTATTAAAAACCAACCGAGGATTGTTCCCAGCGTAATAAATAAAAGGTAAACAAGAGCTTTGAAATAAAATTTATTATTTGCCTCAAGCAACGAATTGGCAAAGTTTTGAGCCAGAGGTATTGTATACGCAAGCATAATAACCAATCCAATTTTCCAGGCAATATGATAGGTGCTGCCTACCCATAACAGGATAAACTGTTGGCCGAAAAGTATAAAAGCGCCTAGTATTGCCAATAGTACGATTAGTGATAAACGTCCTATCCTGACCATCATTGAAGTTAACTCGGCTCCTGATGCATTGGCAACCATCATTTGAGTTGCACGAGGTAAAAAAACGGAGGATATTGCGCCTGAAAAACTGCTGTAATAATTCCCCAGTAATATACCGACTGCATAAATAGCCACAGATACAGAATCTAATTTAATACCTATAATAACCTGTCCGCCTCGCAATTGAAATTGTTGTACGATTGCAAAAACAAATATCCAAATTGAGTATGAGAATATTTGTTTCACAAATCCCATTTCAAACTTGTGAAGTTTGAAAGTCACCCTTAATTTTTTGAGAACATAATAGCTATTAAATAGTATAACCATCAAATTCATTAGGGTGTCCAAGACAACAAGACCAATGGCATCACCACCTAATAATAATAGTCCGACAACAAGTAATGAACGAACTAAATAACGCAAGATGTTTACCATTCGGGGGAACACAAAATGCTCATAAGCAGAACAAATTGCAGAGAATGCACCTCCGGGCAAAGTAATTGCCATATTGAATACCAACAAAATAAACATGATCTTGGCCTTACCAATCTCACTATCTGTTAGCGAATCGCCAAACATGACATCTAAAGAGAAATATAATGCAACGCCCAATAAAACAACTAAAAGAGAAATTGCACCATAGATCCACATGCTTATGGCCAGAAAATTTTGTTCGCCTTTTTTATCCCCTTCTGCCTGATATTTAGCAACAAAACGAATGATCGCATTATTCAGACCAAAATCTAAAACACTGATGTAACCAACAAATGCTCCAATAAGCGTATATAAACCATATTCTGCATCACCTAACTTATGGATTATAAACGGGGTTAGTACTAAACCAACGATATTGGTTAGAATTATTGATAAATATGAAAGTAAAGCACCTTTCTTTAACTGACTCATTATGGAATGTAATATTTCATAGGTGATTAAATTTATATCCTTATAATTAGCACGTTAACTATCATAAAGAAAATCGTTTTAAATATTCACTTTCAACTATTGATATATTCTTTATTTAAACTATAGCCATAAACATAACTGTAACCATAACCGTACCTTGCCGTTTTAATCCCATTTAAAACAAGTCCAAGATTGTTGATTTTAGCTTCTCCCAACAATTTCATATTATGTTCTAAGAATGATTTATGAGTAAACTGGTGACGAACAACAAAAATTGTTGTGTTGGCGTAAGGACTTAATAGCAAAGCATCAGTTACAATCCCAACAGGACTTGTATCGATTACGATACAATCATAGCGTTTTTCCAACTCCTCAAACAAAATCCGTGTTTGCTTTGAATCAATCAATTCAGCAGGATTAGGTGGCAGAGGGCCTGAAACAATACAATCTAAATTTTTATATTCCGTAGGATGAATCACTTCATCTAGATTATTGGTTCCTATTAAATAGGAGGTTATTCCCGATTCATCCGACATATTCAAGTATTCTCCCAGTTGGGGTTTTCTAAGATCAAAGCCAAGTAAAATCGTTTTTCTTCCTGCAAGTGCAAGAATTCCCGCGATGTTAACTGCACAAAACGATTTCCCCTCTCCGGCAGTCGATGAAGTGACAAGTATGGTCTGTTTATCACTTCCATTTTTAAAATAATCCATACGCGTACGCATGGCTCTAAAAGCTTCGGTTATTGGATCGCGTGGATACATTTGTGTTAACACTCCTGCATCTTTCTTACTAAGAGCGATATTGCCAATGATAGGTACAGAAGTTATCTCTTCAATGTCCTCTTTAGTTTGAATTTTATTATTAAAAAATTCTTTTAAAAAGATGAATAAGGCTGGTAGCAATACCCCAAATAAAGTTCCCAATTGAAAAATAAGAACTGTTTTAGGCTCGATTATCTCCTTAAAATAAGCCCTTTCAATAATCTCGTTATCCGGCAGGTTAGACGCCTTTTGAATTTGAGCTTCAACGCGTTTTTCCAATAACATTGTATAAAGATTATTCGTCAGATCAAAGTTTCGTTTGATATTCATAAATTGTTGCTCCTTACCTGGAAGCAAATTCTGTTCTCTCGAAATACTGGTCTTTTGTTTATTTAAAACCGATTGCTGATGACTAATATATTCTTGTTGCGAATTGATATTTTCATACAAAGTAGCTAAAAGAGTTGCCTCTTGCCTCTCCAATTTTTCCAAATACGGGTTATTCAACTTCTCTTTCCCTTTATACTGAAATAATGCTGAACGAACTGTTGCCAACTGAGTTATATATTCACTTAAAACAGTCTGTTCCAATCCCACTGATGCTGGTGAAATTAAATTATTATAATCCTCTCTCTTATTTAAATAACCTTTGAGACGTTTGAAATAGGATGCCTGCATTTCTAATTTCAACAACTCAGCATCAATTTCTTGTAATCTCGTATATGCCGCTTCGACCTGAACAGTTGGCATCACAACCTTATTGGAAGTTCTGAAACGTTGAAGCTTAGCACCCACTCGTCCCAAAGTATCACCTAAACCATAGAGTTGCTGATCAATGAATGAGATTGTATTGTTCGCTATCAGATTCTTTTGATCCAAACCATCCTGTATCCAGACTTCCATTAATTTATTTAGAAAAGCTATGGATTTTTCAAGGCAGGTTCCTGTAGTTGACATATTGGCAATTGATGCCCCTTTTGCTGCATATGAGACATCAATCTCTTTGAAATCCTCAATCATTCGTTTATTATCACGAATGACGAAGAAAAAATCATTCTCATCGACTAACTGTAGAAAATCTGGCCACAAACTTTCAATTGAAAAACCAAAATTCTTCCCCACAATCACTTTTCCTAATTCAAGCTTTTCATCCAAATTAAAATCATTGACTTCATCAACATCTTCATCCTTTAAAAAACTATGAACAACCAGATCCTCACCTTTGGCAACCAATCTTAATTGCCCATCTTCTCCTTTTTTAATATGAAATTCCACATCAATAAGCTGAGGTTGAGTCGGATCTAAAATAACTTTAAACGGTTTGTCTAAATAAAATTCATGAGTCCCATGCTGCCCCGTTGAAAATAAAAAAGCATTGATTGCATCAAAAATATTATCTGCGCTATATTCCTCTATATCAATATTTTTTCTGGAAAAATAACTCACATTAAAATCCAACTGCTCCAGTGTTTGCAATATCTGAGATTCAGTTTTCAACAAAATAACCTGATTTTCAAAATTTTGCATATCCGGAGTCGAAAATCCACTCATCATTGCCATTTCGTCTGACAATTGCCCCTTAGACTCACTCTTAATCAGAACTGTTGAATTGATTTTATATACAGGTGTCGTATATTTATTTATTAAGAAAGCTGTCAAAAGCCCAATAAAGATGAAGCACACAAACCACATCCACTTATTCAAAAAAAGATAAATCCACTTCTTAATGTTTGGCTTTTCTGTCTTTGAAACATTCCTAAGACTGAATACGTCATCAGCGATTGATCTATTATGATTATTTGAATGATACATGATCTTTGTTTAAATAGAAATTCTAAATGGAACACAAAAATGACTCCCTAAGAAAAAACAATACGGTTCGAGTTTACTTAAGAGAATTGGCCAATAAAAAGAAACTGATAATACTGGTTACTAAACCCAAAGAGAAGGTTTCTCCAAAACCAAACATTTTAGCTTTTATAGGTTCTACATAAATCAAATCATTAGGCTGGATGTAATAATTCTGACTATCCACCAGATTCAAATCCGTCAAATCAACATTTATCGTTTTAGTCCCTTCTGTTGTGGGACGTACAATTCGAACACGCTTTCGTTTACCGTAAATAGTTAAATCTCCGGCTAAAGAAATCGCTTCAAAAATGGTTAATTGATCCTTATTCATATTATACTGTCCTGGCGAATGCACTTCTCCCAAAATTGTAAACTGCGTATTCGTCAATTGAACCTGAAGTGTGAAAGTGTCAATATGCTTTTTAAGGATATCCTGCATTTTAACTTTAACCTCCTTTAATGTTAAATCAACCACTTTAATCTGTCCAACGTAGGGAAAATCAATATCACCCTCATCACTCACCTGATAGCTTTGGAACTTTAAAGAACTAGGGTCTCCCATGGTATTCATATTCATTTGACCGGCATCCAAATTGTACAGACTAGCCACAGCCTCATCAGGTGTTAAAACTCTAATGTAAATATAATCTCTTGGCTGAATCGTATAAGCTTCAGTAACTTCAACCGCTTTAGTATAAAGGTTGATATAACTTTTCTTTCCACTCACATCGCGCATGTAAATGGTTCTTTTCTGAGGAATGCACGAAACAAACATGGCTGACAACAACAGAAAAATGATAAGCCTATTAAATTTCATAATATGAAGTATTGATTTACAAATTCGAATTAACTAATCTTCAACATTTAAACTGCATGGATGTTTTTCACTTTTTTACCAGAAGCATTCACATGCATATGCCTCGCAAAAGACATGAATTGTGGTATTTTATAAGTAGCCAAATTCTGACTACAGGTTCTTAATATTTTGGATTTTACTTGCTCGATTTCTGTTTCACCATTCAAAACGATATGGGCTTTAAGACTCTCTCCCAATAATTCATCAAATACGCCTTCAATTGTGCAATCAACAACCTCTGTAACTGATAATATAACCGACTCAATTTCCTTAGGACTTACCCTTTTTCCTCCGAGCTTGATAATTTCTTTTTTACGACTATCCAGAAAAATGTAACCATCATCATCAACTGATCCGATATCGCCAGTATGCAACCACCCCTTTTTTAGCACCTCTTCTGTCCCAGCCAAATCTTTATAATAGCCTTGCATAATGTTGTCGCCTTTAGCAACAATCTCTCCCAATTCTCCTGTTTTTAAAATATTTCCATCTGAATCAATAATTCTAAGCTCAACACCCGCAATTGCTTTGCCTATCGATCCCATCTTTTCAGTGAGTAGCTCCGGTGGTAAAAACGATAGACGTGCTGTTGCCTCAGTCTGACCATACATCACATAAAATGCAATCTGAGGAAACACCTGAATAAAGGTTTCGATAAAAACATTATGCAACTTGCCTCCTGCTTGAGTCACATACCTCAGATCCGGAAAGTCTGAGGATAAAAAGCTTTTCGATTTCTTCAGCAAAATCTGAAAATGACTTGGTACGCCTGCAAAACCGGTACACTTATATTTTTTCAACTTCTCAATAAACGAACCAATAAAAATGAAATTATTGATCAAGACCAATGCCGCCCCAACTTTCAGATGGGTATGCAAAAGCGATAAACCATAGCAGTAATAAAACGGCAGCACAACACCCATAATATCAGTGGTTCTCAATTCCAAATAATCAATTATGGAATGCGTATTGGCTATAATGTTCCGATGACTTAACATGACTCCCTTAGGGATTCCCGTTGAACCGGATGTGTAAAGAATCAAGGCTAAACGGTTGTCATCAAACTTCTTTTCGTTAAGCTTTGAGTCAATTACCTTTTGAGATATAATCTCTTCAAAATCGACCTCATTAAAACAAACAGCTCTTGAATTTTCCGGTGCAGATTTCTTCATTCTGAAATCGATTATGCAAGCTGCATCGGTCGTCTTAACAATATAAGATAAATTTGAATTCTCGATTGACGGATCCAAAGGCACACACACATTACCCGATTTTAAAATTGCCAAATAAGCAATGATTGAGAATAATGAATTCTCAGAGATCAGTATGATATTTCGATTTTCGCTAATGTTATTTTTTAGATGAAAAGCAAACGCAAGACTATGCTGATAAATCTGTATAAAGGATGCGTCCCGACTCTCTCCCAATAAAAAATCGCAAGTCAGATTTTTTGATTCATCAAACAAATAATCAAATGCATTCATACAATCGGATTTATAAGCTCAAAAAATAGGCGCAGCTCTCAAATAGCTGGTTGTGTGTTGTTTTCTTTCAAAATTCTTAAAGATATTATGAATTTCGTCTACTGACTTTTGAAGCACTTTAGCAATTTCCTCTTCACGATATTGATTCTCCCAGGCATACCAAATCAGGTCCATTTCTTTAAAAGGCATTTGGTAGAAAAATTCCTCTTGAGTCTGTTCGGCACTATAGGTATCAGTAGTTGGCGTACGATCGATTATCTCTTGAGGAATACCCAGGTATTCAGCCAATTGATAAACCTGAGTTTTATAAAGATGCCCTATAGGCATGAGATCAGCCCCCCCATCACCAAACTTCACAAAAAAACCTTGCTCAACCTCATGCTTATTGGGTGTTCCAACAACAGCGTAATGAAGACTTTCTGCATGATAATACAGCATTGCCATTCTACTGCGCTGCTTAAAATTTGTTGCAGCTACAATCTGCAAATATTCATTAACCGGCAAAAGCTTGCTCAATATCTCCCCCGCAGATGTAATAATCGTCAATGAAAATAATGAAGGAAGATTCTGCCCAATATTCTGCTTGATTTCAATCTTGGCTTTATCTGTTAATGGATTAAATTCAGGAAACACTCTTGCAATCGCCTCATCTCTTCGCTTATAACACCCGAAACCTTCAAGCGTTGCAGTAATATTTTCAACAACTGTCCTGACGCCAAACTTATTGGCTAAAGCTTGTGCTAATGTTAAACTTTCAGGACTCGAATCTCTCTCCGGCATTAAAATGCCGATCACATTTTCCTGCCCTAATGCGCGACATGCCAAAGCAAGTACAACCGAAGAATCAATACCTCCGCTTATGCCTACTACAGCACCTCTTCGTCTCAACTGATTCTTAATATTTCCCCTAAGTTTGTGACAAATTTCATCACATACCAACTCGATATTTTCGATATTTAAAATCTCTTTTGAGAAAGCTTTGCTTGTTGTTTCCATGCTAGACTAAATTCAACAGCGTTAATTTACAATCAATTAATTCAGATTTATTTAAAGTCTTTTTATGCTTGTTCACAAACAAATCATTTAAGATTTGAGTTGATAGAATTCCCATAAAAGCCATCTTGTCAACTTCTGAAATATTCTGTCCGGAATGTATTTTCAAACTCAGCCTTTTCACTCTATCCGGATTAAAAAGACCTGCAGATTCAATTGCTTTATCTGACAACAAATCTTTCACATAATCAGAATCATTATAATTTACTAAAGGTGATCGGTAAGCCTGCTTGGGGCGATTAATAATTGCATCGGGTAATTGCCCATGCATCATCTTTTTCAATAAAAACTTCTCATCCAGACATTTCAATTTAAATTCGGGAGGAAGTTTCATACAAAATTCAATAATTCGATGATCCAAAAACGGATACCGTCCTTCCACTGAATTTGCCATAGCCATTCGATCGCCCTGAGAGGATAACAAATACCCAGACATAAATAAATTGATTTCGAGCCACTGTGCCCGGGACAATAAATCTACACCCTTGAATTTATCACCTAATTTTGATTCCAGTTCCGGAACAGGATCGTAATCATTAAGTTCAAACTTTAAATGATCAGACAAATACTGTTTTATCCTCGACGTATTTTTCCACCTGAGCAAATGTGAATAAACCAAAGAGTCGGTTTCTGTCAACTTGTAGGAGAAAAATAGATTCAAGGCCTTTGCCCCGTTCATTTGCGACAAATAAGGATATAAGCGTTTCAATAATAAAGGACGAATTTTAGATTGAGGGTCTTTCGCCCAAAACTGTCTGATGATCGCTTCTTTAAAAATATTATACCCACCTAAAAGTTCATCAGCACCTTCACCGGTAATAACGACTTTTATATCATTCTTCTTAACTAAACCTGACAATATACCCATTGGTGCTGGAGCACTTCGCAATACAGGTGATTCAAGATGCCAGATTACATCTGCAATTTTTTGTGAAATATCATTCTGCACACACTGAACACTTCGATGTTCTGTTCCGAAAAAATCGACAGCTTGCTTTTGATAATCAGCTTCATCGTATTCTTTATCTTCAAAGCTCAAAGAGAAAGTCTGTAATTGACTTTGAATATTGCCCTTAATAAATGAAGTTGTTATACTGGAGTCAAGTCCCCCACTCAAATAAGCGCCCACAGGAACATCAGCTTTCAACCTTATCTTCACAGCATCTGAAAAAAGAGTACGAAATTCATCAATCGCCTCATCAATATTCAAATCTTGGTATTCATCCGATTTACAAAGGGGGAGCTCCCAATATTTTTCTTCTTTTATCCCCTTGTCATCTACCAAAATAAAGTGTCCCGGCTGCACTTCAAAAACATCTTTAAAAATTGTAAGTGGCGAAAGCGTTGTCCAAAAAGTGAATACCTGACTTAAAGCTTGAGAAGAAATCTGCGCTTCGATTTGTGGATGTTCAAATAAGGCTTTCATTTCAGAAGCAAACACAATCCCATCATCAAGTTTATAATAAAACAAGGGCCGAATCCCAACCCTATCTCTGGCAAGAAACAACTCTTTTTTTAAAGTATCCCAAATAGCGATGGCAAACTGTCCATTCAATTGATTCAAACATTCAACGCCATATTCCTCATAAAGATGTAAAACCACTTCGGTATCAGTAGTTGTCTTAAAAATATGCCCCTTTTGCTGAAGATCTTTCTTGAGATCCAAATAATTGTAGATCTCACCATTAAATACAATCCACAAGCTTTCATCTTCATTTGATAGGGGCATCCGACCATTATCAATATCGATGATACTCAAGCGAACACTTCCTAAACCGATATCATTAGTCAGTAAAATACCACTCTGATCTGGTCCGCGATGCTTTATTCGTGTCAGCATACACTTTAAAACATCAACAGAATCATGGGATTTACAACGAGGATAAAATCCAGCTATTCCACACATATTATTTATCAGATATAACCAATTTCTTC
The DNA here is from genome assembly GCF_004122035.1 of Ancylomarina salipaludis. Classification (GTDB taxonomy): domain Bacteria; phylum Bacteroidota; class Bacteroidia; order Bacteroidales; family Marinifilaceae; genus Ancylomarina; species Ancylomarina salipaludis. The sequence continues at coordinate 177,573 of NZ_SAXA01000001.1, forward strand.
GATTCTTCGAAGCCAATTCGTTTCGAAATAAATGCAGCAATGCTGTTTACTGAAGCAAAATTTTCGACTAACAACTCATTGTCTTTAGTATCGATATGAAAGGTATCTCTTATGAAATCAATCAAAAACAAAAGTCCCATAGAATCAAAAATTCCTTCTTCAAACAAAAGCGTATCATCTTTAATAACATCCTTATCCAAAAAGGTTACTTCTATAATGTACTTCAGAAGTTTTTCGTGTATTCTTCTATCCTTGGTCATACTATTCTTCATTTAATTCGATTACAGATATGGTGTATATTTCATTTAAAATTTTAATGTCTTTTTCACAAGACCGTTAAAAATTTGTTTGTGTTCTTTCATGAATTCACGCTGAAGTTTTAGCATGTCTTTTGATCGATTTCCTAATCTTCTCAAAGGATGTCCCAAATACATTCCCCACTCCGGTAAATTTCTACTGACTAAGGACAATGCGCCAACCGAAGAACCTTTGCCGATTGTAACATCAGGAAGAATAATAGATTCGGCACCAATAATTACATAAGATTCAAGCTTTACTGTACCTCGTTTAACCCCCGTGTATTTTTCAGGAATTGTTGGATTCGTAAGGTATTTCCCGGTATAATCATCAGATCGGCTATAGATTTTCACCCCTTGCGACAAACCACTATAATCATTAATAAAGATTCCATCGCCGGCTGAAAGCAAACAATACCCGCCAATATGAACGTAAGATCCAATTTCGAGAAAACCGTCTCCCACTGCACAAATCGTACAGTAGGCATCAATAATTACATTGTTGCCAATCGCAATATTACTGAGCCCCATAATGGTACAATTCCTGGCAATTTTAATATTGTTCCCAAGAGATTTGAAACCTGCATCGGCTAAATCAAGCTCTGTATAATATCCTGTATCGAAAGGATTATTCATATTATTCTAATATTAAAGACCTGATTCTATATTTTCACACTATTGAAACACACACGAACCTCCGACTTTGATATACTGAAGATTTTTATATCCAAAGTTGAAAAGTAAACCAACCGGAGAGTCAATATCTTTTAGACTATTCATAAACAAAATTTCTTGCTCCTCTGACAAAAATGAATGCGTATTTATGCCAACAATAATCTTATCAAAACAAATAAATTCATTGCTATCACTCCGAATATCTGCCGAATCTGTTCTTCTGGCATAAGGAATATTTCTTAGCTCTAATTCAAGCTCAAGCACTTCACTGTAAACATGCTCCTGACAACCGTGTCCCAATTGCTTGTAAATATAATTTACAACTTCAATCAGTTTATTAACCTCTTCTTGATATGTGCGCTTTTCCATGGTAGGGATCATTTAAAAATCAATACTGTTTTTACAATCAACTTCTACATTAATCTTATCTACAATCAATCCATTCACTTTTGGAGGCGAGTTGAAGATCCGGATTCCAGAAAAAACAAAACAAATAGGAATAACTAAATTTCTTAAAATCCAGAATAAATGATTCGTTCTCACGAAGAGCATCACAGGGTATTTCTTTTACGACCCAATCCAAACTCATACCGAATAACTTAAATTGATTTTGCTCACTTGTTTTTTTATCTCGTGAATTATCATCCCAGGCAAATCGAATAATGGTATCTCCGGCCATCTCTAATCTAAGATTATTAACCTCTCCCAAATTACCAGTCGTTAACTTTAAGCGAGTTATATCCGGGAAACCATCCGAATCGAAAGCATGCGTGTTAAGTTTGCAAAATAAGTTTTGCCCACTCATTGAATTTCGTTTGGCTTCAGGATTCCAATAAGGTCTGATCAACTCGTCTAAGTTTCGACTGACAAACTGAGTTGCAGCCTTAAATTTGCCACGCTGATTTAGCTGGCCAGGCGTTCGAGGATTTTTAACCCTGCTTGGCTTGCTTCTGATGTAAGTTTTACCATAGCGATTAGAAATAATCACAGGTCCTACAAGTCCGGATAATAATTTGTCTTTAATACTTGCCATCCTATTTCTTTGAAACAGTCAGAAGCAAAAAACTTCCAACTTCATAAATCTATCTTTTCTTCTTAGCTTGTGTATAGTTAAATTTTAGATGAGATTTTTTTTAGAGATTGATTTAGGGGATTGAAAGACGAATCAACAGAACCCCATTTTCTTACTTGGTATCCTAAGAATAATCAGCTAATGCATATTCAAGATCTCCCTATCGCCATCATATCATCCTTGGCTTTATCCAAGCTTGTTCAGGAGAGTATCCAGTCTTGTTCCACCCCTGTTTATTTTAAAACAAAAAAAAAATCAAGTCAATTTTCGTTGTAAGTAAGCTCGGCTGGAGTCTTTAATCTTTTCACTTCATCCATTGAAATATCAGCATGTACACAACAACCTAAGCTAATGAAGCGCAGAACAATCCGATGCTGACCACGAAGTTGTACGAGTTCGCCACGAACTCCCTTTAAAGGACCAATCGTAATTTCAAGATGGTCGCCTTTTTTCAAACTACGAGACGTCAACTCCACATCTCTCTTCGTATCTTCCAAAAAAAGTTTTAACGAATCAATTTGAGAATCAGGGATAGGTACCGCACGGCCTTCAAAACAAACATAGCGAACAGCCCAGATCGAATTTATAGCCTCATAGTATTCACGTTCACTTACTCTCACAAAAATATAAGACGTAAACAGTGGATTTTCAACCCATTTTTTCCGATCGCTCCAAACTCTCAATTCCTTCTTTAGAGGTAAAAAGACTTCAATGCTTTTATCCAAAAGCTCCTTATACAACTTTTTTTCCGATCGGGATCGGGTATATATGGCATACCACCTATAATTTCGTTTAAGTACCTTCAATGTTTTATAATTTAGATATTAGAACTAATCAGATTTTAAAGCAAAAAGGCTTACTAATTAAGATGAGATAAACACAGCTTCGCTCTTTCAGTCCCATTTTGTATTTCAAAATGGAGCCTATCATTTTATACATTCATAAACAAGATCAAGAAGATCAGTTTTAAAATGTCTTAATAAATTTCATTCTGCTTTTCGGATAAACATCAATACCCTAAAGAGGTATTTCAATCAATATTCTTTCGAAAATCCTTATTTACAGGATATACAGAACAAATTATTTTTGTGTCAAAATGAAAACGTAAGAGTTTTCGTAGAGAGTATCTATCTTAATCAGAGTCGATAAGATAGTGTTCCAATAGATTCCTCTGAATAAAAAACAAAGGATCTCTATTTACTCTAACATTAAAAGCTAGAGTACCATATTAAAATATAGATGGGGTGATAATAGTACCCAATGGGCATCAGTCTTAATAAACCTAATTTTAAAACTACCCGTAAAATAAGATTTGCCTGCCAACTCACAATCAGCAACAGTTTTTCTTGAATCTACTTTAGAGTTTATCATATTTTCTCTTCCCACCATATTCTCCAATTCTGAAAATAAAGTAAAATCAATAATAGTTCCCGTTAGGGATAAGAGGTTATAGGATCGTATTGCTAATCTGAACACCATTTCTATGGTATTTTTTCACAATCACATTTTGAGTTCTAGTAGCTTTGGTGTATTAAATTTATGGCCTTTTATTTAAATTTGAAGAATATATTTGACCCCCATTTGATGAATATGAAATCTAACAAGACAAACTAACTAATTCTCCTGATCGACTAAAATGGGATATTGTTAAGGTCTAAAAAGCAAAATTTGCATCTATTTTAATGCTTTGAGAACGCTTTAAAAAACAATCAATAAATGATACTGATAAATATCAAAAGACAAGTTTGGATTATGCCAAACTTAGAAATATTCTAAACAAGCTAACTTCCAAGATTACATCCAAATACAATACTTATCAAAATATTGAAAATAATCAGCCTAAATAAGATTTTATTTTAATGATTATTCTGATAATTTAACATGGAAAAGTGCTGAAATTTTATTAATATAGTAGTAGAAATCAATTTATAATTATTTCACTCACTATTTTTAAATGAAAAAATGTAAAAGTGACAGCATAAGTAACAACAATCTATATGTATTATCCTGATAGCAAGCAATACAATCCATTAAAAAAACAATAATCCAAAATTATATTCATATGAAAGAACTCTTAGAAAAAGGCATTAAAATATTTGGAACTAAAACTCGTTTTATAAATTGGATTGAAACTGAAAATGAAGCTTTGGGTGATGTAACTCCTGATTCACTTCTGGATTCAACTCAAGGCTTATCAATTGTTTATGATTTGTTAATGAAAATTGAAGCCAATAGAGTTTCATAATCCTCTTACATTATATTCTGCTTTAAATGAAATCCAAATTTAGATTAAGTCTCATAAAGCGGATCTAAATAAAACTCTGTATACTAAAAAGCCCAATCTATTAAAACAATAGATTGGGCTTTAAATATTATAAGCAAATTATTTTTAGTTAATTAAGGCTTCTCACAATCTTCAAACCTAAGAATTCCGAATGAAGATGGTATATGAAAATCTGGTTTTTTCGAATCAGGTTCAACCCAGGAAATCCATCTTAAATCAGCTTGGGGATCCGGCAATTTCATACAATATCCGCGATATAAGCCTGCTTCCAGTTTATTATCTTTCAATAAACCCAGTTCTTCCAAAGAAGATAAACGAATGGCCCCTTCAACCACATAACCACCTTTATTTTCTGAAGCTGTTACATGAAGATTATCTACACCGGGCCAACTCCACTGGTAATCAAAATCCCGATAATATCTGGTCACATAATCCAATACGCGTCCACGAGCATCCATCTCCAGGCAATAGTATGGATTTAGTTCTTCGTTTTGCCTGAAAAAAATCTCCACACGATCAGAATTTACAACTTCCATCTTATCATCTTCAACAATATAAGTCAAGACTTTAGCATCTTCCACGTCGAATCTAAAGTAAAATTTATCAGTATCATAAAGAGCCCTGAAACTTGTTTGAGGAGCTATTTCGTCTTCCCAATGAAAACCAAAATCCGTATTTAAATTGGCCTGTTCCCAAATACTATCTTTCAACTTACAAGCTGTAATGGGTTGATTAGACGAAAGGCGTTTTACTCGATATATTTTCATTGAAAAGGGATATTAGGTGATGAACACGTAAAAGTAAAAAAATAGGATTGAAGGCAAAAATCCTCCAATCCTATTCCATTTTAGAGTGTGGATCTAAAACGGATTTTCTTCAACTGCTTTTTCCAAGTCTTGTGCCATAGCAACAAACTCATCAGCATTCATTTCTTTCATATAAACAAGTCCATGTGTTGCACGAACTAAGGGATGATTGTTTTCGTAGAAAAAGTTCTTACCCAACAACATCTGTATCTGTTTCAATTGATTAACCCAGACCTTTTGTGTCAACTCATTGAATTTCCCGTCATATTCATAACTTGGGAAAGATGCATTCACTTGACTCATATACGCTTCGGTAAAAGAATTCTCAAGCACATCAAGCGCATTCAACGAAACCGGAACAATGGTATCAGCATCAGCAGGATGGTATTTAAACCATACATTTCGATAACCGATAATACGTAAATTCGACAAATCGGCCTCTTCTTTCCATTCTTTCACAGCACCCGCGATGGCTTGCAAAACTTTATAATGCGTATCAGGTCCGGAGCCCTCAGGATCCATGGCCAAACTAATAGTGGTTGGTTTATACTTTCTGAATTCTTCGAGAACAGGAAGCATATCACGATTCTTTTCAGGCGTCTCTGTAAAGACATCCCCCTTATAAAATCCCAATCGCAAATGATGAATATTCTTAACCGGTGTTCCAAAATGAGCCCAAACCAACTCTTCTTCAAACTCACGAATCATTCCCTTCATTCGCTGCACTTCAGGCGAATTTTTTCCGCCATCGTAAGAACTTTCAAGCTCGTCGATAATGTTTTTAATGGTCACATCCAGATTTGCTTTATCAGTCACTTTCCAGGTATCAACAATAGCACGAACCAGACGATGACACAATCCTCTTCGTTTTCCGCTCGTGTTACGATCAGCCACGGAATTCAAGAAATGATAAACATCCTTATCCCATTTCTTAGTATAACCAAGTTCAAAAAAGTCAGGATAATTCAACATCTCAATCTTACCATTTGCGATAAAATCCTGACATTCTTTTAATACATCAATAACAAAACGATTGGTTACAGCAGTAAAACCGGACGTTAAAACTGAAAAGTGAATTTCGTTACTGGCCGAACGCATCTGACGATTTGTGTAAGGCATAATCCCCAACATGATATCATCGTGGTGAGGACCTGTATGATAAATCACCTCATTCACATCAGGTTTCATACCCTTCTCTAATTTCTTTTTGATTGAATCGATTACAGACTGAACTGTGTTTTCGTTCAAATTGGGAATTAAACGGGTATATGGATCAGCCTTTAAATCTTCAAGCGTCAAATGATGCCCGTATGTGTTTGACTTATTACAAAGATCGATGATTGATTTCTCCGTTTTTGTATGCGTCCAATCTCCTGACTTATAATAACGATTGACACTATCAGTTAATTTGCAAGCCGCACCGGTAGTCAAATAAAAACGACTATTTTTCTGACGCTGCAATACAGTTGCCGGATAAATTGCATCCGGAGCACTTTCCAATGATCCTTTCACAATATCAGCCTTAGCCTCACCCGCTGCAAAAATAATAGAAACGGCATCCGGATTATGCGTAATGGTATCCAATCCGATGGTAATAACCAAACGATTTCTCGAAACTTCGATGCCGCCCAAATCACCAGCTGCAACTGCCTGTGTCTCAAAGTTGGTTTTGGTTAATCGTGTGGTAGAATAATGATCAGAACCACGTGTATTGAAAGCAATATGACCATCAGGTCCGATACCTCCCAGGAAGAAACCAATACCACCCTTTTCACGGATTTGATGCTCGTATTCGGTACACCAATTATCAATCATGAAAATTGATTTTTGTTGCATTTCTTCCACGACACTCTTAGCATCGCGGTAACGCAATGACAAATCGATATTGTAATCAGGAAAAACTTCCAGAAAGTGTTTATTATCCACCAATGGAATTTCGTTAGAATTGATTAATAAAGAGTTCTTCTCTTCCAAACCAAAACCTTTGATATAATAGTTCATCACATAATTGTAGAAACTATTGTGCTGAGCCGGATTGATGGGATAAAATTCATCGATCTGAACAAATTCCAAACCTCGAAGATCCGGCTTAACCATATTGCCTAAACCGTATTTGCTACGAATATCCAGTCCCTTATTATTGTTCCAGTTCTCAAGCAGATACTGCGTATATTTAATAAAATACTCGGGTGTTTTTCCCGTAGGCAAACTGATAACTCCTTGAGGATTTTGATCAGCCCACTCCAAAAAACGAAGTGAAGTCATCAAACCCAATTTCGGAAAATTATCAACCTCTACATAAGGAATTTTTGTGGTGATCTCCCCAACACCAGACAATTCGTAGAATGCCTGTTCTACTTTTGAATCGAATATATTTTTCATTTGACTAACTATTTTTTAATTGCCGACTACAGGTTTCAACAAAGCTTTTCATCTCCTCAAACTGCTCTTCCATACTCGTTAGTAACTTATATTGTGCATGTGTGCGGATTAAGTTATGCTCTGTTGATTTTGTTTTATAATATTGATCCCCATCGATATAATCCATCAGAAAACGAAGGACTTGCTCGTACGTTATGTACTTGGCAGAAAAAGCCAAATATTCCAATTCAGATGCCGTTAAAAACGAGATGGCCTCCTGAAGATAACCTCGGGTAAACCCCTTGAATATTTCGATATCCATACCGACATTTTCAAGATTTTCATCATCCTCTAACCCGGTATTGGTATACGATCGCATTGCGTCTCCAAAGTCGTTTAAAACGGTACTATTCAACACTGTATCCAAATCGATCACGCACAATACATCGCCTTTTTTATCGAATAGAATATTATTGATTTTTGTATCATTATGAGTGACCCGAATCGGAATTGTGCCATTTTCAACCAACGTCCAGAATTCAAGCATTTCGTCTCTTCTGGTTTCAACCCAGGCAATTTCTTCACTTAAATTTTTCTTGCGTCCAACAGGATCATTTTTTAATATTTCATCCCATTGCTCAAAACGATATCTGATATTATGGAACCCGGGAAGAATATCAACCAAGGGATCTTTCATATCCGATAACATGGATTGAAACTTGCCAATTCCCTTTCCTCCGGCAAAAGCAAGTTCCGGGCTATCAGCAGATTCATAAGTCAGATTATCCTTAATGAAAAGACACATGGTCCAATAATTACCTTCCTCATCAATAAAGAAAAGGTCATTCTCATCAGTGAAAATAAGTGTCATTGCTTCACGACTGGTATCGCCATCAGCAGCAGTAATTTTAGCTTTTAGATGCGTCGTGACTTTCTGAATATTCCCCATCATTCCGGGAACATCTTTGAAAATATTTTTATTCTTTCGTTGCAACAAATAATCAGGATCAGTATTCCCAACTGTTTTCACAAAAAATGTGTCGTTGATAAACCCCTCGCCTAAAGGACGAATATTTTCGATATTCCCCTCAACCTGAAACTTCGATGCAATATAATTTAGATTTCTATCCATCTGTTTAAATTAATTTCCCGCAAAATATTCTGCTTATTTCCAAGATTTCAACTTGTATCCCTTTATTGAATAAAAAAGAATGAATAGATAACAAGGTATCATAACCCAATAGGCTTGTTGACTTCCAAATGAATCAGAAAGATGTCCCCAAACCAATGGCATAATTGCACCACCTGAAATAGCCATAATTAAAAGAGCTGATCCGGTATTTATAAATCTTCCCAGATTGGAAAGAGCTAATGGCCAAATGGCTGGCCAAACCAAAGCATTTGCAAATCCAAACAGAGCAACAAAAACAACTGAAGTAAGACCTGATGTAAAGACAACTCCCAATGCGAAAATAACACCAAAAATAGCGGACATCTGAAGTGCAAATCGTTGTGAAATAACCCGGGGAATTAAGGTAATTCCTAACAAATATCCCACAACCATTGTGACCATTGTATACGATGTAAAGGCTTTTGCGACATTTAATTCTATTCCCAAGGAAAGGCCATAACGAATAATGGTATCGCCTGCGACAACTTCAGCCCCAACGTAAAAAAACAGAGCTAAAACACCTAGTATTAAATGAGGAAAGGCAAAAATATTTTTCTTATTGGAATGATCTACTGATTCGTCATCTCCATTTTTTGTAACGTCAATTTCAGGTAGCGGAGCCATACGTACCCCGAATCCCATTAGTATAAGTACAATGGTCATCACAATATATGGATTGATCACGCGAGCCGCTAAACTGTCTAAAGCTGCAACACGGGCAACCGCACTCATTGTTTCTAAACTTTGTTTAAAAGCATCGCCATCGTGCAGAATATAATAAGCCAAAATAAGAGGTGCCATCGCTCCTGCAAACTTGTTGCAAATTCCCAAAATACTAATTCGACTCGCAGCACTTTCTTTGGGACCAATTACCGTTACGTAGGGATTTGAAGCTGTTTGCAAAATTGCAAGTCCGGTTCCCATCACAAAAAGACCTGTTAAAAAAGTTAGGAAAGTTCTGGATAAAGCTGCCGGAATAAAGATTAAAGTTCCCACTGCCATGACCCATAAACCAACCATCATACCATTTTTAAAACCCGTCTTTTTTAATATCCACGACGATGGCAAGGCCATAATAGTGTAGGCGATATAAAAAGAAAAAGCAACAAACATAGCCTGAAAATCAGTCAGATCACATGCAATTTGTAAATAAGGAATTAAAATTCCATTCAGCCATGTTACAAAGCCAAAAATGAAGAACAAGGCGCAAATGATAATCATTGGCAGAACAAAGCTCTTGAATGAAGATTGAGAAGTACTCATTTTATAAATGATTTTAGGTTAAAAAATCGATATACAATCTGTAAGAATCGATTCTGTTAATTTTGATTTTTCATTAATTGTTTAACACACTCTGCCAAATCCTTAGCATATTTTTCGGTCGTTGCTTCGGCATAAATGCGAATAATTTGTTCCGTATTGGATTTTCTCATATGAACCCAGCCTTCCGGAAATATAATTTTCAGTCCATCAATGGTATGACATGGGTAATCGATAAATTTTCTACGAACTTGCTCCAGAATATTATCCAAATCAACAACGCCTTCCAATTCGATTTTTTGTTTCTCTATTTTGTAATCCGGATAAGTTGCACGCAACTCCGAAGATGTCATCTTACTTTTAGCCAAATAAGTCAGAAATAACGCAACACCAACCAAAGCATCTCTGCCATAGTGTAATTCCGGATAAATGACTCCTCCATTACCTTCACCACCAATAACAGCTGATTGCTTCTTCATTTCTCGTACCACATTGACTTCACCAACTGCCGATTCAAAAAACTCAACACCATTTTTTTCAGCAATCCCGCGCAAAGCCATTGTCGATGATAAATTGGCAACCAATGCTCCTTTGGTCTGTTGAAGGACATAATCGGCAACAGAAACCAGCGTGTATTCTTCACCGAAAGGCGTTCCGTCATTGCATACCAAAGCCAAACGATCAACATCAGGATCAACAATAATCCCCAAGTCTAATTTCTCTTTTTTAACCAACTCGCTTATCTCCACAATATTCTCGGGAAGGGGTTCCGGATTGTGAGCGAAATGTCCATCAGGCACACAATTGATTTCAGTCACTCGATTAACCCCTAAAGCTTTTAAAAGACGTGGAATCGCAATTCCTCCAACCGAATTAACAGCATCAACAGCAACAGAAAAATCAGCAGCAGCAATAGCATCAACATCAACCAAATCTAAATCAAGAATATGTTGAATATGCTTATCTAAATAGGTTTCGTCTCTCGTATAAGTTCCCAACTCATCTACAGCATTGTAAGTGTAGCTTTTATCTTCAACCAGCTGAAGAATCTCTTTTCCGTCCTGATCGGAAATAAACTCACCTTCACTGTTCAACAATTTAAGGGCATTCCAGTTTTTAGGATTATGACTGGCTGTAATGATAATACCACCACCTGCATTCATATCGGTCACTGCCATTTCCACAGTTGGCGTTGTTGCTAAGCCAAGGTCGATGACCTCCACCCCAACTGCCATCAGAGAGCCAACGACAAGTTGGTTCACCATTTCACCACTGATTCTGGCATCGCGCCCAATCACAAGCTTTTTGCTCGCTCCATTTTTTTGTAGCCAAATACCAAAAGCCCCGGCAATACTGACTACGTCCATAGGTGTCAAAGCCTGACCTGGTCTGCCACCTATTGTGCCTCTAATTCCAGATATCGATTTAATTAAAGTCATTCTTGTTCTCTTTAGGGTAATTTCATTGTTATAGCCCCATGGCTACCTTTATCCTTAATAATTCATCCTATTTTAGCTCCAAAGCTTTGCAGGATAAATGCCTTTTTCAACCAATTCTAAAATAGCCTTGGCTGCTTTTTCTTTATCCTCACGATAGGTTACACCAAACCACTGCGCATCTGATTTCAACACCTTAACCTTGGTATTTCCTCCCTCAATTATTTTAGCAACAACTGAAGGAATATAAAACTCCGATGTTAAGGCTTCTCCTTCGGCTGCTAAAAAACTGATAAACTGTTCTTCCAGATGCTTAAACAATTGAGGCGTGAATCCCCAAAAATTCATCGACACAGTTGTCTCTCCAGCAAGCGGTATCCACTTATCGTCTTCCTTATAGGCTATTCCCTCTTTCAATTTCTCAATATGAGTACGCTCAACAACTGTTACCAGATGATCATCTGCATTCGTAGAACAAACACCACGTGAGACAGAACCATTTTCGGATATCGTATTAGCCAGCTGATAGCCAACCATCCCATATTCTTGTTCTGTAATTGAATTTTTTAAGAAATTAGCCATCGTAGTAAATGCTTCCACACCATAATAATCATCCGCATTAATCACTGCAAAAGGCTCATTAATACAATCTTTAGCCATTAAAATAGCATGACCAGTTCCCCATGGTTTTTCCCGATCAGGATTAAATGATGCCCCCTCAGGCACATTCCCAATTTCCTGATTCACATAAGCAACTTCAATTTTGCCAGCTAATTTTGCATTAAAAATTTCTTTGAATTCCTTTTCAAAACTTTCTCTGATCACAAAAACAATTTTTCCAAAGCCAGCTTCAATCGCATCATAAATTGAATAATCGATAATCGTTTCATTTGATGGGCCTATAGGATCAATTTGTTTTAATCCGCCATAACGGCTTCCCATTCCTGCTGCAAGTACGAGTAATGTCGGTTTCATTATATCTTAATTTATATCTTAGCTTATTCTTAAAACTTCTTTCATCACATTGGATAGGGTTCCCATCAGTGCTGCATCATCAATCAGGTCGGAACAAACAACTTCTGTTTCTGAACTAATTCGGTCCATAGCATATTTATTTAAGGCCATTCTCACAGGATCTACAATATACTTTCCGGTTTGAGCCAATCGCCCACCAATGATTATCATTTCGGGATTCAGTAAGTGAATCAAAGTCACCAGACCTTTCCCCAGATAATCACTCATTTTATTTAGCTGATCGATTGCAAATTGATCGCCATTATTGATAGCAGCGACAACCTCTCGCAAATCGATTGATTTGCCTTCGTCTTTAGCTTGACGTAAAAAACTTGCCTGCCCTTTTTCAATGCCTTCATTTACATTTCTGACCAGAATCTCACCCGAGGTTAAAGTCTCCAAGCAACCAATTTTTCCACAATAACACTGCTCGCCTTCCGGATCGATTAAAATATGACCAAACTCACCTGCAAAACCATTTTTACCTGAATACAACTGCTCATTTAAAATAATCCCCAGACCGATTCGGTTACTTAAATTCAGACATAAAACATCTTTTTTTCCTTTTGCTTTTCCAAAAGCTTTTTCTCCCAAAGCCATCATTCTGGCATCATTATCCAATACAACTGAGAAACCTAGCTTCTCACTCAAATAATTTCCCAGGCCCTGCTCTGCAAAAGTTAGGTGCGTAAATGACACCCCATTTTTAGCATCAATCAAACCGGGAATGGATAGCCCCATAGCTAAAACCTGCGATGTCGAAATGTTCTTCTCATTAAGTACGTCATTTATCTTCCCCACCAACTTGTCGGTATATGCTGATGAATTTTCAAGATCAAAATTCTTATACTCTTCACGACGAATAAGCTGATTGCTTAAATCAAACAGAGCAATAGTAAGCGTATGCAAATTGATATCAACACCTACAACATATTGATATGCCGGATTAATACAATACAAATTTGGACGTCTTCCTCCTATCGATTCTCCAATCCCATTATCAAGTAATACTCCAAAACCCAACAAATCATCAACCAACGAAGCAACCAAAGGTTGGCTGATTTTCGAATGTTTTACAATTTCGGCAATTGACGCATTCCCTGTTTCATACAAAAACGAAACAATCTTTCGATACTGTTCTTGTTTTCGATTTCTTGCATTTGCAGTTCCTGCAATCTCTTTTTCATATTTGAATTCCGGTCTCAATCTGTTTCTCTTTAGTTAGCGATTATTTCGTGATAAAAGTAAATTTATTTTTAAAAGAAATATCATCTTTTAAAATATTTTTTAAAAGTATTTTTCATTAGAGACTAATCCATTATCACTCTAAACAGTATCTCCTTTCAATACAGGCAGTTTTTACTATATTTGCCCGCAATAAAAAAATTTAGATATGAAATATACCCTATTTATTTTAGCCATTTGCCTCTTTACTTCCTGTAATAAAGACGAAGAAGCTGATTATACAGTGAAAAATGAAACCGAAATTCAAGACTACATTACAACACACAATCTGAATGCAGAAAAGAGTAGCTCAGGTTTGTATTATGTGATTGAAGAAATCGGTACTGGTAAAGCTGCCAGCCCGGATTCCTATGTAAATGTAACATACAAAGGTTATTTAACTAACGGAGACGTATTTGACGAAAGTGATTCTAATGGCATTTTCACGAACTTACAGCAAGTAATACAAGGTTGGACAGAAGGAATTAGTCATTTTAATGAAGGCGGTTGTGGGAAGCTTTTAATTCCATCTCGTCTGGCATATGGTAATTCAAGCAATGGCCCAATACCTGGAGGTTCTGTTCTTATTTTTGATATTCAACTTAAAACAGTATATGACAATTTAGAAACCTGTTTAAAAGCTAAAAACGAAACCGAAATTACCAATTACATAACAAACCATAAACTGGAAGCTCAAAGAAGCGATTCTGGCTTATATTATATAATTGAAGAAGAAGGAACGGGCATTCAACCCACTGCCAACTCAAATGTCACAGTAGCTTACAAAGGCTATTTCACCAATGATAAGGTATTTGATCAAAGTGGTTCTAATGGTATTTCTATTGGTTTGGATAAAGTTATTAAAGGGTGGACTGAAGGTATTCCCTATTTTAAAGAAGGTGGTAAAGGTAAACTATTAATTCCCTCACATTTAGGATATGGCGCCTACGGTGGAGGTTCAATTCCTGGCGGCACAGTTCTTATTTTTGATGTCAACCTTATAAAAGTTAATGAATAACAGACTAATCCGAAGATTAGCTTGACAAATTAAAAAGGCTTACCCTAAATTCTATTTTAGGGCAAGCCTTTTTTATTAAACCATTAACGTAGGTTTATCTACACGCCATATTTTTGTTTTAAGGGTTGGTTAATCACCTCCTTAAGTTTCTCTTGCAAAGCCTCAGTATCTTGTTTTGTTAATCCCTCAGTTGAAATAGGCGGATGAATAATAACTTCAGCTACACCCGGACTAGCATTTCCCTTAAACAAGCTGCTTCGTTGCAATCTTTTCCAATTGGTCGTTTGTGTCACAGGTAAAATAGGAATACCCATTTGTATGGCAATTGATACCGCTCCCGATTTAAACTCGCCTAATTTTGGTGCATTTTTCGGTATAGTCCCCTCAGGTAATATCACCAAAGGATGACCTTCCTTTACCACATCCATCATCGTTTTAAAACTTTTTAAAGCCCCAAGCCTGTTGTGTCTATCGACCAATATATTCATACCTGAGGTATAAAAAATGTGAAACAGAGGCCATTTTTCAATTTCCTTTTTACCTGTAAAAACAAAGTGCTGATCGAAAATAGCATAAAGAGGCGCCGGATCGAGAAATGATGTGTGATTGGAACAGATTAAAAAAGGCTGGTCTCTTAAAATATTCTCCCTTCCTTTTACTCGCAAATAAATACCCGAACCATAAAGCCAAACCTTAGCATAAACTCTAATGATTTTAAAAGCCGTAGGAAACCTCTCTTTTTTAGCCAAAAAGAAATAAAATAAAGGATAAAATAAGATTAAAGTCAATACAAAATAGAGCAGAAAATAGATTTTGTAAATCAGTTTAAATGGGAATAAGATAAAATTCATTATAAAAATCGATATTAAATTTAAGCTAACCAAAATGGAAGAGTCATCCATAAAACATTAACAATCTTTAAGTACAAATGCCTTAACTAAACCAATCCATAACTTACACAAAAGTAAAATATCAATTCGTATTATCATTCATAATCCTTTGGAATATCCAATTTAAGTTAATAATGCCAGGATATTCGCAAACTTAATACTGATCAGGATATGATATTAGGCATACTTCCTCTTTTAGATATTCATTATCTTGTACCGCAAAACAACACGACGCTAAAACACAGAACTATGAAAAAAACGTTTGTATTAGCCTTATTACTAATGGGAAGCTCCATTTTTGCAAAGGCACAATATGCTGAATATTTTACCTCAGCAACCATGCGATTGGATTATAATCATGTGGGAAACTCAAATGAGGAACACTTTGCATTCGACCAAATGGTCAACGACGGCGAATGGGCCGGAAGCAAAACAGTTTTAATTGACGACTTGAAATTAGGCAAATACTTTTTCGAAGTCAAAGACATTAAAACTGGCAAACTGCTTTATTCAAGAGGCTTTTCAAGTATTTATGGCGAGTGGGAAACCACACCCGAAGCAGATAACGAATGGGGAAGTTTTCATGAATCAATTCGTTTTCCCTGGCCCAAAACCGAAGTAAATGTAACCCTATCGAAACGTAATATTAATAATGGTTTCGATCCTGTTTGGACTTATAAGGTAAATCCCCAACACTACCGCGCTTTTACAAGTCCTGTTAAAAATTACTATAACACCATAGATTTAGTTGTAAACGGAAAACCCGAAAATCAAGTTGATATTGTTGTTCTAGGTGAAGGATATGCAAAAAAAGACATGGCTAAATTTAGAAAAGATGCTCAACGTTTTGCTGAAGTGCTTTTGAATACAGAACCTTACGCATCTTTCAAAGACAAATTCTCAATCAGAGCCGTTGAAACGCCATCTCCGGATTCAGGTGTTAACCACCCTCATCAGGATATTCACACTCGATCAGCGCTTTCTGTAACATATGGCGCTTTCGATTCAGAACGCTACGCCTTAGGTTTCGATAATAAAACCATTCGCAATGCAGCTGCTGCCGTACCCTATGAATTTACTGCTATTCTGATGAATGACTCTATCTATGGCGGTGGCGGTATTTACAACTTATACATCACTGCCGCAGTTGATAATGCGTTTCAGGAATACTTATTCGTTCATGAATTCGGCCATCACTTTGCCGATTTGGCTGATGAATATTACACATCAGCTACAGCTTACGAAATGGATGCCAAACATCTTGAGCCATGGGAGTTGAACGTAACAGCTAATGCCGATCCTGAAACCATCAAGTGGAAAGATATTGTAACTGAAAATACGCCTATTCCAACCCCTTGGGAGAAAGAAAAATATGACAAACACAGTATTGCCACTCAGAAGAAACGTGTCGAAATGCGTAAAGCTAAAGTTGACGAAAAGGTAATGGAAGACTTCTTTATCAAGAAAAGAACCTGGGATGACGAACTATTGGCTAATATGAAATACAGCGGCAAAGTGGGTGCATTTGAAGGAGCCCAATATAAATCAAAAGGCTTGTACAGAAGTGCTGCCAACTGCATCATGTTCACTCGTCACGATAAATTTTGTCCGGCTTGTCAAAGAGCCATCAAACTCATTATTGATCAGAATACAAAATAAAGTATTGGTCACAACCAGTTACAAAAGCGATTCATATAAAATGAGTCGCTTTTTTTTATATGTCCTCGAATAAAAGATTTTTAGCTCTTTAATTGTATTCATTTTAAATCTTAATATCTTAGACTTGAAATTATAACACATTACAATGCTTAGTCAACAACTCATACAATCTCCTGTTTTTAGAGGTATCAACGCCGAAGAAATGGAAGAGCTTCTGCAAAAAGTACAATACCGCATTCGAAAATACCATAAAGGCGACATGGTTGCCTTTCGGGAAGATCGATGTGAAAACCTAATGATTGTTCTCAAAGGCAGTGTTAAGGGGGAGATGCTCGATCCTTCAGGAAAAACGATTAAGATAGAAGATATTATGGCCCCCTATCCTATTGCTTCAGCTTTCCTTTTTGGGCAAAAAAATCAATTTCCGGTAAACGTTACAGCCAATGCCGATGTCGAAATATTCTTCCTCGATAAGCAATCGGTCATCGAACTTTTTCAAAACAATAAAACGTTCTTGGTCAACTATCTCAATTCCATTTCAAACAGATCACAATTCCTGGCTCAAAAGCTGCTTTTCCTCAGTTTCAAAACCATAAAAGGGAAACTGGCCAATTATATATTGAAACAAGCCGCTCCGGATAAAGAGAAAATTGAGCTACCCAAATCACAAGCTGAGATGGCACAGTTTTTTGGTGTTACACGTCCCTCATTCGCTCGTAGCCTAAAAGAGATGGAACAAGAAGGCATGATTGAAGTCAATCGGCGTGAAATTAAAATTAGAGATCGACGAGCCTTATTTAGTCTGATGCAGCAATAAGCTTATTCAGCTCGTATATAAATAACAGGCAGAGTTTACTTACACACCATAAACAATTATCCATCAAACAAATAATAAAACTCTATTTCATCAACGGTCGGATATAAAGACATTTTTATCCTTTTCAAGAAAAAAAATAATATTACTTTTGTGCTCTGAAAGGAGGCTTGACTTAACGCGTCTTAATATCAGTGTATTCAAGTCAATTTCAACAATAAGAAAACAATATTCAAAACATATAAATCTTTTAGCATGCACAATAGAGTTAACATTAGCGATAAAATTTATTGGGTAGGATGTAACGACAGAAGAACTCATCTTTTCGAAAATTATTGGCCTATTCCTAAAGGAGTCGCTTACAATTCATATGTCATTGTTGACGAGAAAATAGCCATTGTTGATACCGTTGAAAAAGGGGCTATGGATGAGTACCTTGACAATATTGAAGCGGTTTTAGATGGTCGTCAGGCAGATTATTTGATCGTGAACCATATGGAACCTGATCACTCAGGATCGATTCGTTCGTTAACCGAACGTTACCCTAATATGCAAATCGTTGGAAACAAGAAAACCTTCCCAATGCTAAAGGGTTTTTATGGTATTTCTGAAAATTTGCTTGAGGTAAAGGAAGGCGATTCTATCGATTTAGGCGAACACAAACTTAATTTCGCTATGGTGCCTATGTTACACTGGCCTGAGACTATGGTCACTTTTGAATCAACAAAGGGAATTCTATTCTCTGGGGATGCATTTGGTGCTTTTGGTACTTTGGACGGTAGTATTTTCGACGATGAGTTGGATCTGGATTATCTTGAAGAAGAAATCAGCCGCTACTACTCAAATATCGTAGGTAAATATGGTAGTCCAACTCAGCAGGCGCTTAAGAAATTAGGCGGACTGGATATTAAAATGATTTGTGCGACTCACGGTCCTGTTTGGAGAACTCATATCGCCGATATTATTGCAAAATACGACAAGTGGAGCAAATACGATACTGACGAAGGGGTTGTGATCGTATTCTCATCGATGTATGGTAATACCGAAAAGATGGCTGACAATATTGCACGTCAATTGGTTAAGCGTGGTATCAAAAAGATCAGAATCCACGATGCCTCTAAAACGCACCCTTCTTACATCATCAACGATATTTTCCGTTTCCGTGGTGTCATCTTAGGTTCTTGTGCTTACAATGGCGGTCTTTTCCCTGCTATGGAAACCTTGATTCACGAACTGCAGAATATGGCCGTTAAGAATCATGTCTTGGGTATTTTCGGATCGAAAGCCTGGGGGGGCGGTGGTGTTCGCACACTAAGCAAATTTGCTGAGACTATTAAATGGGAAGTGGTTGCTGAACCTGCAGAAGCGCTTTGTGCTCCTGCGAACAAGGATTACAACCAATGTGAAGCCATTGCTGAGAGCATGGCCAATCGTTTGAAAGAATTATATAGCTAGATCTAAAATTTAGATCTCAAAGTAAATCATTAAGCTCTCTCGATCATTCGAGGGAGCTTTTTCTTTGCATGTCTTTCGAAACAAAAAATCCCAACTGTACATGACTTACAGTTGGGATAAAAAACGAACGAGTTTTTAAAAATCAATTACTTTATTTCGATCAAACTGATGGCTGCACCACCACCTGCTGCTAAATGCAGATCTAAGACCGATTTCGAATCGACAACCTGTGATTCTATTTTATAATCGGTAGGATTTTTATCCCAATGTGCATTATCTCCATCCAGATAAAGGCTTGCCTTATATTTTTTCCCTGCAGGAAGAAAATCAAGTTTAAGACTCATATCTCTGGCATTTTCATCAGTAATTGCCCCAACAAACCAATTCTTTGAAGCTCTGTCCTGACGAGCAATCGTTACAAAGTCACCAATCTCGCCATTCAAAACTTTTGATTGTTCCCAATTAACTGCTACATCGCGGATAAATTGAAAAGCCGGATGCCCCTTATAATTTTCAATCAAATCCGGCACCATCTGGATAGGGCTATTGATCACCACATATAAAGCCAACTGATGCGCCAGTGTTGTATTCACCTGATTGTTTTCTTTATATGGTTTTAATTTAATATTAAAAATCCCGGGTGTATAATCAATAGGGCCAGCCAACATACGTGTAAAAGCCACGATAGGTAAGTGTTCTGCAGGGTTTCCCCCATCACTCGACCAGGCATTAAATTCCTGACCACGTAAACCTTCACGAGAAATGGCATTGGGGTAAGTTCGACGCAAACCGGTCGCTTTAATTGGCTCATGCGCGTTGACAGCCACCTTATATTTTGCCCCCATTTCCAAAGCACGACGATAATGATTTACCATCCACTGGCCATGATGATATTCTCCTTTAGGAATGAGCTTACCCACATAACCTGTTTTAACCGAATGAATCCCCAATGAATTCATCAAATGATAAGCGGTATCCAGTTGCTGATCATAGGTACGAGGTGCTGCAGACGTTTCATGATGCATTATCAACTCAACCCCTTTTTCTTTTCCATAACGAACAACTTCCGGTAAATCGTAATCATCGTAAGCCGTTACAAAATCAAATACCCCTTCGCGGTCTTCAAAACCAATCCAGTGTTCCCAACCCGTGTTCCAGCCTTCAACTAAAATTCCTCCAATATTATTTTCCGATGCGAAATCGATCAGCTCTTTAGCATATTCGGTGGTTGCACCATGTCGTCCACTGGCTTTATCCCAGGTCTTGGTTCCCAAGTGCATATCCCACCAAATGCCCACATACTTCATTGGTTTGAAATAGGATACATCACCAATCTTGTTCGGTTCGTTTAAATTTACAATTAAATCCGACTCGATTAGGTCACCTGCTTTCTCTGCAATTTGAATGGTACGCCAGGGCGTGTGAAATGGTAACGATCGTTTCACCTTATAGTCAGTTCTTTCAGATCCAACCAAAGTAGAAACCATCTTCATATTCGAAGTATCTACTTTAAGTGTCATCCCTGAATAATCAGTCAGGTTGGCCTCATGAAAACTCAAATAAATACCCTCTACCGTTTTCATACTAACAGGCGTATTCATAGCATTATTTGGGATAGATGTTTGTGCCAAACTTGCATGACCACGCAATTTAGTCGCATCAATTTCAGAAAACTGACTTGTATGATAAAGATGTTCGTAAATATCCCAGTCTCCCGGAATCCACCAAACCTTATGATCTCCAGTCAAATTAAACTCTGTATTCTCTTCCGCAATCAAGAGCTCTTTCATAGCTTCCTGTTCAGGAAACTCGTATCTAAAACCGATTCCATCATTATAGGCTTTAAACTCCAAATTCATTTTTCTATTGGGAGCCTGTTTTTCAACTAAAGCCACAATAAGTTCGTTAAAGTGATCTTCAACCACACGCTTTTCGCCCCAAGGCATCTCCCAATTAGAATTGCTACTTGTTTCTTTGGCTGATACAATTTCCCATCCCGATTTAATAGCTGGCATATTGGTAAAATCGAACCCCAATGTCGAAGGATTAATGACTGATTTCCCATTGAAACTTACTTGATAAGTTGGTTGACCACTTTCAAGATTAATTGAAATTGCAATTTTACCATCAGGTGATTTAAGCTCTTGTTTTTGCATATTGCCATTACAAGAAACCATAGCCATTGTCAAAATGACCAAGCCAAATAAAAGTCTTTTAATGTTCATGAGTTTATAATTTGATTTTGATTGTTTTCGATATTCAAAATAAGAGCATTCAATTTCCAATAACTAAAATATAAACCAATATATAGACAATAATCAGCAAACTCAAAACACAAATACTTAATTAACTGACAATTACATACAATTTATTTAATCAAAAATATAGATAATATAAAAAAGAATTTATACCGATTTAATCGCCATCACCTTCAAATCAAACTCCTCGTTAGGATAAATGGAACGATTCCGAATCTTGGTTTTGTAAGTGTAAATGGTATTAACCGACAGGTTGAGGATTCCGGCAATTTTCTCACTATCGTTCACGCCAATTCGAATCAGTGCAAAGATTCGAAGATCGGTATTCAAACTTAATTCGTCCTTTAAACGGATACGATCCTTTTCATCGAAAAGCTGATTGAAGCGCTGTACAAAATCAGGAAACAACTTTAAGAAAATTCGATCGAAGTCTTCAAATAAGCGTTGACGTTCCTTTTTTGAATTGTATTTCTTCAATTCCTGTTCAATATTATCGTAGGACTTTGTGATCAGCTGACGAGAGATAGACTTCTTAAAATCTTCAAGTTTGTCGATGTATTGGGAACTAAAATTGAAATAATAACCGATATATTCCTCTTTTATCTGACTTGCCTCACGAAGCATTTCATTCACATGAATTAAATTCTGATTGCTTCGCACAATTTCCTTTCGCGCCTGACGTAATTTCTGCAATTGTCGAAGAATAACCAATGAAAAAACCAAAACCAACACTCCTATCAAGCCAAACATCTTTTTCTGCTTATTTTCCTTTCGAAAACGTGCCGACTCAATTAGAGGTAAAATATATGAAATCTCAAACTTGCGTTGTTCCGAACCATAAAAATCGGCATCAGCTTTGGCTAGTAAAATGTATTGATATGCTTTTTCAATTTCCACTTCCTTATAAAATATTTCAGCTAACGATCGGCAGGCTGTGGTTTCCTTTGTCGAGGATTTGATATCGGCAATACTGGCTTGCATTAAGTATTCTTTTGCCTTCTCCACTTCCCCCTTGTCCGAATAAATAAATCCCAAACCCGAAGTCACAATCGCCGTTTCATGATTATTCAAGTTAAATTGATTCAAAAGCTCGATATAATAATCCTCAGCTTGATTCAACTTACCAGTCACCATGCTTTGTAATGCCAACCCTAATAGCTTCTCAAAAGAAGGCTCCTTAAACTCATCAATCAGCTTCTGACTGTAGAAATGGCCCAATTTCTTATAGGCTTCGCTGTAATGTTTGTCTCGTGAATAGCCTGATAAATCGTAATAAGCCCGATATGCCGTGCTGTAGAATTCTTTCCTTTTCTCATTAGACAAGTACTGATACTCAACCGTATTTAAAGTATCAATCGAAGACGTATACAAACCTTTTAAAAGCATAATCAGACTGAGCTTCGACTTGGACTCAGCAATTTTCGACTTATCGTTTAATTGATAAGCCAAACGGTTGGCTGACTGTGCATATTTAAATGCCGAATCGTAAACAAAATATTCGTAAGCCTTTACGGATTGCATTAACGCTATGAATTCCTTATCTCTATTTTTTTCTTCTCTGGTAGATTGCAAATCTTTCAGGAGATTTTTAATTGTCTTCTTCTTTACAGCATCAATTTCATCCCGTTTTGAGATATAATGATCCAATTGCTTAGACCAATCAGTTTGAGCGATACTGGTCTGACAAAGAAAGATCTGAACAAATAAAAACGAAAAGAAAAACCTTAGCATATTGAACTTTAAGTATTAAAATAAATGTAGCATACAAAGTAAAGCATAAAATGTAAAAACAAAAACAGGAGATCAAGTGCTAACCAATCTCCTGTCTTCTCTAACTCTAATCTACTTAAACTATAAACTGAAACAAATCTGTTTTATCATTCAGGTATTCGAAAATAAATTTTCGATCCGTCATTCTATCTTGCAGACGCTGCAAGTCTTCAGGTTTTTGCACCTCAATTCCAATTACAGCCGGGCCTTTTTCACGACTGCTTTTTTTATAATATTCAAAGTGAGTAATATCGTCACCCGCATCAAGCACATCGTTTACAAATTCCTTTAATGCACCTGATCGTTGTGGAAATCGAACAATAAAATAATGCTTAAGGCCTTCATACAAAAGGCTTCTCTCCTTTATCTCTTCCATTCGGGTAATGTCGTTATTGCTGCCACTAAGGATACAAACCACATTTTTTCCCTTAATTTTATCTCCTATCAACTCCAAAGCAGCTATTGACAAAACGCCGGCAGGTTCAGCAACTATAGCATCCTCATTATACAAGCGCAAAATGGTCGAGCAAATCAAGCCTTCGGGCACAACCAAAATGTCATCCAAAACCTTATTGCAAATCTGCCAGGTGTAATCGCCCACCTTTTGAACGGCTGCCCCATCAACGAATCGATCGATACTATCCAAGGCCAGATTGCACTGATTATCCAGTGCCAATTTCATTGAAGCTGCCCCCTGTGGTTCTACTCCTATAATCTTTGTATTGGGACTAAACTCTTTGATCCAGGCACCAACTCCCGAAGCCAATCCCCCACCACCTATGGGTAGCAACAGATAATCAATCGGTTCGGTAAACTGTTGTAATATCTCGAGTCCAATTGTCCCCTGCCCTTCTATGGTTTTAGGATCATCAAAAGGGTGAATAAAGGTTTTGCCTTGCTCTTTAGCATCCGCAATCGCCTTTGAAGATGCATCATCAAAAGTATCTCCTGTCAGGAAAACTTCCACATAATCGCCACCAAACATTTTCACCTGTTTAATCTTCTGACGAGGTGTGGTTTCGGGCATATAAATACTGCCAAAACATTTCAGTTTCTGGCAGGAATAAGCCACCCCCTGAGCATGATTCCCCGCACTGGCACAAACAATTCCTTTGTCCAGATTCGCCTTGCTCAAACTCGCAATCTTATTGAAAGCCCCTCTTATTTTATAAGAACGAACCAATTGCAAATCCTCTCTTTTTAGATGAATATTGGCCTGATAACGCGAAGACAAATTCAAATTATTTAGTAACGGAGATGCTAAGACAACCTCCTGAACCGTTCGGTTAGCCTTGACGATCTCCGACATTTTAGGATAATATTCCTTTTTATTTTCTGACACAATTTTCCCTTTTAGAATTCAAATGATGCTCAGGCATTAACCTGAGCATTCTGTAAAACTTGCTATGGGGTAACCAATCCCACAAACACAAGATTAACTACAAACTATTTTCTTTTATAAAATTGACTAACCAATCACCAACTTCAGAGGTCGAAAAGGCTTTGCCTCCCTCTGCTAAATCTTCAGTCACAAAATTGGCTTCTATTGATTTCTCTACAGCTAAACGAACCAAAGCTGCTTCCATTTTTAAACCAAAAGCATGATCAAGCATCATGGCAGCTGATAGAACGGTAGCACATGGGTTCGCAATATTCTTACCTGCAGCCTGAGGATAGGAACCATGAATCGGTTCGAAAATTGATGTATGAATACCAATTGAAGCTGAAGGCAACATGCCCAGTGATCCCGAAATAACACTCGCCTCATCGGTTAATATATCACCAAACATATTCTCGGTTACCATCACATCGAAACGCTTCGGCCAGGTGATAATTTGCATCGCCGCATTATCCACAAACATATACTCCACCTCTATTTGGGGATATTCAGGCTCAAGTTTCTGAGCAATTTCTCTCCAAAGACGGGACGTAGCCAAGACATTGGCTTTATCTACAACGGTTAATTTCTTTCGACGTTTACCTGCAAATTCAAAACCCAAACGGACAATTCGTTCCACCTCTTCAGCAGTATAAACACAGGTATCGTAAGCTGTTTGCCCATCTTCAGAACGTCCTTGGGGCCGACCAAAATAAATGCCGCCTGTTAACTCACGTATGCACAAAAAATCGACCCCTTCGAGCAATTCTGTTTTAAGGGGGGACTTATGCAATAAAGCCTTAAAAGGTTCCAAAGGACGAAGATTGGCATACAAACCCAACTTCTGTCTCATGGCTAATAGCCCCTGCTCCGGACGAACTTTTGCATTGGGATCATTATCATATTTGGGATCTCCAATAGCACCAAAAAGAACTGCATCCGAATTCATACACAGTTCATGTGTTTCATCCGGATAAGGATTTCCATGTACATTAATGGCTGAAGCTCCAATTAAAGCCTCGGTATATTCAAATTGATGATCGAATTTTTCTGCAATTGCATCAATCACTTTGCGCGCTTGTGCAACAATTTCGGGACCGATACCATCACCGGCTAATACTGCAATTTTATATGACATCATTATGATGATTTGTGTTTTTATTAATATATGATCGTGTTATCAACTTTCAATTATCGGTTATCTCAGTTTCTATTAGATTATAAGGATGATGACCGACAAGAGAAAACGACCAGCGCAACCTTTAACCTTTAACCTTTAACCTTTAACCTTTAACCTTTAACCTTAAACCTTTAACCTTGATTCCTCAAAATCATGAATCTTAGTCTTCTTATCAATCAAGTAATCAATATCATCGAATCCATTTAAAAGACAAGTCTTCTTGTAAGGATTAATCTCAAACTGAAAAACTTCATCCTTATAGCTCAGCTCTTGTTTCTCCAAATCAATACTTAATTTCTGAGAATGATCTTTCTCAATAGCCTCGAATAGTTTTTCAAGAAACTCAGCAGACACCTGGATCGGCAATACCCCATTGTTCAAGGCATTGTTTCTGAAAATATCGGCAAAGAAACTGCTGATAACAACTTTAAAACCATAGTCGGCAATGGCCCAGGCGGCATGTTCTCTTGATGAACCGGATCCAAAATTCTTTCCGGCAACCAAGACTTGTCCTGAATACTCGGGTTGATTTAATACGAAATCTTTAATCGGGTCTCCGGAAGAATCAAAACGCCAATCGCGAAACAGGTTTTCACCAAAACCATCGCGACTGGTTGCTTTCAAAAAACGGGCAGGTATAATCTGATCGGTATCCACATTCTCGTTGGGAAGTGGTACACAAGATGATTCTAAATATGTAAATTTATCTACGGACATTGTATATCTGTTTAATGTAAAAGATGAAATCTGTTGTCTATAACAGACAACTAATACTGTATTACAAAAATTCCCGGGGATCGGTAATCACTCCTGTAATAGCCGCTGCTGCTGCAGTCAGGGGACTTGCCAATAAAGTTCGTGAACCAGGCCCCTGTCTTCCTTCAAAATTCCTATTGGACGTGGAAACACAGTATTTACCTGCTGGCACCTTATCCTCATTCATTGCCAAACACGCTGAACAACCGGGTTGACGAAGCTCAAATCCTGCCTCCTCTAAAATTTCAACCAAACCTTCTTCAATCGCCTGTTTTTCGACCTTTTTAGAGCCTGGAACAATCCATGCTGTGATTGAATCGGCCTTTTGGCGTCCCTTCACCAAAGCAGCAAAAGCTCTTAAATCTTCAATTCGCCCATTGGTACAAGAGCCAATAAAAACGTAATCAACTTTCTTACCCAGAATTTTTCTACCAAACTCATAATCCATATAAGCCAATGATTTCTTAAACGATGGAAGCTCCGAAGCTTGAATATCTGCCAGAGCAGGAACACTTGCTGTAATTCCCATTCCCATGCCAGGATTGGTTCCGTATGTAATCATGGGTTCAATGTCTTCTGCCCTAAATGTGTATTCCTTATCGAATACAGCACCTTCATCCGTTTTTAAAGTCTTCCACTTTTCTAAAGCCTGTTCCCAGGCCTCTCCCTTTGGGGCATGCATTCTACCTTTCACATATTCAAATGTGGTTTCATCAGGCGCAATCATCCCGCCACGAGCCCCCATCTCGATACTCATATTACAAACAGTCATTCTGCCTTCCATGCTAAGGCTTCGAACTGCTGATCCGGCATACTCAACAAAGTAGCCCGTAGCACCACCGGTTCCCAATTGCGCAATCACATAAAGCGTTAAATCTTTCGCTGAAACACCTTTAGCTAACTCGCCATCAATAGTAATCCGCATCTTTTTAGGCTTGGATTGCATAATGCATTGCGTGGCAAAAACCATCTCAACCTCCGATGTCCCAATTCCAAAAGCCACAGCGCCAAAAGCCCCATGTGTTGAGGTATGACTGTCGCCGCAAACCAAAGTCATACCAGGCTGGGTATGTCCCAGTTCCGGCCCAACCACATGCACAATACCATTATTGGGATGATTCAGACCGTACATTTCAATCTGATTTTTCTCACAGTTCGCTTTTAAAGTTTCAACCTGCGTCCGCGATTCCATATCAACGATAGGCAAATCCTGATTCACAGTTGGAACATTGTGATCTGGCGTTGCGATAGTTCTTTCCGGTCTAAATACCTTTAAACCTCTTGCATTCAAGCCCGAAAAAGCCTGCGGGCTGGTTACCTCATGAATCAAATGCTTGTCGATATAAAGAATGTTTGGACCACCTTCAACATGTTCGACCACGTGTGCATCCCAGACCTTATCAAATAGTGTTTTTGCTTTCAAAATATTGTATTTTATGAATTGTGGGTTTGTAAATAATTGACTGACATTCGTTTTCAGTTATCATTTACTGATAACTTGAATTAAACCAACTTCGCCAAGGCATTCACCAAGGCCTCAACCGAAGCGGTAATGATGTCGATATTGGCTCCAAAGCCATAATACATTTTACCTTGGTGCTGCAACTGCACATGCACTTTCCCCAAATCATCGCTGCCACGAGTCAAGGTTTGCACAAGGAATTCTTCCATCGAAAACTTCTGCTTTATCAACTTCTTAACTGCATTAAAACAAGCATCAATAGGACCATTTCCCTCAGCCGTAGCTGCACAGGATTCTCCTTTGATCTTGAGATGAACCGTGGCCATAGGAGTCGTCGATTTACCGGCAAGCACTTGCAACAATTCCAACTCAACGGATTGGGTTTCCAACTCATGATCCCCCATCAACTCAGCCAAATCATTTTCGTTCACATTCTTTCTCTCATCAGCCATCACCAGGAATCTTGAGTAAGCATCATCCAAATCTTCCTTCGAAAGGGTGTAGCCCATTTCACCAAGGTGATGATTCAATGCTGCACGACCACTTCGGGCAGATAGAATAATAGCCGATTCCTTAATACCGACATCAGCAGGATCGATAATCTCGTAATTCTCACGATTTTTCAAAACCCCATCCTGATGAATACCCGATGAATGGGCAAAAGCATTACGACCAACAATAGCCTTATTTGCCTGAACCGGCATATTCATCAATGAAGAAACCAAACGGCTGGCCTCATAAATACCTTTCGTATTGATATGTGTATGGTAAGGCAAATCGTGATGCGTCTTAATTGCCATCACCACTTCTTCAAGAGACGTATTCCCCGCACGCTCGCCAATTCCGTTCAAAGTCACTTCAACCTGACGCGCACCATTGATCACACCACTCAATGAATTGGCTGTGGCCATACCCAAATCGTTATGACAATGCGTCGACAAGATCGCCTTATGAACATTGGATACATTTTCCATCAGATATTTGATTTTCGCACCATATTCGCTTGGCAAACAATAGCCTGTTGTATCCGGAATATTGATAACGGTTGCTCCTGCTTTAATCACAGCTTCAACCACTCTTGCCAGGTATGCATTATCCGAGCGGCCTGCATCCTCACAATAAAATTCCACATCCTCAACATAACGCTTGGCATATTTTACCGCTCGAACGGCACGATCAAGAATCTCATCAGGATTTGAATTTAACTTATTAAATATGTGATAAGACGAGGTTCCAATCCCCGTATGAATTCGACCTCTTTTAGCAAACTTAAGTGCCTGAGCAGCCACATCAATATCCTTTTCAACAGCACGGGTTAATGCGCAAATTGTAGGATGGCTCACTGCTTTGGCTATTTCGACTACAGATTGAAAATCTCCCGGACTTGATACAGGAAAACCCGCTTCGATCACATCGACGCCTAAAGCCTCAAGCGTTCTTGCGACTTCAATCTTCTCAATTGTGTTCAACTGACAGCCAGGGACCTGCTCCCCATCACGCAATGTGGTGTCGAAAATAAATAATCTATCACTCATTTTTTCTTGTGTTTTGTGGTTAAGTTTTATTCGGTTAATAGCCAAAAAAAAAGTCCTTCCTTATGGGAAGAACTTCGTATAATTTTATCTGATCGGATTTAAATTACAGCACAGTCTTCCCTCTCGATCTCATAATAATGAGGTCGATAATGAGAATTAAACCAATAAGAATAAGATTCATCTTCATGATATTTTCTTTACTGCGATATATCTCATCGAGTCTCTTTTCCCGATGGCCGAACAAACCTAAAAACTATACAACTTGAGTGAAAACAATTTATCCGATTCAATTACGATCTTCAAATCAATTCGGGATTCAAATTCATATAAACAAACATTAATCAAACACCTAAAAGACTGAAACTTAAAAATCAAATCTATTTCGAACTGAATGGGTTATTCAACATCCTTTTTTTAATTAAATCGACTTAACATTTATACTATTGGCACCCCAAAATGGGTATGGGGAACCAATAGTTAATTGCAAATTAACAAGGTGTAAATATGTCTTACACCTAATCAACTAAGTCTTTACTTAGTTGTTCTCCGGGCGAAGCTTACGAACCGCAGTTCCGGCTTGCCACATTTCACTATCACGTAACTCTTCCAATTCAGCATCCAATTTCACCCGGTAGTCCTCCTGAGAGTTCGAGTCGATGGAACGTTGCGCTTCGTTTCCGGCAGCAACCTCCTTGTATAACTTTTCGAAAACGGGTTTGGTTGCATCACGGAAAGGCTTCCACCAATCCAGTGCGCCACGCTGAGCGGTTGTCGATGTATTGGCATACATCCAATCCATACCATTTTCAGCAACCAAAGGCATCAGACTCTGGGTCAATTCTTCAACCGTCTCATTGAAAGCCTCTGATGGCGAATGACCATTAGCACGCAAAACATCGTACTGAGCTGCAAAGATTCCCTGAATACATCCCATCAAAGTACCACGCTCACCTGTCAGGTCAGAATAAACTTCACGTTTGAAAGTGGTTTCGAAAAGGTAACCCGAACCAACCCCAATACCCAACGCAACCACACGATCGAAAGCACGACCTGTTGCATCCTGAAAGATGGCATAAGACGAATTCAATCCACGTCCCTCAAGAAACATACGACGCAAACTGGTGCCAGAACCCTTTGGTGCAACCAATATCACATCAACATCAGCCGGAGGTACAATACCGGTTCGCTCCTTATAAGTAATGCCAAATCCGTGAGAGAAATAAAGCGCCTTCCCGGGCTTCAAATATTTCTGAACTGTTGGCCAAACAGCAATCTGGCCCGCATCTGACAATAGATACTGAATAACAGTCGCTCTATCCAAAGCCTCTTCGATCTCGAAAAGATCTTTACCGGGAACCCAGCCATCAGCGACTGCCTTATCCCAGGTTTTGGAATCTTTACGTTGTCCAACGATGACATTGAAACCATTATCTTTCAGATTTAGAGACTGTCCCGGTCCTTGTACACCATAACCGATAACAGCAATGGTTTCGTCTTTCATCACTTCACGCGCTTTTTCCAATGAAAACTCTTCTCGTGTTACAACCTGTTCTTCTGTTCCTCCAAAATTTATTGTTGCCATCTTTTTTAATTTTTTATCCGGGATATAAGATTTGAAAACCAAATTCATACATCTTTTATCCCATTTTATTATTTATTCAATTTTTATTTCCAATTCTAAAATCAGAATTCATCATTCTGAAATTAGCCTTAACTGGCTTCAGCCAATTCCTTTAAATATGTTGTAAAATCTTTCTTCAAGGTAGATACCGCAACGCGTCCAGATCGTGCGAATTGCAATACGCCATATTGCTCTAACTCCTCAAACAAGTCTTGATTTTCGGCCTTATAACCTACTCTCTCAATCACCATAAAATCAGTACTCACCGTTAGAATCTTTGCATTATAATTTCTGACCAGAGCCTCAAGATTCCCATTCAAACGGGTTGAATTTGAAATTTTAAACAGAGCGACCTCCTGATGAACGATCTCTTCTGCTTCGAAATAAATCGCTTTGAAAACGCCAATAATCTTTTCAATTTGAAGCACAATATTCTCAACTTTACTTTCGTCCATGAAGGCGACAATCGTGTATCGGGACACTCCCTTTACCTCTGACTCCGAAACAGTCAGACTTTCAATATTGATCTTTCTTCTTGAAAAAACGATGGTTATTTCATTTAGGAGACCAATATTGTTTTCCGAAAAAACGGTTATTGTATATTCTTTCATCTCTTTAAATTTTAGTTCCTTATTTTAACTTTACTCCAGTCTCATATCCGAAACGGCTGCTCCCGGTGCAATCATGGGTAATACATTTGATTCGGTTTCGACAACAACCTCAAGAAAATAGGCATTGGGTGATTCCAACATTTCCCTGATCGCAGCATCCAACTCATCCCGTTTACTAACCCGTTTCGCTTGTATGCCGTAGCCCTCCACAATCTTAACAAAGTCAGGATTATCCAATCGGGTACATGAAAAACGTTGGTCAAAAAACAAATCCTGCCACTGTCGAACCATACCCAGAAATGAATTATTCAAAACAATGGTTTTCACTGGCAAATTGTATTGTCTGATTACAGCCAATTCCTGCAAAGTCATCTGAAAACCACCATCACCTGATATGGAAACAACCGTGGCCTCTTTATCTCCAATCTGTGCTCCAATGGCCGCAGGCAAACCAAATCCCATGGTTCCCAAACCGCCTGAAGTAATCTGTGTATTGGGTTTCTTAAACTCATAATAACGCGCTGAGGCCATCTGATGCTGCCCCACATCAGTACACAAAACAGCCTCTCCCTTAGTTTGTTCCGACACCAATCGAACCACCTCAGCCATATTAATCTGCTCCCTGTCCGAATAGGCTTGTTTCCTGATTACCTTATCAAATTCAAGCTGATGGTAAGCTTTAAAAGTGTCCATCCACTCAAGCTTCTCTACTCCCTTAACCAATTTATTCAATTCACTTAAAGCCTGTCTGGCATCAGCCAATACGGGCACATCAACCTTTATATTTTTATTGTGTTCCGATCGGTCAATATCAATATGAATAATCCTGGCCTGTCGGGCATATTTCGCGGTATCACCTGTTACCCTATCGTCGAAACGCATACCCACAGCAATCAACACATCACATTCGTTAGTATTTTTATTAGGTCCGTAATTACCATGCATACCCAACATGCCCACATAGAGGGGGTGATACGTCGGGAAAGACGACAAGCCCAAAAGAGTACAAGCCACCGGAATCTGAGTCTTTTCAACAAAGGTCATCAACTCCTTTTCTGCTCCTGATAAAAGAATTCCCTGACCAGCAAGCAATAAGGGTTTCTTCGCATTATTGATCAATTCGGCTGCTGCTACTATCTGGCTCATATCCAGCTGCGGTACAGGTTGGTATGAGCGAATAAAATCACACTTTTTATATTTATAATCCGCTGTTGCAATCTGTGCATCCTTGGTGATATCAACCAAAACAGGCCCCGGGCGCCCCGAGCGCGCGATATAAAAAGCTTTAGCCATCACCTCTGCAATCTCTTCGGCTTTGGTAATTTGAAAATTCCACTTCGTAACCGGCATGGATAAACCAATCATGTTGGTTTCCTGAAAAGCATCCGATCCCAAAAAGCCACTGGCTACCTGTCCGGTGATAATTACAAGTGGGGTTGAATCCAGATAAGCATCTGCCAATCCGGTCAAAACATTGGTGGCTCCCGGTCCCGATGTTGTGAAACAAACACCTGGCTTTTTACTGATTCGCGCATAGGCCTGTGCCGCATGAGTTGCCCCTTGCTCGTGACGCGCCTGATAGTGCTGCAGTTCATCCTGATGATCGTATAAGGCATCGTATACAGGCATAATCGCCCCACCGATATAACCAAATATGCTGTCGACACCTTCTTCAATCAAACTTCTAACTAATATTTCTGCACCAGATAAATGCTCTGTAGCTTTAGTCATGGTATTCGTATCCTGAGTTTCTGTTGCTAATTCCATTCTGTTTGTTATTTATCTTTGGTCGATAGTCACTGATGAGTCATTTTTCCACACAGCACAAATCGTCACTTTAACCTTTATCTTTGAATATTTTAAACGTTTCGCACAGCCCCTTTGTCTGCTGAACTGACCAGTTTCGAATAGGCTTGTAAGGCTTTCGATACGACCCGATCTCTGCCTCTTGGTGTGAACGCTTTGTTGCCAAAGGCCTCTTCTTCTTTTCTTCGGGCTTGCAATTCATCATCCGAAATACAAATGTTCAGGCTTCGGTTTGGGATGCTGATTTCAATCACATCTCCCTCTTTAATCAGGGCAATGGCGCCTCCCGCTGAAGCTTCGGGTGAAACATGTCCGATTGATAAACCTGAGGTGCCTCCCGAAAATCGGCCATCGGTAATCAGGGCACACTTGGCTCCCAATCCCATGGCTTTCAGGTAAGAGGTTGGATAAAGCATCTCTTGCATACCAGGTCCTCCCGCTGGCCCCTCGAACTTGATAACCACGACATCGCCCGCATTTACTTGTCTGGTGAGAATGGCTTCGCAAGCATCCCGCTGTGAATGATACACCTTGGCTCTTCCCTTAAAGTTGAAAACCTCTTCAGCCACTCCGGCAGTTTTCACCACACAACCATCAGGAGCAAGATTCCCAAAGAGAACCGCCAATCCTCCATCCTGAGAATAGGCATTGGCAATACTTCTGATACAACCCTCTTCTCTATCAATATCTACTTGCTTATATTCCGAAGCTTGTGAAGCAAAACTCAAGTTACGTCCACTACGGCCCGGTGCAGCATGGTAAATCGCCTTTGCTTTTTCTGTCAGACTTTCTGCTGACAGATCATATTCCTTAAGTGCTTGCTTTAAACTTTTCTGATCAACACGAGTCACTTCGGTGTTTAAAAGGCCACCCTTGTCCAGCTCGGCCAATATGCTCATGATACCACCTGCGCGATTCACATCTTCGATATAATATCTGTCGGAGTTGGGCGCGACCTTACACAGGTTTGGCGTTTGGCGCGACAAGTCATCCATATCTTTCATTGTAAAATCAACTTCGGCCTCATTGGCGATAGCCAAAAGATGAAGCACCGTATTGGTTGAACCGCCCATTGCAATATCCAATGTCATTGCATTCTTAAAAGCCTCACGTGTGGCAACTGATCTGGGTAAAACCCTAGCATCGCCCTGCTTGTAGTAAGCATCTGTTATTGTCACAATGCAGTCAGCCGCATCCAAAAACAAAGCCTTGCGTAACTTGTGTGTCGCCAATAAAGTGCCGTTTCCAGGTAAAGCCAATCCCAAAGCCTCATTCAGACAATTCATCGAATTGGCCGTGAACATACCGGAACAAGATCCACAGGTTGGACAAGCCGATTCTTCAATTTCCTGAAGACGTTCATCACTCACGCTATCGTCTCCAGCTTTAACCATGGCATCAACCAAATCAAGCTTTTCGCCTTTCGATTCGCCAGCCTCCATAGGTCCACCCGACACAAAAACGGTGGGGATATTCAATCGCATAGCAGCCATCATCATACCCGGAGTAATCTTGTCACAATTCGATATGCAAATCATCGCATCCACCTTGTGTGCATTACACACATACTCCACACTATCGGCTATCAGCTCGCGAGATGGCAACGAATACAACATGCCATCGTGTCCCATGGCGATACCATCATCAATGGCTATGGTATTGAACTCAGCAGCAAAATAACCTGATTTCTCAATCTGCTTTTTCACCATTTGTCCAACATCCTGCAGGTGTGCATGCCCCGGAACAAACTGCGAAAATGAGTTCACTATGGCTATTACGGGTTTCCCAAACATTTCCTCTTTCATGCCATTCGCCCGCCACAAGCTTCTGGCTCCTGCCATGCGTCTGCCCTCGGTGGTTTGGCTGCTGCGTAATTGGTTTTTATACATTTTGGTTAAATGTTAAGTTATTTATCCTAATCTCGTTTATCAGTTGTCTGTTGTCGCTTAATAAAGCGGAGTCAAAGCAAAAAAAAACGCTCTTCCATTTCGGGAAGAGCGCTCATCAATTCATTTGTTCGAATTATTGTGTGTGCACGCTTTCCCTCATCCTCATTTTAATAATGACGATGACCATAATAATGATAATAATGACTAGCTTACTTGATAACATACAATAATCTGATCTAAAAAAAAACCCCTTCGTTTCGGAAGAGGCTTTGAATATTTTGTAAAACTTGTTTCGTTTAGTTTAATATGCACAACCTCGATTCATGTCCAATTAGGACGCGAATAATGACGTTAATAATAATGATTGTATTCAATTGCATATTGCTTTTTCTATTTCCGGATTCCTCATTAATTTATTGAAATCCTTTTGTTTTAATCTTGTCAACGAACCTTTACAATCTCTCTTTCGATCTGATTACGCTGACAAATCTATGCTACAAATATAGGTGATAAAATCCTTTATTTCCAAATCCTACGATTCCCAAGCCTGCTTCCAGCCCTTCAATTCATTCTAAATAATATCTAAAAACACCTTTATTAACGGGCTTTCTTATTTTTAAAAGATTTTATAATTCATATTACTTTCACAGCTTTTCTTACTGATTAAATTAATAGTAATTAGTTATTTTTTCAAAGGCTATATATTTATTCAACTTAAAAAAAAATTATTCAATCTCTCCCAAGTTGGTCACTTCATCGGTCAATTTATAGTCGTATTCAGGATACTCAAACAAACTCATTCGGGGTTCGGTTTCGCCAATAGAATAACCCCAAATACTTTCATAATCGGAAATCTCTTCACCCATTTCTTCCAATTGGTTTAAGTATTCTCCAATCGACTTCGATTCAATAATAATCACCTTATCCATCTCGTGTACAGCCGGACTGTGGGCACGGGTTTTGTCCAACTCAAACTCCAATATTCGACGACCGTAACGAGTGATGCCAATCGTCCTGAATGTCATACTCTTTCCTACCCCTGGTAGGTTCAGAACATTCCTATCCGTCGCAAGAAATGGCAAAGCTAATTTTCGCATCAAATTTCGAATATTATCAACTAAGTCCTCAGCATGATTTGCGTATTCGAATATTTCCTCTTCGTACTCAGGCGGAATCTGACCAATTCTTTTTTCCTCAGTTAACTCCTGAACCGATCGCTCATTGGTGGCAAAATTAAAGCTATTTTCCATATAACCTTTTACACTAAAGGTGTAATAATTCAAAACCCCAATTTCATTCAGAACCTGACGGAGTTTCGCAGAATGCCCCCGTCGTGATGCTGCCGAAGTCAATACCAGTTGATTGGTAACCGTCCACCCTGCGTTATTTAGTAAACGCACCGCCTCCCGTGCTTCGGGTGTCAGTTCCATGGGCGATTCAAAATGCGTTTGTACAATAAACTTCTTCACGCCCAATTGCGATGCATTGTGTTTAAAATCCTTCAAAACCTGCACAAACTCAGCATTAATTCTTTGGGGTAGATATACAGGTATTCTTGTTCCCAAACGAACTCTTAAAATCTCAGCATACTTCTCTCCATCCGGGCGCTTTTCATTCGCTTTCTTTTTTCGTGCAGCCATATCATAAACGGCATCCAAAATTTGTTTTAAGGATTGATTCGAGCACATAAAAGCATCGCCACCTGTAATTAAAATATCGCGCAATTGAGAATCAAATTCGAAATACTCAAGCAAGCGATTTAGTTTATCGGGCCAGCTATCTTTAGGTTTAAGCTTGTCGAGATTAAAATTCAAATTTCCTCTCTGAAAGTCGAACATGCGTTGGCAGGAAGCACAAAGGCCTGCACAGGCTCGTCCCATGGTATCGGGGATTAATATAGCCACCTCAGGATAGCGACGATGAATATTATGATTCGATGGCAAAAGCCAACCCGCAGCATTGGGTTTTCCAGGCTCAACCAAATCTTCCTTCTCCCAAGCCACAATATGGCCGTATTCATCAATCAATTGTTGACTATACAGCACATAATACCTAATGGCCAAATCGGCACCAATCGCAAAATAAGGGACGCGAACATGAAGTAAGGATAAATAATAAGGATTAACAAAAAAGGGAATCCCCTTCTTTTCAGCCTTATAAAGAATCTTCATTGAATCGGGGTCGAGGGATTCATCCAATAACTCGTTTAACAAATCGGGGGAACGAACCGCAAAGCTTAAGTGAAACCTGTAATCATCCCACCATTTTAGCATCAGAAAATATTTTTGCTCATCGCTCAAGTCGGGAGGAAAAATATAAGTCTTACTTTTTATTTCA
The DNA here is from genome assembly GCF_004122035.1 of Ancylomarina salipaludis. GTDB lineage: Bacteria > Bacteroidota > Bacteroidia > Bacteroidales > Marinifilaceae > Ancylomarina > Ancylomarina salipaludis. Next base: position 215,611 of record NZ_SAXA01000001.1, read on the forward strand.
CCCGAATCTATTTTCTCAATCAGAACGTTAACAATACGTTCCCTATTTTCTTCCCGGAGTTTTATAATTCGGGGATCAAGCCCTGTACACCAACGATCCATCCAGGCCTCAATTCTTTCACGAGCAGGTATTTCGCGCTTGTAAGTGCCACAAAACTGACGAAATAAATAAAGCATATCATTGAAAAAATAGGGTTTTGCCCCGCCCGTCCCGTAGTTAACAGCAAGCCAAATTAATTTAACAGGGTTGGTGACCGCTTTTTCATTCCCAATGTTGGGGTCATGGAATTCACGCCCGGCATTATCGATATAGTCGAGTATTCTAATGGCTGCAAAATCGCGCCAGGACAATTTCTCATAGGCATCCCGGCCTTTTACTTTCCCCTTATAAAACCGATAAGCATCCTCGTGTTTTTTCAGTTCTGCAAGCACCCAATACCGAACTCCCTCCAAAGCTTCCGTCGAATTCTTAGCCTGACTCATAATCTCTTCTAAAATCGGACTTACTTTTAAAAGTTGTTTTAAAAGCATGTGCGATTTAACACTAATAGCTATATGATCAAGTTGATGTCCTTTCGATACCATTATTCATTTTTTTGCATTCTTTATAAGATACGATTTTTTACGCTCTTTTACTAATGCATTTTCGAATAAGAATGCTTATGATATCTAGCACAGAGGGTAATCTGCTGAAACAAAATGAACCGTTTGAAACCGAATATTCACAGCTTAAATCCGGACAAAAGACGCCAATCTGAAACTGATAATCTTTACTTCACACCTAAAAGCAAAGAATAAATAATCAAACTAATTAACAAGAAACCGAGGAACAGGAAGAAGAAACCAAAGAGCTTAACAGACAGACGTCTTTCTTTTGTAATCTCCATTTCGACAAGCTGCTCATCCAATTTTCCGGAATCTTTTAGTTCCTGATAATCTCTTGGTCGATCATTTTTATACTCATCAAGCAAAACATGCCCTGTAAAAATAACCGTATCCATAGGGAAAGATTCGGGACGGAAATGTGTATTGAAAAAATGAATGGTAAATATAAAGCCTACAGCTAGCAGGGCTTCATCACTATGTATGATTTGGGCAACATTGATCAACCATCCCGGTAGAAATTTGGTGAAAACTTCAGGAAACCACAACATCAATCCTGTAAAGCCAATAATCGCAACGCCCCAAAATACAGCAAAATAATCAAATTTTTCCCAATAGGTCCATCGTCCGTACTCTGGACGCTTCCCTTTCCCAACAAACCATTTCAAACTTGCCCAAAAATCTTTAAGATCCTGACCATTGAACATGAGTGAATGTCTGCCAAATATAAACGCCGACCATTTCAGTCCCCTTTGACGCTTGTTCTGCACAAGACTATAAAGATGATAAACAAAATATGAAAAGGTCACAACAGCCCCCATACGATGCAAAATACCTGCTGTCTCAACACCTCCCAATAAGTCAACCAGATATCTGGCCCATTGCATATTGGCAAACTTCAGCATCATTCCTGTTAAAGCTAAAACCACAAAACTTAGAATGACAAAAATGTGCGTATACCGCTGACTATCAGTGAAACGTCTAATATAAACCGCCTTGCCCTTAGGTTTATGCAATTTTCTTTTCCGTCTCTCCCTTAAGGATTGAGGTAACCACAACAAGGTGTGCAGACCAAAGAATCCAAAAACAAAAATCAACAACGAAGACATGCTCCAGAAGGTGTAATATAAAACCGGATATTTATCGCGATTATTGTGAGTGGCATGCGTTAAAAAACCCGTAAATCCCATATTGGCATCCTCATGACATTTCTGACAAGTCGCCACAATATTGTTGTAGCCAACAGCTGAGTTGGGATGCTTGACATTCATATCTGAATGCGCCCCATGACAATCGGAACAACGCGCGGCTTGTAAATAACCAAGCTGATATGCTTTCCCATGATAGGTTTCCATATAAGTATCCGACAAACGTTTATGACAAAGCCCACATTGATGGGTAATTTCATGCATAAATTTATCCTTATCAATCTCGGTGATCAGGTGAGCCGAATGACAAACCGTACAGGTCGGGTATTTTTCCTTCTCCTTATCATTCACAATACTATGATCACTCTTGATGTAAGTATTGTAAATTCCTCTATGGCAAGTCCCGCAGGTTGCCGGTATATTTTTCGGATAAACCGAAGATCTTTTGTCACTATCTTTCAGCACAAAATGGGTCGTATGACAATCGGTACACACAGCACTTGACAAAAGTCCCTTTTTAATCATCCCCTTACCATGAACACTTAAAGAATAATCGTGATAAGCATCCACTTCCTTAAGTGTTGTTTGCTGAATTGCCCTCCCATTTTCACGATGACAACCTCCGCAAAGTGTTGGAATTGAAAGACGATAAACAGGTGAGGTTTCATCCTTTTTGGTTTTGATCAGATGTTTTCCGTGACAATCGGTACAATAAGGGGCCGATTCTTTCCCTTCGAGATGAGCGACTCCATGGCCACTTATAGTATAAATCTCTGATATTTCGGCATGACAAGAGGAGCAATCCACTTTACCAGCCGTTTCACAAGGCCGTTTCTTTCTGGCAGAAACATCTGAATGACATTTTACACAAGTAATATTGTTATGGGCAGAACTTGTCAGAAAATTCACATCAACCTGAAGAGGAATGGTATCCAATCCAACCACTTTATGAATCTCTTTCTTTTCGTGACAAACCAAACATGAACGATCAGAAATCGTCTCAAGAATATTCTGGATATTAACCACATGAGGAGGATGACAATCAGTACAGGCGGGAATGGCACCCGGTTTTTTCTCCCACTGCTGTTCATTAATCACCTTGGTATGAACCTGTTCAATTCTTGCATGGCATTTCATACAAGTTGCAGCAATATTGTTGAGAGAAATACTGGAATGCCGATTGGTATGAGGCAAAATCAAATGATTCCCATGGCAATTATTGCAGGTTGCCGTCACAATCAAACCACTTTTATACAAACCTTTACCGTGAATACCCTGACTATAATTCTCCAAAATATTGTGCTCGGTAATCTTATAGGTTCGAGCCACAGGGGCACCTTCACGATGACACCTCCCGCAAAGAATGGGAATATTCATTTTATAAGTTCTACTATCAGGATTAGAATGGGACAAAATATCATGCCAGCCATGACATTCTCTACAATCGGGAGCATATCTTGCCTTTTTAGCAAGGGCTTTACCATGAATCCCCTCTTTAAATTTAGCCATAGCCTCTTCATGACAAATTCCACAGTCAACAGGCTTCATTATAGAAGGATGAGGCCAATCATCACCAACAGCCGCTTCAGGATGACAAGAAATACAAGTTACATCTTTATGAATGGATTTAAGTAAGAGCGGATAATCCACCCAAACGGATTGTTTTTTAGCCTTCCCTTCTCTGACAATATACGGATCGTCATGACACATCATACAAGTTTCGTCATCCTGGGCAATAAGATGGGGACTGCTGAAGAAAAACAACAGAAAGACAAAACATCCAATGAAGCCTTTAGCTTTAACGAGGTAGGAATCATCCATATCGAAAGGAAATAATAGCTATTAAACTTATTTCCTAACTAAGTTAATGACTATTCGAGGGAAATAAAAATAAAAAAAGCCGAAGGAACGACTTCCCCCGGCTATTAAACTTACCTATCTTTTTAACTTTCCTACTTCAAATTCTCATTTAAAAAGTCAGTCATCATCCCATAAAGGTGCAAGCGTGTTTTACCACCATAAATACCATGATTTCGATTGGTGTATAAATGCATTTGAAATTTTTTATTGTTCTGAACCAACTCTTCTGCCAATTCAAGGCTGTTCTGCATGTGTACATTATCGTCAGAAGTCCCGTGAATTAAGAGAAATTTCCCTTTCAACTGATCGGCAAAGCTAATTGGTGCATACTTATCATAGCCTTCGGGATTTTCCTGTGGTGTACGCAGGTAGCGCTCAGAATAAATACTGTCGTAATAACGGTAGTTTGTCACAGGAGCCACAGCTATTCCGGCAGAAAAAACATCCGCTCCACGAAACATACATAGTGAAGACATTTGTCCACCAAAACTCCAGCCAAACACACCTATTTTATTACCATCTATATAGTCCAGACCAGCCATATATTTACCGGTTTCAATCAAGTCGATGGCTTCCAGATTCTGAATTTGCATGTAAGTGCATTTTTTAAAGGCTTCTCCTCTACCTCCTGTTCCACGATTATCAACACAAACTACCACAAAACCTTCCTGAGCCAAATATTCGAACCACTCGAAACGGTAACGATCCAAAACACGCTGCGATCCAGGCCCTCCATAAAAAGTTAGTAAAGCCGGATAATTCTTCGTCGCATCAAAGTTTGTTGGCTTAATCATAAAGGCATTCAACTCCACATCTTCTGTGGTTTTAAAAGAAAAGAACTCTCGTTGCGGCAATTGATAAGCTGCCATTCTTTTTTTCAAGTCTGCATTATCTTCAAGCACGCGAATCTGTTTGCCTTTAGCATTATGCAAAGTCACCAAAGTTGGTGTTTGAGTATTCGAAAAATAATTAATGTAGTATTTGAATCCCTTAGAAAAAACAGCCGAGTTCGTTCCCACATCAGTACTCATTTTATTGGTTCGTTTTCCCTTTATATCAACACAATAAATCTCGCGTTGCAAAGGTGAAACGGCTGCAGCCTGATAATAAAAAAGCTTGTGTGCCTCATCATAACCCAAAAATTGAGTCACGTCCCAATTTCCTTTAGTAATCTGACGCTTAAAATTCCCTTCAATATCGTAAAGATAAATGTGATTGTAACCAGATTTCTCACTCGTTAAAATAATCGATTTTCCATCTTTGGTAAAAGTTAAATCATCGTTCACATCAATCCAAGCCTTATTTTTCTCTTCGTAGATCAGCTTAGTCTCACCCGTTTGGGCATCTGCAAACAAAAGCTCATAATGATTTTGATGACGATTCATACGAACCAGACTCAACACTTCAGGATTATGTGTCCATTTGATTCTGGGAATATACTGGTCAGTCTCCTCACCCACATCCATAGCCTGAATTTTATCCGAAGCCAAATCGTAAACATGAATACTTACCACTGAGTTATCTTCACCAGCCTTTGGGTATTTGAAAGTGTAATTTTCAGGATATAAAGCGTTGGCTTTCTTCTCCGGGTATCGGCCTTTAAAAACCGTCATATTAAACTGCTTTACACGAGATTCATCGAAACGCATAAAAGCAATGCGCTTTCCATCAGGCGACCATTGAAAACCCTTACTAAACGAAAATTCCTCCTCGTAAACCCAATCCGGAGCCCCATTAATAATATGATTGTATTTGCCATCAAAAGTGAATTGCTTCTCCTTATTGGTTTTTAGATCTTTAATAAATAAATTGTTCTCTCGAAAGAAACAAACCTGATCGCCTGCAGGTGAAAAATCGGCCAACTGCTGACGCCCTGAAGATAGGGCCTCTAATTTCTTATTCTCTCTATCGTAAACAAAAAATTCAGCCGAATAGGAGTGGCGATAAATATTAATTCGATTACTTGCCAACAAAAGTTTCTTCTCATCTGAGGAAAATTGGTAACTATCAATTCGCTTGATATCTGTCTTTTCTATCTTAGATAAATCGAAAAGCACTTCAATCAATTGTCCGGTAGCGTAAGCGTATTTTTCAACTCGTTGCCCATCTTTTAGAATAGTGTAATGCGAGCCATCGTTCATCGAACGCAAGCCGTAAACCGATTGAGCATTGAAAGTTCCTTTTAACGTCACATCTTCCAACGAAAAAGTCTTGTCGCCATTTTGTGCCCCAACAATAAATGCAATCAATAATAAGGGGATTAGGAGTAGTCGTTTCATATTATATGGTTAAAGAATAAAGGTTAAGTTTAAAATAGTTGAACTGCCTCTAAAGAAGCAATCCAACTATTTACCAAACTAAAACTAATTGAGTTGATGTTTAAAATTCTGTGTGTTCATTTCGGCGGATAATCTCATTTTGAAGATCCTCACCCAAATCGTTAAAATAGTCGCTGTATCCTGCTACACGCACAATCAGATCTTTATACGATTCCGGATTTTTCTGTGCGTCGCGAAGGGTATCGGCACTAACCACATTGAACTGAATATGATGTCCATCCATACGAAAATAAGACCGAACCAAATTCATCACTTGAGTGATCCCCGCTTCATCTTCCATAAACTGTGGACTGAACTTCTGATTCAGAAGCGTTCCTCCTGTACGCAAATGATCAATCTTTGATGCCGATTTCACCACGGCTGTTGGACCTTTGGTATCGGCACCCTGATAAGGCGAAATCCCTTCGGAAAGAGGCATTTCTGCCAAACGTCCATCGGCAGTAGCGCCCATAATATTTCCAAAATAAACATGACAAGTCGTCGGAAGCATATTGATACGAAAAACGCCTCCCTTTGCTGTAGGTCTGCCATTTATTGCCTCATAAAAAGTTTCAAAAATATCCACAGCTAAATCATCAGCATAATCATCATCGTTACCATATTTGGGTGTCTTATAAATCAAATCGCTTCGCAACTGATCGTAACCTTCGAAATTAGCATCCATGGCTTTCTTAAGCTCTGTCAGGCTCAACATCTTCTTTTCGAAAACATTCAATTTTATAGAAGCCAACATGTCAGTCAAACTGCCCAAACCTACCCCTTGAACGTATGAGGTATTGTAGCGGGCACCGCCTGCATTATAATCTTTTCCTTTGCTGATACAATCGTCAACTAAAACCGAAAGGAAAGGCACTGGCAAATAAGTCGCATACAAACGCTCAATCACATTATTCCCTCTTAGTTTAATATCAGCAAAATATTTCACCTGCTTTTGCCAGGCAGCAAACAGTTCTTCGTAAGAGTCGAAGCTTGACAAATCACCCGTTTGCAAACCAATCAGTTTACCCTTACGTGGATCTACACCATTATTCATGGTCACTTCAAGAATCTTAGCCAAATTGAAATAACCACTCAGACTGTAGTTCTCTGTTCCAAAAGCACCCGTTTCAACACAACCCGAACAGCCACCATTACGCGCATCCTCGATACTTTTTCCCTGACGCAACATCTCCTGAATCACCGCATCGGTATTGAAAATTGAAGGCTGACCAAAACCCGTCTTTACAATTCGAAGCGCTCTTTTGATAAAGCGATCCGGGTTTTTCTTGCTCAACTGAACCATCGAACTTGGTTGCAAGAGACGCATCTCTTCAATCACATTCAACAGAACATATGACATCTCGTTCACAGCATCAGAACCATCCTCCTTCAAACCTCCAAGATTGATCAAACAGAAATCGGTATAGGTGTTACTTTCTTTAGCCGTCACCCCCATTTTAGGTGGTGCAGGATGATTGTTGAATTTAATCCAGAAAGCATGCAGTAATTCGTACATACTCTCTTCGCTTAATTTTCCCGTCTTGACTTCCTGCTCGTAAAAAGGCAACAAGTGCTGATCCAATCGGCCCGGATTAAAGGAATCCCATGGGTTAAGCTCTGAAATCACACCCAGATGTATAAACCAATAATGCTGTAATGCCTCGTGCATTGTCTGCGGTGCATGCGCAGGCACCCTGCGACAAACTTTAGCCATCTGCTCCAATTCTGCTTTTCTTATAGCATCCTCTTCTACTTTAGCCAAACGTTCAAGTTCATCAGCATGACGCTTTGCAAAATGGATAATGCCATCGCAAACAATATCCATGGCTTTCAGCTCTTCCTGCTTATCGTAGGCTTCATTGTCATAAAAAAAATCCAACGCCTCTATCGCTGCTTCAATATCCTTTTTTACATCAAGAAAACCTCTTTGAAACATTTTCTTTCCCAAAACTGTGTGTCCCGGAGCCCTTTGCTCCTGAAACTCGGTAAAAATACCCGCTTCGTAAGCGTTTAACCACTCAGGAGTCATATTCCCAATCAGTTTGTCCCGATTGGTTTTGCCAGTCCAAAATGGGATAATACTATCCTCATATATCTTAAATGTTTCTTCATCTACTTTAAAAGACACTTTCTCTCTTTCATTCAAAATCTTGAGATCATCCAATGAATGAATGCAAATTTCAGGATAAGTCGGACAGGCTTTAGGTGCTGGTCCACGCTCACCGACAATCAGTTCATCAGGATTGATGCATATCTTTTTATTTGCAAAAAAATGTTGGAAAGACATGGCACGTTTCACTGGTGTAGAAACCATTTGTGCCTCATCTGATTTATAAAATTCGGTCATTAACAAAGCACGCTCCGGCGATATGCAGTTGATTGCATTTAAACTTTGTTCTCTTAATTTTTGTATTCTAGTGTTCATATTCTTAATTAGTAATTATTGATTATTAATTGTAAATCGTTAATTGTAAATCAGCCTCCTACTTTCACTGTATACCCCTCTGCCTTAAAAACATTCTGTACCCAAACAGTATCTTCTTCCAAGAGAGAAGGGATGTCAGGCATAGTTGTTTCAATTCCAAAGCGTCGGAATTTATCCTGTCCGGTTCGATGATAGGGTAGAATATGAAATTCGGGTTTGCTAGGCAATTGGTTCAAAAAATCGAGCATCAAATTGATATTTGATTTCGAATCGTTATAGCCTGGGATCATAGGGAAACGAATAATTATACGCTTTCCTTTTTCTGACAGATAAACCAAATTATCCAGAATCAACTGATTGGAAACACCTGTGTGCTTTCGATGGTCCTCATCGACCATGTGTTTCAAATCGAAAAGGAAAAGATCGACATAATCGATAATACGATCAAGTTTGTCCCTTTTTGCATAAGCTGTGGTATCCAAAGCTGTATGGATTTCTCTTTCTTTACAAGCCTTTAGTATGCCCTCTAAAAAATCGATTTGCATCAAAGGCTCTCCACCACTAAACGTAACACCTCCGCCCGATTCATCAAAGAAGAGCTGATCATTTTCTATCTCAAAAATCAATTGGTCAAGCGAATAGACTTTACCAATCTGCGACTCATCAGCAACTTCGATATCCCCCAGGCGATTGCTTCGGCAGATTGGCTCAATACCTGCCTTATAAGATTCCGGATTATGACACCAGACACAACGCAAGGGACAGCCTTTAAAAAAAACAGAAGTTCGAATCCCTGGCCCATCATGCACAGCATAGCGTTTAATATCAAATACAATTGCTTGCATTATTTCAAACTTTAAAATACGAGCTAGCAACAAGTTGCAATTATCCCATTAAGGATATGCCCTGGTACTCGTATTACAATTCATAAAATGTGAGTATAATTATCAACCGGTAGGATATCGGTCGATATTAATTCCAAAAATTTGGATATAGAAATGGAGGTCGGATCAACAAATCCAACATTCGTAGAGGCCTTTATAGGAAGGTTTTTGTATTACGGTTTTAGTCATCTTGCTTACAGACTTTTTAGTAACTCTGTAAAGTTATGACTTTTTTTGAATAGAAAAACTGACAATTAGCAGCTTTCAATAATTCACCACGAATTCACGAATTAAGTTTTTTAAATTATTTTATTAATTTTAATATCAATCATTTAACCATCTGCATTGTATGACTGAAATCTTGTATAAAGAAGAAAGCTATAAAATTATGAATAAGTGCTTTACTGTGCATAATAATTTAGGCTTTGGTTTTCTAGAAATCGTCTATAAAGATGCGCTTGAATATGAATTTAAAAAAGCTGGAATCCCTTATGAAAGAGAAAAAAAATATGAAGTCAACTATAAAGGCGTTATTTTACCACATAAATTTTATGCAGACTTCGTTTTGTACGATAAAATAATTCTTGAAATAAAAGCCATAGCGCAGTTGCACGCAGCTTTTACTTCACAAGCATTTAATTATCTTAAAGTTTCAAATAATAGGTTAGCTTTAATTGTCAATTTTGGAGAACCAAGCTTAACAAGTAAACGAATTGTATTATAATCCAAATTGAAGTTAGTATTCCCATCATTATAAATACAAGTGAGATTTTATACACTTACCTCTTAAAAAAACACAAATTAATTAAAATTTCATTCGTGAATTCGTGGTTATATATTTTTAAAGGGTATACTGAAAATACTTACTCCTTAATCATTCCAATATGTGGAATTCCATCTTCCAAATATTCCTCCCCCATTTGGACAAAACCATGGCTTTCGTAGAACTTCTTCAGATATTTCTGAGCTGATATTTTAATTCGGTCTTCCCCGTAATGGGCTTTTATAGCTTTAATACTCTCAGTCATCAAAGCATGTCCATAACTATATCGTCTTTCATCTTCTGCAACAATAACCCGCCCAATACTACAAGCGTCGAAATAATCACCCTTATTGAACAGACGTGCATAAGCACAAATCTTTTTACCCTTACAGCCTAAAACATGCAAAGCTTTTCTGTCTTTACCATCCTGATCAAGATAAACACAATCCTGCTCTACAACAAAAATTTGCGATCGCAGCTGCATTAAATCATACAATTCATCAAGGGTGAAATCATTAAATTCCATGACTCTCCAATGCAGACTTGTAGCTTCTGTATTTGCTTTCATACCATGTAAAACTATAGAAAGACCACGAATTCTTAAACCCGTGGCCTAATTTTTATCAAATGAGATATTTCTTATTTTGAATTGGAAGGCAGCTCAAGGCCATAACCAGAGATCTTGTCTTCACGCTTTAAAAGGATTGCAAATAATAATCCCAGAATCCCAAGAGCTGCAAACATGATTAGAGTAAACGTATAGTTGAGACTCTCAACTCCTTCAGCATTTGTCTTATCCAATACCACTCCAGCCAGGATAGGGAAAATCCACAACCCAATATTCTGAATCGAAAACATGAATCCATAAGCCGAACCAATACGTTTTTCATCAACAATTTTAGCAACTGAAGGCCACATTGAAGCAGGGACCAATGAAAATGCAATGCCCAAAATAACCATCAATACATATGGATTAATGGTCGTAAATGCAAAACAAGTATGTACTAACACTAAGATTAAAGACCCGTAAATCATCAAACTGGCAGCACGCCCGTATTTATCAACAACAAAACCAAAAAGAGGGGTGAAAAACATCGTCCCAACCGGCAACATGGATGAAATAAAGCCCGATTCTTTCACACTTAAACCAAATTTATTTAAGAAAAAATCGGCTGAGAACGATAAAAATGGAAATACAGCTGAATAGAAAGTCAAACACAATAAAGTCACATACATAAACGACGGATTCAGAATCAGCTTCTTCAAATCAGATAGTCTGAATGGATCACTTTTAACAAGCTCACCATCTTGTTGACTTTGCCTATCAAGCTTCAAGTCCAGCATCATGTAAATCATGAAAACAATTAAGGAAGCTGTTACAAAGAAGGCTGCAAACCAAATGGCTGTTGTCCATCCTGCCGGAGATTCAATCAAAATTGGAGACAAATTAAAAGCCAAAAAAGAACCTGTTCTTGCCAGGCCTAATTTCACTCCAAAAGCCAAGGCCAACTCTTTACCCTTAAACCATTTCACAATAATTTTGGATATAACCACAATACTGGTCTCAGCACCCAATCCAAAAAGGAAACGCCCTAGAAGCATCATCTTCAATTCCGGAGAATAGGATGGCATAAATGAAGACATAAATCCGTATCCCCAGCCCCCGTTGGTATAGATATCACTAGCGCCATAGGCCGTAATTAAAGCACCAAAAGCCATAAACGAAACAAACATGAAACCCGTTCGACGTATTCCCAATTTATCAAGAATAACACCACCCAATACGGCCATTAATAAAAACACATTGGGAATCGAATATACAGAAACAAAAAGTCCAAAATCAGTTGATGAAAAACCAAACTCTTCGGTCAATTTTGATTTTAAAGGCGATAGTGCATCATAAAAATAATAGTTTGCTGCCAATACAAAACCTACCATAAGTAGCATTCCCCAACGAATCCATGCATTATCACGAAGTGTTATTTTCAAATTTCCCATATCTATTTTTAACTAAATGTTTGTTGTCTTTTGTAATTAGCTTGAATTTTTATCAGCTTCGAAAATACAAATTAAATTGAGACTTATACTTTAAAATACATGTATCCTGATCTTATATTATTCTTTCTACACAGAAAATTATGACTAAGTTTTTTTGTAATTAAATCGATGAATTAAGCGCAATGATTATCTTTAATAAATATTACATCATCAGAACTCAATTCTTTTTAGATATGAAGGCGCGCATAGTCCATTTATTATTTCTGCTTATCATTCCTTTTGTTTCATTTTCACAACAAACCAATGATAGTTTAGAGTCAAATAAAGTCAAAGTATATCAATTTGATATTAAACAGGAAATCGGGCCTCCGGTTTGGCGACAGACCAAAGATGCCTTCTCTGAGGCTAAAGAGTGGAAAGCTAACATCTTTCTCATTCATATGAACACCTATGGAGGAATGGTGGTTCATGCCGACTCTATCCGCACTGCAATTCTCAACAGTAAAATACCGGTTTATGTCTTTATCGATAATAATGCAGCCTCTGCAGGTGCTCTTATTTCTATAGCCTGCGATAGTATATATATGCGTACGGGCGCTAATATTGGTGCTGCAACTGTAGTAAATCAAACAGGACAAGCTATGCCTGACAAGTATCAATCCTATATGCGTTCAACCATGCGAGCCACGGCTGAATCCCATGGGAAAGATACCCTGATTCAAAATGGTGATACCATTATAAAATGGAAAAGAGATCCTCTGATAGCTGAAGCGATGGTTGACCCGCGCACCTATATCAAAAATGTAATTGATACGGGTAAGGTATTAACTTTTACACCCAACGAAGCTATTAAAAATGGGTACTGTGAAGGCATCGCCAATTCGATTGAAGAAGTTTTGGAACAAGTGCATGTTAAAGAATATGTCATTAAAAAATACGAACCATCCGGCATTGAGAAATTAATTGACTTTATGCTGAATCCTATGTTACAAGGTATTTTCATCATGCTCATCGTTGGAGGCATTTATTTCGAATTGCAGTCGCCGGGAGTTGGTTTTCCTTTGATTGTCGCCATTATTGGTGCTTTCCTATACTTCTCGCCACTTTATCTTGATGGGCTGGCTGCCAACTGGGAGATTATAATTTTCGTTTTAGGTGTCATCTTACTTGGGGTTGAAATATTTGTCATTCCCGGATTTGGTGTTGCCGGTGTTTCTGGTATCATTCTTATCATCGCTGGTCTTAGTTTAAGTTTGATTGATAATGTCAACTTTGAATTTGAACCCCGACATGTCAAATCCCTTTTAGGAGCCATTCTACTTGTCACCTTTTCAATGCTCGCATCAGTTATTTTGTCAATTAATCTCAGTAAAAGACTTTTTGCCGGAAGTGGTTTCCTTGGCAAATTGGCTCTGAATACAGAAGGAAAAATCGAGGAAGGTTTTATCGGAGTTGATATGAGTCCAAAAACATTAATTGGCAGACAAGGTATTTCCTCTACAGATCTTCGTCCTTCGGGTAAAGTGATAATTGATGATGAAATTTACGATGCCAAATCAGAAGATGGTTTTATCAATAAGAACACCGAGATTAAAGTAATCAGATACGAAACCGGACAAGTGTATGTAATCAAAAGTGAAAATGGATAAATCTGTTTATTCGCAACAATCTCTTTTATTTCTTTTTCTTTAAACATTTTAACATCAACCTGCAACTTGACACTTTAGCCTTAATCTCTATCTTTACACTCAAAATAAGAGTCTATGAGTTTCATTGAACACATAATAAATGAACAGAGCATTACTACAGAAACAATAGCCTTCAGAATGCTATTGAGTCTTATTGTTGGTGCTGTAGTCGGATTCGAACGTGAATACCACAAACAACCTGCCGGATTACGCACACACATTCTCATTAGTATGGGAGCCACGCTTATCATGTTGCTTTCTATTTATATTCCTCAAACATTCAGCCAATACAAACCTGCTGATCCTGCCCGATTGGCTGCGCAAGTTGTGTCGGGTATTGGTTTTTTGGGAGCAGGAGCCATCATGAAATTTGGCTTTAACGTTAAAGGCTTAACCACAGCAGCATCCATTTGGGTGATTGCAGCTATCGGTTTAGCTGTTGGTGCCGGTATGTACTGGGCAACAACTATTGCAACACTAATTTTATTATTTGCATTGATTTTCCTTGATATTATTGAGAAATGGATGTTTCCTGCAAAATTCATCAAATACCTAAGGATATATTCTTCGGCTGGTTATGACCTGCAAACTGATCCCATTTCAGATCTGCTGAAAAAGCATAAAGTGAGCATTCGTACAATAGATATTGAACAAACCTTTGATGACAAACGAACCAGCCTTTATTTTGTTATTCAAATTAACGAGAATGTAAAAATCAATACCCTTTCTAAAGAAATTGGTCAGATCGAAGGCGTACAACGAGTTAAACTCCAGCAAATTGTCTGATCCTATTCAATCAAAATATTACATCTACAAAAAAGCATATGAACCTAATTAATAATGGGAAACTCGATTTTTCCCAATTGGAAAGTATTACTAAAAAACCCAAACTTTTCACTAAAGACAAAATCAACTTTTGGCAGGATCCTTACATCTCCGAACACATTTTGTATGCGCACTTAGACGATGAAAGTGATGAAGGTTCCCGAAAATATGAGACTATTATCAAATCTGTTTTGTGGCTTTCCGAATATATGGATCTGCCCAAAGGAGCACGTCTACTCGATTTGGGCTGTGGCCCAGGCTTATATAGCGAACATTTCCACGGACAAGGTTTTAAGGTAACTGGTATTGACTTTTCACAAAGTTCTATCAACTATGCAAAAGAAGAAGCCAAAGCCTCACAATACGATATTGAATACCTCTGCCAAAATTATTTGGAAATTGATTACACCAACGAATTTGATGTAATCACCCTTATTTATGGCGATTTGTGTGTTCTTTCACATCAGGAAAGAGACTTGCTTTTGACCAAAGTGCGCAAAGCGCTAAAGCCAGGTGGTTATTTGATATTCGACTTGTTCACCAAACAATATTTTAAAAAAGGACACGAAAACCAATCCTGGTATTTAAGCCGGGAAGAAGGTTTTTGGAAAGAGGACGAACATCTGCTCCTACACGAACATTTCAAATACAAAAAAGAAAAAGTTCGCCTGGAGAAATATACTCTGATTATGGCTGACGGAGAAATGCAGAGCTACCATATCTGGAAACATTACTTCTCTCTTAAACGTGCCAAAGAAATGCTTCATGAGCATCAACTTATCTTAAAAGATTTTTGGAGTGACCTTTGCGGAAAACCTTATGAAATTGAGAGTTCATGGATAGGTATGATTGCTCAAAAACCTTTATCTAAACAATAAAAATCAGCACTATCTCCAAGTTTAATTTTAAGCGTAAAAAAAACAATCTCTTATCAAATACAATTCAAAACCCAACAAAATCCCCAAACACACATGTTTAAACTCATTTCGAAGCTTAAAAACAAAGGTAACCTCTGGCCCTATTTCTTTGAATTCTTCACAGTTCTTTTAAGTGTATATCTCGCTTTTCTGTTAACAGAATGGCGCGAGAATCATAAAGAACAGCAAGAAACCAAACTAGCTATAGAAAGATTAAATCAGGAAATATTTCAAAATTACAGAGAGATAATTTCCTTTAAAAAAGATGTTGCCCAAAGGCTTCATAAGATGCAACTCATTGAAAAAATTATTGAACCCAATATCAGTTTTAATGATTATATCGGAGTTTTTAATGGTTTCAGGTATGTGCGGTTTAGTACCGCCAGTTGGAAGCGAATAGGCGATAGTAAGATTGGTAATTTAATGCCCGTTGATTACTTGGATTGGGCACATGACCTATACAGAAGCAATGAACATTTAAATCAACATAATTTAATTATAAATGATCTAATGTACAGTAATATGAACTTTGATCCTAAAAAATGTAAAATCGCATATCATATAGCCGAACTGTACGTTTGGCAACAAGCTGTTTGGGCCATTGATGATGTTTATAACTACACTCAATTTATTCAGAAATATAAACAGGATTTCGAATATCTTCTGAAACAAGACAGTACCGTTAATGCCTATTTTATAAGCAGAGACAGCCTAACACCTGACAAATTAAAAGATCTTCTTAAAAAAGAAGCACGTGAGATTAATAGCCTTAGGAAATCAGAAAAGATGGATGCAATCAGATCTAAAATTAAATCGTTAAAGACTCAGGCTGTCCAATAAATCGGCATGAATAAACTCATAATTCAATCTTCTTTTAAGCTTTTCATTCGTGATGAGTTTAAAAGAAGAGGGGTTTCCCTCCTTCTCATCAAAAATTGGTAGTGGTACCTCTATCAGCTTAGCAGCTCTGGTATAAAACTCTTTTTTCGAAGGATGTGTATCTGCTGTACAGTTAAAACATTCCTCCCACACATCTTGTTTGATAATTTCATTGATAATCTGAATGCAATCATCACGATGAATTAGATTCACAGGAGCTTCTCCATTTTGAACACTCCTACCAGATAAAAAATTACCGGGCTTTCGGTTTCCCCCGAAAAGACCTGAGAATCTTAGAATAGTCGTTTGATAATTCGGGTTGTCTTTCATCAGATTCTCAATAGAAACCCAAACCGATTCACTCAATTCTGAGTTTTCATCAACCGGTTTTGCAGAATTTTGATAAACACCTGTCGAACTAATCAATATCAGCTTCTTAACTGGTGATTGTTCCAACACAGGTAGAAATTGCCTATAGAGTTCAAGATCTTTTATCGTCAGATTTAAAACCAGAATATCTGAATTGAGGAAGCTTTTCATAGCATCATTCAAATCTTCGAATCTTAACTGATAAGCATCAATTCCTTTCTCAAGTAAGCGCTCCTTTTTATCCTGACTCGTAGTAGCACCCTTTACTATAAAACCTTTATCCAGCAGATCAATAGCTAAAGATTCGCCTAACCAACCACAGGAAAGAACACTTACAGTTTTATATATTGATACATGCATAACAGATAGTGTAAGGTTTAAAAAGATTTAGATTTAGATCAATATCAAAGCTAAAGAAAGATTAAAAAAAATCGAATAAAAATTAATTAGAAATTAATATTTAATCCAGTGAGACGAGCCTCTCTGAATTTTTCATGCATAAAATTCCAAACCTTGTTCAATAACCCGTTCAAAATTTCCTTTTTAAAACAGCTTGTTTAAATCTTTGTTCTGTGCCCAAACGGCAAAATTCAAAACCACCAGCAGAATACTCAAAAATTGTTTCATCAGATATACAATATTATAAAATCTTAAGTAATCAAATAAAGCTACAGTTAAATAAGTCGCAAAAAAATACGTTTCATATTATTTTTTAAAGCCACTACAAATACATTAACTAACATTCAGTTTAAGGCAATTCATGTATAAATAAGATGTATTCATTTTATTTTTGACTATTTTTGTTCATATTGAACATGACTAAATTCAACCAATATTAATAATATTATGAACTTGTCTATATCGAAATTCAGAGATTGGAAAATAAAAAAGGCAATCTGACAGTTCTATTTCCAGACAATATGGAGGGACTGGCTTGGGGCTAGCTATCTCAAAAAATCTCACCAACTTAATGGGAGGAAAAATAACACTTCAGAGCAAAGAAGATGTCGGTTCAGAATTCATGTTTGAACTAAAATTTGAATATAAAGAACAAGAAATGACTACAATTCAAAAAAGTTATGAAGATCTTCCTCAAGACCTTTCAATACTTGTAGCTGAAGACAATCCGATTAATCAGAAAGTTGCTGTGTTAACACTTAGACAACTCGGTTTAACTTGCGATGTGGCTAAAAATGGTCTCGAAGCCTTACAAATGTATAAGGAAAAGAATTACGATATCATCCTGATGGACATGCAAATGCCCGTATTAGACGGCATTAATGCTTCTGAAAAGATCAGAAACTACGAGGCAAATATGAATATTGGTAACACATGCTATATTATTGCACTAACAGCCAATGTTTCTTACGAAGACAAACAACACTGTATCAACTCGGGTATGAATAATTTCATTTGCAAGCCTTTCAAAAAAGAAGACTTGAGGGCAGTAATAAGTCAGGGAGTCAAAACCGTTCAAAAATATGACTAACAAACAAAACAAGGTCGAGCAAGATGAAAATATTGATATAGAAATACCTCTAATGCTCGAAGCCATCTATCAGAAATATGGTTACGATTTTCGAAAATATTCACGCTCTCATATAAAGAGACGTCTACTGCATCGTATGGCAGTTAGTCATTTCGAAAGTATATCTCAAATGCAGGATAAAGTCTTGCATTCTAAAGATTTTTTCATTGAACTTCTTGAAGACTTATCCATTAATGTAACAGAGATGTTTCGCGACCCGGAATTTTATGCCTCATTTCGTGAACATGTTATTCCGAATCTTAAAACATACCCTTTTATTAAGATATGGCATGCAGGCTGTTCAACCGGCGAAGAAGTTTACTCCTTTGCCATACTCCTGCGTGAGGAAGGAATTCTTGATCGGTGTCAGATTTATGCAACTGATTTTAACCGTAAAGTTTTGGAAATTGCCAAACAAGGCATCTACCCCATTCGCGACTTAGAACAATTTGAGAAGAACTATAAAAAATCAGGTGGAAAATCCCAACTATCCGATTTTTATACCATGAAATATGGATCTATAAAATTAGATCAAAGTCTGGTGAAAAAAGTGGTTTTTGCTGATCACAACCTTGTTACCGATTCTGTTTTTGCTGAAGTAAATCTCATTATCTGTCGAAATGTGCTCATTTATTTCGATAAAGATTTACAAAACAGAGTTATCAACTTATTTCACGAAAGCCTTTCATCAAGTGGTCATTTATGCTTAGGCTCAAAAGAAACCTTAAAGTTTTCAAGCAAAGAATACAATTTTTCAGATGTCGACCAGCAACAAAAAATTTACAAAAAGAACCTGGTTAAAGCATGTATAAAGCATTAGTTATCGGAACTTCATTTGGAGGACTGGAGGCTCTAAAAGCCACCATCCCCCTTTTTCCGAAGGAATTTCCTTTGGCCATTATCGTTGTGCTTCATATTGGTGATAACCCCAACAATACCTTTATTCACTATTTGAATGAGATCAGCCAATTAAACGTTAAGGAAGCAGAAGAAAAAGAACAAATACTGGCTGGCACAGTCTATTTTGCGCCTCCCAATTACCACCTGCTCATTGAGAACGATGAAACATTTACACTTTCAACCGATTCAAAAGTTCATTACTCCCGTCCTTCGATTGATGTTCTGTTTGAAACTGCTGCTTTGTGCTATAAAGACAAATTAATCGGACTTATTCTTTCCGGATTAAATGAAGATGGAGCATATGGTCTTTATCAGATAAATGAAATAGGAGGCGTTTGCATTGTCGAAGATCCGGATAATGCAATCGCCCGAATTATGCCATCAGCTGCATTTCAAATAGCAAAACCTCAATTCATATTCCCTCTCCATCAAATTTCTGAAAAGATTATTGAAATTGTGAATTCTCAAGACTAAACAAGAGCTTGTTTCCCCCAATTTATTTTTACTTTTGAATCATATTCTTTATTCTTAAAACTATGTCAATAAATATCGAAATTAAAGCCCGTTGTCGCGATTTAAGCAAAATCCGAGAAATTCTCAAAACTCAAAAAGCAGAGTTCAAAGGCGTTGATCATCAAGTCGACACGTATTTCCATTCGAAAAACGGACGCTTAAAACTACGGGAAGGAAATATCGAAAATAACCTGATCCATTACGAAAGAGAGAATACTCCTGATAGTAAAGAAAGTCGTTTTACCTTATACAAAACAAAACCCGACTCCAATCTCAAAAACATATTGGGAAAGGCTCTTGGCAATAAATGTATTGTTGAAAAGGATAGAGAAATCTATTTTATTAATAATGTTAAATTCCATCTGGATACCGTTGAAAAGCTGGGAACATTTGTTGAAATCGAGGCATCAAATATGGATCATGATTACACAAAGGACAAACTTCAGGAACAAAGTAATTTTTATATTAAATTACTCCAAATCAATCCTAAAGATTTTATTTCAGAATCCTATTCAGACCTGCTCCAACAAAATAATTTATTTTCACAAATACTGATTGAAGAATAAAATGATTTTTAATCAGAGTTTTTATGTTGATTCATTTTTAAGTAACTTGAATTAAATATTAAAAACAAAATGCGATGCTTCAATTCGAATACGATATCAGAAGTCATAAAATTAAGGCACTCAATGCTAAGAGTAAACAATTAGCTGTTGGGATCGCCTCTATTATCACAGCAATTGTTTTATATTTTTTCGTCAAGTATATCGACGTTCTTCCTCTTTGTCGATACTTTGCACCTTTTATTGTTACAATTGCGTGCATATACACAATTGGGATTCTTTTGGGATGTAAGTTTATGTACCCACGCGAATACCTAAAAATAAATTCGAGACGAATAAAATACAAATACGGGTGGTTTAAACGACGCACCAAAATCTATAGAAAAGACATTAAAGAATTTAAAATCGAAGATCGAGAACTTATTGTCTTAACAAAAGAACAAGAAGAATTTCGGATTTGCTTAAAAGATTTTTCGGAAGAAGCCATTCTGGTTTTGAAAGGCTATTTAAATATTAATACCGAATAAATTTCCGTAAAAGGATAAAAAAACAGCCTTGAAAATCCAATTTCAAGGCTGTTTCAGTTTATTTTATTGTCATTCGGGCAAAAGGAGCCGTGTCCTGTTCCACAAAATCTTTCTTTAGATATTTAAAATACCCCGTGATGGCAATCATTGCCGCATTATCAAGAGAGTATCCTAACTGCGGAATATAAACTTTCCATCCCTGTTTTGCCGCTGCCTCTTTCATTGCATTTTGCAAACCTGAATTAGCCGAAACACCACCTGCAATAGCAACTTCTTTGATACCCGTTTCACGTACTGCTCGCTTGACCTTATTCATTAAAACATCAACAATCGTGTATTGAAGTGAAGCACACAAATCATTCATATTCTCCTCAATAAAATTAGGGTTGACTTTTACTTTATCACGAATAAAATATAAGAATGAAGTCTTCAATCCACTAAAACTATAATTCAAACCTTGAATTTTTGGCCTGCTAAATTCAAAAGCCAAAGGATTCCCTTCCTTAGCTCGCTTATCAATCACAGGTCCTCCCGGATAGGGAATTCCCATTACTTTTGCACACTTATCAAATGCCTCACCTGCAGCATCGTCAATGGTTTCGCCGATCACTTCCATGTCAGAATGATCTTTCACAATAATAATTTGTGAATTACCTCCCGAAACTAAAAGTGCCAAAAAAGGAAAACCCGGATGATCGTAAGTATTCTTTAAATCATCGATAAAATGTGCAAGAATATGAGCTTTAAGATGATTAACTTCAATCAGAGGAATGTTCTTCGATAGAGCAAAACCTTTTGCAAATGAAGTTCCAACCATCAAAGATCCCAATAACCCTGGCCCTCGTGTGAAAGCAACAGCATCGATTTCATCAGCGGTTATATTCGCTTCTTTCAAAGCTTGATCCACCACCGGAATTATATTTTGCTGGTGTGCACGAGAAGCAAGTTCAGGCACAACCCCACCATATGCCATATGCACCGTTTGAGTGGCAATAATGTTAGAATGAATCACCCCATCTCTCAAAACTGAAGCAGATGTATCATCACACGAAGATTCAATTCCTAATATCGTTATACTCATCAAATTAAAAATTAACGTAAAAAGATTAAAAAAGAATACAAACACAGCTTTCACCCGCTGTTTTCTATTTCTTTTTGTCTAATTTTGTGCAATTGCACTCAAAAGCACAAAACTATTAAAAAATTCCTCAAAATATCAATTTGGTCCATAGCAAGTATCATTATGGTACTTATATTGGCCTATCTTATATTTTTAAGCCCCCGTGTGCAAACCTATTTCTGTCAAAAGATAGCCAAATCAATTTCAGAACGGGCACATACACCGGTAAGCATTCAAGGCGTCGATTTTTCCCCTTTCAAAAAAATCATTCTTAAAGGGGTCTATATTGAGGATCACAGAAAAGATACTCTGATTTACGTTGGGGAATTGAGTTCCAAACTGGATTCCATCAATTTCAAATCGAAGAAAGCCTACATTGGGAAACTCAATTTAAAACAAGCCTATTTTAATTTATATGAGGGGAACGATCGGGTGCAGAACCTTCAGGTTTTCTTAGATTCTCTATCCAATAGCCCAGAAATTCCTGACACGACAAGTCAACAAAATTCCTGGATTATTAATGTTTCCAATCTCGATTTGATTGATTCACATTTTCGTTTCTTAACCATAGATGCTAAAAAGCAAGCTTTTGGAATGAACTACGACGATATCGATGTCAGAAATATAAACCTACAGGCACGCAATATCAAAATCATCGGCGATTCGGTTGATTTCGATGTGAAACATATGAGTTGTATTGAAAAATCAGGTTTTATCCTAACAGGTTTTAAAACGCATTCATGGATTACACCTACACAATGGGGGATGTCTGATGCTACCATAAGTTCACCTAAAAGTGTCCTTTCTGCCAGTCAAATACTTCTCAATTATGTAAGTGGAGAAGGTTATTGGAGTCATTTCACAAAAAAAATGAAGCTCGATTTCCAGATTAGATCATCAAAAATCAGTTTTGAAGATCTGGCTTATTTTAATGATGTCCTTCTGGGCTATAGAGAATCAGGATTTTTATCGGGGCATTTATTTGGCACAGTTTACGATCTAAAAGGACGTAACATTAACGTTATTTATGGGAATCATACCAACTTTAAAGGACGATTTTATCTCAATGGTCTTCCGCAAATTGAAAATTCTTACCTCGAAGCCAATTTTGAGGAACTAACGACTAGTATTTCAGATCTTGAGAATGTGTATATCCCAAACTACGAGGGTAACCATATCGTACTACCCAGTCAACTTGATAATCTGGGGCTCATTCATTATAAAGGGAAATTCAATGGATTTATCAATGATTTTGTTTTTTATGGAAATTTTAAAACCGATCAGGGAGATATCAGAACTGATATCCTTTTAAAACCAAATTTAATTGACAACAGCCTAAGTTTTACGGGTGATATCAACACGCAAAATTTTAATTTGGGCCATTTACTGAACCATGAAAAAGTTGGTCAGGTATCGATGAATGTTTCATTAAAAGGATCAACATCGAAAAAAGGAACTCAAGGGGTAATGAATGGTAATATCAAACAGTTCAATTTTTACAATTACGAATACAAAAATCTATCTCTAAACGGGTATTTTGCTGATAAGCATTTTGATGGTCGGATTTCACTTTTAGACCCCAATATTGAATTTGACTTTGCTGGAAAAATCGATTTTTCAAAAGAAATCCCAGTTGTTAACTTTGATTCTCATTTAAAGAATGCTAAACTATTCCCTCTCCATTTAAACACAAAAGATGAGCTTGCTGAGCTCAATTTAAATTTGAATGCAAACTTTACCGGTAATCGGTTTGACAATGCCAATGGTCATATTTTTATTAACAATATTGAATACAAAAATGGTAGAGGTAAATTCAATCTGAATGATATAAAAATCGATTCTAAGACCACACCCGAACTCAAACAATTTGATCTAAAATCAGATCTAGCTGATCTCAATGTAAAAGGTAATTATGAACTTGATAAACTTGTTTCATCCTTATCAAATATGATTTATTACTATTTGCCAGCTTATGCTCCCGATTCATCTTACACAAAATTAGATTCAACTAATAAATTTGAAATTGATCTTTTAGTGAAGGAGAATTCCGGTCTAACCGAACTCATTTATCCTGATATAATCTTAGCTCCCAACAGCCAATTAAGTGGTGAAATTAATGCGGCAGAGCATGCCTTAAATTTAAAACTAGATATCCCGTTCTTAACCTATGACTCAAAGTCAATAGAAGGTATTAAAGTCAACTTAAATACCAATCACGATAAACTAATATTAAAAGGACGCAGTGACAAATTAGCTTTCACTGAAGATTATAATATCTTCAATCTTTCACATCAAATTGAAGCTCAAAACAATCAGCTTAAATACGATTTAAACTGGAATAATTGGGGTGCCAAAACATACAGTGGATCCTTATCAGCCGTAGGAACAGTCGAATCTAAAACAATGGGGTCTAGCCCAAAGTGGGAAATCGATCTTCTTCCAAGCACCATTATTCTAGCCGATAGCACCTGGCAAATTAATCAATCTCATATCCAAATCGATAGCACAAGTTATAGTATTGATCAATTTAAAATCAGCCAAAACGAGCAGTTTTTATCTATTGACGGCAAAATCTCAACTTTAGCTAAAGACATTATAAAATGCCAATTTAATGATATCAGCCTAAAAAATATCAATACGATAAACAACAGCAGAAATTTAGGGATTGATGGTAAAACCAGAGGTTACTTCCAACTTTCCGATTTTTACGGCGACCGTTTAACCAATGCAGATCTTGTTCTGGATAACCTGACATTTAATAATGACACCATTGGGGATTTACATCTCAAAAGCAATTGGGTTAAAAATGAACAAAAACTTTCTTTGGAAGCATATGTTATTCATAAAAATAAACGTGAAATTAATATTCAAGGAAGCTATTATCCTGTGTTGGATTCTATTAATCTAAGTCTGAACTTAGATTCCATGCGCATGAACATTCTTCATCCCTACTTAGAAGGTAGTATCTCAGAACTTGAAGGCAGACTTGGCGGTTTTATGCAGGTGGAAGGACCAACTAGTTTGCCTCGAATATTTGGCAAACTCAAATTCTTAAATACCTCATTCAAAATTGATCAGTTACAAACCAAATACACATGCAACGACAGTGTGGTTTTCACTCCTAAGGAAATACAGTTTAATAACTTTAAATTTTACGACTCTGAAAACAATATGGCTGAAATTTATGGAGCCATTACCCTAAATGATTATAACAAATTTGATTTGGATCTTGCCTTAAGCACCAATAATTTCAAGCTTCTAAACACCAAAATTACGGATAACGAATTGCTTTATGGCCAAGCCTATCTCACAGGAATAACTCACCTTTACGGATCTCCTGATGATATTGAAATTGAGATAGATGCCAAAACCAGTAGAGACACACGTATTTACATCCCACTTAATAAAACTGGAGATATTGAGAACAGCGACTTCATTACTTTCATCAATACTGTAAATACAGATGAAACTGAACTTGAAAAATATGATATTGATCTGACCGGTATCAAACTAAACTGCAATCTGGAAATTACTCCTGAAACTGACATACAAATTATTTTCGATTCGAAAATTGGTGATGTTTTAAAAGCAAATGGAAGTGGAAATCTCCAACTTGGAATTGATACTAAAGGTGACTTTAAAATTTATGGCAACTACACCATACAAACGGGAAGTTATTTATTTACGCTTCAGAATGTCATCAACAAAAAGTTTGATTTATCGAATGGAGGAACAATCAAATGGGATGGCGATCCCTACAGTGCGACAATTGATATAAATGCAATTTACAATGTAAAAACAACGCTTTATGATATTTTATTAAACACTCCTTACGTTGACAATACCAAAAAGATACAAGTCCAGTGTAATATGAATCTGAGCCAAAAACTCAGCAACCCCAATATCCATTTTGACATTGCCTTTCCAACACTGGATCAACAAACTCAAAGTATATTGGCAGCACTCTTTTCTACCGAGGATGAAATGAACAAACAAATTCTGTCCTTATTAGTCTTGAATCGTTTTTATACGCCTGAATATATGCGATCAACTGATGCTAATTTTGAAAACAAAAACTCAAGTTATGCCGTTGGTGTAACCACAAGTGAGCTACTTTCAAATCAACTATCCAACTGGTTGAGTCAAATCAGTAATAAATTTGATGTGGGTTTTAGCTATCGTCCTGGCGATAACATTACAAGTGATGAAATTGAATTTGCGCTTTCTACTCAGCTTTTCAATGATAAAGTAACCATCAATGGCAATCTCGGAACCAATTCAAATCAAAACCAAAAACAAGATAATGATATTGTTGGAGATTTTGATGTCAATATAAAATTGGATAAAAAAGGCAAGCTTCAAATGAAAGCTTTTACTCGCTCAAATGAATATTTAGCCTCAGATGCATCACGAAATACTCAGGGTGTTGGAATTTTTTACAAAGAGGATTTTGATACCATTTCTGAGTTATTCAAAAAATACATGAATTTCCTCAGAAGCAACAAAAAAGAAAAAGCATCTGAATAGCAGCAACTTAATAAAAACACGATCAATTCTTCAATATTGAAAACCTCTAAATTGAAAGCTCAATTCATAATTAATGCTCAGTCTAAATTACCGAATTGGGGCTCATATTAGCTATTAGATAACTTTTAGCATTCTGCAGATAGTTAAATATGATTATATTAGTGCCTGACAAAAAGCAATTAATTAACTATTAAAACGAAAATAATATGTTTACATTAATGGTCATAGTTTTTGTTCTTGGCTATATTGCAATCGCTCTAGAACATCCATTGAAAATTGACAAAGCAGCTTCGGCTCTTTTAATTGGAGTTATAACCTGGGTAATTTACGTTATCGGTGGTGTTGATATTCTAACATCCGGAGTTAGTCGAGCGTGGAACGAGTACGTTACAACAAACCCAAGTATGGATAACACGCATGGCATGCTAAACTTCATTACTCACCATGAAGTGCTTCACCATTTATCCGAAATATCTGCCATTCTTTTCTTCCTTTTGGGAGCTATGACCATTGTTGAAATTGTAGACCAACATCAAGGTTTTAAAGTAATTACCGATAAAATTAAAACGACCAACAAAGTTAAACTCCTTTGGGTATTAAGTATCTTAACTTTCTTCATGTCGGCGACTTTAGATAATTTAACAACAACAATTGTTTTGGTTGCCTTAATTCGAAAACTAATTGATGATCAAAAAGACCGTTGGTTCTTTGCCTCAATGGTTGTATTAGCGGCAAATGCAGGTGGAGCCTGGTCTCCTATTGGTGATGTGACAACCATTATGCTATGGATTGGTGGTCAGGTAACCACAATTAATATCATCACCCGAGTATTCCTTCCAAGTTTGGCCACAATGATTGTGCCCCTTATCATTGTAAGCTTTTACATGAAAGGAGAAGTAACCCGACCACAAATATCTAATAATGGGGATGATAATTATATCTCTCAAAAAGAACGAATTTTTATTCTGTGTTTAGGAGTATCAGCCCTACTATTTGTGCCTGTATTTAAAACAGTAACGCACTTACCTCCATATCTTGGTATGTTATTCGGCCTGGGTGTTATGTGGGTTGTGACAGAAATTATGCATAAAAATAAAGAAGGTGAATTTAAGAATCGTTTAAATGTAACAGGTGTTCTTAAAAAAGTAGACGTTCCAACAGTCTTATTTTTCTTAGGAATTCTTTCCGCAGTTTCAAGTATGCAATCTGCAGGTCACCTCGATATTTTAGCTTCATGGCTAGATAAAAACATTCACAACATCTATATCATTAACTTGATTATTGGTGCCCTTTCTTCAGTTGTTGACAATGTACCTTTAGTGGCTGCTGCCATGGGCATGTATCCAATTGAAGGTGCACAAGCCATTGGTTATGCTTCAAACTTCGTTCAGGATGGTTTATTCTGGGAATTCTTAGCCTATTGTGCCGGAACCGGAGGTTCTATGCTTATCATCGGTTCAGCTGCCGGAGTTGCTGCAATGGGAATGGAAAAAATCGATTTCATTTGGTATTTGAAAAAAATAAGTCTTCTGGCTTTAGTTGGCTACCTCGCTGGTGCAGGTGTTTATATCATTCAAACCATGATATTACATTAAAAGACAAATTTTCTCATAATTTCTATGAGGAAACAAAAAACAATAATATTACTTTAGCGAGATATAATATTCTATATTATATCTCGTTTTTTATATATAGATAAATCAGAAAATTGACAATATGAATTACCTTTTGATGTTTGCAAGTCTTCAGAGCATAGCTCAGAATGAAGACATTATCAGTGAATCAGGAAATAAGTCCAGTGAAATAACACTTAATTTTATTGATTTGGCTTTTAAAGGTGGTTGGATCATGATTCCTATCTTTGCCTTATCAATTATTGCGATTTGGATTTTCTTTGAGCGTTTTCATGCCATCCGTAAAGCCTCTAAAAAGGATGATAACTTTATGAATCGCATTAAGGATTACATTCATGATGGTAAAATTGATTCCGCTCTCTCGCTATGTGAATCGAATGATACACCAGTTTCAAGAATGATCTCAAAAGGTGTGAAACGTATTGGTCGCCCACTAAACGATGTCAATGCGGCAATTGAAAATATCGGAAACCTTGAAGTTTCTAAACTTGAAAAGAATTTGCCGACTCTTGCCACTGTTGCAGGGGCTGCCCCAATGATTGGATTCCTGGGTACAGTAATGGGAATGATTCAGGCTTTTTATGCCATGGCCAATGCCGGAAATAATATCGATGTCTCTCTGCTTGCCAATGGGATTTATACTGCTATGGTTACAACTGTTGCCGGGCTTGTTGTGGGTATTATTGCCTATTTTGCCTACAATATTTTAGTCGCCAAAGTTGAAAAAGTCGTTTTCACAATGGAAGCTACAACAACTGAATTTATGGATCTTTTGAATGAACCTATCAAGTAAGTCGCACTATGGCATTAAAATCAAGAAATAAAGTCAACGCCAATTTCAGCATGTCTTCTATGACTGATATTGTCTTTTTGTTGTTGATCTTTTTTATGGTAACATCAACTTTAATTGCACCCAATGCATTAAAATTATTATTGCCAAAAAGTAGCAATCAAACGGCTGCAAATCCAATCACATCAGTATCGATAGATAAGCACTACAACTTTTATATCGAAACAACTCCTACTCCATTCTCAAAACTTGAAGGAAAACTACAACGAATGTTGGCTAAACACGAAGATCCAACGATTTCACTTCATGTGGATAAATCTGTCCCTATGGAACAGGTTGTAAAAGTGATGAACATAGCCAAAAACAATAAATACAAACTGATTTTAGCAACTTCAGCAAAATAATATATGAAGGATTCCAGAAGCAAACGTGTCGGTCTTGTGGGAACTTTATTGTTTCACACAGCAATTATTGCACTCCTGTTTTTTCTGGGTTTCCGAACTCCTCTGCCTTTACCTGAAGAAGAAGGCATTCTCATTAATTTTGGTAATACAGATCAAGGGGCTGGTAATAAAAGACCTGCTCCAACACAATCACAAGCTGCAAAAAAAGCAGTGTCGAAACCGGTTGTTAAAAAGAAAGACGCTGTAAAATCAGTAAAAAAAACAGCAAGCTCACCAAAAGAAAAAATCCTGACTCAGAATACCGAAGATGCACCTAGTCTTCCATCTGCTGAAGAAATTGCGAAAAAGAAAGCGAAAGAAGAGCAGGCAAAAAAACTAAAAAGAGAACGAGACAAGGCTCAAAAAATTGAAGCAGAAAAAAAACGTCTTGCTAAGCAAAAAAGACTGGAAGAAGAAAGAGCTGAACAAGAAAGATTGGCTGAAATTGAACGTGAAAGATTAGCCGAATTGGCTCGCCAGGAAAAAATTGCCAAAATCAATAACAAAACAAAAAATGCGTTTGGCAGTGGCAGCTCAAATGCCAGTTCACAAGGAAAAACATTTCCTTCCGGCCATCAAGGTAAAACAAATGGATCTGCAGATTCAAACAATTACACAGGTAGCGGGCTAGGTAACAATGGTTACTCTTTTGATTTAAAAGGGCGAAATTCATTGTATATTCCTAAACCCCAATACAATCTTCAGGAAAGTGGAAAAGTTGTGGTAGAAGTTACGGTGGATCGAAATGGAAAAGTAACCAGTGCCCGACCAGGTGTTTCTGGTTCGACTACTGCTAATATTACACTTCTTGAGGCCGCAAAAAGAGCGGCACTAAAAGCTAAATTCAATTCTGACAGCAAAGCTCCTGCCTATCAGCGTGGTACCATCACTTATCATTTCCAATTAGACTAAATTTGATCTATTTAAGAATCATCATAAACAAATCAAATACACCTAAAAATTTGATTGAAGCGACTATAATCACTCCCATTAAAATATAACGAACATATTTAGCACCCCAACTCACAGCGAATCTCGTTCCAAACCAAGCTCCAATCATATTCCCTAATCCAAGAATTAATCCTATTTTATAATCGACTTGATCGTTATAGATAAACACGGCTAAAGCAAATGCGGTATAAAGCAGTACGATAAATATTTTGATTGCATTGGCCTTCACCAAATTGAATCCGGCACCAAGAACTAAACCTGCCAGAAGAAAAAAACCAACTCCTGCCTGAATAAAACCACCATAAAAACCAATGAAAAAGAAAATGATATTTTGGCTCAAACTCGGTCTCTTCCCCATTTTACCAGCCTGACCTTTGACCCAGGCATCAGGTTTATAAAGGACAATGAAAAAAAGAACAATCAGAATGGCCCCAATCGTCCGCTCCATAATTTTCTCGTTGATGTTCACAGCAAAAACGGCCCCAAGAATAGAACCAACAATAGCAGGTAAGGCTAAACCAATTCCTTCCTTATATTTAAAAACCTTTTGCTGTTTAAAACTGGCAACACCAACAATGTTTTGCATTAAAATAGCTATGCGCAAAGTACCATTAGCCACTGTAGCCGGCAAACCTAGAAAAATCAGCAAAGCCAAAATTAAGATAGAGCCACTCCCGGCTAATACATTGATAAAACCGGCAAATACACCTGCTAAGACAACTAAAATATACGAGTACCATTCCATAAATCTATTCCATCTAGAATCAAACAAAATTTTTTGCAAGGTAAAAAAATAAAGGCCACCCAAGAGGCAGCCTTTAAAATATATCAGTAATAAATAATTACCAAGCAAACATAGGACGCTCAGTCATCATTGCATTTACACGAGTTTTAACAGAAGCAATCACTTCTTCGTTTTCTATATTAGAAATCACCTCGTCAATCATCTGAACGATAATTGGCATTTCAGTTTCTTTAAGACCACGAGTTGTAATAGCCGGAGTACCCACACGAATACCAGAAGTCGCAAAAGGAGAACGTGTATCAAAAGGCACCATATTCTTGTTGATTGTAATATCAGCCTTTACTAAAGTATTCTCAACTTTCTTACCTGAAATCTCTGGAAATTTAGAACGAAGGTCAACCAACATAGAGTGGTTATCTGTTCCGTTAGAAACAACTTTATAACCCAATTTAATGAACTCTTCAGCCATTACCTTAGCATTCTTCTGCATCTGAATAGCATACTCTTTATAGCTATCAGTTAAAGCCTCACCAAAAGCTACCGCTTTAGCAGCGATAACGTGCTCTAAAGGACCACCTTGTTGTCCTGGGAATACTGCGAAATCCAACACCTGAGACATCATTTTGATCTCTCCTTTAGGTGTTTTTTGTCCCCATGGATTTTCGAAATCTTTTCCAACAATAATCAAACCACCACGAGGTCCACGAAGTGTCTTGTGAGTTGTAGTTGTAATAACATGACAATAAGGAACCGGATTGCTCAATAAGCCTTTAGCAATTAAACCTGCTGGGTGAGCGATATCAGCCATCAAAATAGCACCTACTTTATCTGCAATTTCACGAAGACGTGGGAAATCCCAATCACGAGAATAAGCAGAAGCACCTGCTACAATCATTTTTGGATTATTTTCCAAAGCTAATTTTTCTATCTCATCGTAATCAACTAAACCCGTTTCTTCATTAACGTGATAAGCGATTGGGTTGTATAAATTACCAGATAAGTTTACAGGAGAACCATGAGAAAGGTGACCACCGTGAGCCAAATCTAATCCCAAGAAAGTATCACCAGGTTTCATGCATGCATAAAAAACAGCAGCATTCGCCTGAGCACCTGAGTGAGGTTGAACATTAGCATACTCTGCACCAAATAATTCACAAGCTCTATCAATTGCCAATTGCTCAGTTTGATCTACAATCTGGCAACCACCATAATAACGCTTTCCAGGATATCCCTCAGCATACTTGTTGGTTAAACATGAACCCATAGCCTGCATTACCTGCTCACTAACGAAGTTCTCTGAAGCGATCAATTCGATTCCTTCTTTCTGGCGATTGTGCTCTTGTCCAATCAGGTCAAAAATAAGAGTATCTCTTTCCATTGTTGTTTTTTTCTTTTGTTTGTATTTTATAAATCTGTCAGTTCCATTCATCAGTTATACTAAAAGTTCTCACTAAAAGCATAACCCAATTCAATTCGATTACAAGCCCAATAAATCAACTACAACCTACTGAATTACAAGTTGTAATTCCCTAAAAAGAAGGTCGATTCCTACCCGTATTCATTTTTCCAAAAATAGACATTTAGCCCTATTAAAAAAACATTTGAGACCTTTTTTACAATAGCTTTTAAAGATTGTTTTAAATCCCTAATAAACAGAAGTCTAAAACAATTTAACATGAACAAGCATTCCTCCGGTTATAAAATAAATCAGTTTTAATAAAAATTATTGTAACCATTTCACTATTCACAATACTAATAATAACATCAAGCTTATTTTTATGTATGGAATTGCAGTCTTTTTAGTACATTTATTATCAATTTCAAATGAAAAAGAATTCCGAAATATTATCACAAACCAAAAATCTATGATATGGAAACAATTTCTGTTCATCCAAATCCTCGTCCAACCCTACTCACTGTACTTTGCATATTGACATTTATAGGTAGTGGTATAGGTGTTTTAGGTAATCTGGTAGCCATGTTTTTTGCTCCTTTTATAGATCTGTTTCAACCCTGTATGCTGGATGATGCATATAATCATTTAGGCAACGATGCCGGTGCATTAATCGTTAAACAAGCTCTTGACATGGCACAAATAGTCTTTGATAACTTTTTAGCCATCACACTTTCCAAATTCATATTATTTGCTTTAAGTTTAACAGGTGCAATTATGATGTTTAAAATGAAAAGAATCGGTTTTTACCTCTACACTGCTGCTCAGGTAGGATTTCTGTTTGTAGCCCCTGTTTTTATTGGATGGAATCTGTTTGTCAGCATGGCCCTTTTATTTTCAGGCTTTTTCTCGGCTTTATTCATTGCACTATATGCTATCAATTTAAAACACATGTCCTAATAAAATTTTATTCTCACATATAATACTATTTTAAATCTATACTAACACATAATTAAAAAAACAATGGAAGACAATGTTTCTCAGGTAGTATTACCTAAAAAAAGACCTACATTTATAACTGTACTATGTATATTATCATTAATTGGTAGCGGTGGATTTGGAATACTTCAACCTCTTTACCAATACGTTACTTTTGACAAAACATACCCTGAAAAGGTAGCTCAAATTGAAGAAGGGATTCAAAAACTTGAAGATGCAGGAATGGACTCTGGTTTTTTCTATGAAACAGCTCAAAATGGCCTTTTAGTTCTTGAAAAAACGGCAGAGAATTTAGGTCCTATGACTGCAACTAACGTTCTATTTGCCTTGTTAAGCTTATTAGGCGTTTTCTTAATGTTCAAACTTAAAAAGAATGGGTTTTATCTATACGCTGTTGCAAACTTATTTTGGATGCTGGTTCCCATCTATTTTATTGGTATGGAAGTTGGTATGATGACACTTGCAATGGGAGGAGTTATAACAATTCTGTTCATCATTCTTTATGCAGTCAACCTCAAACATATGGAATAATACAAACTCAAAAAACAAAAGAGGCTGTCCAGCAAGGCAGCCTCATTTTTGTATCATCTAAATCGATTTTGACCGGATGACCATTAATTTATCACGCGTCATTTCTTTCATTGAATAGGGAATACCTCCTACACCGATTCCTGATGCATCCCTGCCACCAAACGGCATCCAATCCACACGAAAAGCGGTATGATCGTTCACCATAACTGCCGAAGCATTCAGTTGATTAACGACATCCAAAGCCTTATCCATATCCCTGGTAAATATCGAAGCTTGAAAGGCCAAATCCAATGAATTACTGCGATCAATAGCTTCCTGCAACTTACTGTAGGTATATAAACAGACAATAGGCCCAAACACTTCAAATTTTGAAACTTTTGACTCCTCAGAAGGATTTAACAAGACAGTTGGCAGGTAACAAGTTTCCATACACTTATGCCCCCCGCACAATAATTCAGCACCTTCTTCTACAGCTTCGGTCACCCATTTATGAACTCGCTCCTGTTCATAAGAATCAATTAACGGTCCCACTTCGGTAAACGGATCCAAAGGATCGCCAACCTTTACCGCTTTAGCATAAGCAACTAGTTTCTCACTAAACTCATCCACAATAGACTTGTGTACATATATTCTTTGAACAGATACACATACCTGACCTGCATGATAAAATGCTCCCTTACCCAACAAAGACACAGCTTCATCAATATCCGTATCGGCTTGAACAATTACCGGAGCGGAACCACCGTGTTCCATGGCACAATGTGTTCCCGGTGCCAACTTCGATCGTAATGACCAGCCCACTTCTGCCGAACCAATAAAAGAGAAATAGTTCACACGCTTGTCCTTTACCATCAATTCCGCATTTTCACGATTACAAATCACCACCTCTACCCAATCTGCAGGCAAACCCGCTTCTTTCATCATTTTAACCAACTCGATAGCAGACAAAGGCGTGCTGCTTGCAGGCTTTATAATAACAGGACATCCAACTGCAAAAGCCGGAATAATCTGATGAACAGCAAGATTTAAGGGATGATTAAAGGCCGATATGCTTAGCACAACTCCAATGGGTTCGGGCATCGTAAAGGCTAATCGGTTAAGCGACGCTGCTGTCATTCCCATAGGAATTTGCTCGCCTCTTATCTGACCAATATATTCTATAGCTAATTGAACCCCATTAATTGCACGGAGCACTTCTACCTTACTATCCTGATATGGTTTTCCACCCTCTAATGCCGCAATTTTAGTCAGGTCTTCAACTCTGGCTTCCATCATTTTTTTTGTTCTTTCCAGAATTTCAATTCGCTCATAGGGTTTCAGCCATCGCGAACGATCCTGAAACAACGCATAAGCATTAGCCATTTTTTCTTCAACCTGTTGACTATCCATTAGGGGAATTTCCTGTAGCAATCGACCATTGAAAGGTGATCTAACTTGTATACTTGTCATCATAAGTGTTTTTTTTATTTTGTAATCACCAAAATACAAGAATTCAAAGCCAATATCAACAAGTATTCTTTACTTTTGCACGAATTTTTAGTTTATCATCCCTATCAGAACGAATTAATATGCAATATCTCGCACAGAATTTAAAATACCTCCGCTTAAGAAAACGATTATCACAAACAAAACTTTCTTTTAAAATAGGTATTGGTGCTTCATCCATATCCGCTTACGAGAAAAAGAGATCGACACCAAAACTCGACACACTTCTTAAATTCACGAACTTCTTCAATCGAGGTTTGGATGAACTTGTTCTAACCGATATTAGCGCTCAGGATAAAGAAAAACTGCAGGATACCAAAGGTGATAAATTAAGAATTCTCCCTATTGTTGTGGATGATCAAAATGAAGAGATGATTACCCTTGTTCCTGTTAAGGCAGCAGCGGGTTATTTAAATGGCTATTCAGATACCGAATTTATCAGTGAACTTCCAAATTTCAGAATGCCTTTTGCTGAACTGTCAGAAAACAAAAGCTACCGTGCTTTCCAAATTGAAGGTGAAAGTATGTTACCCATTCCTGGCGGAGCCTATATCATCTGCGAATACGTACAAGATTGGGAACTGATCCGTAATGGTTCCTGTCATGTTGTTGTTAGCACTGAAGATGGAATTGTATATAAGCGTATTCAGAAGGATTTGGATAACAATCAGTTTATCCTTCACTCAGACAATCCGGAATATTCTACATTTGAAATCGGATTAAATCAGGTTTTGGAAGTTTGGAAAGCCTTAGGTTATGTTTGTTTCGACTTACCATCCGTTCAAAACAAAGATTAAAAATCTCACAATCAGAACCTAAGACAAAGAGATATTTTATTGAAAACAAGATTAAAATCATATCCCCATGCATCTATTATTCTAAAAAAATAGTTTACTTTCGTCCTGCTTAAACTCATTCTAAATAATTTAATCCAACCAAAATGGGAAACTCAGGAATATCAACAAATCTTAAAGGGGTTTTATTTGCTTGCCTAACGGCTTTTCTTTGGGGCTTTTTGCCTATTTTCCTGAAAGTCTCACTGAAATATCTTGAACCAAGTTCTATTGTTTGGTTTCGATTTACTTTTGCAGCTTCTATTCTATTTATTTACTTCTTAATAATGGATAGAAAACAGCTTCAGATATTTAAGCGTCCTCCGGTTCTACTTGTGATTGCTGCATTAGGATTGGGATTAAACTATATGGGTTTCCTCCAAGGGGTTAACTATACGAGTCCCAGTAATGCGCAAATCATTATCCAAACAGGACCCATCCTATTAGCTTTAGTTGGTTTCGTCGTTTATAAAGAAAGACTAAACAACAAACAGATTGGTGGATTTGCTATTGCCGGCATTGGTCTAATTCTATTTTATCAGAATCAGTTACAAGGATTTCTTAACGATCCTGAAGCCTTTAATAAAGGTTTTTTGTGGATTGAAATTGGTGCTGTTGCCTGGGTTTTGTACGCTGCACTTCAAAAGAAATTGGTGCAAAAACATCCTGCCCAAACGCTGAATATGTTCCTTTATGGCTTACCTGCTTTGCTTTACACCCCTACAGTTGATTTTCCAGCTTTTGCAAATTTAAGCTTCCCCATTTGGTTGATTGTCATTTTCCTTGGCCTAAATACCCTTATTGCCTATGGTGCTCTAGCTTTCGCTTTTAAATATACTGAGGCCTATAAGGTAAGTATCATCGTCACTTTAAATCCAATTATAACGCTCATTACCATGGCAGTCCTTTCCGGTCTTCAAGTGGATTGGATCAAGACTGAAAATCTAGATCCAATTTCTATGATTGGTGCCGTATGCGTTATTGGAGGTGCAATAATTGCCGTTTTCTTTGCCCGGGAAAATAAAGTCGCTAAAGCTTAAACAATTTCATTACTATCAAAACCTTCAATTTCCACTTCATCAAGAGGATCAATATGAAGCGTTACTGAATAAGCATATTCCTCAGTGATTTGATTTTCGATATAATCGACAATTTCATGTGCCTCTCGAATTGACATTTCAGGAGGCAAACAAATATGGAATGTGATCTCATTATGATCGCCATAAGAATGGACATGGAAATGATGCGGATGTAAATTTTCAGGATAACAACGCTCACAGGTTCGTTTCAATTTTTCGATGATTTCAGCTGAGGGGCTCTCACCTAAGAGCGTGTAAATTGAATCGCGAATAATTTCGTAGGCTGCATAACCAATCAACAAAGCAACTACAAGTCCTAAAGCACCATCGAGCCACCAAAAATACTTCCCTAAAAAGATACCGATCAAAATAATTAATGAAGAAATCGCATCACTCCTATGATGCCAGGCATCAGCCTTTAAAACTTTTGATTCAGCTTTTCTGGCTCCCCAAAAAGCAAACTGAGCCAGCAATTCTTTTAAAATCACTGAGGCAATCATCACATAGATTGCCAAAGGCCCAAACATGGAACCTTCACCATTTTTAAGCGTATCGTAGGATTGCAAAACAAAATCGAAAGCCACAAGTAGCAGCATAATTCCAATGACAAAAGCTGCTATTAAATCAGCACGACCATGACCAAATGGATGCTCTTTATCAGCAGGTTTTTTTGAAAATTTGGCACCCAGTAATACAATAACCGAGCTCAAACTGTCTGACAAAGTATGCCAGGCATCAGCCATAATAGCTATAGATCCCGTAACAATTCCTGCCCAATATTTAAGTGCAAACAATAAAATATTAGCAATAATTGAAAGCATACCTTCCACATAAGGTAAATTGGACTTATCAAGCTTCTTAAAAAGGTTCTTCATATTCTTTAAATTTTGATTCAGAATCAGAATCACATACAAATATTAAGCTTCCAATCTTTTATCAATGGAATGCAAACTTGAACTCGCAAGCTTAATTCCCTCATTTTTATCTATATAAAAATCAATTCGGCCAAGAGCAATACCGGCCCATCCAACCTGATTGATAACTACCTCTTTGTCATCCAAATTCCGAACACGAGTCGCTGTTTCCAATAAGGTGTGCGAATGTCCTCCTAAAATGACATCAATACCAGAAGTACTTTTGGCCAACTTTATATCGCACATGTCATCAGTATCGCTACTGTACCCCAAGTGAGACAAACAAATAACAAGATCACACTTCTCATCATCCTTTAAAAGGGCAACCATTTTTTCTGCCACATAAATTGGGTCATTATATTCAACCCCCTCACAATTTTTACTTGCAACAAGTCCTTCCAGCTCTACACCTAAGCCAAAAATACCAATCTTGATATTGTCTTTGAAGAAAATTTTATACGGATTTATCTTGCCTTCTAAGACTGTCCCCGTAAAATCGTAATTTGAGTTTATAAATGGGAAGTTCATATGTTTCATCTGAGATGAAATTCCAAGCAGACCATTATCAAATTCATGATTTCCGATTGTTCCCGCATCATAGCCCATCTTAGACATCAGTTTCAACTCAGCTTCACCTTTAAAGAAATTGAAATAAGGTGTCCCCTGATAAATATCCCCACAATCAAGCAATAGAGTATATTCTTCTTCCCTTCTTATTTTTTTAACCAGCGCATTTATTCGAGCAAAACCACCTAAACCGGGATATTTGGGATCTGATTCCGGAAAAGGATCGATATGAGAATGCATATCATTGGTATGTAACAATGTTATTTTTGTCAACTTGTTCTTTGCTGCTTTCGAGCTGAATGAATAGCCACCTAAACCTAAGAAAAGGCTTCCCATCCCCAACTTTTTAAAAAAATCTCTTCTATTGCTCATAGTAAATCCTCCCATCTAACTCAGACTTAATTCCAATTCCTGACTGATACAAAGTTTTGGCATGTGCTATAATCGCTTCACGCAATTTCATGTGCATGTGACGAAAATTCTCCCGCTTTTCAAAAGAATTCATCCCATCTCCTCCATTTACCAAATAATCGATACTTATGATATGGTAGACCTTATTTATATCCAGTTTTTCACCGCCAATTTTAACATCAACAGCTTTCCCGTCTTTTATTCCCATCTTAATTCCAGAAACCCCTTCACCTTTTTTAGCAGCCAAATATCTCAAAACATTTTTCAAATCTGCTCCCTTCATCCCAATGATTACAAGTTTGTTTTCAAAAGGTAAAAGTTCAAACAATTTCCCAGTGGTGATGGCACCTTTCGGAAGGCTGGTTCGCAAACCGCCATTATTAATAATCGATAAATCAACACCATGAGCAAGATGATTCTCAAGACAATACTGATTGCCAATTTCGAGCATTGCATCAGCAATATAATTGCTCAACAAGGACTCTGGTTTACCCGACATTAAGGCTTCAGAACTTACCGATACGATTTGGTTCATCTGAGAATCAATCCCGGTTTTGTACAAACTGATCATATTAATGAAAGCCGTATCCTTTAAAGCTTGCTGATCCAAACAAGAATCAATACTAAAATTAGAATCAAAAACCCCAGCTTCATGCTGAGATTGAGGCGCACAGGCAACTACAAAAATTAAGCAAGTCGCCCACAACAAATAACTTAGGTGTTTTAACATCCTTAAATCTTTTAATGAGATGCAAAAATAGAAAAATCATTCTGAATGAATGACTATGAATACATAATTCATTAAACTAAAAATCAAAGGTCAATTGAATCACTTCGTTGGATTTCATTTGATTTGAAATCCCAATTCCAAGCAAGCGGACACTATCAGTCAATTCAAGCTGATCAAGCAACTTATTTGATAAATCTAAAATCTCACGATAATCGGTTATTTCATGCAAAACTGTTCGAGAACGGGTTATCTGATCGAAATTACTATACTTAATTTTCAAACTAATGGTTCGCCCCTTAAACTTGGTCCTTTTCAAACGTTTATGAAGATCCAAACTGGCCTCTTCCAACCTTTTTTTAAGTTCCTCTTTACTTTTAATATCATCGAGAAAGGTATTTTCAGTACTCACCGATTTCCTAACCCGATTCGGATTCACTTCTCTATCGTCAATTCCACGGGCAATATTATAGTAGTAAGCTCCATTCTTTCCAAACAAACGAGTCAGTTCCAATAATGAACGTTTCTTTAAATCTTTCCCATGAAAAATGCCAATCTGATGCATTTTTTCCGTTGTCACCTTCCCGACTCCATAAAACTTCTCAATGCTCAATTTCTCAATAAACGACGCTACCATTTTAGGTTTAATCACAAATAAACCATCTGGTTTTTGATAATCAGATGCAATTTTAGCCAAAAACTTATTTACCGAAATACCTGCCGAAGCCGTCAAACCCGTTTCCTCTTTTATTCTTCGCTTGATTTCTTCAGCTATGGCTGTAGCAGAAGGTAAACCTTTCTTATTCTGACTCACATCGAGAAAAGCCTCATCTATCGAAAGAGGTTCAACCAAATCAGTGAATTCATGAAAAATAGACATAATCTGATTCGATACCTGCTTATATCGCGAATGGCGAGGTTTTACAAAAATAAGATGCGGGCAGCGTTTCAATGCTGTTTTAGATGGCATAGCCGATCGCACCCCAAACTTTCTGGCTTCATAACTAGCCGCTGCAACAACACCTCTGTCTCCTCCTCCGCCAACAGCCACTGCTTTACCTTTAAGCTCAGGATTATCTTTCTGCTCAACCGAAGCAAAAAAAGCATCCATATCAATATGAATTATTTTCCTGATTATTTCTTCACTCATAATGGCTACAAGATCTGAATTAATCGAGCTATTTTCAATATTATTACTTGTATTTCTTAATTTTGCATGACATTATTTTTACAAGCTTTTATACAAAGGCAAGCGTCATAAGTTTACATTTATATTTCAATCAGTTTAAAGTCAAATCTGTGTCACATATAAAAGATCTTACTTCAGGAAATATATTCTCTCAGATACTCAAACTTGCTATTCCTATTATAGCCACTTCTTTCGTACAAATGGCCTACAATATGATCGATATGGCCTGGTTGGGAAATGTGGGTAGCGAAACTGTTGGAGCTGTGGGGATGGCTAGTTATCTCGTATGGCTGGGATCTTCGCTAATGTATATTCCTAAAATTGGTGCCGAAGTTTGCATTTCACAATCTATCGGGCGTAAAAATATGAATGAAGCCACAGCCTTCACCCGAAATGCTTTGGGTCTTTCATTTATACTTTCCATTGGTTTTGCAATACTCGTATGGCTATTTACAGGAACAATTATAAGTCTGTTTCAGATTGAGAGTGATTTTGTAAACCAAACCGCATTTATATATTTAAGAATTGTAGCTATTGGTATGCCTTTCACATATTCCAATATTACATTATCTGGTATTTATAATGGAACAGGTAAAACCAAAACTCCTTTCTTCGTAAATGCAATTGGTCTTATTGTTAATATAATTATCGATCCAATTCTGATTTTCGGATGGGGGGCGATTCCCGCTATGGGTGCTGAAGGAGCGGCAATTGCGACTGTTAGTTCTCAGCTTTTGGTATTCGGGATATTTATCTTCCTATTAAAAGGGAAATATCAGCCACTTTCAACCAAACACTATTTGGGCAAATTACAAAAACAATTCTTAAAACCAATCGTTAAAATTGGTGGACCGGTTACTTTACAATCCGCATGTTTTGCCTTATTAGCCATCGTTCTTGCCCGAGTCATGAACGATATTGCACAAGGAAACAGCATGCCCTTATCCGTACAATCCATAGGCTCGCAAGTTGAAGCTCTTTCCTGGATGACAGCCTTAGGTTTTTCGTCAGCACTGGGAACATTTACAGGACAAAATTATGGCGCCAAACGTTGGGACAGAATCCAGAAAGGGTTCTTTGTCACTTTAGGTATCGCTTCAGTTTTGGGCTTAATCAGTACTGCTTTATTTTATTTCTTTGGAGCCGAAGTCTTCAGCCTTTTTATAAAACAAAACGAACCTGCTGTTCTGAAAATGGGTATTGTTTATTTAATCATTCTCAGCTATTCACAGGTTTTTATGTGTGTTGAAATTACTGCAACGGGTGCTTTTAATGGTATTGGCAAAGCCATGCCACCAAGCATTATTGGAATAATTGGAAATCTATTACGTATCCCATTTGCATTTATTTTTGCTTACAGCCTTGTTGATATTTTACCTCTTTTTCAGGAATATCTTAGCCATGACTCCGTACCAGTCACTGCAGTATGGTGGGGACTAACCCTATCAAGCATACTCAAAGGCAGTTTCTTGTTCTTAGGATTTATTATCATGCTGCTGCGTCATCCGGAGAATGATCATGAATTACCCTTTCAGAAAAAATGGATTAGCCTTTTACCTAACAGACTCCGTCAACAAGCCGTAATCGTTTCACAAATTAATACTGAAGAAGAATCTGAACAATAAAATTGAATCTGATCTATTTTTAATTATCACCATGCTAAAAAGAGAAATAAAATTAACCGAAGATGGGTCTCACACCATATTTATTCCGGAACTCAACGAACATTATCATTCGACACATGGTGCTATTCAAGAAGCCATACATGTATACATAAATACAGGTTTGCGATTTACTGATAAAAACCCAATACGTATTTTAGAAATTGGTTTTGGAACCGGACTAAATGCCTACCTAAGTCTTGTTGAAGCTGAGACTAATAAAAGATTGATTGAATATCACAGCATCGAACGATATCCCGTAGAGGAAGATCAACTCAAAGTGCTGAATTATCCCCAGCAAATTGATTTTAAAAACACCGGATTATTTAACAAATTACATGAGGTTAAATGGAATCAAATGTGTAAAGTATCTGACAACTTCAGTCTAAAAAAAATAGAGGGCGATTTAAAAAAGATCAACTTCAAGGACAAATATGATCTCATTTATTTTGATGCCTTTGCTCCCGATATTCAACCCGAATTATGGAGCGAAGAAATCTTCAGAAAATTATATGCTTGTTCGAATACTGGCGCTATTCTAGTTACTTATTGCTCAAAAGGAAGTGTAAAGAGAGCCCTACGTTCGTCTGGG
The DNA here is from genome assembly GCF_004122035.1 of Ancylomarina salipaludis. Taxonomy (GTDB): domain Bacteria; phylum Bacteroidota; class Bacteroidia; order Bacteroidales; family Marinifilaceae; genus Ancylomarina; species Ancylomarina salipaludis. The sequence goes on from NZ_SAXA01000001.1 coordinate 258,909, forward strand.
TTTGAGGTTAAAAGACTAGCAGGTCCTCCAGGCAAACATCACATTCTTAGAGCGACGAAAATTGAGGATTTCAATTTCGACGATCAAAGTGAAGAAATTTAAAAAAATCTTAAAAAGTAATCCCTTTCCTAGCATTCTTATAGAAAACTATTAACTTAGGGCTTTATTTTTTCAAAAGAACATAATTCACTGAAAAACAATAAAATAACTGATTACTGATATATCTCAGTTTAAATGAAGATCAATTTCAATTGCAAGTGTTTTAGAATCTGCATCTTGAAATTTCAAACTCATTTTTGGGATAAATAATTTGAAATAAATGAAATATACAGAAGAACAAGATAAGGTAAGTTATTGCCTTGGTTTAAGTATTGCAAGCAATTTAATTACATCAGGCGTTAAAACCTTAAGCACAGAACCATTTCTAGAAGCTCTTGATGCAGCATTTAACGGTAAGATGCCTGAAGTTTCTCCAGAAGAAGCTAACGGAATTTTACAGGAATTTTTCACTAAAATGCAAGAAGAGCAAGCAAGTCAGGCCATTGGTGAAGGACAAAAATTTCTTGAAGAGAATAAGAAAAATCAAGGTGTGATTGAACTTGAAAGCGGTCTTCAATACCAAATCATAACCGAAGGTAATGGTGAAATTCCAAAAGCAACAGATAGCGTTAAATGTCACTACCATGGTACATTGATTAACGGAACTGTTTTTGACAGCTCTGTAAATCGTGGTGAACCTGCTGTATTCCCTGTAAACGGTGTAATCGCGGGATGGGTGGAAGCGCTTCAATTAATGCCTATGGGATCAAAATGGAAACTGTTTGTTCCATCGAATCTGGCATATGGTGCACAAGGAGCTGGTAACTTAATCGGTCCTCACACGACTTTAATATTTGACGTAGAGTTATTAGAAATTGTATAATTAATTACAAATAAACTTAATAATCAGAACAATGAAATTAAAAGCATTAACACTAGCATTAGGACTAGGCGTGTTCGCATTTAGCTCATGCGATAAGAAAGTAGACACTAAAATGGCATTGAACTCAACTATTGATTCTGTAAGCTATAGCATCGGTGCTAGTTTCGGTGGAAACTTATTGCAAAACAGCCTAAACGAAATTAATCAGGATGCTCTTTTGGCAGGTTTAAATGCTGCTTTGGCTCAAGAAGATTTAAGAATCGAACCTCGTGCAGGTGGTGCCATTATCAACAAATTCATCAAAGAACTTAAAACCAAAGCTGCTGAAGAAAACAAAGCTGTTGGAGAGAAATTTCTTGAAGAAAACAAAGCTAAAGAAGGTGTTGTAACAACTGAAAGCGGACTTCAATACAAAGTTCTTACTGAAGGTAAAGGTGAAATCCCAACTAAAGATCAACAAGTAAAAGTTCACTACCGTGGAACAACTATTGATGGTAAAGAATTTGATTCATCATACAAGCGTAACGAGCCTGCTACATTCTTACCAACTCGTGTTATTAAAGGATGGACTGAAGCATTACAATTGATGCCTGTTGGGTCTAAATGGGAACTTTATATTCCTTCTGATTTAGCTTATGGTGCTCGTGGTGCCGGTGCTAATATCGGACCAAACTCAACTTTAATTTTCGAAGTTGAACTTCTTGATATTGTTAAAGAAGAAGCTCCTGCAAAAAAATAATCTTTAAGAAAGATTAGACCATAAAGAATCCGTCTCAACGGATCTTTACAAAAATATTCCCTTTTCGATTTATATCGGAAAGGGATTTTTTTTCCTTTTGCGGGAACAATTCTTTTCTTAGCTTTGTAGGCTTATAGAAAGTACGTATTGGGATTAACTTCAATAGCTAATCAAGACAACAAGTGTTTATTTGTCAAGAATTTACATTCACAACTAAGACATATAGAACAGTCTCTATTGGAATTATTTTTCATCATACAAAGACTATTTGAAAGAAAATGAGTACTTTCAGTCTTCAGTTTTAAAAATAGAAATCAATAAAAATCAAAGATATGTTACAAGCAGAAATTCATACCGAGAAAGGTTTAATGAAGGTGGAATTCTTCGAAAAAGATGCACCAACTACAGTTCAAAATTTTGTTAATCTTTCTGAACAAGGATTTTACGATGGATTAACTTTTCACCGTGTGATTCCTAACTTTGTAATTCAAGGCGGATGTCCTGATGGAACAGGTGCAGGTGGACCAGGTCATACAATCAAATGTGAATTAACCGGTGATAACCAATACCACGACAGAGGTGTTCTTTCAATGGCACACGCAGGTAGAAACACTGGTGGATCTCAATTTTTCATTTGTCACAGCCGAGAGAATACATCTCACTTAGACCGTCAGCACACTTGTTTCGGAAAAGTTTTCGAAGGTCTTGAAGTAATCGATCAGATTAGAATGGGTGATGTTATCGAGAAAATCGTAATCATCAGAGAGTAATTCTTTTTTTAGAAATTTACAGTCACCAACCTTAGTAAATCCTTACTAAGTAAAAGATATTATATGAACTTCGAAATTAACGGTAAAATCATCCTTAAAGAGGATACACAACAAATAAGCGATCGTTTTAAGAAAAGAGAATTTGTTATTGAAGTTGAAAATGAAAGAAATTCGGAATGGAATGATTTCATCAAATTTCAATTGACTCAAGATCGTTGTGATTTATTAGAAACAGTTTCTGTTAACGAAAACATTAAAGTTTCTTTCAATATCAAAGGTAGAAAATGGGAAAAAGATGGAAAAGTAAACTACTTTTCAAATCTTGAAGCCTGGAGAATTGAAAAAATGCAAGCTTCAGCTACTGCTGAAATGCCTGAATTCAATGCTGCTGATATGCCTCCTGCTCCAGAAGAAGATGATCTTCCATTCTAGGATATAGATATAGTACATAAAAAAATGCTGTCGAATAAACCGACAGCATTTTTTTTGAACACCTAACTAAAGCATCAAGATTGGTGTAACATCTTTTTCACAAGATTATCGAAGACAATCAGTGATAATCCTGCAATCATGATAATATAAACAATAGCAGGCAAACTGGCTAGACGATCAACAGTCCCGATTAATAAATCGTGTATGGGCTGAATTAAAATCGCATTCACCTGCTGAATCAAAGGATGATCCCATGAAGCAACAATACTATGAACATCCGTTCCTAAAAGTATCAAAACAATCAACACAAGCAAGGCTATTAGCATCAACAAGCGTTTGATTGGCATTCGCTTTTTCACACTCACCGAATTGGTCAGCCAATCTTGCATCACATCATCCATCACATGCTTTGTGAAATCTGCCGATGGTTCTTCAAGCTCAACTCCGTTCAGTAATTTCTTTATAAATTCGTCTCTATAACTATCTTCCTTTTGCATCTGTTCCAAATTTTGTCTCAATTAGAAAAGCAAGCTTCTTCTATCCTGTTATTAAATTCATTTGACTTAAAGTATCGTTTTTAACTCACTCTGTAAAAACTGCTCTAAGATATCGTATAATTTCTTACGGGATCGATGTAATTTAACCTTTACATTTGCTACACTCAATCCGGTAACTTCGCTAACCTCATCAATTGAATTCTCTTCCAAATAAAAGAGAGTAATTATTACCTTTTCATCACCAGTCATTTTATTAAGAGCTCTGCCTATATAGAGTTTTTGCTCCTCATTTGTTAGAGCTTGTAGCGATGATTGTGTCGATTTCACATTTACCGATGCCTTATAATCATCATCAATGGAGATCTGATCTAATTTTTTTTTTCGCATCTTCGATATAGATGCATTGTAAATAATTCGATAGAGCCAGGTTGAGAATTTAGATTCGCCTTTGTAGCTATCTAAAGCCTGATAAGCTTTTAAAAATGAATCCTGAGTGATTTCTTCAGCATCCTCCCTATTCCCAATAATTTGCATCGCAATATTAAAGGCCATCTTTTTATGACGATCAACCAAGTAGGCATATGCCCCTACATCACCGTTTTTAATTTTCTGTATGTAATAGCTATCCTTGTTCGATTTCATGTTTAAATGTTAAAAAAACTGGATTACAAGCCCGTTCAAAAACGTTTTACTTCCCACATTCCCTTCACAATATAAAAGACTATATGAAGCCCCTAAATGTTGCATCTGTTTCGAACTACTAATAATTAGACGCATCAAACTTATATAGGTTACAGACAAAATGAAATAAATACAATAAACAAAATACAAGATAATGATTTACAAGGATATATTATCTCAAAATAAAAAACTTCATTTTAATTGTAACCCTTTTTTTAAACATAGCGTCATAAAGTTGAAAGCAAAAAACACAAGGCTTTCATTACAACAAAAAATATTATTAAAATTTAAAACTTATATTATGGATATCACTGGAGTAGTTGCAATCATTTCTGTATTTGGAATTATACCATTATGTATTTTTCTTGTACATCGTCATCGTGAAAGAAAAGCCTTAATTGAAAAAGGACTTAGCGCTGAACTGTTGGTAAGTGCAACCAAAGATAGAACCCAGGAAAGTTTAAAATACGGAATTCTATTAATTGGTTTAGCCATTGGAATCTTAGTTGGAAACATTCTTGATGAATATACCAGAATGAGTGAAGAAGTTTCCTATTTCTCTATGATCTTCTTATTTGGAGGCTTGGCTTTACTAACCTTCTATAGCCTAGCTAAAAAGAATAAAGAATAGGCTATCTGAATTCTTTTTTAAAAAAATGCACCCTATTTAGAGTGCATTTTTTTATATCTGTAAAACCGGGCTATTCTCCAATTGTAAAGTAAATCATTCTTTCGCATGCCTTTTTACAAACAGGGCAAAATTCGTCCTTATTATTCGTTTTCATTTTACAATCCATAACAGGGGAATACATACCTTTACTCATATAACCTCCGCCTTCGAAAAGTCCCACTTTGCCGTCATATTTTTCTATTCTGGGAGTAGGTGTCACAATTCCCTCTTCAAGCATCGATTTCCATTTACTATCAAAATCGACAAGTGTGGTAATATTAGGTTCCCAAGGCTCAACCTTCAGGTTATAAAAATCTTCAACCGATACACTGTCGTTATAATACTCATCAGCTAAACCAACAAAGCCATGTCCAAATTCATGGCTGGCAACTTCTCTCGACAGTTTATGATCTGAAGCACAAGATGTGTAATAATTATAGATTCCTGCCCCTCCGTATTTATCTGTATTAATTAAGACAAAAATGTGGTCGTAAGGAACATTAGCTGCAATATCATGCATTGTTTTTAAATCTGAAGTCGTTAGATATCGCTCGGAATCAAAAGTGTAAAACGTTGAATTGAGAACGGTATTCTTATAAATATGTTGCCCTGGTATGTCAGGGCCCGAATCAGCAGAAACAGATTCCAAGGCATAAATATTAAAGCGATCGGCATAAGATTTAAATGGTTCCACATTCAATACATAGCCCGCAATTCGTTTTACATCATCTCTAAATTTACCCATTTCTTCCTGAGTATAGCCCTCGGCAATAAAAGCAACATCAATACTTACACTTGCATCGCCTTCGCCCATTAACTGACTGTACTTGACATCCATCGCCTTCTCTTCGAGAATAAAATAGTTAGACGGATCAATTTCATATTCAAATAGTTTCACAAAAACACCTTCTCTGTTTCTGTAATCAATAACAAATTGAGCTTTATGTTTTGGGAAAGGCATCACGTTTACCTGATAATAAGATCGGTTCAATGTTTTAGCTTCAGGAGTCGCCTGCCACTCCTGAAACAGGGAGCCAAATCCCCTGGAATAAATTAAGGTTTCTGACGCTTTATCAATCAATTTAAAACGAAAATTGCCATAATTAAAGCTATCGACAAGGTTCTTTGTTGTACCACCCCAGTATGCTTCTTTCTTTATTTCCTGCAAAAAAACCGTTTGTTCATTGGCATTACCTCCCAGCAAATAATCAATCCTCAGGGTTTTATTTTCAAAGTAGGTATCAAAATCAACTGAGGCAAAGCTCAGTTTTGTCGCAAAAACTAGCAACAAGCATGTTAATTTTAGTAATCGTATCATAGTTGTATATTTAAGGTTGGTATAAAGATAGGTCAAACATTGGGCTAAATAAATGATCTTTTTCAGCTCCTTAAAAATTATTTATTCAAACAAATTTATCAAGCTTCGAACTAATTTCTTATATGTTTCATTATAATAAGCTGATTGGATATCTTTGTTTTTATATTACAAATAAATCCGTTTTATCATTGATCTGATTAAATCAACTTGTTTTTAGACCGATAAACATGAAAGAATTACTAGGAATCCACCTAAAAGATTGGTTAATCAACCACGGTATTGCAGAAAATTATGCTGTTTTACTTCAATCCGCCATTGCTGTTGTTGTAGTTTTAATTCTGGCTTGGCTCTCAGATGTCATTTCAAGAAAAGTTTTGGTTACAATTATCACAAAACTGGTACGCAAAACAAAGACCCATTGGGATGATATCCTATTGGAAAGAAAAGTTTTTAATAAACTATCACACTTTGCTCCGGCAATCATTATCAACTTGAGTGCAGGCCTGATTTATCATGAGCCCACAGGCCTATTTATCCAGCATGCCACCCAAATTTATATGATTGTTTTATCCTTAATGCTAATAGATTCCTTTTTAAGTGCAACTAACGATATCTACAACACGCTTCCTGTAAGCAAAACCCGTCCCATAAAAGGCTATATCCAAATTATTAAGATATTTTTCTATGTCATGGGATGTATTTCAATAATTGGCATTTTGATAGGTAAAACACCAACTTTTATTCTCGGAACCATGGGCGCCTTTGCAGCAGTCCTTATCTTGGTATTTAAGGATACCATATTAGGATTCGTAGCTTCCATTCAACTCTCGGCAAATAAAATGGTAAGCATTGGTGATTGGATTAGTATGCCTTCGAAAAATGCAGATGGAACGGTTATCGATATCAGCCTGAATACAGTAAAAGTCCAGAATTGGGATAAAACCATTAGTACAATTCCAACTTACGCACTGGTTTCTGAATCATTCAACAACTGGAAAGGGATGGAGGAATCCGGAGGAAGAAGAATCAAACGTCATCTGAACATTGATGTAAAATCGATTCACTTTCTATCTGATGAAGAAATTGAGATGGCTGAAAAGATAAAACTGATTTCTGACTATATCGCAGAGAAGAAAGAAGAAATTAAACAAGCCAATCCCGAGAATGAAATTCCAATCAATCAAAAACGCATAACCAATATTGGAACCTTCAGAAAATACGTCGAAGCTTATCTTGAAAATCATCCGAAAATTCACAACGACATGACTTTTTTGGTTCGACAACTTCAACCTTCCGAAAAAGGACTTCCAATCGAGATTTATGTCTTCTCAAACGATCAGGAGTGGGCTAATTACGAAGCCATTCAGTCCGATCTATTCGATCACATATTAGCCATTGTTCCAGAATTTAACCTCAGAGTTTTTCAGAATCCTACAGGTGATGATTTTAGAAATTTGAATAAAATTTAATAAGCATAATTGTTAAATACTTTTTTTTACTTAAATTTGATTTAAACATTAAAATTACACACATGAAAAAAATTTTATTCGTATTTGCATTTGTATGCACAATGCTGACATTCTCGAATGTGAAAGCTGCTAACTATCATGTAAATGATGCAAAGATTGATGTTTTGTTTGAACAAGCATCTTCAACAATCATGATGAATTTAAACGACATGTCTTCAGATATGATGGCAACAACAACTTTAAATTCAACTGTAAAAGCTAAAGATCCAATTGTAGCTATCATTCTTGACTTCTTTTTAGGAGGTCTTGGTGTTCACCGTTTCTACCTTGGAACTAAAGTGATGACTGGTGTTGGTTATATCCTTACTTGTGGTGGATTCTTTGGTCTGATGCCTCTTGTCGACTTAATTGTTCTTGCAATTAACTATGATGATATCAGTCAGTTTGTTGACAATCCAAAATTCTTTATGTGGTAATACCATATAATCGTATTAATAAGTTGCTGTTATAAATCCAATCAATCATTGTGATTTATAACAGCAATTTTATTTTAAAAATCAAACACCATATTATGTTGCTTTTCCGCTTAACACTCTTATTGGTTATTCTTTTCCCTTCAATTTCATTTTCTCAAAAAAGCTCAAACTTCATAAGTTATAGCATGGATAATCAATCCTATAAAAAGGGCTTATTGACTAAAGCGCATGCTGAGTTCTTTTACGATAATGAACAAGGCATCCTGGTCTCAGCCTATAGTGCTCCTAATGAATTTATAAAAATCAGTAACCGAAAAGGGGAACTAAAACTATATATTCCCAAAAGCAACACAGTCACTTATACACAAGATTACACTCTATCTACAGAGAATGAGTTAATTTATTATTTTGCCAACAACCGCCAACAAGATTTAGGACTCGAGAAAGAAGGGTTCACTATGATGGACACAAGACTTGACGGGGAGTATTTAATATTTGTTTGGGAAGCTCCGGAAACAATGAAAACGGTAAAAAAAGTTGAAGTTGTATACGAAAATGAAAACCCAATATATGCAGCTTACTTCGATATAGATGAGATTATAGTTAAGAAAATATACTACTACGATTATTTTAAGACAACTTATTTTCAGATGCCTACCAAGCTTACCGAAATAAGTTATACACCTGAAAGAGATTCTATTGTTCAGAGAACAATTTTCTCCAACATCAAGGTTAGCAGCAGCCCGAGCTCACCCTATTTTAACTTTAAAATTCCCGACAATGCGAAAGTTAATCCATCCAAGTTGTAAAATTATTATCACGCTTATATTGATTTGGGGATTTTGTTTGCAACCCAAAGCACAATCAGTCGAAAAAAACAATCTTCAACTCATTTTGAAGACCAAAACCAACACCCTTGACACCCATAAACACAAGAGAGATTACATCTATAAAAATGAACGTAACTGGTTGAAAAAATACAATCCTGTCAGCTTAGGCTTTGGCTCTTTGCTCTATCTCTATCAGAATGTGATATCCCAGCAATTTTCGGCCGACTGCCTATATCATCCTACTTGCTCTGATTTTAGCAAAGATGCCATCAGAGAATACGGCTTAATAAAAGGAATCTTTTTAAGCTCCGACAGAATTTGCAGATGCAATCGAATTGCAGGCACAAGCATTAACTATTTTAAGTTTGATCAGAAAACTTATCATGCTCATGATAGTGTTAATCTTTACCGTATTAAACCTTTGACAAAAACAGAATACAAGTGAAAAAAATAATTATAGCCTCCCTCTTCTGCTTGCTGTCATTAAACCTGTTGGCTCAATACTCGCAAAAACAACGATTCGAATTCATTTATCATCTGATTAAATCAAACGATTTTGATGAAGCCCTTATCGAACTAGATTTTTTGAATGGTAAAACGCAAAGCGATAGTTTATATTATATGAAAGGTTGGGCCTTGTACTCGTTAAAGCAATTAAGCAGTTCAGCCGAAAGCTTTCAAAATGTAAGGAAAGAATCAATATTTTATCATAAAAGCCAGTTCTTTGCAGCTTACAACTACGCACATACAAAAAACTACACATCTGCCAAACAAGTCTTACAACAAATTGAACTTGATAACAAATTAGACCAATTAAGACAATTTGAATACTCTGGGATAGCCTTGCTCGAACGCGATTTTGACGGCTATGAAAATAAACGTATTAAATCGGATGCTATTCTTCCTGCTCTACAAACCGAAGTTGCCAATTTAGACAAACTGCATTCAACAATTGTGAACCGAAAACCAAAAAAAATGTGGCTGGCTGGTTTGATGTCGGCCATTGTTCCAGGCTCGGGTAAAATATATGCAGGCAAAACAGGCGAAGGAATTGCTTCTATGCTTATGGTGACTTCAACAGGTCTGGTTACATGGGAAAACCACAGGAAATTGGGACTCAAAAATTTTAAAACAATTCTATTTGGCTCAATCTTCACCGTGTTTTATGTCGGTAATATTTATGGCTCAGTATTTTCAGTAAAAATATCAAACGAGGAGTTCAATCATGAAATGGATCAAAAAATCTTATTTAATATTCATATTCCTCTTCGGAATATATTCAACTAGCCAGGGACAAAACCAAACGGCTTTATTAAAAGCTGACAGCTTGTTCTCACAAGAGAACTATCAGTTGGCTGCTATAGAATACGAGCGTTTCTTATATTTCGCGTCTGACCAGGCTCAAATGCCGGAAATTCTGTATAAAAAAGCGCAGTGTTACAAACAACTCTCTGAATTTAATAAAGCCTGTAAAGCCCTTGAAAGAATTCGTCTTTACGATGTTGACCAGAATCGTTACATCCAAATCAAAAAAGAACTGAGCCTTTGTTATTATCTCGATAATCAAATACAAAAAGCTCAGATACAAATCAGTCAACTCAGACATAAACTCAAAAACCAAATCTTACCCAAGGAAACCCTACTGGTAGAAATTTTCATTTTAAATGAACTGAAAAAATGGGACGAGGCCGAGGATTTAGCTAGAGAATACATCAACACGAATGAAGTCGGTAACAAAATACTTGCTCTTCAAAAAATTGATTCCTTGTATTCGAAAAAGAATTTACCCAAATTAAAATCTATTGAGAAAGCCGAGAATTTATCTCGTTTCATTCCCGGATCGGGACAAATGTATTGTGGCAAAGTACTCGAAGGTTCATTTACCTTCCTTTTTAATGGGGCTTTTCTGGCTTTAGGTATTCAACAAATACTCACAAAGTTCTATTTCACAGGCTACGCAGCAGGATTTGGCGTATTACACAAAACCTATACAGGCAATATGGCAAGAACCAAACATCTGGCAATCAAAGTCAACCATCAAAGACACACGCGCTTTAACGAATCAATAATTAACTACCTGCTTAGTTTATAATGAGAATATTCGTAATATTGTTTTTACTTATTAAAAATTGAAAAGCAATTATGCAGAAATTACTCAAAAAAATCAGCTTCTTTAAATCACTGGGCTGGTTTGGAAATATCATACTCAGTATAGGTGTCATTCCTCAGGTTGTACAAACCTGGGAAACAAAAGATGTGAGCAGTTTCAACTGGTCTTTTCTTTTAATGTGGGCTTTTGGTGTTCTTTTTACATTCATCTACATACTCGAAGGAGACTTAAAATCCGGGAAACGCCAATACCCGCTTTGGCTAAATTATCTGGTCAATATTGTCGCCACATTTTATTTGTGCTACGCCAAAATCTTCTACAGTTAAAAACAGATTTTTCAACCCCAATCATCCACTTGATATTGTGGATTTTAAAATTAAAACCATATGAAAAAGATCATCATACCCATCGTTTTGGCTTTATTTAGCCTCAATTCAATTTCGCAAAACAAAGCTGAAATTTTTCCTAAGAAATTAAGCATCAATAATCAGGAACTTCTTTTAAAAGGAACCGGAACTCGTGTCAAATTGTGGATGGATATGTACACCTTGGGCCTTTTTATTTCCGACACAAAACAAGATGCGAGCCATACTGTTTCCAGTGACGAAACAGCTGTTGTTCGTCTAAGCATTATTTCAGGTTTAATCACAGCTGAAAAGATGGACAAAGCCATTCGAGAAGGATTTGAAAAATCGACACAAGGTAAACCAGAAGCCATTCAATCAGAAATCAATGCCTTTTTAGATGTATTTAAGCAAGGTGTTGAAAAAAAGGATTTATTCCAATTTTCTTACATTCCTGAATCGGGCACAACAATTTCGAAAAATGGGAAAGAGCTAACAAAAATTAATGGACTTGCTTTCAAACAAGCACTTTGGGGCATCTGGTTAGGCAAAAACCCGGTCGATAAAAGACTAAAAGATGAACTATTAAAAAAATAAAATTAAGTTTAAAAACTAATAGAACGCAATCAGGATTTGATTGCGTTTTTTTGTCTAAAAAAATCAATTTTCTAATTATTTATCTATCTTAGCCGCAACTACTCTAACAAAAGGCTCTTTTTTTAAGAGATATTTCATACTCGTATTCAACTGACTTTAAGGCATTCCCTTAAAGTTTTTTCGTGTACCCTACTCAGTCTAACAAATAAAAATAAAGATGAGCAGATATTCGAAAATTATAGGATCAGGTCGATGTATTCCTGAAGTTGAAATAAAAAATGAAGTTTTCCTGCAAAACACATTCTACGATGTAAACGGTGAGTCTACCGGGAAAACAACACACGAAACACTCGACAAATTCTACAACATTACCGGTATTGCAGAGCGACGCTATGCTCGCGAAGATCAAAAAGCTTCGGATCTGGCTTATATCGCGGCAAGCAGAGCGATTGAATCATCAGGAATTGATAAAGAAAGCCTCGACTACATTTTGGTCGCTCATAATTTTGGTGACGTATCGGCCAATACGGTTGCACCACAGTTAATGCCAAGTCTGGCCGCACGTGTGAAACACTTACTCAAAATCGAAAATCCAAAAACTGTAGCCTATGATATCCTTTTTGGATGCCCGGGTTGGGTCCAAGCCATGATTCAAGCCAACTATTATATCAAATCAGGCGACGCCCAAAGAATTTTGGTGATTGGTGCTGAAACCCTTTCCAGAGTATGCGATCCGCATGACAGAGATAGTATGATATATGCCGATGGTGCTGGAGCAACCCTACTCGAGGCGGTTGAAAGTAAAAATGAAACCGGGATTTTATCTCATTCTGTAAGAACAGATACCTTAAATGAAGCTTATCTGTTATGGTCAGGAGCCTCACACAATCCCGATTTTCAAAACCGAGATCGTGATTTCTATATCAAGATGCATGGGCATAAAATTTATGAATACGTTATTTCGAACGTTCCACAATTGGTAAAAGAATGTATTGAAAAAGCAGGACTGGAATTAAAGGATATTAAGAAGATATTGATTCATCAAGCTAACGAAAAAATGGATGAAGCCATTGCAAAACGTCTGTTCCGATTATATGGCGAACGCCAGATTCCCGATGATATCATGCCAATGATCATTAAAAAAATGGGAAATAATTCTGTTGCAACAGTCCCTATTCTATACGATATGATTGCCAAAGGAGAACTTGAAGGGCATCAGTTTACAAAAGGTGACCATATGGTATTTGCTTCGGTAGGTGCCGGCATGAGTATAAATGCTTTCGTCTATCAATTTTAAAATTCAATTAGCATACTAACCCCAAATCCCAATATTCCGAGAGTCTCATTCAAACTGAGACTCTCTCCTTTTAGGTAAATTCCTAAACCCTAAAGGATCATTTTCCAGCGATATCGATAAACCCAAACCTATTTTGTAATCAATCTAAACTCAGTATTCTAAAGGAGTAGATAAAGAAATTAGCCTATCTTAACGCACGTATTTTTTATGAGAACCCAAATCTTAAATACCTGTTATCCATGAATTTTCTTTTCGATCTTTCGACACTTTTCTGTCTGGTTAGTTCAATCGCCTTTGCTATAATCCTCCTATACAGCACCCTCGTTTTTTATTTCGAAAACGAAAAGAAAGCCGCAATCAGAGCACTTTTAATTGGCTTGCTGCTTCCCATCCCCTATTTCGTTGCCTGGTATTACAATTACAACATTTTGGCCCTGATTCTATTAATCGATTTAATTCTAACAGGACTCTTGTTTATCTATCCTTTTAAAACACCTCAAAATATTTGTGACGAAACGCCCTTAAATAAAATTGATGAGAGAAATATCATGTTTTCGCGCAATGAATTGATAGTTGGTAGTGAAAACTATAAAAATTACTACCTCAAATATCCTGAAAAAGAAGAACTCGATAATGCTTTCAGAAAAGAGGCTGGCTTATGTTCTGAAAAATCTTTATTCAATCATTCTTTTGCATTTGCTGCAACACATGCCAGCTTCTTTGCCATTGAGCAATTCAAAAAAGCAGTTGATGGTGCAGTCAACCCATCACGAACAAAAACAGATTCTGAAAAGATGAGTTCTTTCCTAAAAGCATGGGGTAAGAAACTCGGTGCCTTAGATATCGATTTCTGTGAGCTTAAAGACTACCATTTTTATTCACACAAGGGACGTGGAGACGAATATGGAAATGAGATTCACAACTCACACAGCCATGCAATAGCCTTCACCGTTGAGATGAATGAAGAAATGGTTCAATCTGCTCCACAGGCATCCATTGTGATGGAGTCAGCACAACAATATCTCGATTCAGGACGTATTGCCATTCAAATTGCTGAATTTTTAAGACATCTGGGCTACTCAGCACGAGCACATATCGATGGCAATTATCAGCTTGTTTGTCCACTGGTTGCCCGCGATGCCGGTTTGGGTGAAATTGGTCGTATGGGATTATTAATGACTCCAAAACAGGGGCCCAGAATTAGACTTGGAGTGGTTACAACAGAATTCCCCTTAAAAACCAAAGATCGAAAAAAACTGAACCACATGCTTGACTTCTGCTTAAACTGCAAGAAATGTGCTGATGTTTGCCCCAGCAAATCCATTTCGTCAGACGCTCCAAAGATGGTTGATGGTGTAAAGAGATGGCAAATCAATTCCGAATCCTGTTTTACCTATTGGTGTAAAGCGGGTACCGATTGCGGTCGCTGTATGGCAACATGTCCCTACTCGCATCCTGACAATTTGTTGCATAATGCAATCCGATTTGGAATTAAACATTCGCCACTCTTCAGACGTATTGCTGCACCTTTGGACGACTTCTTTTACGGGCGTAAACCCAAATCAAAAAAACTACCTGGGTGGATGAATTGAGGTGATAAAAAAGCAATATCCACCTTTAACCTTTAACCGTCTTTCTCCTGATGATCAGTAAGCCAATAAAGGTGAGAAATCCATTCAACATCAGTAATTCAAAACCCAGATTAAATCCAAACCAATCCATCGAATTCTGTGAGAATACGTAACACAAAATTGGAGCAATCAGGGTCACTAATGGCACCCACTTATCCATAACCTGAACAGAAGTAAATAGGCCAAAAGCATACAAACCAAGCAAAGGACCATAAGTATAGCCGGCAACAGTAAAAATGGCTGAAATAACCGATTCATCATTAATTGCTCTAAATATTAGAATAACAAGCAATAGAATGAACGAAAACAGAAGATGAGAACGCCCCCGTAGCTTCTTCGTTTTAACTTCATCATGTTCGTCAGCACCCAAAATATCAACCGTAAAAGAAGTGGTTAGGGATGTGAGAGCCGAATCTGCACTGGAATAAGCCGCCGCCATTAAACCAACCAAAAAGAAAAGGCCAACTACCGGACCAAGATGTTGGGTTGCCAACATTGGAAACAGGTCGTCTCCTCGCTCAGGAATTGCGATTCCCTGATGTTGTGCAAACAATAAAAGTAAAGCACCAAGCATCAGAAACAGAAGATTGGCCGGTATAAAAGCAAAACCATACCAATACATATTCTTTTTAGCCTCGCCCAAATTCTTACAACTCAAATTCTTTTGCATCATATCCTGATCGAGCCCCGTCATCACAATAGTGATAAAAGCCCCCGTAAAAAATTGCTTCAGAAAATGCTGTTTACTTGCCCAATCCTTAAATTCAAAAACTTTTCCATAATCACTATCAGATATGGCACTTAAAGCACCTGACAGATTCAAATCGAGCTTATCCATAATCAGATAAATACTAATTCCGACAGAAAACAGCATAAACAAAGTTTGTAAACTGTCCGTCCAGATAATCGTTTTTATCCCTCCTCTAAACGTATACAACCAGATGAGTAAGATCGTGATTACAACCGTTAGTGCAAAAGGCACATGCCAGGCATCAAACACTGTAATCTGAAGGACATTGGCCATTAAAAACAAACGAAACGAGGCGCCAATGGTTCGTGAAAGAAGAAAGAAAGAGGCTCCTGTTTTGTATGATACCCGGCCAAATCTTTGATTTAAATAGGTATATATCGACGTTAAATTCAATCGATAGTATAAGGGTAAAAGGATATTAGCCACAACAATATAGCCCAGCATATAACCCAAAACCATTTGCATGTATGAAAACTCTGTCGATTTGACCCATCCAGGAACCGAAATAAAAGTAACCCCCGAAAGTGAAGCTCCAATCATACCAAAAGCAACCACATACCAGGGAGATTGTTTATTTCCCAGAAAAAAAGCCTGGTTATCAGCTTTTCGGCCAGTAAAATAAGAAATGCATAGTAAAAGTGAAAAATAGCCAACAACTACAAAGATGATATTTAACGGAGACATAAAGGGAGTTTAAAAGTACCTGCCAAAAATAGAAATTATTATCATCATAACGATAAGGCTTTAGCCTGGAATTAGAAATCAAGTGAATAAATACTGCTGAGAATTCCTTACATTTGAACTAATAAATTTTAAAGACATGCATCACAAAATCGCCATGTCCGGATTCTAAACACAAATATGAACTACGATAACTTTCCATCAAAACTCTTAGAAAACGCCGTTTCTGAATTCTCTAAACTCCCTGGGATTGGACGTAAAACAGCGTTAAGACTCGTCTTACATTTGTTGAATCAAAGTAAAGATGAGGTTAGAAAATTTGGAAACACAATCATCCAGCTCCGCGAAGAAGTAAAACATTGCAAATCATGTTTTAATATTTCTGATACAGATATTTGTGACATTTGTGCAAACCCCAAACGAGATAAATCAACCATTTGTGTGGTGGAGAGTATCCGTGATGTGATGTCGATAGAACGCACGCAACAATACAACGGAATCTACCATGTTTTAGGAGGTATTATTTCGCCTATGGATGGCATTGGCCCCAGCGATTTACGCATACAACCTCTGATTGAAAAAGCCGAGCATGAAGATTTAGCAGAAATTATTTTAGCCCTAAGTACAACTATGGAAGGCGACACAACCAACTTCTACCTCTACAAAAAACTGAAACCTCATGACGTTCCGATAACAACCATTGCACGAGGCATATCCATTGGCGATGAGCTCGAATACACCGATGAAATCACTTTAGGCCGTTCGCTTCTAAACAGAATGCCCTTTGATAAAAGTTTATAAAGCTCCGATTCTCAAAACTCCACTTTTATAAGTTTGTGAACAAGACTCTTTATTTCAATTAGAAAGTTTATCTTCAAGAAAGAATCAAATTTTTATGATATAGAAAAAATCAATTGTGAATTAAGAAAAGTAGATACAGATTACTAATCAGACATACTTGTCTTTTACTCTTTTTTAATTAAATTTGCATTCTATTTAGACTAAATAAACAAACACTAAACAAAATCAATATGGCTAAATTCGAAATCTTCCTTCCTGCAATGGGCGAAGGTATCATCGAAGCAACAATTACTAAACTTCTAAAAAAAGAAGGTGATTCTGTTGAAGAAGAAGACTCAATCATGGAGATTGCAACCGATAAGGTAGACTCGGAAATTCCGGCTCCAGCCAGTGGAATTATTGCAAAAATATTATTTGAAGAAGGTGATGTTCCAAAAGTTGGTGATTTGATTGCTATAATTACCTCTGAGGGCGAAAGCATTGAAGATACACCTACAACGACTTCTGAAGAGGCAACTCAAATCGAAGAAAAAGATATTAACATCTCGCTGGCAAAAGAACCTGAAGTGAGCAATGAACCCATGAAAGCCAAAACCGAAAATGGCAATTT
This sequence comes from Ancylomarina salipaludis, assembly GCF_004122035.1. Lineage (GTDB taxonomy): Bacteria > Bacteroidota > Bacteroidia > Bacteroidales > Marinifilaceae > Ancylomarina > Ancylomarina salipaludis. Next base: position 276,535 of record NZ_SAXA01000001.1, read on the forward strand.
CATTTCTCCTCTTGTTCGTACAATTGCCAAAGCTGAAAATATTTCGAACGAGGAACTCAACACGATAATCGGTTCCGGAGAGGCTAAACGCATTACAAAAAAAGATATTCTACACTATATTGAAGATCGTAAAGTTGCAATACCTAAGCCAATCGTTCCAGAGCAAAAAATGACAACACCTCAAACGAGTGCTCCTGCTGAACATGTTTCTTACACAGGACAAAACGTTGAAATAATTGAGATGGATCGCATGAGAAAGCTAATTTCTCAGCACATGACAAACTCTCTGCAAATATCAGCTCATGTCACTTCATTTATCGATGTTGATGTAACTCCAATTGTTCAATGGAGAGATAAGGTAAAAGATAATTTTGTAAAGAAACACAATCAAAAACTGACATATACCCCAATTTTTGTTGAGGCTGTGTGCAAGGCTATTCAGGACTATCCTTTAATCAACGTTTCAGTTGACGGTGATAAAATCATTCGTAAAAACTTTGTAAATATTGGTATGGCTACTGCCCTTCCCAACGGTAACCTTATAGTTCCTGTTATTAAGGATGCGAATGAAAAGAATTTGATTGGCTTAACCAAGTCGGTTAATGATCTGGCAAATCGAGGCAGAACGAATCAATTAAAACCAGATGATATTCAGGGAAGTACTTTTACAATTACCAATCTGGGGGCTTTTGGTAGCACTACCGGCACACCTATTATTAATCAGCCGGAAGTTGCAATTTTAGCTGTAGGTGCCATCAAGAAAAAACCAGCTGTTATTGAGACCCCTCAGGGTGACACCATCGGTATCAGACACATTATGGTTCTTTCATTATCCTATGATCATCGAGTTGTTGATGGTGGTCTTGGGGGATTATTCTTAAAAAGAATTGCAGAAAATCTTGAAAATTTTGACACAACTCAAGTTTTTTAAAACTAAATTGATGATCATTTTTTTAAGATTACAAGATAAAATAGTTATCAAAAGAAAACGCGGATTATGATTTCTGCGTTTTTTTTATGCAAAAAAATCAAAGTTTTTTATATCTTGCATTGTTCAGTGCCTACAAGGCTTGTCACAACATTTAGAAGTGTTTTATTTAATAAAATTTGCCTATACCTATTCTGAAAATTTTAAAGGGATGATTCAATATGAATCTACCAAATTCTCATAATAGATTTCGGCTTTAAAATTTAAAAATCAAACACGATTCTCTCATTTTATATGATAATTAATTGTCTATAATATTTAAAAATATGATGAAGTTGAATTCTGGAATTCACAAACAAACATCCACTCAACTTTTAAGAACTTTTTTGTTCTTTATAATTATAGCAATTGGTGTCAATAACAGTTACGCTAGCTATTCCCTCTCAACCTCAGACAAAACAAGCAAACGTAAAAAAACAAAAATGGCAGAAATGTATTTTGCCAACAAAAATTACGGCGATGCAGCACCACTTTTATATGAGTTACTACTTCTCGACCAAAAAAATGCTGAACTTAACAATATGCTGGGAGTCTGCTATTTTAACCTCGAGTCAGAAAAGGAAAAATCGACCGAATACCTTGAAAAAGCGATTCGATATACAAAATCGAAAAACAATATCCCTCTGGATTATTACTACAATCTGGGAAAATCGTATCATATCAATTATCAGTTTAGCAAAGCCATACGAACCTTTAACAATCTGCTAAATTTGATCCCTCGTGAAGATGAAGTATATGTTGCTGAAATTGAACATGAAATTGAGATTTGCAGAAATGCAATTCAATTTACTGAACATCCGGTTAATATTAAAGTTGAAAATCTTGGACATTTAATAAATACCGAATATTCTGAACATAGTCCTGGTGTTACGGCAGATGAAACAACCATGGTTTTCACATCACGACGTAACGGAACGGGAAGTAAGGTTGATAAAGACGGACAATTTTTCGAAGATATCTATATCTCGCATCAAGTGGATGGTGTTTGGTCAGAGCCTAAAGGCATCAGTGTTCTAAATACTAAAGATCACGATGCATCGATCTCAATATCAGCTGATGGTCAGGAAATTTACGTCTACAAAGCCGGCTATTACAACAATAATGAATCCAACGGCGGTGATATTTATGTGAGTAAACTAAACGGTGAAAACTGGTCCAGACCACAAAAATTAAATTCTGAGATCAACTCTCCAAGCAAAGAAAGTCATATTTCCATATCAGCAGATGGAGAAACCATTTACTTTTCGAGTAATCGTCCCGGAGGTTATGGAAAAATGGATATCTACAGTGTAAAAAAATTACCCAACGGACAATGGGGACCTGCACAAAATCTGGGACCTATCATCAACACGATTTACGACGACGAAGCGCCTTTTATCCACCACGATGGTAAAACCCTCTATTTTAGCTCAAAAGGGCATAAAACAATGGGTGGATTTGACATCTTTAAATCAAGCTTTGAAAATGGACGTTGGAACGAACCTGTAAATATTGGTTTCCCCATTAATTCAACAAAAGAAGATATCTATTTCACCCCCACCCCGGATGGGAAAAGAGCGTACATGGCTTCTTACCGAAAAGGGTCCTATGGTCGAACTGATATTTTCAGAATTCTAACACCCGAAGCTGAGAACACAGGTTTATTCGTTCTTAAAGGGAAACTTGTCAACACTAAAGGCAAGCCTGTTGGACACGCAAGAATCAAATTAAGCCATGGTAATAAAACGATCGGCTTGTACCGTCCCAACACCGCATCAGGAAAATTTCTTTTCATTATAAATGCTGGGAAACAATACAACTTAGAAGTACGAGCTGAAGGCTATAGACCCTTAAGTACGGTTATGAACGTACCTGCTGAATACGCAAATACAGAGAATCATAGTGTTATTACCCTCTTACCTCTCTCTCTTCGTCTCGAAGACGAAGATGATTATCCTAAGGATATGGGACTTATCGATTATAAAGAAAGTAAGATTAGTGTTGAGAAAAAGTCGGCTACTCCTGAAATTGATAATAAATTAGAACAACCTAAACTTAAAAAAACTCAGCCTATAGCGCTCCCAATTGAAAAAACTCAAACCAAAGAAATGCGTGAAGTAACGCCGGATAAGAAAGAAGCTGTTAAAAAGAAAGCCCCTGAACAAGTAAAACCAGTAAAACTTATCAAAAAGGAAGTAACTCGTACAGATCCGGTTGTTGAAATTCCTGAAGCTTCACCAAAAGTAAGTAAAAAAGAAACTTATTATACCATCCAGATTCTGGCTCTCCAAATCCCAATGGACCCGGAAATGTTTAGCTACCTTGATAATGTTAAAATTTTTCAAACAAGCGATGGGTTAAGTCGATATACCTATAAGAAATTTAGATCTTTTGCTGCTGCCACACAGGAATTAAACCGTCTCATTCGTATGGGATATTGGGATTCGTTTATTCGTACAGTTATTAATGGTCAGCTGATTCATCCTAAAATGAATTTCTCAACTAGTACGGCATATACCATTCAGTTGATGTCACTCAAGGAAGTCAGACCGGTATCTTACTTTAAGAATTTGGACGGCGTTAATGTTTACAGGGATTCTGAAAACATTTACAGATATAGCTACAAGATTTTCCCAAATAAATCAGAAGCGCAACTCGCTTTGGGCGAAGTTTTGAAAAAGAGCTACTGGGATGCATTTGTTCGTAAAGCCTACTGGGGTGAGGAAGTTCTTTTCTCTAATTTAAAATCAGGAAAACCGAACAAATACACCATTCAAATTATGGCATTAAATCATCCAAAGTCGCTCAATTATTTCAATAATTTACCAATTGACAGGCTCAATATGAATCAGGGAAAAGATGGCTTATCACGATATACCTATGAGGCCTTTGAGAATAAAAAAGATGAAAAAACTTTTCTGGATATCGCGTTCAAAAAAGGCTATTACGATGCTTTTACACGAACTATAAAATGGTATAACAAGAACTAAAGACTTGAATTATTCCTATTCTTTTGAATCGATCTTATGCAAATTCTAGAAAATACATCTATCCAACTAAGGGCCTTGGAACCACAGGATTTAAAACTCCTTTATAAATGGGAAAATAATTCAGAAATATGGGAGGTGAGCCATTGCCAAAAGCCATTCTCACTATTTGTATTGAAACAATATCTTGAAAATTCACATTTGGATATTTATGAAAGCAAACAATTACGATTGGTTATTGAGATAAAAGAAAACGAAGAACCAATTGGTTTAATAGATCTTTTCGACTTTGATCCATTTCATAACAGAGCTGGCATTGGTGTTCTGCTTCATGATAAAATTCATCGACAAAAGGGCTATGCCAGTGAAGCGCTTGAAACCCTTATAAACTATTGCTTTAAGAGCTTACAATTGCATCAACTCTACTGCAATATCACCACAAATAATCAGGCAAGTATTGATTTGTTTTGTAAAAAAGGCTTCGAAATAACCGGAACAAAAAAACAATGGATTAAAGGTCAGGAAGGCTGGAAAGATGAGCATTTTTTACAACTCCTTAACCCCAATCACTAAAACATTCGCTATAATTACAACAAAAGTCCAGACTTGCTGGACTTTTTTTATACTTTGTTTCAATTAAGAATTTATTGCAAATTATTCAACAATAATCACTTCGTCAAAAATCTCAATCTTATCTCCCGGACGAATCTTTGCACGCTTACGGTATTCAATTTCACCATTGCGAATAACCTGGCCATCTTCAACAAAAATCTTTGCCTGAGCGCCACTTTCACTAATATTCAGTGCTTTTATCAGTTTTATAAGTTCAATATATTCCGTATCAATCTTGAAATTAATCATAGCTTAATGGTAAATTGGGTTATTAAAATTTCGAGACAAAGGTATTCTTTTTTCAAAGATTAATGAAAGAATAAATAAGCAATACCAATAGCAGCTACAATCCCTGCAAAATCAGCAATTAAACCACATGTAATAGCGTAACGGGTATTCTTAATACCAACGGCACCAAAATAAACCGCTATAATATAAAATGTGGTATCAGTCGCCCCTTGCAAAACTGAAGTCATACGTCCGATAAAGCTATCTGCACCATATTGAGTCATGGCATCCACCATCATACCACGTGCTCCTGAACCGCTTAAAGGTTTCATTAATGCTGTAGGTAAAGCAGGAATAAAATCGCCATTAATCCCTAACAGGCCGCAAAACCTTTCAACAGCCTGAATGAACATATCAAGAGCTCCTGATGCTCTAAAAACACCAATTGCAACCAAAATAGCAATCAGATAAGGAATAATTTTCACGGCAATAGCAAAACCATCCTTTGCCCCTTCGATAAAACTCTCATAAACATTCACTTTTCGAATAAATGCCAAAAATATAAAAGCAACAATTACCGAAAAAAGAAAGACATTACTCACTAATCTTGAAATTAATGCAATTTGCTCCTTTTCGATACTTGAGAAGTAAAAGATCACAGCAATAATAAAAGCAGTCATCCCACCTAAATAGAGCAAAATCACCTTATCCCACAGTTTGATTTTCTGCATAACCGATACGGCTATTAATCCGGTTATGGTTGAAAAATAGGTTGCTAACAATATTGGAATAAAAATATCGGCAGGATTTACAGCGCCAAGTTGAGCACGATAAACCATAATTGAAATCGGGATAATGGTCAGTCCGGAAGTATTCAGTACAAGAAACATGATCTGAGCATTTGAAGCACGATCTTTAACAGGATTCGCATCTTGCATTTGAGTCATGGCTTTTAAACCCATTGGTGTCGCAGCATTATCCAAACCCAACATATTTGCTGCCAAATTCATCATGATAGAACCATGAGCAGGATGATCTTTGGGTAAATCGGGAAACAAACGATTAAAGAAAGGACCTATCAACCGGGAAAAAATCTTAATAATACCTCCTTTTTCTCCAATTTTCATAATACCTAACCAAAGGGTTAAGACTCCGGTTAAACCCAGAGAAATATCAAAACCCGTTTTTGCCATATCGAAAGTTGAATTGATCATGTCTGGAAAGACTTCCATATCTCCAAAAAAAATCAACTTTATAAATGCCACAACAAAGGCTATAAGAAAAAAGAAAACCCAGATATAATTTAGTGCCATATGTTTTATTTTACTTCAATGTCTTTTTAATAGTCTCCAAATTCTCCTTTAATTCTTTATCCATAGGCTTAATTTCTAAAGCCTTTTGATAATAGAATCGAGCAATAGACAAATTGCCATCTTTAAAAGCAGCATTCCCTTTTTTCGTTAACAGATTGAATTCTTCATCAATCGCTTCCTGCTTTTGTATCTCAATTGCCTGTTCAATTTCTTCCAATTTATCATCGATAAGACTTTTATCTGTTGCTATAGGCATCGCCTTATGATAATAGTGGCGAGCTACAGAAAAATTCTTTTTAGCAAATTCGTCATCCCCTGATTTTAGCAATCGCTCAAATTCTTCACGCTCTTTTTCAGATCTGAAAGCCGATTTCAATTTTTCAATTTCAACAAGCTTCTCTTTCGGATAATCACGTTCAAAAATATCAAGGGCCTTTTTATAATAAGCCTTTGCTTTCCCCAAGTATTTGCCTTTTATTGCTTCATCCCCCTTATCAACAAAAGCTTTATAATCCTGCTCCTTTTTCTTCAATAGGTTATCTCCAAATGCATTTGAATTTTCAACAAACAGTTTATCTTCATCTGATTGCATGCTAGCTTTTAATCTCATCTCAATCTCTTCAAGCTGAGATTTTATGTAAGCATCGTCAGGTTTTATTTTCTGTGCCAATTTATAATGATGTCTGGCTAAACTGTATAATTCCTTTTTAAAGTGAGAATCAGCAATTGCCAGTGTCTCCTTAAATTCTTTTTCAATTTGACTGTTTTTTCGATCCAATTTTATCTGCTTAGCCAATGATGCATCAATTATTGCAATCTGATTTTTTGGATAAACTTCTCTCGATTTCAACTTAAGTGCTGATAAATAGGCCTCTTTTGCAGATTTCAAATCCTTGTCTGCAAATAATTTATCAGCTCTGCTTAGGATAGTCTCATATTGTTTTGAAAGCTCCAATTGCTCCTTCGCTGCTACTTTCTCTTCAGCTAATTTTTCATTAACAAGAGTAATCTGTTTCAATGTGTACTCATCATTCCTATAAATTTGAATCGCAGCTTCATACTTTCCTAAAGCATCTGAATACTTTTCGTTCCTAAAGAATTTATCCCCTTCACTGATGAAGGAGCGAAATTTTTTCTCCAAAATAGCTTTCTTCTTGGATAACAATTCATCTGCTTTAGCTTGACTTTCTTTTTCAGCAATTAAAGTCTGTATTTTTAACAGTTGAGCTGTGGCATACTGATCCCCACTCTTATATTCTAATGCTTGTTTGTAATTCGTTGTTGCCTGCTTAAAATCATCCTTATTCAAAGCATCATCAGCCAGAGAAATTGCCTTTAAATAGTTCTCTTCGAGTACTTTCTTTTGATTTTCCTCTTTGAGCTTTTTATCGGCCAAACGGGACATTTCGTCCAAAGCTAATTTTGCACTTGCAATTTGTTCTTTAGGATAATTCTCATTAGGCTTTAAATCTATAGCTGACTGGTAATCTAAAATTGCCTTTTCATAATCCTTAGCTTTAAATTTCTGATCAGCCTGATTAATGAATGCACCATATTTCTCATCAAGCATTTTCTCTTCAGCCTTAATTCGACTGGCTTCAGCAATTAAACCTTCCATTTTTTTCAATTGCAATATTGGGTACGATTCTTCAGGTTTCATTACAGAAGCACTCTTATAACTTTTCCGGGCTGACACATAGTCTTTAGCTTGTAATTGTGAATCTCCAGTCGTTATAAGCACCTCATATTTAGCCTCAAATTCTTTCCGGGCTGTTTCCTGATGCAGCTCCTTAGCCAGCAGTTCTTCAATCTTGTTAAGTTGCTCTTTCGGATATTTTTCGTTGGGTTTTATCTCCAAAGCGTTTCTGAAATTATCACGTGAATCAAAATACTTTTTCGCAACCAAATTTTTATCCCCTTTTGCAATCAGATCATTATACTTTTGAGATAATAATTTTAGTTCGCGTTCTTGTTTTTGCTTTTCTTCCTCTTCGTGTTTTTTATCTATCTGAGCTTGCTTAGCTTTTATCACTTGTTCCTTTAAATATTCAGCTTTAGGTTTAAAACCTAAGGCCTGCTCATAATTCCCAAGGGCCTTATCAAAATCTCCTGAATTCATTTGAGAATCGGCTAAGGCAATCAGATCTGCATATCTTTTTTCACGAGCATTTTTCTCTGCCAAAATTTTTGCCTGATGCGCCATCAAACTCTCAATCTTTACCAACTGCGCTTTTGGATGAGTCTCATTGGGTTTTAACACCAATGCCTGCGTATAATTTGTTTTTGCTAAAACATATTCGCCCTCTTTCAACTGTGTATCACCTAGATCAATAAATTTCGCATATTTTTCATCTAATTCTTTTTGTTGTAGCAAGTTTGCAGCCAGTTCTTTTTCCTGAGCAATCGCCTCATTAATTTTTTGGATCTGTGATTGAGGATAAGCTTCTTCAACATTCAATTCAAGAGCCTTAGTATAAGAACCCAAAGCCTCGTTGTAATCTTTCTTTTTAAACTGACTATCAGCCAACTTAATGATTCTATCATACTCAGCCCTTAATGCCTTTTTCTCAGCCATCAGTTTTTCATTTGCGGCTTTCATTTGTTTCAGATAATCTAGTTTATTATCAATCTCCTGAATCTGATTTTGTGGATAAACTTCATCTGATTTTAATTTAAGAGCGGCTGTATAATGCGATTTTGCAGTCTCATATTGTTTCAAATCAAAGGCTTCGTCTGCCGATTCTATAAGTTTTGCATATTGTTCATTTAGAACTTTCTCTGCAGCCAATCGCCTTGCTTCATTTTCAGCATTTTGTTTCTGTTCTAATTCAAGAGCTTTTATCTTAGCTAATTGCTCCTGAGGATATGCTTCTACCTTCTTAACTTCTAGAGCCGATTGATAATTTATTTTAGCTTGTTCATAATTATTCTCTGCAAAAAACTTATCTGCGAGATCAATCAAAGCCTTATATTTCTCATCAACAAGGCGCTGTGCCTCAAGCTGCCCTTTTTGTTTCAAAAGAATATCGTCAATTTTTAAAATCTGAGTTTTCGGGTATTCTTCATTGGGCTTTAATTGACTTGCTTCAGTATAAAGCGATTTAGATTCAATATAATTTTTCTTTTGAAATTCACTATCCGCATTTTTAATGGCCAAGTTGAATGCCGTATTTACACGTGCCAACTCAGCCATATAAGCTTCCTGCTTCAATCTGGTTTCTTTCTCAATGCGTTTAAGCTCTGCTTCAATCTCTGTCTGAAACGATAAATCCGTTTCTATCAAATCTGTTTCTCTATTGTACATGATCATACCTATGGGCTGATCAAAAACAGATAAATCGATGCCTGGAAAAAAACGAAACAATTCTATTGAAAACTTACAGGGAGGAAAACGACTATCTCTTTCCAAAACCTCCTGAGGTACATATGTTGAAACACTCACTCGCTTTGTTACAAAATCAGTTTTTGAGAACTCAAAAATATAATCATATCCAAAATCCAATTCATATGAGAACTTACCATTTTTCGAAATATCTCTCACTCCCACCTGTTGAGAATCTTTATATAAAGTCACTTTTACATTACTAAGATCTCCTTCATTAACAGTTACATTACCTTTTACAGTACATTTTTCCTGGGTAAATCCAGAAATTGAAAAAAAACTGAGTATGACAATCAGAAAAGCAATATGCTTATATTTTAAAATAATAGTCCTCATTAATTGAATCTGATATTATTGCGATATTTCTTTGAAACCGTAGTTTAGAAACAAAAGTAAAGAAATATAGCTAGTATTTATAGAGCGTCCAAAATTCGAATAGAGACTTTGATACGAAACTGTAATAATCAACGTCTATTTCAAGATAAAAGTATGTATTCTGAATTCAATACATCATAATTTCGCCAACCAGATAAAAAAATCCTGAGATTCAATATGGAATCTCAGGATTTATTCAAACAATTAATTAGTCCCTGATTTAAATATTATCTTATATCGTTATTAATCATTCAGGATTTTTACAAGAGATTCTGCTTTTTTTGCTTGCAAAATCTGATCGCGTTCTTTCAAACATAAATTTTCTTTAGTCGTTTCGCCCCAAGCATTATAATACTTAGCCATTTTGGTCAATAAGCTAACCTTACAGAAATCATATCGTGCGAATTCACTTATTGCAAATGCTCTGTTCGAATGTCTTTCCTGAAAGTCTCTATTCCCATCTTCGAAATAAATTCCGGCTAAAAAACTTTTGAAGAAAATCTGAACAGGGTAAGCCTTTGAACTAATTAAGCTATCATTGCAAAACTCTAATTCTTGTACCTGACTGGCAGACAATTTCATTCCCAGTTTACTCTGAGCTACCAATTTATAGGCTCTTAATAATTTATGATTCGAGAAATGAGCCTTTATTGGTAACTGATCGTAAAACAATTCAGCATCATCAATCAATTGAATAACTTTATGATACGATTGCATGTAGAATAAAGCATTGCAAACCAACACCTCAAATTCACCACTCCAACTCTCGTATCTATCCCCAACCTGACAATAGGCCATCTGACGGTAATAAAACACTTTTAATAATTCAATATCGTTGCTCTTACCCGAGATGTGATTGTAGAATAATATGCTGGTAAAACGCAAAGCAATTGAATAAGCTGAACAACCTGAATTGGGTTTTGTTTCAACTAATAAATTATAATACTTATCTGATAATTCTTGTTCCAATGACATTAAAGATGTCATCAATAACAAGCTTAAAGATTTAATTCTAACAGACTCATCGGCGTTGGTCTCTGATATAATTTCAACAACTTTAGAAAAATCACCACACAAACGATTCAAATTACCCGAAAGCGCAAGCATAAACTCAACAGAACGCGTTCCGGATGCATATGTTTTAATTAAATCAATTTTACTGTCATCCATGTTTGTGATTACAGTGGTCAAAATGTCGGTAACTGCACTGCTGGTTAAAGTCCCTTCATTTAATTCAAAAAAACGAGACAAAGATTCATAATTATCAGATTCGACTGCAATGCTAAACAGTTGTGCAATTAATCTATCTTTTAGTTCAAATTCCTGATACTCCTCTTCAATTTGTTTAAACAGATCAAAGCTAATACCCCCATTGTTCTCAATCAGTTCTTTAACCAATAAAACTTCAAAAAGTTGCTCATTGTATATCTTTACAAATTTGCAATAACCATTGTATTCATTAACCGAAACATACTCTGATATTAAACCATAGCTCAACATCTCTTCGTAAGCATAGTAATAATTACCCGCTGTTTTAAGATGAATAGGTAAGATTGATTTCAATTCCATTTTTTTTACGGAATGTGAATCTTTACCATACTTCAGAATCTTTAAAATTGCTTTTAGAATATCAATTTTTTCCTCAGAATAGCGTGAATAATAAATCTTGTTCTTTAAAAATTCATTAATAAGCTTATATCCGTCGTTAATATCACTCTTTTTATTGGGAGAATATGTTTTAATAAACAGTTCTAAGAAAAAGGGATTTGATATCGTATTTCGCTGATAGTAATCAAGATTTTCAACCTTCAATTCATAGAAAAACTGCTGATTGATCGTCTCATCAAAAACATGCTGAATTTCAAAACCATTTAGGGGTGGAAAGTTTCTTTTATCTTCCTGATCAAGATCTAAATCAATTTCATACCAGGCATCATACAGGCTATTTTCACGCTGTATAAATGGGAGTACAAATTTTTCCCAGGTTGAAGTTCTTGAGGTTAAGATCAACTTCATGTTTTTTGAATCCTTACGATTGGCTACAAACTGGTTCAACTGTAAAAACAATCGCTCCAATTTTGTATTGTCATAACTAACCTCATCTAAGGCATCCAGTATTAAAATAATTTTTCCTTCGCAAGTTTTGGGCTTATCCAAAAAGTGCTTCAGGTATGTTTTCGATGTAGAATTCAATTGCTCTTCTAACCAACGCTCAAGCATAAAATCGCTATTTAAACAATTGATCATGAAAGTCGCATTAAAAAATAAGATCACATCCTTATTTTGAGAATCCTGACTCACTCTTTCATACCATTTAGCAAGCATTGTTGATTTTCCAGCTCCGCCAGGTGCAACAAAGCTCAATGCCATTTTATCTGACTGAAGGAAATTATGAATTCGGTCTTCACCAATCTTTCTTGTTGCTACAGATTTGAAGGGAATACCTGATTGGCCTTTTATTAAATTATAAGCATCACTACTCAATTCAAAAGCGCGTTTCTGAAAGGCTTCCCAAGTGGTTGGAATATTACCTTCCCCCTTTTCTTCAGGAATATAATTCGATTGAAAATCATTCCACGACTTGTAACTAACATAGTTTGCCAGTAAGTCTAAAGTAAATTTTGAAGGTGCTGAAGGCGATTTTAATAAACCAAAAAGTCGGCGTATAGTTGTCGCACTAATTCGTCCGCCTGTAGCGTCACAAACAATTTCAGCTAAAGCTTCACAGTCCTTATTATAAGCAAGCTCTTGACCAAACTTTTTTAGGATTTCTTTCTTTAGATGTTCTAACATAGCTCAACGTTATTGGTTTTCGGAAGATAAAAGTATACTTCCTCTATGCTTAAAACAATCTAAAATTAATGACTTGGGGTTTTGATTTTATAACTACGTCATATGAGTTTCCGATCGCGTATTGGGGAATATTCAAAAAAGAATAACATTGGTCTAACATCCATATAAGACTATAAAAACCAATTCATTCAGACACAAACATATTGTTTAACCTATCTGAACTACAACTGTTAAATAAAGGAATGGATTATATGTAAATGCCATGAATTTAAGGAAGAGATTTCAAAAATAAATTGATCTATTTTTTATCTGGTAATGAATGAGCCAGTTGTTTCAATCGGTCTAAGAATTCCTTTTTCTTACCTTCCGAAACTTCAATTTCCTTCCCATCTTTAAGGATAATCCGACCTCCCCGACCTTTTATATATTGATCGACAAAATTCAAATTCACCAGATGTTTACTGTGCACCCTGCAAAACAAATGTTCAGGAAGAATGTCCATAAAATTTGATAAAGCTTTTGATACCATTAAATCCTCTTTCTCTTCGAGAAAAAAATCAGTATAGCTCCCATTCGCTTCACATCGGACAATATCATTGAGCTCGACCATTCGAAGACCATTAGCCGTCGGCAAAATAATTTTTTTATACTCATTTTTCAAGGAGTCATACAAAACCTGGAATTTCTCATCCAAATTAATATCCCTTTTTGAATTTTGAAATCGTAAAACAGCATCCTTTAATTCAGAATAATTAATCGGTTTCAATAAATAATGCAAAGCAGAGAACCTTATAGCTTTCAAGGCATATTCATTATAAGCGGTTGTAAAAATCACTTCAAAATTACGGGAGTTTACCTTCTCCAACACCTCGAAGCCATCACCATCAGGCATGGAAATATCCAGGAAAACAAGTTCCGGATTTTCTTGATTAATAAGTTCAACAGCTGTTTGTACATTACAAGCAAAGCCAACAACCTCAACTTCCGGGCAAAATCTTTCTAATAATTTAAATAGAGAAGATTGGCTCTTCATCTCATCGTCAACAATTATGGCTTTTATCATAGTCCTGTTTTTTTTGTATCGAAATATAAAAAAAAGAGTTCTGAACAAATGTATTTTTCCGAATTATTTTATGATTTATAATAACAGCAAATCAAAACACATAAATATCGATACATTTACGCCTCAGCAAACATCTTTAAATATGAAGTAGCCAATCTAATTTTGTAATAGGCTATTCCCTCATTCATATGAAGATATAAAGCTTTTGTATTTAAATGCCCCAATTGCCGAACAGCACTCTCGATACGCTCCAATTCACTGGTATGTAAGAAAGATAAAATATCGATATCGGCACCTTTTTCGTACAATGAAGCCAAGTGAGAATAAATGGTTACCGGGTTGATGCGACGAATTTGTGCAATTTCATCAACTGAATACCCTTGTTTATAATACTCATAAGTTTCATAAAAGGATTGACTGCTCTTTTTGGCTTCCTGGTTCTTCTTCTGTTCAAATTCCAGTATTTCGTTAATAAACAACTCTCCATAAAGTTGGTATTTACGCTCACCAACGCCCGAAATCATTTTCATTGCAAACTCACTCGTCGGCTTTTCTTCAACCATCTCGTTTAAAGTCGCATCAGAGAATACCAAATATGGTGCAATACGGGATGATCGTGAAATTTTCAAACGCAATTTGCGCAGAGACTCAAACAAGTCTTCCCTGTATATCTGTTTCGCAGGTTTGGCAATCACAGGAGCTTTTTGAGCTTCAGCTTTCATTGTTGCCAAATGCACCAAATTAACCTTTCTCCCACTAAACAAGACTTCCTTACTCTGCTCTGTCAATTTAAGCGCATTGCCTTCATCATAGGCTACTGAAATATAACCTAAATTCAACAATTGAAGCATATATTGTTGCCAATCCTGATGCGGCACATCCTTACCTGCACCATAAGTTTTTATCTTATTGTAGCCTCTCGAAAGAATTTCCTGCCTTGATGAGCCTCTAAGAACATCAATTACGGTTCCTGCAGCCACTTGCTCTTTTAAACGAAAAACCGCAGAAAGCGCTTTTTGTGCAATCAAAGTTCCATCAAATTGTTGAGGAGGATCTTTACACACATCACAATTGCCACAATCCTCTTCCAAATGTTCACCAAAGTAGCTTAATAGAATCTTTCTACGGCAAATCTGAGCATCACAAAACTGCTGAATACGTTCAAGCTTAGCATGTGAAACCTCTTTCAAAGCCGATTCTTCGATAAATTTACGATGAACAATGACATCAGAGAAACTATAAAACAAAAGCGTATCAGCCTTCAAGCCATCACGTCCGGCACGACCAATTTCCTGATAATAAGACTCAATATTTCGTGGCAAATTATAATGAATCACCCAACGAACATTTGACTTATCAATCCCCATTCCAAAAGCAATGGTTGCACAAACTATAGGCACTGTGTCATTAATAAAATCTTCCTGACGCTTAGCTCTGTCATCAGGTGATAAACCTGCATGATAATAACTCGCATTAACACCCGAATTTCTCAATTTTTCAGACAAACCTTCACAAGCCTTTCGACTCAAACAATAGATAATACCGGATTGATGAGGGCGCTGACGAAGAAATCCCAGGATACTTTTAAATTTATCCTTTCCCGGAGCCACTTTCAAACTCAAATTAGGACGATCGAAAGACGAAAGAAAAAGTTTCGGGGCATCCAAGCCCAATTGTCGGATAATATCTTTTTGAGTCAGGCTATCAGCCGTTGCCGTCAGTGCAACAACCGGGACCAATGGGAAATGCTTTTTCAGATAGGCCATTTTAGAATATTCCGGACGAAAATCGTGCCCCCACACCGAAATACAGTGCGCCTCATCTACCGCAAATAAATTAACCTTCAATTGCAATAACAGATAATAAAAATCCTGACTCACCAACTTCTCGGGTGAAACATACAACAATTTTATTTTCCCCTCGTGAACATCTTCGATGATCTCATTTTGCACTTGAGCAGACTGAGAGCTATTCAGGAAACCAGCTTGCACACCATTGGCTTGCAAGCCTTCAACCTGATCCTTCATTAAAGCAATCAATGGGGAAACCACAATGGCCACACCTTCCATCATAAGAGCCGGAATTTGATAGCACAACGATTTTCCACCCCCCGTAGGCATGATAACTACAGTATCATTCCCATTTAGAATCGATTGAATAACCTCACCCTGTAAAGGTCGAAATTTATCGTATCCAAAGTATTTTTTTAATATGCGGTTAGCCAATTTCATTTATCGACAAAAAGTTTAGGTGGATACGTGTAATCGTCAAAGACGAATCTGAAAAAACAAAAATCTATTTTGAGATAGCAAAAGTAATGTCATGCCTAAAAGTATACTAGTATTTCTGCGTTTAGTTATCAACAAAGTCCAACACTTGGTCAAAAGTAAATTTCCCACCTTACATTTCAGTGTTTATTTCACAATTTTCTCGCTCTGTATTATTATCCATTATTACACCATGCAATCGGTTGTCTGTGTATATACTTTAAAACATATACAATTCACAAAAACATGATAAATGTCATAATAAAAAGGCTAGTGATACTAAAGTAAAAAATTATTTTTGCCCCGAAATTTAACAACCTTAATCTAACAACACAGAATGAACGCAATTAAGTCGATTAAAGAGACTAATTTCCTTAAACAAAGAAGATATGAGGCCGTGATGTTCCTTATCACATTCTTTGGAATTTTCGGGTATGTAGGTCACTCAATGGGAGTATCAAACATGCTCAATACCATTATGAATACAGCCTGGGATCTTCTTATGAACACCGTATTCTACATTATGGGTATTACTGTTTTATCCGGAGCGCTGGGTAAATTACTTATCGAATTTGGTGTTGTACGCTTATTGGAAAAAATCCTGGCTCCCTTAATGAAACCTCTTTTCAACCTTCCAGGTGTAGGTGCATTAGCCGGAGTCTTAACTTTTCTTTCTGACAATCCTGCTATTATCAGTTTGGCCAACGACAAGAACTTCAGCAAATATTTTAAGAACTACCAATTGGTTTCATTAACCAACTTTGGAACAGCATTTGGGATGGGCCTTATCGTAATCACCTTTATGTCCACTCTTAAAATTCCAGGAAATGAGTCAAACTTATTTTTCCCTGCTTTAATTGGTTTGGTTGGAGCTTTGGTAGGTGCTATAGTTTCAACACGTTTGATGCAACATTTAATCAAAGGTGTTATTAAACCTCGTATAGATCAGGATTTCGAAGGTGCGTCTGAGAAAATTTCTTTCAAATCAGAAGGAGGTCTTTTTATCCGTTTCCTTAACTCAATTTTGGATGGGGGAAAATCTGGTGTTGACTTAGGTTTAGCTATTATTCCAGGGGTATTGATTATCTCAACCATGGTAATGATGCTAACATTTGGACCTAAAGACCCTGCAATTGGATACCAGGGCTTAGCTTACGAAGGGGTAACTTTATTGCCGGATCTTGCCGGTCATATTTGGTGGTTATTCGAAGGTTTATTTGGGTTCAAAAATCCTGAATTGATTGCCTTCCCTGTAACCTCATTGGGTGCTGTAGGTGCTGCCTTATCTCTGGTTAAAGCATTTATCGCAAAAGGAATTATTGATGGTAATGTAATCGCAGTATTTACTGCAATGGGTATGTGTTGGAGTGGCTATTTAAGCACACACACTGCCATGCTTGATACTTTAAACTATCGTGAACTGACTTCAAAAGCCCTTCTTTCACACACTGTTGGTGGAATTATAGCTGGTTGTTTTGCTCATTACCTTTATGTTCTGGTATCCATGTTTATATAGATAAAAACAAAATCTCTTAAATATATAAGGCTTGCTAATATCGATTAGCAAGCCTTATATATTTATAGATGATAAGATTCTATTTTCACTCAGATCAACACCCTCTATTCCAAATGAACAACAGTAATACCTGAACCTCCCATTTGGATTTTCTCATCCGTACAAGATCGAACCAACTGTACCGTTTTCAGATAGTCACGTATTAGCTTTCTTAGAATACCATGCCCTGTTCCATGTAAAATTCTAAATTCACTAATATCAAGCATTATGGCCTCATCAAGGTGGTCCATCACAATTTGAAGGGCTTCTTCTGCTCGCATACCTCGCACATCAATATCCCTTCTGAAACTTAATTTACGCTTCGAAATACGTTCCTGCACCAATGCTGAAGTCTGATTGTATGTGGTATTTTCCTTTTTTGCCTGAGTCTTACTAAGCTTGGTTAAACGATTCAAGCTTACTGATGTTAATAATGAGCCAAAGGCAACCACTGCAGTCTTATCATTTACCTCAATCACTTCGCCAATTGTGCGTTGAGAATCAAGTTTTACACTATCTCCCTTTTCAATAACAGATGGATCGAATTGCTTCTTTTTTTGAGGGACTACTTTTTCAGAACGACTCTCCTGAGGACTTGTCTCACCTCTAAATTTCTTAGCCTTATTCTCCCGATCTTTCAGTTTTTGAATTTTCTTATTTATACGCTCCTCTTCCTGTAAATCGGATTGGGTCAAAGCTTCTTTTTGCTCTTCAAAAGCTTTTCTAACCAAGCGGGTTTTTTCTTTCTCTGCCTTACTCTCCTTAATCTCGCGTATGGTTTTTTCTATAGATTTATTGGCCTGATTTAAGAGCTGCCTGGCCTCTTCCTGAGCTTTGGAAATAATTTCCTTTCTCAAACTAGACGTTTCTTTCAAATCATGTTCGTAACTTTCAACCAACTGAGCTAGCTTTTTTTCATTTACACGTATTTTCTCACGCTTAGTTTCCCAATAACGTTTATCACGAACAATATCACGTAAGTGTTTATCAAAATTGATGTGATCTCCTCCAATCTTATCTGTAGCCGATTTAAGAATTTCTTCCGGCAAACCGATTTTTCGTGCAATTTCGAATGCAAAAGAAGAACCTGGTTTACCTACATGCAACTGAAATAATGGCTGCATTTTATGAGAATCATAAAGCATTGCTCCATTCTCTACCCCTTCTGCTTCCGAAGCATAGTGTTTCAAGCCTGTATAGTGAGTTGTAATCACACCTCTCACCTGTTTCCTGTTGAGCTTGTCAAGAATCGATTCAGCAATGGCACCTCCCAGGGCTGGTTCAGTTCCTGTTCCAAACTCATCAATCATTATTAATGTTTCAGCATTCGAATACTTTAGGAAGTGCTTCATATTCATCAAATGGGAACTGTAAGTACTCAAATCGTTCTCCATAGACTGTTCATCACCAATATCAATGAAAATATTATCAAAAATTCCCATCTTGGATTTCTCACCCATTGGCACCAATAAGCCACATTGAAACATATATTGCAACAAGCCCATAGTTTGTAAACAAACCGATTTACCACCGGCATTAGGTCCTGATATCAGCACGATACGTTGCTTATCATTAATTTCAATATTCAACGGAACTACCTTTCGGCCTTCTGCTTGCAAAGTCAAATACAACAATGGATGAACAGCATTTTCCCAAAGAACTGTCGGCGTTTCCCTCATTTGTGGAAGAAGACCATTCACCTGAAGTGCAAACTTGGCTTTTGCACGAATAAAATCAATTTGTGCCAAAAAAGCATAAGCCAGAAACAGATCGTCAATATAAGGGCGGACTTGCTCCGTAAATTCACGAAGCACCTTAATCATTTCTCGACGCTCAGCATATTCCAATTCCCGAATCTCATTATTGGTCTCAACAATCTCTGCTGGCTCTATATACGAAGTTTTACCCGTTGCCGATTCATCATGAACAATACCTTTGATTTTACGTTTATAAGCTGATGCGACCGGAATAACCGTACGTCCGTCACGTACAGAAAGCGACACATCCTGATCAACCCATCCGTCTTTTTGAGCAGCACGCAACAGAGCTTGCATGCGTCTTGAAATTGTAGCCTGTTTCTGAGTCAGACTGCTGCGAATTTGCAATAATTCAGGCGAAGCATTGTCCTTCATCCGCCCGTGTTTTGTCAATATCGCATTTATCCTTTCAAAAATATAGGGATACATTTTCACATTCCCCGTCAGTTTCATCAAATGAGGATAGCTTCCTTCTTCCTTGTTCTTAAAAAATCGTAGAATAGCCGAGATGGACTCCAAAGAACGTTTCAAATTAAACAATTCCTCCAACTCCAAATAAGTCCCTTCAATTCTTATTTTCTCTAAACTGGAACGTACATCAATAAAATGCCCTAAAGGAAAATTCTCCTCTTCAAGACAAATCGTTTTAAACTCATTGGTTTCATTTACACGGCGAGACACACGTTTAAAAGATTCCGAAAACTTAAGTTCGTCTACCAAGTCGCGCCCAAGGGCACTTAAACATTGTTTCTTTAACAGTTCTCGAACTTTATCGAATCGGATTTTAGTTTCAAAATTATCAGGATATATCACGTGCTTCTTTACATTCTTAGTTATTTCTTCTGCAAAATTAACAAAAGAGCTTGAAGAGGCAAAAAGAAAGGAATAACACAAATAGGCTATTCTTAATTTAGTTTAGATGTTTCTGTATTACAATTTTTCGTTACGTATTCTTCCGCCTGACTTATTCCCAATATAACTGCCTGTTTCCAATCTTTGCATGCAGATTCTGTCTCTCCCATCTTGTAAAAGCAAATGCCTCTATTTGCATATGCGGCACCATAATCCGGTTTTAAATTTAGTGCGTAGGTATAATCTAAAACTGCTGTCCCAATCATATTCTTTCCCAGACAGATATTAGCTCTATTAAAATAATAACGATGTACCAAATGAAAATCCTCTCCATTGATTTTACTAAAGGCAATTGCCATACTATACTCTGCCATAGCTCTTTTCACTTCTCCTTTCAAATTGTATAATTCCCCTAGATAATAACAGATTTCATCATCCTGCTGGAATATCATCTTTGATTTTTGCAAAATAAAAATTGCCGTATCAACTCTTAAAGAATCATTCTGACTAACGTCAAATTTTGTTGCTTTTATCTTGCATCCCTTTATTAATAGATAATACGGCAATCTCAATGCCAATAAATTCTATAAAAAACCTAAAATTTCCACGTTAGCAATAGTAATTAATTGGTTACGCTGATGTGGGGAATGCATGGCAACGGTATATAACTGTAAATATGAATTCCGATACGTAGAATCAACAGAAACTGCCTCAACCAAAAGATGAAATGCATCATCAATCATATCAATATTAATTTGTTTTATAGCCTTATTAGTTAAGGCTATTGCTTTATTGGTATCTGAAAGTGATACCTTATACTCTTGTGAAAAAGCTCCAAGATTCCCCATAAGAAGGGAAAAAACAATAACTAAATTTAGTCTCATTCTTTTCTTTTTTTAGAATCAAATGTAACACAATCCATTTTTATGTTTGCTATTCATTAACAGGATTATGATTATACAGAACCATTCTAAGCTCCAATAAACAAAAAGGCATATTCACCCTAAGATTAACTTTAGTAATCAACTTTTAAAAATTATCCTTTATATTAGACTGATTTTCTTAAAAAAGAAATCTAAACTAACCTAAAACCCTACTATTTTTATGCACAGTATCAACGAATTTCTAGCCGGAATAGAACAATACCTTGGAGGCAGCCAATGGTTCACTCTAGTATTACTTGGAACAGGCCTCTTTTTTACCATTTACCTCAAATTTCCCCAAATACGATTTTTCGGACATGCCTTAAAGGTTGTTCGAGGCAAATATGACAAAGCCGATGAAACAGGTGATACTTCCCACTTTCAGGCACTAACCACAGCTCTTTCCGGAACCGTTGGAACCGGTAATATTGCCGGGGTTGCCTTCGCCATTTATCTGGGAGGGCCGGCTGCTCTTTTTTGGATGCTAATGACTGCACTTGTAGGTATGACAACCAAATTTGTAGAGGTCAGTTTATCCCATAAATATCGCGAAAAGGACGAACAAGGCTTTATTTCCGGTGGACCAATGTATTATATGAAGAATAAATTAAAAATGCCTTGGCTAGCAGCTTTTTTCGCAGCTATGACCATTGTGTCTTCATTTGGAACAGGAAGTCTACCCCAAATTAATTCCATCTCCAGCTCATTACATTCAACCTTCGGAATAGAAAAAATGCTGAGTGGTGGTATACTTGCAATCCTGCTTGCCATTGTTATTTTAGGTGGAATCAAACGTATTGCAAAAGTGACTGAAAAATTAGTCCCTGCAATGGCAATCATCTATTTTGTGGGAGCCATTGCCGTAATCTTTTACAATTATCAAAACATTATTCCGGCAATTGAATCAATCTTTTCCAGTGTTTTTACAGGAACAGCAGCTACCGGAGGATTTCTGGGTGCAGGATTTGCTTATGCCTTCAACCGGGGTGTTAATCGTGGTCTGTTTAGTAACGAAGCCGGACAGGGATCGGCTCCAATTGCCCACGCTGCAGCACGTACTGAAGAACCCGTCTCTGAAGGAATGGTTGCTATTTTAGAGCCTTTTATCGATACCATCATCATTTGTTCGCTTACCGGATTGGTTATTCTGTCATCCGGTGTTTGGAATGAAAAATTTTCCAACCAGTTTCAATCCACTGATATGAGTATTATGGCGGACGTTTATGACGATGCGAATAAAGACGATCAGAGCAAACTTTTTAATTTTCTGAATGGCAGAAAAGAGTTACCCCTTTTCACTGGTGAATTACTGGTAGAAAACGGAAAAATTCAAAATAAACTTTCTATTATTCATGCGCGTTCTATCGCCGAAAATATATTAGTGTACAATACACAAGATTCACTTTTCACAGGAAACATAAATGTTAATAATGGGGTTTACTATGAAAATAGTGAGGCTTATTTTAAAGGAGAATCCTTAATTCATTCAGCACCTTTAACTGCTGAAGCTTTTACACGCAGTTATCTGGGAGACTGGGGACGTTGGATTGTTTCTATTGGTCTGCTGCTTTTTGCCTTTTCAACTGCAATTGCTTGGGCCTATTATGGCGGCCGATCAGTCACCTATCTGTTTGGTGCAAAAGGCGTGTTCCCCTATCGCATTATTTATTGCATCGGTTTCTTTATCGCCTCATTTGCCGATACCACTATTATATGGACCTTATCGGGCATTACAATTGCTTTAATGGCTTTACCCAATCTTTTAGGTATTCTTTTACTTCGAAAAGATATGAAGAATACCCTTAATACTTACTGGACAAAATTTAAATCAGAATACCCCAACGGGTAAATAATATTTCAGTCAATCTAAAACGCCATTGCAATAAATGGATGGTTATTTTCTATATTCATCAAATAAAAAACAAGCCTTATAATACAAGGATCTGAATAATCCGACTTGATTGTTTATCAAATGCCTTTTGTTATATTGCATATTAATATCTTTATGTATCTTAATCCAAAAATTAAAAATTTATAACCTATGAGATTAATATTTGCACTGCTTGCTTGCAGCCTATTTATCAGTTCTTGTCAGGAGAGCGCTAAAAAAGTACAATCGTTTAGCACAGGTCAACAAACAGACCAAAGTATTAACGATAAGACCACTGATTCTACACCTAATTATCATCATGTTAAAGTCAAAGAACTCTTACAAACAAGTTCTTACACCTATTTATTTGTAAATGAAAACGATAAGGATTTTTGGATTGCCGTTCGTAAACTGGATGCCAAAGTTGGTGACGATGTGTATTACCAAAATGCACTTGTGATGAAAGATTTTAAGAGTAAAGAACTTGATCGCGTATTCGAATCCATATTATTTGTACAAGGCAATACAAGCACCCCACCAACAAGCCATCCAACGGCTAAAATGCCTGCTAAAAAAATGCCACCCAAAGTGGATAAAAAAATAGAAGGCATCCATGTTAATCCTGTTGATGGTGGAATCAGCATCGCTGATCTTTTCAAAAATAAGGAGCAATATGCAGGTAAAAAAGTAATTGTTAGTGGAAAAGTTGTAAAAGTTAATAATGGTATCATGAAAAAGAATTGGATACATATCCAGGATGGAACCAGTGACTCAGACAACTTTGACCTGACATTTACAACTCAAAATCAAGCTAATATGGGTGATATTATCACAATTGAAGGTACTGTATATTTGAACAAAGATTTTGGTGCCGGATATTCTTACGATTTAATTATCGAAGAAGCCATCATCAAATAATTATCTATAACTCAAAATCAGATCCCAGCATTCAAATGTTGGGATTTTTTTATACATCCGCTAATCATCTCAACATAAAACACTAAATTAGAGTGTCATGAGATTGGATATTTTTCAAAACACAAGCTTTATATGAAATTAAACAAGTTCCTTTTACTTCCCCTTTTTATACTTTCTGCCCTAAACGCCTGGGGCCAATCCGGACATATTAAAGGACGTGTTTTCAATAGTATCAACAATGAAGCCGTTCCATTTGCCAATATTGCAATTGCGAATACCAATAAAGGAACTACAGCTGATATTAATGGTAATTTTCTCCTTGATAATCTGGCTCCTGGTAGCTATAACCTGATTTGTAGCAGTGTCGGATTCGAAACTTACTTCCTTTACGAGGTCACTGTAAGCTCTTCAAAACCAATCAGAATAAACATTCCATTACAAAAAAACATTCAACAGCTTGAAGAGGTGAAAATAAAAGCTACTCCCTTTAATAAAACTCAGGAAAGCCCACTGAGTATGCGTAGCATCAATTCGACTGAAATATACCGAAGTCCGGGGGGAAATCGAGATATTTCCAAGGTGATTCAGATTCTTCCGGGGGTGGCTTCAACCCTCGCTTTCCGAAACGATATTATTGTGCGTGGTGGCAGTCCAAACGAAAATCGCTTTTATCTGGACGGTATTGAAGTTTCCAATATCAATCACTTTGCCACTCAGGGTGCATCAGGCGGACCGGTTGGCATGATCAATCTGAACTTTATTCAAAATCTGGATTTCTATGCTGGAGCTTTTCCGTCCAATAAAGGGAATGCGTTAAGCTCGGTTCTTGACTTTAAACAACGTAATGGTAATGACGAAAGATTATCAGGAAACTTAACGGTAGGTTCAAGCGATTTTGGTATGAGTCTCGAGGGGCCAATTGGTGAAAAATCAAGCTTCATTTTTTCGGTGCGGCGCTCCTATCTGCAGCTCCTTTTCAAGGCATTAAAACTGCCCTTTTTACCAACCTACAACGATATGCAATTCAAGCACAATATAAAATTGAACGCTAAAAACACACTCACACTAATTGGTTTGGGTGCCATCGACGATTTAAAACTAAATACATCGGTCAACAAAGGACTAACTGACACCAAAGAAATAGACCGAAACACTTACATTTTAGGCAACCTCCCCGTAAATAGTCAATGGAACTATACTCTGGGGGCAAAATGGCTGCACTATTCAAAAAATAGTTATCAGAGTTTTATTGTGAGTCGCAACCACCTGAATAACGAAGCCATAAAGTATAAGGACAATATTGAACAAGCAAATTTATTACTGCTGAATTACAAATCGCAGGAAATCGAAAACAAATTTAAATTTGAGAGTACCAAGAGAAAAGGTGCCTGGAAATGGAACCTGGGAGTCTCAAGCGACTTTGTGAAATACACCAATTCGACTTTCCGCAAAAAAGAACAAAATGGAGAAGCTGTCACAATCAATTTCAATTCAGAATTAACATTCGGGAAATACGCTCTTTTCACGCAAGTCAGCCGTAAATTTATAGATGACAGGTTAAGCCTTTCATTAGGAGTAAGAAGTGATTTCTCAGATTATTCAAAGGAGATGGTCAATCCTTTGGATCAATTATCACCTCGTTTTTCAGCATCCTATTCGCTCAGTCCTAAATTCAATGTCAACTTCAATACAGGACGCTATTTTCAATTGCCTGCCTATACAGTTATGGGATACAGAGACGGTAACAACACGCTGATAAACAAAAAAAACAAAATTACCTTCATCCAATCAAAGCATTGGGTTGCTGGTATAGATTATAATCCGACACAGTACTCAAAAATTAGCATTGAGGGTTTCTATAAAAAATACAAAAACTACCCCTTTCTTTTAGCTGATAGCATTTCATTAGCCAATCTGGGAGGCGACTATGGCGTGATAGGCAACGAGGCTGCCAAATCGATATCAAAGGGCAAATCATATGGCCTTGAAATTCTCATGCAACAAAAGTTGAGTCATAGGATTTACGGCATCCTATCCTACACCTGGGTTAGAAGTAAATTTAAAGACAAACATGGCTTATACGTCCCTTCTTCCTGGGACAATAAACACATCCTGAATATCACAGCAGGAAAGAAATTTAATAACAACTGGGAGTTTGGTATGAAATTCAGACTCCTTGGCCCTGCCCCTTACACACCATATGATGTTGAGTTATCAGCTCGTAAGGAAATCTGGGACATTGCACAGTCCGGACAATTTGATTGGGATCGTCTAAATAAAAAACGCAACCCCACATCTCACAGCCTGGACATTAGACTCGATAAAAAATGGTTTTTAAAAAACTGGGCGATAAATGCTTACCTTGATATACAAAACATCTATAATTTTCAAGCTAAAACTGAGCCATACTTAAGTGTAGAACGTGATGCTTCGGGAAATCCGATTGAAGATCCAAACAACCCGCTTGCATACAAAACTTACCAAATTGAAAACAAATCAGGATCAATCCTTCCATCTATTGGATTAATGATCGAATTTTAAACTAAATGAGCATATCGAAACCAAAAATATTTCAAATTAAAGTCAATTATTAACCCTAATTTAAAACAAGTTATGAAAAAATTAGTTGCTGAATTTATCGGAACACTTTGGTTAGTATTAGGAGGGTGTGGAAGTGCTGTATTAGCTGCTGCCTACCCTGAATTAGGAATTGGTTTTCTAGGTGTTGCTCTTGCTTTTGGGCTAACAGTTCTCACCATGGTCTACGCCATTGGACATATTTCCGGCTGCCACCTGAACCCCGCTGTATCGATTGGTTTATTTGTCGGTGGACGTTTTAACAAAAATGAATTATTACCTTATATCGCAGCCCAAGTATTAGGTGGCATAGCAGGAGCAGGCATTCTTTATTTAATTGCCAGTGGAAAACCAGGATTCGAAATGGGAGGTTTTGCTGCAAATGGTTATGCCGAACATTCACCAGGAGGTTACAGCATGCTTGCAGCACTGGTCTCTGAAATTGTGATGACCTTCATGTTTCTGATTATTATACTTGGAGCAACCCACTCTAAAGCACCGAAAGGATTGGCAGGATTGGCAATCGGATTGGGATTAACCCTCATCCATCTAATCAGCATTCCGGTGACCAATACTTCGGTTAATCCTGCAAGAAGTACAAGTCAGGCTTTTTTTGTTGGTGATTGGGCAATAGATCAGCTTTGGCTGTTTTGGTTAGCGCCCATTGTTGGAGCTATTCTTGCTGGTTTAGTCTATAAATATATTTCTCCTGAAACGGAAGAATAGATGGCAACAAACAGAAATAACGAATTCAATAAAAAACGAAAAAGGCTGGTCCCCACCAGCCTTTTTCTTCTAACCCAAAATTAATTTTCAATACGAATTTAACCCTAAATCCTTATATAATCATATTGAAACAATCGATTCTATCATTGTGTTTAACTAACCACTAATTACACTCCTGAATCGGTCGGCAAAGGTAGAAACAATTTATAAATGGCCAAACACTTTTTGTTTTTTCTCTAAAAATTTCAAAATATCCCTAAAAATGGGTGTTACAAAGCAGAAATTAGATAAAATAGAATTTAGGCGATTGGTATTCAAACAAAAAAAATGGCTACCTAAGGCAGCCATTTAAAATTATTCATTCAATATTTTTTAATTGAAGAGTTCATCTTTAACCTCTTTATTAAGCTCTAAGCTTGTAATTGTTAAAGGCATTTCCTGAGGTCCCATTTGAGTGATTGTTGTAAACGGAAATTTTATACCATCTACATCCTGATAATCTTTGTAAATCATCGTCACAGACATACCGTTTTGTTGAGCCACTGTTTTCAATTTCAGACCAGTAGTTGCACAAAAATAATCAACCTTTTTTGTTCCATCTGTTCCCACAATTTCCAACTTATAAACTTTCTTAGAATCAACTTTATCGGTGCCTACTAGCTTTGATGTGAAACCTAAAGCTTCAAGATTTAGTTCGGCACACATTTGAGCTTGCATTTTAAATCCATTAAGTTGTTCTGCATTTGCTTCATTCGTTTGTCCTCTGGCAGTAAGCTTTGCAGTTGCTCCATTATATTTAATTGCTTGCATAACCTGCCCGTTCATCATCATACTCATGGCAAATTTCTCGTTGCCTTTGTAATACTGCTCCACATTAATGCTCATTGGCCCCATTTTCATTTCGCCTTTCAAACTCATATCCTTAATGCTTTCCAGTTTCTCTCTTCCACCGATAGCTTTGATATAATTTTCAACAACAACATTTGCAGTCAAGCCTTCAGGAATCGCATTAGGATCTTCCTTTACAACATTTCCGTCACCATCGTACTCTTCAACAGTATTTGTAGAACTTAACTTTGCTAGCTTATTTTTCAAGCCTCTATCTCCTACTACCAAATAGATTGCATTATCAGGATCAACATATTTTTTAGCCATAGCCTGAACATCTTCAAGCGTTACTTTATCTAATTTCTCCAGATAAGTTGCATAATAATCTGATGGCAAGTTGTAACGTTCAATTGCTAATGCAAAACTTGCAATAGTTGATGGCGATTCAAGAGCACGAGCAAAATCACCTGCAAGTGTCGCCTTGGTCATATCAAAATGATCCTGAGTCATCTTCTCATTTCTGATATGATTCATTTCACGAGCGATCTCAATAAAGGCACTATCCGTAACTGCAGCTTTCACTTCGGCACCGGCATAAAAGTCACCTACCAATTTATCAGCTGAAACACTTGAATAAGCCCCATAGGTATAACCCTTATCTTCGCGAAGATTTTTCATTAATAAACCTGAAAATCCACGTCCTAACATGGCATTCATAACACTTACAGGAATGACATCAGCAGAACCCTTTTTTAAATCGATAGGGTAAACAATCTGAATCGTAGACTGTGGTGCAGCATCTTTGTTAGACAAAACTACTCGCTTACCTTCAATCTTTGCCGGAGTATCATAAACATGACTAGGTACAATACCAGATTCCCAATTACCAAAATACTTCTTTACTAATTTTTTAGCTTCTTTGGTTGTGATATCTCCAACAATAGCCATTACCGCAACATTAGGCTTAAAATAATTAGCGTAATACGTTTTACAATCATCTAAAGTCACATTAGCCAATGTTCCTTCAGTCATAACATCAGAATAAGGATGATCACTACCATATAAAACTTTACTTGCTACATTTTGTGCAATTTGTTTAGGTGATGTTTTATCTGCCTGAATACCTGAAATATTTTGCTTGATCAATTTGTCAAACTCTTCAACAGGAAAAGCAGGGTTCATAACAACATCAGACATTAAAGCTAAAATCTGATCCTTATACTTAGATAAACCTGCAGCAGATGCGCCTTTTGAACTAGTACCTAATCTTGCACCAATAAAGTCGACCTCTTCAGCAATTTCCTGTGATGTTTTTGTTTTGGTTCCTGCATCAAGTAAACTTCCTGCAATAGAAATATATCCCGCTTTATCTCCTTCAACAATCGGATCGATAAGCAATTCAAGATTAAAAGCAACCTTAGGCAGGTTGTGATTCTCAACAACCAAAACTTTCAATCCATTCTTCAGAGTGAAAGTATCGTAATCGCCCAATTGCACCTTTGGTGCAGGACCAGCAGCTGGAGCCTTGGTTCTGTCAACTTGTGCATGAACCGTTGTTACTAAACAGATAGCAACAAGTATGAATAAGAATTTATTTATTTTTTTCATCTTTTATAATTTACATGTTAAGGCAAAAAGCCTATCCCAATAAATTTGAGCCTTCACTAAACGACTCAATAAAAATTAAGTTACCCCCTATTTTGCTTTAGGCAGGTAATAAAGAACAACTCGGTTTTCAGGAATAAAATATTTATTTGCAACACGCTTAATATCTTCACGCGATACAGACAAATAATTATCTAACTCCTGGTTAGCTCTTTCAGTTGACTTATAATAAGTATAAGCTGTCGCAAGATTTTCAGCTCGTCTTTCAATAGTAGCATTAGAACTTACAAGGTCATTCTCAACCTTATTTTGAAGCTTCTGAAACTCTCTTTCAGAAATTAAATCCTTACGAACCAAATTGATTTGTTCATCCATTGCTTTCTCAAGATCCATCGGATCAACACCCATATTTGGAATACCGAAAGCTAATGTCAAACCCGGATCCTCGTTAGGCATTGGGAAAGCCATCATCTGCAAAGCCAATTGCTTTTCTTCTACCAAAGTTTTATTCAAACGAGAACTTTTGCCATCTGTTAACAGTTTCCCTAACATGCTTACAGCATAAAAATCCGGTGTTCCGATTGCAGGAATATGATAAGCCTGAATAACTGCTGGCAATTGAATATTGTCAAAAACCGTATCGCGTACTTCTTTTGTTTTAACCGGCTCGACAATTGATGGGCGATAAATCTCTTTTGTTCCCTTTGGAATTGAAGCGAAATAATCATTCACTAATTTCTTAGCCTCTTCTGTTTTAAAATCACCACAAATAGTTAGAACTGCATTATTAGGCACATAAAACTCTTTATAGAAATTCAGGAAGTCTTCATCTTTGGCATTACGAATGTGCTCTTCGTTTCCGATTGGAGTCCATTGGTATGGATGTTTTTCATAAGCATGCGACAAAGTCTGTGGCAAGATAGTTCCATAAGGTTGATTGTCGTAACGCTGCTTTTTTTCCTGAATCACAACATTTTTCTGAGTTTCGATACCAATGGCTTCTACTTTAGCATGCATCATTCTTTCAGACTCTAACCATACACCTAAAGCCAATTGATTCGATGGCAATAGCTCATAATAATAAGTACGGTCAGTTGACGTATTCGCATTCAACTCACCACCCGCTCTTGACACATATTTATCGTACTGATGACGTGGAATATTATCCGTTCCTTCGAACATCAGGTGTTCAAAAAAGTGGGCAAATCCGGTTAATTCAGGTTTTTCATTTTTAGACCCAACATGATACATCACCGAAATAACAATATTAGGCGTTGTATGATCCTGCTGAAGAATGACGTGTAAGCCATTATCAAGATCGTATTCCTCAAACTTAATTTTTCCAGTTTGGGCAAAACTTCCAAGTGTAAAAACACCTACAAACAGAAGTGATAGAAATAATTTTCTAATCATTTTTTTTTAATTTAGGATTGATTATTTAAACACAACGCACTTTAATAAAAACAAGTAAAACTAAAAACAACTCCTTTTTTCGTATCATAAAGTGCACAATAGTTATAATATTTATGTTTGCTAAAATTAATTCAAATATTGAAATTTAAATCCAATTTTAGGTGAATTAATCAATCACATCAAATTTATTGGATGAAACAATATATAGCACGATAAAGCCTGTCAACAACACGGTTAAAATCATTATTTATATGATACCAAAACCTAAATATCAAAGATCTCTCAAAAGAAATCAACGAGTAAAAGTCAGTTTTCCTGACTCAAATCTGTACGAATTCAGCATTTTGTAAGGATAATAACTATTTTTACAGTCGTTTTAAAACTAAAAAGCTATAACAAACAACTGTTTTTGTTAGCCATATACTATTTCAATTATGCTTGAAACCCTTAACCAATTAGATCAGGAATTATTACTCTTTCTCAACAGTCTGCATTCTCCTTTTTTCGATTCATTAATGTATCTGATTTCAGGAAAACTTGTGTGGGGATTATTTTATTTATCTATCATTGTTCACATATACAAAACTTATGGATGGCGTAATTGCATCTATCTGGTGATTGCCATTGCACTTGTGATTACTTGCTGTGACCAAATGGCATCAGGTATTTTAAAACCGACTTTTCAGCGATTTCGACCCAGTCGTTCACCTGAATTGGCCGACTTGGTGCATATTGTAAACGGTTACCGTGGTGGGAAATACGGTTTTGCCTCATCGCACGCAGCCAATGTATTTGGACTGGCAACTTTCTGCAGCCTTTTGTTCCGCAAAAGATATATAAGCATCTTCTTATTTTCGTGGGCAGTTGTGGTTTCTTACTCGAGAATCTATTTGGGCGTTCATTATCCGGGAGATATTATTGTTGGGACGATAATTGGCCTTTTATTTGGCTATGCCATTTACAAATCTCTACCTCTATTCAAATTTCTAAAACTAGATAAACCCTCATTACAACGAAATTGGAAATGGGATCTTACAACCTGGGGAAGCCTCTCTATTTTAGGAATGATTCTCATTGCAATTTTCAAATAATATCAGCTCTTCGACTCTAAAAATTATGAAACAAAGATTATCTTTTTTCCTTGCATCAGCCCTTGGCTGGATCGCATTTATGATATTCATCCGCTTTGCATTTTCAATCTATCAATACTCTCAAACCAGCTTATTAGGACTTGGAGAAATTCTGTTGTCATTTATTTATGGCCTATATCACGACATTTCGATAACGGGCTATATCCTTATGCTTACCGGCTTAATCCTAAGTCTGAGTATTACACTACCAGGAAAGAAATTGAAGCTTCTCTTTCAAGTTTTATTCGGAATTCTCATTCTGATCAGCTTATCCATTGCTGTGCCCAACTTCGAATTATTTCGCAACTGGGGTTTTCATATCGATGGTACTGTTTTAAGCTATCTAAAAACACCTAAAGAAGCTGCGGCTTCAACAGCTACCTCAACTTACATTCTCCTATTCGGTTTATTCGTGGCTATCTTTACAATCACTTATAAACTATTTAATCGATTTTTAATTAGTAAGATCGATGCGATTAAGCCTACTAAATTGAAATTCCTACCTGTTTTGTTGTTGATAACTGCCAGCATGATTATCCCAATCAGAGGTGGTTTAGGCATTGCTCCCATGAATGTTGGCTATGTTTACCATTCAGCAAACACCTATGCAAACCTTTTGTCAGTCAATCCTATTTGGAACTTCTCATATTCTCTAAAAAAACTAAAGAAAAACAAAAGAATAAAGCTTCTTTCTGACGAAGAAGTACAAACCAGATACGCTGAAATGATTGAATCTAAAATCATCGATCAAGACAGCATCCTGAAAAGCAAATCTCCAAACATTGTTTTAATCGTTTTGGAGAGTTTTACCTCTGCAATCATTGAGGAACTAGGAGGCAAAAAAGGTGTGACACCCAATTTCCACTCCCTTTCTGACGAAGGCATCATGTTCACAAATTTTTATGGCATTGGAGACCGAACAAAAATTGGGACAGTTGGTATTTTCAGTGGGTTCCCTTCTCTTCCAAAGAAACCCGTTATTGAATATCACAAAAAGGTTCAGAATCTACCCAGCCTGTGCAAGACATTTAAACAACAGGGATACAACAGCAAATTCTATTATGGCGGCGACCTCCATTTTGCCAGTATGAACTCCTTTTTATCGAATATTGGTTTCAACAACACCATCACAATGGAGGATTTTCCAAGTGAGTTGAATACGTCGAAATGGGGCGTACACGACGAATACTTGTTTGACAGACTCTATCATGATATCACACTTGAAAAAGAACCTTTCTTTAAAGCTTGCCTGACTTTAAGCAGCCATGAACCCTTTGAAGTGCCAATGGAGACGGTTATAAAAGGCAAAGATGAAAACAGCTTATTTATGAATTCAGCTTACTACACCGACAAGTGTTTGGGTGAGTTTATAGCCAGATTAAAGAAACTTCCAAGTTGGGACAATACTTTGGTGATTTTATTGGCTGATCATGGCTCTCGTTACGTAGGTAACTTTGTGCCCAGCGATCCTGTTAAATACAAGATTCCGATGCTTTGGCTTGGTGGCTGCCTAAAACAAAAAGGGCTTAAAGTTCCTAAATATGGATGCCAGCCGGATTTGGCCAACACCCTTTTATCTCAAATGGGGATAGATGATTCGGAATTCAAAATCGGTAAAAACCTCTTTAATAAATCTCAGCGGGGATATGCCTACTTTACCTATAACAATGGGTTTGGCTTTGTGGATTCAACTCAGAGTTTAGTTTTTGATCTGAATTCAAACAAATGGAAATCTGAAATTGATAAACACGAGGATGCTAAAACTGTCCTTCAATATTTAGACTACAGCTTCTTTAAGCTTTAGTGTATAGAACGAATAAAATGAATGGCTAGCTCTTAATGTAAAGGGCTAGCCATTTTTATATCATTACTACCACACATTTAGTTTAGCTTCGCCGAGCACATCTTTGTTTCGGTTTTATTGTGTGGTCTATTATTCAAACTCTCATTTTTTGCTTTACCTATTTAGTTATTGGGCAAAAAACCATTTTTTCAGGCTTTGTACTTTTAACATTGAGCAAAAAACCATTTTTTTTGGCTTTGTCCTTTTGACATTGAGCAAAAAAATCATTTTTCAGGCTTTGTTCTTTTGACATTGAGCAAAAAATCATTTTTTCAAGCTTTACCCATTCGGATATAGAATAAAAAATCTCTATCGTAAACGAAAATTCGTAATTAACTGTTGCAAAAGAATGCTAAAACTGTTCAGCAATACCCCGACTATCAATTTTATAAAATTAATCTGTAACTAAGATTCTGATAGACCTAACCATGTACGAGCAGCATGAACAGTCGTAAAAATTTCCATTGAGTAATTTCTCTGCAAACTAAGCTGCTTATAATAATATGCCATTGCTGTATCTAAGGGTTTATCTAATACAACTGCGTGCTTAATAGAAAGATATCGATCCAATAATCTATTATTCGCATCGGCAATTTTCTGAAGTTGATTAAACTCAAATGCAACCTCACATTCAAGCATATTAATAATCATATTCAGATCTGCCAGCAAAAAGTCATCCTTTATGATAGATTCAATAAAAACGACCACTTCGTCTACTGTAACCGTACCTTTCATTGTACAATTTAACACCTGGCGTCTTTTATCAAAGTCATAATGTATCATAGCTAGTAACTTTATGACAATCAAGTTACAAAACATATTATATAAAAAAAAGAAGAATCTTAGTATAAGATTCTTCTTTTTAATTGGATAGTATTTGTTGTTGTTTTGTTCTATAGCGCTAGTACAGTTTCAACATTTTCAATTCCTTTTTGAATGGCTTCAATATTTAAAGGAATCAATTTATGATGACGCTCTGGCAATGATTTCTCAAGACCTCTCTGAACATTCTCAAGTTTTACGATAGGCTTCACTTTAAGGAAACCACCCATAATAATCATGTTGAAAGTCTTAGGATTACCCATTTCAGTAGCTAAGGCTGCACCTGGAATTCTAAAGATATTGATATCTGTTCTTTCCGGATGACGTGTGATACCGTTTGGATCATATAATAAAGTTCCACCTGGCTTAACATCAGCTTCGAACTTATCCATTGATTGCTGGTTAAGAATGATAGCTGTATCGAATTTCTTCAACACTGGTGAACTAATACGATTGTCGCTAAGGATTACAGTTACGTTAGCTGTACCTCCACGCATTTCAGGACCATATGATGGCATCCATGATACTTCCTGATCCTGCATAATACCTGAGTAAGCAAGAATTTTACCCATTGAAAGTACACCCTGACCACCAAATCCTGCAATTATAATTTCTTCAGTCATTTTTTTACAGTTTTAATCGATTATGGGATAGATCACTGATTGTTCTAAATAATCTACCATAAAGTTAATCTCGCTCTATCCCTAATGAAATTTACTCGTCTTTTAATGTACCAAGTGGGTAATAAGGGAACATGTTTTCTTTCATCCACACGTTAGACTGTACAGGAGACATTTTCCATCCCGAGCTACAAGTTCCAACAATCTCGATAAACGAAATACCCTTATCTTCTCTGGTATTTTCAAAACCTTTACGAATTGCTTTTTTCAATTTGCGAACCGCACCCGGAGTTTCTGCTGACTCACGAGTCACAAAACGAGTACCTGGTAACATCGCTACCATTTCAGACATTTTCATTGGGAAACCGGTTGTATGACAATCACGTCCGTAAGGAGATGTTGCAGTCACCTGTCCTTCAAGAGTTGTTGGTGCCATCTGTCCTCCGGTCATACCATAAATGGCATTGTTTACGAAGAACACAACGATGCTTTCACCACGGTTACAAGCGTGCATAATTTCAGCACAACCGATAGAAGCTAAGTCACCATCACCTTGATAAGTGAAAACATATTTATCAGGCATCAAACGCGATGTTGCTGTAGCCAATGCAGGCGCACGACCATGAGCAGCTTGTTGCCAATCGATATCTAAATAGTTATATGCTAACACGGAACATCCTACAGGAGAAACACCAACTGTTTTTTCCTGAATGCCCATCTCATCAATAACTTCAGCAATTGCTTTATGAATTACACCATGAGTACAACCCGGGCAGTAATGCATTTCGTTATCTAAAAGAACAGAAGTTTTTTTGTAAACAACGTTCTCTTCGCTAATTATATTCTTAAGTTCTGTTGTTGCTGTCATAACTTATTCTCCTAAAAAATTTTGTTCTAATGCTTCAACTACTTCGTCAGGAGTAGGAATAATTCCACCGTAACGACCATAATGCTCTACTGGCACTTTACCGTTAACAGCCAAACGAACATCTTCTACCATCTGACCAGCACTCATTTCTACTGATAAAATTCCTTTTACCTGACCAAGCATTTCCTGAATAGCCTTAGTTGGGTAAGGGAAAAGAGTTATAGGACGTAGCAAACCAACTTTAATTCCTTTTTCACGAGCCAATTCAATAGCTTTTTGGCAAATACGAGCACTTGAACCGTAAGCAACGAATAGATAGTCAGCGTCATCACAATCGATTTTTTCGAAACGAACTTCGTTTTCTTCCATTGCACGGTATTTCGCCTGAAGTTTGTGATTGAAAACTTCCTGCTTAGCTGAATCAAGGTCAAGAGATGTAGAGATATTACGTTCTCTGTCTGCTGTTTTACCAGTAGTTGCCCATGTACCAGACTTCGCGATAATTTCTTCTTCAGTCCAACGAGGCTTGAATTCTGACAATTCAACCTTCTCCATCATCTGACCAATAACACCGTCAGACAAAATCATTGCCGGATTTAAGTATTTGTGTGAAAGTTCGAAACCTAAGTCTACAAAATCATTCATTTCCTGAACAGAAGCAGGAGCCAATACAATAAGCTTATAGTCACCATGTCCACCACCTTTTACAGCTTGGAAATAATCTGACTGAGCTGGCTGAATTGTACCCAAACCTGGTCCTCCTCGTACAATATTTACGATCAAAGCAGGAAGTTCAGCTCCGGCTAAGTAGGTAATACCTTCAGCTTTCAAACTGATTCCAGGGCTTGACGAAGATGTCATTACTTTTTTACCGCAAGATGCTCCACCATAGACCATGTTAATTGCAGCGACTTCGCTTTCCGCTTGAACAACAACCATTCCGGTTTCCAGTTCAGGTCGGCGAATCATAAGGGTTTCCATAATTTCGGACTGAGGTGTAATTGGGTAACCAAAATACCCATCGCATCCGCAACGAATAGCTGCTTCAGCAATCACTTCATTCCCCTTCATTAATCGAATATCTCCCATTACAAAAATATTTTTAAGATTTTCAGATTTTGATTAAATAGTAATTAGCTTGCTTTTACTCTGTAAACAGTAATTACTGTGTCCGGACAAACTAAACCACAACTTGAACAACCAATACATGCATCAGCATTGGCCATGTGGGCATAATGGTAACCTTTGCCATTAACGTCGCGTGCAAGTTCGATAACCTTTGTAGGGCAGGCTACAACACATAAGCCACAACCTTTACATTTTTCGGTATCAACAACAATAGCACCTTTGAATTTTGCCATAGCGTTTATAATATTAAGAATTTAATGTTAATTTGCTCGATAAAGGTAACAAATCAAAAGCGACTTTCATCATTTCCCTTTCAATTCATCGCCAATATCAAGAATTTACAATCAGTCTAAATAAATTATGCCCCATATATAACAAATTCGTTACTTGAGAGGCATATTTTATACGAATCTGTAACTACTCATCTCCTACTTATACGAAATACTTAAACATTCAGTTATGCAAGAACCTGATGATGCTTATGAAACTCTTTCAATCTGAACTCCAAATCAGCAAATTGATCACGAGAGATTTGAGACACACAAGCGCGAAGGCCTTCTTTTAAACTTCCTGTCTCATTCAAACAGATTGCAGAAATACCATAGTATAATAACTTCCTATTCAAATCGGGACCGGTTAGTCCGGGATAAGCAATCGTAAAATAAAATCCATCGGCCAAAGGCACATCAAGATCGGTTCCGTAAACCAATTCAAAACCATTATCTATAAATAGTTTCTTCATAATCTTGGCACGTTCGCCATACTCTTTCACATCTTCAACAAAATTGAATCGACCATCATTAGCCGCTTTAAGCATGCCATGCAAACCATACTGTGCAGAATGTGAAACACCTGAAGAAAGTGTATAGATGATTCTATAGATAATGGTATACCCAAAACCATCTGCTCCAAATCGTTTTTTCAAACCAGCATACCTTCTTTTATATAAGTTATCTGACATACAAAGCAAACCAATTCTTTGTCCTGCGTAAGAGAAAGCCTTTGAGCTGGAGATCATCAAAATATAATTATCGGTATATCTGGCTACTGATGGCTGATATGGTCCCACACCCGGCTGACTCAAATCTGTTCTGAAATCCATTGCAAAATAAGCCAGATCTTCCAATACAATTGCATCGTATTTGGTTGCCATTTCACCAATCGTTTTCAACTCATCCTCATTCATACAAATCCAGGCCGGATTATTAGGGTTTGAGTAAAGAATACCTGCAATATTTCCTTTTGACATGATTGACTCCAACTTATCGCGCAACTTATCTCCACGATAATCGTAAATGTCAAAGGTTTCATATTTCATTCCCAAAACGTCCATTTGCGTTTTCTGCACCGGAAATCCAGGGTCTACAAATAAAATTGTATCCTTCCCTTCTGTTGCAGAACAAACTGCCATAAAAGCGGCATATCCACCTTGCATAGAACCTACTGTCGGTACAATTCCCTCAGGTTTCATATCGACATTCATAAAGTTTTTCACAAATCTGGACGCTTCTTCTTTCAATACCTTAACGCCTTCAAGCATCGGGTAAGCAGAAGCAACGCCATGATCCAGAGCTTCTTTTTCGGCTTCGATACCAAATTTAGAGGCTGCCAAACCCGGAACCCCCATTTCCATACGAATGAATTTCTCTCCACTCTCTTCTTCAATCATATTCACTACACGTACAACATCACGAATAGTGGCATCTTCCATCTTATCAATCTCACACAGAGCTAATTTATCATCAACTATTTGAGAATTTATGGGGGTTTTCATATTCTGTATTTAAAGTGTTATTGTTTAAATTTTAATTACTGCAATTTTACAAATTTTCCTTACAAATTAAAACTAATCGAGCTTATATAATTACAATCTAAAGAGAGGAATCGTTTTAAAAATACCAAACTGATAGTTCCAGTCCAAAAAAAAAGCTTTCTTCAAAAAAAGAAAGCTTCAATTCATATATCAATACTTTTTAAATCATCTCCGGCTCAATGATTTTCAACCAATTATCGACTCTTTCTTCAGTCAACTCTTCTTCGAAATCTTCATCAATAGGAAGCCCTACAAATTTTCCATCTACAAAAGCACGAGATTCATTAAACTCATAACCTTCGGCGCTCACTTCACCAATAAGGGTCGCTCCGGTTTCTTTAACAACTTCAGATAACTCCCCCATAGCATCAACAAAGAAATCAGCATAAGCAACATGATCTCCAAGTCCGAAAATGGCAACTCGCTTACCTTTTAAGCTAATCCCCTTCATTTTGGGCAAAAAATGATCCCAGTCGTTTCCTGTATTATCTGAAGACCAATTATGCTTGCCAAGAGTTGAAATACCCAAAATAATATTTTCATACGCATAGAAAGCACTTGCATCAACATCTTTAACTTTTACCAGAGCAACATTTTCAAGTTTACCAGCAATAAGCTTAGCTACTTTTTCTACATTACCTTCTTCAGGGCCGTAAAACAATCCGATTTTAGTCATATTTTCAGTATAAAAAGAGATGAGACATTAACAAAACACAGTGAACCCACTCGTGCTTATTATAAAAAACAGAGGATTAAAAATTTATAATTTTCAATCCTCTACAAAGTTATAATTATTTAGCACTTTTCAAACTTGCAATGGCGAGTAATACCCCCAATACAATTCCCAAAACGGCTGCAAACAGAACCTGATAATCGGGTGGCAATAAAAAGGTAAATGTATGCGCTGGAATCCAGAAAAAAGGAATTGTTTTTTTGAACACAAAATTCCACTGCACTCCCCAATCCAACTTTTGAAAAATATTAGAAAACTGAATTGGTTTCAGAAAACCACTTAGAGTTCCACCATTATCAATAATATGTGTATCCGTAATTTTATGCAAAGTCATCATTACGGGTGCATAAATAAGGTTCATACAAGCAGATATTGCAAAGGCAACTAATAACTTATCGGTACTAAAAGCACCTTTCATAACTTCAGTTGCCCCATCAAGACCAAGATAAGCAAGGAAGATTGGTGTTCCGGTTGCAAAAATAACAAAAGCCAACTTGATGCTTAATCCTAAAAATCCCCAAACAATAGCTCGGGGAAGAATACCAAAACCCTTTTGGTAGTAAACACCAGATTTCAATCTTAATCCAATCACCTCGCCCAATGTGGCAAGAATAGCGAATTTAATAAAACTGGTAACCATACCATGTGCTTTATTGTAGCCTACATAAAAGTTAAACACCTCATCTGACACAAAAAATGGCAGAAAAAAAGCGACAACACAGAGTATAAATATTAAATCTTGTTTTTTCATTTTTATAATATCATGCAAATGGTAAATAATATCGAGATCGCAAGATCAAGATTTAAAATAAATACCCGAGACGATGTCTCGGGTATCATCCAGCTTATTTAGCTGGTTGTTCGGTATGACTATCAAAGCCCTTTTTTATTCCATTATAAACATTGCTCCAATTTAAGGCAATAGCTATTAAAAGAATCAAAATAAAACTGATCATCAGTTTTTCGTTTAGGCTAAGGTCTTTAAACTTTCTCATAATATAATGAGTAATTTAGTGAGTGAGTAGATTATCAATTTGAAAGATGTAAAGGTATCGTCAAATTCACGAACCTACAAACAAGCTAAGTCACAGTTTTACATCTCTTTTTCAATTCGAATACGAGCATCCACGGCAACAACAGCATCTTTCGATCCTAAAAGTGGGTTTAAGTCCATTTCAAAAATCTCAGGAGCTACTGTCATTAAGGCAGCAACACGAGAAACAGCATCAGCAAATTTCTCTTCGTTTACAGGCTCTTGTCCACGAATACCTTTAATGATACCGTAAGATTGTAAACCACGAATCATTTCATGAGCTTCTTCAGTTGAAATTG
Organism: Ancylomarina salipaludis; assembly: GCF_004122035.1. Classification (GTDB taxonomy): domain Bacteria; phylum Bacteroidota; class Bacteroidia; order Bacteroidales; family Marinifilaceae; genus Ancylomarina; species Ancylomarina salipaludis. The sequence goes on from NZ_SAXA01000001.1 coordinate 317,835, forward strand.
GAGCTAAAGCTGCTTTCACATCTTTAAATACTTCGATGAAAATTCCACCCAAACCACACAATACCATGTGTCCGAATTTATCTTCACGTTTAGCGCCAATAAAAACTTCAGTTCCTTTATGCTGAGAACACATCATTACGGCATATGTATCCTGAATCTTAATCAAACGCTCGAACTCAGCCACTACAGTTTCCTCATTCATCACATTTAAAACAACCCCTCCAACATCAGACTTATGAACCGGACCAACAACTTTCATTACCATTGGGTAACCAATTTCCTTAGCCATTTCCTTAGCAGCTTCTACCGTATCAATCACACCTTCTTTCGAACGATCGATACCAGCAGCATCCAATAAAGCATGAATTTTTTCAGGAGCTAAGTAACCGTTATCAGCCTCATCGATAATGGCACGGATCGCCTTTTTATCAACCTCAGGTATCACAATATTTTCAGCCTCTGGCTTTGGTGTGTTATAAACCTTAGCCAATGCGTCACCAAATACAACCTCATCAGGAAAATTGATTCGACCTTTAGCCAAGAAATGTTCAATTTCATCTTTAACATTAATCACCGATGGCAGAATTGGATAAATTGGCTTTTTGCACTGTTTCATTTTCTCATCCAACAAATCGTAGACATCGTATACAGGGAATAAACCCGGGCTACCAAACACAACAGCCATCGCATCGATATTGTCAAAATCATTTTCACAAGCATCGATAATATCACCCAACTGCTGAGCTGTACCTGTTGCAAGAAAATCGATTGGATTTGCCACTGACGAGCCTGCATAAAGTTTCTCTAGCAAAGCATCAGATTTAGGCCCTTCGATATGAGGCACATCCAAACCATTGTTTGAAAGCGAATCGGTCAACATAACTGCTGGTCCACCTGCATGAGTAATAACCGCAATGTTTTTACCTTTCAACTCAGGATGCATAAAGATAGAAGCAACAGTCGCCAACTCGTCTCTACCCGAACAACGTACAATACCTGCTTTTTTGAAAAGTGCATTTACAGCCACATCCGGACTGGCCAAAGCTCCAGTATGTGATGAAGCGGCACGAGAACCTGCTTCCGAGCTACCCGATTTAATCGCAGCAATCTTACAACCTTTACGAATCAATGACGAAGCGTGTTTCAACAACATTTCCGGCTTATCGATGTTCTCGATATATAACAATTTAACAGAGCTCGATGTTTCAGGATCGTAGCTCTCATCCATATACTTCAAAATCTCTTCAACACCCATTTGTGCCGAGTTCCCTACTGAATAAACACTTGAGAATGAAAGCCCCTTAGGTACACCAGACTCCATGATAAATACAGCCGTTGCTCCTGAACCTGAAATAAAATCACATCCCTTAGGATCTAATGATGGAATTGGAGTTGTGAAAACACCATTGTAGTTTGAATTTAGTACACCTACACAGTTTGGTCCGATTAAAGCACCACCAACCGAATTTACGGTTTCAACAATTTGTCTCTCAAGTTCAGCTCCCTCTTCATTCTCTTCGCTAAATCCAGCCGATAGAATAATAAATGCGCGTGTATTTTTCTCTTTTGCCAACAACTCAATTGTCTGTGGGCAAAACTTAGCTGCAATTGCTAAGATTGCACAATCCACTTCAGGTAAATCCTGTGGATTCTTGTATGACTTAATTCCCTGAACCTCGTCTAACTTGGGGTTAGCAACATATAGGTTTCCTTTAAAATTTCCATCAATAAGATTCTTTAAAACCTTACCACCCGGCTTTTGTACATCGTCGGAGCCTCCAACAACAACAATACTTTTAGGATTTAATAACTGTTCGTTAATCATTGTATATGTTTTAGTATTTTATTTCAAATTAAATTCTGATTGACAAAAAACGAATCTGCTCAACTCTTTGTATAAACACTTTAAAACTGATTTTGGGTGAGCTATCTCACAAATATAATCACCTGCAACCAACTTATGATTCATCAAAATTTTGGACAAATATAGTAAGAATCAATACTCTAAAAAGAAGAAACACTAGTAATCTGTAAGCAAACATTCATTTATATCGAAAAAAACAACAATTTAGAACTGATCTAAAACAAACGTTTGCAAATACCCCCCTATTTTCCCGCTTCTGCATAAACTACCAATACAGACAGGTCTTAAAAATTTAAAATAAAATTCCCCAGATAAACATATTAAAGAGTTTCGAGTACGAAACTCTAAATACTACAATTCGAAAGAAAATCTTAAATTTTTATCACTATTTTTGCGAAACAAACTCAAGCACATAAAACCTAATTCCACGGATATGAATATTAGTTTCAACACTCTATTACAGAAAGAAAACTTTACCAAAGACGATATTGTTCGACTTTTAAAAGCTAGTGGTGAACAAGAGAAGGCTTTATTTAAACGTTCACACGAAGTAAAACTTGAACATATTGGCAATAAAGTCTATTTCCGCGGACTCGTTGAATTCTCAAATATTTGTAAAAAAGACTGCTTATATTGTGGCATTCGGGCGACTAACAAAGAGGTCAATCGCTATGATATTGCAAATGATCAAATTCTGAAGGCTGCTAAATTTGCCCATGAACACAAATACGGCTCAATAGTTTTGCAAGCTGGAGAACGTTCCGATCCAGCTTTTGTCAGTCGAATAAGTCAACTATTAAGAGATATCAAAAAAATTAGTAATAACGAGTTGGGTATCACCATTTCACTTGGTGAGCAAAGTGCTGAAACCTATCAAAAATGGTTTGATGCAGGAGCCCATCGTTATTTGCTTCGTATTGAATCGAGCAATGCTGAACTGTATAATAAAATCCACCCCAATAATGAAGAACACTCGCATGCAACCCGACTTAAATGCTTGCAGTCTCTTCAGGATATTGGCTATCAAACGGGAACTGGCGTGATGATTGGTCTTCCCTTTCAAACCTATGACGATTTAGCCAATGACTTACTTTTCATGAAAAAATTTGATATTGATATGGTAGGCATGGGGCCTTTTATTGAGCATGATCAAACGCCATTGTATCAGTACAAAGATCAGTTGATGAGTCTGAATGAAAGATTTAGATTAACGCTTAGAATGATTGCGGTTCTTCGAATTATGATGAAGGATATTAATATTGCCGCTGCCACTGCCCTGCAAGCGATCGATCCTCTGGGAAGAGAAAAAGCCTTGAAAATTGGCGCAAACATTATCATGCCAAATATTACTCCGACACAAGAAAGAGCGAACTACCTTTTATACCAAAACAAACCCTGTATTGATGAGGGTGCTGATGATTGTACCAACTGCATGGAAGCTCGAATTAATATGGCCGATGGCGAGATTGGATACGGACAATGGGGCGACTCCTTACATTACAAATCAAGACACTAAATTCTACCCAATAAAAAAGCGATCTCAGTTCAGGTGAGATCGCTTTTTTGTAGATATAAATTTGAAAACGAGATTTAACTTCTCTATTTCTCAAACTGCTTTTCACGAATGGCTTTGAATTCAGATCCATCTTTCCATTTAGGGAATGAATCCTCGTTAGCTAATTTCCATCCAATACGAAACATCAGTTTAGCATCTTCAGCAACACCTGACAAATCCCACCAATCCTGGTATTCATCAAAAGGCTTGTGATAATTATTTGCCAACCAATCCTTCTCTTTCTCTGACATAAAAGCCTTCCCTTTTTCAATATGATCACAGTTCCCTCGAGCAAACAAAGCAGGTACGCCAGCTTTAGCAAAGCTAAAATGATCAGCCCGATAATACATCCCCGTATGCGGATTAGGGTCCGGCAAGATATAGCGTCCTTGTTGTTTGGCAGCCTCCTCGGCATAATCATCCAATTCAGACTGACCATACCCTGTTACCATCAAATCTTTCATGCGTCCATAAGGCAACATCAAATCATTATTAATATTGGCAACCGTTTTATTTAGAGGAAACAAAGGATGATTGACGTAAAAAGAAGATCCATTCAAACCCGATTCTTCAGCAGATGGAGCTAAAAACACCACAGAACGTCGTGGAGTAGGCATAGCTTTAAAAGCCTGAGCAATCTCAAACATCCAAGCCAATGACGTTCCATTATCAACGGCACCATTATAAATACTATCACCATTCATTTTCCGACCTATGCCAAGATGATCCCAATGGGCAGAATACACAATACACTCATCAGAAAGGTCACTTCCTTTTATAACTCCGATAACATTATGCGTGACATCTTCACTGAATGAATTTCTAATTGTCATGCTCATTTTTGTATCCAGAGTAAAGCCATGAAATCCTTTTTTTCTGGCACTCGCAACAGCTTCATCCAAATTCAATTGATTCGCTGCAAATAATTCAGACGCAACTTCATGAGTCAACCAGCCTTCTATCGCAGCTCTGTCCTGATACTTATTTTCAGATTGCTGATACAATTTAGGAACCAATGCCGAGTTCAAAACTACAGACCATGGATAACCAGCCCCTTTATTGTCATGAATAATTAATAGAGCTGCTGCACCTTGTCTGGCTGCTTCCTCAAACTTATAACTCCAGCGACCATAATAAGTCATTTCGTTACCTTTAAACAATTTATCATTGCCTGAATCCAGTCCGGGATCATTTACCAAAACCAAAACAGTTTTCCCTTTCACATCAAGATTCTCATAATCATTCCATCCATATTCCGGAGCAACAATACCATAACCCGCAAAAACGACTTCGGAATTTTTCACTTCAATTTTATCTTCCAATCGATGTGAAAAAACAACAAAATCGTCCTTATATCGAATAGTACTCTCTTTGCCTTTTGTCACAAACTGCATTGGCGCATCTACACCAACAGTCACTTCAACCAAAGGAACTTCCTGCAAATAGTCATTATCTGTCTTCAATCCCAAATCAGAATACACCTCTGAGATGTATTTAATCGTTTTGCTTTCTCCAGGAGAAAAGGGTTTTCGTCCCTGAAATTCATCAGAAGCCAAAACCTGAATATACTCTTTCATCCGGGCCTCAGATATTACTGACTCGGCCTTTTCTATTGGATCCTGAGTTTGACATGAAAACAAAGACAAGGTCAAACTAACCAATCCAAGCTTTGTAATTAATTTAGTAATCATTGTAAATAAGGTTAAGATTTTAGTCCGGTTAACTCATCTTTTAGTTCCGAACCATATGGTTCATAATAATACAATCTAATATTTTAAGTTAAATATATTGCTAAAAAACTTTAATTATTTCAATTTATAGATAACAAAAGTACTATTTTTAAATACCTGAAAAAATTTGTACCTTTTACTGCTTTTAAGCAAGCTTTATATTAAATATACTAAAAGGCAAATTTTACTGTTAATATTGAAGAATTTCAAAAGCAAACTTAACTTTAAGCTACAATTGGCACACTCTGGGTGAGCCATAAGATAAGCATTGATAACATGAACAACCTATTCACCAAAATATTACTAAGCCTTTTTCTTTTTACACTAGCCATTGCAAGCTACGCTCAGCAATATAGCTTTACTAACTATTCGTTGGAACAAGGTTTACCCCAATCGGAAGTATCCTCAATCATTCAAGACCGAACAGGGAACTTATGGGTGGGAACAAATGGTGGAGGCTTATCACGATTTAATGGACAGGAATTCTTCTCTTACAATAAAAATCATGGCTTAGAAGATAATAATATTCGCTCTCTGTTTCAGGATAAAAAAGATAACATTTGGATTGGAACCAGTACGGGGATTAGCTTTTTTAACGGAAGTGAATTCATCAATTATAAAGAAACAGATAGTCTCCCTATAGCCAGATACATTAAAATTCAGGAAAGTAATGATGGTAAAATCTGGGCTTTGGGAATTAGGGATAAAGAACGGGTATTAATCTATCTTCTAGATGGGCATATTTATCATGCCAGCAAATTATTTCCGGAACTCAGCAACAATAATCGAGTATTCTCCATATTAAATGATCCGACAGGAAAACTCCTGATTACAACTCAGAATGCCTTATATGAATACAAAGACAATCAACTGACAAAATCAAAACTCAATGATGACAGTCTGTTTAGAGATCAAGTAATTATTCCTTCTTTTTTTGATTCAAACCATGAATGCTGGTACAGAGCCTTTAAACCAAATTATGGTTTCTCAATATATAAAACTAAAAATGGGAAAATATCAAAAGTAGAACTTCCGGAATCGATCAACCCATTAAATATTACCAATATAAGCCTTGACTCCAACAAAAGACTTTGGGTCTGTATTAAAGAAGTTGGTTTAGCCATTGTTACAGATCAGGACACAAAAATAATTGACCAGAACAAAGGCTTAATCTCCCCGTACATTCAGGAAATCCTGGAAGATAAAGAAGGAAATATTTGGTTGACAACCAGTGGAAACGGATTAATCAAATATGGATCAAATAAATTCTTATCCCTCGATTTCAAAAACATCATAGGGGGAAATATTGTCTTAGCCACACTTCAAGATTCCAAAGGTTATTATTGGTTCAGTATTTCGGGCAAGGGAATTGTTCGTTATAAAAATGGGGAATATCAGACTCTAACGTCAGAAATGCATCCATCTTTGAGCAGAGTCATCGATTTACATGAGCTGAACGATGGGACTATACTCATTGCCTCTGAAAATGGATTATTTAAATATCAGGATGGAAAAATTAAATCAGAAGCAGAAACCTATGGCTTCAATTCCAAAAATATTATCTCAGACATCTGTGCTAATGAAAAAGGAATCTGGTTTTCAGTTATAGGTCATGGACTTGTATTTATCGATAAGGATAACAAAAAGCGTAAAATTAACTCAACGAATTATGATTTAACCAGCGAGAATATCTCGAACATCTTTATTGACTCCAAAAATCGCCTATGGCTTTCTCATATGCATGGCGTCTCAGTACTCGATGGCGATCAAGTTATTAATTACGATACTAAGAATGGATTAAGTCATGATTGGGTTCTGCAAACTTGTGAAGACAAACTAGGCCGGATATGGGCTGCCACTTTCAGTGGAGGGCTTTGTTTATGGGACGATCAGCGTTGGACAAAAGTCAGCGTAGAAGATGGTTTAAGTTCTGAAATTACGTATTCTATTCTTACAGATAAGGAAGGAAATATCTGGGCTGGGACACAAAATGGCGTCGATCGAATTTCAATCGACTTATCTGGGAAGATAGACAAAATTCGAAACTACGATAAATACGATGGTTTTATCGGTATTGAGAATAATGGCGCCAGCAATTATATTGATAAAAATCAAAATTTATGGTTTGGAACTGTCAACGGAGCAATGGTATTCAATCCAAGCAACGATAACATCAACATAACTCCTCCCATCATCCAACTGACTGATATCAATTTATTTTTCAAAAAGATAAATTGGAAGGACAACAAATATAAAGACAAATATAGCAGCATTAGCCCTTGGTTTCCTATTCCTCAGAATTTGGAACTGACTCATGACATGCACCACCTTACATTTAATTTTGAGGCATTATCCTACAAATCGCCTGAAAAAGTAAAATACAAATGGATTCTTGAAGGCTTGGATAAAGAATGGTCACCAATCACAAACAAATCCGAAGCTATTTATTCAAGAATTCCTCCAGGCACCTACACCCTTAAAATTAAAGCATCAAACAGTGATGGCATCTGGACTGCGAGTCCATACGAATACACATTCACCATACTCCCTCCCTGGTGGTTAACCTGGTGGTTTCTATCTCTCCTTGTTATTTTTCTAGGTATAGTGGTCTTTTTAACCATTAAAATTAGATTAATCAATATTCGCAACAAGCAAAAAGTGCTTGAAATAATGGTCTTTGATAAAACTAAAGAAATCAGATCACAAAAAACTGAAATTGAAAAGAAAAACGAAGCACTTGAAGAGCAAAAAGAAGAGATTCTTCAACAATCCCAATTTCTTCAGAAATCATATATGAATCTTATCCATTTAAGTGATATTGGTAAAATAATAACAGCTAACCTTTCATTTGAACGTATTATTGATTCTGCATATCAATCGGTAAAAGAACTGATGGATGCATCCATTTTTGGGATTGGTGTGTACGACAAATCAAAAAAAGATCTTTACTTCCCTCGGTTTAAAGAAGATGGAAATGACATCAACAATATTAGATTTGATTTAGATGATCCCAATCAGCTTGCGGTATACTGCTACAAAAATGAAGCTGAAATTTTCATCAATGATCTTGATAAAGAAGCCTCGAAATACATAGAAAAAGTCATTTCAATCAATAAATCACATCTCCCAAAATCGGTCATCTACCTCCCTCTGAAAGTAAGAGGTAAAATAATTGGCGTTATTACTGTACAAAGCTACTTGAAAAATGCGTTTAAAGACTACCACTTAAGTCTTCTGCAAAATATTGCAGTATACGCTAGTATTGCAATCGAAAATGCTCAGGTCTTTCAAAAAATTGAACTGCAAGCAAAGTGGCTGCAAAAGGCAAACAACAACATCAATCTGCAGAAAGAGGAAATTCTCAATAAAAATGCGGAGCTCACAGAATTAAATAATGAGAAAAATCACTTGATAGGAATTATTGCTCACGATTTAAAAAACCCATTGACGTCAACCCTAACAATTGCAGAGTATTTAAAATCGCAGATAAAAAACAGCAATCATCCTGAAGATGTTGAAAACATTGATTTCATGCTGAATGCCTTGACCCGTATGAATAAGATGATTACACGGATACTTGATGTTAAAATGATTGAATCGAAGAGTATAAATATGCAACTTGAAAAAACCAACCTATCAAGATTACTCAATATAGTCAATCATAATTTCAAAGAAAAACTTGACAAAAAACAAATCAAATTAAATTTTGAATCAACAGATTCTTACGCAGAAGTCGACCCGGAATACATGACCCAAGTTTATGAGAACCTAATCTCAAATGCAATTAAATTTTCCCCTTCGAATAAGGAAATCTGGATTAAAGTTTGGGAAGATGGTGATAAAGTTAAGACTATGATTAAAGACGAAGGACCCGGTATTTCGTCAGAAGATCAGAAAAGGATGTTTGGTAAATTTCAAACTCTAAGTGCCAAACCAACCGCTGGAGAACGATCTACCGGACTCGGTTTATCTATAGTGAAAAAATACGTTGAAGCTATGGAAGGGAAAGTCTGGTGTGAAAGTCAGATTGGTCAAGGAAGTAACTTCATTATAGAAATGAACAAAGCAGAATACTAAAAATAAGAAACCCGATTTTTGAAATAATCTCAAAAATCGGGCTTTCATATTTTGTATATCAAGACTAAAATCTAAAAATATAAATCTCGTTCTCCTTGCTTCACTTTCTCCAATCGTTCCAGTAAGGGAGCAACTTTAAGGCTATCCTTCTCATTAAGTTCTCCAACTTTTAGATCAATCAACTTGTAGCCTTTAGTCTTTTGATCAGGAGTCGCATAATCCTCAAGATATTCTGCCAAAGTTAAAATGGCATTCTGAGTACAAAAACGCTTAATAAAGCCAGGAACAGAAAATTCCATAAAATGTTCGCCTGTCCTCCCTTTACGGTAACAAGCCGTACAAAATGATGGCAAATATTGTTTATCCAACAATTCATCAATCACTTCCCCAAGACTTCTGGTATCACCAATTTCAAATTGCTCATGATCCAGCTGCTGTTCTTCTCGACTCTCTTCCGAATAACCTCCCAGTTGAATATTAGTTCCTGCATCAATCTGAGAAACCCCCAGTTTAATCACTTCTTCCCGCAACTCTTTGGTTTCTCGAGCGGTTAAAATCAAACCTGTATAAGGCACAGCTAAACGCAAAATTGCCACTAAACGAATAAAATCCGCATCATTAACCTCAAACTTTGGGTCAATAGTCGAATCAGATGCGGCCTTTATTCTCGGAAATGAAATAGTATGAGGACCAACATTGTAACAAGCCTCAAAATGGTTGACATGACGAAGAAGACCTAAAACCTCATATTTCCAATCATACAGACCAAACAAAGCTCCAATACCAACATCATCAATTAAAGCTTCCTGAGCTCGGTCCAATCCTGTCAAACGCCAATCAAAATTGCTCTTCTGTCCACTTAAGTGATATTTTGCATAGGCCTCCCGATGGTAGGTTTCCTGAAAGATCTGATATGTTCCAATACCAGCATCCTTTACTTTTTTGTAACCATCAATATCCAAAGGAGCAGCATTAATATTGACACGTCGAATTTCTCCTGATCCTGATTTAACTGAATAAACCGTCCGCACAGAATCCGCAATAAAATCAGCATCATACATGGGATGCTCACCATAAACTAAAATCAAACGTTTTTGACCATTATCTTCCAATGACTTCACCTCAGATCTGAGTTGAATTTCATTTAATGTTGTCCTTTTTTGCTTTTTGTTGGATGCCCTAAATCCACAATAAGTACAATTATTAACACACTTATTTCCCACATATAAAGGCGCAAAAATGACAATACGATCACCATATACATTTTCTTTCAATGTTCGGGCTCCTGCCTTTATTTCCTCAATTAATTCAGGGTCTTCCGTTTTTAACAAAAGTGCAGTTTCCTGCAAACTCAAACGGTTCTTAGCCAATGATTTTTGAATTACTGCTCTTACATTTTCTTTTGTAGGTTCAGCAGAATCTAATATCTCCCAAATTTCAGACTCATCAATAAAAGGTTTCATCCTCTCATCCTTGATTCTATACTCTTGAGGTTTATAAATCATTTTCATATAATAATCTTTTTAAACCAGCAGACTCATTGTAACCCAATCGTAATAATACATTCGTGACAATAAACATGACATGGTTCTATTAGCAGTGTTGTTTATTATTGTATTTTGAACAAAGTGATCGTCTCACTTTAAATCGATACAAAATTAGTCAATATTATTCTTTATCAACTCTAAATTGGAGTAAGAGGTCTATTATTTTTTTATTCTCATTTTTCATATATTTTCACTCATAAAAATACCCAAAAACCGGATGGTTTTTGGGTATTTATATTTTCGTAATGAGAACAATCTATTAATGATACTTACGTTTCACGAACCAACGTTCAAAAAGATTAATGTCAACAGTGATTCGTGTAAAATCTTCCCGAACCATATTATTGTTTGTTGTTCCTGAAAATCCAAACTCAAGAGCAACATTAATCATACCCGTGTTTTTTGCCATGGGGATACCTAAACCTAAACTAACACCCATAGCTCCAATTTCTTCATCCTCAACAGTAATATATCCTGTGTCATAAAATCCACCCAAGCGATAAGTCATTTTTTTGAAAAATTTCCGAGCATAGCCATCATTAGCCTTATATTCAATTCCAAGACTAAATTTATCACGATCTCGTAAGTTATTATCTTTATTAAAAACTTTCGTATCACTCCATTTTTCATGTAGATAATCTCCACCAATCCATAGATGTTTACCTCTATTTATGCCAAAACCTAAGCCATAACTTTCAGGAACATCGAATGAACCTTCATCAGTATCCTCATACCTAACTGCACCAACACCACTGCTGTAATTAGTTACCTGGATAACTTGCTCAGCACTCACTGCTAGCTTGGGTTGATATTTGGCAGCTAAGGTAAAATTATACTTACCAAAATTTAATTGATACTGTGCACCCAAATTAAAATATAGACCTTGAGAATTTAACTTCGTTTTATTATCATATACGTACGAAGAACCACTCTCTAGAGTTATTATCTCATCTCGGGTATTATTCCCAAACAAATATATTCCATTAATTCCTAAAGAAAGATTTTTAGTTACTTTCACTCCATTTGACCAAATCAATTGATTTAACCCTCCGGAACCTTTCAGAGCACGGTTCAAATATGTCTCGGAGCCAATTACTTTCTCTCGTTTTGTAATCTCATAACCCAAATTTGAATACGGTGACACAGAAAATGCTGTTGAATATCTGGACGAAACTTTAAAACCAAAAGCAAGTCGTGTTAAGTTATAATCATTAAAAGAATCACTCTCATCTCCCTGATTCAAATTAGTATACTTGGCAGCCATCCCAACATTAAAAATAAACTTAAGACTATCAATATGTGCTAAAGCTGCGGGATTTTGAATATTCAAAACACCTCCATTTCTATAAGCCAAACTCGTTCCTCCCATAGAAATACTATTACCACTACCACTTTGACTCAATTCACCTAGCCCATAATATGAATAGGGTGAACTCGTATTATTCTGTGCAGTAACCAAATTTGTTAGAGACAACAAACTTATACCTAAAAGTGCAATTATTTTCTTAGTAGAATAAAAAGGCTTAACAATCATTCTTATGTTACACATATATATTCGTAATTAAATAGTTCAAGTTTTATCAATTATTTTTGCACCACATAGGTTGTTTTTAATCTGATTCTAAAATCAGACTTAGGATCGTTCTCAATAACCATTCGTTCCATTGAATTTCCAATAGTCTCTATAGGAAGTGATAATAATAAAGCATCATCATAATTTTGCCCAGAGAGAAGAACATTATTTACATAATTTGTTATATCTATTGAATAATAAGACTCATCAGGATATTCCCGATTAAAGTTATACACAGATGCAACAGCCTGATTATTAACTGGATTTAAAATTGAACTTAATGTCATATTATCAGCATTCGTTGTATAAATATTAAAAGCTGATGATGAAGATGGCAACTTAAATTGTTCCGAATCAAAGCTATCATCCTTTGGGTAAAGGATCAATTCAGATTTTAATATACCACCAGTCAAACCTAATGTATTTAATTTTTCCAAATAAGGAATTCTAACTTTGGTCATAAAACCAATTCCCCCTTGTATGAAAGTCAAGTTGTCTGTCGAATCAGAACTCAACTCTTCAGTCCTGTCGACAATACGTCCTAAATTTTGTGGAGTCGAACTTTTATCAGATGTATAATTTGAAAAAGCCAACATTGTATTCAAAACCGGAAAATCATGGAAGCGAGACACCCCAACCTCATCATATTCAGCATCGCTATAATAAAGCCTCATTTTCATTTTACTATCCGTAATGGGGAACGAAAGCATAACTGTATTATTTTGCCCAGGTTTAAGAACGATTCCATTAAAATATTTCTTCCATTTATTAGAATCACGAACCGTATCGTCTTCAGTATTATTAACCCTTTTAATAATATCAAGCCCTAATTCATCATCCATTCTAAATCTTATACCACCATCATTTGCTTCTGCATCCTGATCAATTTCGGTATTATAAACAGATTGAGTAACTGGTTTTGCGAAAAAATTCACATTACATAAATCTTCTGCCTCATAGGCAAAATTTCTATGTCCATAAAAAGCAAACTCATTATCCGGGTATTTAATTTCTTCAATAACCTTATGAATAGATATGCTTTGCTGAGCTAAAGTGTCACCGTAATATCGTTTATCGGAGTAGACAATAAAAACTAAAGAATCAAACTTCACATGCACATCCACTTGACCAACTCCATTAACATTAATTTTTCTAAGGTTAAAAGAATCTCCTAGCCCTAAAACACCATAAAAATCAGAGTTTACCTTTCCAAAATAAGGATCGTCATACTTCCCAAATAAAATATTTTTTTGTCCTGAAGTTACAACAGAATCCATTTTGACAGTAGAACTCTCAATGGTAAAAGTATCTATTAAAGAAACTTCCGTTGAATTACCAATCAGGTTATCGCCAATTTCGTGCTCTTCAAATGCACCTGAATTACAACTCGATAAAAAAACAAGTATTGAAATCGACACTAAAATTTTTATTCTTTTCATTCTAAATAGAAGCAGATTGCTAATCATATAAATTAAGGATAAATCATGAACTAATATCATGTGATGATTTATAAGAAATTATTGGATAACGCACAAATGTAAATAAAATATCGAGATTTTCTAATCGAGGTTTTTAATTGTTAATTTTTCAAAAGTCCTCTGTATTTTTATGTAGAGAAAAACTAATCCTATTGATTTTTATTTATATTTGTCGTCATAAGTAAAAAAAAAAGGAAAATCTTTTCTTAAAACAATCAAAGTATACTCATATTTAATTATTGATAAAATCATAACACATGAAACAAAGATTATTATTGGCATTTTTTGCACTGTCTCTATTTTTCACTGGCTGTGGTAGCGACAACGGTCTTGATGGTAACTGGATTAAAGGTTCTTCTTTTGAAGGACGTATTCGTGGTGGAGCTGTGAGCTTTGTTATTGGTGATGATGTATACGTAGGCACTGGTTATGATGGGAAAGATGCTTTAAATACATTTTACAAATATAGTCTACAAGACGGATGGAGCCCAATTGCTGACTTTGGAGGAATTGCCAGACATGAAGCAGTTGCTTTCACCGCTAATGGCAAAGGATATGTTGGTACAGGTGTTGATGAAGATGGTAATCGACTTGCTGACTTTTGGGAATACACTCCAGAAACTAACACTTGGGCTAAAGTAGCTAATGATTTTATCGGTGGAGCAAGACAAAATGCTGTTGCTTTTTCTATCAACAATATTGGTTATGTAGGTACAGGTTACGGTTTCCAGGAAGGTGAAGACAGAAACAACCTTAAAGATTTTTACAAATTTGAAAATGGAAACTGGACCAAAATCGCCTTTGATGGTGAAAAATCTAAAAATGCGACAACTTTCGTAATTAATGACAAAGCCTATGTTATTTCTGGTGATAATAGCTTAAAATATGTTTGGGAATATGACCCTTCAAAAGTATCTGAAACAACTAATGGCTGGACGAGTAAAAAATACCTGGATAAAGACAACAAAAGACAAGATGTTCAACGCACCAATGCTGTTTCTTTTGTTATTAGCGGTAAGGGTTATATAGTAACTGGTAAAAATGGAGGTTACTCCAGAGAAGTATGGGAATATGATCCCAATAATGATGAATGGGTAGAAAGAACATCACTTGAAGATGAAATTGCATCAAGAGAAAACGCAGTGGCATTTACATTAAACAATAGAGGTTTCTTTACAACTGGTTTGGCAGGATCTGTTTATTTAGATGACACATGGGAGTTCAATCCAACTATGAAAGAAACTGATGATGATAATTAATCATTATTAAAATATCCTAAAGCGCTGCATTAATTGCAGCGCTTTTTTTTATGTCGTTAAGTAACTAATAATGATTTTCGATTTTAAAACTTGATTAAAAAATCTTTCTTTTTGTATATATTTAACATTCAAGTGTGAAAATATGTTAACAGAATCTTTAATAAATGTGGCAAAAACTTATAACCTGGCTGGAAACTCACAGTCTAACCTGCCAATTCTATCAAAATTATCATATCGAATGCCCTGGATGCGGTCTGCAATCGGCCTTTATTTTACTATTAAATGGACGTTTTATCGAGAGTATTCATACCTATCCTGCTCTTCTTCCACTAATCTTCCTAATCCTTAGCTTTAGTATTCATATTAAATTCAGGTCGAGTTGGACACGTAAATCCAATCGAATTTTAGGAAGTCTCGCACTATTACTTATCCTCGGCAATTTCTTTGTCAAACAATTATAAACACTCCTTCAAATCGATAAAAGTCGCTTTAGAGAATCCCAATATCTTTAATATATTTGCAGATACATTTATGAACCTACCCTTATTTTTTCAACTCTATATATAAAATGAACATATCAGAACGCATAGAAGCATTTGTTAGTCTCGGACAATTTCTTCAGCAATTTAAAACCACTGAAACAAGTCAAGGCAATCATCATTTAAATGAGAGATTCCTTACTGAATTCAATCATTTAATTAAGAATGCCCATATCGAAAATGCCTGGTTTACCCCTGATCATGTTAGAGCTTCAATTATAGGAATCTGTTCCTTTCTGGATAAAGTAAAACTTAAGGAATGGACCAGCCAATATCTAGTTTCTGATGAAACTACAGATAAACGTGTAGCAGTTATTATGGCAGGAAATATCCCTATGGTTGGCTTTCACGACATGCTTTGTGTTCTTATATCAGGTCACCAATTTATCGGGAAGCTCTCTTCCAAAGACAATCGTCTACTCAATTTTATTGCAAAACTTCTTGGAGAACTCAATCCTGAATTCAGGAATTTAATTTCATTCAAAAATGAGCAACTCAGAGGTCAAAAGGATTTTGATGCCATAATTGCAACCGGAAGCAATAACTCTGCCCGTTATTTCGAAGCCTACTTTAGTAAGTATCCACACATCATACGTCGAAACAGAAATTCAGTAGCTATACTAACAGGTAACGAAAGCAAAGAAGACCTTTTCAAATTAGGACAGGATGTTTTTCTTTACTTCGGTCTTGGATGTCGAAATGTATCCAAACTTTACGTACCTGAAAATTACGATATCACACAAATACTAGATGCCTGGCAGGATTACGCATCAAGCGTTGATCACAACAAGTACGCTAACAACCACGACTATCAGCGCTCACTTTATCTGATGAATGCCGTAAAACACTACGATAATGGTTTTTTACTATTGAAAGAAGATATGTCCATTGCATCGCCAATTGCTGTTTTATATTACGAGCACTATCAAAATATCGATCGAATTAAGCAAGAGCTTAAAGAAAATGAAGAAAACATTCAATGCATTGTTGGAAAAGGTTTTGAAAATGCCATCCCTTTTGGAAAAGCACAACAACCCGACCTAAACGATTACGCGGACAATGTTGACACCATGGCTTTTTTAAGTCAGTTAAACTAAAATAAGCAAGATCTTTTCTACCTTTATATAAAAATCTAAACCATGAACATATACAAACTAAAAATCACTTCACCTGAGAAAGACGATTTCCTTATGGAAATTGAAATGAATAACGAAGGAACCTATTTAGAACTTCACAACACCATACAACAAGCTCTTGCCTACGACAATACGCAAATGGCTTCATTCTTCCAGATTTCTGACATGGGGGAAAGAGAGAAAGAGATTGCCCTTTTTGAAATGAGTAGCGAAGAGGACGATAATGTCAATATTCTAGCCATGGATGTTGCTATGATAAGAGAATTCCTATCTAAGGAGAATCCTCAAATGATTTACGTCTTCGATTTCTTCTCTGATCGTTATTTCAATATTGAATTAATTGATATTGAAAGAAGACGTGTAGCTGTTGACAGCCCAAAAATTTGTGCATATAATGGCGATGCTCCTGAACAAATTGTTATGAGTTTTGATGAACTTGAAGACCTGGATCTTGATGGTTTAGACCTAAAATCAGCAACGAAAAAGAATACGGATTTCGATTTTATGGATGATTTTGATGATGATATTGAAAATGGTCCTCAATTTGAAAACCTTGACGATTACGAGGATATTCTTTAAAATTTCTTTCACCCAATTATACAAACTAAAGCTCCTCATCAGGAGCTTTAATTCTATAAGACTTACAAACCGATGGCAAAAACACTCATTGTTCTACTTGGTCCTACAGGTGTAGGAAAAACGGATCTCAGCATACGCATTGCCCGCCATTTCAATACCGAAATCACCTCATCAGATAGCAGACAAGTGTATCGTGAAATGCGTATAGGCACTGCTGTACCCGAAAAGGAACAATTAGAGGCTGTCAAACATCACTTCATCCATTCTCACTCTATTCATGATTATTTTAGCTCCTGGGAATGTGAACAAAAAACATTGGCTCTACTTACCGAAAAATTTAAGGAAAAAGACCAAATGCTTATGGTTGGCGGATCGATGATGTATATCGATGCCGTCTGCAATGGAATAGACCTGATTCCTACCATATCCCCGGAATTGAGAGAAGAAGTCTGGACTCGTTATGAGAAAAATGGACTGGAAGCCATGCAGGCAGAACTAAAAAATCTTGATCCTGTTTTTTACGATCAAGTCGATTTGCAAAATGCCAAACGTGTGATACATGCTGTAGAAGTTTGTCTGATGTCGGGTAAACCCTATTCCTCACTGCGAACCAACAAAACTAGAGAAAGAAATTTCGACATTATAAAAATTGGTTTAAACAGAGACAGAACTGAACTCTACAATCGCATCAACCAACGTGTGGATATGATGATAGCCGACGGCCAGATTGAAGAAGCCAGAGCTCTATTTGAATTCAAAGATCTAAACTCACTCAATACAGTTGGCTATAAAGAACTGTTCGAGCATTTTAAAGGTAATATCAGTCTCGACAAAGCCATTGAATTAATCAAACGCAATTCGCGACACTACGCCAAGCGCCAATTGTCCTGGTTCCGCAGAGATGAAAAGATTAAATGGTTTCATCCCGATCAGGAAGATGAGATTATCGCTTATCTGGACGAACAAATTATAGTTTAAAATAAAGGCTCGAATCTATTTAGAATCGAGCCTTGTTATTTATGAGAGTATATGAATTATTCAGTTTTTTCATCAGAATCCACAGTCTGATATTCGAATAAATCACCTGGCTGACAGTTCAGTTCCTTACAAATAGCTTCAAGTGTGGTAAAACGAACTGCCTTAGCCTTTCCCGATTTCAGAATAGAAAGATTAGCCATTGTAATACCAATACGTTCCGCCAGTTCTTTCGAGCTCATCTTACGCTTGGCAAGCATTACATCTAAATTTGTTATTATAGGCATAAGTATATTGATATTAAATGGTGTATTCTGCTTCTTCTTTCAAATCGATACCTGAGCGATATATTTCAGCAAATACCAAAACAATTAACACTGTAACAAAACCGGGGATATTTCCCAAGCTTGGATGAAAACTAACGTTCATTCCCTGCACCACAACATCATTCACAAATAAAAATGAAAACAATAGTCCATTAATCAAAGCATAAGTCCACAAACCGAACAACAAAAAAGCAATTCTTTTTATAATTCTATAATTATCCCAACTAAAAAAAGCATCTGTCTGATGATTATTGGAAAGATCAGTAAACAAGCGAGATACATTTTTTAATGAAAAATATACCAATAGATTAACAATTAAAAAATCAATAAGACGAAAAATTCTATAAAATAAATTTTCAGATTCAATTCCCTTCATACGAAGAGCAATATCAGACTGACCAGTAAAAAAATCACCGCCTAAAAGTTTGTAAGAAACCTCTGGCTTCAAATAGGCTTCACCATAGAAATGAATATCACCAGCTGTAATTGGAAATGAGGGAAAAAATAAAGTGACAATATTTACACAAACACCTGCAGCTAACTTTAGGGTAATTAATATAAACAGAAAATAAAACAGCTTTCTTAAAAAGTTGATAATTCTAAAATTGTTTTTCATTTAATTTATTCTTTAGTGATTAGGTTCAACAAACCTAAACAATAAAAACATGCAAAACAATACTTATTTATCGTTTTTCAATAAATAATTTTCGAATAACAACTCAACATATTAATATTAGGACAACAAAAAAAACACAAACAAGCAGCAAATACTACCTATCCATGGCTCTTAAATATGTTTATTAGAAACCTACTTTTGATTGAAGTAGAATATTTCTTTCATCGGTAATCTAAATCGTTTTGCTATTTCTTCCGAATAGCTATTCGAATAAGTATCTGCTGTCACTTTAAAACCAACCGAACTTAAACGCTCAGCATAATCAAGACCATATAAACGCACATGATCCTTCTGTAAAAAATGTTTCTCTCTCTCTGACGGATCTGTAATTGTTGGATCTTCGTATGTTTTTTCTGCATTTGTATCCTGAGGTACTTGCAGTACTGCAAATCCTCCAAGCTTAAGAATTCGATAAATCTCCGACATGGCTTTCCTGTCATCATCAACATGTTCCAACACATGGTTGCAAATCACCACATCATAAACCTCATCTGAAAAAGGAATAGTCTGTACATCGAAATGCACATCGGCAATAGGAGATTCCAAATCAGCAGTTGTATAATCCAAATTTTCCAGAGCTTTGAATCGTTTATAAAAACACTGCTCAGGGGCAATATGCAGAACTTTTAAATCTTTGGTGAAAAAATCGGTTTTCTCCTTTAGATACAAATACATCAATCGGTGACGCTCCAAAGACAAACAACGGGGACATAAAGCATTATCCCTTCCTGATTTCTTAGTATAACCGTAAGGCAAAAATTTACGAAACGTTCCCCCACAAATCGGGCATTCTACCTTATTCCCAATTAAAAAAACACCTACAAGTCGGCTGACAACCAAACTCATCCGAATTAAAAACGAACGAGGAAAAATCATCAATAAAAATCTTATTATACGTTTTGACATTTAAATTTCTTTATCAATCTGATACAAATTTCTATCCGTTGAACTACGACTAACCAACTCGGCAACAAAACCCGTTAAAATCATCTGTGTGCCAATAATCATGGTTGTTAACGCAATATAGAAATAAGGGCTATCTGTAACTAAAGGCGCCTTAACTCCATGACTCATACTTACCAGTTTTTGAACACCAATCCAGGCTGACGACAAAAAACCAATAGCAAACATGAAACTTCCAAGCAGACCAAAAAAATGCATAGGTTTTTTACCAAATCGAGTCATAAACGATATTGAAAGCAGATCTAAAAATCCATTCACAAATCGACTTAAACCAAATTTTGTAACCCCATATTTCCGCTCCTGATGCTGAACAACTTTTTCACCTATGCGTGTAAATCCAGCTTCTTTGGCTAAGATTGGAATATAGCGATGCATTTCACCATAAACCTCAATGCTTTTAATCACTTGACAATTGTAGGCTTTTAAACCACAGTTGAAATCGTGTAACCGGATACCCGAAACAGCACGGGCTGTTCGATTAAAAAATTTACTCGGGATGGTTTTGGTTATCGGATCATAACGCTTCTGTTTCCAACCCGAAACAATATCGTAATTCTCCTCTTTTACCATTCTATATAATTCGGGAATCTCATCAGGAGAATCCTGAAGATCGGCATCCATCGTTATCACCACATCTCCTTTAGCGGCTTCGAAACCACAAAACAAAGCGGCTGACTTGCCATAATTACGACGGAATTTTATCCCGCGTACCGTTGAATAAATAGCTTGAAGTTGATTAATAACCTCCCAGGATGTATCCTTACTTCCATCGTCAACTAAAATAGCTTCGTATGAAAACTGATGCTCTTTCATCACACGATCAATCCAGGCCAACAATTCCGGTAAAGACTCATCTTCGTTATATAGAGGTACTACGATTGAAATATCCATGCTTAATTTTGCTTTTTATCGTTTATATTATTCCTCAATGTTCCATAATTACGGCTGAAGAAAAAAGCCAAAATCAATGAAAAGAAGAATCCGGCAGCTAATTTACTAAACCACTGCGCAAAGGCAAAAACACTAGGTGTTATCTTTTCATAAAAACTCATTAGTAGTTCAATATCTTTATCGTCGTATTTCGCTTCAACAAAACTTTTCTCCATCAAGTCAATAAATTCCTGCAATATTGATGCATCAAAATATTTAACTAAGATATAGATATAAATAGCATAAAAAGCTCCTGCAATACCAATGATAAGAACTCCCGCCCCCAGCGCTCTCCCATAACTGATTATACCATTAAGAACATCGTTACGATAAATTCTTAATCCAAAATAAATACCCGTCAGAATTAAAAAATAATTTATCGAGGTTATTTGAGGATTAATCGAAATGGGCACTCCTCTAAAATAAAACATCAAAGAAGTCAGAATTAAAATTGCACCAACAAGTGCTCCAAATAGAAAACTATGGCGTAATAAAGGGTTTGAATGTGATTGCATATGATATTTAATAAACTTTTCAATATTTACAGAAAGTAGACCAACTCATCCGTGTTTTTAGTTTTGCCCTACTTTATATGGAAAACAAAGATATCCTTTTTGAAAGATATTGCTTAAAAGTTTGAAATAAATAAACATTCTTTCACATTAGAGAGGCCAAATAAATAAAGGGCTTCAAAAAAAATGCATTATTTTCAAAAAATTATTTCATTGAAAATAAATCCATTGACTAAAAAGCTCGAATAAATAAGAAAAGAAGTTCATCAAAAGGTTTGGAGGGTAACAAGTTTTTTCTACTTTTGTCACCGGATAAGCAACTATGCGATCAGCTCCTACTGAACTCCCCCAGGGTCGGAAGGCAGCAAGGGTAAGTGGTTGTAGCGATGCGACGTAGCTTGCTTATCCACTTGCCAGTATAGCTCAGTTGGCCAGAGCAGCTGATTTGTAATCAGCAGGTCGTGGGTTCGAATCCCTCTACTGGCTCAATACAAGGAGAAAGTCATTATGACTTTCTTTTGTTCTTTAAAAACAATGCCGTTGTAGCTCAGGGGTAGAGCGTTTCCTTGGTAAGGAAGAGGTCATGAGTTCAAATCTCATCAATGGCTCACTTAAGAATGGATTTTGCCAGTATAGCTCAGTTGGCCAGAGCAGCTGATTTGTAATCAGCAGGTCGTGGGTTCGAATCCCTCTACTGGCTCCAGTACTAAAACAAGGATTGATTTTTTTTTCAATCAAAAATGAATTTTGCCAGTGTAGCTCAGTTGGCCAGAGCAGCTGATTTGTAATCAGCAGGTCGTGGGTTCGAATCCCTCCACCGGCTCCAGTATTAAGACAAGGATTGAATTTTTCAATCAAAAATGAATTTTGCCAGTGTAGCTCAGTTGGCCAGAGCAGCTGATTTGTAATCAGCAGGTCGTGGGTTCGAATCCCTCCACCGGCTCAAAACAAAAAAGAGAAAGTCAATCGACTTTCTTTTTTTGTTTTAAAATCAAACCAACCAATCCACCCTTCCCAAAAGAACAATTCAATCATCTTTGTTGATCGAAAAAAATAGTGTATTTTCGATCATCGTTAACCAATCCTAATACTATAAAGCATGAAGTTTTTTATCGATACAGCAAATCTCGATCAGATTAAAGAAGCACAAGATCTAGGTGTTCTAGATGGTGTTACTACTAACCCTTCTCTTATGGCTAAAGAAGGAATCAAAGGTGCCGAAAACATCAAACAACATTACATAGATATTTGCAATATCGTTGACGGTGACGTAAGTGCCGAAGTTATTGCAACCGACTATGAAGGCATGATTATGGAAGGTGAGGAATTAGCTGCTTTGCATCCTCAAATTGTGGTCAAAGTTCCTTGTACCAAAGCAGGTATTAAAGCCGTAAAATACTTGAGTTCAAAAAATATTCGTACGAATTGCACCCTGATTTTCTCTTCAGGTCAGGCTTTGCTTGCAGCCAAAGCAGGTGCAACTTACGTTTCTCCTTTTGTAGGTCGTTTAGACGATATAGGAACTGACGGGGTTGATTTAATTGCTCAAATTGCCGATATGTTTAACTATTACAGTTTCGAAACTGAAGTATTAGCAGCATCTATACGTCACACCATGCACATTCTTCAGTGTGTTGAAGCTGGTGCCGATGTAGCAACTTGCCCCTTAAGTGCAATCACTGGCTTACTAAATCACCCTTTAACTGATAAAGGTCTGGAGCAATTTTTAGCTGACTATAACAAACTAAACAGCTAAATTGATATAATCATCTATACAAAACAAGGAGCTAAGTGCTCCTTGTTTTAGTATAGAGATATTTCATTCCACACTTCCTGATCTCAACTAAAAACAAGAAAAAAACATCAACTCGATTCTAGCAAAATAGCATCTGTAGACCTGATTAAACAAAAAACAGACATTATTATCTTTTTATTCTCATTTAAATAGATTAAAAAAAAAATGATGATAATTAAATCCATATCTATCTGAATTTGAAGGAAACTTATATCTTTAAGGCAAAAATCCCCTAATAATCCAAAATGTTACTCAAACTCTATCCAGACAATCCGAATTACAAAGAATTTCGGAAAATCGCAGAAATTCTACGTGAAGGTGGTGTAATCATCTACCCCACTGACACTGTTTATGCAATTGGTTGTGACATTAACAGCAATAAGGCGATACAAAAAATTGCAAAACTTAAAGGTGTATCTGCTGAAAAAGCAAACTTCTCCATTATCTGTAATAACCTTAGTAACCTGTCAGAATATGCTAAAGTTGACAATGGGATCTTTAAGATGATGAAGAAAAACCTACCCGGTGCATTTACTTTTATCCTTCCGGCAAGTAGTAATCTGCCCAAACTATTTAAGAGCAAAAAGAAAAATGTAGGTATTAGAGTTCCTGATCATTTTATCCCACTAGGCATAGTGGAAGAATTAGGTAATCCAATTATGACCACATCCATTCACGATCCTGATGAAGTGGTTGAATACACTACCGATCCTGAATTAATCCACGAAAAATACCAAAAAGATGTTGATATGGTTATCGATGGGTCCTTTGGACGCAATGTCGCCTCAACCATTATTGATTGCACCAATGGTGAATTCAAAGTCATTAGGGAAGGTATCGGAGAATTAATTTTATAAACCATTGTTTTTAAAAACAAGAAGAGGGAGAAGTATCAACTTTTCCCTCTTCTTGTATAATTCAAAATCCTGACTATTTCTGAGAAATACACTTTATAGCTCCGGTTTCCGGATAAAACTCCAAACTATACCCCTCGTGCATCAAAACTTGCGATGGTAAACCAAAAACCTTTCCAAACTGACTGATCAAATGCCTCTTATGATAGACAACTTGCTTTCCTTTTGAGATCACAACATCAGCCTGCCCCGGCACCCTGTAATATATTAACCGATTAGGAACAACCGTTGGATCTACCGGCAAAACAGGCAACTCAGATGTAACACCAAGATTATTCAAATCAATACGCACAGGAACAGCTTTCAAATCATCAGACTCAACAAGTCCTTTCTCTGGTGAAATACGAAACAAAACACCACCTTTATCTGTAGCAGTAGGTCTATAAGTGAAGTGTCCAGTCTCTAACACTCGAACCTCTTTACCTAAGAAAAGAGACAGATATTCTTTTTCCAACTTATCCAATTCACGAACAATCACCTCATAAGCTTTTCCATCAGGAGGTAAAACTTCATAATTAGCCGTTAATATTTTAAATCGGCGTTTTCTCAATTTAAACAATTGATGAGCCGCCTCCTTGGCTTTATCTTCAATCGATTTTGCAAAAGCCTGCTCCTTCATTTCAGGAACTTTAATAAAAGCAGTATCGGTTTCAACAACCTTAAAAACAGTATCCTTTTTTATCAACAAATTGGGGTCAATTGAAAATTTACCATACTCAATCTCAACATCAACATCCTCTTGCAATGACTGAGATTCAATCTTATTCTCAACATCCACAGCCTTCATGTTAAAACCTCGAATTAAACCTTCCGGAGTTAATTGAATTAAGTTGGGCTCATAATTCTCTACACTTGTCAGTTTATAAAAATGCTGAGGATCAACCTCTCCTTTCTCTGTTAGAGTAATCGATTTAATATTCCAATCAACGGCATCAGATGTTATTTTGGGATTTATCCCGATATATTTCTCTGAAAAACCAGCAAATGGTCCAACTTTACGAATTTTCTTTTCAACTATGACATCAACATTTAAAATGGTTCTTGGCAAAGCATAAACAACTGTTGATGCAACATCTAAATCAGATTTTCGCTTTTGCCCCATAGCTGTCATAAACTGTATACAGCAAACAGCTACCAACATTATTTTTACTACAAGTCTAAACATCACATTATATATTACAAATTACATTTTAGGCTAATCACCTTAGTCTCTTAATTTTTTCCAGGCCTTGGACAGATACTCTACAATATCACCTGCTATTAGTGCTTCCTGTCCCAACTCTTCAGCAGCCAAATCTCCAGCTAATCCGTGTACATAAACACCAATCAGTGCAGCGTCAGATGAAGAATACCCCTGTGACAACAAAGATAATATTATTCCTGTGAGAACATCTCCACTTCCAGCAGTTGCCATTCCCGGGTTTCCGGTTGGATTAAAATAACAACGGCCTTTTTCATCCGTTATTGCTGTAAAAGCACCTTTTAACACCATTACGACAGCTTTCTTTTTTGAAAAATCACGTTGTTTTGTATTCCTATCAAAAGCGCCATAACTTTTTCCCAATAATCGTTCAAATTCCTTAATATGAGGTGTCAAAATCGATCCTTTAGGCAAACGTTCTTTCAGAGCTTGATTTTGTCCAATAATATTAAGAGCATCAGCATCTAGCACCAGGGGTTTATCACATTCTTCAATCAGCTCGTCAAGTGCTCTTACTGAATTGTGTTTTGTATCAATTCCTGGCCCAATACCAATAGCATCAAAATCTTCCAAATTCGGATACTCCGTAAAAATAATATCCGAACGATCGATACTGACCATTGATTCGGGAACAGCAGTCTGCATAATATCATAACCCAAGCGTGGAATATGTGTACTCAATAAACCAATACCCGAACGCAAAGCCGCCTTCGATGCTAAAATTGCAGCACCCATTTTTCCGTAACTTCCACTAATCAACAGTCCATGTCCATAATTGCCCTTATGGCTAAATCGTCCTCGTTTTTTTAGTCGATTTTTGATGAAATTTTCGTCAACAAGTTGGTAAGGACTCTCCATCTCATTAATAATACGCGAGTGCAAGCCTATAGGCAATACGTGCCAATTACCAACACAATCAATATTTTCAGGAAAAAGAAAAGATAATTTTGGAAATTGAAAACTAAGTGTATGATCAGCATGAATACAATGATTCAGATTATTTAAGGAATTATCTTCACCAAACAGACCCGATGGAATATCAATAGCTATAACCTCTGCTTTTGAAGCATTGATATATAAAACCAACTCCTTAATTAATCCATCAAGAATTCTGGACAAACCAGAACCCAAAAGTGCATCAACAACAACACTATCATCAAAAATTATGGGAAAATCATTAGAATTTGAGATATCAAAAATAGAAACCAAATTTTGAATTTTTAATCGATCAAGATTCATCTGGCAATCAACAGACAAATTCTGGCTCACATTAACAAGATACACTTCAACTTGATACTTCGCCTCTGAAAGCAAACGTGCCAAAGCCAAACCATCCCCTCCATTATTTCCTGACCCAACAAATATTATAAAATTCTGCTCTTCAGAATATCGTTTTTCTATCCAAAAAAAAAGTTGTGTAGCTGCCCTTTCCATCAAATCGATAGAAGCTATAGGCTCATTTGCAATACTATATGCATCAATTTGAGCAATCTGCTTCGAAGTGAATATTTTCATAAAAGAGAATTTTTTCTTATCATTTCTTTTTTCTCACTATCAAAGATAAAACATTAAGAAATGTATATTACGGAAACGATTTAAATTAATATCATAAAACCCGAAATTCTCTAATGCCTTACATTATTTTTATATATTTGTCCATCTCTGAAAATAAATAACAACTATTATAAATTAAAACGACAACTTATGTTTAAAGGACACCCGAAGGGTCTAATTCCAGCCGCATTAGCTAATATGGGCGAAAGATTCGGATTCTATACCATGATGGCAATTTTGGTATTATTTTTACAAGCTAAATTTGGATTAGATGGAACTGATGCTGGTTGGATCTATGCAACGTTCTATTCTTCAATTTATTTTCTTGCTATTGTTGGTGGTATTATTGCTGATAGAACAAAAAACTACAAAGGAACTATTCTAGCAGGTTTATTAATGATGGCTTTTGGATACGTATTACTTGCTATTCCAACTCCAACTCCAGTTCCAAACTTAACTTTATACCTAGCAGCAACATGTGTTGCATTAGCTGTAATTGCATTTGGTAATGGTTTATTCAAAGGTAACTTACAAGCACTAGTTGGTCAGATGTATGATGATCCAAAATACGATAAAGTTAGAGACTCTGGTTTCTCTTTATTCTATATGTTTATCAATGTTGGTGGTATTTTTGCGCCAATGATCGCTCCAAGTATCAGAAGTTGGTGGTTAGCAAGAGCTGGTTACCAATACAATGCCAATCTTCCTGAATTATGTCATCAACACCTAGGTGGTACGCTTACAGAAAAAGCAGCGGAAAGATTTCATGAAATTGCAAACCAGGTAAGTGCCACTCCTATTACTGACTATACTGTTTTTTGTAATGACTACTTAAATGTATTTAACGAAGGTTTCCATTATGCATTTGCTGTAGCAATTGTTGCTATGTTAATTTCATTGGCTATCTATCTTAAAAATAAAGCTAACTTCCCAGATCCTGCGAAAAAAGCTGCTGAAGCTAAAGCAAACAACACGGTAACTCAAATGGATATTAAAGAAGTTAAGCAAAGAATCTACGCTTTATTAGCAGTATTCGGTGTGGTTATCTTCTTCTGGTTCTCATTCCACCAAAATGGTTTAACGCTTACCATGTTTGCTAGAGATTATACTGTACTTAATATTGGTGGCTTTAGTTTTGATCCAGAGATTTTCCAATCGATGAATCCATTCTTTGTGGTAGCCTTAACTCCAATTGTTGTAGGTATCTTCGGATGGTTACGTAACCGTGGCATTGAGCCATCTACTCCTAAGAAGATTGCAATCGGTATGTTTATCGCTGCATTGGCTTATGTATTGATGACTCTGGGATCTCTTAATGTACCATTATTCTCTGAAGTAACTGAAATGGGTGGTCTTCCTGAGGCTGCTAAAGTAACTCCATTCCTATTGATTGGTGCTTACTTCATCCTTACAGTAGCTGAGCTTTTCATTAGTCCTCTTGGAATTTCTTTCGTATCGAAAGTAGCTCCTCCTCAGTATCAAGGTCTAATGCAAGGTCTTTGGTTAGGTGCTACAGGTGCTGGTAACCAATTATTAGTATTTGGTGCAATGCTATATGCTGGTGTACCTATTTGGTTAACCTGGACAGTATTCATCGTAGCATGTGCGATTTCAATGATCATCATGCTTGTTATGGTTAAATGGTTAGAAAGAGTTTCTCAATAAGAAATTTTCCTATCATATATGAAAAGGATGTCCAATTGGGCATCCTTTTTTTTTTGCTCTATACTCTTATAAAAAATTACAATATTAATTGAAAGTCATATTTAAAGACAAAAAGGTATTTTATTCTATCTTTGAAATGAATTTAAATATCAAAAGATGCTTCAAAAACTTAAAAATAGATGGAAAATCGAGTCCAACTTCCAATTCATATTAATCCTTATTACTTTTTCTGTAACAGGAAGCCTCGCAGTAATGGTGCGTCGTCCCATATTTGAATATTTAAGTATTGACTCAACAACAAGCCTTTGGATAAAAATTCCAATGAGTATTTTAATCATTACCCCCTCTTATCAGGTTTTACTTGTTATTGTAGGCTCAGTATTAGGTCAACACAAATTCTTTTGGGCTTTTGAAAAGAAAATGCTTAATCGGTTTCAATTCAAGAAAAAGAAAATTGATGCTTAAGCACTAAGAGAATCGATCAAAAAATATCAAATATGAAAACCGCTCAAATGACTAAAGAACAAATAGCTGATCAATTTAAAGCACTTCAAAATACAATCACACAAACTCTGGAAACTGCTGACGCAAAAGCCAAATTTAAAGAAGACACTTGGAATCGGGAAGGTGGCGGCGGTGGAAGAAGCCGAATCATCGCAAATGGTAATATTATTGAAAAAGGTGGCGTTAACTTTTCTGCCGTACATGGTCGTTTACCTCAAAAAATTAAATCGAAACTTAAAATCGAATGTGATGATTTCTTTGCCACAGGAGTTTCGCTTATCATGCACCCCGAAAACCCACATGTTCCTATTGTCCATATGAATGTTCGTTACTTCGAGCTTACCGATGGAAATTATTGGTTTGGTGGTGGAATTGACTTAACCCCTATTTACATTGACAAAAAAGAAGCTGCTGATTTTCATCAGGCATTAAAATTAATCTGCGATAAGCATCATCCTGAATTCTATTCAAAATTTAAAACCTGGGCTGATGATTATTTCTTCCTGACTCACAGAAATGAAACCAGAGGAGTTGGCGGAATCTTCTTTGATCATTTAAATGAATCAACAGGTTTATCTAAAAACGAAATTTTCAATTTTGTTATTGAAATTGGACAACTTTTTGCGCCTCTTTATGCCAAAATTATGACGAAGAACGCCAAAAAGTCTTATAACGCACAAGAGAAAGACTGGCAGTTGCATCGCCGTGGCCGATATGTCGAATTTAATCTTCTGCAGGATAAAGGAACCCGATTTGGAATAGATACCAATGGTCGAGCTGAATCTATTTTGGTAAGTATGCCTCCTGAAGTAAAATGGACTTATCAATACGAAATTGAAGCAAACTCTCCTGAAGATAAAACCATTAAACTTTTAAAAAAAGGAATTAACTGGATTGAATATTCATAGAGAAAATAAATGCGCTTGCTCATTGATTCATTTTTAAATATCTTCACACAAGCACATCCTACTTATACAGCGAAAATGAATAAAAAAACGACCGTTCTTCTTATCAATCTTGGAACTCCACAAAGTCCGAATGTTAGTGATGTTCGATCCTATCTAAAAGAATTTCTAAATGATAAACGGGTTATTGATATTCCATGGCTTCTTAGAAAAATCTTAGTGAATCTGATCATTATCCCTTTCAGGGCAAAATCTTCATCTAAAATCTACAAAAAGCTATGGACTCCTGAAGGTTCTCCCTTACTAATTTATGGCGAGAATGTTAAAGCCATGCTTCAGGCAGAATTGGGCGATGAATATAAAGTTGAATTGGCAATGCGATATAAAGAACCTTCCTTACCCAGTGTTCTTAATAAGATCAAAAATGAAATGCCTGAACGCTTAGTTATTTTCCCCATGTATCCACAATACGCGTCTTCATCAACCGGATCGACTATTGAACGGGTAATGGAACTAATGAAGCCATGGGAAGTCATTCCGGAGGTCAATATCATCAATCAGTTTTTTGAAGATCCCGATTATATCAAAATCATTGCGAACAACGCATTGAAACACGACTTAGCAACATTTGATCACTTTGTCTTTTCATTTCATGGTTTGCCTATCAGACAAATTAACAAGGTACACCCTGGACGAAATTGCAAAACCTGTAATTGTGACAAAACGTTTAATCGTGAAACCGATTATTATTGCTACAAAGCCACTTGTTATGAAAACGCAAGGCTTATTGCAAATGAACTCAACATTCCTCAGAACAAATATACCGTTGCTTTTCAATCGAGATTGGATAAAGATTGGCTGGAACCATTTGCTGATAAGCTAATGGTTAAGTTAGCACAGGAGGGTAAGAAAAATATTATGGTATTCAGTCCAGCTTTTGTTGCCGATTGTTTGGAAACAACCATCGAAATTGGAGGTGAATTCACCGAGCTATTCACTGAAAATGGGGGTGAAAAATTAGTTCTTGTTGAGAGCCTTAACGATCATCCGGACTGGATTAAAACAATTAAAAAACTTATTCTCAATCAATAAAAAAACAAATTCTACAAGATAAAAAAAGAGCCATCCTTAAAAGATGGCTCTTACTATATAATACAATTGCAACAATTAAGCTTTAATAAATTTCTGAGGCTTAATCATACGCTCTGGTGCAAGAATCTCATCAAGCTTCTCTTTCGACAATAAGCCTTCTTCAAGAATCAAATCGTAAACACTTCTGTTTTCAGCCAAGGCACGTTTTGCAATTCTTGATGATGCTTCGTAACCTAAAGTTGGATTCACAGCTGTTACAATACCAATACTATTCAACACCATTTCTTTACAGTGCTCAACATTAGCAGTGATACCATCGATACAACGCTCTTTTAATGTTGACATACCACTCTCCAACATTTCCATAGATTCCAACATGGCACGAACCATTACAGGCTCCATAACATTTAATTCCAACTGTCCGGCTTCAGCAGCAAAAGTAACAGTTAAATCGTTACCAATCACCTTATAAGCAATTTGGTTCACAACCTCAGGAATCACAGGATTTACTTTACCTGGCATGATAGAAGAACCTGGCTGCATTTTTGGCAAATTAATCTCGTTGAATCCACAACGAGGTCCTGAAGAAAGTAAACGTAAATCGTTACAAATCTTAGAAAGCTTAATTGCTAAACGCTTAATAGCTGATGAATACATCACATAAGAACCTGTATCAGGAGTCGCCTCAATAAGGTTACCTGCCAATACGATTTCCATTTCTGTAATATCACGTAAGTGCTTAATACATTTCTCAGAATATTCAGGTTCAGAATTGATACCCGTTCCGATTGCTGTAGCACCCATATTCACTTCTAAGAATAATTTTGCATTTTCGTTAAGACGTAGAATCTCTTCTTCCAAGTTTACAGCCCATGCTTCGAACTCCTGTCCTAAAGTCATTGGTACCGCATCTTGCAACTGAGTACGACCCATTTTCAAAACATCCTTAAACTCTTCACCTTTAGCTCGGAAAGAAGCAATTAACTCTTTCAAATTCGCAACCAAAGCTTCATTTTTAAGAATCAAACCAATCTTGATACCAGTAGGATAAGCATCATTAGTCGATTGAGAAAGGTTAACGTGATTGTTTGGGTGACATTTCTCATAATCACCTTTTTCAAAACCCATGATTTCTAAAGCACGGTTTGCAATCACCTCATTCGCATTCATATTGGTTGAGGTACCAGCCCCACCCTGGATCATATCAACTGGAAATTCTTCTATAAGTTTTCCATCGATAATTTCCTGACAAGCTTCAGTAATAGCAGCAGTCAATTCATCTGATAATAATCCTAAATCGTTATTTGCTTTTGCTGCAGCCCATTTTACCATGGCTAGAGCTTTAATGTATTTTGGATATGCACTAAGCTTTACACCACAAATATCAAAATTTTCTACTGCTCGCAGGGTCTGAATTCCATAATATGCTTCAGCTGGAACTTCTTTATAACCTAATAAATCGTGTTCTGTTCTTGTCTTCATATGTTAATGCTTTAGCTTCAATACCACCTCCGAAAAGGCAATAAATCGCGTCTTTTTTTAGATAATTTTATTCAGCAAATGTAAAGTTTCATTCAGATTTTGTCCACTAATTAAATGCAATTTCGATTTCCACATTTACGAAACAATATTTCAATAATAAATCGCTGAAAAACTACACATTACAACATAAACAACTATAGCTTTAATTCACATAAATATCAATTTCAAAAATGTTTTTCAACAGAAAACAATCGTTTTCGTAAAATTACAACGCGAATCAGAATAAATAAAACCTAAAAACAAAAAAGGAGCAAATTGTGAATTTGCTCCTTTTATATTTGGGACTAATTAATTTAGTCTTCGACTTCGACAAGCGGTTTTAAATTTTCAGGAATTTCCTCATTTAGCTCATCCTTAAAAAATGGAAACACATCCATAATCGGACTCTCAGCAACTGATGGAATTTCAAAAGGAACAATCATGTCGCTTAAACCTTCAGTTAAATATTCGTAAGCATCTTTTACATTATTGGCCTCAACCAACATGTAGTTATTTGATTTTTTCTCTTTACCAGATTCCTCATCAACAGAAACAAAAGTTGTTTTGGCTTTAAACCAACGATCTCCATTCTCATTCGGAAACAATTCACTAACATTCGACTTACTAATATTAGTCACAATAAAATCACTATGAATCATCTTCTCCAATTCGGTATGAATACGAGCTTCTGCTTCAGTAAAAGAAACAGCATCTACCAAATAGGGCTCTGTAACTTTCTTTTCTTTACCGTTTTCGTCAATTTTAACATATTTCACTTTACATTCAAACCAATTGTTAGTCATAGTATGGTATTTTTATATGATTAAAGATTCAATTTCTCCTTATTTCTGAAAGGCAGACAAAGATACTATTCTGAATTCAAATACACTTGGGAAAATTTGTGATTAATTATTGCTTAGTCGGCCCTTTTTTTTCAAAAAAATCAGGAAACAAATTCTAAACAGAATATATTTCAATAAATAATTATCTGAAATTAGACTTCTGAAAAGCCCTGAAACAGGCATATTCGCATTTTCAGGCAAGAATTAACAATCAAATTTATTTTTTTTGAAAAAAATATCTAAAGCTAACTCACTAATAAACAAAGACACCAATTCTCAAACAAAATATTTTAAATCAAAATTCAAGATCCTCCTTTTTTTTATTCAGAAATGACACTATATTTGCATCGCAATTGAGAAACGGCGAGGTAGCTCAGTTGGTTAGAGCGCATGATTCATAATCATGAGGTCGGCGGTTCAAACCCGCCTCTCGCTACTCAAAAAGACTTAGATTTTTCTAAGTCTTTTTTTTTTACACCACATTTCCCAGAATATTTTTCAAACCCACAGTCTTCTGTGTTCTAAACGGTTTCACAAATATCCGAATCGAAATTTCAAAAAATAAAAAAAAAGATTTTTTAAATTAAAAATAGACACTATATTTGCATCGCAATTGAGAAACGGCGAGGTAGCTCAGTTGGTTAGAGCGCATGATTCATAATCATGAGGTCGGCGGTTCAAACCCGCCTCTCGCTACTCAAAAGGCTTAGATTTTCTAAGCCTTTTTTTATTTCTAATCTTTTCAAATTACCAATAAAAACAATTATAAAGCACCGATAAAAAATATTTTTTGCATATCTTATACCAAACAATACTTGCTACATAACTAATAATCAAGTTTTCATTCTTTTTTAGAATAAATATAAAAAGATAATTTAGTTAAGTATTATTTATTACTTTTGCGCCTAATATCAGACCATCAATCCTGAATAATTTGATATTAGCTAAGCATCTGTAATACAGATATTAAGAAATAATTCAAATTGAAAAGAAAACAAATAAACACATGACAAAATACGATCTAGAATATGTCATTCACGCCTCTCCAAAGGTATTGTTTGAACGCTTAAGTACTTCAAGTGGATTGTCTGAATGGTTTGCTGATAACGTAAATCAAAAAGGGAAAATTTTCACTTTCGAATGGGATGGATCTGAGCAAAAGGCTGAAATGATTCTTAAAAAAGAAAATCAAGTTGTTCGATTCCGTTGGTTAGATAATGAAGACGATGACAGTTATTTTGAATTTCGTTTCGAAATTGACGCCTTAACCAATGATTTATCTTTAATTATTACGGATTTCGCTGACGAAGACGAAATTGATGAAAACATGGAACTTTGGGATACTCAAATCTCAGAATTGAAACACGTATTGGGTGCATAATTTTTAACACTCAAAAACATATATTCCTGATAAAATACTTTATTTTTGTAAGCAGTAAGACCAGATTCATATATAACTGGTCTTATTTTTTGCATTATAAAATGAGCTTGTATTAAGTCAATCAACCTTGCTTGATTCTTAATATTGAATACCAGATCCATGAAACGACTACACGCCTTTATACTAAAAAGTTTTTTAGGTCCTTTAACATTCACCTTCTTTATCTGCATGTTTGTTTTGCTCATGCAATTCCTTTGGCGATATATCGATGAGTTTGTAGGAAAAGGTTTAGAATGGACTGTGATTGCAGAGTTCATGTTCTACGTTTCGGCCACCCTGGTCCCCATGGCACTTCCTTTAGCAATTCTTTTAGCCTCTATCATGTCCTTTGGCAATATGGGTGAAAATTATGAGTTAATTGCAATGAAAGCTGCAGGCATTTCTTTACAACGCATCATGCGTCCCCTAATTATTCTAGTCATGTTTATTGGCTTAGGCGCTTTTTATTTTTCCAACTACGTCATGCCAGTTGCTTCTCTTAAAACAAGTGCTCTGCTTTACGATATCCAACATCAAAATCCTGAACTGGTTTTAAAAGAAGGGGTCTTCACAAGTGACCTTCCCGGTTTTGGTATTAAAGTTGGTCCAATTAATAAGGAAACCGGAATGATTCACGACCTATTAATCTATGACCATAGAAATAATGAGGGGAACACACAGGTAACAATAGCTGATTCCGGAATCATGTCGACAAGTGAAGATAAATTGTTCTTGGATTTAACCCTTTACAGTGGCAACCGATACGAAGAAGTTAAACCTAAAAAGCATAGAGATCGGGATAAACACCCCTCTCAAAGAATCAAGTTCGATTTATACAAAACCACAATTAACTTACCGGGTAATGAACTGAAACGCACCGATGAGGATCGTTTTCGTAATTCATACCGTATGTTAAATCTGAAACAACTTGCTCAACAAAAAGATACACTTGTTAATGAATTAAACGAAGAAAAACAACGATTGGCTCACCAGTTATCAAGCTACCAATACTTCAAAAAAGAAAGTAAGGCAACTCGTAATGACTCAACTCGCCAGATTCTTTTAGCTGCTAAAACATGGAATGCAGACTCTTTGTATCAACAACTCAATTTAAGTGATAAACTAAGATCAGTTGGAAATGCCCTAAGCTACAGTCGAAAATCCAAGGAGAATATTTCAAGAAACCTATCTATACAAGAGGCAAAAAATAAATGGATTAAAAAGCACGATAACGAATGGCATCGTAAATTCACATTATCTTTCGCCTGCATCATCTTTTTCTTTATTGGAGCACCACTGGGTGCAATTATCAGAAAAGGAGGCCTTGGTATGCCTGTGATTGTATCAGTTGTCTTCTTCATCATCTACTACATCATTTCGATGACTGGTGAACGAGCTGCACGTGAGCTTGTTTTATCTCCATTTATCGGAATGTGGATTTCATCTATTGTCATTCTCCCACTTGGAATTATACTGACTTATAAGGCAACAACTGATTCCGGAATCCTGAATATCGATGTCTATATCAATTTCTTTAAAAAGATTAATCCAGTTAAATTTTTCTCAAAAAAAGATGCCTAAGCAAATTCTATTTATCCTGGCACTAACATTTTCTTTAGGAGCTTGTCAAAACAAAACTAAGACTGATCCTAAAGATTTAAATACATTGCTTGATAATTGGCATTTAGCCGCAAGTCATGCCGATATTGATACCTATTTCTCAGCTTTTGCAGATAATGCCATTTATATAGGAACTGATGCCTCTGAGAGATGGACAAAACAAGAATTTCATTCGTTTTGCAAGCCTTATTTTGCAAAGGGCAAGGCATGGGATTTTAAAGCATTCGACAGAAAAATCTATTTTTCAGAAGATGGTGACACAGCCTGGTTCAATGAATTACTCAATACATGGATGGGCGTTTGCCGTGCCTCAGGTGTGCTAACATTAAAAAACGGAACTTGGAAAATTTCTCAATACCACTTGTCAGTGACGATCAAAAATGAGAAAATGAAACAATTCCTTGAAATTAAACAATAGGCTTGAAACCTCCTCAAACAGAAACGATCTACTATGTTCGACGAATTAAAACCAGATATCGATTACTATATGAGCCCCGATGGCTACCGCATATTAACTAAGAAATACCTTAGTGAAAGAGGCTATTGTTGCGGGAATGGATGCAAACATTGCCCTTATTTTCCGAAACACACCAAAGGCAATCAAAATTTAAAAGAATAAAACCAAAACAACATGAGTCAGAATAGCTTACGAATTGTTTATATGGGAACTCCCGAATTTGCTGTAGCTCCGCTTAATGCTCTAATCGAGTCAGGCTGCAATGTTGTTGGAGTTGTCACTAATCCTGATAAACCAGCTGGTCGCGGGCAAAAGATTCAGGAATCTGCTGTAAAAAAATACGCCCTTGAAAAAGGCTTACCAATTCTCCAACCTGAGAAATTCAGAAATGAGAATTTCCTTGCAGAATTAAAAGCTCTGAATGCTGATTTACAGGTTGTCGTTGCATTTAAGATGTTACCCGAAATGGTTTGGAATATGCCTAAATACGGAACATTAAATCTTCACGCTTCTTTGCTCCCTCACTACCGTGGAGCAGCCCCCATCAATTGGGCTATTATGAATGGGGACAAAGAATCAGGTGTTTCAACCTTTCTCCTACAAAAAGAAATCGACACCGGAAATGTTATTTTTCAAGAGAAAGTTAGCATTGGTGAGAATGATAACCTTGAGGTTTTACATGATAAATTGATGGAAATCGGATCTCAATTGGTTGTGAAAACCGTTTGTGCCATTGAAGCCGGCGACTATCCGCAGATTCCACAAGAAAATTTAATTACTAAAGGTGAAACACTAAAAACAGCACCAAAAATATTTAAGGATGACTGCAAAATAAACTGGTCATCCACAATTGATCAGATACACAATCACATTAGAGGGCTGAGTCCTTATCCGGCAGCATGGACCGAACTCACAGACGCTAATGATAAAAAAGTGGCTCTTAAAGTTTACGCTGCATTTAAAGAAACTGAAGAACACTCACATCCTATTGGCGCACTTATAAGTGATACGAAAACCTATCTAAAAGTAGCTGTTGATGGCGGTTTCATAAATCTAACCACCATTCAAATGGCAGGAAAGAAAAGAATGAATATTGGTGATTTTTTAAGAGGTTTCCAGCAAATCACTAATTACAAACTTCTAATCGACTAGTCAAGAAAAGAATTTGATATAAAGAGCTTATCTCATGGAGATAAGCTCTTTTTTTTTTGCAGTAAGATTTAGTTCCGGAAAAACCTTACTTATAAAAACAATTCTTCTTAATTATTGATAAATCTGAATCCGCAAATTTCAAGTCATCAAACATAGAATTAATTTCTTTCAAAAAAGATACTGTTCTGTTCGCAAAATATTTTTCCTTTTCAAAAAAGATTTGCTTAACTTTTAAAGAGGATTAAATAAGTCCACATTTTCAACGAAACATGTTTCCCGATTTGTGCTGTTGAGTTTCGTTATTTTTATCAATCTACAAACCTCATCAGGTCCATAGATTCTCCCATTATCATCAGAAAACTAATATAGGCATACGCCAACAAAAGTCAGTTTAACATGAAAGGATAGGCTTATGGTAACGCGCATATTTGATTTATTAGATAATTATCAGCAACATTTCCCTGATAAACTATCGGCTCTTGTAAAGAAAGAAGATGGAGTATGGATAAGTTATAGCACACAAGACTATATCCGTAATTCAAACCTGTTGGCTTTTGCATTCCTCGAATTGGGTTTAAAAAAAGGCGATCGTGTTATAAGTATTTCAAACAATCGCCCAGAATGGAATTTCCTGGACATGGCTTTAGCTCAAACTGGCTTAGTCCATGTTCCTCTGTATCCAACTATTGGAAGCAAAAGCTACAATTATATAATTGAGCACTGCAAACCTGTTGCTATTTTTGTTGCAAACGAAAGTCATTATACTAAAATTCAGGAGGCCGTTGACAATCAAATTTCCGTACCCAAAATCTATTCTTTCGATCAGATTAAAGACGTTGCAAACTGGTCAACATTATTAAAACTTGGAGCCGAGTCAGAGGATCATCAGAAAGAAAAACTTGTTGAGATAAAAAACAGCATTTCACCTAAGGACTTGTTAACCATTATTTATACATCAGGCACAACCGGAACACCCAAAGGTGTGATGCTTTCTCATCATAATTTTCTCAGTAATGTTCTGGCTTCTGCTGAACGTTTAATACTTAATTCCAGCCACAAGGTTTTAAGCTTTTTACCTATTAATCACGTTTACGAGC
This sequence comes from Ancylomarina salipaludis, assembly GCF_004122035.1. Classification (GTDB taxonomy): domain Bacteria; phylum Bacteroidota; class Bacteroidia; order Bacteroidales; family Marinifilaceae; genus Ancylomarina; species Ancylomarina salipaludis. Next base: position 357,293 of record NZ_SAXA01000001.1, read on the forward strand.
GTATGGTTAATTATCAATACCAGTACAAAGGCCTCAGTATTTATTATGCCGAAAGCATGGATACCATTGGAGAAAATTTACAGGAAATTAAACCACATGGTTTCGCAACGGTTCCCCGGCTTTTAGAAAAGGTATACGATAAAATTATGACCAAGGGAAAAAGCCTCAGTTTCTTTAAACGTTCCATCTTCAACTGGGCTGTGAACTTAGGCTATCGATATGAACTTAACAGAGCAAATGGCGAATGGTATGAATTCAAATTAAAAATTGCCAGAAAACTTGTTTTCAAAAAATGGCAGGAAGCCTTAGGTGGCAACATCCTATTTATGTGTTCCGGAGGTGCGGCTCTTCAGGTTCGTCTGGAACGTTTGTTTTGGGCGGCTGGTATTCCGGTTCAGGAAGGCTATGGCTTGACTGAAACCTCTCCAATTATTGCTGCCAATCAAAGTACCTGGCCCGATATTCGCTTCGGAACTGTTGGCCCGCTTATAAAAGGTGTGGAAGTGAAAATAGCTGACGATGGCGAAATATTAGCCAAAGGACCCAATATCATGTTGGGCTATTATAAAGATCCGGAACTGACCAAACAAGTCATCGATGAAGAGGGCTGGTTTCATACCGGAGATATTGGCTGCATGGAAGACAATAAGTTTCTGAAAATCACAGACCGAAAGAAGGAGATATTCAAAACATCAGGCGGCATATACATCGCACCGCAAGTGATGGAAAACAAATTAAAGGAGTCTCCTTTTATCGATCAGGTTATTGTCATTGGTGAAGCAGAACGTTTCCCTGCAGTGATTATTTCACCGAATTTCGAATTTCTGGAGTCCTATGCCAAACGGAAAAACATACCATACAACAGCAAGGAACAAATTATTAGTAACGACAGAATCATAAAGCGTATTTGGCGTGAATTAATCAAAAACAATAAGCACTACGATCACCCCAAGCGTATAAAAAGTATGCGACTTGTAACCGATACCTGGACTCCCGAAACCGGAGAACTTTCACCAACACTGAAACTCAAACGTAAGGTGCTAAGAGAAAAGTATCGGGATCTGATCAAAGATATCTACACGAACTAATCTTTTTCTATCGATAAATCACACACTATGAATTACAAAATAAATAAAGTTGCAGTATTAGGAGCTGGTGTAATGGGCGCTCAAATTGCTTGTCATTTTGCTAACATAGGCGTTCAGGTCTTATTGCTGGATATTAGCCCCAAAGAACTCAATGATGAGGAAATTAAGCTCGGACTGGATTTGAACCATCCGCAGGTTAAAAATAGAATCACGCATGAGCTCTTTAATCGTACGCTTAAACTAAAACCGGATCCGTTATACAAGAAAGAATTTGCCCAAAGAATTACCTTGGGAAATTTTGATGACGACCTGCCCAAAATAAGTGACTGTGATTGGATAATAGAAGTTGTTGTCGAAAATCTTGACATAAAGAAAACGCTCTATGAAAAGATCGAACTTTATAGAAAAGAGAATACATTTATCACAACCAACACTTCGGGTATTCCTATACAATTATTAGCACAGGATAGAAGTGAGAATTTCAAACAGTATTTTTGCGGAACCCACTTTTTTAATCCACCTCGATATTTAAAACTACTGGAAATTATCCCGACAAAGGAAACTTTAGAAGAAGTTCTTGAATTCATTTCGTATTATGGAGAACGATTTCTGGGTAAATCTGTCGTAAGCTGTAAAGATACACCCGCATTTATTGCAAACAGGGTTGGCATTTACTCCATGATGTCAGTCGTTCACCTGATGGAAGAAATGGATTTTTCTGTGCAGGAAATAGATAAACTAACTGGTATTATTATTGGCCGCCCAAAATCTGCTACTTTCAGAACCTGTGATGTTGTTGGACTCGACACCTTAGTATTTGTGGCACAGAACTTACAAAAAGCTTTGCTTAATGATGAAGCCAAAGAAACATTCTTAGTGCCTGAGAGTATTCAAAAAATGTTAGATCTGAAGTGGCTGGGTTCTAAAACCAAACAGGGATTTTATAAAAAAGTTAAAAACGAAGATGGTGAAAGCGAAATCCTCAGCTTAAACCTGAACACCTTCGACTATCAACCCATGCAAAAATTAAAAATTGCAGAGTTTGAAAAAGCTAAGGTTCTTCCCGAACTAACGAAGCGAATAAAAAGCTTGATTTCCGGCAATTCCAAAATCAATCTCTTTTATCAAAAACTCTTTTTCGGCTTGTTTGCTTATATATCGAACCGTATACCAGAAATAACAGACGATTTGTATAAGATTGATGAAGCCATGTGTGCTGGCTTTGCATGGGAAATTGGCCCCTTTGAAATTTGGGATAGTCTAGGTCTCGACAAAACCATTCCGCAAATGGAAGAACTCGGCATGAAACCCGCTGCATGGGTTTATGAAATGATGGAAAAAAAAGAATCCTTCTATCAACTCCAGAATGGTCACCAGCAATATTACGATATCAATACCAATAAACACATCACAATTCCTGGTTCTGAGCAATTTATTTCACTAAAGAATATTCGCTCCAGCCAGACCTTATGGCAGAATGAAGGCTGTAGTATCATCAATCTTGGTGATGGTGTTATCAATCTGGAATTTCATTCTAAAATGAATACTATAGGTAGTGAAATTATTCAAGGAATCAATAAAGCTATTGAAATTACGGAAGCCGATCATCAAGCTTTAATTATTTCAAACGAGGGCGATCATTTCTCAGCCGGAGCCAATATCGGTTTGGTTTTTATGCTGGCCATTGAACAAGAATATGAAGAATTGGACATGGTTGTAAAAACATTTCAAAACACCATGCTCAAACTCAAATATGCACCATTCCCTGTGATCGCGGCGCCTCACAATATGGCACTTGGTGGCGGTTGTGAAATTAGCATGCATTGTGATAAGGTGATTGCACATGCCGAAACCTATATGGGATTAGTCGAACTCGGAGTGGGAGTTATTCCTGCCGGAGGGGGCACTAAAGAATTTGCCTTGCGCTTATCCAATGAAATCAAAACAGATGATGTTAGAATTAACCGATTCAGAGATAAATTTCTAACAATCGGACAAGCTAAGGTTTCGACATCGGCTTGGGAAGCTTTCGATCTGGGCTACCTTAGAAAAGATCTTGACGAAATTGTTGTCAGTAGAAAACATCAACTCAAATATGCCAAGCAAGCTGCCCTACTAATGATAGAAAAAGGTTACACCCCTCCTATTCCTCCCAAGGATATTACTGTTCTTGGTCAGGAAGGCCTTAGTCTGGTTTATTCGGGTGCAGACGGCATGCAGGTCGGCAATTATATTTCGGAATACGACAAACACATCTCTATCGAACTGGGTAAGATTCTAAGTGGAGGAGAATTAAATGAAGTTTCTCAGGTTTCAGAAGATTACCTTTTAAATCTTGAACGAAAAACCTTTGTAAAGCTTTGTCAGCAGAAAAAAACGCTGGAACGCATGCAAAGCCTGTTACAAAAGGGGAAAATATTAAGAAATTAATTTACTCGATAAGAAATCTAGACAGAATATGATTCTACAGATAAATCTCTAACACCAAATATTATGACCGCATATATAATAGCCGCAAAACGAACCGCAGTAGGAAAAGCAAAAAAAGGGAAGCTTCGTCTGATTCGCCCGGATGATATGGCTGCCAAACTCGTTCAGGAAATCATAGGACAATTCCCCATGCTCGATAATACTCAAATAGATGATGTTATCGTAGGAAATGCCATGCCCGAAGCTGAACAGGGACTGAATATGGGCCGGATGATTTCTTTAATGGGATTGAATAGTGTTAACGTTCCAGGCATGACAGTTAATCGCTACTGTTCTTCAGGACTGGAATCCATCGCTATTGCTGCATCAAAAATAGAAATGGGTTTGGCGGATTGTATACTGGCTGGTGGGGCCGAATCTATGTCAATGATTCCTATGGGAGGTTGGCGGGTTGTTCCCAACCTGAATATCGCCAAAGACAATCCCGATTGGTACTGGAATATGGGAATCACGGCAGAAGCCTTGCAGAAAAAATACAATATATCTCGCGAAGATCAGGACAAGTTCGCCTTTCATTCTCATCAAAAGGCAATTGAGGCAATCGCAAACAATCGCTTTGCTGATGAAATTGTTCCAATCAGAGTGATTGAGAATTTCGTAAATGAAAACGACATATTGGAGCAAAAGGAGCATATTATTTCTCAGGATGAGGGCCCCAGAAAAGATACAACTTTAGACGGTTTAAGTAAACTCAGACCCGTATTTGATATGAAAGGAACCGTTACGGCTGGAAATTCCTCACAAACTTCAGATGGTGCTGCCTTCGTTCTGGTTGTATCAGAAAAAAAACTTAAAGAACTTAATGAGGAGCCCATCGCGCGCTTCGTCAATTATGCTGTGACTGGTGTAGAACCCAAACATATGGGAATAGGCCCAGTTACTGCTATACCCAAAGTACTGAAACGATCAGGCATAGCGATAAATCAAATTGAACAACTGGAGTTGAACGAAGCATTTGCCGTTCAAGCCTTAGCCGTTATGCGGGAACTCAACATCAATCCGGACATTACAAATATAAATGGAGGGGCAATCGCCCTTGGTCATCCTTTGGGCTGTACAGGAACAAAACTGACGGTTCAGTTAATTCATGAAATGAAAAAACGAAAACAAAAATATGGCATGGTCAGTATGTGTGTTGGCTCGGGCCAAGGAGCAGCTGGCATTTTCGAAATCTTCTAATCTAAAAAAACACGCAAAGCAGATATTTCAAATATTAAGAACCTAAAACCCTCAGATATGACAACGACAAAATATCCCAAAGGCGGTGAATTCCTGGTAAAAGAAACCAAGCCTCAAGACATATTTATTCCGGAAGAATTCTCAGAAGAGCAGATCATGATAAAGGAAACCTGCAGCGATTTTCTTGAAAAAGAAATCCTTCCCCGGCTAGATGATATAGATAGTCAACAGGAAGGTTTAATGGTTGAGCTACTCGAAAAAGCAGGAGAACTTGGTTTGTTAGGCGTTTCTGTTCCCGAGGAATATGATGGTTTTGGTCAGGACATGAATACGTCTATGCTAAGTACAGAAATCATGGGTACCTTTAGCTCGTTTGCTGTTGCTTTTGCTGCTCATGTTGGTATTGGAACATTTCCAATTCTCTATTATGGAACTGAGGAACAAAAAAATAAATATCTTCCCAAACTGGCTAGTGGCGAATACAAAGGTGCCTATTGCCTGACTGAACCAGGAGCCGGTTCTGATGCAAACTCAGGAAAATCAAAAGCCACTTTAAGTGCTGATGGCAAATATTACATTCTCAACGGACAGAAAATGTGGATTACCAACGGTGGATTCGCTGATGTATGTACCGTATTTGCAAAAATTGACGATGATAAAGATTTGAGTGCCTTTATTGTTGAAAAAAGTTACAGTGGTATTAAACTTGGACAAGAAGAGAAAAAGATGGGAATTAAAGGCTCTTCAACCTGTATGATGTTTTTTGAAGATTGTCAGGTCCCCGTTGAAAATCTCTTGGGAGAAAGAGGTCAGGGCTTTAAAATCGCCTTAAATATTCTGAATAATGGTCGAATTAAATTGGCCGCTGCTGTTCTGGGGGCAGGGAAAAATGTCATCACCAACACGGTTACTTATGCCAATGAACGTGTCCAGTTCGGTCAGTGTATTTCAAAGTTTGGAGCCATTCAAGCTAAAATGGCAGAACAAAGTATCCGTTTATTTGCCATTGAATCGGCATTGTATCGATGCAGCAACGACATTCAAAACAATATTACTGAATTAGTTAATCAGGGTATGAGTAAAGAAAATGCCGTGATAAATGCTCAAAAAGAATTTGCGGCAGAAGCTGCAATACTAAAAGTCTCGGCTTCGGAAGCTCTGGACTTTGTAGTGGACGAAGGCGTACAGATTTATGGAGGAATGGGTTATTCAACCGAGGCGCCAATGGAAAGAGCTTATCGCGACTCACGTATCAACCGTATTTTTGAAGGAACTAACGAAATCAACCGCATGCTGACAGTCGATTTTCTTCTGAAAAAAGCCTTTAAAAATGAACTCCCTCTTTTATCCGCTTCACAAGCCGTTGCTAAAGAATTAATGTCTATTCCCGATTTTGGTGAAATTGACGAAAGTTTGTTCGTTAGAGAAAATAAACTTGTCTCTAATTTTAAGAAAGCAGCTCTTTTAGTAGCAGGAGCTTCTGCTCAAAAATTCATGACAAAATTAGGTAACGAACAGGAGATACTCATGAATATTTCAGATATCATAGCAGATTGTTATCTGGCTGAATCCATACTATTAAGAGTCGAGAAACTGATCGAAACGAAAAATCAGGACTCATATAAAGAACAAATAGCTATGGCAGAAGTTTTCATATACGATGCTGCTGATCGAATTTACAAAAATGCCAAAGATGCCCTGAATTCGTTTGCCTCGGGCGATGAATTAAGAATGATGCTACTTGGGATCAAACGCTTCACAAAACATAGTGGCTTAAACAGTAAAGACAAACGACGTTTAATTGCGGAAAAATTAATCGAAGAAAATCGATACTGTTTCTAAAATATAAAAGTCTCCCTAAAACTAAAGGGCAATCCAATTACGTGGATTGCCCTTTTATATTTTAATCAGCAAAAAACTATCTTTTACGCAAATAAACCCGGTCACCTGCAGACACTTCATGCTTCTTTGAAAAATCATTAAATTTTCGGATTTTCTTAAGTTTTACACAATACTTCTGAGCAATATCATATAAAGTCTCACCTGCTTTTACCAAATGGAAATTGTATCCTCTAGCCGCCTTATTTCTCTTCTTGTGGAAATATAAAATTTGATCTATACTTAAAATATAATCTTTAGGAAGTTCATTATACTTCAATAATTTTGAACGAGTAATTCCCATTTTCTTCTCAAGATTATAAAAAGTATCTCCCTTTACAACTCTTATAAAATGAACACCATTCGCAACCTCAAGTCTCAAATCCAAATCGTTCTGAAATTCATCCAAACTTGAATTACCATAGTCCTTAGATTTAGGCAAGCCATTATTATTATCTAAAAGATACAGTTTTTCTTCTTCAATAATATCGATCAACATGTGAGCATATTTGGGATGAGTAGCATAACCTGCTTTTTTCAATCCTTTTGCCCACCCTTTATAATCAGTTGGATTCAGTTTAAATAAGAATTCATAACGCGATCTCTTCGTTAAGAATTCCGAATGATCTTTATAAGATTGGTAAGGATCCTCGTACTTTCTAAAACATTCGTTTCTTTTATCATCATCAATTTTGATAGATGGCCCTGTCCAATCGTGACATTTTATTCCAAAATGATTGTTCGCTTTTGTAGCCAAAGTTGAATTCCCGTTACCCGATTCGAGCAAGCCCTGAGCTAAAGTTATACTTGCCGGTATACCGGTCCGTTTCATTTCAACAATTGCCAAGTCTTTGTATTTGGCAATATATGCCTTCCTCGGATTATTTTCAGCAAAAGCTTGTATTGAGAATAGACAAAATAGTATTAGTAGAAGTTTAGGTAATTTCATGTATATTTCTTTATAATAAAAGGATCGGAATTTGTCTTTTACCAGAGTTTTCTTGCCTATCAGCAAACGGAAAAAATATGATTTTCAGGTGGATTAAAATTCCCCTTTACAAAATATTAATAATAATTCTATATCTTTATCGCCACTTCTAGTAAACAACCATAAAAATAGGAAATCAAAATACAATCCTACTATTCTCCGTTAATTTGTAATAAAAAATTATTTATCAGGAAATTTGTATGGTAATGAAGAAAACTCAACTAATTACAACTGTTCTAGAATACAATTCAATTGAAGAACTTGATTCTGTCAACCAGGAATTGATTAATAAAGCCAAAGAAGCAACGCAATCATCATATTCTCCATATTCAAATTTTAGTGTAGGAGCTGCCGTTTTACTTGAAAACGGCGAAATCATTCAGGGAAGTAATCAAGAAAACTCAGCCTATCCTTCAGGCTTATGTGCCGAAAGAGTTGCCATGTTTTATGCCAATTCAAAATACCCCAATGTCCCTGTTAAAAGTATTGCCATTGCGTGTTATAACAATGGGCAATTTCTTGAAAGACCAATTCCTCCATGTGGCAGCTGCCGTCAGGTTTTATTGGAAACTGAAGAACGTTACCATACCCCAATTCAGGTTTTCCTTTATGGTCAAAAACAAATATTCGAAATAGAAAATATCAAACAATTGTTACCCCTATATTTTGAAAAAAATATGCTGGACGAATAGTTGTCAACAATCATTCAAAATGAAATGGCTAAATCCTCAAGCACCTGCTGATGATTTAGCCATTTTTATATCTGCCTTATAGACTTTATTTACCTATAACAAATTATATAACTCTTTCCAAAGATTATCATTCTTAGGTATTGGAGCCTTAATGGTAATTGGTTCCAGTTTTACCGGATGCATAAAACTAATTTCACGTGCGTGAAGATCGATACCTCCCCCTTTGTTCGAACGAGGGTAACCATATTTCAAGTCTCCGCGAATCGGACAACCAATTCTTGCCAGCTGCGCACGAATCTGATGATGACGACCTGTGTGAAGTTTTACTTCCAATAAATAATATTTCTGAGATCGGGTTAAAAGTTTGTACTCCAAAGTCGATTCTTTAGCCCCTTTTTTCTTTTTATCGAAAACATTACTCTTATTTCGCTCCTCATTTTTCAATAAGTAGTGAGTTAAAACTTCCTCCTCGAGTCTTGGACAATTACTTACAATAGCCCAATACACCTTATTAACTTCCTCACCTTTTTGTTGAAACATTAAATTCAGGCGAGTAAGAGCCTTGCTTGTTTTAGCAAAAATCACAACACCGCTAACAGGTCTGTCCAGTCTATGAGGTAAACCTAAATAAACATCACCCGGCTTATTGTATTTCTCTTTAATGTATGCCTTTACCATTTCACTCAAAGGCTCATCCCCGGTTTTATCACCCTGAACGATATCACCTCTTCGTTTATTTACAGCTATAATATGATTATCCTCATATAATACTTCTAATCTTTTTTCTTTTGCCATCTATTTTTAATTAATAATTATTAATTAATAATTATAAATTTAGTACTGCTCTCTTTCACTTGGGAAATCTTTCGATTTCACATCTTGTATATAGTTTTCAACTGCACCCTTCATTTCAGCAAAGAGGTTGTGATATCTTCTTAAAAAACGTGGCGAAAACTCCTGTGTAATTCCCAGCATATCATGAGCAACTAAAACCTGACCATCAACGCCACCTCCTGCACCAATACCAATAACAGGTATTGAAACTGATTCAGCAACTTTGGTCGCTAAACTTGCTGGTATTTTTTCTAAAACAATGGCAAAACAACCCGCTTCTTCAAGCATCTTTGCATCTTCCAATAGCTTCTCAGCTTCCTCTTCGTCTTTAGCTCTAACAGCATAGGTTCCAAATTTATGAATCGACTGTGGGGTTAATCCCAAATGTCCCATAACGGGAATTCCTGCTGATAAAATTCGATTGACTGACTCTATAATTTCACGGCCACCCTCTAATTTTACGGCGTCAGCACTACATTCCTTCATGATACGAATAGAAGAACATAAAGCCTCTTTCGAATTTCCCTGGTAAGTTCCAAATGGCAAATCGACAACAACTAATGCACGATTAACAGCCCGAACCACCGAAGCACCATGATATATCATCTGATCCAAAGTAATTGGAAGTGTTGTTTCATGACCCGCCATCACATTCGAGGCTGAATCTCCAACTAGAATCACATCCACACCTGCCTTATCAACTATACTAGCCATTGAAAAATCGTAAGACGTTAACATGGCAATTTTTTCTCCTTTCAGCTTCATTTCCGAAAGAATATGAGTGGTTACTCGCTTGATTGATTCTTTATGAATTGACATTTTCTTTGTTGCTAATTTTTTAAATAGTTCAATCTGCAAATCTACTTAAGTATTACAAATTTATTAAGCAAAGTTAGAAAAAGATTGAAATAAGTTGAAACTGATAAAGATATACCAGACAAGGAGAATATTTGATAAACTTAAACGAGAAAATATGAGCTCCAATAACATCGGATTTTTGAGCTCTTACAAAGTAATTTTTTCATAAAAAATGTCGCAATCCTGTCTTTTTGGCAGCAGTTCTGTCATAAAACTGCAAGCTTTTGGCAATCTCAGTGTCAAATATGCATCGCTTTTGGCAAAAAATATCTTGGCACAGGCTTTGATTAAATCCATTCGAGTTTAAAAATGAACTCAAAAACAAAATCGTATATTAAAAACTTAAATAAATAATAAAATGGGTAAGATTATTGGAATCGACTTAGGAACAACCAACTCTTGTGTTTCTGTAATGGAAGGAAATGAACCAGTTGTAATTCCTAACAGCGAAGGAAAAAGAACCACACCTTCAATTGTGGCTTTTATTGAAAACGGAGAAAGAAAAATTGGTGATCCTGCAAAACGTCAAGCGATTACAAACCCAACCAAAACCATTTATTCTATCAAACGTTTCATGGGTGAAACTTACGATAAAGTAACCAAAGAAATTGAACGCGTACCTTATAAGGTCGTTAAAGGTGATAACAACACCCCTCGTGTATTAATCGACGATCGTAAATATTCTCCACAAGAAATTTCAGCAATGGTTCTTCAAAAAATGAAGAAAACTGCTGAAGATTACTTAGGACAAGAAGTGACTGAAGCTGTAATTACAGTTCCTGCATATTTTAACGATGCACAGCGCCAGGCAACAAAAGAAGCTGGTGAAATTGCTGGTTTAACTGTTAAGCGTATTATTAATGAGCCTACTGCTGCGTCTTTGGCTTATGGTCTGGATAAAAAAGATCACGATTTGAAAATTGCAGTATTCGACCTTGGTGGTGGTACTTTTGATATCTCTGTTCTTGAATTGGGCGACGGTGTATTCGAGGTAAAATCAACCAATGGTGATACACACTTAGGAGGTGACGATTTTGACCAAATCATTATCGACTGGTTGGCTGAAGAGTTCCTTAAGGATGAAAACTTAGACCTACGTCAGGATGCCATGGCACTTCAGCGTTTGAAAGAAGCTGCTGAAAAAGCTAAAGTTGAATTATCAAGTGCAACAAGCACTGAAATCAACTTGCCATATATTATGCCGGTAAACGGTATGCCTAAGCACTTGGTTAGAACATTAACTCGTGCACAATTTGAGCAATTGGCTGACAAATTGATTCAAGCCGTGCTTGAACCATGTAAATTGGCATTGAAAGATGCTGGGGTTTCTAAATCAGAAATTGATGAAGTAATTCTAGTGGGTGGATCAACTCGTATCCCAGCTATTCAGAATATTGTACAGGAATTCTTCGGAAAAGCACCATCAAAAGGTGTTAACCCTGATGAGGTTGTAGCTGTAGGTGCTGCTATCCAGGGTGGTGTATTAACTGGTGAGGTTAAGGATGTTCTTCTTTTGGATGTGACTCCACTTTCAATGGGTATCGAAACTATGGGTGGTGTAATGACTAAATTAATTGAAGCCAATACAACTATTCCTACTAAGAAAACTGAAACTTTTACTACTGCTGCTGACAACCAACCTTCTGTAGATATTCACGTACTACAAGGTGAACGTCCAATGGCTAGCGGTAACAAAACAATCGGTCGTTTCAATCTGGATAGCATTCCACCAGCACAACGTGGCGTTCCACAAATCGAAGTAACTTTTGATATTGATGCAAATGGTATTCTACATGTATCTGCTAAGGACAAAGGAACAGGAAAAGAGCAGTCAATTCGTATCGAAGCATCTTCAGGATTATCTGACGAAGAAATCTCACGTATGAGAGAAGAAGCTAAAGCTAACGAAGAAGCTGACAACAAGGCTAAAGAAAAAGTGGATACTTTGAACAAAGCTGATAGCACGATCTTCCAAACTGAGAAACAATTAAAAGAGATTGGAGATAAATTACCAGCTGATAAAAAACAGCCTATTGAAGATGCTCTTAATAAATTGAAGGAAGCTCATAAAGCTCAGGATGTTGATGCTATTAATACTGCAATTGAAGAATTGAATACTGTATTCCAGGCTGCATCTCAAGACATCTACAATGCTCAAGCACAAGAACAAGCTGGACAGCCAGGACCTGATGCAGGTGCTCAAGGCGGACAGCAAGCTAAAGCTGATGATGAAGTAACTGATGTTGACTTCGAAGAAGTAAAATAGATGATAATTTAAGATTTAGGAGTGTGCATTCACTCCTATTCTTCAATATAAGAAATGCCTGCCGAATATTTTCAGCAGGCATTTTTTATTCAATCCTGATATTTATTCACAAAAAGAACTTTTCTAATGATTCGATTGCCATTTTCATCAACTGCAGTTACAATATGCTCACCACTATCAGTAAGAATTTCCATCTGATGAATATCTACGGTCTCCCCAAGATATTCTTCATCCAAGTGCCAATAAATTTTAGTGCCATACTGGCGATGTGCAATCTCGAAAACAACCGATTGTATCTTACCATCCAAACCCATTGGCAAATAAATAACCGAAGATGCCATCGGAAATACAAATTGCATCATGGGGATTTCACCTTGAGGTGAACAGCCTTCCATATAAGGCGGTAAACTCTTATAAAGAGGATGCTTAAGCTTATAATACCACTCCCAAACAGGAGGTAGAACAAACCAGGCTTTATGAGTCATATCATGCGGCATAATACAATCCGAACTCACTTGATATCGACCGTCCTTATCCAAATGTACCAACTTGTGGTAACTACATACAGCTGTTTTCAAACCCGACTGGGGGACATCCAATGTATCGACATAAGGACAAATAGCCGAAGCCCTGCAACCACTTTCTCTGCAGACAGAAATGCTCTCAAGATCTTCTAATGGTTTTTCGTACCAATCTGATTGAGGTAAAAGGTCAAAAATATCAAACATGAGTGGAGCTGCAGCAGTCACCCCTGTTAAACCCGGACGCCCCTCACCATCTGCATTACCAGCCCATACAGCAACTAAATAATCGCCTGTTAGGCCGACAGCCCAAGCATCACGATAACCAAAACTGGTTCCTGTCTTCCAAGCGACTTTTGAAGACGATGAGAAAGATTCCCAACCCGATTCATTTTCAGGACGATTTACCTTTAACAAAGCATCCAAGGTATAATATATTGACCCGGCACCTAACTTGATTTTTCCCTCAATAAAATCACTTGGTGAAATATCTTCTACATTTTTCATTTCCAAAACAGGAGGATGAAAATCTTGCTTTCGATAATGAGACGAATAAGTATTGTAGTGCTTAAGTGTGCGTCCCAAACTGGAATAAGCACCTGCCAAATCCCAAAGGGACGTTTCAGCACCACCCAATATTAATGACAAGCCATAATGATCAGCAGAATAGGATAAATCTGTGAAATTCATTTTCTGAAGATAATCGAGAAATCGTCCCACGCCAAATTGTTTGAGCATATGAACTGCAGGGACATTCAAAGAACGAGCTAATGCTTTTGATGCAGGTACTGCACCATCATATTTTCTATTATAATTCTTGGGTGCATACCCCTGAATCTGTGTAGGGATATCTGCAATCAGTGCCTCGGGCAGAATTTCCCCCTGATCCAGCATTAAGGCGTACAAAAAAGGCTTTAGAATACTACCCGAACTTCGCGCCGCATGAATAATATCTACATCACAGCCATGTTCTGCATTATTTTCAGATTCTACATTACCAAAATAAGAGAGCACTTCACCAGTTTCAATTTTTAGAACAATGGCTGACAAATTATGAATTTCATTCATAACTAAATGTCTGTGATGTCTCTCTGCAAGACGAGATACACGTTCCTGCAATTGATAATCAATACAGGAATAATATTTTTGTCCCGACTTCGCTCCAACTAAATACTCCAATAAATGAGTAGCTTTCCTTGGCAAATCGTAGGGTTTATTTGGCAATTTCTCAAGTAAAGCCAATTCATATTGCAACGAATCGATCACACCATTTCGATACATCTTAGCTAACAACTGATCTCGTTTGACTTTAAGCCTTGCAATGTTTTTACCAGGTCGAATTAAAGATGGTGCATTGGGGAGAACGGCCAAACATGCTGACTCTGCCCACGACAATTGATATGGACTTCGACCATAATAACGCCAGGAAGCAGCCTCCAATCCCACAACATTACCACCAAATGGAGCATGGGAAGCGTATTTTTTCAGAATCTCTTTTTTTGAGGTGCTCAATTCAACCCTTAGGGTCAAAATCATCTCTAGCAATTTCTCACTGATTGTTCGTGATGGATTTTGCCTGCAAATTCTAACCCATTGCATACTTAGTGTGCTGCCACCACTAACAATCCGCCCGGCTTTAATATTCCTTACAAGAGCTTTACACAACGAAATCGGATTAATACCCGGATGGAAATAAAAATATTCATCTTCAAAGTTGAGAATAGCCGATTCAAATTTCACAGGAACTGAATCCAGTTCAGGGAAACGCCATTGCTGATCATCCGCAATTTTAGCTCCTAGCAAACGTCCTTCCCTCGAATACAAAACCGATGACTGGGACTGCGTAGCTTGAGGTACTGGGATAAACAAAAAAGCTATTGTGGCAAAACAAAGCAAAAGTAAGACAATCTTGAATGATTTTCTCATCACAATTTTATAAAATTAGTCTTGCAAACAAAGCCGAATTCAAATTTTGCTTACAAGACCACTTGCATTTTTCATTTCCCCGATTTCACTACCAATACCCATTCACCAGGGGTGCGTGCCGATATTTTATTATCATACATCGCCTGGCATGAGATTGTCGGCATGTAGAACTTGCCTAAATAAGAGGCATTCAGAAGAATAGTAAAACGCTTTGTTTTGCCAGCCTTTAGTCCAAAATAAGTATATACTCGATCATCCCGTATATCCTGATAATCGAACTGCTCAGCCTGCTGGGTCGATTTGCCATCAAACATTCGGCTGTTATGAATCTCCCATCCCGAAGGAAAAAGTTGAGTCAGAGCCATTTCTTTATAATCTCCCAAAGTGCCCGGGTTAGTGATGCTAACTTCCACCTTAAAATCACTTCCCTGAACAATAGACTCCGGCTTAATAAGATTATCATCCAAATCCTTATAATCGACCTTCATTGTTAAACCATTAGCTGATGCAGTTTTATCACCTTCCAAAGGAATACCTTCAACAGCCAATGTGGCATACATAACTGTAGTTGACTGATTAACAATCTCGACAACTCCCTTGTCAGTAGACTGTAATTGTACCTGATGCTGCTTCAGTTTTTTATCAGTGTTCACCTCAACTTTTTCCTGATCATTAAAACGATAGGTATAATTCAGATCACCACTTCCGGCATAGTCGCCTTGCAATAACTTGGAAAAAGCAATCAGACAATAAGCCGTGGTCTGTGTACTCATCCAGCTTTTTGATGCTAGCTCTCCGGACAGTTTTTCGATAAGGGGCACCATGCGCTGTTTGTCCTTCAATAAAATCAAAGTCTCCAGAATCATCGCCTCATCACGTTCGGATGAACCATAAGTATAAGACAGTTCCTTATACGAAGGAATAGAGCCTGGCAACAAGCTCGTTATTTCCTTAGTCACCTCAGGCTTTCCCGCCAAGGCATAGGCCGCTGCCAATCGCCATTTCCCGGCATTGGTCAAATCATTCGACTCTCTCAAGCGGTTCATTGCCCCAATCTCAGCTTCTCCTGCCAAGGCAATTGTATATAAACGATAAGCTTGAATCAATTGAGAATGAGCCTTACCATCAGATTGCCAATTATTGGCTTCGCGTTGCTGAAATTCCAACCATCGTTCTTTAAAACCAATAGGTAATTGGTACCCCAAGGCTTCCGCTTCAAGCATAAAATGACCGGCATAACAAGTCCCCCATGCATCTGATTTATCCCCTCCCGGCCAATAGCTCAGACCACCATCGGCAAGTTGAAAACTTTTCAAACGATTGATACCTGCCTCAATATTGGTCGTCAATTTCTCTTTCACATTCTCATCAACCTCCATCACTTTATCCAAATAAAGCTGAGGAAATACCGATGAAGTTGTTTGTTCCACACAACCATGAGGGTAATCAATCAAATACTTTAATCGTCTGCCAAAATCAATAGGTGGAATACTAGCCAAATCAAGAATCGCTGTATTGGTTCCATTAATGCCCACAGGAATAAATTCCTGTTTCCACATTTCACCAGGCTGAATGATTGTTGAATAAATATCAGTTACTTTGGGATTGGGAATCCTCACCTGTACTTCCATCTCGTATTCAGCCTTTTCACTACCTGATTCGGCAATAATTTTCACCTTAGCCACACCTAAATTTTCCTTAACCAACAAATTAAATTCAATATCCTGATCTCCGATACGATTGAATTTTATCTGCTTGATACTACCATCTACAACTTGTAATAGATCGTTGCACTCAATTTTTACTGAAACATCTTGCAGTTTTTCATCCATAGCAAATACCGTAACAGGAATTTTCACCTCTTCAAATGGACTCAAGACACGGGGCAAAGTTGCCAATAACATCAAAGGACTTTTAACGGCTGTAGCCTTATCAGTAGAACCGTAAGCATTGTCTTTTCCCGCAACAACCATGGTTCTTACAGAGCCTATGTATTTAGGTAGCTTGATATGATGTTCAGCTGTTTTATTTTTATCCAATTCAAAGGGACCTAAAAACTTAACTACTGGTTTAAATCGATCAGCTTTCTTTTTGCCTTTTCCTTGTAAATCCTCATCACCACCAATAGCAAAAACCTGTTCGATTTGACCACCATAAGCCCCCAATACCATATTGTAAATATCCCATGTTTTCACGCCCAGGGCTTCTCTCTTATAGAAATTTCTCCACGGGTTTGGTGTTTCAAAACGAGTCAAATCAAGCAGACCTTCATCAACCATAGCAATAGTATAGGTCATGGGATTACCATCACGTTCCTTCACCTTTAGAGTGACATCTTGTTCGGACGAAAGTTCGTCCGGCATATTCAAAACCGGATTCAACTGAGTTTGCGGATCCTCTACATTTAAAGGAATAGTCCCATACAATCTAATAGGTAAATCGTTAGCCGTATTAGCATGTGGCTGTAAAAGAGTAATACTAACATAAACTGTCGGAGCCATTTTATCAGTCAACTTCAAATCAAAAACAGTTTCCTCATCCTGAGTTTGTACCCAAAATGAATTCAGCACTTTCGACCCATTTTCCAAACTAATCAGAGCTCTCCCATTTTTACTGCCTTTAAACGTAATTTTAGCAGTTTCGCCCACCTTATAATCCTTTTTATCGGAGCCAAACATCAACATACTGGCACCACCCGGATTATCCTCCTGAGCTCTTCCGGCCCAACCTGGCCAATCAACATACACCGTTTTACCACTAACATGACCGTCAGTATCTTTCACCCGAATCAAATATCTTCCCCAATCCGGGTATTTTATTTTAAAATCAAAATCCCCAATACCTTGTGAATTGGTTGAAATGGTTTTGGAAATAAGTGGCGTGTGGTAAGAACTTCCGGCATAGGATGCCAAATTATCTGGTCCTAACTGCCACCACCATCTCCAGCTCACTTTAAAAACCTGAACCTCGATCCCTTTTCGTGCAATAGGATTCCCATTAGCATCAACAGTCACAACACTAACCTTATGATTCTCATCGGTAAGCAACATACCGCGAGCTTTATCACCTGCAGGCGTCTTCAAACCAACGAAAGCTTTATAAGGCGCATATGGCAAACTTATTTGATCGATACTAAAATCGCCGCCTTCTTCGAATACTCGAGTTAAAAAAGTTGCTTTAAGCATTCCCGGGGCATGACTCTGTATTTTTAGATTAGAAGAAAAATCAGCCAATCCATTATCATCCACCTCTCCTTCAAAAAGACTGTATTCTTCGGATTCAAATTCCTGAGTAGGATCATCAAATACAAAATCAGTATAACGTTTAAAACGGGTCTTTACCGACTTTAACTTGACATCTATAACAGCTTTCAGATTACGTGCAACAGCACCGTGCAACCATTTCACCTCTAGTTTTCCTTTCACAGCATTGTCCTGCGCCGTTAACTTATCTTTTCCAAAATCAATCTTAATTTTTAAACGATTAGGTTTTACTGTTTCAATACGAAGACTTTTCTCAAATGTGGCTCCTCCCACTTTAACCCTTGCCAACCAATTACCTGTCGGTGCATCAGAATCGGTAGTTGTTATGAAAGAATAAAAATCACCAACACCTTGAGTTTTCACCATATGCTTAGTCGTTTGTCCCCGCGGATTAATCAATTCGAAGCTTAACGGATGATTTTTAGGTAACACTTTCTGCTTATCCTCAAGAATAAAATTCAAGAAAAGAGTATCACCCGGTCTCCAAACTCCACGATCTCCATACATATAGCCTTTGATTCCTTTGGATATTTTCTCTCCTGAAACATCAAAAGTACTCAAGGATAGAGAAGATCCATCATCCAACTTCAAATACCCTTTTTGCTTACCTTTATTAGCAATCAACAAGAAAGGCTTTTGTTTCAAATCAATAGTACACAAGCCATCCTTATCTGTTTTCTGTTTACCCAAAAGTTGTTGCTGATAATTATATATTTCAACTTCAATATCTGATAAGGGCTCTGTTGTTCGCAAATCGGCTACGGCAACCACTACCTTTTTATCATTTCCCGATTTGGCAATAATCCCCAAATCAGAAGCCAAGACATTGCGTCCCACTTTTTTATTCTTGTAATAGGAGCTTTTGCAAGGGTTGTTTCGATCATACCAATTGTAATCCTCATCATAATAGTAGGTCTCGATACCATCCCAAGCCGAATCTTCCTTTTCATCAATACTATCCCAATTATCTTCAAGCTCTTCATCAGACTGGGCTTCTTCTGAACAAGGATAAAGTGAATAAGCCCTTTTCATACTTAATTCCACACGATAAATGGCTCCGGGGTCATTCTGAATAAATTCATCCAAGTCTATTGAAAAAGTATTCCATTGCCCGTAATCAATTAAGTTAGGAGAAGTCAGTTCAATGGTCTTTTTGAAAACCGGACGCGAGACTCGTCTCATCTCACTATCCTGATCCAATTGATTTACCTGTAAAAACTGTGTCACATTATCTTCAAAAATCTTTATAATCTCAACATCAACTGCCGATAAATTCACGGTCTTAAAAGGGAAATGCAAACCATTGGAATTAGGAACAATAACCCCTTTACCAATCAAACTAATTTGTGGTTTAATAGCCTCAAATGTTAATCCCTTAGTATATGATTTCTGTAATTTAGTTGAAGAAACACTTAATATTCCACTTGAAATTTTAATTTCTTTAGAACCTGTTATACGATTATTCGGATAAACTTTTAAGACATTTCCCTCGATTGTAAACTTGAGCTTCTTTGCACTTTCAATCTCTACCAATCCACGAAAATCCTGCTGTCCATCTAAAGGATCAGAAAAATGAATCTCAACATGCTGTTCCGGTTGCTGTAAAACAAGGGCTTTCATCAGTTGAAAACTATTGATAGACGGAATTTCAATTTCTTTTTCACCCTTCACATCAACATTAAAAGGTTCGCCATTGAAAGCAAGAATCAACTTTCTGTCATTATCTGTACGAATCAGACTATCAATTGTAAAACAGTGGATTTTCGACCCAACATTATGTTCCCATTTTAATTTTATCCTATTATCTTCAAGCTCTGCCTTCATCATTTTCTCGACAATCTGATTATCAATTACATCAGAAGTAGCCAGTTCTCCCTTCAATGCATTATATTTTAATTCAGTTGGCTTATAAGGCGAAAAACTAATTTTAGAAATTCGAACAGCTTGTTTTATGATCTGTATCTGAATTGGGAATTCAGCAAATTCTTTAGGAACATCAATCAACTTGCCTAAATGAAAAGTCCCTTTATATCTCTGTCCGGATTTTAGACTTTCCTCAGGATTAAAAATAAGAGTTCTATTATCCAACCATGTAATTTTCCCTTTTATTTCAGGTTCAAAAGAAAACACATTATTTTTCACTGGAACTCCTGACTCAACATCCTGCTTAAATTGTCCACTCAGTCGAATTTTTATTTTCGACTCACTAGAAATAATACCTGAAGTATAGGAATCAACATATTCACTAAAGCCAGGATTTATTTTCACATGAGTTGGCATCTTTTCTTCTTTTCCCAGAAGAAAAAATACAGAAATGGCCACTATCACTAGTAGTCCCAAAATAATAAGGATCTTTTTCATGTCGATCAATCTGAATTAAATATAAAAAAGGTATTGTTACTGATTACAAAACTAATATTTTATTGATAATTAAATAACCAATCTAGAAATTCAAAGAATATCATATTTAAAGGGACGATAAATCCAGTTGAGTCTACAGTTTTATTAAATTAAGATTTTGCATGAATCTGCATTATTTCTTACTATTTTTGGAAGAAGAATTCAATATTCCTATAAGAATTACAAACATTACTTTAATTTCAAATTCATGAAACGAATCATATCCTTAGCTCTATTGTTTTTATTTTCATTAAGCATATCTGCCCAAAACAAAAAGGATGAACAAGGACGAAAACAAGGCTATTGGGAAAATACCACGCCCATGGGAAAAAAAATATATGCCGGATATTTTAAAGATGGCTATCCTGATGGTGAAATGATTCGCTATCATGACAATGGTACTATAAAAGCTCGCTTGGTCTTTACAAACGAAGGTAAAAAGGCCACAGCAAAACTCTACAACACATACGAACAGTTATCTGCTATCGGGAATTATAGCAACAAAAAGAAAGACTCTCTTTGGCAATACTTTGATAAAAATGAACAAATTCGAATTCAGGAATATT
The DNA here is from genome assembly GCF_004122035.1 of Ancylomarina salipaludis. Classification (GTDB taxonomy): domain Bacteria; phylum Bacteroidota; class Bacteroidia; order Bacteroidales; family Marinifilaceae; genus Ancylomarina; species Ancylomarina salipaludis. The sequence goes on from NZ_SAXA01000001.1 coordinate 378,242, forward strand.
ATGAAAATGGGGAAAAAGATGGGCTGAGCACTTATTATTACCCCAATGGTCAAGTATACGAGACCTATGAATATCAAAACGACCTTAAAAATGGGAAGTGGATCCGTTACGATAAATTCGGAAATAAAGTCATAAGTGCCCACTACTCCAATGGCAAACTGAATGACGCTTTCACAACCTATTATAACAATGGCATTATTAAAATTGATGGATTTTATAAAAACGGCAAGCGACATGAAAAATGGATTTTTTACACGATAAAAGGTAAAATTGATAAAACGATAACATACCAAATGGGAATTGCTGATAACCAAGATGAACTTGATGCCAAGCAACAACAGGATCTAGAAGCTATGGAAGCGAATAAAAATAAGGATATCGATCCGGAACATTATATAGATAACCCTACTGAGTATTTAATGAAACAACGAGGAAAATAAGTATTTTGTAGTAACAAAAAGCAAATACACAATCTGTAAACCTTATTAAATAAACACGACCTGTGAAAAGCATCAGCCTATATCAATTAAACAATCAAATCAAATCGCATTTATCCGATGCCTTTTCGGATGAAATCTGGGTGGTTGCTGAGATATCAGAACTGAGGCAAACTCAAACAGGACATTGCTATCTGGAGCTAATCGAAAAAGACGAAAATACAGATCAGATTACAGCCAAAGCTCGTGCGACAATATGGGCATACACCTTTAGAATGCTTCATCCTTATTTCAAAACCAGTACAGGACAAACACTTAGTTCAGGAATTAAAGTTTTGATAAAAGTTAGTGTTGAGTTCCAGGAAATATATGGTTACAGTCTGAATATTAAGGATATTGATCCCACATATACCTTGGGTGATATGGCCCGAAGAAAAAAAGAGGTCATCGAAAAATTGAAACAAGAAGGCGTCTTTGATATGAATCGGGATCTTCTGTTTCCGGAAATTCCCAAAACTATAGCCCTTATTTCATCGCCAACAGCAGCCGGATATGAAGATTTCGTTGATCAACTGGAGAATAATTCACAAGGATATAAATTCCACCACAAATTATTCCCGGCTATTATGCAAGGGAATCAGGCAGAAGCATCTATTATTGAAAGCTTAGAGAAAATATATGCCTACGAAGATATTTTTGATGTAGTTGTTATCATCCGTGGCGGAGGCTCAAGTTCTGATCTCAATTGCTTCGATACTTACGCCCTGGCTCAAAACATTGCACAATTCCCAATTCCTATCATCTCAGGAATTGGTCATGAACGAGATGAAAGTGTCGTAGATATGGTGGCTAATGTAAAAGTAAAAACGCCAACGGCTGCTGCCGAATTCTTAATCGATTGTTTTGACGAATGCGAGGCCTATCATGAAGGTTTACAAGAGAGTTTCATTGCTGGTGTACAAGATATTTTAACCGAATCTTCTGATCGATTACAGATGCTTTCACAAAAGTTCACCCCGCAGGTTCGTCAGATATTAGCTAATAAAACAAATCAACTTGATATGGCCAGACAAAGCATCATTGCGTCCGGCAAAAGTCTGTTGCGTAACTCAAAACATCAATTACAATCCTTCTCTTTCGACATAAAGCTAAACAGCAAGCATCTGCTTGATATGGAACAAATGAATCTCAATCAGTTTATATTAAAACAAAGAAATGTGAGTCGGCGATTCTTCAACAAACACAAGCATCAACTCGAACTTTTCGAACAAAGTGCCAAATACGCAGATCCTGAAAACATATTGAAAAAAGGCTACACTTTAACTCTTAGTCAAGGTAAAATTGTAAAAGATGCCAGCCAGCTGAAAGAAGATGATATCATCGAAACCAAATTTGCCAAAGGCAGTGTTGAAAGTCAGGTCAAACAGATAAAAAAATAAAACTTACTATAAATTATAAACGTCTTAAACATATATCCCATGTCAAAAAAGAAAATAAACTACCGCGAAGCCATCACCGAAATTGAAGAAACCATTCAGGCAATTGAAAATGAAGAATTGGATGTGGATCAACTTTCGGATAAAGTAAAACGTGTCTCTGAGCTTTTAAAAATCTGCAAAGAAAAATTACACAACACCGAAAAGGAAGTTGAAAACATCCTGAATGAAATGGATGATTAAAATAAATTTCTGACTTTTTATATACCTAACTGTCCTTATCACACATAAATATGAATCGATCTGCTTTAAACTTATGTTTCTGTATCTATCTTATTGTGCTAAATTTTTCGACCTATGCTCAAAAAACTGGCGATCAAGATTATTTAAACGGATTTGTAAAAAATGAAATATTTAAATCAGCGAGCATTGGCATTGAGATTCGGGATCTGAAAACAGGTGAAATTTTAGCCGCTCACAACTCAGAAAAGAGCCTGACTCCTGCTTCAACACAAAAGCTACTGACAACAGCGGCGGCACTTGAAATTTTAGGCTCAGATTTTCAGTTTCAAACTGAAGTTTTAATCACTGGTCGAATTAATAAGGATGGCATATTGATGGGAAATCTCCTTATCAGAGGCAGTGGAGATCCCAGCCTGGCATCCAAATATTTTCCAGAGAACAACCGCTTTATTTCTTCGATTTACAATGAACTGAAAAAAAATGGAATCCATCAGATTAATGGCAAGCTAATAGTTGATGCGAGTTACTACAAAAGCTCTGTGCCACGCACATGGATTTGGGAAGATATTGGGAATTATTATGGAGCCATACCTCATACAATCAGTTATAAGGACAATACTTACACGCTGCATTTTGAATCTAAGGAAGCTGGTCAACTCACAAAGATCACAAAAGTTGACAGCAAACAAAGCGGAATGACATTCTCCAATGAAGTGATGAGCTCAACCATCAATAAAGACCGAGCCTATATCTTTGGTGGACCTACGGATTCGCATAGACTTATTGACGGGACCATTCCTCAGAATCGCACTGACTTTAAAGTAAAAGGTGCCGTATCAAGACCTGAACTCGTATTGCTTTCAGATTTAAGCAAAGTTCTTCAGGCGGGAGGCATTCAAATTAAAGAGCAGGATTTTAAGACAAAAACTCAGAAAACATTACTAAAATTCAAGTCACCTCCCCTATCTGAAATAGTCGCTTTAACCAATCAAAAAAGTATCAACCTGTTTGCCGATCATCTTTTATTTCAAATTGGGATAACACAAAAAAAAGAAGGCAATTGGCAATCGGGCATCAGCGCTTTAAAAGAGTTCTGGCAGTCAAAAGGCCTTGATTCCTCAAGCTTATTTTTATTTGATGGTAGTGGTCTATCCCACTTTAATGCGATATCAGCACGAGCTTTGAATCAAGTCTTGGTTCACATGAATAGAAGTGAAAATGCAACATCCTTTTTCAATTCACTACCTATTGCAGGTCAAAATGGCACACTAAAAAGTTTTGGAAAACAAAGCGACTTAGCAGGAAATTTCATGGCAAAAACAGGTAGCATGACGGGTGTCAGATCCTATTCCGGAATCCTTAAAAGACAAAATGGCACCCAACTTGCGATTAGTCTCATCATCAACAATTACTCATGTTGTACTCAACTTCTTAATGAAGAACTGAAGACTTTACTGGTAAATCTAGCCAGTAATTAAATAACAGATCCTAAAAAATAAAGAAAGCTTCACCAATAAAAATCGGTGAAGCTTTTCTATATATTGTAATTTCTCTATTAGAAGAAATAGTATAAACCTACAGAAATACGTGTGTTTCCAACCCAGTGAGAATTGATCACCTCAGCTTTTTCATTAATAGCACCATCAGTAGAATCTGCATAAGCAGCAGCCGTATATTCAACTTCCAATTCAAGCTTTAGATTGTTAATCTTTTTTGACACACGAGGTGCAATACGGTACAACTCACCAATATTCTGACTACGGCTATAAATCATATTAGGCACAACCTCATCATCAGCGCCATAATTTTTTGAATAACCAGCTAATAAGGCTAACTCATAGTTATTTTTCTGATATGAAAGATCTGCCCATGTCCCCAACACTTTAATGGGGGTGTAAGAAGCTTCATTGGTTACAGGATTTAAACTCTTAGCCGCATAACCACCCAACATCAACACATCGGTCATATTCGATCCGTAAGTTGCCTGTGCTTTAATTGTAAGCGGTTTAAAATTTAACTTGAAATAGCCCATTACTGCCCATGAAGAAAGGGTTTCATCATTCTTCCAAGTTTGAAGATCGTTATTTTCTTTAGAACCTGTTGTACTCAAAAGTGAAGGTTTAATAGTCTTGTATTCAGCACTAGCTCCTATCAAATGCTTTCCTGCATAATAGTGAACCTGTCCTTGAATGATTGGTAAACCTGCATTTCTCAAATAACGGTTACCTGCCCCTAAAAGACCAGTACTTGTATAATCACGCTCAGATGCCAAAGCAGCTAAAATTTTCCAATTTTCTGTTTTATGAGTTAAACGCACTTGCGGGTTACGAGCAAATGGCTTGAATGGCAAACCAGCATTGGCACCAACTGTTCCTGGAAAAACTTCAGCAACAAAAAGGGGCGACCAAGTCTGTCCAATCAATAAAGATATATTTCCCCAGTCTAAATTCACAAAAGCATGACGCAAACGCATACCATTAACATCAGACTCTGCATTCCCAATAAACTCAGCTTCCAACAAACCATTGGTTTTGGCACCCAAAATATCCGGACCTGTAATTTTTGCATTTACACGCGACTGAATAACAGCCATATTGTAAACGCCACCTTTGTTTATGTCTTTACCACTGGCATCCAATAATTCATCCTGAGGATATAGCAAAATAAAGCCCTCACGAGCACTTACTGTTTGGCGAGTATCATAAGTAAAAAGAGAATGTACATAGCCTCCAAATTTTACCTGAATAGGCTTTTTCTCTTCTGTGGATTGTGCAGACAATAAACTTGTACTGCAGAAAAATAGAATAAATAAAAATAAATAGTTTTTGCGATTCATAGCAATTGCTTATAATTTAAGATTTGCCGCAAAGATAGTTTTTTTAATGAGAGTTAAAATGTGTTAATTAAGAAGATGTGACGATTTGAGGATGAGATGATGTGAGAAGCTAAACTAGGTATTTTTAAACTTATTTAAATGAGAAAAACCTCCAAGGAGTAAAATCCTTGAAGGTTTATAAGTTATATTTCTATATCAGCTTAAAACGAATAAGCAACTCCCAACTGAATCACTGAATTATATGCTTTAGAATTATCAATATCATCAAGCTTTGACAACCCTCTATTATATCTTACGTCAAGAGATATTTCATCACTTACATCAAAAGATAAACCGAAGTTTAAACTAAAATCAAAATCCTTAAATTCATCTTTTATATCAACTGTACCAGTCACATCACCTTGTTCAGCTTGAGCTTCAGCTTTTACCAAAAACCCCAATTGTGGACCTGCATACACATGAATTTTATCAGATGCTCCCAGACTCATTTTCAAGAGTAATGGAATATTTATATAAGTAGTTTTTATCGATAGATCACCATCCCCACTATCAATTTTCCAGCCTTGTCTAGAATATAGCAATTCTGGTTGAAAAGATAGATTATTATTTAATGGTAGATTCAAAAATCCACCAAAATATAAACCAGCTTTCATATCAACATCGTCAACATCATCACCTACGAGATTTGAAAGGTTTAATCCTGCTTTTGCACCAAATTTAACATCTTGTGCATACCCATAAGAAGCGATTAAAACACAAATAACAACTAAGATTTTCTTCATAATATTTTTTTAGGGTTAGTTTATAATGACACAAATTTATCCTAATTATTTTATATTATGATCTGTCAAATCTGTCAAATTTATGAAGATCTATTCATTATAATAAAAACGGGTCTTACAGAATCAACGAATACAATTTATTTTTCATATTCCTGATACACAATCAAAGAGTTGCCTTCGAAATCGATTCGAAAGCTATCTCCCATGGATTCGTTTAATGTCCCTTGCCACAACATGTCCAGTTTCTGATTAGTTAGTTCGTAGCGTAGGTTAGCTGTCGTGATAATGGTTTCTGCTTGAGGAGAGAATATTGAGACTTGTTGACCGATATAAGAATCGAAGTTTCGGGAGCGCATAACCGGGGTGAAGATCCCATAATCAGTCAGCATTTTCACCTTCATCTTTTTCGTATAAGATGGCAGAAGAAAAATATTACCAATCATATGATCATCCCGTTCTCCCGTAGCACCAACAATGGTAATATCGTTGATTTTATTAGCCAAACACCAGTTTACGGCTTTGGTTAAATCGTTGGTATCCTGATTCGAAAAATGATGGATAATATCCTGATATTTGCGTTTTAAATCATCAGAAAGTGAATCTAAATCACCCACAATTGCATGAGCTTCTATACCCGCAGTTTCCAGCTTATTAATGGCTCCATCACAACAGACAATGCATTCCGATGATTTTAAACTGTTCAATGGAATTTCATGGACTGGAAAACTGCCATTAGCCAATATAACTGCTGATTTTGATCTCATTTTTCTGTGGTGTAAACTTATGAGTCACAAAAATAGGGTTTTGCTTTAGATTGCTTGAGACTTTGCCAAATCTTTTTTCCACTGATAATAACCATACAAAGCCAGAATCGTGTAAAAAGCAAATAAAATTGAAGTTGGGTACAAACCTTTGTAAAGATACAATCCCATGGATACGGCATCAACGAGTACCCAAACCAGCCATTGCTCCAGAATCTTACGAGCCAACATCCATGTGGCGACAATACTTAGAGCGGTTGTAAACGAATCCCAGTATGGAATAGGAGAATCGGTATAATTAACCAAAATAAAAGAAATGCCAATGTAGATAAACAAACTCGCCAATAAAAGCTTAAAAAACAAACCAAGCCCTAAACTGACTACGGGTAATTCTTCTTCAACCTGCCCTTTCGAGCGAGACCAATGAAACCAACCATATATGCTGATGAATACATAATAGAACTGAAGCCCCATATCTGCATAAAACTTGGCAACAAAAAACACATAGATATACATCAGTGCAGAGAACAAACCAACCGGCCAGAGCCATTTGTTTTGTTTGATTTCTAAATACAGAAAAATAAAGCCTGAAAGCGTTCCTATTATTTCAACACTGTTTGCACTGATCCAATCTAACATCCTGTTTTTATATCTAACCAAGCTGAAAGTAATCGCTCTCAGCTTGGTTTTAAAATTAATAACTTAAATTATGAATCCGAATCTATTCCTGATTAAAAAGTAAGACTTAAGCCAGCCATAAAGTTAATTCCAGCCTGAGGGAAATAACCATCCATTGCATAACGTTCGCCACCATAGATATATGAATACACCCAGGCATTCGATTCGTATTCTGCATCAAACACATTATTCACCAACAGATTGAATTTCAAACTTTCTGCAAATTTTGGTTTGAATTCATATGAGAAATTTACATTCGATACGGTGTAAGCATCCAAACTTCTGTCATCATTTGATGAATTATCGATATATTGTTTACCCACATATTGAGATATTAACTGCATGCCAAAACCAGATTGAGTGTACGAAAACACCGAATTAGCCGTTACATTGGGTGAAAAAGCCAAATCTGTTGTACCTAAATCAGAAACTGCTTGTTCTCCAGTCTCCCAGTTATCCCAATTATCAACATGCTCTACAAAATCCTTTATTTTATTTTCACTCAATGATAAATTCCCTTTCCAGGAAAGCGATTTTGTAATATTTGTTGCTGCACTTAACTCAACACCTGTTCGATAAGACTTATCAACATTTACCATCACAGCTGAACCAACATCATTTATTTCACCGGTCAAAACCAACTGATCCTTATAATCCATATAAAACACATTCGCTTCAAACAGGAAATTCGCTTTTGATAACTTATAAGTTAACTCGTAATCAAATAAACGCTCACTCGTTGGTACACTTCCAGGCTTTGCATCAGTATAATTACTTCGATTAGGTTCACGATTAGCGACTGATAAAGAAGCAAAAAGACGGTGATTCTCGTTGAATTCATAATTCAAACCAACTTTAGGATTAAAGAATAAAAAATCGTGATTTTGAGTAATATCTCTTAAATCTGAATCGATGCCTTTAATTTTATAATCAATCCCTCTTAATTGCATATCAGCATACAAACTCAAAGAATTATCTACGGCAACATTAGCTTTTACATAAGCATTATACTCTTCTTTAGTTCCATTATTATCATAATAATGATCGCCTAAAAATGAATCCCCGGCATTTTTCATCCAACGAATTTCACCAAAGTGGTCACCATCGTATTTGTTCCAGCCACCCCCTGCAACCAGGTCAAGCGATTCCATTTTCTTCGAAAAAGAAAAGACTGCTCCGTAAAAATCATTATCCAACCATTTACGACGAATAATATCGGTTTTTTCAATGGTTTCACCCCCGATTACAACTGGAGCCAAAGCATATTTTTCAAGTTTATCATTTTTCTTAAACTGCTCGTAATATCCCTCTCCTTGCGTATAATGAAAAGCCATATTAAACTTAGTATTATCCGCAAACAGGTGAGTTAAAAACAAACGGTAATGCTTCTGCCAATAATTATCGGTTTCATTGTCATAGGTATACTGGTTGTAAGTTCGGGAATCGGAAGCCAACATATGATCAACCACTTCCTGACTAACTAACCAATGATCGGCATAACGTTGCATACCTTCTGCATCATTTTCCAAACGAACTTTAGGTACGCCGTTCCAGGCTTGATACGTTTTTTCTTTCCCTACAATTACATTGGCTTTTACGCTGGTGCGTTCCCCATAATATCCTGCAGAAACATAGGCCGATTGCAAATCAGAACTAGCTCTGTCAATAAACCCATCCGACGTAATTTTAGACAAACGTGCATCAAAAGCAAAACCTTTCTTTAAACCAGTTCCAAGTTTAACGGTATTTTTAAAGGTATTAAATGATCCGGCCGAACTTGAGATTTCAGCATAAGGCAAAGCATTTACATTCTGTGTTTGCATATTGATACTCGCACCAAAAGCACCTGCTCCACTGGTTGATGTTCCCACACCACGTTGAATTTGAATATCATCAAGCGATGAAGTAAAATCAGGCATATTTACCCAGAAAACACCATGCGATTCTGAATCATTCAAAGGAATACCATCAACTGTCACATTGATACGATTGGCATCAGATCCACGAATACGAAAGCCGGTATAACCCACACCGGCGCCCGCATCAGTTGTGGTTACGAATGAGGGGGTAATTGATAAAAGCATCGGAATATCCTGTCCCAAATTTCGCTTCGACAAATCTTCATGACTTACATTAGTGACAACAACCGGCGTTTTTGAATCTGCTCGGGTTGCTGACACCAAGACCTCATCTGCCAGGATAGCTGAATATTGAAGAACAAAATCCAATCTTAGGTCTGATTTAAGATCAACTTCTTGTGTTTGCGGTTTAAAAGCTAAAAAGCTTGCCACAATCTCGTAAAAACCCGGCTTTAAGTTTTCAATTTTGTATTCACCATTAGCATTGGCAGACACGCCATGCATACTCCCTTTTATTACAACTGCTGCCCCAGGCAGAGGATTTCCATCCTGATTAAGCACTTTCCCTCTCAACGTGATTTGAGAAAATCCTGCAAAACAGAAAAATTGAAACACAAGCAGCAAAGCTACTTTTGTAAATAATGAACTGATTTTTTTTGTAGACATTACAATAAAGTTTTTTAGGCTGAATAGATCAGCATTCGATAAAAAAATATTGCAATGAGGTTCTTAAGATGAGATATCAGGCGAATAGTAATTTCGCAATTCCCTACGCCGGCATTATCCGGATCAGGTGTAAGAAACCGAAGTTAATCTGTTTCTAAGGGTATAATCTCAGCCCGTTTATTTAAGGCACCCCACTGTTATTAGTGCGCAAAGGTAATTTGATTTCCTTAAAATACAAGTCTCAATTCATTTCAATACGGAATGATCTAAACTTTTCATTATCAACAAAGATACAAGGAATATCTGATAGCAAACAAAGTCTCTGGCACAAAAAAAGCACCCATAAAACTTGGGTGCTCTCATATTTAAAGACTTAGCAGTCCTCTATTTTTCACTAACAACTTCCTTTACCCCCATAACTTCGGTTAAAGCTTTCACAAAGGTTGCTTTTGGAAAAGCCCCTTTTGCCATCTGGGGTTGCCCTTGGGCAGGAATAAACAAGAAGGAAGGAATACTTGTAATACCAAATGCAGCCGAAACCGCTCTGGCCTTATCCGTATCCACCTTATAAATTTGAATGGCATCGCCATATTCCTCTTGTAATTCTTCAAGAATTGGCGCTACCCTTTTGCAAGGACCACACCAAGTCGCATAAAAATCAACAATTACAGGCTTATCACCTTTAAACACCCATTCCTTTTCATTCACAAAGTCAAAAACTTTTTCTTTAAAACCTTCATCATCCAAAGCAATCACTTTCGATTGAGAGAAGCCTGCAAGGCTCAGGAATACAAACCCTAACAGGAAGGTTGATTTTATTAAATTTCTCATAATTGTTTGATTTATTATTGATGCTCAAATATACTTGAATATTCTTACTTCAGAAGATTATTCACTCACGCCTAAAACATCCTTAAATGCTTGCTTGAAGGATTCTTTTGACAAGGCACCTTGAGCCATCTGAGGCTGGCCATCCTGTGGTACAAATAAGAGCGAAGGAATACTTTGTATACCAAATACAGAAGACAACTCTTTTTCTTCTTCCGTGTTAATCTTATAAATCTCCAATTTGTCACCATACTCTTTCTTCAACTCTTCCAAAACAGGAGCTACCGCTTTACAAGGTCCACACCAGTCTGCATAAAAATCAATTAAACAAGGTTTATTCCCTTCAAATTTCCAATCCTTATTATTTTCGAAATCAAACACCTTTTCCTTGAAAGATGCTAATGTTAAATGCTCTACCATAATTATTAAATTTAAAAATGTAAATATGTCTATTTCTACATATCAATTAACATGCCAAGATAATAATATGACAAAATGCCACTGTTTAGATTGAAGAGCGCCTGACTAATTCATGAAATCAATAGCATCCAAATCATCTTTAAAATAGGTGCAATTTCATTAGAAAGCTGATTATCTATTCTTATATTTTAGAATGATCCTAAATAATTGTATTTTTGCCCGATCAAGGAGATATTCGTTTCAAACTTGAAACATGTATCAGCTTAAGCTAATACACTCCTGAATTGATATTTATATAAGTTTAAACTGTGAAGAGATTTTTAACACACCCCATATTCCCTATACTTTCAGATATTGTAACGGAAGAAAACCTTGAATCCTACGTAATTGGAGGCTTTGTTCGTGACCTTTTTCTTGAAAGAGAATCGAAAGACATTGATGTTGTCGTAATAGGCAGCGGCATCGAATTGGCTAAGAAAGTCGCTGCTCGTGCAGGTAATACTAAGGTCTCTATTTTTAAGAGTTACGGTACGGCCATGCTCAAATACAAAGGCTTTGAAATCGAATTTGTAGGCGCACGCAAGGAGTCCTATCAAAGAGATTCACGTAATCCGATTGTAGAAGATGGGACACTGGATGACGACCAAAAACGTCGGGACTTTACCATTAATGCCTTGGCATTGAGCCTGCATAAAGATAACTTTGGAGAACTTCTTGATCCCTTTGGAGGCATCGAAGATCTGCAACACAAAATTATCAAAACACCACTTGATCCTATTATCACCTTCTCAGATGATCCTCTGAGAATGATGCGTGCCATTCGTTTTGCAACCCAACTGGGCTTTAAAATTTCTGATGTTACTTTTGAGGCTATAAAAGCCAATAAGGATAGAATTCACATCATCTCTAAAGAAAGAATTATTGAAGAGATGAATAAAATTGTGATGTCAAAACAGCCTTCAATTGGGTTTAAATTACTGGATGAAGCGGGCTTACTCGAACTTATTTTTCCTGAATTTGGCAAATTGAAAGGTAGAGAAACACGAAACGGCATTAGCCATAAAGATAATTTCTATCACACCCTTGAAGTTCTTGACAATTTATGCTGCCACTCTGACAATTTATGGTTGCGTTGGTCCGCTTTACTTCACGACATTGCCAAACCCAAAACAAAAAAGTTTGTCAAAGGTATTGGCTGGACTTTTCACGCTCACAACTTTATAGGCGAGAAAATGGTCCCCCAAATTTTCAAGAACATGAAACTGCCTTTGAATGAAAAAATGAAATTTGTTCAAAAAATGGTTTCCTTACATATGCGCCCTATCGTTTTAGCACAAGAAGTTGTGACCGATTCGGCTATTCGCCGTTTATTATTCGATGCAGGTGACGATATTGAAGAATTAATGCTGCTTTGCGAAGCTGATATCACATCGAAAAACGAAGCCAAAGTGAAGAAATTTCTGGATAATTTTCAACTCGTACGTCGCAAACTAAAGGAGGTTGAAGAAAAAGATACTATCAGAAATTTTCAACCCCCTATCAGTGGTGAAGAAATCATCAGCACTTTCAACCTTTCACCTTCACGTGTTATCGGAGATATAAAAACAGCTATAAAAGATGCGATTCTCGATGGTGAAATTCAAAACAACTACGAAGAAGCCTATCAGTATATGCTCAAAAAAGGTAAAGAACTTGGCTTAAAAGCCAACTCAAAAAAGTAAATAAAAAACTCGAATGTTTCATTCGAGTTTTTTTTATGAAACACTTAAAACATAGTTAAAAAAAACATTAAAATTTAAAAAGGGAAAGCATATTATATCTACTTTTGCGGCGTCAAAAAAAACAATCCTAACAACCCAAAAATACAGCAAAAATGGCTTACGTAGATAATACAATGATTATTCGAAGAGATCTGGTTGCCAATATGGCAGAGCTCTTTAACGATGACAAACTTGTTTCTAATCTTGATAGGGTTCCCCTTGAAATGGCTCCAAGAAATAGAGAAGACGCGGATCGATGCTGTATATTTAAGGAAAGAGTCATCATTAAAGAAAAGTTAATTCCACTTTTGGGTTTCGAACTTGAAGATGATCGTGATGAACTTAAAACACTAGGTGAATATGCAACAGAAGCTCTTCAGAGAGAAAATCCTATCGAAAAGATACTAACTGTTGTTGACGAAGCCTGTACCTCATGTGTTCAGAATTCATATATCGTAACCAATCTGTGTAAGGGGTGTGTGGCTCATCCATGTATGATGAACTGCCCTAAAAAAGCAGTAAGCTGGAATGCGAATGGTCAGGCTCAAATTGATCCTAAAAACTGTATCAACTGTGGGATCTGCATGAATGTTTGCCCTTATCATTCAATTATTTTCATGCCTGTACCATGCGAGAATGCCTGTCCTGTAGGTGCCATCTCTAAAAATGAGCACGGTAAGGAACAAATTGATGAAGAAAAATGTATCGATTGTGGTAAGTGTATTACAGCTTGTCCATTTGGTTCAATTATGGAGAATTCACAAATCATCGATGTGATGAAATCTCTAAAATCAGAACAAGAAACGATCGCTCTGGTTGCTCCAGCCCTATATGGCCAATTCAAATATAAAACAGAAAATGTTATTGGTGCCATAAAAACACTTGGCTTCCATGACGTGATTGAAGTTGCTAAAGGTGCAAATGTCACAACCGTAAATGAGGCAGATGAGTTACTTGAACGTCTGGAAGACAAAGCTCCATTTATGACCACATCATGTTGTCCGGCCTATGTTTCAGCTGTAAAAAAACATATTCCAATGATGGAGCAGTACGTATCGCACACAAAAAGTCCGATGTATTACACTGCTGAATTAGCTAAGAAACAATACCCAAATGCCAAATTGGTATTTATTGGTCCATGTATTGCTAAACGCCGTGAAGGAATGGCTGATCCGAATGTGGATTATGTGATGACATTTGAGGAGTTGTCCGGTCTGTTTAGAGGATGGCATATAAATATCGATGGTAATCCAATTGAGCTTGACAGAAGTATTAAAAATCACGGTCGTGCTTATGCTGCCAGTGGTGGTGTTGCTCAATCGGTGCTGGAGGTAAAACCATACGTCAATATAAAACCTGTTATCGTAAATGGCTTAGACAAAAAGAAAATCAATATGCTAAAAGCCTTTGCAAAAACCGGAAAAACCAGTGGTAATTTCATTGAAGTGATGGCTTGTGAAGGAGGCTGTATTGCAGGGCCTAGCTCCCATTACGATCCTAAAACAGGACTGAAAATATATCAGAATAATTTGAAGGAATTTCCTGAAGATTTATAATTCAAATTCAATTATTAAAAAAATGGTCTGTCTCAAAACAAGAGACAGACCATTTTTTATTTTCGTCTGCACGAATTTCTCCTTGCAATTAAAAAGTTAGTGTAAATGTTGTTTTTTCATCAGGAATAGAATGTGCAGTAATTGTACCACCATGCAAACGTACAATTTGCTTTGATAGAGCCAATCCAATTCCGGATCCCTTAGGTTTGGTGGTAAAAAATGGAATAAAAACTTTATCCAACACCTCCTTTATTATACCTTGCCCGTTATCGGTAAGCTGAATCGAAATCCGTCCACGCTTATTCAAATAGGCCCTCAAACTTATTTTAGGGTTCTCGGTATGTTCAAGTGCATGAATTGAATTCTTTATCAAATTAATCAATACCTGCTCAATTAAAAGTTCGTCAGCTGAAAGCTCAATCGATTCAGGATCAATACTGATACTACACTCAATATTACGATTTTTCATCTCTTCTTTCATCAACATATGGATGTTGTCGAAAAGTTGCTTAACAGGAAAAATACTAAAATTCGGATTCGGTATCTTAGTCAGATTTCGATAAGTATCAACAAAATGCAACAAACCCGAACTACGTTTTTGAATTGTTGCCAAAGCCATCTTCACTTCGGTAATCGTTTCTTGATCTTTTTCATCAAACTTACTGACATTACTCATCCCAAAATCATCAAGAATAGTAGTCAATGTATTCGATAAAGAAGAAATGGGGGTAATAGAATTCATGATTTCATGAGTTAAAACACGAATCAATTTTTGCCACGATTCTATTTCCTGTTCCTCAAGCTCGTATTGGATATTTTTAATCGAAACCAGAATAACCTGTCTGTCGTTTATTTTAAACTCGGTAGCATAAATCGCCAATTGCAAAATATCATCATTATCATTAACCTTGATCAGCGTATTTTCACCATGCTTAAGTTTCAGAAGCGCCTCAACAAATTCAGGACTGAAACTTTCTAAATCCTGAATTTTAGTCAGATTACTAACCTGAAACAGTTTCTTGGAAGCATTGTTTATCATCTCAACCGAACCATCGCGATGAAATGCTATCAGTGAAATTCCAATATGCTGAATAACGGTTTGCAAGTAAAAATAATGCTCCTCCTTCTCGGCCCTGATTTTCTGAAAATCAGAAATCACCGCATTAAAAGACTCCTGCAATTTATCAAAAGAACTCCCTAAGCCCTGCACCTTAAAATTTCTTGTAAAATCAGAATAGCGTATCGATTCCAGGAAATTTTTAAGCAACCTATTGGTTTTTTCAACGTACTTAATCATCTCGTAAATCTGATAGATAATTACAAGAAAAATAAGACTGGCTGTCGTATAATAGTTATTCTTTGACAAAACAAAAGCCAATAGAAATATAGCTGCAGAAAGCGCTACAATCCTAAAAATAAAATTAAGTCTGAAGCTTTTATAAACCATATTTCTCTAATCTTCGATACAAGGATGTTCTAGTTAAACCAAGTTCTCCGGCTGCTTTCGAAATGTTTCCCTGATTGGTTTTTAATACTTTCTGAATGATATTCTTTTCCACCTCTTCCAAATTGTAACTATCCAGCTCAACATCGCTTTGTTGCGAATGTCCGGTATTAATCTGAAAATCGCTGGGTTGCAAATTATTATCATCGGCCATAATTACTGCACGCTCCATCAAATGCTGAAGTTCGCGTACATTTCCGGGCCAGGAATAATCGTATAATTTATTGATACACGCTTTTGAAAGTGGACCAAAACTCTTCTTATACTTCTTCGCATAAATCTTCAAGAAATGTTCTGCCAATAAAGGAATATCCTCGTATCGTTCGTTTAGTGCCGGCAAACTAATCTCTACTGTATTAATTCGGTAAAGCAAATCCTGTCTGTAATTTTCCTCAGCTACCATCTGAAGAATAGGCATATTTGTTGCACAAATCAGTCGAATATCAATCGGAATCGGTTTGTTTGACCCCACACGAATAACTTCGCGTCTTTCAAGAACCGTCAGTAATTTAGCCTGCATAGGCAAAGATAAGTTACCTATTTCATCCAGAAACAGTGTCCCTCCTGAGGCGATTTCAAAACGACCGGGACGATCCGCTCTTGCATCGGTAAAAGCACCCTTTACATGACCAAACAATTCACTCTCGAATAAGTTTTCATTAATTGAACCCAAGTCAACACTTACAAACACCTCATCCTTTCTCGACGAATTTCGATGAAGAGCTCGCGCAACAAGTTCTTTTCCCGTTCCATTCTCTCCCAATATTAAAACATTGGCATCTGTTACCGCCACCTTTTGTATGGTCGAAAAAACAGTTTGCATTTCAGGAGAAACACCAATAAAATCATTGAAAGGCTGATCCAAAACCGCATTCAACTCTTTTTGCTTGGATTTTAATTGCTTCACCTCTTCTTTCGATTTTCTAAGTTTGATCGCTGAAGAAATTGTGGCCATTAGCTTTTCATTTTGCCAAGGCTTTAAAATAAAATCAGTCGCACCTGCCTTGATTGCTTTTACAGATTTCTCAACATCACCATAAGCCGTGATGAAAAGCACAACCGCTCGGGGATCAATTTCAAGAATTCGATTCAACCAATGATAGCCCTCCTGCCCACTAATGGCATCCTTTGTAAAATTCATATCCAAAAGAATCACATCATAGGTTTCCTGCTTCATCAATTTGGGAATCAATTCAGGATCTGATTCGGTGTGAATCAACTCAACATGCTGCTTCAACAGCAATTTCAATGAAAAAAGAATATCTTCATTATCATCAATTGCTAAAATTTTTCCGACTTTACTCATTGTTTCCGTTTTTATATCTCAACTGCTTAAGTTCTAATCTAACCAAAGCCTTTTCATCTTCTTTTTTGATTTGTATGTGTCCAAAATCGAACATCAAGATAGGACTAAAAATCCAAAATCAAAACAAAAATGTTCGATTTCGTACAAAATTTGTTCGAAAATCGATCATTTTGCAAATCTAAAAATGATTAAATTACTGCATGATAAGCTGATATACAACAAACAAGATTTTTTGGCACGAAACTAGCTGATAAATAAACTCATAAAGTATTCGAGTGTAATCATAAATTCTGTTTTCTATTATAAAAATTTTGGTAATTGAAGAAGGAAAATAAATCAGCCGAAAATTTAAAATAATATTATTTTAAATTCGCAAAACAATTCTCGAAACAACAGATATATTAATTAATGTTCAAAATTTTTCTAAATACTGTTTTCAGGAAACTCTATCTTCAAAAGGGATATTCACTGATTAATATTTTAGGTTTAGCTACAGGAATTACTTGTAGCTTACTTATTTTATTATGGGTTGAATACGAATTAAGTTTTGATTCATTTCATCAAAACAAAAGCCAGATATACAGTGTTTACGAAAATCAGACCTATGCTGATGGTGAAACTTTCACCGTTTATGCAACCCCTGCGCCACTTGCCGCCAATCTGAAAGAAAATATTGATGAAATTGATAAGGCTACTCGCATTTCAAGAACATGGGGGAAATTAATGCTAAGCACTGAAGGATCAACTTTTGTTGAAAATTCGGGATTATGTGTTGATCCGGATTTCTTCAAAATATTTAGTTTTCCGGTCCTTCTTGGCAACCCCAACCTAGTTATGCCGGATGAACGATCAATTGTTATTACTGAAAAGATGTCCAAACGCTATTTCGGAGAGGACAATCCATTGGGAAAAACCATCAGCATCAATACAAATCTTAAATATCATGTCAGTGCGGTTCTTAAGGACTCGCCTAAAAATTCGTCACTCTATTTTGACTTTTTATTACCCTTCAACTTTATTAAAGAAAATTGGGGATTTAATCTAAACAATTGGGATTCTCATGCATTTTTAACGATAATCCAAATTAAAAACAACACCTATATACCAAGTTTAGAGACTAAAATAAAACCCTATATCAAACAAAACCTAAAACAATCAAATACCGATCTGGCATTACAAAAGTTTTCTGATTATCACCTCCATTCAATCAATGGGAACAAACTCAGTCCCATTCTGTACATCAGAATTTTCACCCTGGTTGCGTTTATTATCTTATTGATTGCCTGTTTTAACTATATGAACCTATCCACAGCACGTTCAGAACGACGAGCCAGAGAAGTTGCTGTAAGAAAAGTTGTAGGCGCGCACAAAAGAGGATTGTTCGCTTTATTTATGGCTGAATCAATTTTCATCAGTCTGCTAGCTTTTGGATTAGCAATTGTACTCGTGGAGTTACTTCTACCCTTTTTTAAGGAATTAACACAAAGAGATCTCACCTTAAAATTATCCAATCCAACTTTACTTTTATCTTTTGCTGCAATCGTTCTGTTTACCGGTTTTGTTTCGGGAAGCTATCCAGCTTTATATTTATCATCGTTTAAACCCATTCGAATCCTCAAGGGAAAATTATACCGCGATTCCCATTTATTTCGTAAATTGATGGTTATTATTCAATTTATAATATCAGTAGCTCTCATTATTTGCTCAAGCGTTATTTACAGACAATTGGATTTTCTTCAAGATAAAGATGTTGGCTACCAGAAAGACAACATCATTTACATTGAGATGCTGGATAATTTCCAGAAACACTATCCAAAATTGAAGGAAAATCTGATTAAAATACCCGGTGTACTTAAGGTTACTGCGGCCAACCAAATGCCCATTAATTTTACAAATTCAACATCAGATATTTCTTGGAAAGGGAAGTCGAAAGATGCAAAAGATGTCTTGTTCCAGTTAAGTTTCGTCGATTATGATTTTATTGAAACTTTTGAAATGGAAGTCCTACAAGGACGTGCTTTTTCATCAAAACAAGGCGCTGACAGTCTAAAACTGGTTATTAACGAAGCTGCTGCTTCCGTTATGAATATGAAATATACCATTGGAGAAAAAGTCAAAATTTGGGATTACGAGGGCGAAGTCATTGGTATTGTCAAAAATTTCAATTTTAACAGCTTACAAGTTGGTGTCAAACCCTTACTCATGCTTATGAGCTCCGATGAATTTAAATATATTGCAATTAAAACATCGGGAGACGAACAACCCATAATAAACAAAATTAGGGAAACCTGGAGCAAATCTTTTCCTAAAATACCTTTCTCATATCGCCTCTTGAAAGATGATTTCTCATATTTATACAAAGCCGAATCACGCATGAGTCTGGTTTTTATATCCTTTACTCTAATAGCGATAATTATATCGGCACTGGGCTTATTTGGCTTGTCATCATACATTATTGAACAGAAATATAAGGAAATGGGGATCCGAAAAGTTTTTGGCGCTGAATTTCAAAACCTGTTAAGATCATTCCTCTACCGTTTTCTGAAATGGATATTACTAGCCAACCTTATTGCCTGGCCAATTGCTTATTTTCTTATGCAATGGTGGTTAGCAGGTTTTGCTTATCGAATTCATATTTCGTGGATGGAATTTTTGGGAGCTGGCCTTCTGTCTATCCTAATTGCCTTTATAACGGTTTTTTATCAGAGTTATAAAATATCAACAATTGCCCCTATAAAAGCAATTAGATACGAATAAAATGACACACTATATTTCTCACAAACTGAAATTAAAGATATCATGATAAAGACAAACAACTTAATGAAAAAATTCAGAACCAATGAGGTGGAAACCACTGCTCTGAATAACGTAAACCTGGAAATAAATGAAGGTGAATTTGTTGCTATCATGGGGCCCTCCGGTTGTGGAAAATCGACGCTACTTAATATTCTGGGTTTATTGGACAACCCTAGTAGTGGCGAGCTTTTTTTCTACAACGAACGTGTTGACGGATATAATGAACGACAACGAACCAATCTCAGAAAAGAAAACATTGGCTTTGTTTTCCAAAGTTTTAATTTGATTGAAGAACTAACCATTTATGAGAATGTAGAACTTCCCTTACTCTACATGAAAGTTTCAAGTTCGGAGCGAAAAAGACGTGTCAATGAGACCTTAGACAGAATGAAAATTATGCACAGAGCCAAGCATTTCCCCCAGCAATTATCCGGAGGACAACAACAACGAGCTGCCATTGCCCGTGCGGTTATCACAAACCCAAAACTCATTTTAGCCGATGAGCCGACTGGGAATCTCGACTCAACCAATGGAGAAGAGGTGATGAATCTGCTGACTCAGCTCAACGAGACGGGAACCACCATCGTGATGGTAACCCACTCCCCTTCAGATGCGGATCGTTCTCATCGAATCATTCAACTTTTCGACGGACATATTGTAACTGAAAATATGAGACAAAAACTGTAATCTCTAAAAATATTTGACCTACTTATGGAATAAAAGAACAATCCTATGCTCAAAAATTTCTTTATCACTATTATTCGAAATATATCAAGAAATAAGTTCTATTCTGCTATCAATATGGTAGGATTGTCCATAGGATTAGTCTGTACTATCTTAATCACGCTCTTTATTCGTGATGAATATTCCTACGACAAGTACAATCTTAAACACGACCGAATTTACAGAATTGGAATAGATTTTGTCCTCAACGGGAATCGTGACCGCACAGCCACTTCAGCTTTACCCATGGGTCCGACCTTCAAACAATACTTCCCCGAAGTGCAAGAATATGTACGGTTTATAACCGCGCACAAACAACAAATTACATATCAAGACAAAAACTTTTACGAAGAAAATATTGCCTATACAGACTCAACTCTTTTTAATGTTTTCTCATATGAATTAGTAAAAGGAGATCCGAAAAAGGCACTAACACAACCTTTCTCTGCAGTATTAAACGAAACCTTAGCTCATAAATATTTTGGGGATGAAGATCCTATTGGCAAGATTATTAAAGTTGATGAAAGACACCAGTTTACTGTCACAGCTATCATAAAAGACATTCCGTCCAATTCACATTTTAAATTCAACATCCTTTATTCCATCAGTACATTGGCTAAACGAAGTGGAAACGCCAACTTCAACACTATTGAACCCATCTCCTTTTGGAATTTTAGCTATTACACTTTCATTTTACTCAAAGAGAATAGCTCTATTGATAAAGTTGAACAACGATTCCCGCTTTATTATCAAAAATACATGAACGACTTTGGCGAACAATTTGGGATCGATTTCAAAATAATATTTCAAAAACTTACAGATATCCATTTAAAATCAGATTTAAACTGGGATGCTCCAACAGGCAATATAAAGTACATCTATATTCTATTGGCAATTGCCATCTTTATCCTATCAATTGCAGGAATCAATTATATGAATATGGCCACTGCAAGATCAAGCAAAAGAGCCAAAGAGGTTGGTATGCGTAAAGTTGTTGGTGCTCAAAAAGAAAGCATCATTCGTTTATTTCTGTTAGAAAGCTTAACTCTCACATTTGCTGCTTTAGGCATCGCAATCATAATTGTAGAATTAATCCTTCCTGTTTTCAATATGATGGTCAACAAAGATCTGGTTCTAAACATCGTTCAAACGCCTGACATCTTTTTATTTATTATTTCTATAGCACTAATCCTTGGGATACTCTCAGGATCATACCCGGCATTTTATTTATCCGCCTTTCGTCCGGTAGCAATTCTTAAGGGAAGAAGAAAAGCAAGAGGTGGCAACAAGCGTTTAAGACAAATTCTGGTTATTTGCCAGTTTACAGTTTCAGCTATCATGATTAGCGGAACAATCATTGTCATTTCGCAACTCTTTTTCCTGAAAAATAAGGATATGGGATTTGATAAAGAAAACATTCTTATTGCTCCTATTCGTGACTCCTCGCTCAGGACCAATATGAATATTTTCAAAACTGAACTCAAGAAAAACTCGAATATTGAAGCTGTAGCAACATCTAATTCAATAATCGGATTCTCTAATTCAAAGACCGTTCATTTGTATGAGACAGCCGATGGAATGAAAGAGCATGCTTTAAATTTCAACATAATTGACTTTGATTATATTGATTTAATGAAATTAAGATTGATGCAAGGGCGTAAATTCAATAAAGCAATTAAGACCGACTCTACAACCGCCTTTATTGTCAACCAATCTGCAAGTAATAAATTTAAATGGGGAGCCAATGCCATAGGCAAAAAACTTCAATTTGGCGTTTCATTTGGAGAACATAAAGAAGTAAGATTAGGGAAAGTCATCGGTGTTATAACTGATTTTCATTATCAAACCCTAAGCACAACAATTGAACCCCTGAGCCTCTTTATTTCTGAAGCCCCTGAAGACAGAGATGTTATTTATATTAAAATCAGACAAACTAATCAAAATGAAACCATAAGCTACATTCGGGATGTATGGAAATCCTTTAGTCCCAATCATGCATTTCATTATTTCTTTTTGGATGATAAAATCAATAAGAGATTTAAAACCGAAGAACGATTGACTCTACTGTTTATTATTTTTTCATTCATCTGTATTTTAATCGCTTCAATGGGATTATTTGGTTTATCCTCCTTTATGGCTGAACAACGAAACAAAGAACTCGGCATAAGAAAAGTCCTGGGAGCATCAACCAATAATATTGTATATCTCTTAACCCGGGAATTTCTTAAACTCATAATAATCGCCAACCTGATTGCAGTTCCCTTTGCTTATTGGGCTCTTAATATTTGGCTACAGGATTTTCCTTATAGAATTGTTATACATGCATGGGTTTTTATTCTAACTCTGATTATTACACTCATTATCGGTCTTTCTACAGTCTCGTGGCAATCCTTTAAAGCTGCCAAGTCTGATCCGGTTATGGTCATTAAATATGAATAGTTCACCAATAATATTTTATAAAACTTAGCTATGAGAGAATTATGTATCCCAATACCTATCAATATAGGATCAGATCTAGCCGAGATTGAAGTTAAGATTAATAAGAAGAATCGAAAATTCCTCTATCGCTTGGAGTCCTTCCCATGGGAAGTTGACGATCATGATATTCGAGACGGCATTACCGAAGATTTGCTGAAAATTTATCAGCTCAAAAAAACAATAGCCAACTACGATAAAGACTGGGAATTAATTCAAATCTACCCTCCTGTCGAAAAAGCTAAAATCATTCAAATTCTCTTTAGAAAAAAACAATAAATCAAGCAATTCGTTTCAATTCAACACCGAAAATCAGAATATCTCTCAACAGATATTAAACATTGTAACAAACGCATTTCTTATATTTTTGCAATTACCTGTAACTTTTGAGTCGTCTGTTCGTTAAATAAGCAACTTGAATATTTTAACGCTTACTTACAATGAAAAAATATCCACACACTCAATCCAGGCTTAAGCTATTGTTTTTATTTACTCTACTTACGGGACTTACTACTTTATCAAACTCAATATCAGCACAAAGCAAATGCATGATTTACGGAAGTGTCACAACAATTGAGGGGAAAACTTATGAAGGACCAATACGTTGGGGGAACGAAGAAGTCTTCTTGTCTGACATTTTCAATTCTGAAAAAATCTCAAATCCCTATATCAAATACCTGAATAAATCAAACTTTAAAACAACTTACAAATCTTCGACTCACACCCATTCCCGGGATTGGGTTAATATATCAGTCCACACCGACAGACAAAGTACGAGTTCCTTCGACAGAAAGTTTCAATGTCGGTTTGGTGATATAAAATCAATAACGGTAACTGGACGAGAAAGTGTTAGTTTAGAACTGAAATCAGAAAAATTCATCAATCTCAAAGGTGGATCCAATGATGTAAACACCAGCATATCAGTTTTAGATATTGAACTTGGACTAATCAATCTGAATTGGAATAAAGTTGATATCATCAGATTTTTCCGCCCTGCTCAAAAAATTAACGATTCATTCGGTCAAGGTATTTATGGCAAACTCACAACCACTCAAGGCGAATTTACGGGTTTTGTTCAGTGGGATCATGACGAACGATTATTAGATGATGTATTGGATGGAAATTCCTCCGATGGGAATCTCAAGATACCTTTCCGAAAAATCAACAATATTACAAAACAAGAAAACGGCTGTCTCGTGAAACTCAATTCGGGAAGAGAAATTGAGTTGTACAGCACCAATGATGTTAATAGCAGTAACAAAGGAATTATCATGAGCCTTCCTAACATTGGCAGAGCCGATTTTGACTGGAAGCATTTTATCTCTTTTGAAATCATGAGTGAGCTTGAAACAGAAAATCTTTGCGACACTTTATTCCCGGAAAGTGAAAGACTTTATGGTAAAATCGTCACAAAATCAGGAAAAGAATTCGAAGGCGTTATTGTTTATGATTTAGACGAAGCCATGGATTCTGAATTACTAAATGGCTACAATGATGATATTAAATTTTCTATTCCCTTCAGAAACATTAAAAGTATCAAACCAATGGCTGAAGATTATTCCTCCATTGAACTCAAAAGTGGAGAGAAACTATTTCTGGGCGATCAGGCCGATGTATCCTATAAAAATGCAGGCATTATTATTTTCACATCCTCAGAAGAATACCACATTGTAAAATGGAGCGAACTTGAAAAAATTATCTTCATGGAATAAAATCCTCATATATAATCTCTGAAACAAAAAAAACTTACCACACAAAGCTTGAATAGATTCAAGTTTTGTGTGGTTTTTTCGTTTTACAAAACGAAATACAAAACCTAACACACAACATAAATATCAAATAATTCATAAAATCTAAATCAATCAAAACTATTAACCTGCTTTTAATATTTTAATACCAAATTCTCATTTCGTCATCCACAAAATCCAAATTACCCTATATGTTAACAACACTAAAATATTTTTAACCGTCAAAACATTCCATTAGTCACGATTTTGATGCTTTTTACAATTAATTAGCTTATTTTTACCTCACATACGACTATTCCTCTTTTTATTATTTAGAAATAGGAATCTTCTCATGATTTTATATGATTAAATAATACGCAACTTTATTGATTTTGCTATGAATACAAAAGCAATCAGCTTAATTTATATTATTATCCTACTGTCATTTTCAAGTGCTGTTAATGCTAAAGATTTTTATTGGATTGGAGGTTCCGGAAACTGGAATGAAATTCAGCACTGGAGTGATCAACCTGGTGGTCAGATCAATCCGGACGCTGCTGTCCCAAATTTTGGTGATAATGTATTCTTTGATGAAAACTCATTCCCGGTACCAGGCGCCGTGGTACTCATCAATGATGTGGCTAAGTGTGCTAATATGGATTGGTCGAATGTAACTAATTTGCCAACACTTAAAGCGGATAATGATCCGGCTCACTTCTTAACCATATACGGTGGATTAAAGCTAAGTTCCAATATGCTTTTAGATCTACTAAAGCCATTATATTTTAGTGCGTCCACACCCAATAATGAAATCGACTTTGCAGGCCACACTTACAACAATGATATTTACTTCACCAAAAATGGAGGCTGGATTATAAAAACACCTCTCCACGTACAAAATCATATCATCTATTTTGAACAAGGAAATTTAAGTTTTGAAGCGGATATAACCTGTGCCCAAATTATAGCAGATAATCCAATATCCAGAACTTGGAACTTAAACAACTCAAACATAACACTAAGCGAGTCAGGAGCTTCCGTTCTTAAAATTAATTCTGACAATTTAAACCTTAATCCCGGAAATTCAAAAATTACAATAACAGGAACTAATGCAAGTCTCGACATATCCGGTAATTCAACAATCAACTTATATGATGTTGAATTTCAAAAAAACGGAGCTGGAGTTTACAATGATGCCTTAAAAGTCAACTTTAACCAACTCGAATTTCTAGCCGGAGGTAATTTAAAAGGATCGAATCAATTTCAGAATCTGATTTTCACCAAAGGAAATAATTACCTGATTTATAGTGGTGCAGATCAAACCATTCAAAATTTATTTACGGCAGAAGGAAGCTGTAGTCAACACATTAGTATTTCTGGTGTTGATGGAAATGGAACTATTATTGCGAATTCAACATCATTAGATTTCCTTAAAGTTAAAAATATGGTTGCCTCAGGAACCGCAGCTCCTTTCAATGCAACAAGCTCATTCAATTTAGGTGGAAACACGGACTGGAAAATCACTTCGCCTCTTCCCCAAAACTACAACTGGATTGGTGGTACCGATAATAAATGGAATACACCCACTAACTGGGACGGGAATTGCGTGCCCTCTCGAATTGACAATGCCACAATTAATGGCAGTTTTAATGTAGAAATTGATGCCGATTCAGAATGTAAAGACTTAAGCCTTTCAAATGCCGTCACCCTATCGGGGTCATCATCACTTAGTATATTCGGATCTTTAGATGCCGGCAATGCCATTTGGAATCTAGTCGGGAATTGCCACTTTGAAGGCGATGCCAATCATACCATCTCTATAATCAACAGTTTTAAAGCTGATGTTTATTTTTCAGGAAACGGAACCTGGCAACTGCTAACTGAACTTAAGATTCCGGATCATGCTTTATATTTGGAATCAGGTAATATTATTTCAAATAACAACAACTTAGACCTAAATCAATTCTTATCTATTGGTGATTTAAATCGCAGCTTAGATCTGGGAATCTCCACACTTAGACTAAATGGTAACTTTCTAAAAACATGGGATGTTGAAGGCAGTCATTTTACTATCCCTAACAATGATTACTTAATTGAATTAATTCAACAAACTGCCGGATTTTACAACAATCACATTTCGACTATAACTTATAACAGGGTTCATTTTAATGATCCAAGAGAAAAAGCCAATCTAACCAATGAAAGCAGTGCAACCGTTAATTTTAAAGAATTGCAATTTCTGGCAGGGGCTAATATATCAGGAGATCATAATTTTGACACGTTCATTTTATCGGCTGGGAAAACCTATCTTTTTGAAACAGGTAGCCAACAAAAGATTTTAAATAAAGATGGTTTCATTGCAGAAGGATCCTGCTCCGAATTTATTTACTTAACTGGTAATGGAGGTGTTTCTACAATTATATCAGATGTCAATTCTGATAGAATCACCAATGTCCAGATTACCGACCTTGAAGTAACAGGAGGTGTAACCCTTTCAGGTGGTCTGAATGCAGCTAATTCTTTTGGTATATCAAACTACACCGGTTGGAATATTATACCTAAAGGAGGAAGTGATGATTTTATCTGGAAAGGAACCGAAGACTCTGACTGGTTTAATCCTAAAAACTGGGATCCGGAATGTGTTCCAACGCGACTGGATAATGTTTTCTTCGACGCGGGTAATCTTACGCCTGGCGGAAGCAGCACAATTACTGTAAATGGCACCCGAATTCCGGAATGCAATAATATGACATGGTCTAATGCCTCCTCATTAAAATTCGATGGTAATAGTGATCTGTATATTTATGGAAGTCTTGATTTCTCATCTCTTCCAGCAGGATCATTCACTTACGATGGTATAATCTACTTCAAATCTGAAAATGATGTTAATATAAAATTAGATCAAGTTTCACTGTCCAACAATGTTATTTTTGAAGGGACTATTCAGGAAAACAGTTTATGGTTAGCAGGAACATGGACGATTGATAGTAATTTTGAAACTTCCGGAGATATCCAACTAAAACGAGGCAAACTTATTTCTAACAATTTTGATATAAGCTGTAATGAACTTTATTCAAACTTTAGTGATGACAGAACACTACAATTAGATGCTTCTATACTGCATCTAAACGGTATCTTTTTATCACCAGAGAATCTAAATTTCATATCGGGAACTTCAGAAATCATAGTGGGTGAAAATGGACGGGTTGAAGTTACAACTGGTACAGACGCAGTAGCATTTAATAAGGTTACCTTTGATCAGGAAACAGGAACTGCTCTGTTCGCAATTCGTGGGAAAAACGTTTCGTTTAATCAAATCGATGTTAAATCAAATGCTAACTTCCTTTATGGCGGCTTTAATGTAGACAACCTAATCTTAAACCAAGGAAAAACCTACAAGTTTACGCAGGGTGAAATTTATAATATTGGTGACATAACTGCCATTGGAACCTGTGAAGGAACCATTGATATTTCGAGTTTATCAGCTGGATCTGAAACAACTTTCAACAGTAAAAATGGGAATCCGATAAGTGTAAATCAAGTCAATTTAATAGACGTATTTGCAACCCCGCCTGCAACATTTACAGCTAATAATTCAATAGACCTAGGTCATAATGACGGTTGGATATTTGCAACAACACCAACAACCAGAAACTTATTCTGGGTTGGAGGTTCAGGTACGTGGGATGATCCTGCCCACTGGTCAGAAACATCAGGAGGTTCTCCTGGAGCTTGTGTACCTACAGCCTTGGATAATGTTTATTTTGACATTAATTCATTCTCTGGCAAAAATCAAGTTGTTTCCACTGGTAGTGGTGATATCCGATGTCGAACTATGGATTGGAGAGGATCAGAAGGCACATCTCCTATCTTCCAAATGGGAACTATAGCTATATCAAGCGTTTATATGTATGGTTCATTTATACTTAACGAAAATCTTACGGTTAACATACCTGATGTTGATTTCTACTTTCGATCAACCGAAAAAGGCAACACTCTTATTCTTCATGACTTCAGTTTCCCCAACAATGTCACATTCGATGGTATAGGTGGCGAATGGACATTAGCCAATAATTTAGATATTGACGGGAATCTATTTCTGGACAATGGAGATTTTATTTCTGCTGGATTTGATGTTTCATGTAACTATTTTGAATCATCAGACTTAACCTTCTCTGGTAGAAAAAGAACCTTAGATATTAGAAATTCAAAATTCACCATCCTTGGATACGAGAATAGTTTTTCAGTAAATATCGATGCAGCTGATATTAATGCCCGACAAACCCTAACGCTTTTAGCTGACGGTAGTGAAGTAATCATTGAGAGTGAAAAAGCATTCTTCATTGGTGGTGCATTTACGAGTAATGTCACTTTTAACGCAATTCGCTTTAATAACAAGGGCAGTCTAAGATCTGAAAATCTTGTAACCCGAATTAATGATTTAACCTACGAACAAGGGGGTGAATTAAATGGGACTTTGAATATCGGTAAACTAACCCTTAACAAAGGAACACAACCCAACACTTTTGAATTTGAATCTAATGTCACGTTTCCTATTGAAGAATTTACGGCTCTGGGCTCATGTAATTTCCCTATCGATATTCGAGCTAGCAAAAGTGGTAAACAAGCAAACCTTGAAGTAAAAAACAGCGTCAATGTCAACTTTACTGTACTCACTGATATTAATGGTGTCGGTTCAAGTGTAGCCTATATTGCAAACAATTCAATAGAAAATACCAACGTTACAAACTGGACAGTAAACCCGGTAGCAGCTATTGATTTATACTGGGTTGGTAATGGTTTAAATGATGAATGGTCTAACCACCTAAACTGGAGTAAAACTTCTGGTGGCACATCTGAAGGTTGTGTCCCTACTGAACTTGACAATGTCTTTTTTGATGACAAATCATTTTTGGGTAGTAAAACCGTACTTATTAACTCCGATGCCCGATGTCACAATATAACCTGGACTGATGACGTTGATCCTTCTTCAATTTTTACGGTTCAAAATCAGTTGGATGTTCATGGTTCTCTCGATTTTAGTGAAAATATGACTCTTGAAATGTCTGGCGATTTAAAATTCAAGGGAGATGGCTTAACGGCTGATAAACCAATCGATTTTGCGGGAAAAGCCTTAGATGGGGATATTTACTTCGATGGAAAAGATCAATCTTGGATCCTTCAAAACAACTTATCTACTTCCGGAGATCTATTCTTAGAAAATGGTGCCTTTGATACCAAAGGAAATAAGATGTCTCTATCTAGTTTTTCGTCTTTAAATTCTTCTCCTCTTGCCAGTAGAAAATTAAATATTTCAGGATCAATTGTGACTGTTAATGCAGAGAAATTTAAATCCTGGAGTATGATTTTTATCGGTTCCCCTTTAGAATTTACGGCAGTAAACTCAGAACTATACTTTCCTAAAAAAGGAGGAATTTATTGCGAGAGCTCAAACGATGTCAAATTTGGAGATGCCATATTCGATGGGTATGGTGAAATTGACGTAAATGGGAATGGATTTGAAACAGGTAAAGGTGAGTTTAAAACGGTTATATTCCGCCAGCAAGGCCAGATTTTTGGGGATCATACCATTTCAAATCTAGAGTTCACATTAGGATATGGCGAAAATTCAATTCAAGCAGGAAGAACGATCAACCTGACTAATGAATTAATAATGGAAGGTGTTAACTGTTCATATGTTTATTTAAAATCGAGTAAAGATGGAGAGCAAGCTTTCATAAATTCAAGCAAAGAACTGACCATTTACCATGCATCTTTGGAAAACATTAAAATGACTGATAGCAACAATCATTGGGTTGTTGGAAAATATCTTAATGTTGGTGGCAGTAGTGTTGGATGGGTTGCAACGGCTAAAGATGACGATAGTGAAGAAGCCCCCTCATTTAAAGAAACATTGCCTGTTCGTCAGGAATGGTGTAGCAGTACAGCAAGTCTCAATCATGTTACATATTTTCCTATAAACGACAGAACCACATTCCAATGGGCATACAGCCCCGATGGTTCAGCCCCATACATTGATGAAGCTGGAGAAACATCTGCCACAATTGTTGTGAATAAAAGTGGATTCTATCGAGTTGAAATCAATTATAACAACCCCAATGGAGATCCATGTTTACTTTACTCGACCATAGAAGTAGTCATGAATACAACTTCAGATATTGTCATTGAATTCACTACAACCAACGTTCAGTGTTATGGAAATTCAGATGGTTTTATTAAAGCTGTAGCACAAAATGGGAATGCCCCTTTTACTTTCTATTGGGAAGATGAAACTGGAAAAACTGTAGATGCATCATCACCATTAGGAACAAATGAAAGTTATGCGTCAAAATTGGCTCCGGGTAAATATTTTGTTCAGGTTAAAGATGATAAAGGTTGTGACCAAACAAACTCTGTAGACATTTTTAATGCCTACGAAATGTTTATCAATAATATAACCAAAAAAGATTTAAAATGCTTTAATATTACCGATGGAGAAATTGATATAGATGCTTCAGGCGGTACCGGAACTTTGACCTATTACCTGGATGGTAATCTTGGGGCTGCACATAACACAGGACTTTCAGCCGAAGAATATATCATTCACGTACAAGATGGCAACAACTGTAAATCAGATGAGGAAAGCGTTGAGATTCTTTCTCCGGAAGAAATTACATTTGATTTTGCTTCAACTGATATTTTGTGTGCCGGTGATAAAAATGGTTCTATTGATCCTCAAATCAAGGGAGGTGTTGCCCCATATAACGTCAACTGGACTGGCAGTAATGGTTTCAATTCTACAGATGCAATTATTACCGATCTGGAAGGAGCAACTTATACAATCGAAGTGACAGACGCCAATAATTGTGTTTACACAACTCCGTTCGAATTGTTGGAACCAGAAGAAATTATTCTAAGTAACACTATAGTTAAAGATGCCAATTGCTTTGGAGAATCTTCAGGTGAGATTTTTGTTGAAGCTGATAAGGGAACAGCACCTTACACATACACCATAGATGCAACAACAAACACAAGCGGGCAATTTAATGATTTAGCAGCCAACACATACGCTTTAAAAGTAACAGACAAAAATGCCTGTGTCAAATTGCAAGACATAACAATTAAAGAGCCTATGGAAATGGGATTTATTGTTGCTGATAATATTTCTCCAACCTGTAATGATTTAAAAGATGGAATTATAAATATTGTCCCTTATGGAGGAAATAACGATTACACCTTCTCGTGGTCCGGGCCAAACGATTTTAGATCTTATACTAAAAACAATACAGGCTTAGATTTTGGAGACTATACTCTTTTACTTAAGGACAAAAAAGAATGTACCCTTGAAGAAACTATTAGCCTTGTAAAAAGCACTCCTCTTCAATTAGGTCTGGTTATTGAAGAAGAAGTCACTGCCCCAGGAGCTAATGATGGTCGTTTCAGATTAGAAATTCTAGGGGGAACTATTCCATATACATATACCGTATCAGGCCCCAATGGATATTCTAATTTTAGCCCAAGTTTCTTCGATGAAGACAAAGCTCTTTTTGAAAACCTTGAAGGAGGACTTTACACAGTAACAATAACCGATGAAAGTTCATGTGGTAGCATCACCAAAGACATTATGCTACCTGAAGGCAATCTTTTAATTGCTCAAATTATCGATCAGGAAGATGTATCCTGCATTGGGTATAATGACGGGGCTTTAAATGCAACAGCAATTGGAGGTGACGGCAGCTATTCATACTCATGGTCTGGACCATCAGGATTTACAGCTAACAGCAAATCGATTTCTGCACTTATCCCGGGTACTTATACCTTAACGGTTCAATCGGCAGGACAAAGTGCAACCGATCAAACTATAATTTTAGAACCTGCTCCATTAGACGCATCTTCAATTCTTAATAATGTCGCTTGTTTTAATGAACCCAACGGAAGCATTGAGTTGGATATCACTGGTGGAACAAAACCTTATTCTATCTTTTGGACAGGTGACAGAGGCTTATTCTCTCATTCAGATAAAATTTACGATTTGGCTGAAGGCGATTACGATTATAAAATAACTGATACCAGAGGTTGTTTCCTTTCAAACACACTAACTATTAGCCAACCAGATGCAGTTGCTATAAGCCAAACACATACTGATATTACAGATATGGGCTTGCGTGATGGAACAATTACAGCTACGGCAACTGGAGGAACACCTCCGTACACCATCTTTATTTCAGGCCCAAATGAATATTCTAAAAAGTCACTGAACAACCAAACAGGTATTTACACCGTTGACTTTCTTGAACAAGGGGTTTATGTCGTTGAAGTTCTTGATGCCAATGAATGTAGAGCAGTTACTGAAACCCGAATCTATGAACAAGAAAAAATGGTCGTTTCTTTAGTTTCAAAAACAAGTCCGATATGTCACGGTGGTGAGGAAGGTTCAATAGAGATTATTGTTGAAGATGGCAGTGGCGATTACACTTTGTCATGGGAAGCAGACAATCACTATAAAAAAACAGTTCTTTTAAATACATCTCAAACATCTAAAATAGAAAACTTAAAAGCCGGTAATTACACATTAACGGTTACAGATAACACCACAAATGAAGTTATAACTTTTAAACAAGAAGTTACAGAACCCGATCTTGTAGAGGTTGAGTATGGTATCCATAACATATCCTGTTATGGAAAAACAGATGGTTCTATCAATATTTACCCTAAAGGCGGAACACCAAATTATAATTATATATGGGAAGGTGATATTGCTCCTAATAATCTAAATAATGAAGATCAAAAGAATTTAAGTCCTGGTTTATACAATGTAACAGTAACCGATTCAAGAAATTGTATATCTGAAAAATATCTATTCGAAGTTAAAGCACCCGAGGTCTTTTCAGGTGTATCAAGCATAACGGAACCCTTGTGCTACGGAGATAAGAATGGCGAAGTGAAACTGGATATTACTTCCGGAGCTATTCCTTACACAATAAGCTGGAACACAGGAGCTATAACTCAAGATATTTCCGGTTTAAGAATTGGAACCTATTCTTGCACTGTAATCGACAATAAAAATTGCGAATTTAGGGACACTGTTATTTTAACTCAACCAGACTCACTTATTGCAGAAATAAATACCTTTAATGATGTGAGATGTTACGGGCTAAATAATGGAGACGCCTCTGCAACTGTAAATGGAGGAACGATTCCTTATAGCTTCAACTGGTCGAATGGTGAAACCACAGAAAACATCAATAATTTACGCCCTAAAAAATACGAACTAATCGTGACTGATCAGCATAATTGTCAGGATACAGCAAGCGTCGTAATCCAGGAACCTGAAGAATTACTTCTAAAAGCTGAGGCAAACCGACCAACAGTTGAGGGTGCTAATGATGGTGCAATTTTCTCAAAAGCTTTGGGTGGAATACCTAACTATACCGCGACTTGGGAAATAGAAACGGGTGCAGATATATGGTCTAATTTATCAGAACCCAATTTAGAAATTAATAATTTAGACAGGGGAAAATATAAATTAACTCTCTCCGACCAAAATTCGTGTTCGGTAGATACAATTATTAATTTAGAATATTTATATGACAGGATGATTGAAATCCCTAAAGCATTTACACCTAACCATGATGGATATAATGATTATTGGGATATCCTAAGAATTGAATATATTCAACGACTTAAAATTGTCATCTATGATCGACTTGGAGCCACAGTTTATACGTTCTCAGGCACAGGAAATGAATATAAAGGAAACCCTTGGACAGGAACAAACAAGAATTCACACTTGCCAATTGGTTCATATTATTATGCCATTGAAGCTGATGATTCAAAACCATTAACAGGAACAGTAACCATAGCACGTTAAAAATAAATTAATCGACCCATTAGCCTCTTACATATTATAATGAGAAATATTTTTATAAGTTTAATCTTCATATTTACACTACATATTTCAGCAAAGGCACAGCAGCTTCCTTTGTATAGTCAATATGTTGAAAATGGATTTTTATTTAATCCAGCCATGGCTGGTTCACGTATTTACACGCCAGTTCGCCTAACCATACGTCAGCAATGGGCAGGTATAAATGGTGCTCCTGAAACCCAGGCATTAAGTATTCACCGTAATTTTGGAGAAAGATGTACAACCTGCGACGCAGTTGGTAATCCGTTGGCACGTAGAAGTACTCAAAGGGGATTGGGAATGGGAGCTTATGTCTTCAACGACAAGTATGGCGCAATATCCCGTACAGGTTTTGAATTATCATATGCCTATCATTTGGAATTTAATCGTCAATATTATGGAAAAAGAGGAACACGTTTATCGTTTGGATTAGGTGGTATCTTTTATCAATATAAATTTGATGGCAATTACATACCAGTTGGTGATCCTCTATACACAGGAGGTGACATCGTATCATACATTCCTGATGCTAATTTTGGAGTTTATCTCTACAACAACGATTACTTTGTTGGATTTTCAATAGCACACTTATTTGAATCTTCCGTTAAGATGGGGGATTCTGGTTTCAACAACGATATCATGTTGAGACATTATTATTTCACTGCAGGCTATACCTTCAACATCAATAATCAGGTTGCTTTAGAACCCTCAGTTATTGTCCGCAGAACATTAGATTCTCAGAATTATATCGACTTAACAGCAAAATTATATGTTCGAAGTTTTTGGCTCGCCCTATCATACAGAAGCAATGAGCAATTTGTAGGTATGTTGGGAGTCAATTTTGCCAAATATTATTTGGGGTATTCATATGACTATTATTCAAATAATTTACTTGCTCAAAATAGTAATGGAACGCATGAAATTACTTTTGGTGTCAATTTAGATGTTCCAAAATCGATGATTCATGACTTAATGAGACGAAATAGAAATGAAGCGGCTAAAACGCGTCGAAAGATCAGACAAAAGAAAACGAATAGCTTTATGTTCTTTTAGCAAAAATCATTTATTTGTTTAAATTTCAATAAAATGAAACGACTCTTATCTTCATTAATAATTCTTTCATTTGTTTTCCTTATTGTTGCTTGCGACAATAAGGAAGAATTTAATCACGATCCGGATTTTCTATTAAACTTCTCAAATGACAGCTTAACATTCGATACCATTTTCTCCGGGCTGCAATCAACAACCAAGCAATTAAAAATTTACAACCCCTCTTCAAAAGCCATCTATCTTGATGAAATTACACTTGAAAACAATAATGAAGGTTACCGATTAAATATTAATGGTGTAGATGGAAATACGGCTAGGCAAGTTTATATTCCTGCCAAAGACAGTCTCTATATTTTTGTTGAATTAAATGTCCCGGATAATGATCAGGATGCTCCGCGCCTAGTCGAAGATTACATCCTATTAACATACAACTCCAAAGTGCAAAAATTTCTGCTTAAAAGTTGGGCACAAGATGTTATTCGTTTTGATAATAATGAACTTCAAACTCAGGAATGGACACAAAACAGACCTTATTTCATCGATAATAATTTATATTTAAAGCAAGACCAAATACTGACAATACAAGCCGGAACAAAGGTCTTTTTCCAAAAAGGAGCCGGCATCCACATCCATGGGACCTTAAATATTGATGGGAGTTTTGAAGCCCCGGTATTCTTCGGTTCCCATCGCCGCGAAGAATTATACAAAAATGTTCCCGGACAGTGGGAAGGCCTTTTCTTCTATGATGAAAGCAAAAACAATTTCATTTCGCATTTAAAATTAGAAAATGCAATAAAAGGCATCAGCGCTCAATCAGAAACAAACAGCAATAGTCTGGAAATTGAATACTCACAATTCCTCAATTTCACGACTACAGGGATTAAAACAAACAACTTCAACCTAAAAATGCACGATGTTATCGTTTCAAATTGCGGCGAACAAGCAGTGCTTCTTGAAGGTAAAGGTGATTTTGAATTCTCCCACTGTAACTTCATAAATAACTGGTTTCTTTCACAAAGAGCAACCCCATGCATAAGCTTTTTAGCAAACGAAGAAAACGATAATGCATTAAAAATTTACAATAGTATTATTTGGGGAAGCAAGACTAATGAATTTGAATGTGGCCAAACGAATACATTTCAATTTAAAAACACACTTATTAAACTCAATTCTGAGAAACAAAATATATTTTCAAATCGATTTGAAAACTGTATTTTTAATACCGATCCTCATTTTGTCGATAAAAATAATCACAATTACAACCTAAACGCTGAATCTATTCTTATCGACAAGGCTAAACTCGATATTGCCAACATTTACCCCATCGACTTTAATGGTAATTCGCGAATCTCTGACACAACTCCGGATATCGGAACTTATGAATATGTAGAAACAACAGATTAAAATTATTTCATAGGAGTAAGCATGAAGAATATTACCTTTTTAATACTGGTCTTATTTTTCCATCAGAGTTCCTTTTCTCAATCGAAGTCTGGGGGAAAACTTGATGATTTACGATCAGACTATAGAATTTTATTTTACAATGTTGAGAACCTATTTGATACAAAAGATGATAGCTTAAAAAACGATGCTGAATTCCTACCCCAAGGGCAAAAATATTGGACTTGGAATAAATATCAGGACAAATGCACAAAAATAGCCAAGGTCATTATAGCTGCAGGTGGTTGGCAAGTTCCTGATATTGTTGGTTTATGTGAAATTGAGAACAAAAATGTCTTAAAGGGAATTATCTATTCAACACCATTAAATAAAGCCAGGTATCAAATCATTCATAAAGAATCTCCGGATCACAGAGGAATAGATGTGGCCCTTTTATTCCAACCGGCTAGCTTCTTCCCCATCGATACCGCATTTTTGAGATTAATTTACGACGGGGCCTCTCATTCTTCTACGCGCGATATTTTATACGTCAAAGGCACTACACATACCGACGACACCCTACATTTATTTGTCAATCATTGGCCATCACGATGGGGAGGACAATTGGAATCGGAACATAAACGAATTGCTGCCGCCAAGCTATTGCGAAATAAAGTCGATTCAATATTCAACATAAATTCAAAAGCTAAAATCATTATTATGGGTGATTTCAACGATTACCCTAACAATAAATCGATCACTACAACCTTAAGAGCAAATAAACCAAAGCTCCAATTTAAAAATAATGAATTATACAATTTAGCTTCATTTCTGGAAGATAACAGTTCTATCGCTTCACACAAATATCAAGATGTTTGGGGCATGCTCGATCAATTCATTATTTCTGGAGCATTGATGAATGGTAATGGAATTTTAAATGCACAACCTAGCGATATGCACCTTTTTGCTCCTCCATTCTTGCTTGAAGATGATAAAACATATAAAGGCATACAACCATTCAGAACCTATATTGGATACAAATATCATGGTGGCTTCAGCGATCACCTGCCCGTTTATCTTGATTTGTGGCGACATTTAGAAAATGGCGAACAATCTCAATAATTAAACACAAATAATTTCATCCTTAAACAAAAACTTGTCCCTCAAAATTCTACAAATAAACAATAATTATTATCTTCAGCTATAAAATAACATTATATGAAATTTGAAAAAGATTTATTGGTTCAGAAATCGACAACTAAAACAATTTTAGGGGTCTTACATTTCGTCCTTATTATTTTATGGATTGGATCTAAATTTTATATAGAAGAGGATTTCAGTGACTTTGATCTATTTTATTTAATTGGCTTGTTTTTATTAGGCTCATTATTCATTTTAGAAGGTAGAGGAGTCCCCTTTGCAAAAATCTTCGGGAAAGCCTTTATTTTAATTGATGAAGAACGAATTAGTGTAAAAAGAGGTGTATTCAATAAAGAACAAATCATATTTTGGAACGAAATCAAACAGATAGAATACAAACCCAATTATTTCCTTTTCACAAAACACGACGATAGTCAATTACCATTTAAATTAAGACATCTGGCTTTCCGTTTCAATAGAGAAATATTAGATTTTATAAAAGTTATTGGAAAAAGCAAAGGCCTGGATGTGAAACGATTGATTGAACTCAAAAAGAAATAAAACATAACTTTATTCAAGAATATCCTCTCTTGATTTTTTTAATCAGGTAGAGGATTTTTTTTGCTATTAAATTCAATATGAATGAAAATAGCTTCAAAAGAAAAATATTGCTTAAATTGATCCCTCAGACAATAATATTCACAAATATTTCCACTTATGCTCTTCAGGTTAATACATTTATTTAGCCTATTTCTTATTGTTCTCAGCAACTCTACTATTGCTCAAAACAGCATTCACCTTGTTCCTGAAACCAGTTCCATTCGTGTATTTGGAACTTCGAATATTCATGATTGGGAAATGTATGTCGAATTCCAAACCGAAACTTCAGACTATGAAATACCCAATAACTCCCTTAAAAACCTGAAGAATGTTGAGTTTAAAATTGAAGGGAATCAGTTTAAAAGTAAGGAA
This sequence comes from Ancylomarina salipaludis, assembly GCF_004122035.1. GTDB lineage: Bacteria > Bacteroidota > Bacteroidia > Bacteroidales > Marinifilaceae > Ancylomarina > Ancylomarina salipaludis. Next base: position 417,484 of record NZ_SAXA01000001.1, read on the forward strand.
AGTGCTATGGAAAAGAAAGCCCATAAGGCTATGAACTTATCACAGTTCCCATATATTACTTTTTTATTGAAAAGAATTACTATTCGAAATAGTAAACCAACCAATTTTAATGCTATCGCTATTGGTACACTAATTATCTCAGGTCAGTCAAAGGATGTTAAGCTGCCTATAAAGGGGAACATATTGGGAAATAGAAAAATGAATATTACAGGTTATATCGATTTAAAAATGTCTGATTTTAAAATTAAACCTCCTACGGCTTTTTTCGGAGCAATTTCTACCGCTAATGAAATTAAAATCGCCTATTCTATTGATTTTACCTCAAAAGAAAAAATCAGTCCGGAGATGCTAAGTTCTAATCTTAATCCTTAATATCAGTCATATCCCAAGTTTTTTCCTAATTTTGCCGACATATAATAAGACACAAGAAGTTTGTTTTTCTAGTGTCTTTTTTTGCACACACTCAGTAACAAATAATCATGATAAATAAAATCACTCAACTTTTTGGCATCGAAAAACCGATCATTCAAGGCGGAATGGTATGGTGTTCAGGATGGAAACTTGCAACTGCAGTCAGTAACGCAGGAGGTCTGGGTTTAATCGGGGCAGGCTCTATGCACCCGGACACGTTTCAAGAACATATCCAAAAAGCAAAAGCAGCTTGTAACAAACCTTTTGGGGTCAATGTGCCTTTACTTTATCCTGAAACGGATAAAATCATGGATATTATCGTAAAAGAAGGTATCAAAATCGTATTTACATCAGCTGGAAGCCCTAAAAAATGGACGCCATTTTTAAAAGGACATGGCATTACTGTAGTTCATGTGGTTTCAAGTGCTTTTTTTGCAAAAAAATGCGAAGAGGCCGGTGTTGATGCTATTGTTGCAGAAGGTTTTGAAGCTGGAGGACATAATGGCCGTGAAGAAACAACAACACTTGCCTTAATTCCCAACGTAAGAAAAGCGACAAGCTTACCTTTAATTGCAGCCGGCGGTATTGGTTGTGGAAAAAGTATATTAGCCGCTCTTGGTTTGGGAGCTGATGGCGTTCAAATTGGAACTCGCTTTGCTGCATCAACAGAATCATCATCTCACATCAATTTCAAAGAAGCAATTGTCAAGTTAGACGAGGGAGGCACCAAGCTTTCTCTTAAAAAATTAGCACCTACCCGAATGATTAAAAATAAGTTTTTCGATCAGGTTTATGAAGCTGAATGCCGCGGTGCCTCTGCTGAAGAAATGAAAGAATTACTCGGTAAAGGCCGTTCTAAAAAAGGTATATTCGAAGGTGATCTTGAGGAAGGAGAACTGGAAATTGGTCAAGTTGGCTCAATGGTAAAATCAATTCAGCCTGTTGCAGAAATCATGGCAGAAATGATGACTGAATACAAACAAGAACTTGCTATTCTTCAATCAGAACAATCCAAATACCAATTCTAAAAGAATCAAAAAAAGGCTGGCATGCAGATGTTTTCATCACGAAAACAAAACGATGTTTCCAAATTAAAGTGAAAAAATGATTGAATTCGATAAGTTTACACTCGATAATGGACTTAAGGTAATCGTACATCGCGATACCTCGACACCTTTAGCTGCTGTTAATATCCTATATAATATTGGGGCTAAGGATGAAAATCCGGAACAGACCGGTTTTGCTCATCTTTTTGAGCACCTCATGTTTGGAGGCTCAATAAATATCCCCAATTATGATGAACCGCTTCAGCAAGTTGGAGGTGATAATAATGCATGGACAAGTAATGATGTAACAAACTACTACCTGACGGTTCCTAAAGAAAATCTGGAAACCGGTTTTTGGCTGGAGTCAGACAGAATGCTGAGCTTGGCTTTTACTGAGAAGAGTCTGGACGTTCAAAAAGCCGTCGTGATTGAGGAATTTAAACAGCATTATTTCAATCAACCCTATGGTGATGTTTGGCTGCATCTTCGCCCCCTTGCCTATAAGAAACACCCCTACCAGTGGTCTACAATTGGGAAATGTATTGAGCATATTGCTGATGCACAATTGCAAGATGTGAAGGATTTTTTCTTTCATCACTATGCCCCAAACAATGCCGTATTAGTGGTATCTGGCCATGTTGAAACCGAAGAGGTAAAACGGCTTGCTGAAAAGTGGTTTGGTCCTATAGAACGTAGAGAGATTACGCCCCGAAATTTGCCAACAGAACCCAAACAAACCGAATTTCGGTCTCTTCATCTTGAAAGAGAAGTGCCTTATGATGCCATCTACATGGCTTTTCATATGTGTAGCAGAAATCATGAGGATTTTTACAAAGTGGATCTGCTTTCCGATATTTTATCCAATGGTCAATCCTCACGAATATTTCAAACTCTTATCAAAGAAAAGAACCTTTTCTCAAGCATAGATGCTTATTTAACTGGTGATTTTGAGCCTGGATTATTCGTTATCAGCGGGAAACTTACCCAAGGAGTTAATATGATGGATGCAGAAAAAGCTATCTGGGACGTTCTCGATGAAGTTTCAGCGACCAAAGCCAATGAATATGAACTGCAAAAAGTGAAAAATAAGATTGAATCATCTCTCGTGTTCTCGGAGATCAGTTTTCTAAATAAAGCCATGAATATTGCTCAGCACGAAATCACTGGTCAAGCTGAAGATATTAATCTTGAAGTTGAAAAATACAATAAAGTCAGCACTGCTGATTTACAGGAAATGGCTCAAAAAATTCTGATCAAAGAAAATTGTTCCACACTTTATTATCACGCAAAAAAACAATAATGGAGAAATTGAATCGCAGCCTACCACCTCATTTTAAAACAATTGAGCATGTAGATATTCCCAAATCAAAACAAGAAGTTTTGAGCAACCAGATTCCTGTCCATATTATTGCCGGAGGAAGTCAGGACGTTCTGAAAATTGAAATGATTTTTAATGCGGGACTTTGGTATCAGAAATCGCCACTCATTTCCGGCACCTGCAATTCGATGCTCAATGAAGGCACTGAAAAATATTCAGCAGCTGAACTTGCTGAAAAATTCGATTTTTATGGGGCTTATATTACCTATAATAACAGCCAGCACGATGCCAGTGTGTGTTTGTACACTTTAAACAAATATCTGGATGAGACGCTTGATTTACTTGAACAAATTATAAAGTACCCTACTTTTCCTGAGAAAGAATTCAAAACCATTCTCAGCAATAAGAAACAAGACTTTTTAGTAAATAGAGAAAAAACTAACGCCTTAGCTAAGGAAAAATTCAATGCGCTGATCTACGGAGCAACGCATCCATATGCCAACGTATTTGAAGCAAAGGTATTTGATGAAGTCAAATTGGATGACATCAAGGAGTTTTACAAGAACTTTTATACATCTGACAATTGCCGTATTATCGTTTCCGGAAAAATGGATGAGACGGTATTACCCAAAATCGAAAGTCGGTTCGGGGCTTCAGCATGGCAAACAAAGACTTCGGGTATTGAACCTGAACATAAACTTATAAGTTCAAACGAAAAGAAAAGCTTTGTATTAAAAAAAGATGCCGTTCAGTCATCCATCCGGATTGGGCGCCCTCTCTTTAATAAAACACATCCTGATTTTGCAGGAATCATGCTACTCAATCTAGTTCTTGGTGGCTATTTCGGTTCTCGTTTAATGCAAAATATCCGTGAAGACAAAGGCTATACTTATGGAATTAATTCTGTTTTACTTTCACATTTGGAATCGGGGCATTTTGCTATTATAACAGAAGTAGGGACGGATGTATGCGAAGCTGCTATCTCTGAAATCTATAAGGAAATTGACCGTTTAAAAGAAGAACTCGTTCCTGAAGATGAACTAAATCTTGTAAAAAACTTTTTTGCAGGCGAAATGCTTCGCAGCTTTGATAGCCCCTTCGCATTATCTGAAAGCTTAAGAGGGAATCTTCTTTTCGGATTCGACAATTCATATTACGAAAGATTTCTTCAGGATATCAAAGCGACAACATCTCAGAAAATAATGGAATTAGCAAACACTTATTTCCAAAAAGAAGATCTTTACGAGGTTATTGTTGGCGAAAACAAAGCCTAAATTACAAGACATATCACTCAGGGCAATTAGCAAAAGCTAATTGCTCTTTTTTGTTTTCAAGAAATTCGAAACTCTTACCTTCGAAAAAAAATTAGTATTTTATCCATACTAAAAGAATTGGAGCTAAATAAATTGGCTAAACAAGCAGGTAAATCGGGAGTTTTAATTAATTTTATAAGTCACTTACAACAAACAAATCGAAAACAGGCTTTTTTCTAAGGTCAATTTCTATCTCAAATTATCTTAATAGTTTTTTCCGGTTTGTATTGCGATATAATATAAATTAGTACCATATGACTGTTGAAACCCAACAAGATAAAGAATTAATACTGGCAAGCTATCAAAAGCTTTTGGCAAGTTGCAAAAGAAGCAACACGCCAGAAACAAAGGCTATGATAGATAAGGCATTCCATTTTGCCTGGGATGCACATAGAGGCGTACGTCGAAAATCAGGAGAACCTTATATTATTCACCCCATTGAAGTAGCTGAAATTGCAGCTAAAGAAATTGGTCTGGGAACAAAATCTATTGTATCAGCCTTATTACACGATGTCGTTGAAGATACGGATTACACGGTTGAAGATATTGCTCATCATTTTGGAGACAAAGTCGCAGCAATTGTTGATGGACTCACAAAAATATCCGGAGCTTTTAATCAGCAAACCTCAATGCAAGCTGAGAATTTCAGAAAGATGTTATTGACTCTTTCTGATGATATTCGTGTTATTATCCTCAAAATTGCAGACCGCCTGCACAATATGCGTACACTAAGCTCCATGCCACTGCGTAAGCAAATGAAAATTGCAGGTGAAACCCTATTTCTTTTTGCTCCTCTGGCTCACCGATTGGGGCTATACAAAATTAAAACAGAGCTTGAGGATTTAAGTTTGATGTACGAGCATCCTGAAGATTATAAAAGTATTGCCGAAAAGATTAAAAACAAAGAGGCAGAACAAGAACTGGTTTTAGAACAAATTATCCAGCCTATAAAAGAACGTCTGGATGATAATCATATCGTTTGTACAATTATCAATCGACCGCGTTCAATATTTTCAATCTGGAATAAGATTGAGAATCACAAAATCAAACTACAAGATATCTACGACCTTCCAGCCATCAGAGTGATATTTAAACCCCAAGAAGGTGTCCCTGAAAAAAACCAATGCTGGAATATTTATTCTTTGATTACAGATATTTACAAACCCAAACCTGAACGTATCCGTGATTGGATGAGTACACCCAAAGCCAATGGTTATGAAGCTCTGCATATGACAGCTATGGGCCCACTTGGGAAATGGGTTGAAATTCAGATTTGCTCCAATAGAATGAACGAAATTGCTGAACGTGGCTTTATCGCTCATTCCAGATACAACACCGATAGTGAATCTGAATTGGATAAATGGCTAAAAGATGTCCGTGAAATTCTGGAAAATCCGGAATCGGATGCTCTGGCCTTTCTCGATGAATTTCGTTTGAATTTATTTTCTCAGGAGATCCAGGTCTTTACCCCAAAAGGTTTAATCAAAACCTTACCCAAACATGCCAGTGCTTTAGATTTTGCTTACGAAATCCACACAGACATTGGTAATCAATGCATTGGTGCAAAAGTCAATCACAAATTAGTCCCACTCAATTACGTTCTTCGAAGTGGCGATCAGGTCGAAATCTTAACTTCGGAGAAACAAAAACCAAAGGCTGAGTGGCTGGAATATGTGGTAACGGCTAAAGCCAAATCGAAAATTAAAGCCGAATTTAAGGATGATCGAAAACGTCTCATTCGTGCAGGTAATAAAAAGCTGGAAGAACATCTCCAAAGTATTGGACTTGTTTTAAACTCAAAGGCAACAAAAAAACTGATGGAACACTATCAGTTTACAAATAAAGAAACACTTTTCTTAAACATCGGCTCGTCGCAACTGAAGCTTGACGAAATAGAACGAATTGTCAAAAAGAAATCAAAAAATAAATTTATTAAATACTGGAAGCTTCAGCTTTTTGGTAGTGATGACAAAAAAATTACATCCGAGGTAACTGAAAGCAAACCCGAGATTGATAAGAAGAAACCCTTCCTTTTGGAAGAAACCATGTCCGAGGAAAAATACAAAATTGCAACATGTTGTAAACCAATTCCGGGTGATGACGTAGTGGGTTATGTTGATATGGTTAACAATGTTACCATTCACAAACGAAAATGCCCCAATGCACTAAAACTGATGTCAAGTCAAGGAGATCGAATCCTCGAAGCAAACTGGACCAGTCATCGTTTGATGTCTTTTCTAGCCATTATCGAACTCAATGGTATCGATAAGATCGGAATCGTTAACGATATCACCTCAATTATTTCAAAAGATCATCATGTCAACATGCGATCCGTACATTTTGAAAGTCACGATGGTGTTTTTGAAGGATTAATACACCTCTATGTACATAATACAGAGGACTTAAACAATCTAATGAAAAAGCTAATCAAAATTAAAGGTCTCGACAACGTCAGACGAATTGAAAATATAGAAGAATACAGTTAATGCATTTTTTTTGCTTCTAGTTTTGCAAGTAATCAAAAAAAAACACTATTTTAGTCCCGTTATTTAAAATTAGATTAGATAGTAATATAGCTTTAAAAGTATGATTAGCGAAGACACAAAAGAAATTGTAAAAAAGATGTTTACTGATTACCTTCAAAAGAAGGGCCACAGAAAAACACCTGAAAGATATGCCATACTTGACGAAATATATTCCCGTGAAGGTCATTTTGATATTGAGTCGCTTTATATTTTTATGAAGAATAAAAATTATCGTGTAAGCAGAGCTACTCTTTACAATACTATCGATCTTCTTTTAGATTGTAAGCTTGTAATTAAGCATCAATTTGGAAAAAACATTGCTCAATTCGAGAAGGCATATGATAGTAATAAACACGATCACTTAATTTGTACCAAATGTGGTAAAGTTCTTGAATTTTGTGATACCCGACTGGAAGATGTTAGAAATAACGTGTCTGACGATATGGACTTTTTAGTTTCACATCATTCACTATATATTTACGGAACTTGTCAGGATTGTAGAAAAAAAGCCAATTAAGATATCAACACCCTATATATTTTAAAGTCCTTATTTATAAGGACTTTTTTTATTCCCCACGGTGATTTTTCAACAACACACGGTCTAATCTAAAATATTTATTACCTTTGACCGTTAACAATTAGCTGTTAACATCAAACAAAAATTCTCAGCTAATACTTTCCAAAAATCGGCATGTATCAGCTGGGTTGTAATCAACCGTTTTATTCAAATTATTTGTCGATAAATAACCCGATTCCAAGCTTCTTTATAGAGCTAAAATCATAGTTAATTCGATAAATCAGATCAAATTATTACCCTATGAAAGTTGACGTACTTTTAGGCCTCCAATGGGGAGATGAAGGAAAAGGCAAAATTGTAGATGTACTTACTCCAAAGTACGATATTATAACTCGATTCCAAGGAGGGCCCAATGCTGGTCATACTCTTGAGTTTAATCAAATCAAGCACGTTTTACATACGATTCCATCAGGAATTTTCCGTGACGATAAACTAAATGTGATTGGTAATGGTGTTGTAATTGATCCTGTTATTTTTAAAAAAGAAATCGAAGGAATCAAAGCCATTGGCATTGATTTGAGTAAAAACCTGTTCATCTCGAAAAAGGCTCACCTAATTTTACCTTCACATCGTATTTTAGATGCTGCCTCAGAAGCTGCAAAAGGGAAATCAAAAATTGGATCAACTCTAAAAGGTATTGGTCCAACCTATATGGATAAAACAGGTCGTAACGGTTTAAGAGTAGGTGATATTCTTTCAAACTTCGACGAAAAATATAAGGCTTTGGTTCAAAAGCATGCTGACATGTTGGATAAATACTATTCTTTCGAATACGATTTGTCAGAATACGAAGCAGAATGGTTTGAAGGCATTAAATTACTTCAGGAATTCCAACTAATCGATAGCGAACAATTCTTAAACGATAGCCTTAAAAATGGCAAATCAATTCTGGCTGAAGGTGCTCAGGGTACCCTATTGGATATTGATTTCGGTTCTTATCCATTTGTTACTTCATCAAACACCGTTTGTGCGGGTGCTTGTACTGGTTTAGGTATTGCTCCAAACAGAATTGGTGAAGTTATTGGAATCTTTAAAGCCTATTGTACTCGCGTAGGTATGGGACCTTTCCCTACAGAACTGTTTGATGCTGATGGAAAAGAATTAAGAGATAAAGGACATGAATTCGGTTCGACTACAGGTCGTGAAAGACGTTGTGGCTGGTTAGATCTTGTGTCACTTAATTACTCTATCATGATTAATGGAGTAACTCAATTAACCATGATGAAATCTGATGTTCTGGATGGTTTTGATACAATTAAAATTTGTACTGGTTACAAACTTGACGGTAAAGAAATCGACTATGTGCCTTATGAAATGACTGACGCTATTGAACCTGTTTACACTGAATTTAAAGGTTGGAAAACAGATATGACTTCTATGTCAAGCGAAGATGAATTTCCTGAAAACTTTAAAGCCTATGTTGATTTCATTGAAAAAGCAACAGGTGTACCTATTACAGTTGTATCAGTTGGACCTAATCGATCACAAACAATTGAAAGAAAATAAGACTCGTTTATTCGATTAAAATCTCGAATTAAACTCGTATCAAATTATATCAAATCCTCAGTAACTTCAATTCGAAGTTGCAGAGGATTTTTTTTTACAATGATTTAATAATGATTAATTCTGTCAACTTGACTATTTTCATAGCAAAAACTTAATATTTAAGACAAAGTCTCTTAGACATTTTATTTATATTGATTAAGTTTGATTACCAAATTTTATAATTGAAGAATGAATTAGTCCGATGGAGCAAAATAATTCGACAAACCCCAAGACACTTCTCAAAGCTATAAGCCCGCAGCGTGTAATTTGGCCAATTCTGATTGGTTTTGTTGCAGTCATTTATTTGCTTGTAAAGGATTTCGAACCCGGAACATTTGATTTAATTGAATTTTCATGGATTACCCTTATCGGTTTATTCATTGCCTTTCTGATGATGGCACTCCGGGATTTTGGGTATATGGCCAGATTAAGAATATTAACAGAGAACGAATTTTCATGGCGAAAAACCTTCCGAATCATTATGCTTTGGGAATTTACTTCAGCAATCACACCATCAGCCATTGGGGGCACCTCATTTGCGATCCTATATCTGAATAAAGAAGGTTTAAATCTAGGCAAAAGTTCTGCAGTCGTGATGGCCACATCCTTTCTGGATGAGCTTTATTTCATTATCATGTTGCCTTTGATACTACTTGTTCTTGATTGGCAACAACTTTTTCTACTTAATGCAGAAAACACATCCTCCTTAGCATCTTCTCTTTTATTTTTAATTTTAGGGGCTTACCTCTTAAAACTAGCCTATCTAATTGTACTGAGTTATGGACTATTTAAAAATCCACGAGGCTTAAAATGGCTGTTACTTTGGATATTTAAATTACCGATCCTCAGAAGATGGAAACAGGGAGCTAATCAAGCAGGAACTGATATTATTGAAAGTTCAAAAGATCTAAAAAACAAAAATTACATCTTCTGGCTTAAGGCATTTTTTGCAACATTCTGTTCGTGGACTGCCCGGTACTGGGTAGTGAATTCGATATTGCTTGCCTTTTGGTGCTGCAAATATAGCTCACTTGATCATCTCATGATTTTTGCTCGTCAGCTTTTGATGTGGATCATGATGCTTATAAGTCCCACACCTGGTGGAAGTGGTTTTTCAGAGTGGGTATTCACAAAATATCTGGGGGACTTCATCCCTGAAGCAGGACTGAGTATTACCTTAGCCTTAATCTGGCGATTAATATCTTACTACCCCTACCTCTTTATTGGCGCATACATGCTGCCAAAGTGGATTAAAGAGAATTTTTAAATAAAAAATGCTCCAAATAAATTGAAGCATTCTATATATCAGGTAGAATCTACCGGCTTTGCCAAATCTTAGTCTACATCTTATTCCAAACCAAAGCTGCACAACCCAAAACCGCGGCATTATCACTCAAGCCGGAAGGCAAAACTCTTATTTTATTTTTATAAATCGATAACAAATTTTTCTCCAAAGTTTCACGAACCGGATCAAATAATATATCACCTGCTTTCGTCAATCCACCAAACAGAAAAATAGCTTCAGGACTTGTAACTGCAACCACATTGGCCAAAACCTCACCCAAAATAGTTGCTGTGTAGGTGAAAGTTTCCATTGCTACTGAATCGCCTCTATTTGCTGCTTCTGCCACCATTTTCGCAGTAAGCTGGTTGAAAGGAACATCTCTCAACTCACTGTCACCATTATGTCTGGCCAATAATTTATAAACTGATCTTTTCACCCCAGTGGCTGAAACATAGGTTTCCAAACAACCTTTTCTACCACAGCCACACTCACGACCACTTTTACGTACAATCATATGCCCAACTTCACCTGCAAAACCATCATGACCATGAAGGATATCACCATTGGCAAAAATTCCGCTCCCCAATCCGGTTCCTAAGGTAATCACCATAAAATGATTCATATCCCGAGCTGCACCAAATACTTTTTCACCCATTGCAGCAGCATTGGCATCATTGGTAATATAAACCGGAACATCCAAACGTTTTTTTATCAGCTCAACAAATGGAATACTCCCTTTCCAGCGCAAATTAGCAGCATCTTCAATTGTTCCTGTATAATAACTTGCATTAGGCGCACCAATTCCGATTCCTTTTATATCGATTTGATAAGGCAAATCATTCCGGACAGAATTTATTGAACTAAATAATTCATCCAGATAATCTTCTACATCGGCATGTTTTTGCGTAGGAAGTGTTCCTTCAGAAATACAAATTCCTTCCTTATCAATAAAACCAAAAACCGTGTTGGTCCCTCCAATATCAATTCCTAATGCGACTTCTTTCATTCGAATATGCTTAATCATGTTTAAATCCCTTTACAGCATAATAGAAGATATATGCGTAACAAAGAACAGTAATAATAAATGAATTTTGAAGGCCAAAATTATCTGCTAAAACACCCATTAGCAATGGAACAATAGCCCCACCAACAATGGCTAAACAAAGAATTCCGGATCCCTGACTTGTATGCTGACCCAATCCATCAATTGCAAGCGTAAAGATAGTAGGAAACATGATAGAATTAAACAATCCAACTAAAACAATACTCCATAAAGCAAGCTGTCCATGTGTTAACATACTGGTTACAACCAAAAACACCACCATAATGGTATTAAAAGCCAGTAATTTATTTGCTGCCACTTTATGCATAATAGCAGATCCAATAAACCGTCCAAGCATAGCGCCTCCCCAAAAAATAGAGACATAGCTTGCAGCTTGAGCTTCACCAAACAAATTTAAAGCATCATGTCCCAAATAGCTTACCAAAGCACTTCCGATAGAAACCTCAGCTCCTACATACATAAATATAGCAACTGCTCCTAAAACTAAATGTTTATGATTCCAAGCTGACCCTTCTGCTTTCTGCTCCTCTGCATTTATAATTTTTGGCAATTTCACAAAAGCAAAAACCAATGCAATCAATCCCAATGCCACAGCCAAACCAATATAAGGCATTTGAACAGCAGAAGCACGGTTTATCAAATCATCACTATTATTATCTAATATTAACCAGGCTCCAAACATGGGAGCCACTGTTGTTCCTAAACTGTTAAAACCTTGTGTCAAATTCAAACGGCTTGATGCAGTTTCAGGACTTCCCAATTCAGCAACAAAAGGGTTCGCTGCCACCTGCAAAATCACTATTCCGGTAGCCAAAACAAAGAACGCAAATAGAAAGAAGCCATAGGATAAAAACGAAGCTGCCGGATAAAATAAGAGAGCTCCCAAACCTGCCACAGAAAGACCTAAAACGATTCCGTACTTGTAGCCAATTTTACCAATGATACGCCCAGCAGGTAACGACATTAAAAAATAAGCACCAAAAAAAGTGAATTGAACCAACATGGCCTGAGTAAAATTCAAATCGAATAAACCCTTCAAATGTGGAATTAAAATATCATTCATACAGGTTAAAAATCCCCACATAAAAAACAGGCTCGTCAACAAAGCCAATGCCCCCCTCAAATTCATAGCCTTTTCACCCTTTTCGCTTTTCGATCCTTTGATCGCTGCACTTATAGATACCATAATGTCTTGTTTTAGATTTTTACTTGCAACAAAGCTTCAATATTTACAACTAGAACTATGGTACTATTTTACCATTAAATAACACTATATTTGCATTCTATTAATAATTACTGACATAAAGTAATAATTATTTGTTATCAATATTAATTATTAAGAGATGGCGCTATTTTTAGAAGAGATTCCTTTAAAAACGACCTATTCATTCCGAAGTAAAATTGATATTTTGCCTCATATTGTTGTGCCATGGCATTACCATCCTGAATTTGAGCTCATCTATATTGAAAAGAGCAAAGGCACCCTAATAGTTGGAGATTGCATTGATAAATTTACCGATGAGGATATGATTTTCCTGGGGCCCAATGTGCCTCACGTTATGACAAATGAAGAATCTTATTATCAAAAAGATCCTAATCTCAAAGCTAAAGCCAGAGTCATCCATTTTAAAAAAGAAATATTTGGAAACAACTTATTAGGCCTACCTGAATTAGATAAAATCAACCTCTTCCTTGAGAAAAGTTCCAGAGGCTTTCGGGTTCAGGGCACTACCAAAACAAAAATCGTTTCGATCCTGAATGATTTACACGAAGCCAAAGGCGCAGTTAGAATCATACTCTTATTACAGATCCTAAATCTCCTTTCAGAGGATAAGAATGAAATTTATTTAGCAAGTGAAGCATTTGTTGAAAGCTTCAAGCATTCATCCAATCAGAAGCTCTACAATGTTTATGAATATGTAAGCAAGCATTTTCAGGAAACCATCGATTTAGAATCTGCAGCGAAGGTTGCCAACCTAAGCAAAACCGCCTTTTGCCGTTTTATTAAAACGAAAACAAACAAAACCTTCTCAGAATTTCTAAATGAAATGAGGATTAATTACGCACAAAAGCTATTGGTAGACGGAAAATTAACAATAGCTCAAATCGCATACGAATGTGGTTTTAACAGCCCCTCATATTTTAACAAGCAATTTAAAAACTATACTGGACTAACACCTCAAACTGCCAGATTGCAGGCAAAAAAAAATAGTATGTATCGGTTTTATAAATAGAAGTGGCTACCAACATAAAGCTGACAGCCACTTTCAAAGAAAACCAATTAATTATACTATTAAAACCATCATTTGGGACACCACTCCCAAAGTCATGGAGAACTCAGTCTCTTTATGATCTATGGTTTTGCCTATTTTAACCAATAACCAGACCAAATGACACAAACTATTCAATTACAACACATAAGACCAAGTTTATTTTAAGATCTAAGCTATCAAAGTGTTCGGCTACGTCACAATGCTGTTCATAATCGAACACATCAAAAAATTAATGATAGCTTTGATCTCCTGATGTCGAATGGCCGTATACCCAAATTTCACCATGCTTTGCATAGAGTTTTCTCTCGGCTGATCTTTGTCCTGCATGTAAATCTCCTGATGAAGCTCTCAAATCAAAACTTAAAGCATCCATCTCATTTTCAAAATCCATTGTAATATCACCCGAGGTAGAGGTGAATTTTGAATCTGCAAGTAATTCTATCCCCTCTCCTCTTATATCACCGGAAGTTGCCATTAAATCGAGTACTGTTTTGGCATTTTTGATGGTAAAATTTCCCGAACTTGAAACATTACTTAGTGCCCCATTAATGTCTTCAAATTTCAAATCACCAGATGTTGTTTTAGTACTTAAATTTCCTTTTACATCGATAAAAGACATATCGCCGGATGTTGCACTAGTTGAGATATCGGCCTGAATATGAGAAAAATTCTGATCACCAGAAGTTGATACTGCTGATATACTACCTTTTAAATAGTCAATTTTCAAATCCCCTGAACTTGTTGTTGAAGTGAGATTGGTTTCAATATTTTTAAGCTCAATGTCTCCCGAACTCGCTTTTAGTCTCATCTTATCCGATATAATATCTTCAACATACACGTCACCTGATGAATTTATAATCTCTATATCCGTTGAATAAGGAACTTTAAAATTCAAATAAGCGTCGAAACGGCCGCTAATAAAACCAGGCGTCTCAACCCAAACTTTTAAAGTAGAACCATCCTGACGATGCTTAATTTCAAAATCCTTACTGCCCCTTATCTTTCCTTGAATCAAACCTTTAAACTGAACATCATCTCTATCCTCACCAATGATATTGACATCTGTGAAACGGCCTTCAATTTCAATTCGTTTAATTCCATCATATTTAGCATCAGCTTTTGCATATATGGTTTGAGCAACACTACAAAATGGCAGAACCAAAAGCCCTGCAAGAACAATGATGTACTTAAAATTCAATTTCCTAATCTGCATAACTTTTATTTTAAATTTATATTAGACTTGATAGTTCAATCAGCATTAAAAACGTGTGTACCTATATATGACGACAATACTAAACATATAGTTACATCCCGATTCAATTAAATTTATCGAAAACTATTCGCCTTATATCTAACGCCTCATAACCAGAGTATTCTTTAATAAATTCCTCAAAGCTATTTAGACATCTTCTAAATTATATTATCTTTGTCAGGAATAAATAAGACATTTTTCAATTCTGAAATCAAATAAACAAATGCAAACAGATAGTAATTCAGAACAAATTTTGACGGAAAGCTCTGTGGTTTCTAATACCGAAATTGCACCCGGAGTTTTCGTACTTAAAATCAGACGAAATATTAATTTTAAACCAGGACAATATATCGGTATCACTACCGACAAAAATGTTGCTCCTCGCCTCTATACCATTGCCAGTAACACAAAAGACGACGTTATACAAATCTTATACAATGTAAAAGACGACGGATGGCTAACGCCCAGACTGAGCGAACATAAATTTGGTTCAACCATTTATATGACAAAACCTGATGGTGATTTTATTGATGATGACAGTCCCGCCTGGTGGATTGCATCCGGGACGGGGATTGCCCCATTTGCATCCATGTTTCGATCGGGACTAAAAACCAACAAAACTTTAATTCACGGTGGTCGATTTGCCCATTCATTCTTTTTTGAAAAAGAATTCCGCCCAATTCTTAAGGCTAACTACATTCGTTGTTGCTCTCAAGAAAGTGCTGAGGGTTTGTATAATGGAAGATTAACCCGATATTTGCAGGATATAGAGACTTTTCCTGAGGATTGCAGGTATTTTTTGTGCGGTAGTCCTGAAATGGTTGTTGAGGTAAGAGATTTACTTATTGACAAAGGAGTCGCTTATAATAAAATCGTTGCTGAAATCTATTTTTAGTTCCGGTTTTAATAATCAAAAAAACAGAACACATATGTTGATGACCACCAGGAATTAACAAAAAATTATTATAAGCAGATGGCTAAAGAAATACTATTAGGAAAAACATTGGAGGAATTAACTCAAGTTGTTTTAGATTTAAAACTTCCAAAGTTTACTGCCAAACAAATTGCCGATTGGCTTTATAAAAAAGATATTACAAGTATTGACGAAATGTTAAACTTGTCGTTGAAAGCCAGAACGCTCCTAAAAGAAAATTTCGATATCGGTTTAACAGCCACGATCAAAGAACAATGTTCGGTAGATGGGACTAAAAAATACCTTTACCCAACCAATCATGAAGGTCAGTTTATCGAAACAGCTTATATCCCTGATGATGACAGAGCAACGCTTTGCGTTTCATCTCAAGTGGGATGTAAAATGGGTTGTCTATTCTGTATGACAGGCAAACAAGGTTTTCAGGGACAACTTAAAGCCGCTGATATCATCAATCAGGTTCGTAGTCTACCCGAAAGACATCAGCTTACAAATATTGTTTACATGGGAATGGGTGAACCTCTGGACAATGTGCCTGAAGTTATGAAGTCACTTGAAATTCTTACCTCGGATTATGGTATGGCTATGAGTCCGCGTAGAATTACCGTTTCAACCATCGGAATTATTCCAGGAATGAAGACCTTTTTGAACGAAAGTGAGTGTCATTTAGCCGTGAGTCTGCACACACCTTTCGACGATGAGAGAAAAAAACTAATGCCAATTCAAAATGTATACCCGGTAAAAGATGTTTTGAAGATGATTCGTGAATTTGATTTCGGTCGTCAACGAAGAGTTTCTTTCGAGTACATCATGTTTAAGGGAATTAACGACACGCCTGCGCACGTTAAAGAATTGTGTAAAATTCTAGATGGTATTAAATGCCGAATGAACTTAATTCGATTCCACCCTATTCCAAACTCACCGCTTCTTGGCTCTGATGAATCAACAGTTGAAGAATTTAAAAACTTGCTTAATAAGAAAGGCATCACCACAACCATCCGTCGTTCACGTGGGCTGGATATCTTTGCTGCCTGCGGTCTCTTATCAACTAAGGAATTGGTGAAACAACAAAATAAAGATTTCTAAGCAATCGAAAATATCATACAAAAAAAATCCTGCCTTAACAGCAGGATTTTTTTTATACTATATTCTGAGCTTTTACTTTTCAGATGAAGCTCTCACAATTAAGTCAGCATGTACAACTGCTTCTTTCACTTTATCGCTATCAGGTTTATTCTCCATTTGTTCGAAAAGCAGATTGGCAGCTTCTCGCCCTACTTCTTTCGGATTCTGATCCATTGTCGAGATTGAAGGCTCCATATAACGAGAACGACGGCTGTTTGAGAACCCAACAACAGCAACTTCTTCCGGAATCTTAAATCCAAGCTCTTTAGCTGCCATTATAGCACCAATAGCCAGCTCATCATTAATTGCAAAGAAAGCATCCGGGCGATTACTTCTGGATAATAATTCCATTGTCGCACTTTTGGCCGAATCAACAGTAAAATCACAGCGAGAAATCAAAGTCTCATCCAAATCAATATTTTTATCCGAAAGAGCAAGCTTGTACCCTCTCATTCTATTTCGACCAAACAACATGTACTCCGGGCCGGTCAGAAAAGCGACACGCTTGGCTCCGCCTTCCAACAGGTGAGTCACTGCAGCGTGAGCAGCAGCCGCATCATCAGCCACAACTTTCGACACATCCAGCTCTTTTGAAGTTCTATCGAAAAGCACGATGGGCACCCCCATATCCTTAATCTTATGAATATGATCGTAAGTATTGGTTGCACGAGATAAAGACAGAATAATTCCATCCATTCTCATGTTCAAAAATCCATCAACATTTTTCTTTTCTTTTTCAAGCTTCTCATTTGATGAACTCACAAAAACCTGATAACCATGCTCATCAGCAACTTGTTCAATTCCTTTAACTACCGAAGCATAAAACGAACTCACAATCTGAGGAACAACGACACCAATTGTATTCGACTTTTGAGTTTTAAGAGCAACAGCCAACGGATTGGGTCTATAGTTCAATTCCTTAGCAAGCTTTTGAACCGCTTCACGTGTTTGTAAGCTAATTTCCGGATTGTTCTTTAAAGCTCTTGAGACTGTAGAAACAGATATACTGAGTTTCTCAGCAATATCTTTAATCGTTACGGGTCGGTTTGCCATAGACATCATTTTTAAACTATTTTCCGTTAAATTCTACTAAAGAGTCTTAAATTAAACTCCATTCTAATTTAGAACTAAGAAGATCAACAGAGTGAATATAAAAGAAAATTAATAGTCGTATTAATTTTTGAATACAGAAATTACAATACCAATTGTAATTTGCAGTATCACAAAGATAAAATAATTCAGATAGTTTCAATAAATAGATTGAGGTTTTGAATAACATCAATTCAAAAACCAAAAAGATAATCTGAAATTCTTAATTTAATTCTTTTTCCTCAATTATCGAATTGATAACAGCAAATATGATAATTGCAGCTAATTTTGAACTGCGATTATCTTCATCGAAACGAGGAGCGATTTCAGCTATATCAAAACTAAGCACTTTTCCTGACCGAATCATCATCTTTATTAAAGTTAAGATTTTTTCGGGATGCAAACCAAAAGGCTGAGGAGCACTCACTCCAGGTGCATAAGCTGATGAAATCACATCAGAACAAAGCGTAAAGTAGATATTTTCTTGCTTTTTGGCATAACGCATCAAATCCTGACCAATATTAAACATGTTGGCAGATGTAATATCCTTAGCCATAATATATTTAACATTTAAGGAATCCGCTTTTTTAAACAGGCTGACTGTGTTACCATATTGCTGAATACCAGCAACCATATAATTAAAAGCTTTATTCTTACGCTGGCAATCATCTGCAATTTGGGAAAACATCGTTCCGGAACTACTGCCATTTTCGTATGGACGCATATCGAAATGCGCATCCAAATTAAAAATCCCTAAACTTTGCTGATTCGTCTCATCCAAAAATCGTTCGATTCCTCTGTAATGCCCATAGGCAATCTCGTGTCCACCACCTAAAACAATAGGAAATAAACCTTTCTTTAGGATCAAACAAACAGCCTCAGCCAAAGCATCTTGCAATTCCTCAAGCTTTTGATCAGTGCGTACAATATTGCCACAATCGTAAATCTTAGTTGTGGATGGAAAACTGCAAGGCAAATTCGCGAGTTCTTTTCGTATACTTCTAGGCCCCTTTGAGGTTCCAACACGTCCCAAATTTTGTTCAACACCCTTGTCGCAGCAGAAACCCAATAGACCAAAACCATTAGCTTCTACCTCAAATTCCTCCAATAAATTAATTGGTGTTATTATCTGATGCCAACGAAAAGCGTCGTAATCTTCGTGATGATCAATTCGCCCTTTCCAAAAATCCTTTGAAATACACTTATATTGATTGGAATTCATACTTCTGATATTAAATATTGTCTTATAAAATCTATACCCAACAAGTTCATAATTGGAGCTTGTTTTTTCCTTCACAATGGTACAAATTATCAACTTAAAACATCAAATTCCAAGCAAAAAATCATTAGCAATCTACAAATCCTATTTATTCATCTGAGAAATGAACTAAAACGCGTCTGTAAACATTGAATATCTTCGATTTAGACACAAAACCCAAATATTTACCATCCATGATTACAGGTAAATTCCAAGCCCCGGTTTCTTCGAATCGTCTCATAACTCTATCCATAGGCGCATTAGCCTCAAGAACTGCCGGAGGCATCGTCATCAGGTTACGGACATAGGTTTCATCATACATTTCGGGGTTGAACATGATGTGACGAATATCATCAAGCAATACAATACCCAAAAGCTTTTCCTCATCATCAACAACAGGGAAGATATTACGGTGTGAATGAGAAATCAGTTTTACCAATTCGCCAAGACTCGCATCAGGATCAATTTTTTGAAGATCAGTTTCAATTACTTTTCCCAATTTCATTAAAGTTAAAACGGCTTTATCCTTATTGTGGGTAATCAGCTCCCCGCGTTTTGCTAATCGTTTGGTGTAAATTGAATGGGGCTCAAAATACATGATTGTCAAATAAGCTATAGTGGCCGTCACCATAATGGGTACAAACAAAGTATATCCTCCTGTAATCTCAACAATAAGGAAAATTGCAGTCAAAGGCGCATGCATAACCCCGGCCATTACACCCGCCATACCAATTAGAGTAAAGTTACTTTCAGACAGTTTCACAAAATTGAAACCATTTAAAAATCTAGCTACAAAAAAGCCCGAAAGACCACCCAGGAAAAGAGATGGTGCAAAAATACCACCAACCCCGCCACTACCTGTGGTAACGGTAGCTGCAATCACCTTAAAAGCTAAAATTAGAACAACATAACCCAATAATAACCAATAATGATCCCTTAAAAAATAGAAAATCGAGTTGTTTACCAAGCCATCAATATTCCCATTAATCAATGCCTGAATTGTCGTATAACCTTCACCATAAAGTGGTGGAAAAAGAAAAATCATTATGCCTAAAGCTAAACCACCCAAAATTAATTTCTGATAGCGATTTTTTATGCGTTCAAGCTGAGATTCCAAATACATTCCCACTCGTGTAAAATATAATGAAACCATTCCTGTAAACACCCCTAATAAAATATAATAAGGGAATGTAGAAAGAACAAAAGAGTCGTTTAATGTGTAAGAAAGCAAAACTCCTTTCCCCATAAAAAAGTAGGCAATACTCGCCCCAGTAATCGATGAAATCAATAGGGGTATTAAAGATGCCATCGTCAGATCGAGCATCAATACCTCAAGGGTAAAAACCATACCCGCCATAGGTGCTTTAAAAATTCCACCAATAGCTCCGGCAACTCCACAGCCCACCATCAGAGTAATGGTTTTATAATTGAGATGAAACATCCGCCCCAGGTTTGAACCAATAGACGCACCAGTCAGAACAATCGGCGCCTCAGCCCCTACAGATCCACCAAAACCAATGGTCAGCGTACTCGCAATAATCGACGAATAATTGTTGTGTGATTTGATCTGGCTGTTTTTTTGAGAAATTGCATAAAGTATACGGGTGACACCATGACCAATATTATCTTTGACAAAGAATTTCACAAACAACACAGTTAATAGGATACCAACTGTTGGGTAAGCCAAATACAGAAGATTAACTGAATCGACATGCAGGTTATGTGTCAGGAAATGATGAGTCTGATGGATGGTTGTTTTTAGTAACAAAGCTGCTAAACCACTTATGATACCAACAATAAAACTAAGAATTAGAACAAATTGTCTTTCTTTAATATTTTTCATTCTCCAAATTAAAAATCGGGACAACAAACTCTTGTTCTTCATGACTCTAACTGTTATTTTCTAAGGGTAAATCTAACCTTTTAATATTCTGAAAACTTTATTACTCTCTTTCTTGGTCGGATGGCTTTTTGAGTCAGGCTAACCTTAATCCATTCAATACATAAAAAAGACTTAAAAATCTCAGTTTGGCTATGTATTATACTGACAATCTTTAGAATTGACTAAAAATTCTTGAAATTATTTTTACAAAATCGAGTGCAAATGTAGTGGAATAATATTGAGGGGGTAGCCAAAAAATGTTTTTTTTTCAAAAAATATTATTGAATTCAAATCCCAATAAAAAACTATTCCCTCAAAGTCATTTTTTTAGGTTAAATTCAAACATCTCTCCCTTATTAATCCTCTGAGAAATGTTTGAGCATACGACGATAAGTCGAAAATATCTGTGCTCTTGAAACACAGCCCAGATATTTGCCATCCTGCAAAACAACCAAATTAAACTTATCTGAATATTGGTATTTGCGGGCAACATCAGCCATTGATTCGTCGTGCTGAATCACAACACTAGGCATTATCATCAAATCCCGAACAAACATCACATCATATTTCTCAGGTTGAAACATGATTTCACGTATGTCGTCAAGCTTCACAATCCCTTCAAAGTTATTATCTTTATCTACAACGATAAATAAATTTCGTTGCGATTTAGCTATAACTTTAACCAAATCACCTAAACTGGCTTCAGAATTGATCGTACTAAAATTCTTTTCAATCAAACGTGTTACGCGCATTAATGAAAGAACGTTTTTATCCTTATCGTGTGTCATAAGTTCTTTTCGGCGTGCCAACTGAACGGTATAAACTGAATGAGGTTCGAAACTCTTAACAGTTGCATATGATACCGTTGCTGTAATCATCAAAGGAACAAACAACTGGTAGCCTCCCGAAATATCTGCTATTAAAAAGAGCCCTGTAAGCGGAGCATGCAACACGCCTGCTATCATACCTGCCATTCCTATAAGTCCGAAGTTGTTAACTTCAATATTTCTCAATCCCAGATGATGAGTCAATTTAGCAAACAAAACACCAGCGTTCACTCCCATAAATAAGGTCGGAGCAAAAATTCCACCAACACCTCCAGCACCAAAGGTGATTGAAGCAGCAATTACCTTAAAGATAATAACTAAGGCTAATAGGATTATAAGAATCCAAAAATTTTCTCTAAAAGAATAGAATAATGAATTATTAAAGAGGTAAGAATAATCGCCAGAAAGACTTGCATTTATCCCATGATACCCCTCCCCATAAAGTGAAGGGAAAAAGAAAATTATTAAACCTAAAGACAGGCCTCCGATCAATAATTTCAGATATGATTTACTAAGCATATCAAAAAGACTTTGAATATACATGTACATCTTAGTAAAATAGGTTGCAAGCAAACCTGTAAAAATTCCCAAAACGATATAATAAGGCAGGTCCTTCATATCAAAACCCGTTTGTACCTCGAATGGATAAAGCACATGCATCCCCAAAAAAAAGTATGAAGTGATAACCGCAGTTGAAGAAGCAAGTAAAAGAGGAACAAGCGACCACATGGTTAAATCCAACATAACAACCTCCATCGCAAATACAATAGCTGCAATAGGGGCTTTAAAAATGGCTGCCATAGCACCAGTACAGGCACAGGCTAGAAGAAGGGTGGTATGTTTATAGTTCAGATGAAACATTCGACCAATATTTGAGCCTAAGGCAGCCCCAGTAGCAACTGTTGGTCCCTCCAATCCAACAGAACCTCCAAAACCAACTGTAAAGGCTGACGTCACAACAGACGAAAACATATTATGACTATTGATCTGCCCATTGGTCTTTGATATACTATAAAGCACATTTGGAATACCATGCCTAACAGGACGCTTTATAATGTATTTTATAAACAAAACAGCAACTGAAATACCTACAGTAGGATAAATCATATACAGATAATTTGCAAAAGCCAAATCAGAAGTGCCTTGCAATAAAGAGCTGATAAAATGAACCGAATTTTTTATTACAACGGCTCCCAAACCCGAAGTGAATCCAATAAGAATTCCTAAAGCAGATATAAATTGACGATCGCTCACATGCTTCAATCGCCAAATAAGAAAACGGGCTAACAAAGATTTTTTCTTCACAATAACTAGGCTATCTATAAAATTAGTCCTTTAATAAAAGTTTAAACAATAATTCCAACACCAAAAACAGATATTAGATTAAAGCACAACGCAACTAAGATACAAACAGCTTTACAGAAAATTAACAGATCCGAATTAAAAAAAAGTAATCTAGCTTCAGTTTAAATACCTGATCAGACTTAATGACATTTTTTTTAATATTAATTTAACTCCGGCTTATAAGCCGAAAACCTCCAAAAATAAAAGCAAGTCTAAAAATGCTATGTTAAAAGCCAAACTTATCGAACCAATTGGGATCTAGAATTATGCCTTGATAACTTTTAATTAAAAAATACTTTCGCTAAATTTAAAGAGCTAAGAGAATTTTAATCCTTAATTAAATAAAACTTAATGCATATGACTAAGACAATCACTTTTAATGACCTTAGAAAAATCAAGGATCGTTTGCCGGAAGGCAGCATGAGAAAAATCTCGGAAGAATTAAATCTTAATGTAGAAACTGTCCGAAATTATTTTGGAGGTGCTAATTACAGAGAAGGTAAGAGTATTGGCGTTCATGTTGAACAAGGCCCTAATGGTGGCGTTGTTGAATTAGACGACACAACAATTTTAGATTGCGCATATCGAATACTTGGAGAATGCTAAAATTCACAGAACCCTATTATTTTTCAAAAAATATTCCTACTCCTCGCCACTAAATGGTGAGGAGTTTTGTTTATAATCGAATATTAACCAAAATGATAAGTCCCAATTCCAAACCTGAAAGGCAAAAAATAAATTTGTACAATTCTCGTATTTAAAATTCTGTATTAGTCTGAATAAGATATAGAATTGTATATTTAATATCAGCTATTCAAAACAAACAGTTAAATTTTAATATCAAAAGAAATAGCATAGTTATCCATCAAAAGCCAAGTATGAAAAAAATATTAAGCAAAATACCCAAAGGAACATATTTATTAATCAGTATAATCCTCTACATCTTTGTATTGCCTGTGATCGTTACGAGCTCATATAAAGATCTGATTTATGCTGGTTTTTATTCCCTAATTCTTCTCTCAATATCATCAATCATAGGGGAAAAGAAAAAATGGGCACAACTCGCAATCCTTTGTGCTGTTTGCTCTATATGGCTGATGTATTTTACTGATGAGCAATCCATTAAATACTTTGCATTTTCATTTTCAATCCTCATCTTTTCTGTAGCTGTTATTACCATGATTGGCCAAATTATCAGAAAGAAAGATATTGATCGAAACCTCATTATTGAAACCATTAATGGTTACCTGCTGATTGGTGTTATAATTAGTTTTATAAATTCAACTATCCTCTGGAACAACCACCAGGCCATCACATTCACAAAAGATATTGGTCTTGTTAATATTGGTGATATCGTTTATTATTCATTTGTCTGTATGACTACAATTGGTTTTGGTGATATCATCCCACAAAGTCAAATTGCCAAATCTGTAAGTATTTTTTCTGCAATTACAGGACAGTTTTATGTCGCCATAATCATGGCATTTATTATTGGTAAATTTATCAATAACCAACACAAAAATTAGGACAGACCAATACCATTTCTTATTTTTTTTAACCCATGTTAGGATCCTAAACATATTCTTATTAATTTTACTTTGTAATTCAAAGTACTTTTATGAATAAGCAAAAATATATTGAAGATTTAAGGGATATCAAACAAATGATGAATCGCTCATCACGGTTTATATCTTTAAGCGGGCTATCAGGTATAACCGCAGGCATTTTAGCAATTCTTGGCGCTTTATCAGCCTATCAAACGATTTATGCAAATCAAAATTATTTAGAGTACAGACAAGCAATACTTAGTGATGAACACCTGTTCACTCTTTTGATTATTGCTTCAACAACACTTTTGTTGTCTATTGCTGCGGGGATATTTTTTACAACTCGAAAGGCTAAGAGAAATAAACAAAAGCTATGGGACTTACAAACAAAAAACCTTCTTATCAACCTGTTTATTCCATTGGTTACAGGCGGCATTTTATGTCTTATTCTATTATTTAAAGGATTTATTGGAATTATTGCCCCACTGACACTCATTTTTTATGGCTTAGCCCTAGTTAACGCGAGTAAATATACACTTGAAGAAGTCAGAAGCCTTGGTATAGTTGAAATTTTATTAGGTCTATTAGGCATCTACTTTATTGGTTATGGCCTAATTATTTGGACAATCGGTTTTGGAATCATACACATCGTCTATGGTATCATTATGCATATTAAATACGGATCGTGAAAGAAATACTAAAAAACTTAAATAAAGCTTTCGAGAACAAAATCCGCTTGGGAATCATGTCAGCACTTATTGTCAATGATTACCTGGATTTCAACACCCTTAAAAGTCTTTTAGATGTAACTGACGGGAATCTTGCCAGCCATTTAAAATCTCTTGAGAAAAGTGGTTACATTAAGTTTAGTAAAGAATTTATTGGTCGTAAACCCAATACAAAATACTCTGTGTGTGAAGAGGGTAAAATTGCTTTTTCAAAACACATTAAAGCAATCGAACAATTGCTTAGTTAATATTTTTTTTAATCATCTACTTTGTAATTCAAAGTTCTTTTAAAAACTAAATAAAATGAACAAAGAAACATCTCCCATCGACAGAATTAACTCCTGGCTAAAAAATTCAATCAGTCTCAAACTTTTTGTCATTACAATTCTCATGTTATTATTACTGATTCCTTCTACAATGATTCAATCAATAATACACGAAAGGGAATCACTTAGTAATCAGGCAATAGTCGAAGTCAGCAACAAATGGGCAGGTAGTCAACAAATCAATGGTCCTATTGTCAGCATCCCTTTAATCTATGAATATAAAGACGAAGACAAAACCTACGAGACAACAAAATACCTGCATATTTTACCCGAAGAACTTGATATTAATGGCAATATTTCACCTGAAAAACTTAAACGAGGAATTTACGAAATCGTCGTTTACAAATCCAAATTAGCTTTGAGTGGAACATTTCTTCTGAATAAAGAAATAGATAAAAATAATTTAAAGGAAATCAAATACGATCAGGCTTTTCTAACCATTGGAATTTCAGATTTGAGAGGGATTGAAGATCAAGTCATATTAAACTGGGATAAGAAAGATTTGAAGGTTGAACCCGGTTCCAGGATATCTGAACTTATTTATTCCGGTATCACGGTCAAACTGCCCAATATTGAAACAGACATCAATAAAAGCATCAATTTTTCTTTTTCACTAAACCTGCAGGGCAGCCAGAATCTAAATTTCATCCCATTGGGAAGTACAACCAATGTTAAAATCAAATCTGACTGGCCATTCCCAAGTTTCAATGGTAATTTCCTTCCTGATCACCGAAACGTGACTGATACAGGATTTGAAGCCGATTGGAAAGTTTTACAACTGAACCGAAATTTCCCACAATCCTGGATAGGTAATAAACATGCCGATAAAATCGGACAATCAAATTTTGGTGTTAACCTAATTCTTCCTCTTGATGACTACAAAAAATCTGTCAGATCCTCAAAATATGCCGTAATGTGTATAGCTCTCACATTTCTGATATTTTTCCTTGTAGAAATCATTAACAGGCGTAAGATTCATCCTTTCCAATATATTCTGGTTGGCTTGGCTTTATGTATTTTTTACGTCTTATTAATTTCAATTTCGGAACATTCAAATTTCAATACAGCCTATATTATTTCGAGTATTTCAATTGTGGGAATGATTAGTCTGTACTCGCTCACTATTCTTAAATCAAAAAAATTAAGCCTGTTGCTTATGGCAACCCTAGCAAGTATCTATGGGTTTTTATTTGTAACGCTCCAATTGGCGGATTATGCCCTATTGATGGGAAGTATTGGTCTCACCTTAATTCTGGCAGCTACAATGTATTTTACGCGCAACATAAATTGGTACGAAATCAATATCGACCCAAAATAAATCCTAATTTGTATGACCGGAACATATTCTTTAGCATTTTAATAACACACAATTAACATCACAGTACTAATAAATAAAAAACGAGAATGAAAATATTTTGGATAGGAATAATAGTTTTTGCTTTGGGAATAGCTTTGAGAATACAGGCCAACTTATCTACTTATGTTGATAATGAAGGTGTAATGCATGAAAGCTTTTCGACACCATTAAGTTTCTTTTTTGCTATACTAGGAATCATTTTGCTCATCATAAGTCTCTTTATCAATTTAAAGAACAAGAAAACGACCAAGGGCGAATTGTCTTCACAATAATCAAAAAACGCTACTTATAACTATTGATACAAAATAAACAAGATACCCCGATTCAATTTTGAATCGGGGCAACTTTTTAAGTTATTTTTATATCATATTTTCCAAGCAAGCCAATCACATCCGGCATGGAAAATTTCGCTTTCTTAATTTGATTCATCTCCGGATCAATCGAATAGGCTCTGGACGTTCTAAAATCTGCCTTTTCAAGATTCGTATTTTCAAACATCGCACCATTCAAATCACAATTGTCGAATACGGCTCCAACCAAATTCGTTTCCACAAAATCAACCTCGTTCATGCTACAACTTCTAAACTGTATCGCCTTTAACTTCAATTTATAAAATGATGCTAAATTCAGATTACAGGATTCAAAACAGAACGAGAGTAAAAACGGGTTGCAATCGTTAAAATTCAGCCCCAACAATTTACAGTTAGAGAACTTAACATCTCTAAAAGCCGTTTCGTTTATTTTAGCTAAACTCAAATCACAATCTTCAAAATAACAATCAACAAAACTAAGATTAGACAGCTGTATCCCTGAGAAGACACAAGCTTTAAAATGACAATCTTCGTACTCGCCTCCTTCGAGTCCATCTTTTCCAAAATCTACCTTCTCAAAAACCTGACTTTCTATAAATCGATCTGCCATTCTATTAATATTTGATATTATCCCAAACTTTCAAACGAAATTAATACAAAAAGAGGCAAAACGCTACATGCGAATTGCCTCTTAAATATTTATAATATCTATTTATTAGATTTCCTTTTCTCTGTCGTGATGAATTTTATTGAAGATGATTGCCAAATTGGCATAAAGCGATGTATTCTGTACAACAATATCATCCGGCACTTTAATTCTGGCAGGAGTAAAATTCCAAATGGCCTTAACCCCCCATGCTGCCATCAGGTCAGCAACCGATTGAGCATATTCAGCAGGTACGGTAATAATACCAATAATAGCTTTCATCTCTTGCGCTAAATCACGAAACTGATCGATATGAAAAACTTCAATATCATTAAATTTTTTCCCAATAATAGCAGGGTTAACATCAAATGCCGCAACAATATCCAATCCAAAATTTTCCAATCCATCGTCAAGCAAAAGTGCTGACCCTAAAGAACCAGCCCCAACAAGAAATGCCTGATCCAGAACCGTAAAACCAAGAAAATTAGATAAAATATCAACCATTGCCTTTACTTCATAACCAACCCGGGTTTTACCTACAATCGAAGTATAAGACAGATCTTTAGTTACCTGAGTTGGATCAATATTCATATAATTGGCAATCTGAGTCGAAGAAACAAACTCTTGACCTTTTTTCAACAATCCCTCTGAAAAGGATAAATAGGCAGGCATTCTTCGTAAAGAAGGCTCTGGAACTACAGATATTACTTTTTTAGAACTTTGAACCATAGCTATTCCTTTAATACATTCTTAGGTTAGAGATAACATTCAACAGATTATGAACAATCTGTAAAAATTTAATGCGAATAATTCATTAACAAAAAGGGGTCGCATTAAAGTAGAAAAATACTAATTGTATGAGGACAAGATAATCTGTTAAAAAAAACTACCTCACAAAGCAAAAATAAGTGTTTTTTTATTAAAGAAAAAAATCAACATTAATTTAGTCTCAGTACAAATTAGAATTTAATATCAAACTCATAAAAATTAACGACCAAACACAATGAAATCATCAGATATATAGACTATTATATATTTATTCATTTTTAAATGTCTGGGCTACAAAAAAAAGTAACTCACGCTATTTATATTTATTTTCAATAATCTAGAAGCCAATTACTAAGCGCGAAAAGATTCCATCTGCTCAAAGTCAAACAACTTCTGCAACAACAAAAGTACTTCCTCCAACAAAAATTAAATCATCACTGTCTGCCTCTGATTTGGCAGCAATAAGTGCATCCGCAACATTCGTATAAGCCTTCCCTATTAACTGAAATTTATCAGCTTTATCTTTTAATATATTCTCGTTTAGAGCTCTGGGAATAGATGCTTTGGTAAAATAGTAATTTGCATCTTTTGGCAATAAATTTAAGACTTCATCGATGTCCTTATCGTCCACCATACCAATTACCATATGCAATTTTTCAAATTTCAGAGAATCAAGCTGCTTCAATATTTCGATAATCCCTGCAACATTATGCCCTGTGTCACAAATAATTCCAGGCTTATCCCCTAAATGCTGCCAACGCCCCATAAGCGAAGTTTGTGCAACGATCTTCGAAATTCCGACTTTTATGATCTCATCTGATAGGTTGAAACCCATCTTATTCATCATCTTAAGAGCAACAAGAGCAGTTCTGATATTCTTAACCTGATAAATTCCAAGCAGATCCGACTCTAAAGAAATTGTTTCACCTGACTTTAAATCTTTAAAACTTAACAGACGATAATTCTTTTTTAATTCCGTATTCAGCAATTCAAATTCATCTTCGGCAAATAGAATTGGAGCTGACTGCTGTTTTGCTTTATCAATAAAAACGGTTTGTGACTCGTGATGTTTCTCACCAATAATAACTGGGGTATTCTGTTTAATAATTCCCGCTTTCTCACCGGCAATAACCGAAATCGTATTCCCCAATAAACTGGTATGATCAAAACTAATATTCGTAATGACACTCAACAAAGGATTGATTATATTAGTCGAGTCCAACCGACCTCCCAAGCCAACTTCAACAACAGCAATATCAACTTTCTCTTTGGCAAAATAATCGAATGCCAAAGCAACAGTCATCTCAAAAAAAGAAGGTGATAGTTCTTCGAACTTTTTTTTATGAGAAGCCACGAATTCAACAACCGCCTGTTCTGAAATCATCTCCCCATTAATCTTCACGCGTTCCCGAAAATCACGCAAATGTGGCGAGGTGTACAAACCGACTTTATAACCTGCCGACTGTAAAACTGAAGCTAAAGAATGCGATACAGAACCTTTCCCATTTGTCCCCGCTACATGAATACATTTAAAATGCTGATGCGGGTGTTCAAAATACGCATCCAGAGCCAATGTTGTATCTAAATTCGCCTTATAAGCAGCCTTCCCTGTTCGCTGAAACATAGGTAACTGATTGAATAAGTAACTGATAGTTTCCTGATAGTTCATAATTCACCTTTTTTTTGCTCTGCAAAGCAAAAAAAAAAATACTAAAAAATAAGATCTCAACTTGATTTTCATTGCATTTTTGTTAATTTCATTACTAATACTTAACAAGATATTTTCGATAAATATCAGTACACTAAACGATGCATTCGTTTCAAAAATCTTCGTTTTGATATGAAACGATTGGTCGATATACTAACCCTCTAATACCTCGCTTATGACCACTGAAAAAAAAATTTTCATATTAGACACCAACGTTATTCTTCACGATTTTAATTCAATTTTTAAATTCGATGAACATGACGTTCTTATTCCCATTACGGTCCTCGAAGAATTGGATAAATTTAAAAGAGGAAACGATTTAATTAATTTTCATGCTCGAGAGTTTACACGCGAATTAGATAAACTCTCTGGTGATCTCCTATTTAGTGACGGTGTTGCACTGGGGAATGGACGAGGTCGACTATTTATTGAAACAGGAAAAGAATTCTCAGACAAAATGAAAGTTTCTTTCCACGAAAACATTCCGGATCACAGAATATTAGCCATTGCAGAGTTCATTAAAAATGAAAATCCCACTCGAACAACCATACTTGTCTCCAAAGATATCAATCTGAGAATGAAAGCTAAATCTTTAGGTATTTTGTCCGAAGATTTTAAAAATGATCAGGTTAAAGATATTGACAATATGATGAGTTTGGGGATACAAACCCTGAATGATTTTTCTTCCGAAAAAATTGCAGAACTTTATCAAACTGAAGAAGGGCTTAAAGAAGAAGATCTTAATCTGGACTACGAATTAGCTGGTCACCGTTACTTTATTCTTAAAAATAACAATTCCAGTGCATTGGCTCATTTCAATCCTGTTGATCAAAAAATCACCCGAGTTGAAAAACCAAGTGCCTATGGCATTTATCCTCGTAATGCTGAACAAACATTTTCAATTGATGCTCTGCTTGATCCCGCTATCAACTTAGTCGCTTTAACAGGAACAGCAGGAACAGGAAAAACCTTATTGGCTTTAGCAGCAGCCCTCCAACAGGCTGAACATTTTGATCAGATCTATTTAGCCCGTCCGATTGTTGCTCTGTCCAATAAAGATCTGGGCTATCTTCCAGGTGATGCGAAAGAAAAAATCAGTCCTTACATGCAGCCTCTATTCGACAATTTAGCTGTGATTAAGAAAAAATTTAACGCACATAGCAAACAATACCTGTATATTGACGAATTATTAAAAGAGGAAAAACTTCAAATTACACCCCTTGCGTACATCAGAGGCCGAAGCTTAACCAATGCATTCTTTATTGTAGATGAAGCTCAAAACCTGACTCCTCACGAAATCAAAACAATTATTACAAGAGCAGGAGAAGGAACTAAAATGATATTCACGGGTGATATTGAACAAATTGATTCGCCCTATCTGGATAAAAAATCAAATGGACTTGCCTACCTCTCAGATAAAATGAAAGATCAGGAGATTTTTGCACATATTAATTTGATAAAAGGTGAACGTAGCTTTCTGGCAGAATTAGCCAGTAAATTGCTCTAACAAATTAATATTGGATAATTTAAAAAAAACCTTTAAATTAATTAGGCAAACCGAAACAGTTTAAAGCTCTGGTTTTAAACTGTTTTTTAAGATTTAGCCTTATGAAGATTTTAAAATTTGCTGCCATAGATATTGGCTCCAATGCCATCCGATTGTTATTCACGAATGTTATTGAGAAGAATGGTGAGTCATACCTAAAAAAATCTTCACTCATTAGGGTGCCTATTCGTTTAGGGGCCGATACGTTTATGCACAAAAATATTTCTCCCGAGAAAGAACAGAAGATGATTGAAGCCATGATTGCATTCCGAAAACTAATGAATGTTCATGAGGTGGTTGCTTATCGTGCCTGTGCAACCTCAGCAATGAGAGAAGCCAGTAACGGCATGCAACTCATTCAAAAAATAAAAAAAGAAGCCGATATCGATATTGATTTAATATCCGGAAAAGAAGAAGCCAGTATCATTTTTTCCAACAATCTTTCTTCAATTATCGATCCTGCAAAAAATTACCTTTACGTTGATGTTGGTGGTGGCAGTACCGAAATAACTCTTTTTTCTGCCGGAGTTGCCCATTTCTCATGCTCTTTTGATGTGGGAACCATTAAGATTTTAAAGAACTGTGTTCCTCTTAACGAATTTATTCGCATAAAAGAATGCTTACTTGATATTTGTTCAGCAAAAGATAATATCGAACTGATTGGTTCGGGAGGTAATATCAACAAGCTTTTCAAATATGCCAGTCCCAGAAATGAACGTGTTCTTAGCTATCATGAACTTCAGGAAATTCACTCCTTATTCAGTAGCATGACTTACGACGATTTGATGATCAATTACGATATGAATCCCGATCGGGCTGATGTTATTATTCCTGCCGCAACTATTTTCCTCAGCATTATGGAATGGGCCAACTCAAATGTGATCCAAATTCCAAAGATTGGAGTTTCCGATGGTATTATACATCAACTCTACCAAGAGTACTCTGACCCAAAAGTTATGGCATAGTAAATTCTTTTTTCTAATTTTGCAACAGATTCATAAACAATGAACTATTTCATATTTTGAGGTAGTTCATTTTATTTATAAAATCGACTCTTATTTCCTGACTATCAATATAATTAAACAGGAATTAAGACAATCGCCCGAGTCAAAAAACGCAATTCCAATTCCCTTTTATTGGACTTCGTACTTTAAGACTCACATCTAAATTTATCAGCAAAGGAGAAGAAAACATGTTGCAAGGGAAGAAAGTCGCTTTTTACACATTAGGTTGCAAATTAAATTTTTCAGAAACTTCGACCATCGGTCGCTCATTCAAAGAAATGGGTTTCGAAACAGTTAAGACAACTGAAAAAGCTGATATTTATGTCATCAACACCTGTTCAGTTACCGATCAGGCAGACAAAAAATGTCGACAAGCCATAAAAAAAATCATCAAGACAAATCCCAATGCTTTTGTTGTTGTGATTGGCTGTTACGCTCAACTCAAGCCCCAGGAAATTTCACAAATTCCCGGTGTTGACTTGGTTTTGGGAACCAATGAAAAATTTAATATCCATAAATACATCGACCATCTTGAGAAAAAAGGAACAGGTGAAATGCACCCCTGCGAAGTGGAATCGGTGAAAGATTTTCAAGCCTCCTACTCAATGGGAGACCGAACACGTTGCTTCTTAAAAATTCAAGATGGATGCAATTACTTCTGCACATACTGCACCATCCCGTTTGCACGAGGTGGCAGCCGTAATATGAGCATAGCAGACACAATATTGGAAGCAGAAAAAGTAGCAGTACAAGGGGCTAAAGAAATCATTCTGACAGGTGTGAACATTGGTGATTTTGGGCAAAGTACGAATGAAACTTTCTACGATTTGATTCAGGCACTTGAAAAAGTAAATGGTATCGAACGCTATCGTATTTCATCCATCGAGCCAAACCTGCTTAGTAATGAAATCATTGAATTTGTAGCCCAATCGAAAAAGTTTGTCAATCATTTTCATATTCCCTTACAGGCCGGATCTAACCATGTGCTGAAACTGATGAAACGCCGATACAATCGTGAACTTTTTGCTCAGCGTATTACTAAAATAAAAGAACTGACTCCTGATGCTTTTATTGGGGTTGATGTTATTGCAGGTAGCCGGGGCGAAAGAGAAGAGGATTTTATTGATGCTTACAATTTCATCAACGAGATACCAATCTCTCAGTTACACGTTTTTCCATATTCTGAGCGACAAGGAACAAAAGCTCTCGAAATTAAAGAAACAGTTAGCCCTGAAGACAAAAAGAAAAGAGCCAAGATGCTTCAAATTTTATCCGAGAAGAAATTAAGAGCATTTTATCAAAGCTTTTTAGGGAGCAATGCAAAAGTTCTGTTCGAAGATCACAATAGCAATGGAATGATGTATGGGTTTACTGAAAATTATATTAAAGTTGAGATTGAATACAACCAAAATCTGAGCAACAGGATTGCTGAAGTTCATTTATTGGAAATAAATGATAATGGCAATGTAAAAGTTAAACTTATCGATGAAAAAAGTTTTAAATTTAGACTTGCTTAAATCCTAACACATAGTCCTACATCAAATGATAAATCTCGAATCAGTTTGTAAACAAACTCAGGAAATTGCCATTGAAGTTGGCGCTTTTATAAAAGAACAACAATCAAAAATCAAGACGGATGACGTTGAAAATAAAGGCAAACATGATTTTGTAACTTTTGTAGATAAGAGTTCTGAAAGCAGAATTATCGAAGCATTAAAACCTTTGATTCCTGATGCGGGTTTTATTGCTGAAGAAGGCACTGAAACGCTTACCGGAGAGCATTACAACTGGATTATTGATCCCTTGGACGGCACCACAAACTACATACATGGGTTTTCACCCTTTGCAATTAGTATTGCTCTAAAAAAAGACGATCAAATCGTTCTCGGCGTGGTATACGAAATAAGCCTTGACGAATGTTTCTACTCCTGGGAAGGGGCTCCAGCCTATTTGAATGGGGAAATCATTCAGGTTTCAAAAGCAACTTCTATAGAATCAAGCCTTGTGGGAACCGGCTTTCCATACCGGGATTTCGATCAATTGGATACCTATATCGATTTACTCAAGTTTCTGTGCATAAACTCTCAGGGCATTCGCCGTCCCGGATCAGCAGCAACTGATCTGGCCTATGTCGCCTGTGGTCGTTTTGATGCGTTCTATGAATATGGCCTTCAGGCTTGGGATGTAGCGGCAGGAGCCTTTCTAGTTCAACAGGCAGGAGGTAAAGTTTGTGATTTTAAAGGCCAAAACAATTATATTTTTGGACAAGAAATAATTGCGACGAATCCGCATAACTTTCTTGAATTCAAAAATTGTGTTCAGAAGTTCATGCTAAAATAAGGCTCACAATTCATCTATATTTATTTATCTATGACTCCGTTTTTTTCATATTTGGCTTATGCCTTTTGTCGTTTCTTGAGCTTTCTCCCATTGCGGGTATTGTATCTTCTTTCTGATTTTGTTTTTTTCATTACCTACAGAGTCATAGCTTATCGAAAAAAAGTGGTCAATCAGAACCTTAAAAATTCTTTCCCTGAAAAAACGTCTGAGGAGATCCGAAAAATCAGAAAAGAATTCTACCACCATTTTTGTGATTCCTTTGTTGAAACAATCAAACTCTGGAATATCAGTCAGGATGAGATGCTAAAGCGTTGTGTTTGCAAACAACCCGACTTTTTCAATCAATACAAAGAGCAAGGCCAAAGTGTGGTTGCCGTTTTAGGACATTATGGCAACTGGGAGTGGTTAACCTCATTTGCTGTGTACAATACAGGAGATTTCCTAACCATATACAAACCCTTGCACAACAAAGTATTTGATAAGATGTTCATCAAAATCAGAGAACGTTTTGGAGCTCAAACCTTAGCCAAAAATGACACACTACGCACCATGATTAAGCATAAAAACCAGGGGCATTTTACCATTACTGCGTTTATTGGCGATCAAACTCCAAACAGAAGAAACCTGCATTATTGGACCAATTTTCTGAATCAGGACACGCCCATTCTACAAGGAACTGAGCGTATTGCGAAAAAACTGGATCAAGCCGTAGTTTATGTCAAAATGACTAAGATTAAACGTGGGTATTACGAATACGAATTCATTCCAATTACTGATAAACCAAATAAAACTGAAGAGAACGAAATTACAGAATTACATACGCGTTTGCTTGAAAATATTATAAAAGAAAAGCCATCCTACTGGTTATGGTCACATAAACGTTGGAAACACAACAGAAAAGCCCAATCCTAATCTTTGCTTATTTTTAGCTCACTATTAACAACAAGTCCAAAACAAAATCATGAATAAAATTGCAGTGGTTATCCTAAACTGGAACGGAAAGAAATTATTAGAACAATTTCTGCCTTCTGTCACCAAATTTTCGAATCGGGAATGGGCCGAAGTTGTGGTTATTGACAACGATTCTACTGACGATTCAATTGACTTTATTAAAAAAGAATATCCTGAGCTTAAAACCATAATTCTGGATAAAAACTATGGATTTGCCGATGGTTACAACAAGGGCTTAGATCAACTCAACCATGACTATTTCGTTCTTCTAAACTCTGATGTTGAAGTGAGTGAAAACTGGCTTGATCCTATCTATAACTTATTCGAGAGAGAAACTGATATTGTAGCTGCCCAACCCAAAATTAAAGCCTTCAATAAAAAGACAGACTTTGAATATGCCGGTGCTTCAGGAGGCTATATTGATCATCTGGGTTATCCTTTTTGCAGAGGACGTGTATTGGACAGCATTGAAACTGATTCAGGACAATACGATCAACTCACCGATGTGATGTGGGCCAGCGGTGCCGCACTTTTCATCCGATCTGAAGTGTATAAAAAACTAGGGGGACTCGATGCTGATTTCTTTGCACATATGGAAGAAATTGACCTTTGCTGGAGAATAAAGAACCGAGGTTTCCGCATTGTCTGCCATCCTGAGAGTGTGGTTTATCATGTTGGCGGAGCCACACTACCCAATCACAGTTCACGCAAATTACATTTGAATTTCAGAAACAATCTTTTTATGCTCTATAAAAATTTACCTTCTGAAAAACTCATCACAACTCTATTGCTAAGAATGATTTTAGATGGTGTAGCAGGTGTAAAATTTCTACTTAGTCTTGAATTCGACAACCTGATGGCTTTGTTAAAGGCTCACTACTCTTTTTACAAAAACCTAAGTAAGATGCGTGAAAAAAGGCGTAAACTAAATCCTCTGGTTACAAAAGAATTTCACCACGAAATCTATACAGGCAGCATCATTGCTGACTATTTTATTCAGAATAAAAAGAAATTTTCCGATTTAAGGTTCTAGCACGAGGCCTCCTTATTTTGCCGTAAATTTCAATCCGATTATTGCGACCAATAGTAGAAATAAAAAGAAGATACGAGCAAAGTGTACACTCTCGCCAAACAATATAATACCCAATATTGCTGTGGCAAAAGCTCCGATACCTGTCCAAACAGCATAAGCTGTCCCCACAGGCAAATTCTTAAGTGCCATGCCAAGGAAATAAAGGCTGATTCCCATTGCAATAACGGTAAATACACTCGGCCACAAACGAGTAAATCCTTGTGTATATTTTAATCCTATGGCCCAAGCCGCTTCAAAAAATCCGGCAATCAACAAATAAACCCAAGCTAAATTCATACTCTACAATTTCTCTATCGTTTTCTCAAGCTTAATCCCTCTTGAGCCTTTTATTAAAATATACTTATTCTTTAAATCCGATTTTTCCAGATATTCCAACAAGTCTTCTACACCTTTAAAAGCTTTGTATTTGTAATCAGAAGCCAGACTTGCAAAAATATTTCCCACCAATAGCGTATCCGATAATTCCTTCTCTTTCAATAAAGCTAAAACATTGAGATGTTCTTTTTCCGACTCGTCTCCCAACTCCAGCATATCGCCCAAAATGAGAAATTTATTCTTCATTTTCATCGATGCAAAATTCTCGATAGCAGCACGCATACTCGTTGGGTTGGCATTATACGCATCCAGGAATAAAACATTGTTCTCTGTTTTTAATAGCTGAGACCGATTATTACTTGGAGTATAAGATTCCAATGCCTCTTTAATATTTATCTCATCGATTTTAAAATATCGACCCAATGTAACTGCTGCAAGGACATTTTCAAAATTATACGCGCCAATAAGCTGTGTTTTAATATACAATTTACCTATTGGTGACCGAAGTTCTATAATGAGTTTGGGTTCTGCCTGAAGAAAACGAGCCTTGGAAAAAGCCTCTTCAGAATTGCCATACAGAATTGCTTTTTGTTCATTCAGCATCCCCATCAGGTGCTCATTATCACAATTTACAAATACTTCTCCCCCATTTTGTGCCAAATAATCGTACAATTCTTTTTTGGTCTTTTTCACCCCCTCAAAAGAACCAAATCCTTCCAGATGCGCTTTACCAACATTTGTGATTAGACCATAGTTGGGCTCAGCAATTTCACACAACATTTTTATTTCTCCGGGATGATTGGCTCCCATTTCAACAATCCCAAATTCAGTTTCAGAGTTCATAGCCAACAAAGTCAATGGCACGCCAATATGATTATTGAAATTTCCCTGTGTGGCTGAAGTCTTAAACTTTTGTTTCAAGACTTCATTTAGCAATTCCTTGGTTGTTGTTTTCCCGTTGGTTCCGGTAATTGCTAAAATCGGAATTCCGAGCTTCCTGCGGTGCTCTCTGGCCAGATTTTGCAAACAAGTCAGAACATCATCGACCAAAATGAAACGATCATCAATTACATATGCCTGCTCATCAACTATCGCATAACGACAGCCCTTTTCAAGTGTGCTTAAGGCAAATTTATTCCCATTAAAATTCTCTCCCTTTAAGGCAAAAAACAAGGAATCAGCAACAACATTTCTACTGTCAGTAACAACATGTGAAAACTTTTGAAACAGGGTATAGATCTCTGAAATATTCATATAATGAGCTTGAAATTGAATTAGCGAAATTAAAAAAAATACAAGAAAAAACCCCATCGTTAATCACGATGGGGTAAATCTTATATCATAACATCAAATCTATTTACCTTCTACCGGAGATCCAACATGTGTCATTGCACAACGGAAACCAATATCATCTCTTGAACTCTTCTGATCTAAGAAACGACGCGCTCCGGGTGACAACCAATACACTCTATCTTTCCATGAACCACCCTTATATACACGAGACTCATCATTGATTAGTGTATTATAAGTGTTTTTATTAGCTCCCTGTGCATTCACGTACATTAAAGATGAACCTTTGGTACGAAGTTCGCCATTTGTCCATTCCGTATCCGGTACAACACTGGATGCTAAATCACCATCTCTATGATTTCTATTATCAGCTGTTCTATAATTTACGCGGTTAACCAATTCCTCATCTTTTTGATTACGGTAACGAATACGACCTAAACTATCTTTTTCAGCAATATTACCTTCTTCATCCAATAAAGGCGTTTTGAAGACATTTCCTCTATAAGGATTAAACTCAGCAACATCATAAGATGAAAGTGGACGGTAAATATCTGCAACCCATTCATTCACATTACCAGCCATACAATACAAACCAAAATCATTTGGCCAATATGAATCTACCGGAACGGTCACATCTCCTGCATCATTAAGTGCACCGGCTGATCCCATATAATCACCATTCCCTCTTGAGAAATTGGCCATCATTTCACCTCGGTGCTTTTTATCCGCATTCCTAACCCAATGTCCATCCCATGGGTACATCCTCTTATCTCCAATACGCTCTTCAGTAGAATTTCCAATCGTTGCTAAAGCAGCATATTCCCATTCTGCCTCGGATGGCAAACGATACTTTGGTAAAAGAATACCATCTGACCAACGTACACGACGTTCTTCATTATCAGGATTTAAATCCTTTAAATTGGTACCAACAACACCTTCGTATTGTCCCATCAAATAAGCTTGAGTATTAAAGTTATTCTCATTTCGTTGATCCGGATTTTCTTTTAAAATCCCCTTCTCAATTAAAATTCTTTCGTTGACACGATCAGTACGCCACTCACAAAAATCAGAAGCTTGTTCCCAGGAAACACCCACAACAGGATATTCAGAATACGCTTTATGTCGTAAATAATTATTCACATAAGGTTCGTTGTAAGCTAACTCTGATCGCCATACCAATGTATCTGGTAAGGCCTTTTTGTACACTTCAGGGTAATCCACAAACACACGTTTGGTCCAGTGCAAATATTCTCTATAATCAACATTTCTAACTTCAGTTTTATCGATATAGAAAGAAGGTATTGTGACACGACGTGGCATATTATTCCATTCGTACATAACATCATCCTGACTGCGTCCCATTACAAAAGTTCCCCCTTCAATAAATATCAAACCAGGTCCTGTTTTCTGCAAATAACCTTTTTTGTATTCAAAACCACCGTTTTCAGGATCATTATAGGCCCAACCAGTAGCAGACGAACGCTCTTCCTTACCAATTATACTTTTCACCTTAGAACAAGATGAAAACAGCAATAAAGTAATTGCAAACGCAGAAAGTAATAAATTCGATTTCATATGATTAAATTTTCTATTTACTTATAAACTTCCCCTAATAATCACGGGATTAAGTACAATCTTGAATATTTATAAGATC
The DNA here is from genome assembly GCF_004122035.1 of Ancylomarina salipaludis. GTDB lineage: Bacteria > Bacteroidota > Bacteroidia > Bacteroidales > Marinifilaceae > Ancylomarina > Ancylomarina salipaludis. The sequence goes on from NZ_SAXA01000001.1 coordinate 458,132, forward strand.
AACTCTAAATTAAAATATCTACCATCAAACAATTTGAATAATGCAAGATGATTTAAACTTGACATCTAAACTTTATTCATCTGATGAAATTAATGTTTGCAACACACAGATCTATTGAACAATGTATCCATGCGTGGTTCCAATTTACCGATTTTTTAAATCAATAACAATTGAAAAAAAGAAAGTTTAAAACTGACTCAATTTTATCAATCGTTAAAGAAAACCATAGTTTAATCAAAAAAAAGGCACTCTTCACCCAACAAATATAACTAAAAGTAAATAGAACTTATTGTATCAAATTTTACTTTTTTAGATATTTTCTACATCAGCTCACATTTTACCTAAATACTTATCCCAATTTATGATCTATAATTATCTCAATTCAAAACATCTCACACAAGCTTTCTCAAGATATCCCGTTTCAAAAATGATATTATTATTTCTTCATCTAAATTATAAATATATTTACTGTCTGTTTAATGGCATAATCTTTCAAAATCCAATCTGAAATTCAAAAATGCGGAAGCTTCTTATTTTTATACTATTATTTACGTCAACTTATTGTTTCCCTCAGGATACAAAAAAAATTGAACTACATTGGTCGATATCAGAAATATTCACCTCGGAAGGTGAATCAATCCAAACACTCAGTTTCGACAATGCAACTACAGAGGCAAGCGTCAACTTTCTTCCTTTTTTTTCTGAGAATTTCAAAATCGGTCAGAATCAAACAAATTATTCCGTAATACTTGAAGAAACCGTTTTTGAGAATTTATCTCAAGAGGAAATCAAACTCATTAATCCAACTCAAATACCATCCGATTTTGATTTTCAATTAAATGAAGCCGGAATTCGGAAACAAAAATATTTACAAATCAAATTTCTTCCCATAAGAAGAAATCCCTCAAACGGGCAACTTGAAAAATTAAAGCAATTCAGGATTAAACTAACATCTCAAACTTCCCAAACAAGAACTAAAAATGGAAGTAAGGCCTTTTACGCCAACACGTCCATATTATCAAGTGGTAAATGGATTAAAATAAGTGTTGATACAACTGCCATCCATAAGATCAGCTATCAACAGCTACTTGATATGGGGATCGAGAATCCGGCTTCTGTCAGAGTATATGGTTCAGGGGGAGGTATGCTTCCTGAAATGAACAATGCGGAAAAAAGTGATGACTTAATTCTAAATCCTATCTATATGTCAAAAGGAAGCGATGGCGTATTCAATTCAGGAGATTACATTCTATTTTATGCCAAAGGTCCTCGCTCTTGGAACTATGACAATGAAACCAAAGAATTCATTCATCAAAATCATCTTTACAGCAACACATCTCATTATTTCCTGACTTCGGATAAGACAGCATCTCCACTGATTCCAAAAATCGATAATGAGCTAAATCCAAATCTTACTGTCACCGATTTTGATGCTTACAGAGTTGTCGATCTTGACAATAAAAACCTACTCCGTTCGGGTCAACTATGGTTTGGACAAATTTTCGATATCACGACCTCATATACAATCCCATTCTATTTTCAGAACCTAAACACGAATAAGACCATCAGCATCAATACACATGTTGCCGGACGTTCATCTTCAAACACAAAATTCATATTAAGCTCCAATGAAACTCAAATCGGGGAAATTAATATCCCATCAGTAAACACGGGTAGCTATACGGCAACCTATGCTTCACAAGTCAGAGAACGCTTTGATAACTTTAAAGCAGAAGGAGATCAATTCAACATCAAAATTAAATACGAAAAAGGATCAGCCTCCTCAATCGGCTGGCTGGATTATATGAGATTGAATGCAAGGTGTCAACTCATTTTTGAAGGTGAACAATTGGCTTTTCGCGACACAAGATCAATCGGCCCGAGCAATATTGCAAGTTTTAAGCTTAAAAATGCCAACCCGAACACTGTGGTTTGGGATGTAACACAAGCATCACAAGTCAAACAAATAGCAAGGGAGCTTAATGGAAGTACAGCTATTATTAATGTACCTCAGAATGAATTAAGGGAATTGATTGCTTTCGATCTCAACTCAAAATTTCCCAGCCCTAAATATGTTGGAGTTGTACAAAATCAAAACTTGCACGGACTCTCTGCCTGCGATCTTATAATTGTCAGTCATCCCGATTTTTTAAGCTATGCAAACCAACTGGCAGAACTTCACAAAAATCAGGATCAACTAAAGGTATCACTAGTCAGTACCGAAAGTATCTATAATGAATTCTCATCAGGAACAGTTGATGCGGCTGCAATACGAAATTTCGTCAAAATGTTTTATGACAGAGCTACAAGCGAAGATGAAATGCCCAAATACCTTCTGCTTTTTGGTGACGGTTCTTACGACAATAAATTAGTAAGCAGCAGCAACACAAACAAAATACCAACCTACCAGTCGAGCTATTCCTTATCGCCAACACAATCATTTGTAACCGATGATTTTTTTGGCTTACTCGACGATAATGAGGGAGGTGCCACAGGTTTGGTTGATATTGGCATTGGTCGTCTACCTGTAAACTCTTCAGAAGAGGCCCGAATTGTCACATCTAAAATATTAAACTACAACAAAAATGAAAACTTAGGCAGTTGGCAAACTTCTGTTTGTTTTATTGGTGACGATGAAGATAATAATGTCCATATGCGTGATGCCAATAAATTGGCAATGCAGCTTGAAAACAATAATCCTAAATACAGGATCCATCGCATATTTTTAGATGCCTTCAAACAGGAAACAACTCCTGCCGGCGATCGCTACCCCGCGGTCAACAGAAAAATTGAAGATAATATCAACAAAGGCTGTTTAATTGTTAACTATACCGGGCATGGTAATGAAAATGGCTTAGCTCATGAAAAAATAATGATGACTGAAGACATTGAGTCTTGGAAAAACGAAAAATACCTTCCTTTGTTTATGACTGCAACCTGTGAATTCAGTCGATTTGATCAATATCAAAAACGATCTGCTGGTGAAAGTATTCTTCTCAGAGACAATGGTGGCGGAATTGGCTTATTTACAACAACTCGGTTGGTGTTTTCAACACCCAACTTCTATTTAAATCAGAATTTCTACAACTACGTTTTTTCAACAAATAATCAAAATGAAAGCTTACGCTTAGGCGATATCATGAGGCTTACAAAAAATGCGAGCGGATCAAGTAATAATAAACGCAACTTCACCCTATTGGGAGATCCAGCCTTAAAACTGAACTATCCAACAGAAAACATTACAACTTTAAAACTCAACACTATCAATATTAACCAAGCTACAGATACACTAAAAGCACTAAGGACAATAACACTATCCGGACAAATTGAAAACCAAAATTCTCAAAAGCTCAATCAATTTAACGGAATTCTTTTCGCTACAGTTTTCGATAAATTTTCGGATAAAACAACGCTTGGAAACGATGGAATCCCTTTTGAGTATAGAGAACAAAACAATGCCCTATACTCAGGAAAGGCAAGCATTAAAAATGGTGAATTCAGCTTTAGTTTTTTGGTTCCCAAAGATATTAATCCTGAATTTGGTAAAGGGAAAATTCAATACTATGCTAAAAGTACCACCACTACTGCCAGTGGGTATACCAATGACATAATTGTTGGCGGATCAAATATTAACAATATTGATGATAAACTTGGTCCTGAAATCGACCTCTACATGAATGATGAGCAATTTGTAAATGGCGGAGCAACCAGCGAATCTCCCCTCCTTCTGGCAATTGTTCAGGATTCTAGCGGAATCAACACACTTGGTGTTAATTCTGATCACAATATAATCGCAACAATTGATAAAAATACTGATAACAATATCGAGTTAAATGATCATTATCAAACCGAAATTGACAGTTACCAAAAAGGCCGAATCACTTACCAACTTTCGAATTTTAAAGAAGGGGAACACCAACTTAATCTGAAAATATGGGATAACCTGAATAATCCGTCTGAAAGCGAAATTGATTTTGTCGTAGCTGAAAATGCTAAATTAGCAATAAAGCATCTGCTCAATTATCCAAACCCCTTCACCACCCATACCGGCTTTTACTTTGAACACAATCAGGCAAGTGGCGAAATTGAAGTCTTGATCCAAATATTAACTATTTCAGGAAAACTTGTAAAAACCATCGAAACATCCATAAACTCTTCGGGTTTCAGAGTCGGCCCTATCAACTGGGATGGAACGGATGATTTTGGCGATAACATAGGTCGAGGTGTTTATTTTTACAGAGTGAAACTCAGAACTGAAGATGGGAAAACAGCAAATAAATTTCAAAAATTAGTCATCCTTAAATAATAAAAATAAGGAATTAAAGTTATTATAATATATTTGCAGATCGAATCAATTTCAACCTTATGAATATTCAAAAAATCTTACCCAGAGCACTTTGCATTTTTGCTCTTATTATTTTTTCAAACAAGGCTAAAGCACAAGAAACATCAGTAACCGGTGCAAATTATATTCAAACAGCCGTTCCTTTTCTAACCATAGTTCCTGACTCCCGGGCAGCAGCCATGGGAAACACCGGCGTTGCAACCAGTCCTGATCACAATTCCATGTTTTGGAATGCTGCCAAATATAGTTTCACTAAAAGTGAGGCTGGTATTGGAGCGTCATACACACCTTGGTTAAGGAATATTATTGACGATATGAGTTTATCTTATCTTTCGGGTTATTACAGCTTAGATAAATATCAAACCATAGCAGCATCCTTTAGATATTTTTCTCTTGGCGATATTTTCTTACAGCAGCAAGCTGATGATATTCCTATCAAAAAGAGTCCTTACGAACTATCCTTTGATGTGGCTTATTCTCGTCGTTTGGGTGACAATTTTTCAGGAGCGATCGCTTTCCGATATATCTTCTCAGATATTTCACAAGGAGGATACGATAATCTGTCGAAAACAGCCAATGCATTTGCAGCTGATATATCTATCTATCATCGAAAAGAATACGGTTCTTCTCATAATCCATCAGTGTGGTCTTGGGGGGTAAACGTCTCTAATATCGGTTCCAAAATCAGTTATTCTGATGACAGCGAAAAGGAATTTATCCCAACAAATTTAAGAATAGGTTCATCCTACAAACACCAGATTGATCAATACAGTTCAATTACAGTTTCTGCAGACATGAACAAATTACTTGTACCAAGTTCATCAGGAAGAAAAATTGAAGAAAATAACGACAATCTCGATCCTAACAAAATTGACAAAAGTGTGATGTCCGGTATTTTCAGTTCATTTTCAGATGCTCCGGGTGGCATGAGCGAAGAATTCAAAGAAATAACCTGGAGTCTGGGTCTTGAATATTGGTATCAGAATCAATTTGCGGTTCGTACCGGATACTTCTATGAAAATGAAGACAAAGGGAATCGTAAATTCTATACTGCAGGTGTTGGCGTAAAACTTAGCATGTTTGATTTAGATTTTTCTTACCTAATCCCTTCAAGCCAAAGTAACCCACTTCAAAATACTTTACGCGTTTCTATTTCAGCAAATCTTGATCTGAAATCGAATAGAAGATAAACTAAAAAAATATATACCTTTAAAATCCTCATCATACGTGAGGATTTTTTGTATTCACTCATTTACAGACATTGCATCAGAAATAAGCATAATGCTCTGTCTCAAAAAAACAAACTATGAAAATTAGAGTCGGATTTGGATACGATGTTCACCAATTGGCCGAAGGTGAAGAATTCTGGTTAGGAGGCATTCAATTAAATCATCATAAAGGAAGCCTTGGTCACTCTGACGGCGACGTCTTAATTCATGCCATCTGCGATGCCTTATTGGGCGCTGCAAACATGAGAGATATAGGCTTTCATTTTCCTGACACATCAGCCGAACTGAAAGGTATTGACAGTAAAATATTATTAAAAAAGACTGTTGAGTTAATTGCCCAAAAAGGCTTTACAATCGGTAATATAGATTCAACAATCGCATTGCAAAAACCAAAAATTAATCCTCATATTCCTGAAATGCAAAAAACACTTGCCTCTGTCATGGGAATTGACATCGAAGATTTGGCCATAAAAGCAACTACAACTGAGAAATTGGGTTTTGTCGGTACTGAGGAGGGCGTGTCTGCTTATGCAACTGTTTTGATTCAAAAAATCTAATTATCTTCTTTTTTACAAATCACTTTTCCATTTTTTCGTCTTATGCTAAATGTTTTGTATATTCAACTAGAAACAAAATACTAACTATTAAGCTTCCATAAAATGAAAACAACTCTGGTTATTGGCGCGAGTACCAATACTGAACGCTATTCAAACAAATGCATTAAGCTTTTGACAGAACATAAAATAAAAACTTATGCTATCGGAAATAAAGCCGGAACTGCCTATACAGTAAAAATTGAAACAGGTTTCCCACATTATACTGATATCAACACAGTCGCAATTTACCTATCAGCCAAAAACCAACAGGCTTATTACAACTATGTGATTAGCTTGCAACCCCAACGTATTTTATTCCCTCCCGGAACTGAAAATCATGAGTTCGAAATAAAAGCTCGTGCTAATGGCATCATTACTGAACAAGCATGTCCACTGGTAATGCTTAATGTGGGGACCTATTAAACCACCATTCTAAAACATTAATCCATAAGGTCGGGACAAGCTTTCATCCAACTCTTGAAGACTAATAGTGCGGGATCTTCTGAAAAATTCCTGCCCATTTAAGTAAATGATAAAACTGGGATTGGTATAAAATCCCAATTGTGCAGCAATATCAGGATGTGTAGCCGTATCCACCTGAAAAGCTTTTATTTTAGGATATTCCTCTGTCATCAACTTCATTAATTTTGGTTTTAAAACCTGACAAACGCCACAATTGGGTGATGAGAAATAAACACAAAAAGAAACCTGTTGAGCTTTCAACATTTCAATTTCTCTTAATGATTCAATTTGCATGTTATTAAGATATAATAAAGGGAGATCTTGGTCTCCCTTATAATTTGGAATTTTATTTTTACTCTTAGTCGTTTCAAAATTACAATATAGAAACAACTATCTTGGATCATATTAATATTTCAACTAAAAATAATTTTCAAGCTCTGCCAGCCTGTCATTACAACGACGCTTTTTGTCTACTTATCCAAACAGGCATACATTTTGCCTAATATCTCGCAGTTTCATACCTTTCTCAAAGAAAAAATGTAGATTCATATTGTCGTTCTGATCTTACAAAATCATTAAAAACTATAAAGAATTTGAAACCATTCATTTTAAAATAAAGTAAAAACAAAAATAGATTAACATATGAAAAAATCAGTCATTATCCTTATTGTGGTAGCCCTTATTGCTATCTGGGGAATCAGTAAATCAGTTGGATTTAAGAATAATATGGTAACCATGGACGAGAACGTAAATAGTCAATGGGCACAGGTCGAAAATGTTTATCAACGTCGTTCCGATTTAATTCCTAATTTGGTAAATACCGTAAAGGGTTATGCTACTCACGAAAAGGAAACCCTTACAGGTGTAATTGAAGCGCGTGCAAAAGCCACATCTGTAAATATCACACCAGGCAATTTAAATGCTGCAGGCATGAAACAGTTTCAAGCGGCCCAAGATGGTTTGAGTTCAGCTTTGTCCCGCTTAATGGTAAGTGTTGAACGTTATCCTGAACTAAAGGCTAATCAAAATTTCATGAACTTACAGGCACAACTGGAAGGAACTGAAAATCGTATTGCTGTGGAGCGTAAAAAATTTAACGAAACTTCCAGACAGTATAATATTTACATCCAAAAATTTCCAAATTCATTCTTTGCCGGTCTTTATGGCTATCAAAAGAAAGCTTATTTCGAATCAACTAAAGGCTCTGAGAAAGCACCGGAAGTTAAATTCTAGCATGAGATCATAGCTATATGAGCTGAGTTATCCCAAACACTCAGCTCACATTTCAACATACTCACATCTAATATTACAATATGAAATCAGCTGCCATTTTTTTTAGTAAAGAAGAACAAAAAGCAATAAAAGAAGCCATTGCTGAAGCCGAAACAAATACCTCGGGCGAAATACGTGTTCATATAGAAAACAGTTGTCCTGATGATGTCATGGACAGAGCCGCATATATCTTTGCAAAATTGGAAATGCAAAAAACACAATTGAGAAATGGTGTTCTTTTTTATCTTGCAATTCGCGATCATAAATTCGCAATTTTAGGCGATGCCGGAATTAATGCTAAAGTTTCAGAATCTTTTTGGAATCATACTAAAGAAGAAATCCTCGGTTATTTCAAACAAGGCGAATTTGCCAAAGGCCTTTCTGAAGGCATAAAGATGGCCGGACAACAATTAAAAACCCATTTTCCTTATCAAGCTGATGATGTGAATGAATTAAGTGACGACATCTCATTTGGAGATAACTAAAAACTAAAACAATGAGATATTTTAAACAGATACTATTAATACTAGCTCTGGCAATTTCCAGTTTGTCACAAGCCCAGGAAATTCCTGAAAAACCTAAAAATCAGACTTTGGTTAACGATTTTGCAAATGTTCTTACAAAATCCGAATCCAATGCCTTAGAACAAAAGCTACTTCAATTCTATGCCAATACAGGTAATCAAATCACTCTGGTTACAGTAAAAAGCTTAAATGGTTATGATGCTGCGAGTTTTGCATATGAAATTGGTGAAAAATGGCAAGTCGGTAAAAAGGGCTTTGACAATGGTATCGTCATTCTTTTTAAACCTAAAACTCATGATAGCCGAGGTCAGGTTTTTATTGCTACCGGATATGGTTTGGAAGGTGCAATTCCTGATGCTACCGCCAACGAGATTGTTGACAACGAAATGATTCCCTACTTTAAACAGGGACAGATATACGAAGGAATTAATCAGGCAAGCAATGTGTTAATGGGCTTGGCTAAAGGTGAATTCAATCATAAACAGTATGCAAAACAACACTCACGTTCAGGCAAAGGTGGCTCTTTTGGCTTTTTAATCCCGCTTTTCATTATCCTGATTTTCTCTTTTATTGGACGCTCTCGCTCTCGTGGTCATCACACAATGGGAACAAGTGGAAGCAGTCTTCCATTCTGGATGTTACTGGGTATGATGGGATCTGGGTCACGATCACATGGCAGCTCATTTAGCGATTTTTCGTCCGGATCGGGTGGCTTTGGCGGAGGTAGCAGCTTTGGTGACTTCGGAGGTTTTGGAGGTGGAAGTTTTGGCGGCGGTGGCGCCGGAGGTTCCTGGTAATTAAAAGTTTACTTTACACACATTCTTCTATGAGAGCATCTGTATTTCAAATTCTTTTTTTTCTGATTGCCAGCCAGTCCCTACTTATTGCACAGGAAACTAATGATTCAATTCCTAAACAAGATAACATCATCAACTCAACTGATTCAATTCAGAAAGCAAATAATGAAAAGCTTGTCAGTATTATTGGGGTTGGAGACATCATGCTGGGAACAAATTTTCCGTCTTCCCAATACCTGCCTCCACAGAATGGTGACAATCTAATGAAACCGCTATATCCTTTCCTAAGCGATGCAACTATCAGTTTTGGAAATCTGGAAGGAGCTTTTTCCGATACATTGGCCGTGACAAAAAAATGCCAGGATACAGCGAATTGTTATGCTTTTCGCAGCCCCGATTTTCTTTTTAAACATATTGTTAATGCTGGTTTTGATGTGTTGAGTATGGCCAATAACCATTCGGGAGATCTTGGAGTTCCTGGTAGATTAAACACCATCGAACAGATTGAAAAATCAGGCCTACATCACGTTGGTTTATTGGAATATCCGAGCATCGTCATCGAACGTGATAGTGTTAAATTTGGATTTTGTGCCTTTGCACCTATTAAAGGAACCTGCGATATTAATGATCTTAAGGAAGCTGAGCGAATTGTCAGCTCTCTCAATGATAGATGTGATATTACAGTAGTGTCATTTCATGGCGGAGCCGAAGGATCAAAATACGAGCATCTGACCAGAGAAAGAGAAATATTCCTTGGCGAAGACAGAGGTAATGTTTACGAATTTGCCCGAAAAATGATAGATGCCGGTGCTGATGTTATTTTAGGACATGGTCCGCATGTTTTAAGAGCCATAGATCTTTACAAAGATCGTTTCATTATCTACAGCCTGGGTAATTTTTGTACCTACAGTCGTATGAAGGTATCAGGCATAAATGGATTAGCGCCTATTTTAAAAGTTTTCACCAATAAAAATGGAGAATTCAAAAAAGCTGAAATCATTTCATGCAAACAGATCAAAGGATTAGGCACACGAATTGACCAGCAAAATAAAGCAGTTTTAAAATTACGGGAACTGACTCTAAATGATATTCCTGAAACTAAATTACAAATCAGTGAAGATGGCTTAATCACACCAAGACATTAGACTTTTTCAAGTAGTTGTTCTGAAATAAATTGGCAGAAAATCAAGCTAGTTCAGGACAAGCCAAAAACACAAAAAAGGCCATCGAATATCAATGGCCTTTTTTAATATCTAAATAAAGATTACTCTTTGGTTTTGCGAGCTCTTCTCTTTGGCTTAGCATCAGCAGCTTCAATATCAGCTTGCTCAATACTGTTATCGTAGTCTACGATATAACGGTCAACCAAAATACGACCACAATATTCACAAACGATAATCTTTTTACGTGTACGGATATCCATTTGACGCTGAGGTGGAATTTTATTAAAACAACCGCCACAAGCATCACGATCAACAGTAACAACAGCTAAACCGTTTCGAGCATTACTACGAATACGTGTATAAGCATTAATTAAACGATCCTCAATTTTCGTTCTGTATTCTTCTGATTTGTCACTTAACTTATTTTCTTCAAGCTGAGTTTCTGAAACAATAGCATCCAATTCACTCTTTTTAGCCTCAAGATCAGCCTTCTTATCTGCTAAAACAACTTCTGATTTTTCAATCAGAGTTTTCTTATTAGCAACTTCTACAGTGAATTCTTTAATACGCTTCTCGCATAACTCAATTTCAAGCTTTTGAAATTCAATTTCTTTAGAGATAGAATCAAATTCACGATTATTACGAACGTTAGACTGTTGAGCCTCGTACTTTTTAATCAACAAATCAGCTTCTTTAATCTCTTGTTTCTTCTTAGTGATGGTATCACCAAGCTCACTCACTTCAGTGTTAAGATTACTAATCCTGGTGTCAAGCCCAACAATTTCATCTTCCAAATCCTGAACTTCCAAAGGAAGTTCTCCTCTTAGCGTCTTAATCCTATCAACCTCAGCATCAATACTTTGCATTTCGTATAGTGCACGCAATTTTTCTTCAACTGAAATATCCTTTAAATCTGCAGCTTTTGGATTTTGTGTAGTCATATGTTTACAAATAATTTATTGGATTCGAATTTATCTCTGAGATACGAACGGCAAAGTTAGGGAATTTTTTTGTAACTATCTCATAAAAAATTTCTCTAGTAAACTGTTCACTTTCATAATGTCCGATATCGGCAATGATAAGCTTTCCTTCAGCATCGAAAAATTCGTGATATTTAAAATCTCCGGTAATATAAATATCGGCTTTAGCAGCCTTGGCTTTTCGCAGTAGAAAGCTACCACTTCCTCCACAGAGTGCAACTGTTTTTATTTTATCCCTAACAATCGGGGTATAACGAATCACTCCGCAATGAAACACATCTTTCAATTTTTTCAAGAAAGTTAAGGTATCCATTGGTGTTTCTAATTCGCCAATCATTCCCAAACCAACCTGAGGGTTTTTATTATCTAAAGAATAGATATCATAGGCAACTTCCTCGTACGGATGGGCTCTGTGTAATGCGTTAATAACTTTAGCCTGCAAATGCTTGGGGAAAATCGTTTCGATGCGAGTTTCTGCTTCATAATGCAATTCACCAGTCTTACCAACATAAGGCGTGGCATTCTCATTGGCTCTAAAAGTCCCTTCACCACTTGAATTAAAACTGCAAGAATCATAGTTTCCAATATGCCCGGCTCCGGCCTCAAACAATGACTTACGGAGGTCTTCCGCTTTGTCAGATGGCACATAGGTCACCAGTTTCTTCAAATCTTCACTAAGCGGATCTAAAATTTTACGATTTTTCAAACCCAGAACATCACACATTTTATCACTAACACCACCTTTTACTGAATCCAGATTGGTATGAGCAGAATATATCGCAATATTATTCTGAATGGCTAACATCACTGTGCGTTCCACATAATTGTTACCATTAAATCGCTTCAAACCTTTAAAAACAACCGGATGATGTGAAATAATCAAATTCAGCCCCTTTTCAATGGCTTCCTCAACAACTTCCTCAACCACATCCAAACAAATTAATGCACCGGTTAATTCCCAATCAAAACTCCCGACAATTAATCCTGCATTGTCATAGGACTCCTGATAAGATAAGGGTGCTATATCTTCTATTGCAGCAATTATATCTTTTACTTTCAATTCTATAAAATTTAGGGGTTTCATCCCATTAGGGACTTCTAGATCATCTCTTTCATTTCAAGAAGCAAGTTCTTAATATCCTTAAGTCTTGAAACAACATCAAAATTATTCTGTGTATCTTCTTTATTTTCCTTCAATTTCAGTTTAGCTCCATTGAGGGTCATCCCTCTCTCTTTCACCAAATGATATATTAAATGGAAGTTATCGATATCAGCTTTGGTAAAAAAACGATTGCCTTTTTTGTTCTTTTTGGGCTTAATAATATCAAACTCCTTCTCCCAGTAACGGATATGTGAGGTATTAACCGAAAACATTTCGGCGACTTCTCCGATGGAGTAGTAAAGTTTTTCTATTTTCGTTTCTCGATATGGCACAGCAGATGCGTTTTCAAACTGAATGACAGGAGCTTATTTAATAAGCTTAGACTAAATTAACAAAAAAGTGATACGAAGTTAAATCTTACGAACCACTTTTTTATAGTTGCCGATATCTTTTTGGTGAAACTAATCCATTGTTTGACCAGTGTTCGCAGCGAAGGCGACCATGCTATCATATTCGTCAGCAGTAAGGTCGTTAAAGTAATAATTGATTGGGTTTAAGGTCTTACCCAATTTCCTAACTTCATAATGCAAATGAGGCCCGGTAGATTTCCCTGAATTACCTAAAAAGGCAATCACTTCCCCACGTCTAACTTTTTGACCACGTTTTACGTTGTAGCCATTTAAATGTGCATAAAGTGTTGTATAGCCATAACCATGATCCAAAACCACTGTTTTACCATAACCTTTTATGATTCCAACACTTTTAACCACAGCGTCTCCTGTAGCATAAAGCGGAGTTCCTACCTTACCGGTAAAATCCATTCCATCATGAAATTTTCTTGTCTTATAAATAGGATGAACACGCCAGCCATAACCTGCAGAAATTCGATTGAAGTCTTTGATGGCTATTGGCATGATAGCTGGAATAGCGGCTAAAAGCTTAAACTTATTTTTAACCATCACTTCAACCTCGTCATACGACTTAGTCTGAACATAAATCGATTTTGAGAGCTGATCCAATTTCTTAGATGTTTCAATAACCAAATCCGAATTCTTAAGGTTCTCTAAATCTTCATAACGATTTACACCACCAAAACCAGCTTTTCGAATGTTATTATGAATGGGTTCAGCTTCAAAAATGACACGGTAAATATTATCATCGCGCTGTTCCAAATCGCTTAAAACAACTTGCATCTTGTTAAATTCGTTGTTTAACCTTTCGTAATGCGATAATAATTCCTGATTCTCACGAATAAGAGAACGTTCCTTTGGAGAACCAAAATAGAAGAATAAAACAACAACGATTATGACAGCTAACACCAAACTTGAAGCCACATGTTTTAGAAAATCTAATGCTCGGGTCTTTAAGCTAACTTCAACTTCTTCGTAACTAATAGACTCAGGATTAAACCGATATTTCACTTTTGCCATAGGTTATTATTCTATATTTTTTTAAAAGAAAAACATACATTTTTCTATGCACATGTGAGCAAAATTAAGGAAATAATCTAACTTTGCAAGCTAAGTATCAAAATCCCATCGATTTAAAACATAATACAATATGAATTCTAGCGAACTCAGACAAACCTTTTTGGACTTCTTTGAATCCAAACAACATAAGATCGAATCATCTGCACCTATGGTGATTAAAGATGATCCAACATTGATGTTTACTAATGCTGGAATGAACCAGTTTAAAGACATTTTCCTTGGTAATTCTCCAATCAAATATAATCGTATTGCCAATTCTCAAAAATGTTTACGAGTTTCAGGTAAGCATAATGACTTGGAAGAAGTCGGTCACGATACCTATCACCACACCATGTTCGAAATGTTGGGTAACTGGTCGTTTGGTGACTATTTTAAAAAAGAAGCCATTGATTGGGCCTGGGAACTATTGGTTGATGTTTTGAAACTACCTACCGATCGTCTATACGCCAGTGTGTTTGAAGGCAGTGAAGAAGACAATATGAAACGTGATGATGAAGCAGCTGCTTATTGGGAGAAACACCTGCCTACTGATCACATTATCAATGGAAATAAAAAAGATAACTTTTGGGAGATGGGTGATGTTGGACCATGCGGCCCTTGCTCCGAAATACATATCGATTTAAGAAGTGAAGACGAGAGAAAACGTATCGCGGGAAGAGATCTGATAAATATGGATCACCCTCAGGTTGTTGAAATATGGAATTTGGTTTTCATGCAATTCAACCGTAAAGCGGACGGTTCTCTTGAGGCATTGCCACATCAACATGTTGATACAGGAATGGGATTCGAGCGTCTTTGCATGGCTATGCAAAACAAACAATCGAATTACGATACTGACGTTTTCCAACCGATTATTCAGGCTATTGCCAAAATGAGTGGCAAAACTTATGGTGAAAACGAAGAAGTTGATATCGCTTTGCGCGTTATTGCTGATCATATCAGAACCATTTCTTTTGCTATTACCGACAGTCAATTGCCTTCAAATAATAAAGCGGGTTATGTGATCCGTCGTATTCTTCGTCGTGCGGTACGCTATGGCTACACTTTCCTTGATTTGAAGGAACCTTTTATGTACCGCTTAGTTGAGGTATTGATTGAGGTTATGGGAAAACACTTCCCGGAATTAATCAAACAAAGAGAACTTATTGAGAAGGTGGTAAAGGAAGAAGAGAATTCTTTCCTAAGAACTTTGGCAAACGGTATCAAATTGCTTGACCAGATCATTGAAAAAACCAAAGCTGACGATTTTAAAGTCGTTCAGGGTGAGGTTGCTTTTGAACTTTACGACACTTACGGCTTTCCATTGGATTTAACCGAATTGATTCTTAAGGAAAATGATCTTGTTGTCAACCGCAGAGAATTTAATGAAGCTATGGAAACTCAGAAAAATCGTTCACGTTCGGCTACTGCAATGGAAACCGGCGATTGGATTGAGATTCTGAAAGACGATAAGGAAGAATTTGTCGGTTACGATTACCTTTCAACTGACGTGAAGATTACCCGTTACCGCAAAATGAATATCAAAGGAAAAGATTTATTCCAATTGGTATTCAATATCACACCTTTCTATGGCGAAAGTGGTGGTCAGGTTGGTGACACAGGATATATCGAGGCAAATGGCGAGAAAATCTCAATTGTTGATACTAAAAAAGAAACTGGTTTAATTATACATATCACAAACGAATTACCAAGCGACCCAACATGCACATTCAAAGCTGTTGTAAATGCAGGTAAGCGTGAATTAATTGCCAACAACCATACGGCAACTCACTTGTTGCATGCTGCGCTTCGCGAAGTTTTGGGTGATCATGTTGAGCAAAAAGGCTCATTGGTTAATCCCGATCATTTACGTTTTGACTTTTCTCACTTTCAGAAATTAAGTGAAGAAGAGATTGCAAAAGTTGAAGAAATCGTAAATCACAAAATTCGTGAGAATGCTGTCACCGAAATCAAAAACAACATTCCTATGCAACAAGCTGTTGACTTAGGAGCAATGGCTTTATTCGGTGAGAAATATGGCGATTTGGTTCGTGTTGTGAAACTAAACGAATCGGTTGAACTTTGCGGAGGAACTCACGTTAAAGCAACAGGACAAATCGGTTTATTCAAGATCACATCAGAGGGGGCTATTTCAGCAGGTGTACGTCGTATCGAAGCCATTACAGCTGTAAAAGCAGAGAAGTACATCAACGACAAGTTGAATACACTTAAAGAGATTGAACGTACTTTTAAATCGAGCCAAAATCTTCTGAAAAATATCGAAGCACTAATTTCGGAGAACTCTGAAATGAAGAAAGGTCTTGAGGCATTTGAAAAAGCACAACTTAAGCTTGTGAAAAATGCTTTAAAATCTGAAATATCTGAAACCAAAGGCGTGAACTTCATCAGCAAAAAGATGAATGTGAAATCAGCTGGAGATATTAAAGATATTGCATTCTTATTAAAAACCGAGGTTGAAAATTTGGTGTTTATTGCAGGTGCAGACCTAGATGGCAAAGCCAACCTAACCATCATGTTCTCTGATAACTTGGTCAAGGAATATGATTTGAATGCCGGAGCAATTGTTCGTGAAGCTGCCAAAGAAATCAAAGGTGGTGGCGGTGGCCAGGCATTCTTTGCTTCTGCAGGTGGCAAAGATCCTCAGGGTATCGATGCGGCAATCAGTACAGCTAAGAAAATGATTCTACACAAAATTGAAGGCTAAACCAAGCTGATAATTTTAGACATATAAAAAGCGACTGCCAAAAGGTGGTCGCTTTTGTTCTATACAAAGAATAAAGATCATCTTATCTACTGATCAAGCCTTTAAGTATCTGCTAAAAGTGTTGTATGCTATTACTAATTCATCCTTTAAAACCTGAAGATTCACTGTTTCTCTTACTTCCTCAAAAACAATTTTCTCAATATAATCACCACTCATTTTTGTAACTATTTTCACTCTCATATATCTTGTAGATGATGGACTATCTGGAATCAATATGAAATCATTCTCAAAACGAATCCTTTTTCCAAAATATAATCCAACGCCTATCAATTCTAAAGTATTATTAACACCAATTTCTGCAATATACTTAGTAATAGAAGCAAAATCCACACTCAACCTTTTTAATAAGACTAACAAGCGTGTAAAAGTATTAAGAGTTGTGATTTTAAAGTTCTCCTGCTCTATAAACTCATCAATAATCTCAACATCAAAAGGTTCAATTAATTTCAGTTTATTTCGAACAGACATGCTTGAAATAAGTCCAACGATACGGTCCAACTTAAGTATCTTTTTATCGATACCACAATTCTCAGACAAATGATCAATAACAAAATCTAATGAATCTTTACTGAATGAATACAGGAAAGGTTTACCGCTAATAAACTTAGAAATATACCCATCAAAACTTTCCAAACATCCGTATAGGTGTTTGTAAATAATTTTAACATTATTATAATCAAAAACAGTAATTATTTTATCAAACCCAAACTTGTTACAAGTAGTAGATTCAAACTCTTCATTCAGAATTATTCGATCATCAATATGAGCTGTCACAACATTAAGAATTCGAAATAAGTGCGCAGGATCAAGCCTATCTAAATCATCCACAACTAATATTACCTTTTTTTCTTTTTCTCTTATCCTTCTAATAACCCGACATATTAATTCAGATATCGAATCGAATTCTATAATTCCTTTAGCATCTTCAAAGCTTTTTAAATAATCTTCGATCCTATTTGTTACAGATTTTTCAAATTCAGCTTTTTGGAGTTCATATTTTCTAAGATGACAAAAGCACTTTTTTAAAATTTTAGCAGGAGTTTTAACTGAAGGAACAATTTCTAGAATATCTAATAATATATCCTTACCATTTTGGAATAAGTAGTTTTGAGCATATAAGATTTCATCAAAGAAATCCTCATCATCAACTAATTCATTTCCTAAAAGATGAATAAGAATATCTCTTTTAACTAACTCAAAAACATCCTTATTATCAGCAACCTGATAGTTAACAGGGAAAATTCGAATGGCTTCGTATTCATCTTTGTGTTCTTCAAAAAACTTATTCAGAAAGTATGTTTTCCCATCACCAAATTTTGCTGAAAAGATAATTCTTTCATTATAGCTCAGATGACTATAAAAATCTTGAAGTGGTTTATCGATCGAAATTTCCGTAATATCTGATTCTAGCGAAACAGTTTCAAGTAAAGCGTGGTCTTCAGTCATATGGTTAAGTTTAAATATCTAATCAGATCTAAGGAAGCTAAACTTAACAAAAAAAATCATCTTCATCAAAGCATAAATTAATAAGCTAATCATCGAATACTCCCACTCTGGAAAAGGAGACCTTAGTTATAAATTAGACTTGAATAATTCTTGCTTACATTTCTATTTTCTGGGCTTACATATACATTTTCCACACCTACATCTCTACTGCTTCTATCTACATTTGGCTTGCTTCGACTTACATCTCTATTGCTTCAGCTTACATTTGGGTTGCTTCCACTTACATTTGTACTGCTTCGGTCTACATGTGGCTTGCTTCCACTTACACTTTCATTCCTTCGACTTACATCTCTATTCCTTCGACCTGTATTTGCACTCCTTCCACCAAATATAGCCACACCAGAATAAATAATCAAAGGATTAAGGCGCTTGGCTATAAGTGTGAACAGAGAACTGAGCAGACGGCAGGTAATTGACTCCAAACCAGCAGACCAAAAGAATAACGAATGCCAAAGCAAGTATCCATAACGAAGATCGAAACTTCGTCGGCATATGGTAGCGGAGATGGATATAGATCAAATAACCCAACCAGGTAATAAGCGCCCAGGTTTCCTTAGGATCCCAAGTCCAATAATGCCCCCAGGCTTCTTTTGCCCATAAAGCACCAAAAAGCAAACCTAAACTCAGAAAAGCAAAGCCCAGATAAACCAAATTGTCAGCCATAAGCAAAACTTTGCGATCAAGGGTTTTAGTATAATGCTGATACAAACCCCGAACAGCAACCAATGATGAAGCCGCTAAAAAAGCATAAGCCGAAATATAAACCACAACATGTGGCACAAACCAAGGGCTCTGAAGAGCCGGCATTAGTGTTTTTGAAAAGTTCTCGGGATGCAAATAATTAATCAACAAAAACAACAGTGATAAGCTTAAGCTGTATAAAAGCATCCAATTGTAACGCCATCGCAAATATGTTATCATACCAATAGCAGGCAAAAAGAAAGCATACCATAAACGGGTTTCTCCCAAAGTCCGCAGAGGAGGGCGTTCCAACTTCACCCACAAAAAGGCGATAAAAATACCTATACTAACAGTTCCTAAAAGAATAAAGAGTCGTTTTAGAAATTCATTTTTGTGACAAATCAGAGCCGATAACCAAAGAAAAAAACTGCTTACTAAAACGAGTATAAAATTAGACCAAATCATGGTTGATGTGTTTATTTGATGATGTGATGATATGATGATGTGAAAAATAAAAAACTGAAGCTGACTAGCTACTCACTAACGCTTTCGCGACCTTTCCAAAACATATAAACTGCCCCAATCATCATCATAAAAATTCCGATATAAACATAGGGTTGCCAGGGATCACGAACCACTTCCAGAATCGACTTATCGGAATAACGCCCCTTCTTTTCATCGTAACTCAGTTGATAAATCTTCCAACCATTTACTGTAACAGATTTATTCACCTCGAGTGTCGCATCTTGTTTTTTTCCATCGGGAGTAAAGAATGTCACCTCTGATGAAAATCGCTTGGGTTCCGGCACCGTCATAACTAAAGAGAATTGCTCATTCAGTTTTAAGGATTCGTGAGGACGATTAAAACTCCCGCATGAGATCCAGCCTTGCAGGGTATCAGCCTGAGGCGATACAACCCGAACTTTAGCTGCCGGAGCTGCACCAAAATCACTTAACTGATAATATCGGTCTCCTGCCCTCCCCGAGGTCATATAAAATTCTTCTACCTTAACTTTCCAGCCTTGCAAACGACAAATCAGATCTTTTTCAATCATAATCATCGATGGCTTTTGAGCTTCGTATAAATCACCTGTTTTATTCTCAACAATAGCCAACTTAGGATGAAACTCATCAATCAGGAAATCCTTCAGTTTAATCGCTAAAGGCATTTCACAATAACGATCCTGATCGTCGTAAGCTCGCCATTCGGTTTTGTTCTCATAAACATCCATTCTCAATCGGCGCAAATCACCTGAGCCCAAACCTCCTGCAAAAATAACAATCCACAAACCCCAATGACTGCAAACAAAACCCCAATTCTTCAACTTGAATGGAACCGTTTTTCTCAAACTCACAAAACCAAGAACAATCAATAAAAACAGATTAATCAGTAAAAAAGGATAAGAACTCGTCATCCGATTTAATCCCAATTGCTGAATCAAGCCATTCTGCTGACTCGGAATCTGAGGCAGAATCCCCATAAGAATCACCATGAAACTTAGAGCAGACACCAAACTTATAGTCAGTGGGATTCCCGACAAAAAGGCATGAATCTTAGTTTTTCTAAACAGAACATGAGCTAGTACGAGTAAAATAAAGAAACTAAGTCCCAGTATTAAATTAAAAGGATAAATCAGTGTTGATTGATTGACAGGAAGGACCAATTCCAATCCAGATCCGATGCACAAAACACCAAATGAAATAATAAAACTTTCAGCATAGCCCCATGGCTGCTGCCAAATCGGTTTCTTGATAGACATATTTAGGTATATAATTAGGCTTAATAAGGTTCTTCGTTCGCTTTATCATGAAAAACATCAGCTCTCATAATAAAAGACTTGAAAGTACGAATAATAATCAAAAGCATAAAAAAATGCTGCCCATTTTAGACAGCATTTTCTATTTCAGTATGCAATAAATAATTAAAGTTTAACCTGGTACCCGCTTTCACGCTTATCAGCTTTCTTTTTCCACTCCGGAAGGATGTTTTTCTTAAACTCTGCTTTTTCTGCTTCCAGTTTCTCCATATCTAAACCAATGAATTTTTGAGCCTTGGCTTTGGTCGAAATATCCGGATAGTCCACTTTTTCATTAAAACCTTTACTGGCAAAAATGCGAGCCAATTCCAATCTTGCTTCCTGAGCACGAACAATACCTGTCGAAATAATTCGGCTAATCTCAGTTGGTGCGTGGAAAGATCCACCATGCGATGCAGCTGCATAATCCCAACGCCATTGTGCATGACGAATCAATTGAAGTACCGGTTTCATAGAAGCCTCATCAGCACCTAAATCCCATGCCTTTTTAGCCTCAACATGAGCACGCACCAATAATTCTTCAAGCTTATCACGATTCTCGATAATTTGATCCTGACGTGTATAAACGTTCTTGATCAACTTTTCAGTTTCCTCACGGTGACAAACCTGACATGAGTTAGCCACGTTATTCAATGGAGATTGAATATGGTGATCTGTAAATTTCTGTCCACCTTCTGATTTGTAAGGCATATGACAGTCAGCACAAGAAACACCACGATCAGCGTGAATACCTTTTAGGTAAACTTCGTAACCAGGATGCTGAGCTTTCAACATAGGTGCTTTACTCAACTTATGTGTCCAATCTTTGAATTCAATCTCATCGTAATAGGCTTCAGCTGACTCAACATCCATCCCCTTATCCCATGGAAAAGTCAAATAATTTGGCTTCTCAGGATTTCTTTTATCAAAATAGTATTCAACATGACACTGAGCACATACTAAAGAACGCATCTCTTGATGAGTCGCTTGATTAATATCCTTCCCTTGGCGTTGGAAAGCTTCTATTAATGCCGGGCGAGTAACTCTCAAATTCATGGTTTTCGCATCGTGACAATCGGCACACCCAATAGGGTTCACAACTTCATGACCTTTGCCTGCCCATTTGCCTTTATAGAATTCGGCTACACCTATTTCGTTCATCAAACGAGGTACATCCGGCGATTTACATGTCCAGCAAGTAGCTGGCATTGGTCCATCATTTTCTGTTTTTGGTCCACCAGTACGTAAGGTGTTCTGTAAGTCTTCGATCGCATAATAGTGACCACGACCTTGATTATAGTCCTTAGAGAAACCATATCCTGCCCAAAGTACAACCAATCGAGGATCAACTTCCAACATATCGATCATCGCATTACCATTGTATTTGCTGTTAAAGCTGGTATCGGCAGTTTTGTAATAAGATTCAAATTCGCGAGGAAAATTCTCTCCCCAAACCTCGTTGCGAGGCTCCCATTGGTCATGCTTAACCTGAGGAGTATAGGCAAAGACAGATTCAGCTCTTCTTTCCATAATTGAAGATGCTAAAATTCCCAAAAGAAAAACAACAATTAGAGAAGCTAAGAAAATAAGCCACCCCAATAAGGGTCTTCTATTTACTGATTCGTTAATAGGCTTCATAGTTTATTTATTTAAGTTTTATTTGGTATCAGTTTCTTTTAAATAATCTTTCATCCAATCCGGAATTGGACTTGAAGGTACGGGTACGCGTGCGTTTGGAACACTCGAAAGGCTATTAACCCTTCCGTGGGGTACTTCTCTATGGCAATCCCAGCACACACGACCTTGTGTATTATGTGTGTGTTGTGGAACTTGTGTTGCCAACTTAGGGTCAGTCAATGTTTGACTGTGACAGCGAATACAGTTGTTATGAACCACTTCGCGCCCTTCTTCCAAAATGAAAATCACTTCCGGTTCCATTCTCAAAGCAAACATAGTCGCATGACGTAAACCATCTTTTGCCTTAAAAAAGTATTTATTAAATACATTATCATGCGGCACATGGCAATCGTTACAGGTAGCCACTTCGCGATGCGAGCTATGCTGATAGGTCGCGTATTGTGGTGCCATAACATGACAATTGACGCATGTTTTAGGATCATCAGACAGGTAAGACAATGCCTTAGACAAATACAGCACATGCACTCCCAACCCGACAAAAGCACCCAAGACAATCATCACCGGAATTCTCCATTTGGGAGGAGGGGTTAATAATCTAAATAGTTTTACCATTGGCTCTTTTATTATATAAATAACTGCTAGTTTCTAATTTTTGATAAATAAAACTCAGAACTCACAGATCTTATTATTTTAGAAAATTAGGTTTAAACACGAGCATCATCCAACCCCAGCACTGGCCTTCACTGGAATCACCTCCTTTTAAGACTTCCATCGAATCGGAAGCAAACATTTGAGAATACCCCAACTTAAACGTTACTGAATTAGAATATTTGTATCCGAAAGACAGATCAAGCTCAGTACCCAAATAGCTATCCTGCTTTTCTCCTGCAGCAATTAAATCTGCCTGTGTTGCAAAACGATGTAAAGTTCCGCCAACAGAAATTTTATCCTTAGTATAAGCTCCGCCAATATATGCATCGACTAAACCAACATTACCTGTGTGATTACCAACATAGAAGTAGTCCATATGACCATTAAATTTATGATTGGTTCCATAAAGAGGTGTGAATGATTTATTATCTCCTGTTGAATTTGAATCGGTTCCGGAAAGAATCTCAAGACCAATATTTCCTTTAAAATTATCGGTTAAAGCATAATCAGCTCCCAAAGAAAAAAGATAGGCATTCAGGTCTCGATCTGTAGCATCCTTCCCCGTTTGAATATAGGCCGATGCGGTTAAACCTAACTTCTCTTTTTTATAATTCACATGAGTACCCAAAGTCTGGCTATAATAAGTTTTCAAGTCAGCTCCATCTTGTTTTTGTAAGCCATTATTCAAGAATAATAAACTGAAATTAAAATCATCATAATTTCTATGATACCAGGCAAACTGCATACTCTTGTAAGACGTTGTGTATAATTGATCTTTTAAGACTTCCATATCATTATTATAAGCCAAACCGATATGCAACTGTCCCTGTTCGTCTGTTTTAAATTTTAATAATGCCAAATCATGACTTCTGGCTTGCTGAGTCCAACCTACATTACCAAAAATTCGTGAATCATCATAAACCAGCTCCTGACGGCCTACTTTTAGTGAAAAATTTTCTGTAAAAAGTAATTCACCCCAAGCCTCATGCAACATCAACTTATTATTATCAGACATATTAAGTTGTGCCACATCGCCCCAGGTTCTAACATCCTGAAGAGACAAACCCACCTTAAACTTAGGGTCAGAATAGTTAAGATTTAAGCGTGTACGCTGTGAAGTGAAAAATGCAGCATCATCGTCTGAATTGAAAAGAGTTTTTAATCCCTTACGATATTCTGTACGTGGACGCATTTCACCCGTAAATTTTAATTGAGCTATTAGTGTATTAGGCAGTAATGCCCCAATAACAACAACCAACAAAAGCAGTAGTTTTTTCATCTGATTATGATTTAGTTTAAAATTTAACCATTGAAAATTCAACACGACAAATAACAACTGGGTAGGAAGCTATATGGCTGAAAATTCAAAAATTTTCACTCTCGATTATTCTTTTAAATTAAAAATTAAAATTTGATTTAAGATTACAATTTAAACAACATTCAATTCAAAACCTAAACCCAATAATCTAGTGTTCAGATTTATAATATTTTTAATATTTGCAATATTACAGAGTATCACGTTATTTGTCAATAATAAAAGACTATTTAAACTTATTATTTTTAAATATTAATACCTTTTTATCTTTTTCTATCATTGATAATCAAGCCTTTTAAAAGAAAGCTCTCTTAAACACACCAATGTTATTTATTTCTGTTCTTAATAATGAATTCAGGAACAACAAGAGTAAGCTATTCTAAACAAGGGGTATTTTACTCGAATTCTCATTTTTTTATGGTCCATTTTATGAAGAAAATATTATCTTCAACACCATAATAATAAAAAGATATTCTCATCCACAATAAGTTTTACTGACTCTATTTCACTCTAAACTGTATGAAAAAATTACTGAATTTTCTTTTCTCAATGCAAATGATGGGCATGCTCATCGCCCTATTTGCTCTCTCGATTGCTGCGGCAACATTTATAGAAAATGATTTTGGTACACAGGCTGCCAAAGCAATTGTTTATAATGCCACATGGTTCGAAATCCTGTTGTTTCTGATCACGGTAAACCTAGCTGCCAATATCTATCGATACAAACTCTACAAAAAAGAGAAATGGTCAATGGGACTTTTTCATGTTGCCTTTATCGTTATTTTGGTAGGATCAGGAATCACCCGATATGTTGGTTACGAAGGCAACATGCATATCAGAGAAGGGAAATCGACCAACCAAATTACAAGTATTGACAGTTATGTAGATATTCTTGTCGAAAAAGATGGACAGCAGGCTTTAAAATCGAAGAAGCTCAATATAAATGCATTCAATTCAGTCAATCTTAATGAAAAACTAAATCTGGATGGAAAATCGGTTCATGTTAAACTTAAGCATTACATTCCTCACGCAACTACAAATTTGATTGAAGAAGCAGGCGGCATGCCCGTAATTAATTTTGTTGCCTCACAAGATAATCAGATGCAAGGCATGCAAAATTTCTATCTGGATTATGACAGTAACAAAACACTTGGAAAAAACTTGCTTTCGTTTGGTCCAAGCGAAACTGAAAAAGCTACCAACTTCTCATATACCGATAGTTTAAGAATAAAAAGCCCCTACCCGATAAAAGAATTAAGTATGATGGGGAATGAATCAGCTGAAATGGAAAGTGGCAAGTGGCATACAATTGCCCCAAGAAAACTTTACCAATTTAATGGCATCCGATTAATCATCAAAAACTTCTACCCTTCTGCCAAATACAAATATGTCAACTCTCAGGATACCAAAGCTTCCAGCATTTTGGTATTTGATGTCAAGAGTGATAAGGAAGAAAAAGAAGTTATTGTAAAAGGGCATCAAGACTATATAGGAGAACCTGAAAGTATCAATCTGAATGGCTTAGCTGTAACCCTGACTTATGGCTCAAAATATATAAACCTTCCTTTTACCATTAAACTCAACGATTTTCAACTTGAACGCTATCCCGGATCTAAAAGTCCTTCTTCATTTGCAAGTGAAGTAACTCTTATCGACAGCTTAAGTTCCATAAAAAAAGATTACCGTATTTATATGAACAACATCTTAAAACATCAAGGCTTTCGTTTTTATCAGTCATCATACGATAGCGACGAAGGTGGAACCATCCTCTCTGTAAATCACGATCAGTGGGGAATGATGGTAACCTATTTCGGATATTTTCTAATGATAGTTGGTATGATATGGTCTTTAATTGCTTCAGGAACACGTTTTAAATACCTAAGTCAACAAAAAAATAAGAGTCTTAAAACCCTTTTAGTCTTAATTCTTGTGCTTGGCGGAAGTGTATCGACCTATGCACAAGCTGAAAAAGCTACAATTGTTCCGATGGAACAAGCCAAGAGTTTTGGAGAATTGGTCGTACAAGACAACAGTGGCCGATTCGAACCTGTTAATACTTTGGCTAGCGAAGTGATTCGTAAAATCAGCAAAAAGAGCCGCATTAATGGTTTAAATGCTGATCAGGTTTTCCTGAGCATGGTTGTTGATCCTCAAAATTGGGAAGAAATGCCCATTATTAAAGTCAGTAATTCAGATCTCATTCGAGAAATTGGAGCCTCAGGCAAATATGCAAGTTTTGCCAACTTTTTAGATGAAAACGGACAATATAAACTATCTAAAAAAGTTCAGGATGCCTATTCCCGAAAACCAGCAGAACGATCAGCTTACGACAAAGAAATTATTTCTGTTGATGAAAGGGTTAACATCAGCTATATGATTTTCTCAGGTGAGTTCCTAAAATTGTTCCCTGATCCTAAGGATAAAAATGTAGCCTGGTATCACCCCAAAGCAAACATCAAAGCTGAAGGTGAAGATTCATTATTCATCAAAAAATCAATTTTGATGTTGAGTCAGGCAATAATGTCCCGAGATTATGATTCTGCTGATATGTATATCAATGGAATTAAAAAATACCAAAACGCCTATGGTAAAGACGTAATGCCATCGGAAACAAAGCTCAAAACAGAAGTTCTTTATAATAAGATCAATATTTTCAAAAAAATATTTCCTTACTATTTACTTATTGGTTTTATTTTGATTTTTGCTTTGGTCGCTCAAATCATTTCACCCAAAATGTCTGTAAAATGGCTGTTTCGAATTGCCTTCGTCATATTAAGTGTCGCCTTTTTGATGCACACCATCGGTTTAGGTGCACGCTGGTACATCTCAGGTCATGCGCCGTGGAGTAATGGTTTTGAATCGATGACCTATGTGGCCTGGGCTTGTCTCCTTGCAGGATTTTTATTCACTCGTAAGTCTAAATTTGCCTTGCCGGCAACATCCATTTTAGCAGGTTTAAGTTTATTTGTGGCACACCTCAGCTGGATGAATCCGGAAGTTACCAACCTGGTCCCTGTTTTGAAATCGTACTGGCTAACCATTCATGTTGCCATCATTACAGGTAGCTATGGTTTTCTTGCCTTAGCTGCACTTCTGGGTATGATCAACCTTTTATTAATGGTTTTAAAAAACACAAAAAACGCTCTCAGAATTGATTCAACCATCACAGAACTCAGTCGAATAAGCGAAATGACAATGATTATTGGACTATATAGTCTAACCATCGGAACAATACTGGGTGGTGTATGGGCCAACGAATCATGGGGACGCTACTGGGGGTGGGATCCTAAAGAAACCTGGGCACTAGTCAGTATTTTAGTTTACAGCTTTGTGCTTCACATGCGCTACATTCCCGGTTTGAAGTCGACTTTTAATTTCAATCTGGCTTCAGTTTGGGCATACAGCTCAATTATCATGACTTACTTTGGTGTGAACTATTACCTTGCAGGGCTTCACTCTTATGCCAAGGGTGATCCAATTCCAATTCCATCATGGGTTTATTATACAGTCGGAATATTAATTGTATTGAGTTCGCTTGCCTATTACAATTACAAAAAATACAAGCAAAAAGCCTAATACAGATTTTCTGATTTAGATATTAAAAAAAGCCATTCGAAACTGATTTCGAATGGCTTTCTTGTTGGGTATATTCAACTTAGTCGATGATCTAAGTGTTTATAAATTTCGCTGTCTTACAGCTTCGTAAATCATTAATGAAGCAGCAACCGATACATTTAAAGACTCGATAGCTCCAAGAATTGGAATCTTCACTTGCTCGTCAGCAAGACGCAAAAGTGCCTCATCAATACCAACATCCTCTGATCCCATAATAATGGCTGTTGCCAATGTGAAATCTGCTTCGGTATAAAGATTATCACCCTTTTCAGTAGCAGCAACAATACGAAGCCCCTCTTTCTTTAGATTACGTACCAATGTTTTCAAATTCTGAACACGACAAACAGGTATGTTATACAAAGCTCCAGCCGATGTTTTAATTGCATCAGGTGTTACTTTTGCTGAATTTTTAAATGGAATAACAATGGCTTGAACTCCTGCACACTCAGCAGAACGAGCAATTGCACCAAAATTTCTAACATCAGTAATTTGATCCAAAACCAGAATCAAAGGATTTTTACCTTCAACAATAATTTGTGGTAATACATCCTCAATTTCCTGATATGCGATTGGAGCAATAAGCGCAACAACTCCTTGATTATTTCTTTGATCTAAAGCATTAATCTTTTCAGCCGGAACGAATTGATACTGCACATCCTTTTCGCGAATTAGGTCGAACAATTCATTATATAAAGGTCCGGTAAGGCCCTTACGAATCAAGACTTTCTCTATTTCTTTTCCGCTATTTATAGCTTCCATTGCTGCTCGAATTCCGAACAACATTTCTTGTCTTTGCTTTGCCATTTATCTGCTTATTATTCTATTTTTCTGAATGAGCAAAGGTAGCAGGTAAATCCCAATCATACAACTAAGTAAAAGTATATCCTTAAAATCTATTTGCATCCGAATATAAATAGCCGAAAAGCCTATCCTCTTCTGTGATTATTTATCTCTTTATTTCATTAAATTTGCTCAAAATATTTTATAATTCTATGCAAACTTCCTGGCTCAACAGTATCAATCAGAATATCGACAATCAAATTGAGACATACATCTCTGTTAAGGATTATCGTTTTTATCAAATTGAAAAATTAAAGCGTATAGCGGCTTTACTTGACAGAGAAGAAAAATCCCATTGTCTAAACTGCAAACATGGGAAAATCGAACTTGAGAAAATCGTAAATGAACTTGATCGTTTAATCAATAAATCAGGCGTAAACAGAAGTGAATACGAAAAAAGAGTTGAAAAGCTGATTAAACATCTAAAAAACGACCATAACATTTATCAAGCCCATCATTTCACTTACACTTATTCTGGTATTTACACTCTGGTTGGTATTGCATTTGGTCTAACTTTGAGTTATGGTATTTTCTATTCTTTTAACCCCCACTTATTTTTTATGTGTGCAGGTATCGGGATGGTTATTGGAAATATTTTAGGCGCACGAAAAGACAGTTTTCAAAAACGATCCGGGAAACAGATTTAAACCATTCACCCGGTATGAGCCTTTTCAAGGCTGATTTACACAACAAAACAATTCGATTTTAATTTATTAACTTTAGATTTTATGTTTTTTACACAAACAGTAAAAAGCAAAAATGGTTCAGTTTTTATCATTTCTAATTTATAAAATCGAAGCATGAGAAAACTCATTTTACCATTACTCTGTTGTTCAGTAATGGTTTCCTGTTCAAATAAAAGAACAAAAATGCACTATCCTATTTCAAAAAAAGTAGACACAAGCGATGTGTACTTCAATACCAAAGTTGCCGATCCTTACCGTTGGCTCGAAGATGATAATTCAGAAGAAACAAAAGCCTGGGTTATTGAACAAAACAAAGTGACGGATAATTATCTGAACGCGATTCATTTCAAAGAAAAAATCAAAAAACGTTTAACTGAAGTGTGGAATTACCCTAAAGTTGGCGTCCCATTCAAAAAAGGCGATCTGTATTTTCATTATCGAAATAATGGTTTACAAAACCAATCAGTCCTTTACGTTCAATCGAAACTCGAAGATGAAGCCCGGGTTTTACTCGATCCCAATCAACTTTCAGATGATGGTACGGTAGCCCTTGCAGGCATTTCGGTTTCAAGCGATAGCAAATATTTAGCTTATCTTATCGCACGCTCAGGATCTGACTGGAACGAAGTGTATGTTAAGAATATTGCTACTGGTGAGGATATTAGTGATCATTTAATGTGGATTAAATTCTCGGGAATTTCGTGGTATAAAGATGGTTTCTTTTACGGCGCATATGATGCTCCAAAAGCCGGGACAGAACTCTCAAACTCAAATGAGTACCATAAAATTTATTACCATAAACTTGGTAGTCAGCAATCAGAGGATCAGTTGATTTTTCAAGATTCTAAATTTCCAAAACGTTTATACGAAGCCTCAGTTACCGATGATGAAAAATACCTGATTCTATCGGCAATGTCAGCGTCCCATGGTAATGCCCTCTATTTTAAAGAGCTTAACAAAAAGAATGCTGATTTCAAACGTATTACTGACGAAATGACCTTTGACCACAAAGTGGTTGACGATGTAAATGGAAAATTATTGATGTACACCAACAATGGTGCTCCAAAATATCGATTGGTTGAAGTTGACATCAATAAACCGGAAAAAGTAAACTGGACCGAGCTTATTCCTGAAAAGAAAAACGTATTAAATGATGTGAAACTCGCAGGCGGAAAAATTGTAGCATCCTACATGCAGGATGCCTATTCACAAATCGAAATTCTGAATATGGATGGCAGTTTCGATTATGAATTTGATTTACCTGGAATTGGAACTGCGAGTAGTTTCTCTGGTAAAAAAAATGAAGACACAGCTTTCTATAGTTTCGAATCATTTACTTCACCTGAAATTGCTTACAAATATAATTTTGACAGCAAAAAATCAGAAATATTCTATCAGCCTAAAATTAACTTCAATCCGGAAGATTTTATCACGGAGCAAAAATTTTATACCAGCAAAGATGGCACACAGGTTCCCATGTTTATCATCTATAAAAAAGGAACAAAACTGGATGGCAACAACCCTTGCCTACTTTACGGATACGGTGGGTTCAATATAAGTTTAACCCCATATTTCACTCCTCGCCGTTTAGTATGGTTAGAAAATGGGGGTGTTTATGTCGTTGCAAATCTTCGGGGTGGTGGTGAATACGGTGAAGACTGGCATCAGGCCGGAACTAAAATGAATAAGCAGAATGTATTCGACGACTGTATTTCAGCAGCCGAATATTTAATTCAAAACAAATTTACCAATCCAAATAAACTCGCACTTAAAGGCGGATCGAATGGCGGATTGCTGGTGGGGGCAGTAATCAATCAACGTCCCGATTTATTTCAGGTTGCGATTCCCGAAGTTGGTGTTATGGACATGCTGCGTTATCACAAATTCACAATTGGTTGGGCTTGGGCCGGCGATTATGGCACAAGTGCTGATAACGAAGAAATGTTTAAATATTTGTATAACTACTCGCCTGTTCATACAATTAAAGATCTGGATTACCCAGCTATAATGGTGACAACGGCTGATCACGATGATCGTGTTGTACCTGCACATTCATTTAAATATATAGCCACACTTCAAGAGAAATATACAGGAGATAAACCGGTTATAATTCGAATTGAATCAAAAGCCGGACATGGAGCTGGCATGCCGACTTCAAAACAAATTGAAGAATATGCTGACATCTGGTCATTCATTTTTTACAATATGAATATCAGTCCGGATATTAAATAATTCAAAGAAAATTGAATTCAATTTCTGAGGGTAGTCATTTTGATTTTTTTATCAACAATGGCTACTCTTATTTTTAAAAAAGCCTATTATTTACGCTTCATTTTATATTTTTACGAATCCAAATCAGAAACACACATTTAATGGATTATAATTTTATCGTCATCGAAGGAAATATAGGTGCCGGAAAAACATCTTTATCAAATAAAATTGCTTCAGAATTCAATGCAAAGCTTATCCTTGAGCAATTTGCAGAGAACCCTTTCCTACCTAAATTTTATAAGGAACCTGAGAAATACTCATTTCCTCTTGAAATGTCTTTCCTTGCTGATCGATATAATCAATTAAAAAATGAGTTAAGTGAACAGGATTTATTCAAGTCGTTCACCATTTCGGATTACTACTTCATGAAGTCTTTGATTTTTTCGAAACAAACACTTCAGGATGATGAATACAAATTATATAGCCAATTCTTTCATATTATTTACAATTCTTTACCCAAACCCGATCTTTACGTCTATTTACATTCGGATGTAGAAAAACTGCTGGAAAATATTAAAAAGAGGGGACGAAATTACGAGCAGGATATCACTGCTGACTACCTTCTGAAAATTCAAAACAGTTATTTTTCTTTCTTCAAACAACAACAAGATCTCAATTTTCTGGTTATTGATACAAATCAGATAGATTTTATCAACGATGAATCAGATTATTCCAAAATATGCGAAGTAATCTTTGACACCAAGTGTAAAAAAGGACTCAACAGAGTCATAATCTAACATATACTATTCAAATATAGTTAAGGGTATAACATTGGGCTTAATAAATTTTCTTAAATTTGTTAACATGTCCGTTTTTAATTAATTACAACAACATATTTAAGTTATTATCATGAAAAAAATCAAGCTTAATCACGTAGCAGCTATGCTACTAGCAGGTGCCTTACTTTCTGGTTGTGCCGGAATGAGTAAGATGAAAAAAAATGCAAGTAACATTGATTACAATGTGACTCCTGAAATTCTTGAAGCTCACGCTCAAAAAGTTGATGTTGAGGTTAGCGTAAGAATACCAGCTAACTATTTCAACAAGAATGTAACTTTAGTAGCAACTCCTGTATTAAAGTACGATGGTGGCGAAAAAGCGTTTGCTCCTCAAACACTTCAAGGTGAAAAGGTTCAGGGCAATGCAACGGTAGTACCTTACGAAACAGGTAAAACCATTACATACAAGGGATCTATCGATTACGATAAAGCGATGCGTATTTCTGAGCTAGAAGTGAGAATGACAGCTTCAAAAGGTGAGAAGTCATTAGATTTTGATCCTGTAAAAATTGCTGACGGTGTAAAAGCAACAGCAACTCTTGTACAAAACAATCCTGCTAATATTATTGGTAAGGACGCTTTCCAAAGAATTATTGCTGAAACTAAAGAAGCTGATCTTCATTACCTAATCAATAGCGCTAAAGTTCGTTGGTCAGAAATGAAAAGCGAAGATATCCAAGCTTTAAGCGAATACTTCAAAGCTGTTGAAGCTAACGCAAACAAAGAATACAAAGGGATCGAGGTTTCTGCTTATGCATCACCTGATGGAGCTGAAGATTTCAATGAGAAACTAGCTAATAACCGTGAGGTGTCTTCTTCGAAATATGTTAAAAAATCGATGAAGAAAGCAAAACTTTCTAATTATGCTGACGAAGATTTCTTCAAATCTAAAGTAACTCCGGAAGACTGGGATGGTTTCAAAAAATTAATGCAGGCATCTAACATCAGAGATAAAGAATTAATTCTACGTGTTCTTTCTATGTACTCAGATCCTGAAGTACGTGAAAAAGAAATCAAGAATATTTCTGCTGCTTTTACAGAAGTTAAAAAAGAAATCCTTCCTAAATTGAGAAGAGCTAAATTTCTTGTAAACGTTGACAACATTGGTAAAACAGACGATCAAATTAAGGATTTGGCTAAAAACAATCCTGCTGAATTAAACGTGGAAGAATTGCTTTATGCTGCAACTCTTACTGATGTAGCTAGCGAGAAATTAGCAATCTACTCTACTGCTAAAAAACAATTTGCTGGTGATTGGAGAGCTCATAACGATGCTGGTATGATTTTATTCGGAATGGGTAAAATTGACGAAGCTAAAGCTAACTTTGATAAAGCGGACCAACTTTCAGCTAACAACCCTGTTGTGAAAAACAACTTAGGTGCTGTTGAGCTTGTAAAAGGTAATATTGCAGAAGCTGAAGTATTATTCGGAGCTGCAACTGGTGCAGGTAACGAAGTTAACTACAACTTGGGTATCGTAGCTATTATGAAAGCTCAATACGACTTAGCTACTCAGCAGTTTGGTGAGTGTTATTCAGTAAACTCTGCTTTAGCTAATATCCTTGCTGGGAAATACACTGTTGCTCTTGAGAAATTGAACAAGAACACAAGTGATGACGCTATGGTTGATTACCTAAAAGCAATTGTTGGTGCAAGAACTAACAACAACAACTTAATTTTCTCTAACTTGAAATCAGCTACGGCTAAGGATGCTTCATTGAAAGCTTTCGCTAAGTCAGATCTTGAATTCTACCCAGTTTTTGAAAACGAAGAATTTAAAGCAATTGTTGAGTAATTAAACTCAAATAAAAATAGATTTAAACGGCTCTTAAAAGAGCCGTTTTTTTTTCGTTTATATTCAATTGATTCAAATTCATTCATCACCACTTAAACAAGTATCCATCTAAAATTAGCTAAAGCATATGCAGATCTGCGGGATATTTTATATCTTAGCCCCACTGAAATTTCTCCATTTTGTAAACTATGATACTTTTGAAATAAAAGAGCTGGATAAATAAACTCTGGAAGAAGTATCGTCTTTTTTTAACATCGAAATCAAGCCATCTGCAATATGGAAATCAACATCCCTAAAAAACTAACGAATAACTATCAGAGCTATCTATTCTTTACTGAATTACAAGCCTCTACAAAGCAGTTGATCAAAACTGAAATTGTATTTAATTTTCAAGAAACAAAACTCATTGAATCCAATCTGTTTGCAGTTATAGGTAGTCTTATTATGGATCTTGAGAGACGCCGCAATAAAGTCCGTCTTATTAATTTTCAGGATTCCATCCTTAACCTTTTTTACACTAAAAAGATGATAAAAGGCGGGATGAAAAAGGATGTTTGGAAAAGTCTGATCAAGTGCCAATTCTTCTTAAGTCCTGACGAAGAACAGTTGACAGATTACCTTGAAAATAAAATTTTTCCTGAACGACCTGCCGTTGCCCTTAACCCTCAACTGAAGATGGCAATAGAACTGTGTGTGGCTGAAATATTCCGAAATGCTTTTGCACATAGCAATCGTAAAGAGGTTTTCATTTCGCATTACGTATCGGTTCACAATAAAAAGCTAATCATCAGTATCGTAAACAAGGGTGCAAACATGCAGCAATTGGCAACTTCTGCACTAAAAAAAGCTCAAAATGGAATGGGTGCGATTAAATGGGCTGTGGATTCAGGAACCACATCAAAACCATTTAAACACAATGGGATGGGCCTGTTCACAATCCGTCAGTTTATTGAGCAAAACGATGGTAAAATCCAAATTATATCAGGCAATGGCGTGTGGAAACAAGTCAAGCATCGAAAATTTACGAAACTTACGCGTAAAGAATTCCCTGGTACCATTGTAACCTTAGAATTCAATGTATAAACTGAAAGTCTGAACTGTAATTTTCAATTCAGACTCAGAGAAAATTAATTAAAACCTCAACTTCGAGAATAAATCCCAAAGTACAATACCACAGCTAACTGAGATATTGAACGAATGCTTGGTGCCAAACTGCGGAATTTCAATACAAGATTCTGAAGCATCAACAATAGCTTGTTGTACCCCTTTCACTTCGTTTCCAAAAACAAAGGCATACTTTTTATCCGAGTCAATCTGAAAATCAGGTAAGGATATTGAATTTTCGGCTTGTTCAATCGCATAAACATCAAAGCCTTTAGCCTTAAGATCAGCCACGGCATCTTCTGTTTTCTCGAAGTATTTCCAAGCCACAGAATCTTCAGCACCCAAAGCTGTTTTGTGCAAATCGCGATGCGGCGGTGTCGCCGTAATGCCACACAAATAAATCGCCTCAACCAAAAGGGCATCAGAAGTACGAAAGACCGAACCAATATTGTTTAAGCTGCGCACATTGTCCAACACAATAATAAAAGGTGTTTTCTCTGCCGTTTTAAACTCATCAATACTCTTGCGATTCAGCTCGCTGTTTTTCAACTTCCTCATCTTAATCTAATATATTTATTTGTGTGCGCGAATTTAATACTAAAAACCTGGAATAAAAATTAAAGCTTTACTCACATTACAAACCAATCTTTAAATAAACCTTCACCTAAGAAAAATTGAAGCAATAAACACACCCATAAAACTTATAAAAACCACTATAAAAGAAAAACCTTGCAAATCACAGATCTGCAAGGCTTCTTTTAAAATATATCGTTTGGCTTACCAGTTTACCGCTTTACGGCGGATAGGCATAGTCATACAACGTGCACCACCACCACCACGTGGCAGCTCTGATCCGTCAAGTGTAATCACATACTTTTCGTAATCAGCCAGATTTATCTTATGGCTAATCACATCGTCAGCTGGAATAATTTCGAAACCATTTTTATTCATCTCTTCCATGGTGTAGATATTACGAGCATATCCAACCACCTTACCTGGTCCTACAGCAAAGAAGTTCGCACCTGAATGCCACTGCTCTCTTTCCTGATTCCAAGGCTCTTTGGTTCCACCACAATAAATAGGTTTCAATTCCATACCAAGCTTCTTAAGTGCTTGAAGTAAGTTGTTCTCATTCTTAATATTTACAACCTTACCATTCTGAATTGTAATATGAACCGTTTGATATTTGTTTGGACGAATAATCAATGGCTCGTAAACCATACACTTGTCCTTATCAAGTAGTGTAAACACCATATCAAGATGAATAAACGATTCCGGATGTGCAGGTAACTCCTGAACCAAAATATGACGTTGCTTCTCCTCTTTTTGCGAAAGCAGTTGAGCCAAAATAAAGTCAATACCTTGAGTTGTCGTACGCGTTCCGTTACCAATGATCAGAATATCTTCACGAGCAATTAAAACATCTCCCCCTTCAATCATACAGTTAGGGTCCATGTTTGGATTATCAATTGGGTTAACCGTTTTCGCCTTGAATCCTGGCGTATAATCGAAAATAGCCTGCATAATCAATGATTCACGATCGCGAACCGCATTGGCCATCTTACCAATTAAAACCTCATCAACAACTGACATTGAAGCATCACGGGTAAAGAAAAAGTTATGAAGCGGACGCATAGCATAACGCTCTTTACTTAAAAATTTAGTCAGGTTGTCTCGGGTTAAAGTAACCCCTTCAATCAACAACGAAGCCAAATCTTCAGCTGTGTGATCCAGCAAAATATCTTTAATACAATAAGTGTTTCCCTTAACGGCAAGCTCAGGCTCAATCTTGCAAACCTTATCCACAATAATCTCTTTAACCTTATCGTCTTTTAGGATATTAGCCAATAATTCTTTTACCTGATAAGTTTGAGTGATTTCATTCAATGATCCACTCAATTGCTTGTATTCTTTTTGTGCTACTGAAAGGTTAAGAATATCGCTATAGAGAGCTCGTTCAGCATTCTCAGGTGTCATATTCTCAACTTCCGATCCTGGTGTATGAAGGATCACGCCTTCCAGTTCTCCAATTTCTGATCGAACATCTAATTCTACGTACTTAGTCATGCCCTATTATGTTTTAATTCTAGTCGTTAAACGACTGATGTTTGTTGTCGTACAATTCTATTAATAATTTGCAAATGAAAGAAAAATAAAGGGCATTGAAAAGGATTGCAGCAAAGATTTTTTTCTTCTCATGCTCATTTTCCTGCAAAGAGACCTTTTCACTCTAAGCTAAACACTTAGGACAAAATCAATAAGGCAAAATTACTGTTATATAGATTATTTTAGTCCTCTATGTAAAACAATATCCATCAGGCTTCAGATTGTTTTAAAAAGTTTCATAATCAATATTATTAACGCACTATAAAATCTTTCTTCCAATTTTTGAATCCATTTCTTAAACTACAAAGCAATCTAATGCGTATTTTCGTAAAAAGACAAATTAAAATCCCAAGCCTTTATTGCGATGCACAAACAGGTTCACATATATTTCATACTTATCCTAAGCTTCATCTTTTGCGAACACACCAATTGCTTTGGACAACTTGTTCAGGACAAAAAGCAGAGGGCTGTTGTGGTTCAGGATTCTAATCTTCATATCAACCTTAAAGAGATTAAGATAAAAGGACACAGACGATCCAAAAGAAAACATTACCGATCTTCCCGCCGGTATTGGCGAACTGTGCGCAACCTTCAAATTGTTTATCCTTATGCCGAAATGGCTAATCAAACAATCAATCAACTCAATGAAGATTTAAAACAAATTCACTCAAAAAGAGAAAGACGAAAACTAATTCGACAAGAATATAAGGGGCTAATGAAAGCCTATAAAAAGCCTCTGATGCAACTAAAGATTTCGCAAGGGAAACTCCTCATGAAACTTATTGACCGGGAAACCGGGAGCACATCCTACTACCACTTAAAAGAGTTGAAAGGGTCAACCACGGCTTTCTTCTGGCAAACTATTGCCAGTATGTTTGGCACATCGCTTAAATCAGAATACGAACCCGAAGGCCAGGACTGGATGATTGAAGAAATTCTTGAAAGAATGAAAAAAGGAGAAATACCACCACCACGCAAGCTAAACCTCAAGCTTGAAACAGAAATATCAGGAAAAAACAAAAAATAATTATCAATCTGTTCTGTGTTTACTGATGATAGCATCAACCTCAGAATCGAATAACCCAATTTTATCCAGATAATCAGAAGCCTCATCCATGTCCTTTCCTTTCAGAAAATCATAGAGAACCTGCCCATTTTCTTCTTTTTCATCCTGAATTGTCATTCTAAAACCAATTAACTTCTTTTCAAATGCCTTTTCCCATGAATAAGCTTTCATAATAAGGAATTGAATCAAAAGAGTTAAAAAGGCAAAGAATAAAATCAAAGTTCCAAAAGACTGGTTATCGGATAAAAACAACATCAAAAAACTAAAAATTACCGAAGAAATAAAAGCAGAAAGCATCCCCATCCCAATGGTCAGATCATTAAAATACTGAGAATGATGTTTTAATTTCTTTTTACCCGAAGCGTAATAAACAAGCCAGTTCAAAAATAAATTTAAACTCAATGAATAAAGAATCGCGCCAACCTGTGAAACTGAATTCAAGGAGAAAAAGACGCCTGCAAATAATGCTATATTCGAAAAAATAAAGGTGTAAATATGATTTCCGCCTACATCTTTGGTATTTCTATTTTTCATCAATATTAAATTAAACAAATCTCAAATAGAACTCCCCACCGATACCTAATCAGATGGGGAGTTCATCTTATTCTGTATAGGGTAAATTACATTTCCATAATGGTTTTCACAACATTCTCAGCACCTTCTCCAATTTGAGCAATGGTAGCATCAAGCATATAACAAGGCGTGGTCACAATTTTATTTTTGGCATCAACAACCACTTCGCCATGTCCGGCTTGTTTATGATGAGAACCCATCGCCTGAATTGCTCCTGCAGTTCCTTCGTCATGTCCTATGGTTACCTCTGCACCAGTAATAACTTTAGCAATTAAAGCCGGAGCAATGCAAAGAGCAGCAATTGGTTTTGATGCTGCGTGCATAGCTTTCAAAACCTTTTCAACACCTGAATTCACCTTACAATCAGCCCCATCGAAAGCCAATGAGCACAGATTTTTAGCCACTCCAAATCCACCAGGAAATAAAATCGCATCAAAATCCTTGGCATCAAATTCAGCTAAATCTTTTATCTTCCCTCGGGCAATTCTTGCCGATTCAACCAAAACATTTCGAGTCTCAGTCATCTCTTCACCGGTAATATGGTTCACTACATGATGCTGATTGATATTAGGAGCAAAAATTTGGTACTCTCCCCCATTCTTAGAAATTGCATACAATGAAAGTGTCGCTTCATGAATTTCAGATCCATCATACACACCTGAACCAGATAATACCACTGCAATTTTCTTATTTGTTTTCATATGCTTAGATTTTGTTTTTTTTTATTTTGATTTCAGACTTTAAATCAATCTTTCTTTGATGTATCAGTAGCTATAAAGGTAAGCATAATAGCTATTTTTTACGAAATGAGGATGAGCTTATTTAAAACCTAAATTCAATAAAAAGCCAAATATGAATAAAATCACATTCTCAATTCATGTAAAGTCAGATAATTCTTTTGCCGATTAAAGCTTTAAACTTAAATTTGAGACTTAAATGACTAAACTTATAAATATGATTACTATAGAAACTTTGGTGTTTAATCAATGGCAGGAAAACACCTACTTATTATACGATGAAACAGGAGAAGCAGTACTTATTGACTGTGGTGTTTTTTATCAGGAAGAGGGCAAAAAACTAGTCGATATCATTGATAAAAAAGGACTTAAACTGGTTCATTTATTAAACACACATCTTCATATCGATCATGTTTTTGGAAACCAATTCATGAAAGATCAATTCGGTCTGATCACCAAAGCGCATAAAGCTGATGAATTTTTATTGGCAGAAGCCCCCAACTACGGCGTTCGCTTAGGTCTTGAGAATGTTGTTGAACCACCAGCAATGGGCGATGCCATTGAAGAAGGTGATATTATCCGATTCGGAAATTCTGAACTGAAAGTCCTTCACGTTCCAGGGCACTCACCGGGGCATGTTGTTTTCTATAACGAAGCTCAACAATTTGTAATTGCAGGGGATGTCTTGTTCCGCGAAAGTATTGGAAGAACCGATTTACCATATGGTAACTTCGAAGATCTTATCACCGGTATCAAAACCAAACTTCTGGTTATGGATGATGATGTTAAAGTTTACCCCGGGCATGGTCCTTCAACCACCATCGGACACGAAAAAAAGCATAATGTATTTTTAAGAGGCTAAACGCTTCTGCATTCATTTTGAAAATACATCAAACAATTAATCCCTTCACACGAAGGGATTTTTTATAGACCCAAATAAAGTTACCGAATGAAAAAGTATCTTCTTTCAACCCCATTTTTAGCCATACTGGCTTGTCTGCTTTGGGCAACACCTTTCGCTGCTATAAAAATTGGATTGAAATACACAACACCTCTTAACTTTGCAGGGATTCGCTTCTTTATTTCCGGTCTGTTAATCCTGCCTTTTATTCCTGAATTCCGAACAAAACTTCAAAGTTTAAGTTCCAAATCCTGGAAATTAATTGTACAAGTAGCTCTTCTTCAAACAACATTTCTCTACGGCTTGTTCTATACGGGTATCAATTACCTGCCGGGAGCTTTAGGAGCTATGCTTATTGGAGCACAACCTCTGTTTGCTGCGGTATTGGCTCATCTGATGATGAAAAACGATAAGATGACCCTATCAAAAATCTCATCAATTCTTCTGGGTATGCTGGGCGTTTGTATCATCAGTTTAGGTCGTGCTGATTTTGTACTAACCACCACAATTCCTCTGGGTGTTGGGATTTTGGTTCTCAACAACATTGTTGGTAGTATGGGAAATGTGATTGTTGCCCGTGACACACGAGATATTCCACCGCGAATCCTCGCTTCGTTTTCGATGATACTAGGTGGTTTCATGCTGATTTTAATTTCTGTTCCAATGGAACATCCAAAGTGGGAACTTCACCCAAGTGAGTACTATTACGCCTTAGGATGGTTAGCTATTGTATCCTCAATGGCAATTACCATTTGGTTTGGACTCTTAGGACGAGAGGGGGTGAAAGTCTCCAACCTAAACACATGGAAATTTATAATCCCGATATTTGGAGCCTGCATCAGCTGGTTGATTTTACCCAACGAGAACCCGGATCTGATTTCAATTCTGGGAATGACGGTCATCGCTTTTAGCCTCTTGATGCTAAACTATTTTAACAAGAAAAAGACTAAAATTTAAGCTTCATATTAAAATGTGACAATTAAGTCATCACGTATCGTCAATCATTTTTTTGATTTTATTTAACAAAGAAATCGTTTTCTCAAAACTGATAAATACTATCTTTAGATAAACTAAAAGTTCAAAAAAGAACAAATATCTAATTTATGGGAAAACTTATAAGCATATACATAGAGGATCTGGACGAAAAAAGATTTTATCCCTTAGGAACTAGTTTGCAGACCATCTTAGATGACGTTTCGTCACAACTAAAAATGACCGTTTTAGGGGCAATCGTCAATAATAAACTCAAAGAACTCACCTACGAAATATATAAACCCAAAAACGTTAAGTTTATCGACTATAAGCATCCTGCCGGAAAAAGGATGTATTTGCGTTCTCTCACTTTCATTCTATATAAAGCAATTCAGGACGTATTACCCAATGCTGGTTTTATAGTTGAACATTCTATTTCAAATGGTTTGTATTGCAGAATTAAAGACAAAAATACAATACTGACTCAGGAAAGTATTGCCAAAATAAAACTCAGAATGCTTGAGATTATAAAGGCTGACCTCCCTTTTGAAAGACAGGAAATGGAAACCGAAAAAGCCATTGAATTGTTTGAGTCACAAGGCTTGCATGAGAAAACAAATCTGCTTCAAACCCGGGGAAACATCTACACATCAGTTTACAAACTTGGCACAACAGTTGATTATTTCTACGGATTCTTAGTCCCACATACCGGGCTATTAGACGTCTTTGATCTGCAGCATTATTACAACGGCATGTTACTTTTGCCTCCTGACCAAAAGAACCCATCAGAAGCCAAACAAATTCTGCAGCAAGAAAAAATGTTACAAATTTTTAGTGAGTATAAGCGTTGGGGGAAAATTCTAAAAATCTCAAATGTTGGCGATTTAAATCGAAGTGTAGAAGAAAAAAAGATCTCAGAACTGATTAAGATTTATGAAGCCATGCATGAGAAAAAAATCTCTCAAATTGCAGATCGTATCCGCAAGAAATGGAAAAAAATTAAAATTATTTTAATTGCAGGTCCTTCATCTTCAGGAAAAACAACCTTTGGAAAAAGATTAGCCATTCAGCTAAAAGTTGCCGGAATTGAACCGATCAACCTCTCCCTGGATAATTATTTTGTAGACCGGGAGTACACGCCTCTGGATGAAAATGGGGAATACGATTTTGAATCGATTGAAGCACTGGACGTCAAACTATTCAATCAGAATCTACAGGAACTCCTTGATGGTAAAGAAATTCAACTCCCAAAATTCTCATTCGAAAAAGGGAAACGAACATACAATGGAGATAAACTAAAGATTAATGGAAAAAACGTATTGGTCATTGAAGGTATTCATGCCTTGAATCCCAAACTAACGTCTTTAATCTCTGATGAAGTCAAATTTAAAATTTATATTTCAGCGCTGACATCTATCTCAATTGATGGGCACAACCGTATCCACTCAACTGATAACCGACTGATTCGCAGAATTATTCGCGATTACCGTTATCGAAGTTACTCTGCTCTAAATACGATCAAACGCTGGCCAAGTGTAAGAAATGGAGAAGAGCGAAATATCTTTCCATATCAGGAAAACGCTGATGTGATGTTTAATTCAGCCTTACCCTATGAACTCGGGGTGCTTAAAAGCCATGCCGAACCCATATTAAGACAAGTACAACCCAATCAGCCCGAATACTCCGAAGCCAATAGATTATTGAAATTCTTCAGTTATTTCATTCCTATTGCTGACAATGAAATCCCTAAAAATTCACTCATGAGGGAATTCTTAGGTGGGAGTACTTTTGAATACTAAAACTGCATTTAAATAATAATTTGCGACTATAAATTAACCTTTATGGTCGCATTTTTATTTTTCAGAAAGCCATTCCTAAAGTAAATCCCCAACCCTTCATTAAAGATATTTTTATCTAATAAATAATTTAATCAATAAGCACAACCTCCATATTGAAAACACATCCGCATACTAATGAGATACTTACGTAAAACAATAAGATAATCAACACATTATTTTCATACAACAAGTTAACCTGAATAAACTCAATCCTATTCTAAATTAGAAATGTTGATAAGTTTTTGAACCGTTGATAAGTAGGCTTGCTAGAATTGTTAATAAGTCTTACAATGCAAAACGTTTATTTGAGTTATCAACAGATTGAAGCTAGTAAAATAGGGGTGTTCGAAAGTTATTAACAAATTATCAACATTGTTGATATCTTGTTAATATCCAGTCTGTAAGTCAATTTTTATTTTGCTTGACTTTTACTAAATTATTGGAGATGAAAAATCCCGCTTCCTGGCGAAAACGGGACTGCAAATATAGACTAATTCGTTTAAAAACCGACTCGCAAGCACCCATTTTTTCAATAAAAACGGGCCATACAGGCTAACTACCTCTTCATCAACCGATCAATATCGCGTTTATGATCCTTTTGTTTCAAACTTTCACGCTTATCGTAGTTCTTTTTACCACGACACAAGGCAATTTCAAGCTTTGCAAAGCCTTTTTGAGTAATAAATAAGCTTACAGGAACGATAGAAAGACCAGATTCTTTCGTTTTTCTTTCCAACTTATCGAGCTCTTTTCGATTAAGCAGGAGTTTACGTTCACGTTTTTCTTCATGATTATAATAACTGCCAAATCGATATTCGGCAATATGCATTTCTTTCACATACAATTCACTATTCGTGAAATAACAATACGAATCAACCAAACTGGCTTTCCCTGCACGAATCGATTTTATTTCTGTTCCAAACAACTGAATGCCGGCCACGAATTTCTCAATGAATTCATATTCAAAACTGGCACGCTTATTTCTTATATTAATTTTTTGCATCTTCTATTCTATTTAAACTCCATCCCAATACCAATTGAGGAATGCTCTATCATTTCGATAAACGACAAGCTGTATTTTGCTTCCGGCAAAGTTAGTATTAAT
Organism: Ancylomarina salipaludis; assembly: GCF_004122035.1. GTDB lineage: Bacteria > Bacteroidota > Bacteroidia > Bacteroidales > Marinifilaceae > Ancylomarina > Ancylomarina salipaludis. The sequence goes on from NZ_SAXA01000001.1 coordinate 502,831, forward strand.
TAACGAACAGTTATTGCCTTAAATTCAACGCAAGTTGCCCCTCCTATTCTTATATGGAAAATCAAAAATAAACAATGATTTTTATTATTCTGAAAACTTAGAGTAATTTTGTAGCGATCCAACTACAAAGTAAATCTTATGCAATACAATCTATTAGTCGTATTAGGCGCCACTGCAACCGGCAAAACAACTCTGGCTGTCAACCTGGCAAAGTCCTTAAACGGTGAAATCATTAGTGCTGATTCCAGACAAATCTATCGTGGCATGGACCTCGGTACGGGTAAGGATATCGAAGAATATACGATTGACGGACAAAAAATCCCTCACCATCTGATTGATATTGCTGATGCCGGATACAAATACAATGTGTATGAGTTCCAGCGAGACTTTGTAGAAGCTTTTGAAGCCATTCAGAAACGGAATAAGCTCCCTCTTGTTTGCGGAGGCACAGGCATGTACCTCGAAGCCTGCCTTAAAGGTTATAAATTAATTTCGGTTCCTAAAGATCAGGAATTTCGCGATACACTTCTTGATAAGAGTCTTGATGAACTTGGAGAAATTCTCCGTTCGTACAAAACAGTTCACAACAATTCTGATCTGGAAACAAAAAAACGTGCCATAAGAGCCATTGAGATTGAGCGCTATTACGCATCGCATCCCGAAATTGAAATGAAACATCCTGAGCTAAAACCATTGCTTATTGGAATCAAATTTGACAGAGAAGACAGACGCAATCGCATTTCTCTTCGTTTGAAAGAGCGACTCGAATCAGGAATGATAGAAGAAGTTGAAGGGCTAATCAAATCAGGAGTTAGTCCTGAAGATCTGATTTACTACGGATTGGAATATAAATTTCTAACCAAATATGTGATTGGAGAATTGACTTACGAAGAAATGTTCTCTCAATTGGAAATTGCCATTCATCAGTTTGCCAAACGCCAGATGACCTGGTTTCGAAAAATGGAGCGCAGCGGATTCGAAATCCATTGGTTGGATGGTTTTATGCCATTGGAGAAAAAAATCGAAAAGGTTAAAGAGCTTTGGAATGCTTAATATTCCAAAACTCCCATCAAGCCCTACATATAATTTATAATATCAGCATATTTGATACGCTTAACACCTAAGCCATCCCATTTGTCGAAAGGAAGTGGAATATTAGGAAGTTCTTTTATAGCATCTTCAATAACGAAAACCTGAATATTCTGCCTAGCTAATCCACAAACAGCACAATCCACGCATACATTGGTTGTTACCCCATAAACAAAAACTTTTTGGGGTGCCAGTGTCTTCACTAGTTTTTGCGTATTGGGATTCCCCTCAAACACATCAAACACATCTTTCAATACGACAAGATTTCTGTAAGATCTTAAATCTTCAATTTCTTCGTTAGAATAAATCTTATCCCATTGAATTACCTGAGGTTCCTCTGGTTGAGTTTCATCCATATAGTTAGCACCGGGCGTATCAGACATGCAATGCGGTGGAAAAGTGTTTATAAAATCAGGTGAATCCGACAATTCTTTTGCATCCGGGAAATGATGATCAGCCGTGTTCACAACCTGAATATTATGCTCTTTTGCCAATAAGGTTAAATGCTCCAATACTGGCAAAATCTTCTCGGAACCCGGCACATACAATTTCCCCGCAGCGTTCATAAAATCGAACTGGGTATCCACATTCCAAAACAAAAGCTCTTTCTTAAACATATCAATTGATTAATTAGATTCTAACGAAGCTACTAAAAATCGAACAAAACAAACTGATCTAAAGCCATAATCAATCTTATTTAGACAATTGTTTTATATACTGCATATTGTTTTTTATTTTCATGCAGCAATTTGAAATATTCTATATGACAACTCCAATATTAATGACCCGAAGCAAAAACATTTACCATATTACTTTTTGGTTTGTTTCGGTTTTTATCTGGCTATTCACCATGTTTGTGGCGAGTGATTTTAAAAATGTACTCACATTCAAAACCATTACTGTAACAATAGCCTTCAATCTTTGTTTCGCATTGGCCGTATACACCAACTTAAGATTCTTATTACCTGTCTTTTTCAAAAAAAAATCCTTTTTCCTATTTTTCACATTTCTCTTTATTTCGGCAGGACTTTCAGCGTTCTTAATACAGTTTTTACTCATTTACCCTCTAAACAGTTTTGTATTAGAAGAGGACGGTTTCAAATCATTTCTTTTTTCAGAATGGTTTGGCTTTTTTATTTTTTCACTCGTTTATGTCGGGATTACCAGCATATTTTCTTTGACAAGAGAATGGTTTATTCTGCAAAAAATATCAAGCCAGTTAAAAGATATTGAGAAGGAAAAACTTGAAGCTGAACTTAAAGTGCTAAAAACACAAATCAAACCCCATTTTTTATTTAACTCTCTAAACAATATCTACTCTCTAGCTCTTGATAAATCAGATGATACAGCTACTGTCGTCCTGCAACTATCCGATTTAATGCGCTACATCCTTTACGATTGTAATGAAAAGCTAGTCGATATTAACAAAGAACTTGACTTTACCCGAAACTACATTAGCCTGCATAAGATTAGATTGGATGAAACCACCCCAATTAATTTTATCGTTAATGGTCATTTTGACGGACACAAAATAGCACCACTTCTTTTCGAACCATTCATAGAAAATGCCTTTAAACATGGATTATACGGAAAGGAGCTAGATAGTTTCATAAACATCACTTTCAACTTCGATGAAAATGATCAGATGGAACTTGTTATTGAAAACAGCTACGACCCCAACTGGGATCACTCTAAAAAAAAGAATGGCGGAATTGGAATTCAGAATGTTATCAGGCGTCTTGAACTCATCTATCCTAATAAACATAAATTATCGATTGACAAGGATGAAAAAACATTCAAAGTCAGTCTAAACATTGAACTCTCCTGATTGTTCAAAAAAATGACTAATTTGGTGAGCTATTCCCATCACATCAGACTAACCACTAAGTCTTAGATAGAAAAAGATATTGACATGAAACTAAAATGCTTAATAATTGATGATGAACCCTTAGCACAACGCGTGTTAGAAAAATACATTGCTGAACTTTCAGGATTGGAATTGATTGGCAAGTGCAGTGATGCTCTTGAAGCAATGGATGTTCTAAAAAAAGAAGAAATCGATTTAATCTTTTTAGATATCAATATGCCTAGATTGAACGGGATCAATTTTCTTAAAACATACAAAAATCCGCCGCTAACCATCATCACAAGTGCCTATACCGAATATGCAGTAGAAAGCTACGAACTTAATGTGCTCGACTATCTGAAAAAACCATTTGCTTTTCAACGTTTCCTTCAAGCCATTCAGAAAGCTGAAGAGAGAATAAAACTAACAGAACAGCAAGAAGAAGTCAGAGGGGATATGGAATACATTTTTGTAAAGGCCAATAAAAAAACAATAAATGTCAGCTTGGATCGTATTCAATACATCGAAGCCCTTGGTGATTACGTTAAAATCTATACCGATTCAGAACATATTGTCACCTATCAGTCTTTAAAAGGCATTGAAAAATTGTTGCCAATTCAAAAATTTTATCGTGTACACAAATCCTATATTGTTGCTTTAGCAAAAATAAAATCAATCGAAGGTAATATGGTTCATATGAGTAATAACAGCTTGCCGATTGGGAATAACTACAAACAAGGTTTCCTTCAAAAAATTCACATGAGCTAAATTGATGTTTTGGAAATCATCCTAACAAAACATAAAAAAAAACGAACGATAAATCTTTAAATCGACTTAAGACAGCCAATAGCCATCAAAAAAATATAATTCAAATTCAGTTCGTATTTACAGGCTTTTTGCTAAATTTAGACAGAAAACTTGAAAATATATTGATCTATAAAATTGTAACAAATGAAACGACTAACAACATCTCCTTATAGCCTAATAATCTTAGGATTAATATTTGCAGTTAATATCACAGGATGTAAACCTGTAGACAAAAAAGCCGCTAAAGAAACTCAAACAGAGAAACCTTTGCTTAAAAAAGCGATTGCAAAAGAAGTAGAAGATGTGGTTTATCCTCTTCCAACAACTTTTGAATTAACTTCGATGTTGAATAGAATTGGAGCAGATTACATTCTTGGTATTTCAAATTCTACAGAAAATGCAGACAAATATTTCACTGAAAAATCAAGAGCTTTAAATCTTGGTATTTATAGCGCTGACTTAAGTTACGCAAGTACTTACCACAGAAAACAAGAAACCATGTTGTTTCTAAAAGCATCTAAAAAAATAATTGATAATCTGGAAATCACTTCTGCATACAACGAGACTTTAGTTAGCGATGTTGAGAAAAATCTGGATAAGAAAGAAGAGTTGATAAAAATTATTACAAACTCGTTTTACGACACTTATGCTTTCTTAAACAAGAATGGCAAAGCCAACTTATCACTATTTGTTGTAAGTGGTAGTTTTATTGAAGGCTTGTATATTGCAACTCACATTTCTGACAATACATTTTCAAATCCTGAAATTGTAAAAGTAATTTACGATCAAAAAGATTCATTGGAGCGCTTACTAAAAGTTCTTCAGCCAGAGGCTCAGGATCCTAATATTGCTTCTTTAATCAATGATTTCAATGGTTTAAAAGCTAGTTACGATAAAATTGAAGGAAGCATGACAAAACCTCAGCTTGACGAGATTACAGCAAGTATTCTTAAACTAAGAGAAGCTATCGTAAAATAAGCGATTTCGATTTAAAATCTTCACAATAAATTCAAAACTGCAATTCAAACGAATTGCAGTTTTTTTATGCTTTGTTTTTGCATGCCTTTAAAAATTTCTGACAAATAAATTGTATTTTTAAATCTGTGCGGAAATCACAGTTTAAATCTTTTTGCTCTAAAATCTAATCTAAAAAAGTAACGCTTAAAATGGGAGAATCTATCTTAAATGCATTGATGCACCTTTTTGCCATAGTAGCCAATGCCAAAGAAGAAGGTGTTTCCACCAAAGGGAAAGATATCGTTGATAACTTCCTGAAGCGTTATGTGAGTGCACAAGATGAGGAAGAGTATATGAATTTATTCCTAAACTACTATGAATTTTACCATAGAGAAATGGAATATCAGGCTAGTGTACATGAAAAAACGGTCAATATAATTTCCTTGTCCGAGGCGGCCAATGTTTGTATCAAAATTCGATCCGAACTCATTCAGGAAGAACGCCTTATCGTCTTAATCCGTCTACTGGAATTTATCTACGAAGATGGAATTGTAAGTGAAGGCGAATTTGAGTTTATTAGTATTGTTGCCGAAAATTTCAAGATTAAACGAAATGAATTTCTGAATGCAATTGTCTTTATTATCGGAGAAGATTTTCTGGATGATTATGACAAAAGCAAGTTTCTGATTATTAACAATCAGATTACAGAATGGTCGGAGAATCTTTCATGGTTCATGAAAAAAGATCAGAAAACCAATCATGATCAGACCAAACATTTATACTGTGAAAATCTCTATGGAAAATTAATTAGTCTATATTTTCCATCTGCCAATCTTATCGTATTCCGATATTTGGGCGAATTAAATCTCTATCTTGAAGGAAACAAAATTGTAAAAGGTCAAAGCTACAGGTTAAAACATGGTTCAATCATTAAAGGACCCAACATCAATTCGATCTATTATTCCGATTTGGCCAGCATCTTCCTAAAAGAAGACAATCAGGAAAATATAGTTTTCACTGTGAAAGATGTCATCTTCCGATTTAGAAACTCGAACAATGGTATTCACAATTTCAATATATCCGAGAAAAGTGGACAGCTCATTGGAATCATGGGTGGTAGTGGCGTCGGAAAATCAACACTTTTAAATGTTCTTAATGGCAATCTTCCACTAAACAGAGGTGAGATTTTCATTAACGATTTTGAGATACACCGAAACAAATCAGCCATTCAGGGACTTATTGGTTTTGTGCCACAAGACGATCTTTTGATCGAAGAATTAACCGTATTACAGAACCTTTATTATAACGCCAAACTGTGTTTCAAAGACTATACTCAACGTCAAATTCTGAAAACCGTTCATAGCCTTCTACACGATTTGGCACTTTACGAAGCTCGGCATCTGAAGGTAGGTAACCCTCTGAATAAATTCATCAGTGGAGGCCAGCGTAAACGACTGAATATTGGTTTGGAACTGATGCGTGAACCGACGATTCTTTTAGTTGACGAACCCACTTCGGGATTGTCATCAACTGATTCTGAGATGATCATGAATTTGCTTAAACAGCAGACGCTTAAGGGGAAACTGGTTATAGCCAACATCCACCAACCCTCATCCGAGATTTTTAAGATGTTTGATAAACTCTGGATCATGGATAAGGGAGGTTATCCTATTTACACAGGAAACCCAATTGATTCCATCGTTTATTTTAAAACACAAAATTCTCAGGTTAACGCTTCTGAAAGTGAATGTGTAACTTGTGGGAACGTCAATCCGGAACAGATTCTTCAAATTGTAGAAACTCGTAAGATTGATGAAAACGGAAAACCTACACGCGAAAGGAGAACAAGTCCAAAACAATGGAACGAGAAGTACCGACAAAATATTGCAACACCTGTTGAACCAGTCAAATCAGAAAACAGCTTACCCAAAAGTGATTTTAAGATTCCTAATCAGTTTAAACAGTTCTTAATCTTTTGGATCAGAAACTTTCTTTCTAAACTGACCAATAAGCAATATTTGATCATCAATCTGTTTGAAGCTCCGCTTTTGGCTTTTATTTTAGGTTATTTCACCAAATACACCTCTGCTTCAGGTTATGTATTTGGCGACAATAAAAACTACCCTGTTTTTTTGTTTATGGCCGTTGTCGTTTCAATGTTTATTGGTCTAAGTGTGAGTGCCGAAGAAATCATTCGCGACAAGAAAATCCTGCAGAGAGAAAAATTTCTAAACTTATCCAGAAATGCCTATCTCTTTTCAAAAATTACATTCCTTTTTCTTCTCTCAGCCATACAAACCATCAGTTTTGTTCTGTTGGGAAACTACGTCCTCGAGGTTCAGGGTATGACTCTCACTTTTTGGCTTGTTTTATTTACAACATCCTGTTTTTCAAATATGGTAGGACTGAATATCTCTTCAGGCCTAAATTCTGTTATTACGATATATATTCTTATCCCTCTGATTCTGGTGCCTCAGTTGCTTTTAGGGGGTGCTATGATTAAATTCGATGATTTACACAGTGGTATCACCAATAAGGTATATGTTCCAATTATTGGGGATTTGATGACAACCCGATGGGCTTACGAAGCCATGGCAGTCACTCAGTTTAAGGATAATCAATTTGAAAAACATTTCTTTGATTTTGAAAAAGGCATGAGTGATGCTGCTTTCAAAAGCTCATTTCTGATCCCCAAAATTGAATCAATTTTAATTGAGTGTGAAAGAAATATCGAATTCGATAAAAATTCAAAGGAAACTAAAAAACATTTCCAACTGCTCAGACACGAAATATCTCAATTATCCGAAGAGGCTGGCTTCGACGCATTTTCAAGTTTGCATAAGCTGAACATTGAGGATTTCAATCTGGATATACTTGAAAAAACGAAACAATATCTTGATGGTATTAAGCTTCATTTCATAGGACTTAACAGTGAATCGAGTTACAAAAAAGATTTCCAATATTCACATCTTGTAGACTCGTTAGGACGAAACGGGGTTTACGATTTCAAACAAAGATTTTACAATCAAGCTTTAGCCGATTTGGTTTTAAACAGAACCGAAGTCAATAAAATGATTGAAGTTGATGAAAGTCTCGTTCAAAAGAAAGACCCAATTTTCATGTATCCGGATTCACGATTTGGACGAGCTCATTTTTATGCACCCGTTAAAAGAATTGGAAACTTTTATATTGACACCTATTGGTTTAATCTCCTTGTTATTTGGATTGGGACTGTCCTTCTTTTCCTCACTCTTTGGGCTGATTTACTTAGAAAACTGGTTGACTTTTTCGAAAGTTTCAGGTTGGTACAAAAAGAAAAAAAGATTAAGCCGTAAAACTAAACCGTATTTTTATCAAAAACGAAAAAGCATTTACAATTACTGTTCTCAAATAGGAAATCAATGTAGCCTAAAATCCCATACTTTTCTTATGTTTGTGCTCATTAGTAATGACAAACTAAAAAACACAACACATGAATTTTAAATTTTTAATGCTTCCTGTTTTAGCTTTTGCTTTTGCAGGTTCGGGTATGGCACAAACACAAGGTGCTATCGACAGCAAAACGCTTAACGAAATACGTAGCAGTTTCAATCCTGATGCTTCAACTCAAGCTTTGCAAAATGCAATAACAAACTGTAAGAGTATTCGTGATCTGGCACTTAATCGTTCAAAAATTGGTAAAACAGACCATTTCTTTAAATACAGAGTAGACGTTAAAGGTATCACCGACCAAAAAAGTTCTGGTCGTTGCTGGATGTTTACATCAATGAATACCATTCGCCCAAATGTTATTAAAGATCTTAATCTAAGCTCATTTGACTTTTCGCATAACTACAACTATTTCTGGGATCTCTTCGAAAAATCGAACTTGTTCTTAGAAAATATTATCGCCACTGCCGATAAGGATATGGGGGATCGTGAAGTTGTTCAATACTTCAAAAGCCCTGTTGACGATGGTGGTGTTTGGAATTCTTTTTTCAATGTAGCTAAAAAATATGGCGTTGTTCCAACTGAAATTATGCCTGAAACAACAATTTCCAATAACACAGGTCAATTAAACCGTATCCTAAAAGAAAAACTAAGAGGCGAAGCCTACAAAATTCGTCAATTAGCAGTAAAAAAAGGAAACTCTAAAAAAGTTCAGGCTGCTAAAGTCGAGGTTCTAAAAGACGTTTATCGAATTTTAGCTCTTTCTCTAGGTCAACCTCCGGTAGATTTCACCTGGAGATATAAAGATGCAGATGGAAAAGTAAGTGAGGCTAAAAAATACACACCTCTTGAGTTTATGAATTTGGTAGCACCAGATTTCGCTAAAAACGAAATGGTAATGATTATGAACGATCCAACTCGTGAATACTATAAAGTTTACGAAATTAAGAACTACCGTAATCTTACTGAAGGTGTAAACTGGACATACCTAAACTTGCCAAATGATGATATCAAAGCATTTGCAATGGCTTCTATCAAAAACAATCAGGCTATGTATGCTTCATGTGATGTGGGAAAACAGCATAATCGCAATGCAGGTGTGATGGATATGAATACTTACGATTACTCATCTTTATTCGGAGTTAAATTCGATATGGATAAAAAAGCGCGTGTCCTGACACGTCAATCGGGTTCATCGCATGCAATGACTCTTGTAGGCGTTGATGTTGATGAAAACGAAGTACCTGTAAAATGGGAATTCGAAAACTCATGGGGAACAAGCTCAGGTCACAATGGCTACATCAGTTTTACTGATGAATGGTTTAGTGAATACATGTTCCGTGTGGTTATCAACAAAAAATACTTGAACGAAAAGGCAATCAAAGCTCTTGACAGCAAGCCTATTCAACTACCAGTATGGGATTACATGTTCTAATAAAATGATTTGATCGTTCGTATTAGAATCACAACATACAATTTATCCTGCGCCTCAAAACAATGTTTTGGGGCGCTTTTCGTTCTAAACCTATAGAGGATTAACTCATCAAAAACAAAGATCAGAACATCAAATTATTCATTTTGATTGACTAAAATACCTAGGATCTCATGATCAGACTCACAGATATTCTTATCTTTGAATAAATCTAAATAAGCCTTAAAAAGAGAACCTATATACACAAATAAAATCATGCAAATACGTAAGAGCGGAGCAAAATATTCGGCCATAGTTGGCATTGGAGAGAAGATTAAAACGAAGAGTATTGAGACAGGGAAAGAATATTTACTACTCAACCGTGGTGTAAATGCCGTTTGCAATATCGATTTAAAGTCTGTTGTTGAAGATATGGACTTTAATAGCACAGACATGCAGGTTTATCCACCTGCTCAGGGCCGATTGGAATTGCGTGAAGCAATCAATCAGCACTATTTTAACAACAAAAGCCAGCTTTCGAATATCAACATTAGCGGTGGAGGCATGTCAGCTCTCGATCTCACTTTCCAGACACTTCAGCTTGATCAAATCCTCTTACCCGAGTATTATTGGGGCTCTTACTTTCAAGTAATGACTATTCGCGACATACAGGCTGGAAGTTATAGCGATTTTAACGACTTAGAAAATCGCTTAACCCAAATTAAAAATTCCGCCGTCATTATCTGCGATCCCAACAATCCAATTGGGAATAAAATTGATGATTCTGAGCTGATTCGAATCATCAAAATTCTTAATGATAATGGAACAACTGTTATTATCGATTGTCCTTACCGAAGAATTTTCTGTGATCAGGAAGACAAATTCTATCAGGAATTACTCGCCTTTAAAAATGTCATTATTGTTGAGAGTTTTAGTAAATCTTTAGGTCTGAGTGGTCAGCGATTAGGTTTTATTCATTCTATAAATCCGGAATTTAATACTGAACTTGGCATTCGTTTAATGTACGCAACGAATGGAATCAATGCCTTTTCACAACTATTGGTCGCTAGTTTATTAACATCCGAAAAAGGTAAACTGGCTAGCAACAATTTTAAAAAAATCACGGTTGACGGCATTCGTCAGAATATTGATTATTTAAAAGAAAAAGGACTCCTCGCATCTGAATTTTATACCGAAAACGAGGCAATTGGCATCTTTGTCATTCTAAACAAATCAGAAGAAGAACTCTTAGAAAAAAGAATTGGATCGGTATCTCTAAGTTATTTTACGAGGTGCAATAAGGAAAAGGCTGCCCAATACGCCCGAATTTGCGTATCGGTAGATCCTGATAAATTCAAACAGTATTTCGATCAATTCTAAAAAAAATTACAAGCCGATTTGTTGACAAGCACGCTAAAAAAACAACCCATGTTCAAAAATAGTATCACCAAAAATATTTTACTTACTCTGGCCCTGATTGTCTGTGGCTATATCGTTGCTCAGTTGTTTAATTATTCTATATTATCAAACCAAGATAACGAACACAATGGTACAGAGTATATGGATAAATACAATGTCTATGCCATCCAGATTCCCAGTCAACTTCAGTTTGCTGAGGAAGACATTCCTCTTGAACGTTGGGATGTAAAAGAATCTCTTGATAGAGAATTACTCATAAATACCTATTGGCAATCGCAAACCTTGCTCTTTTTTAAACGAGCTAATCGCTATTTTCCAATTATCGAACCTATTCTTAAACAAGAAAATGTTCCGGACGATTTCAAATATTTAGCCTTAATAGAAAGTGGTTTGGTGCCTACGGTTGTATCTCCTGCTGGTGCAGTAGGTGTTTGGCAATTTATGGTGCCTACCGCAAAAGACTATAATCTGGAAATAAATAAAGAAATTGACGAACGTTACAATGTTGAAAAATCGACCTATGCTGCTTGTAAGTATTTGAAAGATTCTTACGCAAAATTCGGTTCATGGTCTTTGGTTGCTGCCTCCTATAATGCGGGTCGCACTCACATATTAACACAAATGAAACTTCAGGATGCAGGGAGTTATTACGATTTATTGCTTGGTGAAGAATCTGCACGTTATCTGTTCCGGATTGTAGCTGCAAAACTCATTATGGAAAATCCGCAGAATTTTGGCTTCAAGTTTCGCGACTGTGACCTATACCCTAATATTCCAACTCGCAAGCTTAAAATCAAAACCGGCATTAAAGATTTTGCTCTCTTTGCTAAAGAAAACGGGGTCAATTACAAAATTTTAAAATTCTTTAATCCCTGGCTTAGAAAGTCCTATCTCACAAATAAATATAAAAAAGAGTACGAAATTACACTTCCTGCCAAAGGATATATTAATTTTGCATTTTCTGAATACAAAGCGTCTCAAGAAAAAAAAGAATAGAGAACTGGCTTATGAGACTAAATAATGCTTAACAAGCCTTCAGAAAATTGAGAGTATAAAAGCACAAGGAGATTGTAGATTGAAAGATATAGCTAAACAAACCGTTTCAAATGAAATCCTGGAAACTGAGAACATCGATGTTCTGGGTGCCCGAGTTCATAATCTTAAAAATATAGATGTTAGCATTCCACGTAACCAATTGTCGGTAATTACCGGCTTAAGTGGTAGTGGAAAATCATCATTGGCTTTCGATACAATTTATGCCGAAGGCCAACGTCGCTACATCGAAACGTTCTCTGCATATGCACGTCAATTCCTTGGAGGGATGGAACGCCCCGATGTGGATAAAATCACAGGGCTGAGTCCGGTAATTGCCATAGAGCAAAAAACAACGAACAAAAACCCACGATCAACAGTCGGTACTATTACGGAGCTTTACGACTTTCTTCGATTACTTTTTGCCAGAGCCAGTGTCGCCTATTCGTATGAGACAGGCGAAAAAATGGTGAAGTATACCGATGAGCAAATCATCGACCTGATCTACAATAAATTCAACGAAAAGCGTATTTATATACTAGCCCCGGTTGTTAAGGGACGAAAAGGTCACTACAAAGAACTGTTCGAACAAATTAGAAAGAAAGGCTTTCTCTACGCTCGTGTCGATGGCGAAATTGTGGAACTCCTTCATGGATTTAAGGTAGATCGCTATAAAAGCCACACCATTGAAATTCTTATCGACAAATTAGTCGTGGATGAAGTTGGAGACAAACGTCTGAAAGAATCAATTCAGACGGCTATGAAACATGGCAAAGGCATCACCATGATTATGGACAAGGATAGTGGAGAGGTAAAATATTACAGTCGCTTGCTGATGTGTCCAAGCACAGGGCTTTCCTACAACACGCCTGCACCACACAGTTTTTCTTTTAATTCACCACATGGAGCTTGCCCAAAATGTAAAGGACTGGGACAAATTAGTGCCATCGATATTGAAAAAATTATTCCCGATGACAGTATCAGTATCCACTCAGGAGGTATTGTTCCATTAGGGAAATATAAGAATAGCCTGATATTTTGGCAAATTGAAGCCATTGCCCGCAAGTACAATTTCGATTTAAAAACTGCAATCAAAGATATTCCGGAAGAAGCTTTAAGCATTATTCTGGATGGTTCGAGCGAAACTTTCAAACTTGAGAATACACCTTTAGGAAGTTCTTCAAACTACTTTTTAAGTTTTGACGGGGTTCTGAAATATATCTCAAATCAGGAAAACAGCACCACTTCGAAAAAAGCAAAAAAGTGGGCCGAACAATTCATAAAGACGACACTTTGTCCAACTTGTGAAGGGCAGCGTTTAAAAAAAGAATCGCTTTATTTCAGAATACACGATAAAAATATTACAGATCTAGCTCAAATGGATCTTAGTCTTTTAAGCGAATGGTTTTCAGAAGTAGAAGCCCACTTAAGCGACAAACAACTAAAGATAGCAACTGAGGTTTTAAAAGAAATCCGCGATCGACTGGAATTCCTTCTTGATGTCGGCTTGGAGTATTTATCATTAAACAGAAGTTCGGTAAGCCTTTCAGGTGGCGAATCACAACGTATCCGACTGGCAACACAAATCGGTTCGCAACTGGTTAATGTCCTTTATATACTCGATGAACCCAGTATTGGTTTACACCAAAGAGACAATCAAAAATTGATTCATTCCCTACGCCAACTTCGCGATTCGGGTAATTCGGTTGTCGTTGTTGAGCACGATAAGGATATGATTCAATCCGCTGACTACGTTGTGGATATGGGGCCATTTGCCGGAAAACATGGAGGAGAAGTTGTTTTTGCAGGGACTCCGGATAAAATGCTTAAGGGGAATAGCCTAACCTCGCAATACATCAACGGGGAAAAAGAAATTCAAGTTCCGGCTGAGCGTAGGAAAGGAAATGGTAAAACCATTGAATTGACGGGTTGTAAAGGAAACAACTTAAAAAATGTGGATATTAGTTTTCCTCTTGGGCAATTCATTTGCGTTACCGGCGTTTCGGGAAGCGGCAAATCAAGTTTGATTAATGGCACACTGCAACCTATCCTTTCTCAACATTTTTACCGATCAGTTAAAGATCCTTTAAGCTACGATAAGCTTACAGGTATAGAGCATATCGACAAAGTTGTGGAGGTGAATCAAGCACCATTGGGGAAAACCCCACGTTCAAACCCGGCAACCTACACCAATGTTTTTGGTGATATCCGTAAACTTTTCGAAAAACTACCTGAATCCCTAATCCGGGGCTATAAGGCAGGTCGATTTTCGTTTAACGTGAAAGGTGGACGTTGCGAAACCTGCCAGGGAGCAGGCGTTCGTGCCATCGAAATGAATTTTCTTCCTGATGTTTACGTGCATTGCGATGAATGTAACGGGAAACGCTACAATCGCGAAACCCTTGAGGTCAGATATAAGGGAAAATCAATTGGCGATGTCTTGGATATGACCATCAATCAGGCTGTTAAATTTTTCGAAAATATTCCAAGCATTCTGCCTAAACTAAAAGTTTTGCAGGACGTTGGTTTGGGGTATATCACACTGGGACAACCCTCAACTACCCTATCCGGTGGTGAATCTCAGCGCGTTAAACTGGCCACTGAACTTGCCAAACGCGATACAGGTCAAACCCTTTATATTCTGGATGAACCCACAACGGGTTTACATTTTGAAGATATCCGCGTATTGCTTGAAGTCCTTGATCGTCTGGTAAACAAAGGCAATACGGTAATCGTCATTGAGCACAACATGGATGTAATTAAGGTAGCAGATCATATTATTGATATTGGACCTGAAGGTGGTCGAAATGGAGGCCGGATTTTGTATTCAGGAACTCCGGAAGAGCTTGTGAAATGTAAAGAATCCTTCACAGCAAAATTTCTTAAGGAAGAGTTGCTTTAATTGGGTTCTGAGATTGCTAATTGAGTAAAATATTTTACATTTGTTATTTGAAACTATTCTAAATTAAAGAATCAAAATCAAATGAATAAAATCACTCTACTAATACTATGCCTGGGAATTTCGTTGGGATTTCAAGCATGTAATTCGAAACAAAACAAAGTTGATAATAAACTGATTTCGGTCAGTATTCTACCTCAAAAATACTTTATCGAACGTATTGCCGGTAATGATTTTAAAGTGAACGTGCTTATTCCACCAGGGGCAAGCCCAGCCAGCTACGAGCCAACGCCAAGACAGATGCAGGAAATGTCTCAATCATCCTTGTATCTAAAAATCGGTCATATCCCATTCGAAAAAGCTTGGTTAGGAAAACTGTTGAATGGCAAATCTAAAATCAAAAGCATCGATATTTCTGAAGGAATTGAATTTATTAAGGGGCCCGAATTTCGTCATGGCGATCATGTTCACGAAGGAGGAATCGATCCGCATGTTTGGTCATCACCTAAAACGGCAAAACAATTGGTTGCCAACACATTTAAGGTTTTAGTTGAATTGGCACCTGAAAAAAAACAGGAATACACGATGAATTATATGAAGTTGATGACGGATATCAACATCATGGATAAAGGTGCAGAAGCTATTTTTGACCAAATGCCCTCAAAAGCATTCATGATTTATCATCCGGCACTTTCATATATTGCCCGTGACTATGGTTTGACTCAAATATCAATTGAACACGATGGTAAAGCCCCATCGCCGGCTCATATGAAAGAGATGCTTGATCTTGCTAAGAAGAATAATATCAAAATCGTCTTCCTGCAGAAACAATTTAATATTGAAAATGCAAAAACCATAGCGGCAGAAATTGATGCCGAATTGATTCAAATAGATCCTTTAAGTGAAAATTGGTTAACCGAAATGAATCGAATATTAAGCTATCTAAAACGATAATTAGCTTCGTATTGATTCGTAAAAACACTTGTTTAAATCCAAAATCATATTTTCTGAGAATTACTTCGTATTTTGTATAAACTCAGAATATTAGTTGATCTCAAAATAACAAGACTAAAATGACCAAACTACTTGAATTGAAGTCCGTTTATGCTGGTTACGACAACAAAATCGTTTTAAGGGATGTTGATCTCATTGTTAAGAAAAATGATTTCATAGGTATTATTGGCCCCAATGGTGGTGGAAAAACAACCCTGCTAAAGGTGATATTAGGCTTGATAAAACCCATTGAAGGAAGCATAAAATTCAATAACATCGATGACAATCTGATTGGTTATCTGCCACAGATTAATACCATCGATCGAAAATTTCCAATTTCTGTCCGCGAAGTCATTTTATCGGGACTAATGTCACACAAAAAGTTATTTGGCAGATATCAATCCGAAGATAAAAGGAAAGCAAAAGAATTAATGGAGCAAATGGGTATTCTTCATCTTAAGAATAAGAATATCGGAGAGCTTTCCGGGGGTCAGTTACAACGGGTATTTCTTTGTCGGGCCATCATCTCCAATCCTCAAATCCTCATTCTTGATGAACCTGACACCTATGTCGACAGCCATTTTGAGATGGAATTGTACGGGGTGTTAGATAAGCTTAACGAACACATGGCCATCATTCTGGTTTCCCATGATATCGGAACCATAAGTTCACATGTTAAAACCATTGCATGTGTCAACGGAAGTTTGTGTTATCACGATTCAAACATTATCAACCAGGAACAACTCAAAACATACAACTGTCCCATCGATTTAATTACCCATGGCGATGTCCCTCATCGCGTTTTGAAAAAACATTAAATCACAGACCAACTGAAATCAAAGATTCATGAACGAAATCATTGACATTTTAAGCTATAATTTCTTCCAAAATGCCATTGGTGCAGCTATTCTGGCCAGCATCTCCTGTGGAATTATTGGAACATATATCGTTGCCCGACGCATTGTATTCATCAGTGGAGGAATCACTCATGCCTCATTTGGAGGCATTGGCATTGCCTGGTTTCTTGGACTCAATCCCATACTGGGAGCGGCCATCTTTGGTGTTTTTTCGGCATTGGGAATCGAGTGGGTTTCGAAGAAAACAGATGTGCGACAGGACTCTGTCATAGGTATCCTTTGGGCATTGGGAATGGCATTGGGAATTATTTTTATTTATATGACCCCGGGTTATGCCCCAAATCTCATGAGTTTCTTATTTGGTAGTATTCTAACGGTATCGAGTCTCGACCTGTACCTGCTTTCAGCCTTAAGTGTTCTAACCATTTCTGTTTTTGCCCTAATGATGCGCCCTATTGTTTATGTGGCCTTTGACGAGACCTATGCACAAACACATAAAGCACCCGTTCAATTTCTCAACTACCTGATGATTGCCCTGGTCGCTTTAGCCATTGTTTTAAACATCAAAGTGGTGGGAATCATACTGGTCATTTCATTTTTAACCATTCCACAAACCATTGCCAATATGTTTACGCAAGATTTTGGTAAAATGATTATCGGAGCAATAACTTTTGGCATAATTGGCTCACTTTTAGGTTTGTTTATGGCTTACAAACTTAATGTCCCATCGGGTGCTACCATTATATTCTCATTCGTCATTTTGTTTATCATTGCAAAAATAGTTCAATTAAGTCTTTTAAAACTAAGTAGAAAAGTAGACGAATAGGCGTTATTTAGAATTAGAATTAATAAATTAGCATCGAATTTAAAAAAGATCGGGATTCTATAATTACAGAATCATAAACAGATCGAAAAACGTAATATGTATTAATAAACTAAACAACAATAATAAAAATGACTTACGATTTAATAGTAGTAGGAAGTGGACCCGGAGGCTATGTAGCCGCCATCAGAGGTGCACAATTGGGTATGAACGTTGCCGTAGTTGAACGTGCCGAACTTGGTGGTATCTGTTTAAACTGGGGATGTATCCCAACCAAATCATTATTAAAATCAGCTCAGGTATTCGATTATATGAAGCATTCTGCTGATTATGGTATCGCTGTAGAAGGTGAAATCAAGCCTGATTTTGAAAAAATTGTGGCTCGTAGCCGTGGCGTTGCCGACAAAATGAGTGCAGGTATTCAATATTTATTGAAAAAGAACAAGGTTACTGTTATCAATGGTTTTGGTAAACTAACTGCTGATAAGAAACTGGAAGTTTTGGCTGAAGATGGTAGCAAAACCAACTACGAAGCGAAACATATCATTTTAGCAACAGGTGCTCGCTCCCGCGAATTACCAAACTTGCCTCAGGATGGTAAAACTATTATTGGTTATCGTAAAGCTCTAACTCTTGAGAAATTACCTAAATCGATGATTGTTGTTGGTTCTGGTGCAATTGGATCTGAGTTTGCTTACTTCTACTCAAGCCTTGGAACTCAGGTTACTTTGGTTGAGTTTATGCCAAACATTCTTCCTATTGAGGACGAAGAAGTTTCAAAACAAATGGGACGTTCGTTCAAAAAGAATAAAATTAAGGTGATGGTTAACTCATCGGTTGAGTCTGTTGAAGGAACCGAAGGAGATCTAAAAGTAAACATCAAAAATAAAAAAGGTGAGATCGAAGTTCACGAGTGTGAAATCGTTCTTTCAGCTGTAGGTATTACACCTAATACTGAAAATATTGGTCTTGAAGAGGCTGGTGTTGCAACCGAAAACGGACGTGTAGTTGTTGACGAGTATTTCCGTACAAATGTTGAGGGCGTTTATGCGATTGGTGATATCGTAGCAGGCCCTGCATTAGCTCACGTGGCTTCTGCTGAAGGTATCTGTTGTGTAGAGAAAATCGCAGGTATGCATGTTGAGCCTATCGACTACACGACTATCCCTGGTTGTACATACACCACTCCCGAAGTTGCTTCAATGGGATTGACTGAAAAGGCTGCACAGGAAGCTGGTCACGAAATTAAAGTGGGTAAATTCCCATTCTCTGCTTCAGGTAAAGCAAGTGCTGCCGGTGCCAACGAAGGTTTTGTAAAATTGATTTTCGATGCGAAATATGGTGAGCTTTTAGGAGCCCATATGGTGGGTGCTAATGTCACCGAGATGATTGCTGAATTAGTCGTAGCCCGTAAACTTGAAACCACAGGTCACGAGTTAATCAAAGCTATCCATCCTCATCCAACCATGAGTGAAGCGATAATGGAAGCAGCTGCTGCTGCCTATGATGAAGTGATTCATATTTAAACATTATATCATATAACAAAAAGAGGCCGTCTCAAACTTAGATTTGAGACGGCCTCTTGATTTATGCAAACAAATTCTATTAGAAGAGTAAACCAAACCAGATAAATCCAGCTTTCGTATTTATAACTGACAATGCCAAAGTTATTATGTCGTTTTATATTACGTCATGCCAGAATTTATCGTCCTATGTTCATTATTATTATCTCATGTCGTTTTTTTCATGACCATGTTATTATTATTCTTTCCATGTTGATATTTTGCCCGTCATGTTAATTATTTGGGCTCCATGTTCAACATGACGAGTAAAAAACCAACATGATGCTAATTTTTCCGACATGGTAAGGTAAAAACTAACATGAGACCCTATTTAGCAACATGACAACGTATATTAATAAAAACTCTCACGATGTTTAGACATACAAGAAATTGAAAGAGATATATTAAGTCAATTATCTCACTTAGACTAGTCATAATTAGCCTGAAAAGAATTTAAACCCATAATATTTTAAAAATATGATAATGCCTGTATAAGAGACATTATCAATAATTTTAAATTCTTCAGCTTCGAAAAAATATAGGTTGACTCTTTCAAGCAAAATTGGAGATTGAAGTCTCCATATTGGCTTATTTTAAAGCTATTCCGAAACAATCCAATCCATCTTAATATCGTGCTCATCGGTAGGAACCGACTGCAAAAGCTGGAAATCAAAACAAACCCCCAGTTTATAGGCATTAAGACTCGAAAGCAGTTTGTCGTAATAGGCTTTCCCTCTTCCCATACGGTTGTTATCCACATCGAAAGCGACCCCTGGAACCAAAATCAAATCAATTTCAGTATAATCCAAAAAGAGTTCGCCTGAGGGTTCAGGAATACCAAAGTTCTCACCCGCAACTAAATCTTCTTCACCTCTAAACACTCGCAAATCGAGATCGTTACCATTCACGCAAGGCAATATCACACGCTTGCTCGCTGCCCACTTCACTACAAAATCAGAGGTTTGAACCTCATCCTCCATAGCCCAATAAAGCATCACTGTTTTGGCAGCAATAAATTCGGGTAATTGCTCAACTTTATCCAAAATAAGCTTCGATCGGCGAATTTTATCTTCCAGGCTTATCGCATTTTTTAGTTGACGAATCTCACGACGGATCCGTTTTTTTTCTTCATCTATCATTTCAAAAAATAACTCTTCTTAATTTTAAGTAATACTTAAAATATAATGACGCATAGGTTTCAATTACTGTCCACAAATTTCACAGATTTTCTCAAATTAAAGTGAGCAATAACAGTTTACTGTAAAAGACTAGCACCAAAAATAATTTGTGATAATTTGAGAAATTTGTGGCTTAATTTCTGGTATCTAAAATACCACAAGTAAACTACAATCAAGGCTGATAAGCCGACTCCCTGAGTATGGCTGCATAATCATTATTCGCCATCAAATCCTGTAAACTTATTTCGAGATGCTTGGTCATATACGACTTCACAATCTGCAATCCAATCCATGTTCCAATACGTCCGGGAGATTCTTGTGGCATACCCGTGGTAAACGGCGCATCGTGAATGTAATTACGAAGCATACTGCTTTCTGTGCTAAACAAGTGCTTTTGTTCAATCAGGAAGGCCCAAACCAGAGTTTCATTATTCACACACCATTGCAAATCCTCAGGACTATACTTCATAATATCATACTCTGCCTTTTCAGGCATTAAAGCCTGCAAGAAATACAAAATTTTGCCCTGATAAATCATCTGCTCCATCAGATTCTGAGCCTTGGCCTTAAAAGGAAATTCAGTCAAACCATAAGCCAACAAAATATCCTGAGCAATCCGATCGGGCGACATGTTTTCACGCAAATAAACGGGTCGACTCAAAAAAGCATAAAAATCACAATCTTTCCCTAAATACTTATCCAGACTCACCCCAATCAGCCCTTCATCTACAACAATAGATTGGTTAAAACCCGAAAGCTGTGAAAAAAGTTTAGGTATCGTTTTATTGGGATAATAGTATTTTAGATGCTTGAAACCTTCAGTCAATTCTTTCTCCTGAGAATCAAGATTGGGAAAAACAGAATCAATTCTGTCAGCCACAAGATTCATAGTTGAGTCGTTGAGAAACTTGTTCAGATATAAGGGGAAATTTGGATCTTCAAGCTGGCCCAAACCAATAACCTTCTCAGAATAAAGTTTTAGCACTTTAGGATATTTCTCTTTCAGTTCATTGAATGATCCATCCTTTTTTAAGGCAAACAAGTCCTTTTCAAATCGATCAATTTTTATATCTAATTCGATATTAGACACATCAACTTTCAGTTTATTCGATTGGCAAGCAACAAAAACACAGGCCAATCCTAAAAGCATGCACAATGCTAATCTTCTCATTTTATTTCAATTAAATTTATGTCTGAACTTATAAACAAGCAAAGCCATTGCGACTTATATAAAAGAATATGTTTTGTCTTATTGGAAAATAAGTTCCATTCAAAATTACCAAAATACAGGAGGCTTCAAAGTTAAAAACCCATATTTCTGGCTCTAAAATTTGTCTATTCATTAGGGCATTGAGCTTTAAAAGATTAATGATTTATCATTAACTTTGCCCATCACCCAACAAGGGGATTAAATCAAATTATCGTACAAATCATACAGAAATGAAGATTGTTTTAGCACAACTTAACTATCATATAGGAAATTTCGAACTTAATACGGATAAAATCATTACGGCTATCAATAAAGCCAAGACTGAGAAGGCAGATCTTGTCGTTTTTTCTGAGCTGGCAATTTGTGGATACCCGCCTAAAGATTTATTGGAACGAAAAGATTTTATTGAAAAAACACAGGTTGCCATGAATCAGGTAGCCACTCATTGTACCGATATTGCAGCCATTGTTGGTGGCCCTTCAATCAATCCTCATACCAAGGGTAAAAAATTATACAATTCGGCCTTTTTCATCACTGATGGAAAAATTCAAAGTATACACAACAAAACCCTTTTACCCACTTACGATATTTTTGATGAATACCGCTACTTCGAGCCAAATACCGAGTACCGTTTGGTTAAATACAAAGGGAAGAAAATAGCCATAACGATCTGTGAAGATTTATGGGAGCAACAGCCCGTTGACAATAATTTTGCAAAAGAAGCTCTGTATACCATCTCACCTATGGAACAGTTAAGCCCTCTTAAACCTGATTTTGTTGTCAATATTGCAGCGTCTCCTTTTTCACACAATCAACGACACATTCGAACCGAAATTCTTCATTCGGTCTCAAAAAAATACCAATTGCCTCTCATCTATGTAAATCAGATAGGTGCCAATACCGAGTTAATTTTCGATGGTGATTCCATGGTGATTAACTCAAAAGGAGATGTGGCTTGTCGACTCAACTATTTTCAGGAAGATTATGCCCTTATCAATCTCGATGAAATTGAAAACTTAAAAGTTGAAGAAAAAGAGATCGATTATATCGAAAAAATACACGATGCTCTGGTTTTAGGATTGAAAGACTATTTTCAGAAAATGGGATTCAAAAAGGCAACACTGGGCTTATCAGGAGGAATTGATTCAGCCGTAACAGTTGTCTTAGCCGAAAGAGCCCTTGGAAAAGAAAATGTTCGTGTTTTACTCATGCCTTCTGAATTTTCTTCGGATCATTCGGTAAAAGATGCTATCGATTTGGCCAACAACCTGGGTATCCAGTACGAAATTGTTCCTATTCAGGATATTTTTAAATCATTTGAAACCAGCCTTGCTCCTATTTTTGGCGACTTGCCTTTTAATGTTGCAGAAGAAAATATCCAGGCACGAATCAGAGGAACCCTGATGATGGGCCTATCCAATAAATTTGGCCATATCCTTCTCAACACCTCCAATAAAAGTGAATCCGCAGTTGGCTACGGCACACTTTATGGCGATATGAACGGCGGGCTTGCCGTATTGGGCGATGTATACAAAACCGATGTCTTTAAACTGGCCTACTTTATGAATAAGGACAAAGAAGTCATCCCTCTTAATAGTATCGTTAAACCACCTTCAGCTGAATTACGACCTGACCAAAAAGACTCAGATTCCTTACCAGACTACGACATTCTGGATAAAATTCTTTTTTTATATATCGAAAAGAATATGCCCGTAAAT
This sequence comes from Ancylomarina salipaludis, assembly GCF_004122035.1. Classification (GTDB taxonomy): domain Bacteria; phylum Bacteroidota; class Bacteroidia; order Bacteroidales; family Marinifilaceae; genus Ancylomarina; species Ancylomarina salipaludis. The sequence continues at coordinate 526,061 of NZ_SAXA01000001.1, forward strand.
GAAATCATCGAACAAGGTTTTGTTAAAGAGGTGGTTGATAAGATTATTCGTCTTGTGAATATGAATGAGTACAAAAGATTTCAAACAGCACCTGTTTTACGCGTTTCATCAAAGGCTTTTGGCTATGGCAGGAAGATTCCTTTGGTTGCAAAACATTAAGAACTAATCAAAACGCCTGAATGTCTGATAATTATACAACATAAAATGATTGAAGATTAATTTCTTTATTCCTTTTGCCATTTAATTTGATTTTCATACATTTGGAATGTTTTATAACATATCCGATTTCTAAAATTCATACACCAGATCCGATCATGATTGAGAGTGATAAAAAGATTAGAGAACAAATCTGCATTGAGGTAATTAACCATCCCAATTCAGTTTATAATGTGCTTTCTCCAGAAGAAAAAGAGAATTTACAGCAAAATATGAGTTGTAGCTTTTTTAAAAAAGGTGAATATATTTACAAAGAAGGTGAAAAACCGATTGGACTTATCTCATTGAAAGAAGGTAAAGTTAAAATATTCAAGGAGGGTGTTGGCGGCCGTGAACAAATAGTACGTATGGCTAAACCAATTGGTTTTATTGGTTACAGGGCTCTTTTTGCAGAAGAAAATAATATTGCATCTGCCGTTGCTATTGAAGATTCAGTGACTTGTACCGTAAGTTATGACATGATTCTAAAACTGATCAAAACGAATTCTGAACTTTCATTAAGTATCATTCGTTCATTTGCAACCGAATTGGGATTTTCGAATAACAGAACTGTTACCTTAACTCAAAAACATATTCGGGGACGTTTGGCAGAATCACTACTATTCCTTCGCGATACTTACGGTTTTGAAGAAGATGGAGTTACCATCAAAGTCTACCTGTCAAGAGAAGATATTGCGAACTTATCCAACATGACCACTTCAAATGCAATTCGAACGCTATCAACTTTTGCCGGCGAAGGTGTGATTGCTATTGATGGTAGAAAGATTAAAATTTTAGATAAGGTTAAGCTAGATAGAATAAGCAAACTAGGCTAATACTAACAATAGATATTAAAAAGGGAATCATTATATGGATTCCCTTTTTTATGGCATTAAATGGCATAAAAAAGCCTGAGAGACTCACTGTCACTCAGGCTTTTCTTGTGAGAAGTTTCCTTCTGTAAATCTTGACTACTTCAACAGTTTCTCAAGCTCAGCCTTTAGCTCGTCACCAAATACTTTATTGGCAACAATAACACCATTCTGATCAATAACTACAGTAGCAGGAATAGAATTAATTCCATAAAGTTTAGCTGCAGCAGAATTCCAATACTCAAGATCAGAAACGTGATTCCAAATTAAGCCATCTTTTTCAATAGCTTTTACCCAATCCTCTTTTTTCTTATCTAAAGAAACGCCTAAAAACTCAACACCTTTGTCATGCAATTCATTGTAGATTTCAACCATATGAGGATTTTCTCTACGGCAAGGACCACACCATGATGCCCAGAAATCCATAACAACAACCTTACCTTTAAGACTTGAAAGGCTAAAAGGTGTACCTTCTGGTGTATTTAAAGTAAAGTCAGGAGCAGGTTGACCAACAGCAACTTTATTTAGCAACTCGATTCTTTCTTTAATGGCAATAGCGCTTCGTGTTGCTTTAACATCTTCAGCAAACGTATTATACAACTCCTCAACCTCGTTAACTTTCAACTGGTTAAGCAGGTTGTTTTTAGTTACAATAGCAATGGCAGCTGAATTGCTGTTCGCTTTAACAAATGTCTTGATACTTTCCATTTTTTCTGCATCAATAGCGTCATACTCAGCAATCGCTTTTTTAACAGCTTCTTCATCCTTTTCAGCATTTGCTTTTCTGTAAGCTGCTACAATAGGCTCTTGTTTAGCCTTGTATTCCATCATAGAATCCACAAACCCCTTATAAAGATCCTGTGAAGCTGATCCTGTAATTTTTGCGTCACGCAAAGCCTCAACATTTGCTTCAACTTTAATCGGAGCATTCTCTAAAAATACAGGAATTGCGCCTCTTTTATCTCCTATTTGTAAATAATACATATCAGGAACAGCTACACTACCTTCAATTTTAAATTCACCATTAACAATATCAGCTGAATCAATCTTAACCAGCTGTCTGTCTTTTTCGATATTCAGAAATATTTTTCCATCTGTTTGTCCTTCAATCTTACCTGAAAGCTCGTATTTTTTTTGAGTATTGCATGCTGCAAATAAAACTGAAACTGCAACTACCCCGAAAAGTAACTTTTTCATAAAATGTATTTTAAAATTTTAAGTTTAGAATCTGCTAAAACTAATTATTTAATTTGAGTCCGGAAAGTTATTTCGATAAGTATACCATATTCACCATTAAAGTTGGTTTTAATAAGATATTCCATATTTAGAAATAATTATTCCCCTTTTTTAACCCCATCATAATAGGTATTCAATAATTTATAAGCTGCTATAAAGGAACTCATTTCATCATTCAAAACCTTTGATTCAAAATCAGGAATCATCCCTTTGATTTTGTTATCGTGATAAAAATTATCTCTTAATTGTTCATGAATTGTTTCATACATCCAATATTTTGCTTGCTCTCGTCTACGGTTATCAAAGTAATTATTCTCACGAGTATGCTGACAATAATCCATAATGGTATCCCAAATTTCATTTATTCCTGTACGCTCAAGAGATGAACAACTCAACACCTTAGGTGACCATTTTGAAGGTGACAGAGGAAATAAATGCAGAGCATTCGCAAATTGTACGCGTGCTAATTTTGCTTTAGTGACATTGCTTCCGTCACACTTATTAATCGCAATTGCGTCGGCCATTTCCATAATCCCCCGCTTGATACCTTGTAATTCATCACCGGCACCTGCAATTTGAATCAATAGAAAAAAATCGACCATTGAATGAACTGCCGTTTCAGATTGTCCCACACCTACAGTTTCAATTAAAATCGTATCAAATCCGGCAGCCTCGCATAATATAAGACTTTCGCGAGTTTTACGAGCAACACCTCCTAATGAACCTGCAGACGGTGAAGGCCGTATATAAGCATGAGGATCAACAGCCAGTTCTTCCATTCGTGTTTTATCACCCAAAATACTTCCTTTGGTTCTCTCACTACTTGGATCGATAGCCAAAACAGCCAACTTATGCCCCATACCTGTCACATGCTTTCCAAAAGCTTCGATAAAGGTACTTTTTCCAGCTCCTGGCACACCCGTAATTCCTATTCGGGTTGATTTACCTGAGTAAGGTAAACAGCGTTCAATAATTTCCTGAGCCGTTTTCTGATGTTCAAACTTTGAACTCTCAACCAGAGTAATAGCCTGGCTTAAGATTGCCATATTGCCATCCAAAATTCCTTTAACATACTGTTCAACAGTATATTTTTTTCTCTTCCTATTTTTAAGGCGTTCCGCAATTTTAGGGTTTATTGAAGGCGGTTGACTTATCCCGGAATTAACAGACAAGCCCTTGAATGAAGGATCGTTTTCAATATGAACTTTATTTTTTTTATCTACCATGATTGTATTTTTTAGCTTAAGGGCAATTATTACTGCCCTATTCTTATACATCTAAAGTTGTAAAGAAATTTTATCACATTCAAAATCTCAAGATTACAAATGCTTATGCGAAGTTAAAAAAAAACGAACTCAAGTACATGTAAACTGTCCCTAAAGCATCGCATTTCACAATAAAAAAAGGTTGTTGAAATGACGTTCCAACAACCTTTTAAAACTCTATACTTTCAACAATAAAATAATATTGTTGTTTTTAATTCTGAATCTAGTTCGCATTTGGCATAACCACATTCCCCATCACTCTCAAATCAACAGATGAAGAGGTTGGTGCATTGGTTATAACGGTAATGCGTTTATTTTGACGCCCGCGTTTCCCTCTGGAGTTAAAGACAACTTTCAATTCTGTAGATTCTCCTGCTTTAATAATTTTAGATTGAGGAGAAATAGCTGTACAACCACAAGACGTTTTTGTCTTTCGAATTAAAAGATCAGATTTACCAGTGTTTTTCATTAAAAATGTATGCTCAGCTTTTTCGCCTTGCTGTAATTCACCAAAGTTAAAAACGCGTTCTTCGAATTCTAATTTTGGCGCTTTTGCTAACTCTTCTTTTGACAACTGTCCAAAATCTTCAATAATATCTGCACTAATTGTAAACCGATTTCTTGGTTCAAATTTTCCATTTACAAGAACATCCAAATAATCGGTAACAAATCCCCAATCATTCTTTTTAGATGCATCGTATACCACGACAACCTTAGCTCTTTTCTTAGGTGCAATTTTTTCTGGTACCAGCTTAATCGCTAAATGTGCAGGAACTCGTCTAAAAGACACAGTCATAACACTATCCGTATCGTTGTATACTTCAAGCGAAGCTTCCTTTATTTCAGTACTCTTCACCTTTGTCATTGGAAAATGATTATTAGGCATTCTAAGACCTGACATCATACGAGGGAAAGAATCCAGAACTGTTTTAACACGTGGAGCCACTGTACCTGTAATATGAAGAATCGAAATAGCAGGATCAGAATTTGACGTTACTGTTATTGATTTATTGAATGAACCTGGGCGATTTTTAGGATCAAAAGTAGTTTTAACAAAACCTTTCTGACCAGGTGCAACTGGTGCCTTACTCCAATCTGGGGTGGTACATCCACAGGACGATCGCACATTTTTAATAATAATCGGAGAAGTCCCCTTATTCACAAATTCAAAAGAATAAACCTGTTTTCCATTTTCCTCTTTTAGAGTTCCAAAATCGTGAGTCTTCGATTTAAATTCTATCAAAGGTTTTACATTCTGAGCAATCGCTCCAAAACTTGACAGCATCAATCCAATCAATAATACATGAAAAATTCTCATAAAATATTGTATTTAAATATTTCAATCAGCTATATATTCTGTTTGAAATAAAGTTGTAAAAAAGTCGAACTCATAATTTCCAAAGAAATCATTCATACAAAAATAATTAAAATCAGATAAAGCTACTCATTATATCGTTAAATACTTATAAATGATTAGGCATTGCAATTTATAAAATTTCTTAAATGTAAAATCTCATTCAAATTAAATTTATCATATACTATTAAATTTTAATCCATAAATTGACAGTAAGATTAAAATTGATTCTTAAGTTGAATTTTCTAATTTTACTTTCTGTACCTATACATATTAAATATTCAGATTTCATATATAATATTACTCATTCTGATTGGGTTAAGTCCCGGACTGTTTGGAGGTCGTTCGGGTCGTTGGTATCAATCCAGCTTCCTGCAAAAACACTGAAAAAGAGGTTTGGATTTTTCATCCTTTTTGTCACAATTTAAAATGATTGCCGGCAAATAAAAAATGAAGACTAATAATTTAGAAAGAAACTCATGGAACAAATCATCAATAAAATAAAAGAACTTAGTCATAGTTATCTTGAAGAGATTAAGGACATCAGAGCTCATCTGCACCAATACCCTGAACTTTCATTTGAAGAATTCAAAACATCAGCATTTATTCAAGAAAAACTTGATGAATATGGAATTTCCTATAAATCTGGCTTTGTAAAAACAGGTATTGTTGGGACTATTGAAGGGAAGAATCCGAATAAAAAAGTATTGGCCCTTCGAGCAGATATGGATGCCTTACCTGTCACAGAAAATGATTCTCACTCAATTTGCTCAAAAAATACTGGCGTGATGCATGCCTGTGGTCATGACATGCACATGGCGAGCCTGCTTGGAACAGCAAAAATTCTTCAGGAACTAAAAAATGAGTGGGAAGGTACCGTCTTAATCATTTTCCAGCCCGGCGAAGAATTGCTTCCTGGCGGCGCTAGAATGATGATGGAAGAAGGAGCGCTTACCCCCCAACCCGATTTAATTATGGCTCAACATGTCTTACCCGATATGGAGTCAGGACATGTCGGATTCCGCGAAGGAATGTATATGGCTTCGGGGGATGAAATTTATTTGAAAATTAAAGGTAAAGGCGGACATGGCGCTATGCCTCACCGCTGTGATGATACTGTTTTAATTGCATCTCACATAGTGGTTGCCCTACAACAAATTGTTAGCAGACGTGCTGACATACGAATACCCACTGTCCTTTCATTTGGCCGAATGATAGCCGAAGGTGCAACCAATATTATTCCGCAAGAGGTTAATATTGCAGGTACTTTCAGAACAATGGATGAAAAATGGCGTGCGGAAGCCAAACGCCTAATTACAGAAATAGCGCAAAATACAGCAAAAGGAATGGGAGCCGTATGCGAAGTAGACATCAAGCATGGTTACCCCTATTTGGTAAATCACATCGGTCATACCCGATCAGCAAAAAGTGCGGCCACAGCCTATTTAACTTCTGAAAAGGTTGAAGATATGGATATCAGAATGACTACCGAAGATTTTGGATTTTATTCCCAAAAGTATCCAGCATGTTTTTATCGATTTGGTGTAAAGAAAGACAAATCAGGAGGTCTGCATACCTCTAATTTCGAAGCTGAAGATCAAAGTTTAGAAACATCAATGGGAACAATGGCTTATTTAGCAATGGATTTCTTAAATAAATCAGAATAAGATTATTGTAAAGAATCTTATCTTTCAAGACTCAAAAGTCTTTATTTACTGGCTATTAAGGCAAAGCATCAAATAACAAGGCTTTGGTTCACTATTTAATCTCTTTTAAAATAAAGGAATTCTAGTCAATTTTCTTTTTGAGTTTAAAATATGATATTACATTTGCAATAGTATTAACACTAAAAAATAAAACACAATGGCTTACGTAATTAACGACGATTGTATTTCTTGCGGTTCTTGCGAAGGAGAATGTCCAGTTGAAGCAATCTCTATGGGAGATGAACGTTATGTTATCGATGCAGATTTATGTACTGACTGTGGTACTTGCGTTGATGCTTGTCCTGTAGAAGCTATTCATCCTGAATAACCGTATCGTTACAGATATTAAAAAAACCGATGATCAGATCATCGGTTTTTTTTGTACCTATATTTTCATATATCTTCTTACTCTTGAAAATAGATGCGTTTAACCCGACGGGATACTGTTGTGAGTATTTCATAAGGAATTGTACCTAACTGCTCTGCCATTTGACTCAACGAATAGTCATCACCAAAAATCGTAACCGTATCACCTTCCTTTGCTTCAATATCGGTTAAATCTATTATACACATATCCATACAGATATTTCCAACAACAGCTGCCATTTTTCCATTCACCAACACTTGCCCTACTCCATTGCTCAGCTTTCGATTGAACCCGTCAGCATAACCAATTGGAATAATACCGATACGGCTTTTTTTGTTCAGTTTTCCTTTACGACTATAGCCAACTGTTTGGCCTTTGTCAACCCATTTTATTTGTGAAATTGTCGTTTTCAGACTACTAACATTCATCAACTTATTCTGATTGGTCGCACTAACACCATAAAGGCCAATACCTAAACGAACCATCTCAAACTGAGCTTGTGGAAATCGCTCGATTCCGGATGTATTCAGAATATGTCTGTCAATCTGATATGGGAATACAGCACGAATCTTATTAGTCCAGATTTCGAATTTCTTAATTTGAGATTCGGTATAATCATCGTGAACTTCTTCATCCGAACCTGCCAAATGAGAGAATACTGATCGAATATAAAAATGAGGATTATCTTTTAAATAACTGATTAATTCATCCAGTTCTGAATCGGTAAATCCCATACGATACATGCCTGTATCCAATTTCAAATGGATAGGATAATTCTTCATCCCGGATTTCTTAATAACAGCTTCAAAATTTTTTAATACACTTAAACTGTATATTTCTGGTTCCAAATTATAATCAATCATGGTTTCGAAGCTATGCAACTCCGGATTCATGACAACAATTGGCGTGCTGATTCCTTCAGTTCTCAATTCAACACCTTCATCCGCTATGGCAACGGCTAAATAATCTACCCGGTGGTATTGAAGAAGATTCGCAATCTCACTTGATCCGCTTCCATAAGAAAAGGCTTTTACCATAACCATCAACTTGGTTTTGGCATCCAATAAAGACCTAAAATAATTTAAATTGTGTACCATCGCCGTTAAATTAACCTCGAGTATGGTACGATGTGCTTTATACTGAAGAGCACTTGAAATTCGTTCGAAACGAAAATTTCTTGCTCCCCGAATTAATATAATTTCGTTTTTAAAAACTTTTGTATCTATTGTTTTGAGAAAGGTCTCCGTATTGGAATAAAAATACGACTCACACTTAAAAAGATCTGACTGTGACGAAATATGATCGCCAATTCCGACAAGCTTTTCAATTTTATTTAAATCAATCAGTTCGGCAATTTGGGTATATAATTTTTCTTTATTGAGCCCTGTTTGAAGGATATCCGAAAGAATCAGTGTTTTCTTTCTCCCTTGTGCGTATTGATTCAGCATATCAAGGGTTATCGATAAAGAACCTAAATCAGAATTATAAAAATCGTTTATCAACAAACAATTGTTCTGCCCTTCCTTTAGTTCCATTCGCATAGCAACAGCCTGCAAATCGAGAAACCCTTTACGAATATTATCATCCGACAAACCTAAATGCAAAAATGTCAACCAGCAATGCATGGCATTTTCAATGGATGCTGCATCCGAAAAAGGAAGCCTTATCGTTTTCTCGTCCCCCTTATAAAGGGCTATTATTTGTGTATATCTATCAATATGTTCTTCTGAAAGTATCTGTAAGCTTGCTTCTTTAGTTTTAGACCAACTTAACAACTCGGTGTCTTCTTCGTAGTGAACAACCATTTCCTGATCGACCAATGCATTATCGCTGCAATAGACAATCCAATCACAAGATTTAAAAAGTTTTAATTTCTCAAGAAGTAATGATCCGGAATCCTTAAAATTCTCTTGATGAGCCGAACCTAAATGCGTAAAAATTCCACCTGTTGGCTGAATAATTGCTTGTAAATTTTCCATTTCTGAAGGCTGAGAGATTCCCGCTTCAAAAATGCCCAGTTCGTCTTCTTTCTCCATTTGCCAAACCGACATGGGAACCCCCACCTGAGAGTTATATGATTTTGGACTCCTGACAATTCGAAAATAGGGGTTTAAAATCTGATACAGCCACTCTTTTACAATCGTTTTGCCATTACTCCCTGTGATGGCTACAACCGGATATGAGAAATTTTTTCGATGATATGAGCTAAGTTGTTGAAGAGCTTTTAATGTGTTTTTAACAATTATAAAATTGCAATCTTCAAAATGATCTTTTACAATGGGTTTCCTGACAACAAATGCTCTCACTCCCTTATCATACAAATCCTGAATGTAATCATGACCATTGTGTCTGTCACCTTCCAAAGCAAAAAACAGGGTTCTCGATGCCAAAACTAAAGTCCGACTGTCTATAGATAAACGATCGACTTCAAAATCATCTTTACCAACCAAATTCCCCTCAATAATTTGAGCGATTTGATTCAACTGATATGTTTTGGATGAACTCAAAATCGGATATTAAATAAATGGAACTAAACTGTAATATAAGAATTTAATTGCTTTTAGCTTTACGATAACAAACCCGGCATAAGGGTTCATAAGCGTCTTTTTCACCCAAAAGAACCAGTTTTTCTGTATCTGAAAGACGGTGTGAATATTGAGCCAGATTACCACATTGCATACACACAGCATGCACTTTGGTTACATATTCCGCTGTTGCCATTAAGCCAGGGATAGGTCCAAAGGGCTTGCCCTGAAAATCCATATCCAAGCCTGCTACTATGACACGAATCCCCTGATTCGCAAGTTCATTACAAACTTCAGCGAGACCATCGTCAAAGAATTGTGCCTCATCAATGCCAACAACATCAACATCACTCGACAATAGTAAAATATTTGCAGCAGTTTCGACAGGCGTTGAACGAATGGCATTGGAATTATGTGACACAACCTCATCCTCAGAATAACGTGTATCTACTTTAGGTTTAAAAATTTCAACCTTTTGTCTGGCAATTTTTGCTCGGTTCAAACGTCGGATTAACTCCTCTGTTTTTCCGGAAAACATTGAACCTGCAACAACTTCAATCCATCCTCGACTTCCTGCACTACTAATATCGTTTTCAAGAAACATATTTATTTTCTTTAATCATTTTACATCGTCACACAAAAATAAGAAAAGCTCTAAATTTATTTAGTAATTTGCGATATATTATCACAAAACACTACCAAGCTGTTAATCAGCGAATTTGACAATTCTATTGATTCGAGCAGCTTGTGGTCAAACAAATAAAGCTTGCCTATTTACAAGCTTTTACAGATCCTTTGAAATAGATATTTCAGGTTTTATATCTTATTTTGAAAGAATACGTATTAATCATTTTTATTAATAAACAGGCTTATTTTCATTTCTAATCTTTCAAGCTGACTGCCATTAAAAATCATCTTGAAACAACACAAAGATTCAATGAACAATAAATTAATCATACAACTTATTAAAAATAATATTGAGGAAATCCAAAACTTAATCAACCATTTTCAGCATGAAGAAAATGACTTAAAAGATGGCTTTCCTTTATTGGAATCCCGTCTATTAAGTTTGAATAATGATATTAACATCCTCAAATTAAATATCAATAATCATTCGACCCCGAATCCTGATACGATCAGCGAAGAAGCCATTTCAACAGATGAACTTCAAACTATTCTCAAAGAAGACAATTTAATTAATGAAGAATCTAATGATCAAATCAACGAAAAAGATATAGCTACAATCTCTTCAACTCCGGGTCAAAAAGAAATGGAAATCTTGGCTCCTATTGAAGAAAAATTTGAAATAAATGTTTCAACCCTAAATGACAAACTTCAGGCTGAAAGAGGTGGGAATCTGCAAGAAAAAATCCAGAGATCTAAATTAGTTGATATTCAAACTGCGATTGGAATTAACGATCAGTTTTTGTTTATACGTGAACTTTTTAACAACAAGCCTGAAGACTACAAATCAGCAATCCAATATATTAATAATCAAGCTGACTACGATAAAATCGTCACACATTTTAATCAAACTAGGAAATGGGATAAAGATGACAACAGCGTTATTCAATTCTTTGATCTCATCAAAAGAAAGTTTGAATAAATTTGACTCGGAAATATCATTTTTACAGCAGTAATCATCACATTCTCCTTATCTTTGACCGATAATTAAAAATCGCAAAACGTCTTTCATGTCGAAACTATTTTTAGTCCCAACACCAATTGGCAACCTCGAAGATATTACCATTCGAGCCATTAATGTTTTAAAATCGGTTGATGTTATTCTTGCCGAAGATACGCGTACTTCAGGTTTTTTACTGAAACGATATGAAATTAGCAAACCCTTAATTTCTCATCATAAATTTAACGAGCATAAGAGTTCTCAACAAATTGTTGATCGCATAAAAGCCGGACAAACCATAGCTTTAATATCGGATGCCGGAACCCCGGCAATTTCAGATCCCGGATACTTTCTTGTTAAGCACTGTTTAGATAGTGATATCGAAGTAGAATGTCTGCCTGGTGCCACCGCTTTTGTGCCTGCATTGGTAAACTCCGGACTCCCCAACGAACGTTTCTGTTTCGAAGGGTTTTTACCTCAAAAAAAAGGGCGCCAAAACAAGCTGAACGAACTGGCTGAAGAACAAAGAACCATGATTTTTTACGAATCGCCACACCGACTGGTAAAAACCTTAACCCAATTTGCTGAAATTTTTGGTGAAGACCGGAAAGCATCTGTCTCACGTGAAATTACCAAACTACACGAAGAAAATGCAAGAGGCACATTGTCCGAACTTATTGCTCATTTTTCAGCAAAAACTGTAAAAGGTGAGATTGTAATTGTTATTGGAGGAAAAACTCTCGAGAAAAAGAAAAAAGAATATATCAAAAAAGACCGAATTTAAACTGACAAGCATTTCCCCTTTTCTAACAGAACAGGTTTTTTTTTTATTCTAATGATTAATCCTCATTGGTAAACTTAGGACATGAAATAGCCTTGTCACCTAACTTCTTAGCTTTTCGTTTTCTAACTAATCGCGTCACGCTTCTTGGATTGGAATAATTATAATTATAATTTAAAGATATCTCTACCCCCCCCTTATTAGCTGAAGTTAACTGTAAAGCTGACACATCTATATCGTAAGAAATCAGGAATTTAAATCTATTTTTCTGAAAGCCAATAGTTGGAATAATATCTTCTTTATTTCGATACCAGACACCATAATGCAAAATAATGCCTTTATCGCCTGTAGCCATTATAAAATTAGCCCCAATTACAACTTCAGATGTTAAGTACTCATTCTTATACATAAACTCAGGCCTGATATATAATCGAGAACTTAATTTGGTTTCGATTCCTCCATGAAAATTATAACTCCGTTTCAAGTTATTGGTAATTTCATAAAATGATTCATTTGGCTGATTAAGATGAGAGGCCGACATTCCCCAAAAGTATCGGGTTCTGCCCTTAAAATAAGTAAATGCAACACCCAAAGAAAAATCAAGATAAAACAAGGATTGTGTCTTGGGTAACTCCTCGGTAGGTTTGCCTTGGCTAAAAATAGTTCCGTCCCATTGATCTCCAAAGATAAGTTTATTGTAATCAACCGACTTATTAACCAATTCAATACCTAATCCCCCGTGAATGAACAAGGTATTAGCCCTATTTAGACTTTTATTGAGTGAGCTGGTTAACATTAATTGGTTGGTTTTCAAACCCCCTTTACCCGCCTTATCAGTGAAAAAGACGCCACCAATACCTAACCATGAAGCTCCAAAATATGGAAAAGACATTTTTCCATCAATAAAAGCCGATTCGGAAACAAAAGGTGTAGTTACAGAATTCCATTGATTTCTATAGTTGACTCCCGTTCTTATATTGTAATCAGAGTTCCCTGTTAGGGCGGGATTTAAATACACAGGCATCGAGTAGAACTGAGAAGAATAGACCTGCTGTGCAGAAACATGCTTCAATCCTAAAAAGATAATAAATACAATAAATAGTATTTTATATTTATTCATACTCGAACAATAGTATAGCCTACAGACATTAAATTCAGTTGACTCAATTATAAAACCAGCCGTATCAAACTTATCAAAATAAAGGGGTAATAAAGTTTATTACCCCTAAAAACATAGTGCGTTAAATTACAAATATTTTTTAACCGAAGCTTAAACTTTCTCTAACTATTCATTACATAGAATTTATGTTCTATCAAAAATGAAATTTCATGAACATTAAAAATGAACCATTCGTCATCGTTTAGTTAAGTAAGGTAACTTCTCCTCTTTGAATTTCCGTACTATTATCATCCAAAGTCACCTTCAAGAAATACACATAAGTATCCATTCTTTGCAATTCTCCTTTATAAGTACCATCCCAACCAATATCAACTCTATTCGATTGAAATATTTTCCGCCCTCCTCGGTTGTAAATAATAAAAGTTACATTCTTAATATCTGCACCTTTCACCTTAAGCACATCATTGTTACCATCGCCATTAGGCGAAAATCCCGAAGGAAGAAACCTTCTGCCTTTTGATTGTATATTTACAGCATCGCTGCCATTACAACCTTTTGAATTGGTAACAATAACCGAATATTCACCAGTTGTACTGACCTCAATCGTTGAAGTCGTTTCATTTGTCGACCAGAGATAAGCAATTCCATCATTACCGGCATCCAGAACTGCCGTCTCTCCCACTTCAAGGCTCCTATCAATTCCCAAATCTACTTTAGGCGAAGGATTTATAAGTACATCTACACAAGCCGTTTCTTTATTACCAAAGGCATCAGAAACTTCAACACAATATTTCCCTTTTTTATCGACATAAATACCTTTATCTGTTGCTTCGCCCGGAATCCACTTATAAGTAGGATCAATATCTCTATCAATAGTTGGCTCAATAAAAGCGCTGTCACCTTCGCAAATTTCAATCTCATCGCCTAAATCAACGGTGAATTTCTGACCTTTATTCTCGATCACCTTCACTTCGTCAGTATTAGAACACCCATTACTATTCGTAACGGTAACACTATAAATCCCGGCATTGGTAATTTCAATAGTTTGTGTTGTCTCTCCAGTACTCCACAAATAAGTTGCACCTGTACCTGCATTTCCAGCGTCAAGCGTCAAACTTTCATCTTCGTAAATATTACGATCAGCCCCCAGATCGACAATTGGCAAAGCATTAAACACGACTGTAACTTCGTCGCGCTTTACATTACCGGCATCATCCGTTACAACAACTGAATAGGTTTTAGATTCATTGACACTAATGGTTTGTGTTTCTTCCCCAGTACTCCATTTGAATTTATAATTCTGAGTAATGCTTGGATTTGGATTAAGAACCACAGCATCATTTACACAAGCTACAATATCGTCTCCCAATTCAATTGCAAAAACATCATTCACACTTGTGATATTAATCTCATCTGTTGCCTGACAACCATTAACTCCGGTTACAGTAACAAAATACAAGCCACTTCTATCAACATCTATTGTCTTAGTGGTTTCACCATTAGACCATAGATAAGTCCCTTCTGCACCGGCATCCAATGTTTTCACCTCACCATCAGCGAGTTCATAATCATCTCCTAAATCAACCACTGGCAGGTCTAGTAGATTGACTTTAACACTAGCCACTGACGTTTTATTAAGATTTGTTTCGGTAACTGTTAATGTATACGTTCCGGCTGTACTAACTTGAATCGACTCTGTTGTTTCACCTGTAGACCATAAATATTTGAAATTACCCTCCATATCTATACTTGGAGTTAAGGTAATTTCATCTCCCTTACATACATTTTTATCAGCACCCAAATCAACCATGAAAGTTTCAATCACATTGATATTGGCATAGATGGTATCTCCATAACAATTGAATGCATTCTTCTCAATTAACTTGATCTGCTTAGGTCCAAGTTCTTCTCCCCACTGAATATCGAAGCTCAATTCGGAATGAAGTTCATCAGCCAACAGTCTGGTACTTTCATTCAAAACTGTGGCTCCATCCGGAACAAGAATTTCGTATCGTTTACTACTCGCAGGAGACGAAGGTGTAATATCCGGATCGTGTCTCAGTATATTTGCTTTATACGAATATAATGTTCCCGCCATTACACTTGGCTCATAATCAGTAAACTTGGTATCAGGCAAACCCAATACATCTATCTCAACTCTGTGAGCATCAATATTTTCAACGACTTCTAAACCTGAAAGACTTTTTGCCTCAACAATCATAATTTCAGAACGAGACTTTAATCCTGACTCATTTCTAATAGTGACAACAAAATCAAAACTTGAAGTCCAAATTTCATCAGCACCTGGTGGTAAAACAGCAGGTTCTCTATCTACAGAATACTTAAAAGTCCATGGAAGAGGTCCCTTATAGTTCACTGTACAACTAATCTCTGCTCTGGGGTTAACACCATTATTTGCCGAACAAACGTAAGGCGTAGACAAGTCGTCAAAAGTAATTGTTGGCGGATCTCCGTTAACTGTAACAGGTAGAGTTAATGGTTCACCCAAACAACGGCTTATTCTATCCACAGGATAAACCCTCACTTCAAAATTACCAGCAATATTAAAGGTGTATTCCTCTGAAATATGTGTATTAGAAGTCAAATTAGCTGTTGTCCCCGCATCTACATTATAAATAACCCAACGATAATCCACTGTCGGATTGTCGTCCACCTTAAAGCTGAGAGCAGTTCCCTTTACTACATTTTGCTGCGCCACAACAGCCCATCCTCCTAGAAGGATGGCTATTGCGGTTAGCAGTGTTTTATGTAGTAAAGTTCTTAGCATTTATTTAATTCGATATTAGTTTAAAGTAAGATTTGTGATAACTGGCATAGGATATACTACGATATTTTTATCATTATCTGTGGCATTCACAACTACATCATCAGCTGATTTTGCAGAGTTAATAACAACTTTCCAGTTTTGAACAGTTGCTTCGTTATTAACAAAAGTATGAGCGACATCAATTGTATAATCACCATTCAAGTTTGCCACTTCAACATTATTAAACCCATCAACAACAACATCATTATTATCCAAAATCGAATAAGTTAATGTCCATGGTTGTGCTCCTGTGTAATGAACAACAATAGGAGTACTACCATTATCGGCAATTGTTGTTGCTGAAGAACAAACTCCAGTTACATCGCCTGCATCTGCAAACTCAACTGTTGGCTCTCCCAGAACTTGCACCTTTTTAGTAAACGGCTCACTTTTACACCCATTGATATCTGTAGTAATTACAGTAATCGTATAAGTATCAGCAACAGTTGGCCAAGTGAAAGTAACCGCACTTGTAGTTTCTGAAATAGTCACGGTCGTTCCTGTATTATCACCAACTACTGTCCATGCAAATGTACTTCCAAACGTATGAACTGCCGTCAAAGTTTGTGATGTACCTCCTGTAACTTGATCTTGAGCAAAAACTCCATACCCTAAGCAAATAAATGCTAGCGTAAAAAGTGATTTTTTTAGTAAGTTTTTCATTCCGATTCTATTTAGTATGTTTAGTTGTGTTTTTTAATTCAATTCAATAGCCGTTATAACAGGCTTCTTGAAAATTGTTCTTGTATGTATATCTTGTCCGGCAACCACGTTAAGCTTTCCTCCGTATTTGTTTCTTGCGTTTACTATAGTTATCCGGTTTGTTGTTTCATTGTTGATATCTTCTATTATACCTTCGATATGAAGCAATTTATCTGCAAAATTGACATTTGCAGTTCTATCCTCTGTTTCTCCTGCAATTCGATAGTTTACAGTGAGAGGGTAATTGTTTTCCGATAAATCATTATCGACATCGAATTTCGCTACCAATACAGTAGCAAAACTGCTGTCCTCATCAGGACAATCTTCTGATGTTAACTGCTCAAAAGCAATAGTTGGTGTAGAAACTACTTTGTACTTCCACGCCTTTTTATTGCTACAACCATTTGTTCCAGTTGCGTATAATGTGAGATAATATTCACCATCAGCAAGCCATTCAACAGAAATAGAATTGGGCTCCCCTGATACAGGTGTTAAAACACATTCAGAAGCAGTGGCTTCTACAGTTAATAAATTATTGGAATAAACTTTCCACTCATAAGTTTGGACTTCGGCATTATCCGTAACTCCATATTTAATTTTTGAATTTCCCACAACAGTATATACATCCTGCCCGCTTGCCGAAGCAAGCGAGAGGATAAATATGGCCAAAGCCATAAGTGTTTTATATACTGTGTTTATTTTCATTTATTAATTTAAATCTACCATATTACCAATAGTAGGAATAGCCTTAATTGTATAAGTCGTTGCATTGTCTGTTGGATCATTAGCAGGTGTACTTCCTTGATCCGTTGTTGATGTCACAAGATCTTTGGTATTTACTGCATCAACAGTTAAGGTAACGTCTTGAGTGGCGTCCTGAACATTTGGAACTGTAACATATACCAATACGTAGTCATTAGCTGCTAATACGTCATATTCATTTGTAGCGGTTTCAGTGATTTCATTATTATCCTGACCATAAACATATTTAACTGTACCAACGCTTAATCCAAACTTCAGATGCCAGTTGTTCATTGAAAATTCACGTTTAACTCTAAAAACAACTTCTGTTGTACCCAAGCTATAAGCTCCACCATTAGCAATTGGATTTATCGTTGATTCGTCAGGACAGTCGGTTGCCACAATGGATCCGTCATTAACTACACCTCTTTGAGCATTATCATCAACCGTTCCTCCAGTAACATTCTCAGCAATTGCATTAAATGCGCCAGAAACAACATCAACTCTAAAACCTTTCACGTTAAAACACTGTGTTTCACTACCATCAAACACCTTTAAGTAAACATAGTAGATTCCTGTCGCAGCTCCATCCCAATCAATTTTAACTTGAGATATTCCTTGACCTGTTAATACACCTCCTGTTACAGAAGCTCCGGTACCATCAATTGCTGAAATTGTAAAATCACCTGTTGGGTCAGCAATTTCAATAGCATTTACATTAGCATCTCTAGATACATACCACTTCGTGGTATTCCCGGCCTCCATTGCTCCAAAGCTGTATTTAAAACTTGATCCAGGCCAAGGTGTCTGATAAGTTCCTTGTGCCTTAGTAAGCTCGGTTAAGTTTACTAAAACAACTAGTGCGATTAATAATTTATAGATATTTTTCATGTCTTATATTTTTTACTATTCAGCAATAAAGTTTCCAATTTTTGGCATCAAGTTGAATGTTTGACTATCAGACTCAAGAGATTGATCTGTTAATCCTGTTACATCATCCGAAGCACTCGTCATTGTAAGAGTAAAAGTTGGATTTGCCCCTGGTGTATTAATCATTTCTACAGTTACAACAACATCTTTATTGGACTCATTTGTGATAGTTCCTGACTTATCTCCTGTTGTTGCAGCATCTGTATTAATCGTAAATGGTACTGTACCATCGGAACAAGATACTGTGTATGCTCCACTCCAATCATTCGTTGAATTCTCACGTGTTAACGTAAATGTGAATGAAGTTTTTCCTGGATCATATTCATCTGTTGCAGTTGCTACAGTTTTATTGATAATTGGCTGAATTCCTGTAATATCATTACAGTCTGGATCTGTTGCTGGACCTACCACAGCAACATTGAAATCATTCGGTACCGCATCAATATAGATTCCTTTGTAGTTTCCTACACCACAAGTACTACCTTGTGCTGTGACTTTCAGAAATAAGTACACTCCATCAGGGTAAGTAGTTGATAAAGTTTCAGACCATTTAATTTTAATTGATGCATTACCTGGTACAGCTCCAATAGTTCCTTTTCCATCAGTTAAAGGATCTCCAGCTGCATCCACAAATTGTCCAAAATCTGTTATTACAGTTCCTAAGTGATTATCAGACGCAACCACATAAAATTCATACGATGCATTTGCTTCAACATCTGCAAAACCATAAGTGTGAGTTGCTCCATCAAATGGATTAATCTGAGTACTCTGTGCAAAAGACTTTGTAGAAAATCCCACAAACCCAATACAAAGCATCGTTAATATTGCTATTCTTTTCATGTCTATATATTTTTTGCGTTTATCTAAAATTAAATGCTTGGTTTTATTCGAATGAACCAATAACTGGCATAATTTTCACTGTTTCAACCACATTCGCATTTGGTGTTTTTGCACTCACCGAAGTAACAGCATCAGTAGCACTAGTTACGGTAATTGTAAACTCAGGTCTTTCTCCCGGAACATTATCCAACACAATTTGAAGAGTTTGTGCATCTCCTGATACTAAAGCACTTGGGATATTTGTAGTATTATCATTTACAGTAATCTCAACAGGAGTACCGCCATTAAAACTATAAGTATAATTACCCGTACCTACTTGACCTATGCTATATGCCAAATTCCAATTATTAGTGGAACCGGAACGATTAAATGTAAAATTCATTGTAGTTGTTCCAGCTTCGTAGCCAGGGGTAGGAGCAACAACAGCTTTCAATCCAGAAATATCAGGACAAACATCACTTGTGGTTGCATCACCTGTTTTATCGTTGGTTACGAGCACATCAAAGTTATTTGCAATAGGCTGAATAAATACAGCATTGTAGTTATGACATATCGTTGACTCATCAGCATCCTTTACATGAACGAATAACCACAATCCTGTTGCATAAGTTCCTGCAGCATTAGAAGGCCACTCAACACTTACCGTTGCTTTATTATCAGATCCAACAGTTCCTGTAGCTCCAGTCATACTAGAAGCCATCGCTGCAATTTCTCCAACTTTATTTATTCCATCTGCAGAATTACTAAAGTAAAATTCATATAACAGTCCTTGTTGTATCCCATTAAAAGTATAGTCATAAGTTGCACCATTATAAGGTTGTAATTTTTCACCAGGATTATTCTGGGCAAAAGTCTGTGTAGAAATCATGATGATTCCCAGACAAATAAAGAGTGAGAGTAAAAGCTTTTTCATAGCAGTTTAATTTAGATATTGTGAGTTAATTTTATTTATTATTGAAAGCCACCAATTAGTGGGATTATTTTCAAGTTGTGTTGTATTGTAATTTCATCTTTTATTGCACTTTCTGTTCCTCCATCTGAAATTTTAAAGTCAATTGGTAATACTGTGTTTACCTCATTTTCCACGTCAATTGTGAAAAGCACATAATTTGTTTCAGATGGCAAACTAATTACATTAGAAGCGTTTATTGGTGTTCCTGCATCTGTTATCAGAACTAATTTATCAACATTAGCTCCATTAATCTGATAGGCAAAAGACCAGGCTCCTGTATTACATAAACGATCGACTCTAAACTGTACTCGTGATGTACCAGCTGAATATGTATATCCTGGTGTTGGAGCAACCACTGCTTGTAATCCATTCAAATCAGGACAGTGAGATCCATTTACAATTCCTCCATCTGTCTCAGGATCTGATGTTCCTGTTACGTCAACAACTGCAATATTATTATCTTTTGTTACTGTTACTATTTGAGTAGAGGTATTGGTGTTTCCTGAGTCATCTGTTACCGTCCAGGTTACCGTATTTGCTCCAGAAACTAAACTTGCTGGACTTGCTACAACGCTTGCAACATTACAATTATCTGATGTTGTCGGTGCGGTCAATTGGGAACTGGCATAGGTACAAACCCCAGCATCAGAATTTACATCAATTGGTCCTAAAGTCGCTATCGTTGGATTCTCGGCATCCAATACTGTTACTATTTGAGTAGAGGTATTGGTGTTTCCTGCGTCATCCGTTACTGTCCAGGTTACCGTATTTGATCCAGAAACTAAACTTGCTGGACTTGCTACAACGCTTGCAACATTACAATTATCTGATGTTGTCGGTGCGGTCAATTGGGAACTGGCATAGGTACAAACCCCAGCATCAGAATTTACATCAATTGGG
>NZ_SAXA01000010.1 GCF_004122035.1 Ancylomarina salipaludis
GGTACAATACATGTAGAAGACATTCTTCTTTAAATTATTTATCTCCTTTAGAATATGGAAGGCTATTAAATAATGACAAGAGAGCGGCATGACTTAACTTATTGTCCACATTTTTGTTGCAAGTCCACGGGGTGGTGCTTTAGTTATCTAAAAAGAAATCACCTTGCCCGAGTGGTTACCCGATTATTTGGCTGAATTGAAACAAAATAGGGGCAATAAAAAAATTGACCCCAAACCCCTGAAGGGGCTTAAAGTAGACTTGGACTTTTAACAAGAGGCGTAATGTTTCCTCTCCTTTATAAGCAACTCCCTAAGACAAGTTGCGCACCCCTCCTTAACCTAGAATTTGTCTGTATTTAAACTTGACAGATTTGACAGTATGAATCTTAGTTTAGATTTAATACCTTAGTGAAAATTTTCAATATCTCTATAATACATGATATTTAAAATGAATCATAATATAGTATTGTTATCCCTCCAATAGGTCAGGATAACAACAGCTTTTCAGTAGATATATAAGAAATAACAAGTATATGCTTGTTTTAAACAAGTTGTGCGTCATGTGGTGCAACGATGACAACAAGTTTTAATGAAACGATTGAATGAATAACTTTTACGATAAATATGAGTTTTTTCCTCTGACAATTTTAGATAGTCCACTTGAAACTGTGGAATTAGAGATAAAGGAAATATTGAAGAATTGGTGGAAAGATTCAAAAATAGAATTTGGGACTGTAGACTTAGGCAAAATAAACCCTCCTCCAATGCTTACTGCTGGAGGTGCACATTTTCCGAAATTTTTGATATGGGAACCTAAAAATAATCCTAATTCGACAGCCTTCTTTGGTAATTATCAAGACGGATTAAATAGTTTGATTCACGTATGGAATCAACGCTTTGGAAAGAGAGCTGTATCGGTTCGACTTTCAAACGATTCAATATGTGATTATCCTCACCACGAGATAAATGTAAAGACTACTGACAATGAAGAAAGAATCGTTCATACTCATGTGGAATCAAAATGGGAGTTTTTTCAAACTGGACCTGTTCAAGAATTTGAGGATATTGAAAATTATAAAGCAAGGAAAATTAAGGACAGATTAAGTAATGACATTGTAAATAAATATTTAACTAAACTTGGATTCGAAATTAGGGAAGAAGATTTTTATAAATCTAACCAAGAAGGTATTTATTTTGAGAGATTGTCATGGAACAAATAAAAAACACGAACGCACAACAATGTGTATAGCGCATAAGGGTTTCAGAGATTTTCGAGTGGTATCACCCGCATCAAGTTTGGGTGGTAACTTGATAAGTTTGAAGCCCGCAATCCCTTACGACACCATACACTCACCGTTAGCTGCAAGTGAAAAGAACGAAACTGCAACATTGAAACCTGATAATAAAATTTGAAAAAACTGATAGAAAATATTAGCTCTTTGATTGAAGGTTGGTGCAATCAAAAATTAGTTTTTGCCCGCCCGCTTCTGCCCTTCGGGACAGTTGGGGATGCCAACGCACATTGCCCACATTTGTAAATCGCACAAGCCAACACACAAACCAAAATTTGCAAAAGAGCGCAATTAACCTTAACTAAATTAAAACAGATATATTATGGGAGAATATTCAAAACGTATAGGCGAAGTTGGAGAAGCAGTCGTTACTGAGTTTCTTAGCCTTGTTGGATGGGACAATCCAATGCAAAATGATGATATTGCAAGTATTGATACCGAGTTTCGTAAACGAACCAATGGAATCGATGGTTACTATCACTACATTAACCCGATGGTCAGTAATACGATTGAGAATGTTCTCTATTCTGTGAAATATAGTAAAGACCCATATCCTTTATCAAAAATAACAACTCAATTTAAAGAACGCTACTATGAATTAGCTAAAGCAATTGAGTCGTTTAAGAAATCTACATTGAAACAGCAAACTATTGAAATGTATGAAGAAATAGAAAACCATTTTGATAGAGGAATACTTTTTTGGTTGAATAATTCTAACCAAGGTGAGAATGATTTAATTAGTAGATTAAGTAGAGTTGAAGTAAATTCTGGAGTTGAACATGATGGTATTATTTTAGTAGATAATAAAAGAGTTGAATTTATTTATGATTCAATCTGTTTCACATTACTTAAATATCGAGATTATGATATTGAGTTCCTATATTTCTCAAATGGTTTAAATAATGATGAGAGGAATGCACGTAATGGTAAAATAATGCCAGTTCAATATATTAACTCAAGTGTTATTCCTATCAGAGTAAATAGAGGCAGCGAAACAACAGTTTTGCTATTTACCATAGATTATTTCAGTAAAGAAGACTTGATGAAATATATGGGTATTGCAAAAAATATAGGCTGTAATTGTCAGGGTGCAACTCTAATTTGTTTTCCTGATTATATAGAAACAGAACATTTACCAACTGTAAATGTAGTAAAGCGAATTTTTAATGATGATTCCTTTACAGCTAACTTAACTATAGCCAATTATAATAACCCTTTGTTGAAATAAATTATGGAAAAACTAGATGTAAATAAACATATCCCTTTTGGTTTAACTCTTCAAGATGTTTTAAATCATCCATCAATTACAGTTTCTAAGTTACGTAGTTTGCTTAGACAAAAAGGTGTTTTTTTAGAAGATTATTCACCTAATAATTCTTATCCTCTACTTTTATCAATGTTACTTTCACCTTTTGAATTTGAGTTTATTAAGGAGAATATTAGAGGGAAAGAAAAGACACAAAAAATAACATCCCGTCCTCTAGCATGGCACAACAAGGAGAACCTAATTCAAGTTGTTCCTGACAAGATTGATTTAAAAGAAATTCTAAGAGAAGCAGGTTCGCGCCATAAAATAATCTCTCAATCTAATTTTGCACCTGTGGATCATAATCCTAATAAGGTTCGCATGCAGTTCAAGTGTAGAACTAATAATTACAACTCTGGTTGGTATCGTACAACGAATGAATATGAAGGTGAAATTGTTATTGAGAAGGTTCAAGATGATGATAAAACATATTTGCGGATGATTTATACGTCTCCTGAAACTCAGAATATTGCAGATTTAGGAGTAAAATATCTTGCTAAAGTGTTTAAAGAAAAAAAATATACCAAGCCAAACACAGAAGTTGAACGTATTTTATATAATAGTTTCAATAATGAGGAGCGTATAAGTTTCTTTTTGAGTTTAACTGACAGCTCTGACATATTTGATTTTCAACGAGCAACTGATTTAGATATTGCTCCAGATAGGTCTAAGGAAATGCCTGCAGAAGTGAATAAGCTCATGACAGGAAAGGTAAATATTTTGAGAATAAATGGTGAGAATTTACATGAGCATTATTTGATAAAAGAGAAAGACAATCATCAATATATTGAACTTGCAGGTATTGAGGCTGTTTATAATTTTTCTTATCATGCAGCTGAAGGTAATTGTGTTGTATGGTTTGGGTTTGATGGTTATTTTAAAAAGAGGTTAACCAATATTGAATTTTCAATTAATATTACAACGGTCAATCTTAAAAGCGAATATAGTAACGTAAGTAAAGATAAGGTTCGGTTATTCTTACTTCAAGAATTTGAGAAATTCAAAATGGAGAAATACAACTGGCTTAAATATCAAAAAATCAGTAATCAATATATCTAATGACAAACGTAGATTATACAGAAGTAGAAATCAGAAACCTGATAACACATCAAATTGGGAATAAGCTTAGAGATGAGAAAATATCTCTTTCTAAAGAAGAAACTAGTACTGATTTTGAAACGAAGAAACTGCTCTTGAAATATTTCTTAATTCCATTAAAATCAGACGATGTTTATTGTTTTACTCACCCTGTAAACCTGGAAATGAATGATTTATTTCTTGTAATTAGTAATTTATTTGAAAATCAGAATACCTTTTTGACTAGTTCACATGATATTGGTAGATTATTATATGAAGAATCCATGCATCCAAAAATTAAAGAAGGGAAATTAAATATTGTTTATTTCTCAAATGTATTTTTAGATGACGAGGTTGTTGATGCAATTGGAATTTATAAGTCAGAAAAGGATATCCCTTTCATAAGAATGAAGGCAGGTCATTCCAAGTTTGATATTTCGCATGAGTATGGTTTTGACTTAAAAGGGATTGATAAAGGTTGTATTGTTTTTAATTCAAGTAAGGAGAAAGGCTATAAGATACTATTGACTGATAACTCAAATAAAACAGTTGAAGCGCAATATTGGAAGGATGACTTCCTCAAAGTAACTTCAATTAGTAATGAGTACAACCAAACTAACAACTTTCTTGGTTTAACTAAGCAGTTTTTGACAAAGCAATTGACTGATGATGTTGATATCTCAAAATCAGAGCAGATTGATTTACTAAATCGTTCAGTTGAGTATTTTAAAACAAATGAATCATTTATCAAAGAGGATTTTGAAGAAACTGTATTAGGGAATAATGACATTATTGAATCATTTAGAAATTTTGATGAAGGATATAGAGAAAAGCATGATATTCAATTATCGGACAACTTTAATATCTCACCAAAAGCCGTAAAGAAACAGGCTAGAGCATTTAAGCGTGTTTTAAAACTCGATGAAAACTTCGATATATATATAAAAGGGAATAAAGAGTTGATTGAAAAGGGAATTGACGAAAATGGCAGGAAATATTATAAAATTTACTACAATGAAGAGAAATAACCCCCCACACAGTCAAGCACATTTGAAATTCACACAAGCCAACTCACTTCCAAAAATTACAAAAGAGTATGGCTTTGCCGACGCTGATGAACACAGTCAGCATACAACAATATGTATAAAAAATTGCAGAATAGTGCGTTATTAAAGCTTTGTAGCTCGTCTCAAATTCATGTCGATTTGATAAGTTTGAGCTTCGAAGTCGGCAACATTTCATACATTTAACGTTAAAACATATTTTTATGAGTTCATCAATAAAAATCATTTGGATATTCAGTATACTAATTTGGGTAATCATGCTGATCGTATTAACGATTGCATTGACTGATTTAATTCCTGAAAACCCTTTTAGAGAATATAGAATACTTATAGGAATTGGTTTTATAACAATATCTGGATTTATTCGAAACGCTTACAAGAACAGAAAAAGGATACTAAATGTTTAGAATTCTAAGCTGGTGCGCGATTGCATCGCGTTCCCCATTTGAACGGTGTGACGGTTTTATAGGAAAGTGCAACGCAATCGGCTACTATTCTTATATATATATCGTTAAGAATAACGCTAAATGACCTGTATTTTTTTAAGCCA
Source organism: Ancylomarina salipaludis (assembly GCF_004122035.1). Taxonomy (GTDB): domain Bacteria; phylum Bacteroidota; class Bacteroidia; order Bacteroidales; family Marinifilaceae; genus Ancylomarina; species Ancylomarina salipaludis. The sequence continues at coordinate 5,290 of NZ_SAXA01000010.1, forward strand.
TCACAATTGTAACAGAGTTGAAAATGAAATTTATTTGTCCATTAATTACAGTATCAGATATAAAAAGGTCTCGTGATTTTTACGAGAAACTATTAAATCAAAAGGTAAAATATGATTTTGGAGAGAATGTAACGTTTCATGGTGATTTTGCTATTCATTTGAAATCGCACTTCAAGGAATTAATTGATAATAAAGAAATAAAACAGGGAGGCCATAACTTTGAATTGTACTTTGAATTTGATGATATTGAAAAATTAGTCAATACACTGAAAGCAGGGGATGTTGTGTTTGTTCATGAACTAAGAGAACAAGCCTGGAAACAAAAAGTTGTCCGATTCTATGATCCGGATAATCATATCATCGAAGTGGGAGAATCAATGGAGCATCTGGTCTTTAGATTGCAAAAAGAAGGTTTATCAATAGAACAAATATCAAAATTAACAGGAATGTCTGTTGCTTTGGTTAATGATTTGAGTGAGAACGCAAATAGAGCACAAACGACCAATATAGGGGGATAGCGCATGCTGAGGTAAGGCTTGGCTTGATATAGAAGTGAGTATTTGAACGAGAGGACATAAAAGTTGATTAAAAAACAATAAGACTATGAAAAAAATGAAAAGTTATGCAATTCTTCCAATTGTGGCTATATTTTTAATAGCAATGTCAGTAAGTGATAAATTTATGTCTTTACCATATTTACTGAAGACTATATTCGCCTTGACTCTAATACTTATATCTTTGATTTTTTTGATAATTGATTTAAGAAAAAGAAATAGGACTAACTGATTTGCATAGATTTAATTTCAGGATTTTGAATATAGAATAAAAGCACAGCCATAACAAAAGTAAGCGTTGCACAACTCCCTGATATTGCCACAAAAGATAAGCATTTAGAAAATTAGCGTGAATTAGGGTCTGCCTTGTTTTATATGGAAAAATTTGGAGGAAAATATCGAATAGAATCCAACCGGGCTAAATTTTGGGATTATTCATCACCAGCCGATTATTTTATAACGATCTGCGTTTCGGGTCGTGCATGTATACTGGGTGATATCATTGATGGTGAAATGATTTTGTCAGAATATGGTAAAATCGTCGAACGAGAAATACAAAAAATACCTGAATACCATAAACGTGTCATAATGAATGTCTGGACAGTTATGCCCAATCATATCCATCTGCTTGTTTCCCTGGGCGATTATGCTTTCGATAATGGGCTATCAACGATTGATAATGATACCGCCATCGTAAATGATACCGTTAACACCGTAAAGAAAATTCATGAATTTTCTCTGCAGGCATCATCACCCCTATCAGAACAAGACGGGTGGATCAACCCTAATGATCAACCTGATATCAACAACATAAAACAATACCGTAAAGAACGCAGGAGAATGCTAATCCCTAAAATATTGGGTAAATTCAAACAACAAACATCAAAACAGATTAATTGTCTGCGTCATGTATCGGGCATTAAAAATTGGCAATCCGATTATCATGACCACATCATCCGCAATGATGAGGAATATCAACGCATCGAGGCCTATATTATCAACAATCCTAAAAATTGGAAGGTCGATAAATTCAAGGGCTAAAATAATTGGATGAATAAACGGTTAGCTCAAACCTCTTAGAGGCGAATGCTTGCAAAGACTTTAGTCCATTAAGTCAATTCCCAGCTGGTGCGCGATTGCATCGCATTCCCCATTTGAACTGTGTAGCGATTTGGTAGGAAAGAAGGCTACAATTTGCCAACTTGAAAGAGGATGAGCATTTATTAGTAGATAAAATTAGAGGAGCCGTATGATGAGCATTACGAAGTAATCATGAATACCATTTTATAAAATACTCGTGAATAGACTATCACGTACGGTTCTGTGAGAGGCTTAGGGTGAATTGAAAATCGACGAAGTCATACTCACTTTGCCTACTCGATGCGCTATCTGTTACCACAAATTATAAAAGCGAGAAAAACATGAAATACATTTATTGTGGATTTAAAAAATACCACATAATCACAAACTTTTGTAACTTGAATGTAATTCACTAAAATTAAATATTAAGAACTTATATAAAGTTATGGAAGCCGCTTTAGTTTTTAATAAGAAGAAGGATTTTTTGCAAGTTCTTTTGGGTTTTATTTTTGTCAGTTTTTTTTCTAATATTCTCGTCGCCCAAAATAATAAAACATTTACTGTTGGCTCAATCGAAGCTGATCAAGGAGAAATGGCAAAAGGCAGTTTATCTATTGAAAAAGGAATTGACGAAGGTACCTTTATTCCTATTACAATAATCAACGGAGCAAAATCAGGACCGGTATTAACACTGGTTGCCGGGATTCACGGTACTGAATATGTTCCTATAATTACTGCCCAAAAATTAGTAAAAGAAATAACACCGGATGAATTATCGGGAACACTAATTATTGTACATATTGCAAATATACCAGCATTTAGCAGCAGAAGTGATTATTCCAGCCCAATTGATTATAAAAACCTGAACAGGATTTTCCCTGGGAAAATAGATGGAACCGTTTCAGAACGTATTGCTTTTACTCTTTCAAATGAAATTATGAGTAAAAGTGATTATTATATTGACATGCATGGTGGAGAGTTTAATGAACGAATAATAGATTATCTTTATTTTTATTATGGTTGTCCTGATGGTGATTTGTGCAAAAAATCATACCAATTGGCTCATGCCATGGGAAATAAATACTTGTTTCCTGATAAATATAACTCGGTACCTGATTCCTTACCTTCAGGATATTCAGATTTGGAAGCGTTTCGTCGAGGAGTTGCATCAATTACTTTAGAATGGGGAGACCAGGGAGCTGTTAAGCCTGAAGAAATAGACAAGGCTCTAAAAGGAATAAAGAATGTAATGAAAACAATAGGGATGCTTGAAGGAAAACCATTTATTAATGAAAATCCAGTATATCTGATAAATGAAAAATTGGTAAACAGCAATTATGATGGAATTTTATTCACGTTTGTTGATAGAGCCCAATATATTACAAAAGGTACATTAATAGGTTACACAACTGACTATTGGGGGAATGTCTTAGAGGAATACCATTCACCAATAAGCGGGATAGTAGTTGTTGTTAAAATTTGTCCTTCAATTAACAAAGGAGAAAGTGTTTTTCGTATTGCTGAACCAGTTGATGAATACAAAGAATGAATAAATAACTTGTGGTAACAAATTGTATATGGCAGGCGGGGGTTTTAGCGGTCTGACAGGATTTCTGTTGGAAATCTCGCCCGACCACATACAAGTGATCGTTGTATACCATATTATTTAAAGATATCATATTAACTAAACGTTACAGAGATGAAAACAATATTAACAGGAGCAGCCTTTTTTTTATTGATTATCACATCGTATTGTCAAACAATTGAACAACAATTTCAGAAAACAATCGATTCGATTTACAATGCGAATCCTGATGTGATCGGCTATATTGTTGCGATTGAAGCACCTGATCGTAATATTTCTTGGACTGGAGCAATCGGGTATTCAAGCAAGGATAGTTTACACAAACTCGACCCATACCAACCGGTATTAATTGCCAGCAATATTAAAACTTATGTCGCTGCTACAATTCTAAGACTTGTGGAAGAACAAAAGATAGATATTCAACAGCCAATTAAAGAACTGCTTACCCAGAAAACAAGGAAGTTATTCGAGTCGGATGGATATGTATTGGACTCCATCAAAGTAGTACACTTGTTATCTCACAAAAGTGGGATTGGTAATTACGGTAATGACGAATACTATAAATTTGTTTCAGAAAATCCAGAACATAGATGGACCCGAAATGAGCAATTGGAGCGCACAATTACTGTGAGCGATCCTCTCTGTAAATCTGGAATGAGCTATCATTACTCAGATGTAAACTACTTATTGCTGACCGAGATAATCGAACGACTAACCGATCAACCATTTTATGCTGCAATGCGAGAATTGCTAATGTATAAGGAATTTGGCCTTGATGATACATGGCTGGTTACACTTGAAGATAAGCCGTCCAGTTGTAAACCATTGGCACATCAGTATTTCAGCTCGGCTAGCTGGGATTCTTATAAAATTGATCCTTCTTGGGATTTGTATGGTGGAGGTGGAATAGCCTGCACAATGGAAGATATGGCAAAGTTTATATCGAATCTGCATAATCAGAAGATCGTAAAAGATCCCGCAGTTCTGGACTTGATCTTCACACGAATTGAAACTATGGACAGTACTGGAAACAATTACTGTTTAGGTATACAGGAATATACTGTTGAGGGCACGAAAGGTTTTGGACATGGGGGTGCCTGGGGTACCTTTAATATTTATTTTCCTGAGTTAAATACTACAATTGCGCTCTGTCCATTAGAAGCGGAAAAACGGAATCTCAATGGTGATGTGATCGCAGAAATAATAAATCTATTAACATCCAAAGAATAAACGGCATACTACAATGGTAATCGTTGCACAACTCCCTAATATTGCTACAAAAGAGAATCATTTAGAAAATTAGCGTGAATTAGGGTCCGCCTTGTTTTAATATGGAAAAATTTGGAGGGAAATATCGAATAGAATCCAATCGGGCTAAATTTTGGGATTATTCATCACCAGCCGATTATTTTATAACGATCTGCGTTTCGGGTCGTGAATGTATACTGGGTGATATCATTGATGGTGAGATGATTTTGTCTGAATATGGTAAGATCGTTGAAACGGAAATAAAAAAAATACCAGAATACCATAAACGTGTCATTATGAATGTTTGGACAGTCATGCCCAATCATATCCATCTGCTTGTTTCCTTGGGCGATTATGCTTTCGATAATGGACTATCAACAATTGATAATGATACCGTAAAGAAAATTCATGAATTTTCTCTGCAGGCCTCACCACAATTACCACAACAACGCTGGTGGATCAACCCTAAATATCAACCCAACATCAATGAAATAAAACAATACCGTAAAGAACGCAGGAGAATGCTAATCCCTAAAATATTGGGCAAATTCAAATAACAAACATCAAAACAGATTAATACTCTGCGGCATGTATCGGGTATTAAAAACTGGCAATCCGATTATCATGACCACATCATCCGCAATGATGAAGAATATCAGCGCATCGAGGCCTATATTATCAACAATCCTAAAAATTGGAAGGGCGATAAATTCAAGGGCTAAAACAATTGAATGAATACACAGTCATCTCAAATCTCTTAGGTGCGAATGCTTGCAAAGACTTTAGTCCATTAAGCCAATTCGTGCGAATTTCGTGAAAAACAACAAATGTCATTTTATGGAATTTGATAGCTTTGTGCTTTTAAATCATCTTTAAACAATTTGGCAACTGATATTGAGCTGAGTTGTTGGATGTATCACCTGTCATATCAAGAATGAAGCCATAATAATGCAAACACACACACTGAATCTTCAAGATATATTGCCTTTAAGCTGTTCGCGAACGGGTTATTGCTGCTTTGGAAAAATTATTTACATTAATCCGTGGGAGCTGCTCAGTCTTGCCAACGAGAAGAAAATTACGGCAAGGAAATTCCGCGATCTTTATAGCGATTTTGGAGGAATTCGTTTACGCTTCGACGGCAAAACAGGCTTCAATAATCAACAGGCTTGTTCTCAATATGTCGATAATTTTGGATGTAGTGTTCATGGGGGGCGTCCACTTGCTTGTCGCTTATATCCACTGGGTAGGCAGGTACAAAGCGATGACGTTCATTATATGTATCAGGGAGATGAATTTCCTTGTTTGGAGGCATGCTCGGGAGTATTGGAATTAGCTCAGTTTCGTGTCGGTGAATATCTTAAAGGGCAGATGACCGATAAGTTCGAAAAGGCTCAGGATGGCTATTTGGAACTGATGCAAAATATAGCAGATATCGCATTTGAATTATTCCTTGATACGGGTTTGGCTGAATCGGGAGACAGGAAAACATTGGCACTGTGGAGAAAGATGGGGAATGAGCTCCCGGAAGTATTGGCAGAGAGGATAGGACCTGAGTGGGTCGATTGTTTGATGATACCAGATATCTCGGATGATGATCCGCTTGCCTTTGTTGCCAAGCATAATGACTTGATTCTATTAAAGGCACAAGAAAAATTCGGAGCCTTGACTACAAATCAGGAATTACATGAAGCGTCTGTATTAATGATGGGCCTTGCATTACATCTGGCTCGTGGCTTGGGTGCAAATCCCAAAGAGCTTGCTGAACTTTGGATAGATACGGCAAAGAGGCATGGTGGACAGGAATAATTTTCCTGTGATCGGGAGCCGATGATTAGAAAAAAACAAGGAAACCCACAGATTAAACAGATGACACAAATCTAATTGGTGTCAGTTTGAGAAATTTAATCGCAAGCGCATTGACGACTTGGGGTTTAAACAGATTCCATCTCATTTTAAAGATAATTTTGAAATGAGATGGGTGTTTGGGATAATCCGTCTGAAAAGTTTTAAACCTGTGCTTTCCGGGTACGTTTTCTCAGTTTAAAAAGCCGATCGGTGTAGTAGGCCTTGAGTTCCTCGGCAAAGAGCATGGGGTTTTCGTAATCTTTTAGCACCCTGTAGGTTTGCCTGTTTTTAGCCTGTGCCAATTTCTTTTCGAGGGCTTCCTTTTCCAGTTGCAGATAGTGATCTTCTATGGCAGAATTGGTGACCTTACTGTTTATCTTGCTGGTTTGCAATAAGGCATTCCCCGAGAAAATATGAGAATGGAAGGCTTGTAGCTCTCTTAAGCTGCCCGATTTGTAAATGTCAATCAGTTTGCCCGTTATCTCTGTTGCCAAATCAATCTGATCGTCATTTGTCGAGAATTTATCGGGGTGTACATGAAGCATGGCCTCACGGTACAGTCGTTTCTTCTCTTTTTCAATTTCTATCGATTGGCTTGTTTCTAATTTTTGTTTGGGAATTGTTTTTAAGCCTTGAGGTTCTTTATAATTCTTACCTCGTTTTTTCTGTTCCAGACGTTTTTCTTTTTTCGCCTTCTGCATTCGTCTGTACAAGTCGCTGAGTTCCTGTTCCTCAATAATCAGATCGATAAGAATGGCACGTAGCTTGGCTTCAAAGGCTAATGTTTCCTGTTCAACCCGCATCAATTCCTCACTTAAAGCCTGAATTTCTGCTTTAAGCCTGGCTTGCTCTTGTAGCTTATGTTGACGATCGGGATAATTTTGCTTGTTCATGAATATTGTTGTAAGGCTGCAAAGTTGAGCAAAATAAATCGAGATACGCATTCGATTAAAGGAAATTAACAAACAAGGCTTTTGTTTCATAGAAGGTATCGATTGATTCAACAGATTTTTTAATAAGTTTGAATTGATATTGTGTTTCAATTCTGATGTGAGAAATTATGGATTACAGAGATGAGGTTTTTTTATCGGTTGCAGAAAACTTAAGTTTTTCGAAGGCTGCAGAAGATTTGTTTATCAGCCAACCCGCTGTAACCAAGCATATCAAAGAGTTGGAAGCCAGGTTGAATATGGCCCTGTTCGAACGAAGAGGGAATAAGGTGTATCTGACCAAGGCAGGCAAGCTCACCTACAGCTATCTGAATCGAATTAAGCAGGAATACCGCGAGATGGAATTCGAGTTGGGGAGGCTGAATGATACTTTTAAAGGCACACTGCGCATAGGTGCCAGTTCAACCATTTCGCAATACATTATACCCAGGGTGATTGCTGCATTTCACAAACGCTATCCAAAAATTGAGCTCTATTTGCTCAATGGCAATTCCTTTGAGATGGAGCAAAAACTGTTTGACAATGAGATTGATTTGGCCCTGGTTGAGAATGCATCCTCTCAGGCCAGTATTAAATATATCGATTTTTTAGACGATGAGATTGTGGTTGTCACCGGGAGTCAGAGCGTTTATTCGAAACAGAAATTGATTTCAGTTGCCGATTTTATGACGCTTCCCATTGTCCTTCGCGAGAAGGGGTCCGGAACCCTTGAGGTGATTCAGAAAGCCCTGTCAAAACACCATATTCATCTGGATAAATTGAATATTCTCATTCATCTGGGAAGTACCGAAGCCATAAAGAATTTTCTGTGCGATTTTGATGGCATTGCCCTGGTTTCGGAAAAATCGATTGAAAAAGAATTGCAACTGAAAGAAATAACAAAGCTTAGCCTAAATAGCATCCGTTTGAATAGAAAGTTCAGGATGGCCCTACTGCAAGGCCACGAGGTTTCATCGACGAAATTATTTATAGAATTCCTTTCGGCTTATAACTTTTAGTTATTAGCTATAAGAATTGAGTATTTGCTTTGGTTATAGCTTGGGTGTAAGTTTGTCTTAAAATATAGAAGACAAACATGAAACTAAATCAAAGACATATCAGAACACTTTACGGCATTATCCTTTTTCTCTGTTTTATGCCATTTATCTCTCCGGCTATAGCTTTAGGCTTGGGAATTATGCTTTCATTTTTGGGTTTAAAATATGAGAATGCGGCAAAGTATACGGCTTTTTCATTGCAAGCTTCAATTGTACTGATGGGTTTTGGGATGAATCTCACTCAAATTATAAACACATCACGACTTGGTTTTGCGGATACTGCCATCTCGGTTGTATTTGTGATGACTTGTGGTTTAGTATTGGGGAAACTTCTTAAGATTGATTCAAAAATTAGTCTTTTAATTTCTGCCGGAACGGCAATTTGCGGCGGCAGTGCTATTGCTGCTGTTGCTCCGGTTATTCGGGCTAAAAATGCTCAGATTTCTTTTGCTTTGGTTGTGGTATTTATTCTCAATGCCATTGCCTTGCTCATATTTCCGGGCATTGGACACTATTTTAATCTGAGTCAGGAAACCTTTGGTTACTGGGCAGCTATTGCGATTCACGATACCAGTTCGGTAGTTGGTGCAGGTGCCACCTATGGTGCCAAAGCACTCGAAGTTGCAACCACCGTAAAATTGATAAGAGCTTTATGGATTATTCCTTTATCTCTATTGATTGCTTTCTCGCAAAAGGATAAAATTAAGGGAAAATTAAAATTCCCATGGTTTATTGCTTTGTTTATAATGAGTATATTTCTAGCCTATTGGCTGCCTGATTTTGCAAAAACCTTCTCTCATTTGCATTGGTTAGGTCAGCGGGGAATGGTGCTTGCCCTATTTTTGATAGGTTCCAATATTTCATTTTCGGAAGCCAAAAAAGCAGGGGCTAAAAGTTTTGTGCTGGGAATTTTACTTTGGTTATTAATAGGATTCGGTTCATTTATTATGCTTACATCTAAATTCTAAATGCGATGCTTTATTTTTGGATTATACTGATTGTATCAGTGGCAAGTTTGGTTAAGGGGATTACGGGTTTTGGTTTTGCTTTGGTGGCTCTGCCGCCATTAATGATTTGGTATTCCCCAAAGGAGTTAATTCCGGTATTAATTCTTTGCAGTCTGTTTTCCTCCCTTATTATCGTTTTGCAAAAAAAAGATAGAAAACTCGTGAACAAAGCGTTTCAGGTCCTGATTGTTTATGGTGCTTTATTCACGATTTTTGGGGTATTCATGCTCAAGTACATTTCGGAGCACACACTTATAATTGTGATGAGTGTTTTTTTCATTTTGTTATCGATACTGACTTTGTTAGGTGTCAAATACACCCTCAAATTATCGCGCCTATCGTATAAAATAATGGGGGCATTCCTGGGTTTCTTAACGGGAAGTATATCCGTTAGCGGACCGCCTCTGGCTCTCTTTCTGCATTCGGCTAATGTAGATAATCAGGAATTCCGCGAAATTTTTTCATGGTTTAGTATTGTAACGGCATGTATTGCTCTTGTGGGGTATTATTTTGTGGGACTTTTAACAATGACAACTGTTAAAATGACACTTATATTTATTCCGATACTCTATCTGGGCTCGTATTTAGGTAAAAGATTAAATTATCGAATTTCACCTGTTTTGTTTAAAAATATGAGTGTGATTATTACGCTGCTTTCGAGCCTGTTTTTAATCTTAAAATGATTCTTAAATTTTGTGATAAAATGCGGACTTTCTGTTTAAATTTAGGATCTTATTATAAACAGAAGACGCATAAATGAATCAAGATAAAATAATAGAAAAAACCGTTGAATTTGTAAAGGCGGTTTTAGCTGATGCTGAGGGCGGACACGATTGGTGGCATATTTACCGGGTGTGGAAATCAACTAAACGAATCGCACAATTCGAACAAGTAGACTTATTTGTGGTTGAGCTGGGTGCCTTGCTTCACGATATTGCCGACTCGAAGTTTCATGGCGGAGATGAATCAGTCGGTCCTCAAAAGGCACGCGCTTTTTTACAGTCTTTGCATGTGGATGAGGATGTGATTGTTCATATCGAAAATATCATCTCGAATATCTCATTCAAAGGGGGGAATCAGGAACAACCGTTTAAGTCTGCTGAGCTGGATGTTGTTCAGGATGCCGATCGTTTGGATGCTTTGGGAGCCATTGGTATTGCACGAACCTTTAATTATGGCGGCCATAAAAACAGGGAGATCTACAACCCCGAAATAAAGCCCAATTTAAAAATGACCAAGGAGGAGTATAAAAGAAGTATGGCTCCAACACTAAATCATTTTTACGAAAAATTACTGCTGTTAAAAGATAGAATGAACACTGAAGCCGGAAGGAGAATGGCCGAACAACGACATGCCTTTATGGAGACCTATTTGGAACAATTTTATCAGGAATGGGAAGGTGTTTTGTAAGTTCCGTTTTTTAGATAAAGCAATTTACCAAAGCTTAATAGTAATAAGTCAGTTGACTGATAACTTATGGAACAGATTAGATTAACAGATATAAGTCAGCCCTGGTTTGATAGGGCCTGGGCATTGTATAAGGAGGCTTTTCCTTTGAATGAGAGGCGTCTGCTTAAAAGTCAGACCTCTATAATGTGTCATCCCAATTATCATTTTGAAGTGATTTTACAGGATGCTTGTTTTCTGGGGATATTATTTTGGTGGGGATTTGATGATTTAAGATTTATCGAGCACTTTGCCATATTACCGGAGTGCAGGCAAAAAGGATATGGCGAGAGACTCTTGGAGGGATTCAAACAAAACGATTCGAGACCTGTAATCCTGGAAGTCGAACGTCCCACTGGTGAGATTGAGCAAAGGCGTATCCAGTTTTACGAACGTCTGGGTTTTGTTTTAAACCAGCATTATTACGAACAGCCTGCCTATCAGGAAGAAGGACAGCCAATGCAACTGCTGCTGATGTCTTACCCTTTGGGGATTTCAGATGAGGATATGGCCCATTTTATTAAGGATTATCACCCGATTATTTATGGACTTAAGTTGAATTGAAAGTGAGGCTTAATAATGGTCTTAGTTTATTGTATCTGTCTGTTTTTTTTTGATTGAAAAGGGTTAACTTAAGAAGATGAAAGTCTTATCTCTTATAATTTGTATCATGATCGTGAATAATTTGATTCTTTTTGATTTTAACAAAGATAGCACACTTGCCAACTGGCATGTTGTGAACGATGGGGTAATGGGGGGGAACTCCGAAGCTCAATTTGGAATTAACTCAGAAGGGCATGCTGTTTTTTCAGGAGAGGTCTCTCTCGAAAACAATGGTGGTTTTACCTCTGTGCGTTATCGTTTTACACCAATAGATGTCAGAAGCCATCAAAAAGTAGTCCTGAGAATCAAGGGAGATGGTAAGACCTATCAATTCAGACTTAAATCAAGTTTGAATGATGCTCACTCTTATGCCAAACTTTTTACAACAACAGGCAAGTGGCAAACTATCGAAATTCATTTTGCTGATATGCATCCCCGCTTCAGAGGGAGAGTATTAAATAGCCCGAATTACCCGGGAGAAAGCCTGTGTGAAATTGCTTTCCTGATAGCCAATAAAAAGGCAGAAACCTTTTGCCTGGAGATAGATGAAATTAGTTTAAACTGATAGCCTTCTCCCCTTTATTTATGGGCTGTTTGCTTGCATTTGTGCAATCATTTTAGCCGTAATCTGTATTATTTTTAAAAGAATCATAAATTAGAACAGCATAAGATTGGCAAAATTCCTATTTTAGACTTCTTAATTCCCCAATTCTAAAATTTTACTTATGAAGTTGATACGCTATATTGTCTTCCTTTGCTTTTTATTTTTATCTCTTCAATCCTTTTCTTCAGTTAGGAAAAAAATACTGGTGCTGCATTCTTATCACCAGGGTTTGCGGTGGACTGATAATGTCAATTCCGGAATTAAGACTGTTTTGGATTCTTTGGGAAATCAGTTTGAACTGGATTATGAATATCTCGATACCAAAAGGAATCCCTCCCTCGAATATCTGAATAAGATTACCGAACTCTATGATCTGAAACTTTTAAAGGAAAAATACGATGTCATTATTGTTTCAGATAATAATGCTTTATCCTTTGTTAAAGATCATCGTGAAAAATATTTTCAGAATACCCCCATCATTTTTTGTGGAATTAATCATTTTGCAGATGAAATGATTGCAGGAATGAAGAACATAACAGGTATTGCTGAAGCTATTGATTTGGAAAGTACTGTCAATTTGGTCTTAAGTACAAGACCAGGCACGAAACATCTTCTTGTTATTAACGATGATAAAACAACAACAGCAAAGTTGAATAAACTGTTAATGGGCGATCTTGAAGCTAAGTATAAGGCTAGACTTGATTTTATTTATTATGAGAATGAAAGTCTTAACGAACTGGTTAATAAGGTTGAGCAAGTACAGGGTGATACTTCAATTTTGCTATTGACTTTCAACAAAGATAAAGATGGAAAGTTTGTTAGTTTTCAGGATAATTTAGATCTGATAGTGCCTCGTAGTAAAGTACCTGTTTATATTGCATGGGCTTTTTTTATATCCGATGGTGTTTTGGGTGGAAAAGTGGTTAGTGGAAAACTCCACGGGCAAATGGCGGCCCAAATGGTTCTCAAAGTTCTTGCAGGAACACCAGTTGATTCAATCCCGATTTATCGGAAACCACTTGATGAGTATGTGGCAAATTATAATGAACTCAAACGGTTTGGAATAAATGAGGCTGTACTTCCTGCTGAGACACATATCGTTAATAAACCTCAATCTTTTTACAGTGATAATAAGGAATGGATTCAGATCGTGTTTGGAATTCTCCTTATTGCAACAGCTATAATTCTGGTTCTTGCTCAGGCGATTGTACGAAGAGTTAGGGCAGAAAAAGCTTTGTTGAGAGAGCAGGGGCGACTGAAGATATCGGTTATGCACGAGCGTTTAATGGCTAAAATTGGACGTTTATTAAATGCTGCTGAGGATTTTAAAAATGTGTTGGATGATGTTTTAAAACTGATGACGGATGAAATGAATGTAGCACGGGTCAGTCTTTATTCTTTTAACGATTCATCAGATGCCGCTGTGAAAATTAAGAGTCGGTTTTTAACTAAGGGGGATGTTATTAAGGATGTTGATCGCTTTCATTTTTCAGAAATCGAACATGCTATTAATCGTGTGAAGATGAATTTGAGCGTTGTTTCGACAGATTTATCAAATTTAAATGAAAAAGAACAGGCGTATTACAGAAAAAGAAATATCAAGGCCGTTGTGCTTTTACCTGTTGTGGTTGGGAATGAAGTCTTAGGTTTGATGGGTTTTTCACAAAATGAGGTTCATAAATGGACGCGTGATGAAATAGGTGTTTTCTTTTCAACGGTGAATATGATAGCGAATGCCTGGGAGCGCAATTCATTAATGAATGCCAGACTTGAGGCTGAACAGAAGAATGTTGAAGCCATGAGAATGTTGGAGGAATCGTCTCTTTTGGCTTCAATAGGGGTTTTGTCTGCGGGAATTACCCATGAAATTAATCAACCCTTAAATGCCATAAAAATATCCGCAGATAGTATTTTGTATTGGCAGAAGAGAAATCCAGGTGAATTGCCTGAAATGTTTGTTCGGAAAATCAATACAATTTCGGAAGAAACATCGAGGATTGACGCCATTATAAAGCATATGCGAACTTTCTATGATAAACCCAATGTGGTAAAGGATGAGTTTGTTGATATGGTAGAAGGTGTGAGACGTTCTTTGTCATTGGTGAAACGCCAGGTTTGTGATCATAGCATAAAATTGGTGGATGAATTGCCCCAAAGGTCTGTGTTGATTACTGCAAATTACGTTCAGTTTGAACAAATTGTTGTGAATTTAATTGTTAATGCGATTCAATCTTTGGATCAGGTTCAGAAAGAGGATAAAAAAATCAGACTTGTTGTTTATCAGGATGCCAAGCATGGTGTTTTGGAAATTCATGATAATGGGACAGGAATTGATCACTCAATTCGTGAGAAGATATACGATCCCTTGTTTACAACAAAAGGATCAACTGAAGGAAGTGGCCTGGGTATGGCAATTGTTAAGTTGTTTATTGATCGCTTTCAAGCAGAGATATCTGATTATAATAATGACGAAGGAGGGGCTAGTTTTATTTTGCGATTTAAATTAAAAGATTAAAAAGAGATTGGTATTTTAGGCTGAGAATCTGATGGGAGCAAGTAAACTTGTATATTTGCTTACTCTTAGTCTTGGCATAGAAGTTAGCCGGATAACGGTGTGAAAATGACATGAAATAATAGCCATATGAATATTCTTATTGTTGATGACGATACATCCAGTGGATCTGCAGTCGCAGAATTTATTGACGAGCAGTTGGGTTACAAAACAAAACTTTGCCACAATGGGGAAGAGGCTTTGCTTGCTTTAAAAGAGGGTGATTTTCAAATGGTCATCTCGGATATGAGGATGCCAGGGATTTCAGGTTTGGATCTTCTGAAAAGAATTAAACAACTCCCCAATGGTTCGGCAATCGAAGTGGTGATAATGACGGGTTTTGGTGATCTGGACACCTCGATTGAGGCTTTGCGTAGCAATGCTTATGATTACCTGCTTAAGCCTGTTAATGTTGAGGAATTAGCGATTCTTATCGAACGTGTTGTTGAGAGCATTCAATTAAAAGCAGAAAAATCCGATTTAAATCAGCATTCCAATGCAGCTGTTTCAACCACAAAGAGCGAAGAAAGTGAACGCGTGAAATACTATGAAACCACAATTCGCGATATCACCAGTGTGGGTAAAGTGGGTGTGTTTTCTGATGCCATGCGTAGTGTGGTGAAAATGGCGGAACAATTTCATGAGGACAGAACAGTTCCTGTTTTGATTGAAGGAGAAACCGGTACTGGGAAAGAAGTTATGGCGCGTTTGGTTCATTTCGGACAGGAAAGCGATATTCTTCAGCCTTTTATTTCAATCAACTGTTCAGCCATATCACCTACATTGTTCGAAAGTGAACTGTTTGGATATGAAACTGGGGCTTTTACCGGCGCTCGAAAAGAAGGAAAGCTCGGGAAATTGGAATTGGCACAAGGCGGAACCCTGTTTTTGGATGAGATAGGAGAGATGCCTTTGGATATGCAACCCAAATTGTTGCGTGTGTTACAACAAAAGGAAATGTATCGCGTGGGGGGAAACAAAGCCATTAGTTTGGATGTGAGGGTGATCTTCGCTACAAATAGAAATCTGAAGCAGATGGTGGCCGAAAAAACATTCCGTAGTGATCTTTATTATCGTTTGAATACAGGCAGATTGTATATTCCACCTTTGAGAGAACGCAAAGAGGCCATTTTATCCTTTTCACAAGTCTTTCTGGATCAGTATTCAAAAAAACGCGGACGTCGATTTCGCTTTATCAGTAAGGATGCAAAAAAGATGTTACAGGAATACGATTGGCCTGGAAATATCAGAGAGCTTAAGAATTCGATAGAAAGGGCAACCCTACTGTTCAACGATTTGGAGTTGAAACCTGAACATCTGCGTTTTTTGCAGGCGGATGACAGTGATTTTATAAGTTCTGAACAAGTTTTGGTTCCTGGTAGAATTGTTCTACCTGATGATGAGCTGGATATCGAGCAGTTGGAGTTGGAAATTGTCAGGAAAGCCTTAAAAAAGTTTGATAATAATAAGTCTAAGACCGCTGATTATTTGTGTATTACAAGAAGTGCGCTTCGGAGCAGAATGAATAAACTTTAGATAATCTAAAGGTATTCTTTTAATAGCCTTAGGAAAATATCAAAGTATTTGTATAAAAGCCAATCTCATATGTTAATATGCATATGGGCTTGGCTTTTGTTGTGTGCAATTTGGAACACCTGTTCGTTTTCGAAAAAGGGGTTTGATTGATTGTGCAGAATTGAACATCTTAGTTTTTGCTTTCATAATCGATTTGTGTTTTGTAAGTATCTTGTAATTAGAGAGTAGTGGTTTGTTGTGTCTGTTTGAGCTTTATATTAGATCTTTGGCATTTCTTTTGTCTTCCACTAAACCAAGTCTCACCTAAATTTAAATGGATATGGATGTCATTACGGAAAAACAATTGAAAAAAAATGTTTGCGGCGATCAAAATGGAAGTCTTTTGGATTTATTTCTGATGAACTCAAAGAGTTTGGGGCACGATTCCTTGAAAGTTGATCGTAACTTGTTTCTTGAAGCGGCAAGCAAACCCAATGTTGAGTTTGAATTTGTTCGATTAAAGAGTTTTGATCTCAATAAAGCATCTTTAAATAAAGGGGATTCTAAGAATGCGATACTGGAGGCCGATTTTGGGATTGCTGATTCCGGGAAATTGCTTGTCGATACAGAAGATTCCGATGTTTTAGTAAATTTGCTTTTGGCTGAATCCTTGCATATTATTCTTCCGTCCAGTAAGATCCGTTATTCGATGACAGAACACGAACTTAAGGCTGGAAGGCCGGTTGTGGATTTGTTTCGGGGTATTGCTAGCCATACTGCCACATCTTATAATAATGAACTGTGTTTCTCTTCAGATAATCTTCAAACCATCGTTTATATCATTGAAGATCTTTAATTGTCCTAAACAATGATGTATTTCAAAAAACCTCTTATAAAGAGGTTTTTTTTATTCTGACAACTGACCTTGGCTACTCAGATGATTTCATTTCGTCTTCTGGTTTTAATAGAAAGAATCTTTATTTATCGATTTAGATTTAATGATTTTAAGTTCTTATTTGAGGTTTTAATCTCCCCGATTTCCTGTTCGAAAATAGCCAACTGTTCAGAATGGCACAGTGTCTATTTTGTTAGTGTTCAAAATGGAACAGTAACGAAAACGATTGAAATAGACATTTCTGAAAACCTTTTCGATACTTAAAATACTGTAATACAGCTGTAAAAATCTTAGAAAGATTCTATATAACAATTCGGGTGATTTTTTGGCACTCCTCTTGGTTAGGGAAGTCACATCAAAACAAAAAAAAACTAACCCGAATACGATATGAAAGTTATGAAATTACTAGAACAGTTTTTGGAAAAATCGACCCTTGTTGGAAATGAAAACCGTTTAGTCACAACTGTAGATTTCCAGAATGATTTTAAAAGAGAAGATTATGAATATATCCATTTACCTGGCCTGAATATATTTCTTGATAAGCAAGCTGGAGAAGCGGGTATACGCCGGGCATTAATCGAGGCAGATTATGCAATTGCTGAAACTGGCTCGGTTGTGATCGATAGTTGTAATGAGAATTTAAGATTGGCAAGCTGTCTGGCTGAAAAATTGGATGTGGTTTTCCCTTTAAGCAAACTGGTGGACAATATGCATGATGTTGCCGATTTCCTCGAAGAAAGGACATCAGAAAGTGGTGGCTATGTTGCTTTTATTACAGGAGCCAGTCGAACTGCAGATATTGAAAGAGTTTTGACTGTTGGGGTACACGGTCCCAAGGAAATGACAGTGATTATTTTGAACGATTTATAAGCCGAAGCCATGACAATACATACAAAAATAGACGAAAAATTAAACGATAAGGTTTTGTATCAAAATCTTAAGGGATTTGCTACAGCCTATAAGGCATCAAAAGAGAATGCCTATAAAGGATTGGATTTTGAAGCCTTACGAACCAAAGTTCATGATTTAAAGGATCGTGATTTGAATAAAGTCATGCAACAATTCAATCAGTTTAAAGAAAACGTTGAGAAGCATGGCTGCAAAGTCTTTCAAGCAAAGACTGGTGACGATGCTTGCAGGTATATTGCCGATGTGATGAAATCTCACGGTGCCAAATACATGGTGAAGAGTAAATCCATGACCTCTGAGGAAATTCAATTGAATCAGTACTTGGAAAAAGAGGGTTTAAGTCCTATCGAAACCGATTTGGGTGAGTGGATTTTGCAAATTGCCAATGAGCATCCGTCCCACATGGTGATGCCAGCCATTCATAAAACCCGTCAGCAGGTTGCTAAGATATTCTCAGATTATACAGGCGAAAAAGTTGATCCCGATGACATTAAAGCTATGGTTGAGATAGCGCGCCGATTCCTTAGGGAATATTATTTTAAAGCAGGAGTAGGTATGACAGGTGCAAATGTTGCTGTAGCCAGTACAGGAACCATTGGTTTGGTAACCAATGAAGGTAACGCACGTTTGTCATCTACAGTGCCTCCTGTGCATATTGTTTTGGTCGGCTACGAAAAGCTTTGCGATGATTTCGGACAGGCTTTGGATATTGTTCGTGTGTTGCCTAAAAGTGCAACCGGACAGATTATTACCTCTTATACAACATGGATTAAGGGAAGAACGCCATCACATAAAAACGCGGATGGAATAAAAGAAACGCATTATGTGTTTCTTGACAACGGCCGATTGGCTTTTTTGGAACATCCCAAATTCAAGGAAGCATTAAAATGTATCCGTTGTGGCAGTTGTGCTAATATTTGTCCTGCTTACGAAATGGTTGGTGGTCATGTTTATGGTGATCGTTATATCGGTTCTATTGGTTTGATTCTGACTGCGCTTTATCAGGGCGATGCGGCTGCCAAGGATATTCTTAAAATGTGTATTGGCTGCCGGGCTTGTTCTTTCAATTGTCCATCAGGTATCGATCTTCAAACTTTGATCTCAGATTTGAAACTGGTTGTCGGCAAGAAGTATGGTATCAACCCTGTAAAAAAGAAAGTGTTTAAATCTGTGGTTGCAAAACCTAAAAGAATGAAGTCGCTTTTAAGTGTGGGAGCCAATTTCCAGTTTCCTTTAACTACAACCAACAAGTTAAATCAGGAAAAAATAATCAAAACGGTTCCTATGTTGCCTAAGGAAATGGATTTTAGGAAATTTCCGGCTTTGGCTTCCAAAACCTTTAGCAAACGTTTCTTTAAGGACGGTTACGATCAGTTTTCTTCACAACGTAAAGTTTTCTTTTATCCTGGCTGTGCCATCGAATATTTTTATCCCGAAATGGGTTTGGCAATGGTTAAGTTGCTTCAAAAGAGTGGTATCCAGGTTGATATTCCTAAAGTGGCAGCCTGTTGTGGTATTCCTGCAATTGCCTCAGGGGATCCTGACAATGCCAGAACAATGATCTTTAATACGCTTGATAAACTTAATGATGCCAAAGACTATGAAGCTTTGCTGGTTCTTTGTCCAACTTGTGGAGGCGCAATTAAACATGAGTTTTTGGATTTTACGAAAGCAGATCCTGATCGATACAAAAAGGCTTCTCAATTGGGACAGATGGTGACACCTGTAGGTCAGTTTTTGGAAGATCAGGGAATTCAATTCAAGGTAATAGGAAATAAAACGGTGACTTATCATACCCCGTGTCACGATTCCAGATCTCTAAGTTATTCAGCTGAAGCATTTCTTTCGTCTGTACTTGGCGAACAATTTATCCCTCTGACTGATAGTAATGTGTGTTGTGGTTTTGGAGGAACTTATTCTCTCGACTTTTCAAGTATTTCAAATGGTATTTTAAATAAGAAAATTGAAAATATCGAAGCGACCAAAGCTGAGATTCTTGTAACCGATTGCCCGGGTTGTGTCATGCAGATAAATGGTGGTCTGATGCACCAAAAGAAAGCAGTAAAGGTGATGCACCTTACCGAATTTATCGAAAATCATTTGGTCGTTGTCGAATAATTACAAATAAAAAAAATGCCCTATGGAATTTAATGTAAATAAGATTGAAACGAATGAAAACCTAAAGAATTTGAGACGCAAACTCGTTGCCTTGGATGGCATTATGCAACCCATGTTTAAACTCAAATACCTTCAAGACGATAATTATTCAACTGTAGATGTGGATAATCAATCAAATCAAATGGCTATAAATAAAGCCTGTAGTAACTAACCCATACCTAAATCATAATTTATGAACGCATTATTAGCATTTTCCCCAATTCTATTGACAATCATCCTGATGGTTGGTTTCAACTGGGGAGCAAAAAAAGCATTACCCTTAGCCTTATTACTTGCAATAACCATCGCTTTTGGTGTTTGGAAAATAGACTTGCACCATATTTTAGGATATTCCGTCTTTGGATTTTTAAAGGCATTTGATATCCTTATTATCATATTCGGGGCGATTCTGATTCTAAATACAATGAAGATATCAGGTGCCATGGCAGCCATCAATAACGGTTTCAATGGCATTACCACCGATAGGCGCATACAGGCGATTATCATTGGGTTTATGTTTGGAGCCTTTATCGAAGGGGCTGCAGGCTTTGGTACGCCAGCGGCATTGGCCGGACCGCTTTTGGTCGGTTTAGGTTTTCCTCCTTTGGCAGCCGCTATGGTGGCATTAATTTACAATTCGGTACCTGTTCCTTTTGGTGCGGTGGGGACTCCCATCAGTGGTGGAGCCATGGTGACCTTAGAACAAAATTTAGCAAGTGCTGGCGCAAACGTTGAAGGATTCAAGTTGATGTTGACCAAGTGGGTTGCTATCCCCAATGCCATGGTTGGTATTTTTATTCCTTTATTGGGCTTGATCATTTTGACCCGATTCTTCGGAAAGGAAAAATCGATAAAACCAGCCTTGGCAGCGGCACCTTTTGCTTTGTTTGCCGGTTTGGCTTTTGTTATTCCTTATGTGCTGATTGCATCGACTTTGGGGCCTGACTTGCCTTCTCTTTTAGGAGGGTTCATCGGTTTGGGTATTGTTATTTTCGCCGCGAAGAAAGGCTTTCTTGTGCCTAAAAAGAAATGGGATTTTCCTGCCAAATCTGAATGGGAGTCTTCGTGGATGTCAAATGAGACCATACAGGAACCAAGTCAAACCAAGATGAGTCTTTTTAAAGCCTGGTTGCCTTATGCAATGATTGCTGTTATTCTGGTTGTGACACGAATTCCATCTTTGGGATTAAAAAGTTTATTGGCATCACAAACCCTGAGCTTATCGAATGTATTGGGTATCGAAGGGCTTAATTATGTGTTGAAATGGGCTTATCTGCCAGGCACTGTTCCTTTTATTTTAGTTGCCTTAATTACGAATGTGATTTACCGTATGAAGACCAAAGAGGTTGTTAGTTCTTGGAAAACAACATTTAAACAAATCAATGGTGCTGCAATTGCTTTGCTTGCCGGAGTTGCTATGGTTCAGTTGATGTTAAAGTCGGGAACCAATGGAGCTGGTTTGGAGAGTATGTTGACGGTTATGGCAAATTCGATTGCTGATCTGGCTGGGGGAGCTTATCCTGTTATTTCGCCTATAGTTGGCATTTTAGGTTCTTTTATGTCGGGGTCAGCAACTGTGTCCAACTTATTGTTTGCATCCTTACAATTCGAAACCGCTTCCATCCTGCATATTCCTGAGGTATTGGTTGTGGCTGCACAAACCAGTGGTGCTGCACTTGGAAATATGATTTGTATTAACAATGTGGTTGCCGTTTGTGCTACCGTGGGTTGTGTCGGAGCAGAGGGAAGCATCATACGTCGGAATGCAATTCCTGCCTTCATCTATTATCTTCTCATCATGATAATTATAGTGGTTTTTATCAGTTTGGGTGTTAACCCAATGCCATTGTAAATAAACCAGAGAAATGGAATATTGGTTTCGGTTCAATAATTCGAAGGATAGATTGCCAAACCATTTACCCGTTTATTGATAAGCCTTATTTCATGAATGATTTAGGCATAATTTAATATTGGACCCATACTAAAACATAAAGAAATGTTGGAAGGAAATTATAAGAAGTTTTATGATGAAATAAAATCAACGATTGAAGCTTCGCGTTTGTATACAGATGAAATTAGAAATTTAGGCTATGGAACTGATGCCGGTTTTTACCGCTTAATTCCTCAAATTATTGTACGGGCTAAGAATGAATCTGAAGTTCAAAAAGCATTGCTTTTAGCCAATAAATATGCATTGCCTGTGACGTTTAGGGCAGCAGGGACGAGTTTGGCAGGTCAGGCAATTACCGACTCCATACTTATTGTTGCCGGTAAAAACTGGGAAGATTATGAAGTGCTTAAAGATGGCGATGTGATTCGAATGCAACCCGGTATTGTTGGGGCACGAGTAAATCAAATTCTGGCTCCTTATGGTCGTAAACTAGGGCCCGATCCGGCTTCTATCAATTCCGCAATGATTGGGGGAATTGTGATGAACAATGCTTCGGGTATGAATTGTGGCACACATGAGAATTCGTACAAAACAATTCTGTCTGCTCGTTTGATTTTTGCTGACGGAACCGTGCTTGACACGGGCAGTTATGAAAGCAAAAAGAATTTTATGAAAACGCATGCTTCTTTTATTCAGAAGATTGAAGAAATGCGTGATCGGGTGCGTGCTAATCAGACTTTGGCAGATCGAATTCGTCATAAGTACAGCATTAAGAATACCACAGGTTTGAGTATCAATCCGTTTATCGATTATACGGATCCTTTTCAAATTATTGTGAATTTGATGGTTGGGTCAGAAGGGACTCTGGCATTTATGTCTGAGTTGACCATGAAGACGGTTGTGAATCCAAAATTCAAAGCCAGTGCCATGATTTATTTTCATGATATCGTAAGCGCATGTAAATCGGTATTGAGCATGAAACTTGGACCGGTGCATGGAGCTGAGATGCTTGATAGAGTTGCCTTGCGATCGGTTGAAAACGCCGATGGTATTCCGCCATTTATTAAAGATTTTCCGGATGGTGTAACGGCAATTCTTGTTGAGACTTTGGCCAGTTCTAAAGCAGAGCTATACGCTAATATCAAAGAAATTAAATCGCTTTTAAAGGGATTCGAAACCGTTCGTCCCATCGAATTTACCGATAAGGTCGAAGAATATTCAAAATATTGGAATATTCGAAAAGGGGTATTCCCTGCTGTTGGCGGTTTACGCGAAAAAGGAACCACATGTATTATCGAAGATGTTGCCTTTCATCTCAAAGATTTACCGCAAGCCACTGCAGATTTGCAGGATCTGATTGCCAAGTATGGTTATAAGGATGGGGTGATTTACGGGCATGCTCTTGAAGGGAACTTCCATTTTATATTCAATCAGAATTTTGACAAGCCGGAAGAGCTCGAACAATATAAAAGCTTTATGGCTGAGGTTGACCATCTGGTTGTTGATAAATATGATGGTTCGTTGAAGGCAGAACATGGTACGGGGCGAAATATGGCACCCTTTGTCAAACATGAATGGGGAGAAGAGGCTTATCAATTGATGAAAGAGATCAAACAGCTTTTCGATCCTAAAAAATTATTAAATCCTGGTGTGATTATCAATGATGATCCTGATTGTTATATTAAGAATTTTAAGACATTAGCACCTGTTCATGAAATTGTTGATACCTGTATTGAATGTGGTTTTTGTGAGGTGAATTGTTTAACTGCAGGTTATTCGCTTTCTGCCCGTCAGCGAACTGTGGTGCAACGTGAAATCAGACGATTGGAAATGACAGGTGAAGATGCTGGGCGCTTAGAAGCATTGAGAAAAGGCTTTGTTTATTTAGGTGAACAAACCTGTGCCGGTGATGGTTTATGTGCCACATCATGTCCTGTTGGTATCGATACGGGCAAATATATTAAGTATCTGAGATCGTTAAACGTGGCCGGAGATCGACCACAAAAACAGAGTCAGTGGGTGGCTGACAACTTCCATAAATTGGGGCCAGTCATTCGAGGCAGTTTAAATTTTGTAAATGGTGTTCATACTGTTATGGGATCGACTTTATTGGGAGCTGTGGCTGGTGGATTCAGAACTCTGAGCGGGAAGACAATTCCACTTTGGACGCCGGCAATGCCTAAGGGGGCTAATGCGCCTAAACCACATCCGGTAAATAAAGAAAATCCGTTAAAAGTAGTCTATTTCCCTTCTTGTATTGCCCAAACCATGGGACCTGCAAAAGGGGATCCCTACAAACAACCTTTGCACATTGTAACACAAAATTTATTGGAAAAAGCGGGCTACGAGGTGATTTTTCCTGAGAAGATGAGTTCCTTATGTTGTGGTACACCATGGGAGAGTAAAGGTTTTACCAAACAGGCTGATCAAAAATCTTCAGAACTCGAAGCCGCTTTGAATAAAGCATCTGAGGGTGGAAAATATCCAATCCTTTGTGATACTTCCCCTTGCTTGTATCGCATGCGTCGGGTGATGGATGCTAAACTAAAGCTCTACGAACCTGTTGAATTCATCTATGAATTTATAATGGACAAACTAACATTTACAAAAGTGAATGAGGTGGTTGCCATTCATGCAACCTGTACTACGACTAAAATGGGATTAACCCCTCAATTAAGAGCTGTTGCCGAAGCCTGCGCTCAGCAAGTGGTGATGCCTGGTGAAGTGGGCTGTTGTGGCTTTGCCGGAGACAGAGGTTTCAATTTCCCTGAGATTAATCAATATGCCCTTCGCAAGTTACGCCCTGTCTTAAACGAAGGAAAGGTGGTTGCCGGATATTCCAACAGCCGAACTTGTGAAATTGGCCTGAGTCATAACGGCGGTGTTCCGTATCAGTCAATTATCTATTTGGTTGATCGGGTGACTCAAGCGAAATATTTTAGTGAAGAATTAGTATAAAAGTGCTTTTGGGACGAAGTCCCGCTTCAAGTTGTCGTGATTATGCATATAAGGCAGCCCCGATATTTTATCGAAGGATTTTTATTAGACATAGCTTTCAAAAGATCAATTAGGGGCTGTTCTTATATGCATTTATAAACCTGTATCTAACCCTTATAATTTAAACCCCAAACACCGAGGTAAGTTTATCGTGCAAACTGAAGTGTTTTAAATGAAAGATAATAATGAAAAAGATTGTGTTGCTGTTTCTTGCCTTAGCTCCAATTTTGGGCCTGGCGCAAAAAAAAGAAGAGATAAAAGTGAAATTAAGTGGTTTTGTATCAGCTGAAGCCATAGTGGATACAAGAAAAACAATCAATTCCCGTGAAGGTGATGTTTTGTTGTACCCGGCTTCCAAGTTGTCTGATATCAATGGGGCTGACCTTAATGATCGATCTCAATTGTATATGACCAGTATTCATTCCCGTTTGAATGTTGGTATTTCGGGTTTCGAAGCTTTTGGGGCACAAGGCTCTGCTTGCATTCAGGGTGATTTTGTTGGAACATCGAATGATAAGGTGGGTTTGTTTCGATTACGACATGCTTTTGTAAAATTGAATTGGGAGAAAGATGAGTTATTGGTTGGAAAATATTGGCATCCTATGTTTGTTACGTCTTGTTATCCGAATGTGTTGCATTGGGGAGGCGGTTTGCCTTTCAATGTTTTAGGAAGAGCCCCTCAGTTTCGATACACTCGAAAGCTAAGTAAAAAAGGCTATGCGATGTTGGCTGTCTTATCAGAGATGGACTTTAAAAGCACAGGTCCCGAAGGTGCCAATGTGAAGTATGCGCAACAAGCCAGTATCCCCGAATTTTCAGCTCAGTTGAAGTACGATTTGGCAAAGGGATTCAGTCTGGGAGCAACGGCTGGTTACAAGTTTTTAAAGCCTATGCTTGTCAACGAAATGGGAGCAAAAACCGATGAACTTTTATCCAGCTATCAAATGAATGCATGGATGTCTTTAAAGACAGATAAAATTGCCTGGAATTTGCAAACTATTTACGGACAGAATATGTACAATTTTGTAATGATTGGTGGATATGGTGTAAAGCAGGTGAAAGCGAATGGCGATTATGAATACACCAATATAAAGACCACTTCTGTTTGGTCGGATGTGTACACCACTAAGGGTAATGTGCATTATGGTTTGTTTGCAGGTTATACTAAAAATTTAGGCGCAGATGATGATCTGGCTAAAGATACTGATGGTTTTGTAGGCCTGTATAGCCGAGGTGCAGATATCGATTATGTGTATCAATTCGGACCTCGTGTAGAAATCTATTCGGGTAGCTTTATGATTGGAACACAAGTTTTGTATACGGCTGCGGCCTATGGTGAAACACAGGTAAATGGTACAGTTGATCATGCTCATGAAGTCGGAAGTACTCGCTTTCAGCTTCATTTTAAATATACTTTTTAGATAGTGTTATTTTGGTTTAATTAATTTGTTTCACAAATCCGGATTTCATGTTTTGAAATCCATCTGTTTCACTAGCCCTGGCCTTTGGTTGGGGCTAATTTTTGAATGTGATTTCGACAGATTGTCGGTATCTAAAAAAAAATCCTGCAATAAGCTTGAATCTTATTGCAGGATTTTGGTTCTGGTCTTATTTTTTTAATGTTTTCAAGTAGTTGACTAATAACCAACGGTCTTCGTCATCTCTGATTTTCTTTTCGTACGAAGGCATTTCATCCCGACCAAAAATGGTTTTATAATAGATTTCACCGTCAGTTTGATCTTGAAATTCTTTTTGGGTGAAATCAGGTAGTCGGGTTTTTAAGGATTTACTTTTCGTTCCGTTTCCTAAGCCTGTTTTTCCATGACAGGATTTGCAGTGCATTACGTAGAGTGATTGACCAACTCTGCCTGAGTCTTTGTCTCCTGCAAGGGGATTTTTCATTTTCTTATACTTTGCTGGAACCTCCCAGCTCTCATTTGTTGAGAATGGTTTAATAAAAGCCATTAAAAACAAAGTTGAGACTCCAATTAGTACGATTACTAAAGTTTTTGTGTTCATAGTGTTTGTTTTTTAATGATTATTCCTTTTTAATTAAATACATTTCGTAACAGATGTAGATGATAATTCCCCATACGCCCAATAAGAGGGAGTTGACCAGAAGTAAGAGGCTAAGGGGGGCATTTGCCCGTGCTGCCCAAAGCGATCTTTTTTCTTCTGTTACATCGTAAATAACGGGTATGCCCCATTTAACTTCTGTATGTATGATGGTATCGCGAATGGTTTCGGCATCTTCAATTTTTAAGATTAATTTAAGATTTCCCTTTGAATCACCAGGAAGATCCGATGGCATATGAATTTCAACATAGCCATTCTCATCAGTCGTATTGAATCGGTCTCCCACAGGTAAATAACTAAACAAGCGCTCAACATAGAGCGATATGTCCAACTCTTCAACAGGTTTGAGTGCCGAATCTCCTTGTTGAAAAACCTGAATAGCGACTCGTTTGTCAGCTTGGTCATCCAAAAATTTAAAATGGATTTCAGCCGATTGTTTTTGTGAAAAAACCGTCTGGCCAACAAGTAGCAAAAGAAACAGAAAGAAATTTCTGATCAGGCTGTATTGGGGTATTATGGAGATGAAGTTTTTCATATTTCATTGGATTGGTCTTCTGATTTATCTTGATGATGGATATATTCCTGAATGGGTATAATCGGGAATAGTTTGAGAAGAAGTGAAATAATAAGCAGAACGCCGGCAAACGAAGCAAAAGTAATGGCCCATTCTTCCCAGCTGGGATAATAATGCAGATACGATTCATCCACATCCTGAATAGGTAAGTAAGGATGCTGAAGCGAAGGAATAACAATCAGAAACCTTTTAAACCAGGCTCCCATAAGTATAAAGAATGAGATGATCATGATATTAAAGGGTTTTCGTCCGCGTTTGAATACCATGAGCAATATGGGCAGCATTAATCCGGGAACCTGAACAAGCCAGTACATGGCAGCATAATCCCCACTGAAAAGTTCAGTAATGTGTTCTCCTTCGACCCCAACCATTTTAAAGGCGGGTCCCAGGTATTCGTTGATATTGAAATACAGGTAAACCAGTGATAATAAGACCAGAATCTTCCCCATTTTATCGAAATGATCATTGGTGATAAAATCTTCAAGTTTAAAGGATTTACGAATAAAGAACATGGCAACAATAATGACGGCAGCTCCCAGCATAAAGGCACCTGAAACAAAATAGGGGCCAAGGTTGGTACTGTCCCAACCAGGACGCCAGGTTGTTGCAAATAGCCATGAGGTAATGGTGTGGATGGCAAATGCCACTGGAATCACCATGATTTCGAGTATGGTAGAGGTCTTTTTCAAACGGTTTAATTGTCCGGGTTTATTCTGCCAGTTGAGGGCCAGAATTCTGTATAAGTTTTGTTTCCACTTTGCAACATGTTTCAAGCGGTCGCGACAAAGTGCAATATCAGGAAGCATGGGCAGATATAATAAAAGGACACTGATAACCAGATAAGTCATAATCACCAAAACATCCCATATAATTGGGGATTGTATCCTACCATAAATAATAACATTAAAAAAACGATCGGGACGCCCCATATCAACAATGATAATAACGGCTGCACAGATGATTGCAGCGACTGCAATTATTTCTGATATTCGGGTCAAAGGGTAGGACCATTTGACTTTGGCCAGTTTTAAAATAGAACTCACTAGAGAGCCAATCAGACTGACGGCCACAAAAAAGACAAAATTCGAGATGTATATACCCCATGATGTGTAATCCCGCATGGATGTGACTACCAATCCCAGCCTGAGTTGACGATAATAGGCAAAACAACCTATCGAAATGATGACCAAAAGGGCAATAATCCATATTTTAAAAGCAGGATTGTGTCGACCCACCGAACTTAATAGCTTGTCAATGACTTGATCATTATGCTTTTTCATATTGCTGTGTTTTCAGATATTAAGCTTCCGTATCTTTAAAAGGAAATAAGCGGTCTACCGGAGGCAGATAATAAACATTGGGTTCGGTACCCAAATCTTCCAAATATCGGTAACCCGCCTTTTCACGAAGTAACTTACTCAAGCGGACAGTTTCTTCACCATTGGTAACCGTATCCTCATTGGCATCACCAAAATACAGCACCCCATTGGGACAAGCCGTGATGCAGTGAGGCAGTTTCTTTTCTCGAATCATATCCGGGCAAAAATCACATTTTTCAACCGTTCCAATTTTACTGGGCGTACTGGCTTCGGGAGAGTACTTAAGATTTAGCACCTCTTGACTTTGCTTGGGTTTTCCCCAATTAAACACACGTGCCGAATAGGGGCAGGCAGCCATACAAAATCGACAACCAATGCATCGCTCGTTGTCAACGAGCACGATATTATCCGAGCGTTTGAAGGTTGCGCCTACCGGACAGACTTTAACACAGGGCGGGTTGTCGCACTGGAAACATTTTTTTGGCATCCAATAGGGGGCCGATCTGGGATTATCCTGAATTTTCAGAACTTTAATAAAAGGGCGGTCCGGAGTTAAATTATGGTGATGCTCGCAGGCTTTAATACACTCCCTGGCATTTTTACATTTGGCTAAATCAACCACCATCACAAATTTTCTTCCGGGAATCCCTTTTCGGGATTCTTCTATTGATGCAGGATGAGGATGTGCCATAGATAAATGGGCCTCATTTACCTCCATCAGTTTGCCATCAGGAGTCATAACTTTAACTTTTTTCCCTTCAGGTTGTGAGGGAGATGTACAGGATAGAAATTTAAGACCAAGTATTGAACCAACCCCCAGAAGGCCGGTGTATTTAATTAAATTTCGTCGGGTAAAACGGTTTGAGTCCTGCTTTTTCATTTTGCCGAATTAATTAAATTTGAAACGAGTTTTCGAGATATCAGCTGTTTAGCTTCTTATAAATATACAAAATATTTAGTCAAATGCCAGTGTCAAATTTTCCAGGAATCATTTAAAAGATGTTTATCATTTTTATTAATTTATGTGATCTTAGATGAGTGGGAGTTGGGAATTTCATTATTTTAGAGCAATGGAGGCTGATTGGATTTCAGCTTAAAATGAATTTATTTAAAATGGAAGGAAGCATAAGACTCAATACTGAGCGTTTGATTTTACGAGGTCTTAAGCCGGGTGATACTGAGGCCGTATTTAAATACCGATCGGATGCTATTACCAACCGATATCAGGGGTGGGTTCCCAAAAACCTTGAAGATACCCGTCAATTTATTTCAAAAGTTGCCTCAGAGATTGACCAGTACAATTCCTGGTTTCAGTTTGGCATTCTTAAAAAAGACAATGGCGAATTGATTGGCGACTTGGGCATTCACTTTTTCGATGTGGAAAAGTTCCAGGTTGAGATTGGTTGTACTTTGGCTAAAAGTCAGCATGGGAAAGGTTTTGCACGAGAGGCTTTAAGTGCTACTATAAGCTATCTGTTTC
Source organism: Ancylomarina salipaludis (assembly GCF_004122035.1). Lineage (GTDB taxonomy): Bacteria > Bacteroidota > Bacteroidia > Bacteroidales > Marinifilaceae > Ancylomarina > Ancylomarina salipaludis. The sequence continues at coordinate 35,616 of NZ_SAXA01000010.1, forward strand.
GGGATTTGAATAAACGCCGAATCATTTGTTCTATTGATCCTCGCAATGTCAACTCAATTAAAATGGTCGAGGCCCTTGGCTTTCGGAAAGAGGCACATTTTAAGCAGAGCATTCTGATTGATGGGGAATGGTTTGACGATGTGGTTTATGCTCTTTTGAAGGATGAGTGGAATAGGTAAATCAGCTTTAACAGGATGCCACACAACTCTATGGCGGTCTTATTGGAATATTCGGCCTATCTTTAAAATAAGGATGCTTGCTTTGTGAGTATTATCCTTAAAATAGTCGTATTTTTGCAGATTACTGATCGTTTAATTTAAACGATGTGGTATTGATTATTCATATACAGATTATAAGAGCTATGCTTCCAGATAAAAAAGAACACGCTAAAATCAAATCAAGATTACACCCTCGTAATAAGAATCGAGAGCGTTACAATTTTAAAGAATTAATAGAGACCTGTCACGATTTAAAATCCTTTGTTGTTCTGAATAAGTACGACGATCAATCCATTGATTTTGCCGATCCTAAGGCTGTTAAAATGCTGAATAAGGCCTTGTTGATGCACTATTATGGCTTGAGTGACTGGGATATTCCTGAGAACTATTTATGTCCACCCATTCCGGGCAGAGCCGATTATATCCATCATATGGCTGATTTACTGTGCAGCAGTAATTATGGTGTGATGCCTAAGGGGGATAAAATTACATGCATGGATATTGGAGTGGGAGCCAACTGTATTTATCCTATTGTGGGGCGTACAGAATATGGCTGGTCTTTTATCGGAACCGATATCGACCCTGTGGCCATTGCCTCGGCGAATAAAATTATCGAACTGAATCCTTCCTTAAAGGGGCATGTAGAATGCCGTCTGCAGCCAAGCTCTAAGGATTATTTCTATGGCGTATTTACTCGTGAAGAGCGTGTGGATATGACGGTTTGTAATCCGCCATTTCATGCTTCCGCTGAAGATGCACATGCCGCATCGAAACGTAAGGTGACGAATTTGAGTGGCAAGCAAGCAGAAGCGGTAAAGTTGAATTTCGGAGGACAAAGCAACGAGTTGTGGTGCGAAGGGGGTGAAGGTCGTTTCCTGAAGACTATGATATCCGAAAGTAAGAAATTTGGTAAAAGCTGTTTCTGGTTTTCAAGTTTGGTTTCCAAACAATCGAACTTAAAATTGGTGAATAAAACATTAAAGGCAATGGGTGCTGAAAAGGTTGAGATCATTCCTATGGGACAAGGGAATAAAACCAGCCGTATTGTCGCCTGGACCTTTCTAACTGCAGAAGAGCAGAAGGAGTGGCGTGAAACCCGCTGGAAGTAAATCCAGACAAAATGGAATTGAAAACGAGGAAGACCCAATAGGAGCTTCCTCGTTTTTTATTGCAGGCTATACTGAATATAACTGGCCTATATTTAAGCAGACTAATAAGAGCTTATATCTTTTTGGGAAGAGAAGTCTTGTGATCCCGAAGAGACTTGTTTTTGTAAGGCTGATTCGTTTATTGAAGCATACGACTCATTGAGAATTGAGAGATGGATAGCATAAGTGGTGATTGTTATTTACTATGTAGAGCCTTTCTATTTTATGCGGGTATGTTATTTTACATGTTTTTTTAATATTGTTTACTTATTATAATTTTTATATTTAATCTTTCTTATTAGCTATTGTTGTTACATATACATTGGGCTTCATTATAAAAACCAGACAATTCATGATAGAAATAGAAAAATTACAAGACCTTGTTATCAATGAAAGTCAAAGACTTGAAAAGCTAAAGCTATTTTTAAGTCAACCAAACTATCTAGAAATACTGGGTATTAGTCATAGAGAATTACAGCATTCAAATTTTTTAGCGTGGATGATGAATTCAAGGTCATCTCATGATATTGGTAATTATTTCTTAAAGAGTTTCATAAATCTTTTGCCCTTTTCACCCGAAGATAAGATTAGAATAAACCTATCAAATCTAGAAGGCACAAAAATACTTAGAGAATACAATGACATTGATTTACTTATTGTGAATGACAGTTTGAAATTTTCAATATGTATTGAAAACAAGATTAAAGCGGGTAAATCTGGCGATAATCAACTTCTTAAATATTATGAAATTGTTGAAAATATCTGGAGTGATAAGGAGCACAGAAATTACTATGTGTATTTAACTCCATTTCCGAGAACATTGACAGAAAAAGAACTTGAAATTGAATATATCAATCTGACTTATCAATCAATTCTGGAGATACTTGAAGATACAGTAAAAAGTAAACAACCGTCAGAAGAAACAGCACCTTTGATTGATAATTATATCAATAACCTGAAGAAGAACATTATGGGAATAAGTAAAGAGGCAAAACTCGCACAAGAAATATATAGAAAGCACAAATCTGCAATTGATTTTATTGTGAATAATAAACCAAGCCTATATAGTAAAGAGTTGTTCAGACAAATAAATGAGTTTTTTATTCAACATGAGCAATATGAAAATCTAACACCTAAAGACAAAAATATTATTAGAATCTTGCCAGTAAATACAGTGCCATATTTTAATTATAAAACAAATTCATGGGGAGAAACAAAGAGTTCTTTTGCATTAGAAATATTTTGTGAACAAGAAAAAATATGGATGAAATTCTGTTTCGGAGCTATTAATATAAAAAGTGAAAATGAAAGATTAAGATTTCAAAGTATTAAAGATGAAATGTTTTCTTTGATGAAAGAGTTCTCATCAATAAGCAGTAAGATAGTAAGACGTTCAAAATCATCTTCAGGTTATCCATCTGTTGCAAATTTTGATATAATAAGATTAAATGATAAGGTATTATTAGAAACTGATGATGTGTTTTCAGCCTTTAAGATTAAATTCCAGAAGTTTGAAGAAAATACGCTAAACAAATGGACAGAAGAAGTGGTAAATAAAATATCGAAAGCCCAATAATATGTATAGTGTATTAGGGTTTTATAGGCGTAGTAACCCGCTCTAAAATTTGCTATAACTTAACAGGTAAGAAGCCCGCAATCCCTTACTAACCATACCGCCATCCGTTAGCTGCAAGTGGGTACGGTCAAGGAACATCGTTGACACCTAAGTGTCAAATGAGATAAAAAAAGGATGATCAGTAGTGGTCATCCTTTTTTCTCGCATGTGTTGTCTCGTTCTGAAATAAGTTGTCAGAAAAACGACTTATTTCTTGTTTACTGATTTACTTTTGGCTTGATTCAATTTCTTAATGCTATCAGTCATAAGATAATTGATGCCTGTTGAATCAATTTTGATACGAACATTTGCTGATTTCGAATTTACAATTGTATCACTACTTGTGTTTAGAACTATTTTACTTCCATCTGAAAGAATTAAGACAGCCTGCCTTCTTCCAGGTTTAATTTCCTTATCTGCAAGTGCTTGCTTGTTTATGGGGAAGACAAAAATTAAAAAAACAACTGCAAAAACAATTTGTTTCATATTTATAGGTAAGCATTGGGCTACTTTCTCACATTTGCCTTTAAACTCAGATGAGTTTTTTATTCCGGCACACTCTCTCTTCTTCATTAATTCTTTCTGCTTATTTACGCTAATTAAGCGACTCTTTAAATTTACAATACAAAGATACTCGATAGGAATAAAGGGGTGAACAATGATATGTTATTATCTGTTAAAAGATTTTTAAATGTTGTTATCGGATGCGATATGTGTTGATTTAAGGGATAATCCTTGTTATTTATTTGTGGTTATAACAGTATCACGCTTGATGGCAGGCTGTCAGAGCACGTTCTATTGTTATTAAGAGATAATTGAAAATGATAATCGTTTTTCAGGTTCCTGAATTTGTCGAAGGCGGAGGGTGTATTTTGATTCGTCATTATAATTCCGGATGAAAGCCAGCATCATTCTGCTTTTTCTTATCTTGTGTGTTCAACACAAAGCACAGCTATGAATATATTACAAATCATACCGGGCTCAGGGGGGAGTTTCTACTGCGGCAATTGTTTACGCGATGATAAGTTTCATCTTGCCATGAAAAAGCAAGGCCATCAGGTAACCAAATTGCCCATGTATCTGCCTTTGTTTTCCGATGAGCATGATCTGAGCGATATTCCTGTTTTTTATGGCGCTATCAGTATTTACCTGAAACAATTGTATCCCATTTTCAGGCATGTACCTGCCTGGGTGGATCGTCTTTTGAACTCGGGTCCCATGTTAAAACTGGCAGCAAGTATGGCCGGATCGACCAGTGCTAAAGGGCTGGAAGAAATGACCGTTTCGATGTTGATGGGCGAAGAGGGCAAGCAAAAAGAGGAACTGAACCGGATGGTCAGCTGGATGGCAGAATACCTTCAGCCGGATGTCATTCACTTATCCAATGCGCTTTTGTTGGGCTTAGCGCCAAAATTAAAAGCGGTTTTTCCTCAGGCAGCACTAATTTGTTCTTTACAGGATGAGGATGTTTGGGTTGATGCCATGAAAGATTCCTTTCGGGATAAAATTTGGGCTCTGATGAGCAGCAAAGCAGAATATATTGATGGCTTTATTGCGGTTAGCAATTTTTATGCAGGTGTTTCCCTTGAAAAAATGGACATTCCCAAAGAGAAGGTATTCATTAACCATTTAGGCGTTGATCCGGATGAATACAGGTTTATTGCTGCTGATCAGAAAGAACGAAACATTGGTTATATATCCCAAATGTGCGAAGCCAATGGCTTTGATATTATGGTTGATGCCTTTATTCATCTTAAAAAAGATCCGGATTTTGATGATGTGAAACTGATTGTAACCGGAGGCTCAACAGGTGATGATAAGGCTTTAATCAAACAAGTCCGGAACAAATTAAAGGCAGCAGGTCTGACCCATCAGGTTGAATTTCACGAAGACTTTGATGGTGAAGGCAGGCACGAATTTTTCTCAAAGCTCAGAATGATTTCGGTTCCCGTTCGAAACGGAGAAGCCTTTGGTTTGTATCTGCTGGAAAGTATGGCTTCGGGTGTGCCGGTTGTTCAACCCGCTTTGGGGGCATTCCCCGAAATTATTGAAAAATCGAAGGGGGGCCTTATCTATGAGACTAACAGCCCTGAAACACTGGCTGCTGCTTTAAAAGATTTGTTAAAGAATGATGATCAGTTGCAGGAATTATCTTTTGCTGCCCGAAAAGGGGTCGAGGAGGAGTTTAATATCTATACCCAGACAGATAGACTCATTGATATTTACACACAATTTTTCAAAAGGAATTAGTTCTTAACCATTAAATTCCCTCTTTTGTTTCATCACGAAGGCCAGGAGGGGACACAGATATAGCTTATATTTTAAGGAAGCTCCGAATAAGGAACTTCCTTTTTTTTGCAAGTTATGATTTTGTTTATGGTTTAGTAAGGTCCGTCGATGGATTGCCACAGATTATAATTCGATTTATGAAGTTGATATAAGGCTTGCAAAGCCAGCTATACAGTATTCGGAAGCTGCTATAAAGGATTCGGAAACTGCTACATCGAATTCGGAAACAGCTATAAAGGATTCGAGAACTGCTACACGCCATGTTATTACAGCTACATCGAATTCGGAGACAGCAAAATCAAATTCGAAAAGCATAAAAAGCAATTCGAAAGCAGCTAAATGCTTTTCAATAAGATGAAAATTCAATTCGAAAGCAGCTAAATGCCTTTCAATAAGATGAAAATTCAATTCGAAAGCAACGAAATGCCTTTCGAAAAGAAGAAAATCAGATTCATTAACATCAAAATGACTTTCGAAGCATGCAGAATAGAATTCAATGAGAACTAAATGGTTTTCAATAAATGCTAAATCGGTAGTGTCTCTAATTTTGTGTAATTGAATTTAATTGATATTAATGTGTTGACATCTATCAGGAAATGCCATATAAGTTCCCGAAGGATTTATAATCTGTTTAGCAAACGAGACAAAGGTGAGGACGTGGAATTGTTTGATAAACTGAGAGGGTCTATTTATTATGTAGAGTCTTTCTATTTTATCGTGTTGTTTAATTATACATCTTGTTGAAATATTGTTTATGATTTGTAATTGTTAAATTTAGTTCTCCTTATTATCTATTGTTCTTACACTGCCGTATTGGGCTAATAACAACAATAAAACAAGCGAGATAAGAGAAATAACATCAATATTGATGTTGTCATAGGTTGGTTGCAATCTAAAGAGAGTGTGAAACGAAGTAAGATAATTTAAATAAATATATAATGGCAAAAGCATTTTTATCACATAGTAGCAAAGACAAAGATTTAGTTAGAAGAGTGGCTACTCAGCTTGGTAACAAGAATTGTGTACTTGATGAAATTTCATTTGACCCAGGAAGAAAAACACTCGAACAAATCTTTAGTGAATTAGATAGCTCAGATGTTTTTGTTTTATTTATATCAAGCGATTCACTTGATTCACCTTGGGTGAAGAAGGAAATTAGGAGGTCAAAAGAAAATCTAAAGACAGATTATTTAGATAGGATTATTCCTATTATAATTGATGTAAATGTTAAATACTCTGATGAAAGAATACCTAAATGGATATCCAAGCCTTACAACTTAAAATATATCAATAACGAAGTAATTATCTTAAAAAAGATTCATCAGGCCTTAAAGGAAGTGAACTTCAAGAAAACTAAATTTAATCAAGATATTGAGAATAACTTTGTTGGGCGGAATTCTGAGATGCAAAAATTTGAGAATGAGATAAATAATCTTGATAATTGGATGCCAACTTATATTGTAGCTTACAATTATTTTGAAGGTATAGGTCGAAGAACATTCTTAAAAAACGCTTTAAGAAAATACAAACTTACGGAATATCTTGAAACACCTACTGCAATTACTGTTGATGCAAAAGAGAGTATAGAAAATTTTATCTATAAACTTAATACTATAAGTAAAAATTCGGAAATTTTAGATTATGATTTTTCGGCAATAGAATTTGAGGAAAAAATTGATATTGCAGTTAACCTCGTTAAGCAATTTATGGAGTTCAAAGAAATTATCTACATAATTGATGATGGAGGTATTATTTTACCAAACGGCTCAATTGTTAATTGGTTTACTTCTCTTGTTAACTATGATATATTTGATAATAACTTAGTTATCTGTTTAATATCTCGCTTTCGTCCCAATGAGTTCAAATTAAAAAGAGAAAAGAAATCACTAGTTTATAGAATTCCTGAGTTGTCTCAGCCAGAAACTAAAAACTTATTTCTTAGACTTTTAAGAATCTATGGTCTAGAAAATATAAATCGTGAAGATAAAGAATACTTTATTGGTCATTTAAGAGGAATTCCTTCTCAAATAATCTACGCTGTAAACTTGATTGAAATTAGTTCTCTTGAAGCAAAAAGGAATATTAGTGAAATTGCAGAATTTTCAGATAATTATAGTAGTACAATTTTAAATCACCTAAAGGATTCACCTATAGCATATCAATTAGTTGTCTTTATGGCATCAAATGAAATATTTAGTTTGGAATTAATTAATAAAGTATTTGGTGATAATAATGATACATCAATTGCGCTTCAAAAGTTGTACGATTTATCATTATTTAACTTTGTTTTTGGAGGCTATGAATATCTTAAACTAAATCCAACTTTGTCTGATTATATCAATAGGTCAAAGATTAAATTAGACAAAAAATATGACAATCAACTAACACAAATTTCAAAGCAATTATTAAATGAAGATTTGGATGATATAATTGTTGAAGACTATTCTGAGTTTTTATTGACCCTTCAAAAAATGCTTGAAAACGAGGTTAAAATCCCTAAGAAATACTTCATCCCTTCATTAATTATTAAAAATATCATCAAAGAGTATGATAAAGGAAATTACGACTATGTAATTAAGATTTGCTTAGAATTATTAGAACAAACCAATTATGATGACCAAGTTATTTGGGAAACAAATTATAGATTAACTCAGGCATATGCTAGAACTAGAAATGAAAAATTCTTTGATTACGTTCAATTCTTTAATAATGATGTAAACAAATTAGATTATTATTTCTTGCTTGGTTTTTATCATAGACATAAAGGAAATAAGAGTAGAGCAATTGATAACTATTTAAAGGCTTTAGAGTATTACCCAGAACATTCAAGAACAAAAAGAGAAATAGTAAACCTTTATTTATCAACTGGAAATTATGGAGACGCTTTAAATTTAGCAAAAGAAAACTATGAAAAAAGAAGAACAAACATATATCATATTCACTCATATTTTATTTGCTTGTTAAGGAGTAAAAAGAAGCCAACAAAATCTGTTGTGGAAACATTAAATGAATTGATGGAAGCAGTAAAAAGAAGTTCCGACATTAAATCAGAGGATATGTTTCAGTGTATGAAAGGTGAATACTTGTATTATGTAGAAGATGATTTTGAGCAGGCAAATGAAATTCTTATAGAAGCTATGAAATTGAATAAAAATAAATCTTACCCAAAGAAATCATTGTTGGCGATTTATAAAGATAAAGGTTTGGAAAGTGCATTTGATGAATTACAATCAAGTATAGAAATTGAGGATGATGAAGATTAGTTGAAATAAAAACTGTACTCATACAATTTACCGTTAAAAGTTAAATAAAGGAATCATTTAAGAAAACAAAAGCCCGGAAGCATTAGCTTTGAGAATCGATATGTGTTAGCGTCGCAATTAATCGCGTCTGTGCAGATGTGAATATATTGGGGGGATGAAAAATAAATAAAGTAGCATTTAATAAAATGCTACTTTTGTTTTTCAAACACAAAACAACAAACGATTAAGAAGAAAGATGAGTATCGATTTTATATTTATGTTGACCAAGGATGATCAGACCGTATCTGATGCAAGAAAGTATGTGAAGGAGATTGCAGCAGCAGGAGTCAAGCATATTGGTTTTAAAGATATTGGTTTGCCCACTAGCGAATTAAAGAACCTTGCAGATGATTTGAGAAGGGAAGGCGTTGAGGTATATTTGGAGGTGGTGAGTTTGGATGCTGAGAGCGAAATGAGATCGGCCAAAGTTGCCATGGATCTGAACGTCGACTACTTGTTGGGGGGAACCCGACCGGAACTCATTGCTTCTCTGGTTAAAGATCACCCACTAAAATATTACCCTTTTGTAGGCAAAATAGAAGATCACCCAAGTATTCTTAAGGGCACAATTCCTGAGATTGCAGCTCATGCCGCAACAATTACAGCGATTGATGGTGTAGATGGCTTGGATTTGCTGGCTTACCGATTTACTGGTGAAGATATTCCTTTACTGATTCAGGAGGTTTGCAAAAGCTCATCGAAACCTGTTATAGTTGCGGGCAGTATCGACAGTCAGGAAAGAATAGAGGTGGTTAAAACGACCGGAGCCTCAGCATTTACCGTTGGGACAGCAGCATTCGAAATGGAATTCCCATCGGTGAAACCCGGAATTTCGGGCCAGGTTGAAAGCATTCTGGAAATGACCAGACTGTAATATAAAAAAGAGGATCATCTGTCGTGATGGTTCTCTTTTCTCATTGTCAGAAATTTTTGGATCTGCGTATATTGTTTAACTTTAGTCATTAAAAATTTAAGCTTATACACTATTTAGCTGATGAAAAAGTCCGGAAATAAAACGTACTCCCCACTCGAAGAAAAGATAAATATTTATTCGCATGCTTTCGGATTTGTACTGTCTTGCATAGGTTTTGTTGCCCTAATCAGATCCGCTTATCTGCATGGTGAAACGAAACATCTGCTTAGCTTTGGTATTTTTGGAATGAGTATGATGATTCTTTTTGCCGCATCAACACTTTACCATCGGGCGGTAGATCCCGTTAAAAGAGCAGGTTTGAGAATCTTCGACCATGCTTCTATTTATGTTCTGATTGCGGGAACTTATACCCCCTTTTGTTTGGTGACCTTACCCGAGGGAACAGGGCTCATTGTTTTTGCAGCCGTTTGGCTGTTTGCTTTACTGGGCATTAGTATCAAGCTTTTTTTTACAGGGCGATTTTCTTTGATCTCCACCCTGATGTATTTATTTATGGGCTGGATGGTTGTTTTCATATATCAACCACTTGTCGAAAATCTTGCCGAAGCTGGTTTGTACTGGCTTTTTGCCGGAGGTTTAGCCTATACAATTGGCGCCATTCTTTATAGCATAAAGCGAATTCCATTAAATCATGCCTGTTTTCATATTTTGGTGCTGATCGGATGTTTTTGTCACTATATGAGCATCTATTTGTATGTGATTTAATTCTGCAGGAATTTTTCGAAAAGAATAAGGCCCCTCTTTTTTGTGAAAAGGAGGGGCCTTATACATAGCGGAATTTAAAAGCTTAGGAATATCAGTTCCTAAATCAAAGAATTCTAATTGTTTTGTTTGATATAAACGGTTCGGTGTGGGAAAGGGATTTCAACACCTTCCCGGTCAAATCGTTCTTTAATCGATTTAAACAGGTCACATTTCATTGTAAAAGCATTGCCCGAGGTTTCAGCCCAAATATAGGCTCTAAGAACCACGCTTGATTCGGCAAGTTGAATGACACGTACACAAACGGGATGTAGGTTATCTTTTATTTCTTCTTCAGTTCGATTATCCATGAAATTGGGGTGTGCCAAAGCTTCTTCCTGCATGATACGGCTAGCCAAATCGATGGACGATGCATAACTAATTCCAATTTCAAGAAATGAGCAAATCCTCGGGTCAGATATCGTGGAGTTTAAGATGGTTTCAGAACTGATAACTGAGTTGGGGATAATCACACGCCTGTTTTCAGGATTGCGGATAACCGTATGACGCAGGGTAATATCTTCGACATTTCCAAAGTTTAAATCACCTATCTTGATATAATCACCCACTCTAAAGGGTTTAAAAATAACGATGAAGATCCCGCTGATGATGTTCGAGAAGGCCTGTTGAGAGGCAAAACCCAAAATCGCCGCCAGTATACCGGCACTGGCCAGTAAACTGACACCTAAACTTTTCAGTTCAGGAATGGAATAGAAAATGATAATGACAACGGTGATAAAAATTAGGAAACTCACCGCATTCTTCAGAAAATTATAATTGGTTGGATCTACGTTTAGTTTGTCGGCCGATCGCTTCAGCACACGGGTCATAAAGAATCGAATCAGTTTTGATACGATGAATCCGGTTACCGCAACAAATATTACAAACAGGAGCTTATAACCGAGCCCAAGATCTTTTAGAATAGTTTCCAGCATTTCCATTTTTCTAAACGAATATTGATTAAATTTAAAATAGTTATATTAAAGGTAATATTATTCATATCTGTACAGATGATACCACATAAAAAAATGAAAAAAAATTCCTCTAAAAAAGGGATGCCACCCGGTTCTTTAGTTCATGTTGGACAACAAAATCTAAGTCAGGCTTCAATACAGGAAATCCGATTTAATGCCGATGAGTTTCACCTTAAGGAATATAAAAGTAATTTGGAAACGGTAAAATTCAATAGAAAACATTCTGATTGTGTGACATGGATCAATTTAAAAGGCGTTGATGTGCCTGCCTTGGAAAATATAGGCCTTCAGTTTAATATCCACAATTTGGTACTCGAAGATATTTTAAATACTTTTTTGAGACCCAAGTTTGAGGTTTTGGAAGATTATTGTTATCTCTCACTTAAAATGGTTTTAAATGAGAAAGATTCTCTGGCATATGCTTCTGTTCCCGTCCATTTTGTTTTGGGGGATAAGTTTGTCCTTTCATTTATCGATTCTGAAGATCCAATTTTTGATTCCGTGATATCCCGACTTCAAAATCAAAGCCGAAAGATAAGATCAAAAGGGGCCGATTATTTAATGTTTGCGCTTGCTGATCTGGTTGTTGACTGCTATTTTGAATTAATAGAAACGGGGAACGATATCATCGAAAGCCTTGAGGATTATGTGGTTCAGAATTCGGGAATTGATATTCCCGGTAAGATTAGAGAATACAGACGGGTTTTACTCAGAGCGCGCCGAAGTATTCTTCCTCTAAAAGAAGTTTACGATCAAATTATAAGTGGGGAACTGGATCTGATTGATAAGGAGAATCTTAAATATTACAGAGATACCGAAGATCATGTGATGTTTGTGCTCGATCAGTTGGATTTCCTGAGAGATAATTTATATGCTATTAATGATTCTTATCAGTCGATGCAGGATAATCAGCTGAATAAGATCATGAAGTTGTTGACCTTAGTGGCAACCATATTTATCCCCCTAACTTTTTTAGCAGGTATTTACGGGATGAACTTTTCCAATATGCCGGAGCTGAATTACCGATATGGTTACTTTTACCTCCTGTTTATTATGCTTGTAATGGCAATAGGAATGGGCATTTGGTTTAAGAAAAAGAAATGGATGTAGGCGAATTAAAATACGTGTTGCTAAATTACAAGATGATTAATTATTCCCGGATATAAAACAAAGGTTCAATTTTGTTTTATATTATCTCCTTTTGATGAAGGCCCCTTTCAAATAATAAAAAAAAACGTCTGTCTTGAAAGAGGCTTGATGCTGATAGGAGAATACACAATAAGTATAATTTTTTTTTTAATATACTTATTCATAATATAGATTAAAAAGCATCTCTAGTTTTAGTTGGTTTTTAATACTTAATTTTTGATTTACTTTTTAGATTATAGATATAGAATGTCGATATTTTCATCCAGATCTTTAAAAAATTGATCTTTTTTACCCTTAGAGATAGGTATTGTTTCATTATTTATTTTAATCATATTTCCTTCGATGCACGATATGTTATCAATATTGATGATATAAGATTTGTGAACCCTAAGGAATTTATCTTTGGGAAGATGTTCACTTAATTTGAATAATGATGTGAGGCTTGTATATTTATTATTTTTAGTAAAGATTTGTGTATATCTCTGCATACCTTGAATGTAAAGGATTTCATTGAGTGAAATATTAATAATTTTACCATCTACCTTAATGAATAATTTTCCTGCGTTAGTTTTATTTTCAGATGTTGAGATATTATATAGTGTGGCTTTATTCAATGCTTGTATAAAGCGGTTAAATTCAATGGGTTTGGTGAGATAATCGATTGCGTTTAACTCAAAGGCCTCCAATGCAGATTGTTCGCAAGCAGTTGTAAAAATAATTTTATAATTTCTGCGTAATGATTTGACAAAATCGGTGCCTTTCATTCCTGGCATATCGATATCAACAAAAATAATATCCACACTATTTTCGTATAGAAAAGAGTAGGCCTCTATTGCATTTGGAAAGGCTCCGGCACAGCTAAGAAATGGAATTTTTTCAACGTATGATAGCAACAAATCAATTGCTAGTTGCTCATCTTCAACAATTATACAAGTTTGATTTTTCATTACTTAGTTTTATTATAGATTTTTAGAACGATAGAATAAATATTGTCATTTATATTCTCTATTAGTTTATATCTGCCAGGATATAAGAGTTCTAACCGGCGTTTAGTGTTCTCGTTACCAATACCCGAAACAGAATGATTGGGTAAATTATAGATGGTATTTTCTACTTGAAATTCCAGATTTTTCGATTCATCTACAAAGCAGTTTATTGATATACTTGCTTCAGTGTTGTGAAATATATTTGAGTGTTTAAAAGCATTTTCTACAAAATTAATAAGCAGCATAGGTGTGATGAAATAATCATTAATGTAGCCATCGCTATATACGTCAATATCAGTAGATTTAGGTTTTTTAAGTAGTTGGAAGTAAACAAAATTCTCGATGAAATCAATCTCTTTATCAAGTGATATTTTAGACAGACGTGAATTATAAATATACGAGCGCATCATGTCTGAAAGACGAGAAATCATTACCGTTATATTCTCATCCTTTTTTATCGCCATACTGTAGATATTGTTGAGATTGTTAAAGAAAAAATGTGGATCTATCTGACTTTTTAAGTAGTTAAGTTCAGTTGTTATTTTTTCATTCTTTAATTGATATTCTCTTTCCAGACTATTTTGTAAATCATAATATGATCTTGCAAAAACTGCAATCACCGAATAATATAGTATAGATGGAATATTGTATGAATAGTTTTTTAAATATCCTCTCGTATTCCATTCAAACATATCCTTGATATAGAGTTGATAGCCTAGCATTATAGAAAAACAGAAGAATGATATAACCGCAAGTAAGAGTATATATATAGCAAATTTTTTCCAGCTAAGAAATTGACTAACAAGTAAAAAATAGTTTAAATAGAATATTGCTAGTGAAAATAGATTTTCACTTATGAACTGATTGAAGTTATTGGCTAATACGATTCCATCCACAAATAAATAGGGGGGTAGAATTAAGATACACCAAAGTATAAAATGGAGTAGTATTATTTGATATTTCTGTTTCCCTATTATCATATTAGTTTGTGAGTATTACGATACTTGAGGCCTCTAAAGTAGGAAAATAAGTTTAATAACTTGATTAATGTTTTATCACTTGATAAATGCAGTAGGGCTTTGGTTTATCTCATTTTAGCGAAAGTGTAATGCTTGCAAGTTGTTGGGATACAGTTTTGTTTTTTTGTATGACTGTTTTTGTAGTTAACAATCATATGCTTCAAGTCTTATTTCTGTGTTGAATGTTTTTGAGCATGTTTCATTTCTATTTGATCCCAGGCTGATGGCTTTCCTGTCAATTTTGATTCTGATTATATTTTAACTGGGGTAGGTAGCTCTTCCTTTTTTTTAAAAAAAGCTTTTTAGATACGAATTATTTTACGGGACGTAATTCTTGAAAAAGACTTACTGATTGCTGCAAGGGCTCATTAATGCCCGAGTAAAGGCAAGCAGTTAGATTCCTGTCTTCAGTATATAAAGCCCCCTTAACGGTTCGCAAACGATTCTAAATAATTGACATCATATAGTAAATTTTGAGGAATGATAGTGAAAGACAACAATTCGAAAAATCGATTATGCGTGAAAAGATGGCAATCGATACATATAATGAGCCGTTGAGATAAAAATATTTTTTATCCCGAAGGGCTGGGATATATTCGACCTAAATACTAACCCATAAATAGAAAAACTATGAAAATTAATCGACTAATTGTGTTTTTTTCGTTTCTCTTTTTACTTGGATCTTTGGCATCTTGTGAAAAGGATGATCTCGAGGGTAAAATTAAAGAGAGCGAAGATATGACAACTATCTATTTTATGACACAAGATAGTAAGAATTTAGATGTTGTTATTAAAACGAATCAGAAGGAACAGGAAATTTACTGGTTCGAAGCAGGTAAAAAGCAAACCGTGATCATACCTGATGATGGGGTTCTTAATCTTCCATCGAATACCGAATTAAGAGTGTTAAATAATATTGTTGATGAATTGAGTTGTACTACACCATCTCTTATTGGGTTTGATGTAGATAGCTTGGTTAGCTTGAAAGTCCTGGATCTTTCTAATAGTGGGATAACAGAAATGAAGGTGAGTAAATCTGTAAATTTACAGAGCTTGAATTGTTCAAGTACTCCAATTATTTCACTTGATCTGACAAGTAATACTAATTTGAAAGAATTGGATTGTTCACATACAAGTGTGGCAACACTGGATATTTCAGAAAATATTGCGCTGACAAAGCTTAATATTAGCGAGACCAATATCACAACATTAGATATGTCTAAAAATGTTGGGTTAATCGATTTTATCAGTCAGAATGCAGCTTTTGAAGAACTTACTTTTACTGAGAATATTAAGCTTGAAAATATTGACATTGAAAATAGTGCAGCATTAACAATGTTAGATTTATCGGGACTTGAGAATATCAAGACTCTGGCCTGTGCTAATCTTGAAAAAATTGAAAAGATTCTTTATGCTGCGACTGATATTTCAACTGTACCTGCTATAATAAAAGATAATAGTGTTATACAGGAATATTGTGCTATTGATGGTAAATGTAGATTGTCATTAAACTCTGTTTCCAACTACTATTTTGAGGATGGTGAATGGAAGAACGTAAGAGATATTCCTGCCTCGATGAATATAACCAATCTACGTAGCTATGGTAGACCTATAACCCTTATCTCTTTGGTGGATAATATTGTTATTGACAATGAGGGGGTAGAGACGAAGCTACCTGCCGATGAAGAGGTGGAATTATACATTCCTGGTAAGGGCTATATTGTTGTCGATAATGCAAAAGTGTTGCAGAAAATACAGTATACATGGAATGATGTAGAGGAGCTAGATGTAACGAATTGTTATGCATTGGAACATTTAGACTGTGGAGATACTAAAATTAAAAAAATAGATCTTACTAACTGTACGAAACTAAAATACTTTTCTGCCTCTTTGTGTTATGGCTTAACAGAACTTGATCTTACTCAATGTCCTGAGTTAACTGTAGCGAATTGTGGACAAACTTCAATTTCGACTATTAACCTATCCAATAATACAAAACTGGAAGAATTCTCTTGTCAAAATACGCAAATTGAGACCTTAGATTTGTCAGCTAATATAAATTTAAAGCAATTGAGATTTGGTCGTTCAAAAATTACGGCTATTGATTGTTCTATGCTGATAAATTTGGAATTCTTACATGCTGATAAGATTGGCTTAACAAATTTGGATCTGACTAATTGTACTAAGTTGAAAGAACTGTACTGCCTTGAGACAGACGTTAACAGTTTAGATTTATCTAAATGTGTTGATTTGGAAAAATTATATTGTGATAATAATGATTTACTAGCAACAATTAACGTTTCAGGTTGCAGTTCTTTATTAGAAATAAGCTGTTCTAATACAAAGCTTAGCAGTCTTAATTTAGCGGATGTTACTGCATTGGAGTCTCTTAGTTTTAGCGATACTCCAAATCTAAAGAGTCTTGATTTATCGACTAATGTTAACTTAACACATCTTGATGGATCATCTAGTTCATTAACTAGTCTGGACTTGTCTAGCTGTCCTTTAATTACATATTTGTCAATATCTTATTCTGAGATGGAAGAGCTGAATTTATCAAATTGTAATTCAAGCTTATACCTTTCTTGTTATAGTATGCCAAATATTTCCAAGATAATTTACAATGCAGCATCAATTGACGAAGTGTCTTCTAAGGTACTTGATAAAGGAAGTATTCAGGATTACTGTTTTGAAGATCAGACATGTCGTTTGTACATAAACGATACCGATAAGTTCTATTTTAAATACACAGGAAAACATCCTGATTATGGGTATGATATAGGAGAATGGTTTAAAGAGTAATAAATCATAAAAATAAATAAGAATAATATGTTATACACTTCGTTAGGTTTTCAATTCGTGGTAAGTATCATGTTTTGAATTATAAATGAGGGATTATCAACGGTAGAGATAAGCCTAACGAAGTGTTGGTATTTTTAAAAGTATAGATATGCAAATGAGAATTTTTAGAGTTGTAGTACTAGCCTTGTTGGTGAGTTTTTTTTCGTCATGTGAGAAAGAGGGAGGTGCAGAAAGACTGATGGCTGAAGAGTTGACTCTATCAGATACGGCTGTTAAGTTGGAAAAGATTGGTGAGACGTATCAATTGTATGCCATTGTTAAACCGGAAAATGCCGATAACAAAAGTGTGAAATGGAGTTCTGATGCACGTGATATCATGTCAGTTTCAAGTAGCGGATTAGTAACCGTAAAAGCTATGGGGTCAGCCACGATAACAGCAACTCTTATTTCTAATCCCGACATTTCAGCTTCTTGCGAACTTTCCTTAATAGCTGATGAGTTAGTGGGTATATGGAAATCTAAGGGGGCTGATGAGATGATAATCCAATTTAATGGACTGGCAAATCCGGAAGAGGGACGATTTACTTATGATGAGTTTATTACCTATTGCGAAGAGGGCTTGGCTGCTGCAACAACCGAGGAAGAAAAAGCTGATTTTACTGCAAATATTGCTTATGCTGAGCAATGTAAATTAATTTATGGTATAGGATACTCGTTGGAGATAAAGGAACAAAATGAGCTTAAAGTAATTTTGGGAAAAGAGGGCGTATACTGTACCGATTGTTCATGGAAGTCTATGGAATTGAATAAATACTATATCGATTTTACAGAGAACTGGAATTCTAAAAGAGTGCGAAACAGTATTTTAACACTTAGTGAAGATAAAAATAAGGCTGTTCTTGATTTATCGCCTGATCCTGCTGTAAGCCACACCTGGTATATCTCTTTAGAGAGAGTTGAGTAAAAAACAATCTTGAATATATTACAATCCAAACATATATTATAATGAAAGCTTTAAAGATAAATTTAATATTTGGTGCCTTAATTGGCCTATTCTTTTTTACCTCTTGTGATAAGGAGGATGCGGATAATACTATAGCTAGTATTAAGATTTTTGAAGAAATGACGGTTGAGTTGGGGTCTCAAATGAAGTTGGAGGCTGTTGTGTCTGGAAGTTCTGAAACACAGGAACTAGGTTGGTTATCTTATAATCCTGATTTTGTATCTATTGATAGTGACGGGAATATTGAAGCATTAAAATCGGGAATAGCTACAATAAAGGTTTATCTTCTTGATAAGCCGGAGGTGTTTAAGAAGTGTGCCATTATTGTAAATCCCGATCGTTTTCTTGGTAAGTGGACAACTGTAAATGATGTAGAAGTCGTATTAAACAATTTTGAAGGGCAGAGTGAGGTCACCTATTCTGCTTCAGATATTGTTAAATTACTTAATGATACTATTGTTTCGACAAGTGATTACGATAAGCGATCAGTTTATGTAGACCTGGTTAGGTTTATTATGTATACTAATTCTATTTTTGAAAAAGATTTTTCGTTTACGGTAGGGGAAGATTCTGATTTGGAAATTGAAGTTGTAAGAGGTGTTTATGAGGTAGAAGTAAGCGACCAATCCTGGTCAAGATCAAAAGAACCCTCTACTTATGAAGTGAACTATGTAGAGCATCATGATGAAGGCACTCAAATAGCCAGAGAAACATTAGTTACTCTTTCAGATGATATGAATTCTGCAGTTATGAGTTTGTTTCCTTTTACTGAAGGGTTTGATATTAGGGTTAAACTTGATAGGGTAGAGTAATTAAATAATAAGTATTGAAGAAGTTACGAAACAACCATGATATAATAATTATTAGTCCGATACTTCGGGTTAGACGGGTAGAGATCTTATTTAATTCATGGTTAGTTTCATCTGACAAATAAGAAAATATAAACAGATGAAAAATAGATTTATAAAATTGAAAGCTTTGTTGATATGTTCACTTATGCTTGTGTCACTTTTTTCTTGTACGAATAAAGAGGACGAGAACATAATCAGAACTGTAGTAGTGACCGAAACGTTTAAGACCATTAAGGCAGGAGAGTCTTTTGAGATTAGTCTTACCAAAGAATCTGCGGCTCAAAATTTAAGTTACAGAAGTTATAATCTTGAGGTGGCTACAGTTGATGATAAAGGGGTGGTTACTGGTTTAAACGCTGGTTTTGCAATAATTGGTATTGAGAATGAAAGCGGCGCGGAGGCGACTATTGAATTAACGGTAGAAAAAGCAGATTTTATTGTTCCTGCCGAGATCGTTGGACAATGGACAGGCGTGAAAATAGAACTTATCAATAAGGTATCGGGAGATATTTATGATGAGGAGACCATTCTGAGCATGCTAAATAGCGAATTGACTGATGCAGAGAAGGAAAGTTGGTTTAATTCTGTTAGAACCCAATATTCATATACCATGAATGATGACAATTCAATTGTTATGACACTTTCTATGGACGATGGAAGTAATAAGGATGTATATGGAGAGCTTTCAGAAGACGAAAAATACAAAAATACATATCATGCAACTTTTGATGTCGCTGCTAGTGGAATAAGCGGCATTGAAGTTTTAATGAATCAGCCAATTGTTTATAATGGCGAGTATGTGGCAATTGAGACGTCCTTCGGTCCTGATTTTGATCTTGTGACCTATTACAATATAGAGAGGGAATAATTTTTCATAAGCATTTTATGCTGAAATAGAACTAATATGCTGGTAAAGTGTTTCGCTTATTGCATATTAGTTCTATTCGTAATATTTCTCTTTTAATAAGAAAGACGACCTAACCTTAATTATAAAATTCATAATACATGAAAAAAATATTAATATGTCTTGTTGGTGTATTCATCCTATTGAAGGTTAATGCGCAGCTTAAAGACAACACAGGTTTGCCTGAAAAAAGATTTGGATTGATAGAAATTACTGCAGAAAATAGAGCAGAGGCTCTTGAAGCATTGAGCCGGATTCCCAAACTGTCTATTTCGCCTTCTTTAAAAACAGCGAAGTCAGGAGAAACTGCTGTCACTTTTGTTGATAATTCAGATACGAAATTCTTTCCACCGATAGTTAGTCAAATAAGTAACTCATGTGGTCCGGCATCAAATGTCCACTACATTTATACTTACGAGCTAAATCTTTTGCACGACAGAGATGGTAAGTTACCGGAAAATATTGCCAATTATATGTATATCTGGAACTTCATGAATGGAGGTATAGAGAGGGGAACATATGCCTGGGATGTTTATGCAACAATTGAAGCCAATGGTGTTGTACCAGAGTCGGTTTATGTAACCGAAAGCACTACGGAATGGGCATCTGGTTTCGATGTCTACAAAACAGGTATGTCTAATAGAGTTGGTACACTAAGTAGACTTGATCCAACTGTACCGGGTGATTTAGAATTAATGAAGCAATATCTTATCGATCACGGGAATGGTTCTGCTCATGGTGGATTGATCCAATTTTCTGCATTTGCTGATCCTTTGGCTGCAACCCCATATGATGAAGTAACCGATACCGGATTAAAAGCAATTATTCCTGAATTTGGTACCAGTGGAATGCATTCTATGGCTATTGTCGGATTTGATGATTCTGTTTGGTGGGATTATAACAAAGATGGTCAGAAGGACGATTATGAAATGGGTGCCTTTATTGTTGCGAATTCCTGGGGGACTTCCTGGGGAGATCAAGGAAAATTTTATGCTCCCTATCACACATTTACCACTTTAGAACAAGGTGAGGGAGGCACAGGAAATATGGGGAAGGAATGTTTAATGATTGCTGCTGAAGAGCGGGATGTTAAAGTTGCAATTTGCTTGGGTCTTGAGCATGATTCAAGAAATGATGTGAGCGTTAAGGTAGGCATAGCAGCTGATAAGGATGCAAAATATGCCACTACCAGCAGATATTTTAAATGGATGAGAAACGCTGGTGGAGATCATTATATGAGAGGTAAGTATGGACCTTCCAATAAAATTATTGAAGTAGGTATTGATGTGACAGATTTATTGGATGAAGTTGAGGGCACTGAATCTCCTGCATTCTTTGTTGATATAAATGATAAAGATGCCGGGGCTAAATCGGGTGATGGTGAAATTCTCTACTGTACTTTAGTCGATTATCGGACTACACCTGCTAAAGAATATATAGGAGTTGTTGATGCTAAGACATTGGAACCAGGTGAGTTCGTGAAAATTAAAATAAATACGACTCCTATTGCTGCTTTAAATGATAATGCGGGAACGGATTTTATGGGTTTTTCAACTCTTGTTGGTAAGCGGTGTGTGTCTGTCGTTCTGAATTCAAAGAAAGAAAGTCAGATTACAGCGGAATTATTAGATGAAGTAGGAAGTGTAGTCACAATTATGTTTGAAGATACGACAACGGTTGGAACAAACGTGAAGATTTGGGAAGCGAAAAATATTCCTGTTGGGAAATATACAGTTAGAGTGGTTGCAGATAATCAGATTATGTGTAAAACAATAGAACTTAAGTAAGCTGAAATAAGCATGTAAATTTTATGAATAAGTTCCACGATGTGGAATGATTAAAATTTACTTGCGGCTTCCATATGACAATTGAAAGAAAATTATAGACATATGAAACATATATTATTAATACTGCTTGTAGCAACAATTGCATTTGTTTCTTGTAGTAAAGATGAAGGATTTTTAGGAAGAACCGTTAAGGTGGATGGGGGCGATTATATTATGAATATGCCCACCTTAACCATCGATTATGCTACTTCAAAGCTTGAATTTACGAAATATTTTAAAGATGTAAAATTGGATGAAAAAGAAGATTGTATTGTAATTACAGCTTCTAATCCATTTAGTCAGAGCGCCTTATTTGAATCGATTATTTGTACTTATCATCTTTCAGATGGTAAATATGAATCACTTAATTTGGCTGTTGATTATTCCATTGAGAGTTTAAATGAACAATCAGTTAAAGATGTTCAGCAAATTCTTAGAGAGCAAACAACAATATTGCTATAGAATTTAGCTAAAGCATAAACTCTGACAGATAACATATGATACAGTCTGTCAATCATTGCTTGCAAAAGGTAATATTCTTGAGCCTTGTCATGTTTAAAATGAAAAACAATAGACTTTGACAAAGCTCAAGATCATCTTAGAAGGTTGCTTAATCGGGAGACTACTCTCGGTCTGCATAATTTGGGTTTTGATCAATTTTCTTCAGTGTGCTTATTGTGTTCTCTTTTACCCTCAGAAGAATTGTTATCTAAATAATATAATTTATGACGAAATTCTACCGTATTAAAAAATCGATTGATCGTATATTTATTATAAAGATTCCTTTGGTCTTATTTGCTTTAATGTCAATTTTCGGTTTTTCCAATCTGAATAATGATAAGATAGATGTAATATCTCCAGACATTAAATTATTAAGTCCTAAAATGTACACTGAGGTGTTGCCTGGAAGTAAGTTTTTTGTTAGAGCAGACTTGAAGGATAATCAAAAATTGGATTCCTATAAAATACGGATTGAAAAGGGAGGCTCTTCAGATGAAGAGTATGAGAAAGCCTTTTCTGTTTACTACAACCAAGATGCTTCAGGTAATCAATTGCCAAAAATTAATGGGGAGCAATTTGTGCAGTTTGAATTCGATGTCGAGGTTAAATCGAATGCTATTGTTGGAGATTATATTTTTTCTCTTGCGGTTAAGGATAAAGCTGGAAATCATCATGAAATTAAACGCTATTTTAATGTGTGTCGACCCCGATTGTAAGCCTGAAAGCTGTTGATTTCGAATAATAGGGAGAGTCCGTATGGATAGTTAATGAGAGTATGCTCTCGTTCTATTTATCACCAGTTTAAAGAGATGTAAATTAGTGTTTTAAGAATATTATATAAAAATACAGCTAACCATAAATCCTAAAGTTGATGAATTTCAAAGACTTACTATTTACCATGTGCCTTCTCCTTCTTATGAGTGGATGCGGGCCCAATAAACAACTTGCTCAGGTGGCAACATCAAGCTCAAAGCAAATGTACCAACTAATTGCACATAAAAAGTATGGTGAAAATGCTGAGTGCTTTCTAAACCCGAATCTGAGCTATGTACTTTGCCAAAAGCGGAATCCCGATACTCAGCTCATTCCGAATCAACTGATCGAATTTTTCGTTTACGATATTCAGAAACAGAAAATAATTTATGAGGATAAAATTGCTAATGCCGAAATTACCTGGCACAATAACACCCAGCTATTGATCACCAATCAGAGGGGATACATTACTGGCCCTACAGATACAGGAAAATGGACCTATTTATTCGATTTACTTACGAAGAAAAAAATTACCCCTGGAAAGACCCAATAAGATTACTTAAACCATAAGCTAACTAATAAACTTAACCATCCTGAAGATGGACGGGACGCCTAAGATTCCGATGCCTGTTCAATGGCCGAATAATCTTCGGAAAGGTCCCAATGTCATCTTTAGAAAATTATCAATCTATGAAAAAAAAATACCTCTTGGGTACTGTAGGAATTCTGGCCCTTTCGGCGATTCTAATCGGTAACTACACTCAACCTGCGGGAAAGGAATTTTGCTTCGGTAATTTCACCCCGAAAGAGTTTTGGCAGAAGCAGTTTCAGGAAAAGAAAGTCAAAAGAATGGTTGGCTATAGTAAAGCCAATAAGCCGGATATGTACGGCAAGTATTTTAAGGATATCACCACAAAAATAGGAGAGAGCGAATCGGGCTACAAGATGAACTACAAAACTCTGGAGCTTGAAAACGCGCGAAACAATGGTTCAAAATTAAAAAGCACTAAAGCGGCCTTGAACTTCATTCAGCGAGGCCCGGCCAACATCGGAGGACGTACCCGAGCCATTATTGTAGATCCGGATGATCCCAATAAAAACACTTGGATTGCCGGTAGTGCTACAGGAGGTATCTGGAGAACTACAGATGGAGCTGAAAACTGGACTCATCTATCGGACGATCTTACCAATCTATCAGTGAACGCTTTGGTTATGGCTAATTCAGATCATAGTATTATTTATGCAGGTACAGGAGAAAGTTTTCCCGGAGGTGCCGGAAATATGGGTAATGGTATCTGGAAATCGGTTGATAGAGGAGCTAACTGGACCCAACTAGTTAACACGGCTACGGATGAAAAATTTAGTTATACCAACCGACTTTGGGTGAATCCTGTAAATGCAGATATTGTTATTGCTGCTACAGAATACGGCATATTCAAATCAAAAGATGGAGGTGAAAATTGGAATCAGGTATATGAAAGTGATCCGTTGCTATATGGTGTTGACGATCTTGCCGCTCATCCAGAGGAAGAAAATATCATTTACGCGGGAGAAGGTAGAAAAGGTATTCTTCGCACCACAGATGGAGGAGATACTTGGGAGTTATTTTCCAGAGGTTTGGCTATCGGTA
Source organism: Ancylomarina salipaludis (assembly GCF_004122035.1). GTDB lineage: Bacteria > Bacteroidota > Bacteroidia > Bacteroidales > Marinifilaceae > Ancylomarina > Ancylomarina salipaludis. Next base: position 60,261 of record NZ_SAXA01000010.1, read on the forward strand.
CCCGTTACGAGATAGCTGTGTCTCCTGTTAATAAAGACATTGTTTACACCAGTATCAATATTTCGGAAGCAGAATCCACTGTTTTTGTTTCCTGGGATAAGGCAACGAACTGGTATCGATATAAGGATGAAGACTCAATTGAGATTAACGAGAACTTATTAGGGGGGCAGGGTAACTACAATAACACTATAGTGGCACATCCGTTTATTGATAGTGTTGTATTTGTTGGAGGTGTTAATATGTGGAAACTTGCTATTAATCATACAACCACTAAAATTGCCCCGGCCATTAAAGCAGCCTATACTGTTAATACTGATTTTCTATCTTTCGTAAATTTTGAAGGCAGTCACTTGGGAGGAGGTTTAAACTCCGAAGGAGGAACTAACCTTTTAGACTCAGACTGGACTTCAATTGAAATTCGTTTTGGAGAAGGAATCTCGCAAATGGCACATCGTTTTATCGTTCCCGATCAAGCCACTTCAGGGGTTGCAAACTCAAGTTACACTTACGCTGATTACAAAGAGGTGCCCTTCCAGGTTTGGGATATTACAAACAACAAACAGTTAATGGTTTCATTCCGTGACCAGGAAAGAGATGGTTCTTATAATCTCTATACCAGAAAAGGGGAAGGGAAAGAATATGGTGATTTAGGGAGAGAGTATATCTTCATCAATGCCGTGGAGTACAATGCAGACACCCCAGATAATAATATTGCGAAAGCAGGTGGCCACATGTATAAATCGATGTATATGATCTGGCCCGAATTGAAAGAGGGGGCGATCTGGGAGGCCGAAAACTTGCCAGAATCTAAAATCATTGTGGAATACGGAGCCATTGAGTTAGCAGGTGGAGAGACCATCAGTGTTGCAGATGCTTATGGAAACGTGGGTGGAGCAAATAGTTATCAACAAGCTTTCGCCAGAGGTGAAACTAAGATTGAAGGTTTGCATCCCGACCATCACAACATCACCATTATACCAGGAGAAGATAATAATTTCAGAATTATTAACGGAAATGACGGGGGAATTGGTGTTTCAGAGGATAATGGTGTAACATTTAAACAGAAACCCAACAACTATATTACGACACAATTTTATGGCGTAGCTAAAAATCCTGAAGCTAATGAATATATGGGGGGGATGCAGGATAACGGAACATGGCAGTCAGCTGCAGATGAAGATGCCTCCTCCAGCTCCAATTACTATTTCCGTTTGGGTGGAGATGGTTTCGAATGCCTTTGGCATAGTAAAGATCCTAAAAAGCTTTTGGGAAGTATCTACTATAATTCCATCTACAAATCTTTAGACGGTGGGAATAACTGGTCAGCCATTAGTGGGATCTCTTATCAGGATGGTCCCTTCATTACCAGGTTGTCCGCTTCCAAGTGGCATCCTGATGTTGTATTTGCTATTGCCAAAGCCGGTGTTTACAAATCCACCGATTTCGGGGCCAATTGGAAACTTAAAAGAATTAATTCCTATTGGGCAGGAGCCACGAGTAAACACAATGTTGAGGTGTCTTTAGCAGATCCGAACATTGTTTGGGCCGGAGCTGCTATGGTGAAAGATGGTGAATATAAAATTCATGTATCTAAGGATGAGGGAGAAACTTTTACAGCAGTGAATGAATATGAAGAAAAAGACATGAGAGCCTACATCAGTGGAATTGCAACCCATCCTTCGGAACCTTCCACAGCCTATTTGCTTTTTGCTGTTAGTAAATCACCCAAAATTCTTAGAACTACCGATTTGGGGCAAAGCTGGGAGGACATTTCCGGATTTGGAACGGGGGAGAAAAGCTCCAATGGCTTTCCCGATGTAGTGACCCACTCTTTGTTAGTAATGCCTCATGCTCCTAATATCATTTGGGCAGGTACCGAAATAGGTTTGTTTGAATCTACTGACAACGGAGCCAATTGGCATGCTGTAATCAGCAATATGCCTCCTGTTTCTATCTACGATATGCATATTGTTGGTAAGCAAGTTATATTTGCAACGCACGGTAGAGGTGTTTGGAGTGTGGACGTTCCTGAAATAGACAAGGTTCCTGAGATCTCGGAATACAAAGAGGTCGATAATAAAGTCATCAAGCTTGATATGGATGTTAAAGTAAACTACGATCAACTGGATGTTTACCTTAACGGAGAATTGAATCAGGTGATTTCATCTCCAGATTTAGGTGCTCTTAATATTTTATTTGATGTGGAGGAATTCGGGGTTTACAGTTCTTATGTGGTTGGTCACATCGGACAGGAAACTTTTAAATCTAACGTGCAAGAGCTTGAAGTCAAGGACAAAACTCCAGTTATTTCAAGCTTTGAAGTTCTGGATGATTATAAAATGAATATCCAAATGGATGTAACAGTTCCCTATGATAAGCTTGAGGTCTATCTGGATAATAACCTTTATGAGACCGTTAATCATTCAACTTTGGGTACAATTAATATTAAGGTAGACGTGGATGAGGCAAGAGTCTACGAGACTTATGCCATTGGCTATATATTTGATACGTCTTTTCAGTCAGATAGCAAATTTGCAGAAATGATTCCAACTGGTGTGGAGACAATCCATAATGAGGTGGATGATTTCAAGATCTATCCAAACCCTTGCCGTGGGGAATTTAGACTGCAACTCAATAGTTCCAAACAAGCATATACTCTTGAAATCTTCAATTTGATGGGTCGAAAGGTATATGTCAAAAAGGATGAGAATCTTGGGACCAACAGTATTTTTATTAATTCTTTACAAAACGGTGTTTATATCGTTCGCATTACTTCTGGTAATGAGACTTTTAGTTCTAAACTTCGAGTGCTGAAATAATATCGATTATCGTATTTTAAAGAAATGAATTAGAATATTGATATAAGAGCTTGGCTTCGCAATTCAATTGTGTATTGATCAGTTTTATTCGATGGAAGAGAATACAATACATTTTACCGTAAATTAAAAAGATATGGAAATATTAAAATATATCATAGTTATAATCTTCGCTATAGTTTTTATAGGCTGTGAAGATGATGAGAAAAATATTGATGAAATCAAACCAAATATTATTTTGTATAGTCCCACTCGTGCTGCGACAGTTACTGTAGGGAGTGTTTTGAATGTAAGAGCATTAATTTCAGATAATAAAGAATTGAAGGACTATGTTGTGGAAATTAACTATGGAGGTGTAAAATCAACTAAAAATATAGAAGAATTTTATTTTAGCTCTTTTATCGACACTGATGCTTACGGAAATGCTTTACCTGAACTGGTAAAGGGAGCTATTTCTTATAATTTAAATTTTGATATTGCCGTGGGGTACAATACCTATCTAGGCGATTATAATTTAACATTGACTGTAATTGATCAATCTGGCAACTTGATGGAAGAAGTGGTTCAGTTTAGTATTGTTCGACCTTAAGCAGTGCTAAAAGATTTATGGCATTCAACTGGTTTTAACCACCTCCTTAATTAGGAGGTGGTTTTTTATTGTCGAATAACATTGGCTTTCTATGTTGGGTTTAGATATGAAACGGTGATATTTCTCCAGATTATCTACTTCTCATCTAAGTTACACTCCCCGAATTAAACTGTCTCGTTTGATAAGAGAATAGGGAGTGAAAGATGCCTGACAGAGTAATTCTCGAAACTCTGGTGAATTTATTTTGGATATCAGTTGTGTTTTGTTGTAAAGGGTTAAAATTTCATGAATTTCTACTGATTTAGGAGACATTTTAAGATCTAATATTATTTTTTCTTTCCACTTTGTAAATTGAAATAAATGATAAAGATACATTATTGGTTAATAATGGGAATGGAGAATTTAGAGGTCGTGGAGGATAGAGAGTGTTGAGATTCTATTAAAATCAGAAGGACTGGCTTCTGGTAATAGCATCAAACTTCAATTGAAGCATAAATCGTTGAAATGATTTAACTGATGATGTAATCTTTCCTTCACCTGTGGAAAAATGATTGTATTTACTATTGAATAGAGAAATAATTCTCTATAAATAGAATGTGCAATAAGGAATCCTATTAATTTACTCTCTGTACTCAAAATCTTTTTTTTTCGCTAGCTGGAATCCATAGTTTTTTAATCAAACTGCTAAATTATTCGCATCATCTTTATAAGCTAATGGACACACTGAAGCGATTTTTATTTGTACAAAAAATAATCATTAGCATTTTGATACTAATGACTAATTATTCCCATCAACAGGTAGTTTGGTGATTATTAGTTGCTGTTTGAATTAAATATTAGAAGGCGAGTTGTTAGTATGTAGCCTTTCCTTGATAGAAAATGAGATTGAAAAATTCCCAGATTGGGTATTTTCACCCACCAACTATATGTTGTATAGTATTTCTTCTAAAATTTTGATCTAATTTGATAAAGGTCATCCGTTGCTACTTAATTACTTGAAGAATAAGATGATATGTGGTTGTTGGTGGTCGTGTTAGTTGATATACAAACGTTTACGGACATGTATTGGTGTTTTAAAACAGTTTCATATCTACAATGAAAGTATTTATATTCGTCCATCAATAATGAAATAATTCTTTAAACTGGATTCGGATCTAAACAGAAGGTTTAAATATTTAGGTTTAAAATTGAATAGCAATTGAAGTAAAATAGAAACTCCTTGAGGTTTTCTTAGCAAATTACTTGAAAAAAAATATAAAATGAAGGTATCTGAAAAGTTAGATCTCTTAAAGAAAAAAAGAGAAGAAGTTAAAAAAATGGGTGGAGAAGCTCGTGTTGCCAAGCAGCATGAGAAAGGTAAGCTTTCCGCACGTGAGAGAATAGACTTGCTTTTTGATGAAGGAAGTTTTAGAGAGTTGGATATGTTTGTGGAACATCGTTGCGTAAACTTTGGTTTTGAAACAACAGAAATTCCTGCTGATGGCGTAATTACTGGTCATGGTTTAGTGAATGGACGAACAGTATTTGCTTACTCTCAGGATTTTACTTCGCGTGGAGGATCTTTGGGTGAAATGCATGCAGCAAAAATCTGTAAAATAATGGATTTGGCAGTAAGTGCCGGAGCGCCTATTGTTGGACTTAATGATTCAGGTGGAGCACGCGTAGAAGAGGGTGTTGATGCACTAAAAGGTTACGGTGAGGTATTTATGCGTAATTCAAGAGCTTCTGGTGTAATTCCACAGATTTCTGCTATTATGGGTCCTTGTGCCGGTGGAGCAGTTTATTCTCCAGCTATGACTGACTTTGTATACATGGTTAAAAAGCAGAGTCACATGTTTATTACATCTCCTTATGTAATTAAAACAGTAACAGGTGAAGAAACGACTTTTGAAGAACTTGGTGGAGCTATGGCTCACAACGCTAAAAGTGGTAATGCACATTTTGCCTGCGATACTGACGAAGAAACAATTGAGGCTATTCGTGATATTTTAAGTTATCTTCCAAATAATAACTTAGAGGAAACGCCTCAGATTCCAATGGGTGACGATCCTGAGCGTGTTTGCGAGGAACTGGATACGATTATTCCGGATGATCCTAAAACACCTTACGATATGAAAGCTGTAATCGAATCAGTTCTTGATCAGGGTGAGTTTTACGAAGTACATGAGTATTATGCAGAAAATGCAATCATTGGTTTTGGTCGATTAGATAATCGTTCGGTAGGTATTATTGCCAATCAACCTTTAATTCAGGCAGGTTGTTTAGATATTGATGCTTCTGATAAAATTAGCCGGTTTGTTCGTACTTGTGATGCCTTTAATATTCCAATGGTAACCTTTGTTGATGTTCCGGGATACCTTCCAGGTGTACAACAAGAACTAGGTGGTATTATTCGCCATGGAGCAAAACTACTTTGGAGTTATGCAGAAGCTACAGTGCCTAAATTTACTGTAGTAACACGTAAGGATTATGGTGGTGCTTATTTGGCAATGTGTTCTAAGCCATTGGGAGCTGATATGGTATTCGCTTGGCCAACTGCCGAAATTGCAGTAATGGGAGCTAAAGGCGCTGTAGAGGTTATTTCTACTTATAAAAAAGAAATTTCGGCTGCTGATGATAAGCAAGCGAAGACTGATGAGAAAATTAAGGAGTACGAAAATGCATTTAACGTTCCTTATTTGGCAGCTCAGCGTGGCTATATTGATGATGTGATTCTTCCAAGCGAAACTCGTGCCCGATTGATTGATGCATTGAAAGCGATGCATACAAAAGCGGAGGTTTTACCAGCTAAGAAACACGGAAATATTCCATTGTAAGAAAGACTTTAATAAACTAATTATTAATACCAATAATTATGACACGAGAAGAAAAGATTAAAAAAGCAGTTCTTATAGCAGTTGCTCACCATATAGAATTAGAGAAAGCTGAAGCATTAAACGTTGAAAGTTCGACTAATGGTTCTTGGGCACGTACCGGCATTAAAATGATGATGTCCAAACGTAAGATTGTACAGCTTCGTGGTCGAAATCTACGAAGTGCATAATTCTATTTTCCTGTGAATTGGGAAAAGTATTAATTCAAAAAAAAAATAAAAAGATGATATACGATAAGCACGGGGTTTTACAAATGACCCAACTTAATTATGACAGTGATCGTCCGAAAGCTGAGAATCCAATTAAAATTAACGACGTAAGTTTACGTGATGGTCACCAGTCTCTATTCGCTACACGTGGTCGTACAGAGGATATGTTGCCTGTTGCCGAAATGATTGATGAAGCTGGATACAATGCAGTTGAAACATGGGGTGGTGCTACTTTTGATACGATGCACCGTTTCTTGGGTGAAGATCCATGGGAGCGTTTAAGAGTATTGAAAAAGCATATGCCTAAAACACCATTTTCGATGCTTCTTCGTGGGCAGAATGTGGTAGGATACCGTAATTATGCCGATGATGTGGTTCGGGCTTTTGTTCAGCGTTCAATCGATAATGGTATGGATATCTTCCGTTGTTTTGACGCACTGAATGATTTCAGAAATTTCGAAACGGCAGCTAAAGTTATTAAAGATAACAAGAAGCACTTACAAGGTGTTGTATGTTATACTTTGAACCAGCCTCGTTTGGGTGGTGAAGTATACAATATGGAATACTACATCAATAAGGTAAAAGATTTGATCAAGTTTGGTGTTGATTCTATCTGTATCAAAGATATGGCTGGTTTGATTGCACCTTACGATATCTATAATTTGGTACGTGAAATCAAGAAATTCACTGACACACCAATTAACCTGCATACTCACTTTACTTCAGGTATGGGTGACTTGGCAATTTTCAAAGCCATCGAAGCAGGTGTGGATATTGTTGATACATGTATCGGACCTTACGCATACCGTACTTCTCACCCTGCTGTTGAGCCAATGATTATGTCATTATTAGGCACAAACCGCGACTCTGGAATGGATATTAATAAAATTAATGCCATTGCTGAAGAAATGGAGAAATACATTCCTAAATATAAGCACTTAGACAATAGTCCTAAGTATGCAACTACGGATATTAATGTGTTATTACACCAAACTCCGGGAGGAATGCTTTCTAACTTAGTAAATCAGTTGAAAGCTATGGATGCATTGGATAAATTACCAGAAGTATATCGTTTACTTCCTAAAGTTCGTAAAGATCTGGGTAATATTCCATTGGTTACGCCTACATCTCAAATTGTTGGTGTACAAACAGTAAACAATGTACTATTCGATTCTTATGAAGGGGAATATGCACAAATTACCAAAGAAGTAAAAGATCTTTGTTACGGATTGTATGGTAAAACGACTCATCCAATTAACCCTGAGGTTCAAAAGAAAGCGCTTAATGGTTATCCTCGAGGTGAAGAGCCTATTACAGTTCGTCCGGGATCTATTCTTGAGCCAGAGATGGAAGATGTTAAAACTGAATTCGGAAATCTTGCTAAAGATATTGATGACGAAGTTTTATGCGCACTTTATCCTATTACAGGAAAACGCTTCTTGAAATGGAAATATGGTTTGGAAGAAGTACCAGCCGATGTCAAAGCAAAAACCATGGCAGAAGTTGAGAAAGAGCAAGAGCTGATAAGAAAAGCCCTTTCAGGAGAATTGACTTCTAAAGGAAAAGGTAAGGGACGTGAGCTTGAAGTTACTGTTGATGGCGAAACCTTTACTGTAGAAATCAATGACCCTAACGGTCCTGCTACACCTCAATTCAAAGGTCGTAAGAAAAAGGAATCAGCTGCTGACGAATTTGCCACAGGAAGTGTTGTTGCTCCAATTCCAGGTATGATTGTGGAGTGCAAAGTAAAAGTTGGTGATGAAGTAAAAGTAGGAGATACATTAGTAGTACTTGAAGCAATGAAGATGATGAATAATCTTGATGCTAAAGCAGAAGGTACTGTAAAAGAGATTAAATGTGATTCTGGTGATTCTGTTGCTAAAGGCGATTTGCTTTTAGTAATAGAGCCAAAGGCCTAATGACTATTTAATAATTGAGTATTACACCCCCTGAATCTATTTTCAGGGGGTATTTTTTTGTTTTATTTTCCCGGATGTATACTCCAAATGTAAGTTTATTGATTTTTTGAACCTCCAATTCGATTAAAGCCTTCCGTCGCAGAAACGGCTTTGGTTAGGGAATCTAGCCAGGAGTTTTGCATATTAATTGTGTAAGGAATTTGAATTAGATAAACAGGTTAAAGAGCGAAATCAAGTAGTGGTATCTAAGATTTCAACAGAGGAGCAAGTCCTCAAGAAATGGACAGATTTGATGAGCTTATTGGGTGGTTCAAAGCATGTTTTTAATACTTATGTGCAGCGTTTGACCCTTCATAATCTGATTCAGCTAGCTAATGTGTATTTGTTAAAACTAAACAAGCGTTATTCTCTCAGATTGGATTCCATTTATAAATCAGGCAAGGAGCTTTTTTTTTTTAAGTTAATTGACCATTGTCAGACCGATGAAGCCCGCTATTTGGATACATCAGGTGGAGGGGATAAGTTTTTGATCAGTTTGGCTTTAGCACTTGTTTTATCAGATTTGGCCAGTAATTAATGTAAGCATCAATTCACTATTCATTGATGAAGGTTTTGGTATTTTGGATGACCAAAACTTATAGACAGTTATCTCAAGCTTAGAAACGCTACAATCTTAAGGTAAAATGATAGGACCTACCTCTCATGTACAGAATTTGAAGGAATGTAGACCTGCTCAAATAAAAGTTCTTAAAAGGAGCAGTGGCGTGAGTGAGGTTGAGCTGGTGTAGCAATTACTCATATATTCCCAACGACAAAATCGAACTAATTTCTAAGCCTACTATACTTACATATCGTTGAGAAAGCTGAATTAGTTGGATCAACCTCACATCTTAATAGGAGCGAGCCTTTTTTCGTTAATTTTTCGTTTGATATATATTTGGAATACATTATTTATGAATGAGATAACTAAAAGTCTTTGTTTGGATTTAGTTTAAATATTGGGCTGGTTTAAACTTGACAGATTTGACAACTTGTAATTTTAATTATGTGGTGTAAGTTTATTGTGAATTGTTGCATTCTATAAAGAAATGTAGCTGCTTGTTTGTTTTAAACCTAAATCAGGATATGATTAAACCTTTACTCTCATTTTTTTGTTTATTTCTGTTCTTTTGGGGACAAAATACTTCTGCCCAAACAATTTTGTCAGTTAGTAGTATTGAGGCTTCACCTGGTGACGAAATTGTCATTTCAGTAAGCATTGAGAATGATGAGGTATTCAATGCCTTTCAGTTCGATTTGTGTTTTCCCGATCAATTAAGTTGGAAACAAGGGAGTGGAGCACTCAGTAGTCGAGCTGATGGTCACACTCTTTCGGTCGATTTAGTTGAACCAGGGCGTCTACGTATTATCTCCTATTCGATGACTCTTGCTGAATTTTCAGGGAGCACAGGAGAGGTGTTTCAAACTCGCTTTGTGGTGGGAAATAATCCAGGAACATGGTCTCTGACTCCAGAGAATGTGACTGTTGGTGGGTCGTCAGGAGATATTTTGGATCAAGTGAATGTAGGTGCTTTTACTCTACGGGCTCCCAACTTAGTTATAAGTTCGGATGTTCTTGATTTTGGAGAGGTACCCCTTGGTGAAAATAAAACTGAAAACTTACTGCTTCAAAATACAGGTAATCAAAATCTTAATGTGACTGGCTTTACTTTTGGTGATTCGCGATTTTCATCTTCCGAAGTGCAATCTTTTATCATACCCCCCGGGCAAACCCATAGTTTGAGTATTAAATTTAATTCTGAGACTAAAGGTCTAATAGAATCGAGTTTTACGATACAGTCAGATCAGTCTAAAGGTGATGTTGCAACAAGACTTCAAGCTTTGGCTTTCGCCGTTAATGAAATTCATTTGCTCGCTGCCACAGGACATTCCGGACAAGAAGTAGAAGTGCCAATCAGCTTGAATAATATGGAAGCTTTTTCAGGCTTTCAATTTTCTATTCCCTTACCAGATGTGGCTACTTTTGTAAAGGGCTCAGCAAAACTAAATTCTGAAAGAATAACAGATCATGTTCTTACCGCCGATACAACAAATCACAAATTAACCATTATTGCTTACTCTCCTTCTAACGCAGCTTTTATTGGGACTGATGGATCAATCATGACAATTCAGTTGAACTTGCAAGGGCAGGGAGGTTATTACTCAATTAATCTACAGGATGCTATTATTGCCAGTGCTGAGGGTGAAAACATTATATCAGCAGTTTATGGAGCTAGCCTTAGAGTAAAAGCGCCTCAAATTTCAGTTGAAGCTAGTTTAATAGATTTTGCTCAGGTTTCTTCTCTTGAAACACAATCTCGAGACTTAGTCATTCACAACTATGGTGATACAGAATTACGTATTGATGAATTGGTGTTTGGTGACAATCATTTTTCTACTAGCAGTATAGCTCCAATATTAATACCTTCTTATGGTAGCGAAACGCTTTCGATTCAGTTTTCAGCTGATGATGGATTGCTTCACGACAGTTTTCTAAGAATTCGGTCTAATGATGTGGAACGGGATCCAATGAATATTCAGTTATTGGCTCAATCCTATCTTCCCAACGAGTTACAAATTGTGGATGTCTGGTCTCAGGCTTCAAGTCGTGATACCCTATATGTTAATTTGTTTAATCAAGAAGGAGTCAGTGGCTTTCAATTTGATATAGAGTTTCCATCAGGTTTAAATCCGGCATCTTCAGAGTCTTTTCTTACCAATCGTAAATCGGATCACGCTCTTGTCGCATCAGATCTTTCTTCCGGTAAAATTCGCGTACTCTGCTGGTCAGCCTCTTTAAGTGTATTTTCAGGAACGGATGGTCTTATTGTTGGTATCCCGGTTGATATTGCAGCAGATGTTACAGGTTCTCAAAATATACAACTTACCAGTGTGGTGATCAGTAACGAGAAAGGAAAGAGTATTGAGTCAGGCTTTAGTAATGGAACTCTCACCATAGGAATGGATTTATCACAGGTCGATTATCACATTGCTGAGGGAAAACTTTTGAATACGACAGCAGCGATGGAATATGCAATGGGAGATGATAATTGGAAAACCTGTACTGAAGTAGAGACTCTGAATGTTCTGTTTACTGAGGGTGATTTAAAACTAAGAGAAATATCGATTCCTTCAAATACAAGGCTTATTGCGTCACTTTCCAGGCCCAAAGGACCTGGCTTTCAAATTGATTTTATGAATGAATCAACTCTGGAGGCAATCCCAGAGAATGTTTGCTATTCAGTAAATGCAGATCTGACGGAAAATCTGTATTGGGGATCAAATCAGATTGTGGCACTAAGTCCGGGACAGGATTTGTATTTCCGTATAAAGGCAACAGCTCATGAATTAGCTTCTCATATCGAAAAGCTTAACGTTCCTGCACGACCCGTTTCACCTGTTCACACCATCGATTATGAAAATGAACAAACTTCCGAAGTGGTAGCAACCAATGAAGCGTACAGTACTGATGGATTTGTGAATGTTAGTAAGGAAGGTACTGGTAATCACTTGGACTTAAGTCCTGGGAATAATATTTGGTTTGTTTATCCGGCTACTGAAAGTAGCTTTCGATCTGACATAGTGAAACTGGAAGTAAAAGCTCGTCCGACCAAACCCGTTTTTACGGTGGACTATGCACAGATGAAAACGTCTGAGATTGTTTCGGAAACAATAGAATATGCTAATGATGCAGCCTATACTCAGAATTATGGTGTAGGTACTGGTCAGGTGTTTTCATTAGCCCCAGGTTTTAGTTATTGGTTTCGTGTAATGGCTTCTAATACAAGTGAGCAATTCCGCAGCGAAAGCTCTCAATTGCAAGTTGCTACCGTTCCTACTGCACCAAACTATACGATTGATTACCTGAACGAACAGACAACTGAGGGAATTCCTGAAAATGTGGAATATGCCGAAGATGATCAATTTACTCAGAATGTGCGAAGGGGTACAGGATTAATGATTACTGTCGTACCGGGAATTAATTTGTGGTTCCGAGTGGCTCAAACTGGAAATAGTCCTTCGGGAGAGATTAGTCATTTAGCGGTGCCTCAACGACCTACTGTTCCTGTTCATACCATTGATTATGAAAGGGAACAAACTTTCGAAATTATTACAAGCAATGAAGCATACAGTTCCGATGGATTTGTGAATGATAGTCAAGAAGGAAGAGGTGCTTGTCTGGACTTAATTCCCGGGAATAATATTTGGTTTGTTTATCCGGCTACTGAAAGTAGTTTCCGTTCTGACAAGGTAAAACTGGAAGTGAAAGCTCGTCCAACGATACCCATTTTTACAGTTGACTATGCGCAGATGAAAACTTATGAGATTGTTTCGGAAATGGTAGAATATGCCAATGATATAGCTTATAGCCAAAATTATGGAGTCGGTGTGGGGGAAGCAATATCACTGATTATTGATAAAACATACTGGTTCAGGTCGTCTGCCTCTAATGCCGATGAGCAATTCCGTAGTGAAAGCTATCAATTAGATGTTACTTCTATTCCTGCTGCACCACAATATACCATCGATTATCTTAATGAACAGACAGCACAGGAGATTTCCGAAAGTGTGGAATATGCCGAGGATGCAGACTTCACCCAAAATATTAAAAGAGGAACTGGAGTGAAAATTACCTTGGAACCAGGGAAAGATCTGTGGTTTAGAATAGCCTCAACAGATAACAATCCTGTGGGAACTATTTATCATTTAATTGTACCTATACGACCAGACTCGCCAAATCATACCATCGATTATGAAAATGAACAAACTTTCGAAATTGTAACAAGCAATGAAGCATACAGTTCCGATGCATTTGTGAATGATAATCAAGATGGAAGAGGTGATTGTCTGGACTTAATTCCCGGGAATAATATTTGGTTTGTTTATTCGGCTACTGAAAGTAGTTTCCGTTCTGAGAAAGTAAAACTGGAAGTGAAAGCTCGTCCTGCGAAACCCGTTTTTACTGTTGACTATACACAGATGAAAACCACTGAGATTGTACCAGAGACCGTTGAATATGCTTATGATGCAGTCTATACTCAGAATTATGGCGTAGGTACTGGTCAGGTGATTTCATTAGCCTCAGGTCTTAGTTATTGGTTTCGTGTAATGGCTTCCAATGCCAATGAGCAATTTAGAAGTAAAAGTTACCAATTGGATGTGTCTACGATTCCTGCAGCACCGCAATATACGATTGATTACCTGAACGAACAGACAGCACAGGAGATTCCAGAAAGTGTGGAGTATGCCGAAGATTTAGACTTTACCCAAAATATTCAAAAAGGAACAGGAGCAAAGATTGCTGTACTACCGGGAACAGATTTATGGTTTAGATTGTCTCAAAGTGATAATCATGATGCAGGAGAGAAATTTCACCTGATGGTACCTGATAGACCTTTGGCTCCAATTGTGGTCGAGGAAAATAATGAAACCAAAGTTTTTGACTGGAATTGGGTGGACACTTTTGATCAAGCTGAAGATTATGATTTTTCAATGGACGGAGGAGAGAGCTGGAAGCCTGTTTCAGAAAAGCCTCTGCGAATTGGTGACATTTCACTGCCTGCAGGAATGCTGCAAGTTCGATTGGCAAGCCATATAGATGGTGATGTTCTTTGCTTTTCAGGAATGGAGCTGGTTTCAACAATTGACTTCTCTGTTGTTACAGGAATTGAAGATTTTGAAGCCCATATCTCTGTTTATCCTAACCCGGTTCACAACTATGTTAGAATCCAGCTTCCTGCTTACCAGGATGCTCGTTTAGTTTTAACCAACCAACAAGGTCAAGTTGTTCTTATTCGAAAACTTAAGGAGGAGAGTTTCAGCTTGAATCTTTCCCATTTGTCTTCTGGTATCTATTTCCTTGTTCTGGAAATTGATGGATCTCGAACCACAAAAAAAATCATCAAATTATAATAATACAAGTCTTTGCTAATTCTATAAACACAATACTATGAATCGATTTTACACTTTAATTCTTTTTTCCCTTCTGTTTGGTACAGGGAATCTAAAAGCTCAGGAAGCTTCTGCTTTTGTAAAGGGAAAAAGTGAGCGGTTTGATCCACGTTCGGATCAGAACAATTTTGTGCCCAATGAGGTACTGGTAAAATTTAAAGATGACGTAATACTGAAATCCGGAAGCTTAAAGTCTTCTTTCATAAATGGTTTGGATGCAGTTCTTAGTAAGCATGGTTTAACTGTTGGAGAAGAAATGTTCCCGGGAGCACGAAAACTGAAAAGTGGACAACGTTTTGTTATAACTCCCACCGGGGAGAAAATGGAGCTGCCTAGTATGAAAAATGTTTTCCGCCTAAGCTTGTCGAAGACAAAGTCGGCAAAAGCAGAACCTGTGAACATACACCAGGCTATGGAGGAGTTGAAGGCCTTATCCGAAGTGGAGTATGTCGAACCCAACTATATTTTTTCGATTGGTGATTTTAAACCGGCTGGTCCGGAAATGAGCCAGGAGGAGATTGCAGCAAGTGCTGCTAATGATAACTTATCGACCAAATCATCAGGTACGATTCCTAATGATCCCCTATACAACTCTCAATGGGGTATTCCTGCTTGTAATATTGATGATGTATGGACAGGCCATTCAGGTGATGGTTCATCGGTAATTGCTATTTTAGATACAGGAGTGGACTGGGAACATGCCGACTTAACCGACAATATTTGGGTGAATGAGGCTGAATTGAACGGAGCTGAAGGTTACGATGACGATGGTAATGGCTTTATAGATGATATCCGTGGATGGGACTTTATTAACCAGGATAACGATCCTAAAGATGATAACTCTCACGGAACCCACTGTGCAGGTATTGCTGCAGGGGTAGGAAATAATGAAGTCGGGATTACCGGTGCAAACTGGAAAGCCAAAATTATGCCCATTAAGGTGTTCCAATCTTCCGGACGTGCCGATGCGGCTACAATTGCCAAAGGAGTGAGCTATGCAGCTGATAATGGAGCCCATGTGCTCTCAATGAGTTTTGGTGGCTATGCCGAATCCATTACTATGCGCAATGCCCTGGCTAATGCTTACGCAACTGCTGTTCTGGTAGCTGCTGCTGGTAATGATGGATTGTGTATTGGTCCGGAACGTTGCCTTGATAAACGTTGGGGACTTCCTGAATATCCCGGAGCCTTTTCCTTTGTACTTGGCGTAGAAGCAAATTCAGAATCTGCGAGAGCTGGTTTTTCCAATTTTGATCAGGATGGTCCTGTCTTTTCAAAATACCATGATCTGCTGAATTATGAATTGAAAGCGCCTGGAGTGGGGATTCTATCTACAGTTCCTGGTGGGAACTATCGTTCTTATAATGGAACCTCAATGGCGACGCCATTGGTGGCGGGTGCTGTTTCCTTATATTTGGAGCAAAGACCTGATGATTCACAGGAGATTCTTTTTGGTAATTTGATCAATTCAACAGGAAGTCATTTGGATTTAAATGCAGCATTAAATGTAGTTGCTGAGCCTCGTTTGGCCATTGTATCCTATGAAGTAATTGATACCCTTGACGGTGATCGGGATGGAAGAGCGGATGCTGGTGAAACTATTGAACTGAAAGTAAAAGTTCGAAATACCTGGGCACAGGCCAATGATGTAAAAGTCGGTGTTCAGTTTCAGGAATTCGAAGATCCAACGGTTGCTGATTTAATAGCTTCTGAAGCTTTGATTGGTAATGTCTCAGCTTATGCCACCAGAGAAAGCGATATATCTCTAAAACTTAAGATAGCCGATGATGTTATTGACGGTAGAGATATTGCTCTGGAACTGGATACCTGGTATGGAGATAATTTAGGGCTTAAAACGAAAAAGATTATCCTAAGTGTAGAGAATGGGGTGGAGCTAAAAGGCATCATTTCCGAAGATATGACTCTATATCCAGATAAGCATTATATTATTATGGATAATATCGCTATTCCCAATGGAGTAACGCTTACTATAAAACCAGGAACAACACTGAAATTTGGGGAAGGTATAAGTATGGTTGTGGCTGGAACAGTGAATGCCATTGGAACCAAAGATAGTTTAATTTACTTTACTAAAAGAGATTTAGGTTTGAATTGGATGGGAGTGAAAACGGAAGGTAGTTCTAGTTTTCGAGCTAAATATTGTGTGTTTGAATATGCTGGTATTACTGATCGATTTGTTCTTAATCTTAGTTCAAGTGGTGAGTCTAATTTAGATAATTGTAAAGTACAATATTTGAGTAATAGAAATTATGGAATGAATGTTGGGTATAATACAAGTGTGATAAATTCTTGCTTTTATTACAATGATTGGAATTTCTATGCAATAAGATTAGATAATAATCCAGGTGGACTTAAAAATTGTAATATAATTTCGAATAATAATTCTGCATGGAGCACTGCATATGGAGGAGCGATAGGTTCGTATCAATCTAGTTTCTATTTGAATGAATGTAATGTGTTTTCAAATATTCACACCCCTACTAATCAGGAGATAAATATAGCCTCAAGTTCTAGTGAATTTGTAGTTTCTATGTTAGATTCTACTTACTATGGTACAGGTAATGAAGACAAAATTAATAGTGGAATTTATGATTTCCCGGAAAGAGGAGAAGGAATTTGGTTTGATATTTCAAAAAAGATGAAACGTCCTTCTAAAGAAGCCCATGGTATCGTTTGGAAAGTCCTTGTAAACGGAGTGGATGCCCAAGATGAATACGATTCGTTAGACCCGGTAGGCGTTGGTAAGCAGAAGTTTGAAGTTTATTTTAACCGTCCTATGGATGTTGAAATTACACCAAATATTTCAATGGGCGTTCGTTATCCTTATTCTCAAACGTCTATTGCCGAGGAAGGCAGCTGGAGTGCTGACTCAATGATCTACACGGTATACGGTACGCTTGGTTTGAATACGGGGGATGGCATCAATACCATTCGTGTAGAAGGTGCTAAGGATACAGATCATTTCGAAATCCCAATTGAGGATAGGCGTTTTAGAGTCTTGGTGAGTGCCGCGGGTTCATTGGCTGATGGTTTTGGAGCAACCCCTGGTATGGGTAAAGTAGACTTGAATTGGGAAGTGCCCGAGGGAGAGGTTTCCGACCTTTTGGGCTACAATATGTATCGATATACTTTTGTCGATGAAGAGAATACCTCTGATACCCTCATGATAAACACGCAATTGCTTTCGGAACCGGATTATACCGACTTTGAGGTAGAGCCTGCGACAAAGTATTTTTACACTTATAAAACAGTTCGTACCAATTTTACCGAATCGGATTATTCAAAAGTGGTCGCAGCTACGCCACTAACAGCAGCCAAAGGTGATGCTAATGGTGATTTATTTGTAAATGTGGTTGATGTGACTACAACGGTTTCACAAATCCTGCAAAAGGAACCGAAACCCTTTATTTTCGATGCAGCTGATATTAATGGGGATGCTACTATCAATGTCCTGGATATTACAGGTATTGTCAATTTGGTACTTCATCCTGCAACAAAAAGCAGTCAAGCTTCTAATGGTGCTATGCTTGCCGAATTCTATATCCGTCAGGATACACTGTTTGCAAATAGTCCTGTGGCTTTGGGAGGGGTTCAGTTCATGCTTTATGAAACAGAAAAAGGGGCTTATCAGGTTCTTCCTGCTCTTAAAGATATGGAGCGGGCCGAGATGCTGAAAGGAGATAGTTTATTATTCCTTGCTTACAGTATGAGAGGAAATACATTGTCAACAGGAGAAGTACCTTTATTAAAATTGGGCAATTCTGAATCATATATCGATAATCTGGTACTTGCGTCATCTAATGGTGATAAGGTAGAAGGTATTGTGGGTAAAGCTAAACCAGTCTTCGATGACTTGGATGATAAGGAGCAAGTTGCAAAATTGCTTAATAATTACCCTAACCCATTCACCGATAATACAACAATTCAGGTGGAAATAAAATCGCCAGTGGAGAAAGTGGAAATTGATATTATTGATATTCAAGGTAGAAAAGTAGATGTCTTGAAAGACTATAACCTAAGCCCAGGTTTGTATCAATTTACATGGCATCCGGGAATACATAAAGGTGTTTTTATAGCTGTTTTAAAAGTTGTAAAGGATAGGAAATCCTATAATGGACAATCGATTAGAATGCTAGTAGAGTAAAATCTATTTGTATAAATAAATGAAGGAGTGCTCAGTTTGGGCATTCCTTTTTTATTTGAAGTAAAGCAGTATTAAATTTGCTTAAGAAGAAAGAAACTCAATCTTTGGTCTTTACTAAAGGGTTCAAACGGAATGTTTGTTATAGAGGTGAAAAAGGAATGATTACATCGGATCAAGTTGCAGAGTAGCCAAAGCTACACCTTATTTAACTAGTCAAATCGTTTTTAATCTTTAATTAATGTCAAGCTTAATTTAGTATATTGGTCATCAGTATCATTTGCATCTAATTGATAAGTGTAATTACCATTTTTAAGAAGTGTTTCTCCAACATAATCAATTGGTTGTAAAGTATATGTTTTTCCATCAATTTCTAATTCAACAAAAGCATAGCTATAAGCTTTGTCAAAATCTTTATATTCAGATTTTTGTCCAGACTTTAAATTCTCGAAGTTTACATCTCCAGTTGTAGTGTTTACAACAATATTTTGAAAATCATATTGGCTAACATTTGATAATCGAATTTTAACTTCATTGTTCTCATTATCTTTTGAGCAGCCGAATAGTGTGACTATTGTAATACATAGAATCAGAGTTTTCTTCATGGTTTTTATTTTAAGTTTCTTATTTCTAGTGATGTAAGCTAGCGCCAAAGGTTGCGTTAAATGTTTGCCAACTAGGCAATATATTGTTCTGACGGCAAATGTTATGCGGATGTATCCGCCACAGCCTGAATGTGAGTTTAATTATCCTGATTTGTTAGAAAGAAAAAAGCCTGCTATTGCAATAAATTGCTTTGGTGGGCGAAGGTGGGGAGAGAGGGATGATTCGTTCGTTCCTTACTCATTAATGTGGATCAGTTATAAAAGTTGGGTCAAAGTGATTAAATATATTTTAGGATTATCTTTTAAATTTTTCGCTCAAGCCGCTAGGCTTCTACTTTTACTCATATAATAATATCACATTAAGGAATTCATGATTTTCAATTCTCCTTAGATGAGAAAAGTAGACAACCCCGAAGGGCTCATGAGCACTAGAAATTACATTTGCGAATAAAAGAATCAAGTCAGCCTGATCCTTGTTTTCTCTAAGTGGAAAGAAAATTAGCACGCTTCACGGCAGGCTGACAAGACACGCCCAAAACATTTTTATAAAAAATGATTGAAATTGTGAGACGTTTTTTTGTTTCTGGCCTTGGCAACGCAAGTGGGGACCCATAGGTGAAAAAGGCGTTAAAAACAGAATGCTGTTTGAGTGAGGTACGAACGAGTTCAGTCTGTTTAGCCTTTGAACCGTGATGGGTCACTGAGTGCCGGAGCCATTGATTTTTGTTACTTTTCATCAAGGAAAAGTAAATAAAAGAGAAAAAATGGTTCGTATCACGGATCTAAGATTTTTTCCTGTTTAGGCTTACCAAAATTAATACTTGGAATTAGAAAGACCCAACTTTTACCAGTGATCCATCCGTTCTCATCCATAAACATTTAGGAACAAAAAAAGCACCAAAGTATTTCTACCTTGATGCTTCATTCAGCGGAGAGAGAGGGATTCGAACCCCCGGTACGTTGCCGCACAATGGTTTTCAAGACCACCGCATTCGACCACTCTGCCATCTCTCCAGTATTTGTATGTGTTATCTCTTGTGATAACGGGTGCAAATGTAAGTCAAAAAAGATTGTTTCGCAAATATACAGGCCCCTCTGGAAGAATATTTTTTTGTTAAAATAAGCAATGGGTTGACATTAATGAATTTAATAAACAGGTTTATGTAGAAATAAAAATGGAATTTCGTTTTTATGTCCGAAATTGTAAGAGCGTTTGGGGCATAAATCAGTTTGGTTTAATTTTTGTTTGGGATGGAAAGTCGGGTTTTCCCTATTTGAAGAGCAAGCCAGTCAATTTATTTTTGCGCACTGAATGTGCGACAACTATACCTTAAATAAATTAAACTGTGAATTAAAATGAGTGTTGAAAAAAAAAGTACTATAAAAGAGCGCTTTTCCAGAGCCTTTTGGGTGGCCAACTCGGTTGAATTATTGGAACGTGCGGCATATTACGGGGTTTTTATTGTAATTACAATTTACCTTTCCCGCATATTGGGTTTTAGTGATATGGAGTCGGCATTAATTTCGGGTAGTTTTTCTGCCGGATTGTATTTGCTACCAACCTTCAGTGGCGCATTAGCTGATAAAATGGGTTTTAAGAATGCTTTACTATTAGCATTTAGTCTCTTAACTGTTGGATATGCTGGTTTGGCAATTCTTCCTACCATGCTGGAATCTGCAGGTTTGGTTGAATATACAGATATTACCGTTTTTAAAGGCTTAAGAGAAAGTTCTTATAAGTGGATGGTCGTTCCGGTCATTATTGTAATCATGATTGGTGGTTCTTTCATCAAATCGGTGATTACAGGAACAGTAGCCAAGGAGACGACTGAAGCCACACGTGCAAAAGGTTTTTCTATCTTTTATATGATGGTTAATATTGGTTCTTTTTCTGGAAAAACCATTGTAAAGCCATTGCGTGAAGCTATGGGTAACGAAGGTTTGGTGAACTTGAACTATTTCTCAGCAACCATGACTGGTTTAGCCTTAATTGGTGTTTTCTTTTTCTTTAAGAGTGCTCGCCATGAAGGAGAAGGTAAAACGATTCGTGAGATTTGGGATGCCCTTTTAAGAGTATTGGCAAATGGTCGTTTGGTTGCTTTAATTTTGATTGTAACCGGATTTTGGATGGTTCAGCACCAATTGTATGCAACCATGCCGAAGTATGTATTGCGTATGGCCGGCGAGGGGGCTTCACCATCCTGGTATGCCAATGTGAATCCTTTGGTTGTGGTGCTTTCGGTAGGATTAATCACCCAACTCTTACGTAAGAAAACAGCCCTGTTCTCAATGACTGTGGGGATGTTTATCATGCCAATTTCAGCCATGTGTATGGCAGCGGGTAATCTTTTGGATGTGGAGTCTGTTGACTTAGGTCTGTTTAGCTTGCATCCGGTTGCCTTTATGATGATTGTGGGGATTGTTTTTCAAGGTTTGGCCGAATCCTTTATTTCGCCACGTTTCCTTGAGTATTTCTCCTTGCAGGCGCCTAAGGGTGAGGAGGCTATGTATTTGGGCTTTTCTCACTTGCATTCATTTATCTCCTCAATCTTAGGTTTTGGATTATCGGGATACTTGCTTTCCAGATACTGCCCGGATCCAATGTTGTTTGAGAATCATGCGGCCTGGGAAGAAGCATCCGTACATGCCCATTACATCTGGTATTATTTTGTAGCGATAGCTGCTACATCTGCCATCGCCCTGATTATATTCGGACGAATAACGCGTAAACTTGATGCCAAGCAAGCGCTTGCTGAAGCATAATGATAGAATTCCTCGGGGCTTGGCTCTGAGGACCTTATTAAGGCTGTCTAAAAAGTAGAATCTGGTCGTATTCAACGACTTCCCTAAAGGGAAGTCGTTGAAATTCAGTCTTCCTTTAGAGGGAGGAGTAAAAACTGAATTTTATATGAGTATGATGGCATTACTTTTTGGATAGCTTTTTTTATTTGTCTTTTAATTAACAAGTGAGAGTTCTGTTAAAAGAATTCTGTTTGTAAGAGTTTACTGAGTGCCGGTCCCGAACGTTCGGGATGAATTTTTGGTACTTTTTTTTCAAGTAAAAAGTACAAGAAACTAAAGTTTAAATGGGAGTTCAGAATAACAAGACTTGCATTTATGAATACCCCCTTTTATATTGCATCCATTTAGTTTGTTTTCTGATCCTTCACATTCTCCCAATGCGCCAGAACAAAGCGCAGATCACTCATGCTAACATCTTTTCCCAAATCGCGTTTGGCATCGTTTAGGGCATGTACTTCGTGTGTGTCAAAATAAGCCATGATGTTGTCCAGCTTCTCATCTTCAACAAAACTGCTCACCGGCAAAGCATTGATGCCCACATAATAAGTCAGGTGTTCTTCTATGGTAGAACGGGTCAGATCGCGCATGGCTGCAATCACCGGAATACTCTTTCCCTCTTTAAACATCTGAAAGCTTTGTTCTTTACTACTCACTTTCTTAGGTGTTTCTGTTTGTGCAGATGAAAAAATATCGGGAGCCTGCGACAGATTATTTTCTTTTTTAAAGGCATCTACCAGTTTCAAAAGTTCCAGTCCAAATTCGTCAATCTTTTTAGAGCCCATGCCTTTGATCTTTTTCAAAGCCATTTTGTTTTGAGGCAGACTGTTGCAAATCTGAACCATTACCTTCAAGCTAATAATGGAAGCCACGCCGGTATTCAGGGCATCGGCTTTGGCATATCGCCAATCTTTAAGTTGTTTGAAAAGTTCAGGATAGTCCACAACGGCCGAATAATCCTCTTGCTTGGGCATGCGTTTGAAGCTAATGGTTTTCAGATGCTCCTTGGCTTTGAGTTCAAGAAAATCTTTCAGAACAAAACCATGCTGGCAGTAAAGCATACAGGCCAGTTTTACACGCGTTAACTCCACAATCTGCAGGCGCAGTTCTTTAACTGTTTTTTCAAGAGCCTGATTATCCGTATCGAAATAGCTCTCATGAACGGGTTCCAGAATATAGAGTTCAAGCTTGGGAATAAAGTATTGACAGGCTTTGTGCAGGCGTTCCTGAAAAAGTTTGTCGTTTTCAAGATTGGCCGAATCGCCAAACATATGAAACAATTGGTTGGCGAATTGTTGCCCAACCTTAACCAGTTCAGATTTTATCTGGTTGATGACGGCCTTTAGTTTTTCCTTGCAATCACCTTGTGAGGTAGTGGGGTAAGCCTCAAATACCTTGTTCAGCCGATAGCAATAATGGTAAACCAAATCCATATCGAAGAGTTCTTTGAGTAGAGAGAGCTGATAGTCACGCTTTGCCTTATACAAATCTTCTTGCTTAGGCGGATTCTCTTGCATGGCCTTATTAAAACTGGCTACCGAGCTGTCGCAGATAATGCCCTGAGGATTGATGCGGGTTTTCAGCACCATCCCTTCAAGCGACTTGCAGCGCGACAGAGCCACATACACCTGTCCGTGTGCAAAGGCCGAAGCCGCATCGATAATGGCTTTCTCAAAAGTGAGGCCCTGCGATTTGTGTATAGTGATGGCCCAAGCCAGTTTCAACGGAAATTGTGTGAAGGAACCAATCACCTCTTCCTCAATCTCTTTGCTTTCTTCGTTGATATTGAATTTTATATTCTGCCAGGTTTCCTTTTCAACTTCAATGACATCTTCGTCGCCCTCACATTTTACGCTGATGCTGTCCTTATTCATAAAGGTAATCACACCAATCTTGCCATTATAATAACGTTTGGCTGACTGCGAATCGTTTTTCACAAACATCACCTGAGCCCCTTTCTTTAGTTCCAGTTCTTCCAGGGTAGGGAAGGAATAGTCAGGAAATTGGCCATCTATGCTGGCTGTAAAACTTTTTTTGTCGGTTTCAAGCTTTTCCAGTTTAATCTCGTTGATTTCCTCTGCCTTTCGGTTGTGCGTACTCAGTGTGATATAGGCATCCTTATCATCCGGATCGAAATCGGGCTTGTAGTTGGCATTCAGTCTGCGTCGCGACGCGTCTGACAGTTGGTTGTTGCGTATTTCGTTGAGAATACGAATAAAGCTTTCATCCGTCTGACGATAGATGTGTTTGAGTTCTATACAGATATGAGGTGACTTTTTCAGGGCGCGCGAACTGAAAAAGAACTCCGTTTCGTAAAAACGACTGAGGATAGACCATTCTTCTTGTTTCACCACGGGAGGCAATTGTTGCAAATCGCCAATCATCAGCAGCTGAACACCACCAAAGGGCAATTTCGAGCTGCGGTAATGACGCAAAACCGAATCAATCCCATCCAGCAAGTCGGCACGCACCATCGAAATCTCGTCAATAACCAGTAGATCTAACGATTTGATGATATCAATCTTGTTTTTTCTTAAACGGTTTTCAGGGGCATTTTTAGCTTTGTTTTGGTATTCTTCATCGGGCAGAATAGGACTGAACCCCAACTGAAAAAAAGAGTGAATGGTCACCCCGCCCGCATTAATAGCAGCTACACCCGTCGGAGCCACCACAATCATGCGTTTGAGCGATTCCTGACGCAAACGGTGCAAAAAAGTGGTTTTACCCGTCCCGGCTTTTCCTGTGAGAAAAATATTGGTGTTGGTGTTCTCTATATAGTCGTAAGCCAGCTTCAGCTCTTTGTTTTCTGCCATCTGATTGTGAAAAATGATAATCAGTAAAATTAATACTTTCGGTGGAGAATGGGAGAGAAGCGGAAAGGAAAATCAAGGATAAAGTTTCAAAGAAGAGTTTGACGCAGATTCTCACGGATTAAATATGAGTCATCATATTGCTTGATTGTTGATTTGTTTAAGTTTAGACAAGAATATTTTCATTAACCCAGTTTTGAAATTTACTTTTGTATTTCTCACTTACTGAGATGTAGATTTTGTCATCAAAAATAATCCTGTTACGTTCGATTACAGAAATTTTAGTTAGGTTCACAATATACGACCTGTGAATACGCATAAACTTGTAATCAGGGAGTTTATCTTCAATTGATTTTAAGCTGCAAAGCGACATCACTTCGCTTGAGTTGTCTAAATGAATCTTCATGTATTCGCTTATTGACTCAATATATTTTATATGATTTAAATCAATTTTAACGGTTTTATATTTCGACTTAATAAAAAGAAAATTGTTTTCTGTTTTATCCGGACTCGTAATCGGTTGATGAATTTTAAACCTCGTTTTAGCTTTATGTGCTGATTTTAAGAATTCGGAGTAATTAAAAGGCTTAAGTAGATAGTCAATGGCATTTAAGCGAAACCCTTCAATTGCATACTGGCAGTGTGCGCTGGTAAAAATCACCATGGGGGGATTGTCAAGCAATTTAACAAAGTCGATACCACTTAAGCCGGGCATGTCAATATCAATAAACATCAAGTCAACCTGCTTTTCTTGTAAAACATCTATAGCCTTTTCGGGACTGGTATAAATTGCAACCTTCTCAAGAAAGGACGATTGATCGATATACGATTCGATCTGTTTTAAAGCTATAAGTTCATTGTCAATAGCAATGCATTTTATCATAATGATTCTGAGTGTTTGGAAATACACATAAATTTGAATTCAACTTATACGAATGAAATCAATCAGTTGTAAGATTTGTCAATAAATATATGCTTTTTATCAGTAAAAATGTAATAGTTGTCAATTAAATGTTATAGTTAAACTATGATGAATGGTATTTAACTAAATACGAGTTAAGCAATTGTTGCCTTTTGTGAGCTTAATACGATCTATGCTATTGCCAATTCGTTTTCATTAAAGCTGTATTTATCGCACATAAGAAAGTCCGGTTCAATACCGGACTTTCTTCATTTTTGCATAGACACATAAAACCGTTTAAGTTAATGGATATGCATAGGGTTTTCAAAAGAGAAAAGCCTTAAGGTTTGCTTCAGATTTTATTTTTTGATAAACTTTTTGGTTATAATCTCTTTTTTCGTCTCAACTGAGATAAGGTACAAGCCAGTTGGAAGTTCTGAGATATTAATTCTACTCTCATTATCATCCATCTTAACTACTTTTATTAGTGATCCGGTTGTACTGTAAATTTTAAGCTTACCATTTGTTTTAGCATTTGTAACCTGTACTTTAATGAACGAGCTAGCTGGGTTAGGATAAATATTAACAGCTGGTTCTGTTACGATAGTATTCATATTGGAATTAGTAGCAGTAATACCGTAAGTAGTACTAGGCAGACAGAAACTGGTCACCTCTGATGATCCAAATGAACCGCCCGATGCCAAGATCGTTCCTGTGCTATTTTCTAGTTTGTATGAACCGTTTCCATAGGCACAGCAAATGCCATCACCGTAAGCATCCGAAATAGTGAACTCATAACATCCATCTGTTAAATCATCAATTGGAATAACAAGAGTTGATTCATCTGCTTGCGAGTTGTATGTGCCTCCCGAAGCAACAGTTGATCCATTACCATCTTTTAGTGCCCAACTTGTTTCTTCTGGATATCTGTCGAATGTAATTGTAAGAGTTAAGTTGTTGGTACTGGCTGTTGTCGTTGTGACATCTAATGAATTACTTGCAGCCGAAATATTACCTTTAGCATCTGTAGCAGTTACATAAAAGCGGTATGTCGTAGACTCTGTAAGACCTGTTACATTCGTTGTGGTACCTGTTGTTGTTGCTATTAAATTTCCATCCTGATAAACTTGATAATCTTTTACCGCAACATTATCTGTTGAAGCTGTCCAGTTCAAGGTGCATGATGTATCTGCAATATTCGAAGATGCCAGGTTTGCAGGAGCACTTGGAGCTTCTGTGTCATCTGATGGTTCTCCAAATGTTACGGTGTAATCTTCAACTTCACCGTAGCCAAATGTCTCACAAGTCGTTTGTGCGCCATTGTATTTCATAGAGATTCTCATACGTGTTGTTCCGCTTGCCGAGGCATCCAGGGTCATGCTTCCGGTTACAACACCACTATTTACAGCACCGGCATCATATACCAATTCGTCAGCGCTAAAGGTAAAGTCCTTATTATAATCTATCCAGATTTTCCAGTATTCATTATAGGATGTACTGGCATATCCAGGTGTTAAAGTTAAATCAACTGTTGCTCCAGCCTCAAGGTTTATGGTTTTATCCGTAAAATCGGAATAGCCCGTTGCACCTGATGAATTTGTATATGTTCCAATAGCAACTTCCGAAATCCACTCATAACTAAAGTCACTCCCTTTTGAACTACAGTATGTATCATTAATCTCACCATATGGTGTACCAACACCAATAGCATACATGGCATTGGTTACCGAAATTTCTTCCTGAGAACCTGCTCCATAAAGATCTTGAGCTGCTTGTATGGCAAATGTTCTTGCATCTGCATAATTAGAGCTTGAAGTCATATACTGACTTTCAATTCGAAATGTAATTTGTTCTGCTTTTTCAATTCCAATGGCTGTTACATTATACGAGTCGCCATTATCATTTGTTCCGGAGCCACCTTCGGTTATTAAATAAAACCAGTGGCAGAAAGGACCATTGTTTGTATGAACCCCGCCATAATCATTATATCTGCTGGGGCTACTTGAAAGGGGGGCCCAGTTTGTACCTTGATAAGTATCAGGTAAACCTTTCGATTTTGGATCACTTATTGAGCGGAGTGCTGAACCTAAATCTTCACCCATTGCCCAGGTATCTTTATTTGGAGCATATTTGTATTCAATAGCACAACCCCAAATGTCGCTGAATGCTTCGTTTAGAGCACCTTCTTCATTTTGGTAGTTAAGATCAGCCGTATATGAACAAACTGCATGTCCGAATTCATGACCAAAAACATCAAGAGAAGTTAAAATATCAAAGGAGCTTCCATCGCCAAAAGTGAAAACTGAACCATTCCAATACGCATTATCATAGTTCACATCGAAATGAACATAGGTTTTGATTAATGCACCATTATTATCAAAACTGTTACGATTAAAGGTGTTTTTAAAATAATCATAGGTCATCATGCCTGCCCAATGCGCATCTAAAGCACCGTTATCTTTAGCAGAATTATCATATTCGGCTTGAGACCAGTTATTATCATTATCAGTAAAATCGACTGCACTGGTATAACTGGTTCCTTGATTACAGTTATAAGTCACGATACCATTACCTCTTGTATAATCTCTTAATCGATAGTAGGTACTGTAACTTTCGGTGTTGATTGGTTTTGTACCACTATAGCGTGTAACTGCCGAACCTGTTTCATTAGCTCTGTGAAGACGAGCATTCGTATGAACAATCTCTCCGGTATGAGCGTCTACATAAATAAAGGCACGACTTAAAGGTTTTGTGGCATAAATATCAATTTTATAGGCCAATACCATTTCGTGAACAGCCTTAGGATCTTTGCCGTAATCATAAGCAACAATAACCAATTCAGGAGCTGTATAAAAATCTTTGTTGTCCGTGCTCATGTATTCTTCAGCGTTAACAAAAGCTTTTGCTTTTTCACGGGCATCATTTTCGGTGAGAGAAGGTCTAATGTTAATCTCTTCGACTAATTTGTAATTTCCATTTAACGATTCGATTTGTTTATTACGACTATGAACGATATAAACACCATTTTCTACTTTGATTCCCTTATGATACTGTTGGAATCTCTCATGGCTATAACCATTGCGATCATTTTCTGATCGTAATGATTTATACGCATCATTTGTTGTCATGTTAAACAAACCAGACAATACGGCTTTTGTTTCTGCCTGAGTAGCAGCTTTCGTTTTGCCTTTAGTGTTGAATTTAATAAAGGTTGGGTGACCGTTCTGGTCAAGTTTTTGTTTTTCAATCTCTTGCGCATAGGTCGAATGACATATAAATGCAAAAATAAAAATAAGAGTAAAACATTTTTTCATAATTAATGGGGATTAGGTTAATAAGTATTAATGATATTTAATAACATAAACTTAAAAATGAATTAATCGTTTAGTGAATAAAATCAGTAGAGAGTTATTTATTATCTGTAGATAGGTGAATCTTATCAGTAAACAGAACAAGTGCATTTTCAATAAATTATAATCGTGCAATCTTTTGTCTTAAGGTCATTTACAATCTCCAATGACGAGAATAGGGGGTGTAAATTGAATAGTCATGCTCTGATTATAAGTAAGCTGTAAATATCAGGGTATGACTAGACCCCGTATTTTACCAAACTTGAATCAGGTTAATAAAATTCCCCTCCTTTATGAGGAGGGGTGCCAAGCTCCGCTTGGCGGGGTGGTGCATTCTCATCAACAAACATCTAAATTTCAATCGAGTTCCCTGAGCCGTTGCATTGAGCGAAGTCGAAATATTGTCGAAGTAGAGGAGAAATGTTTGGCGAATTGAATTGTCATGCTCTGATTATAAGTAAGCTGTAACTATCAGGGTATGACTAGCCCCCATATTTTATCAAACTTGAATCAGGCTAATAAATTCCCTTCCAGTTTCCTAAGTCTTCAAACCTTTCTCAATTATAACCACCTCCCCCAAACAAGTTTGGGTACTCCTCCTTAAAAAGGAGGAGAAATGTTTGGCGAATTGAATAGTCATGCTCTGATTATAAGTAAGCTGTAACTATCAGGGTATGACTAGACCCCATATTTTATCAAACTTGAATAAGGCTAATAAATTCCCCTCCCGCTTCCTGAGCCCGTCGAAGGAGAGGAGGGGTGGCGAGTTTACTCGACGGGGTGGTGCATTCCCATAAACAAACATCTAAATCTCAATCGAGTTCCCTGAGCGGTTGCATTGAGCGAAGTCGAAATGTTGTCGAAGGAGAGGAGGAAAGGGTAGAGAACTGAATAGTCATGCTCTGATTATAAGTAAGCTGCAACTATCAGGGTATGACTAGACCCCATATTTTATCAAACTTGAATCAGGCTAATAAATTCCCTTCCAGTATCCTTAGTCTTCAAAACCTTTCTCAATATATAACCACCTCCCCCAAACAAGTTTGGGTACTCCTCCTTAAAAAGGAGGAGAATTTATAATGAAATAATAAGATTTGATTTGACTAACAGTTTCCCCTCCCGCTTCCTGAGCCGTCGCATTGAGCGAAGTCGAAATGTTGTCGAAGGAGAGGAGTAAAGTGTAGAGAATTGAATAGTGATGCTCTGATTATAAGTAAGCTGTAATTATCAGGGTATGACTAGAACCCATATTTTATCAAACTTGAATCAGGCTAATAAAATTCCCCTCCTGTATCCTTAGTCTTCAAAACCTTTCTCAATTATAACCAGCTCCCCCAAACAAGTTTGGTTACTCCTCCTTAAAAAGGATGAGAATTTATAATGAAATAATAAGATTTGATTTAACTAACAGTTTCCCCTCCTTTATGAGGAGGGGTGCCAAGCTCCGCTTGGCGGGGTGGTGCATTCTCATCAACAAACATCTAAATTTCAATCGAGTTCCCTGAGCGGTTGCATTGAGCGAAGTCTAAATGTTGTCGAAGGAGAGGAGAAATGGGTGGCGAATTGAATAGTCATGCTCTGATTATAAGTAAGCTGTAATTATCAGGGTATGACTAAACCCCGTATTTGTCCAGATTTGAATCAGTCTAATAAATTCCCCTCCTTTATGAGGAGGGGTGCCAAGCTCCGCTTGGCGGGGTGGTGCATTCTCATCAACAAACATCTAAATTTCAATCGAGTTCCCTGAGCGGTTGCATTGAGCGAAGTCTAAATGTTGTCGAAGGAGAGGCGAAATGGGTAGAGAATTGAATTGTCATGCTCTGATTATAAGTAAGCTGTAACTATCAGGGTATGACTAGACCCCATATTTTATCAAACTTGAATTAGTCTAATAAATTCCCCTCCAGTGTCCTTAGTCTTCAAAACCTTTCTCAATTATAACCACCTCCCCCAAACAAGTTTGGGTACTCCTCCTTAAAAAGGAGGAGTATTTATAATGAAATAATAAGATTTGATTTAACTAACAGTTTCCCCACTCGCTTCCTGAGCCATCGCATTGAGCGAAGTCGAAATGTTGTCGAAGGAGAGGAGAAATGGGTAGAGAACTGAATTGTCATGCTCTGATTATAAGTAAGCTATAATTATCAGTGTATGACTAGCCCCCATATTTTATCAAACTTGAATTAGGCTAATAAATTCCCCTCCAGTATACTTAGTCTTCAAAACCTTTCTCAATTATAACCACCTCCCCCAAACAAGTTTGGGTACTCCTCCTTAAAAAGGAGGAGAAATGTTTGGCGAATTGAATTGTCATGCTCTGATTATAAGTAAGCTGCAACTATCAGGGTATGACTAGACCCCATTTTTTATCAAACTTGAATCAGGTTAATAAATTCCCTTCCAGTATCCTTAGTCTTCAAAACCTTTCTCAATTATAACCACCTCCCCCAAACAAGTTTGGGTACTCCTCCTTAAAAAGGAGGAGAATTTATAATGAAATAATAAGATTTGATTTAACTAACAGTTTCCCCTCCTTTATGAGGAGGGGTGCCAAGCTCCGCTTGGCGGGGTGGTGCTTCACACACACAAGCCTTAACTTAATTTTATTCTTTCTATTTAATGCCTGCTAATCATTTTACTTCTCTGGTAAATACTGTTTATTTAATTGTTTTCATAAATTTGATAGACTTTATTATTTAAAAAAATAATAGAAGACCACAAAGCTTTACAAGATATACTCTATAAGGAAATATTGTTCAGGTTTTTTGAACAAATAAACGAGTTGTGGTGCATTATAACTGAACTTGTACACTTTTGTCAAGCTCTATCAAAAAATGGCATATATAACAGAATATGAAATTAAATAAAGCCTAAGATGATTACAAATAAATAACATAAAACGAACATGCCTAATCATGAATTAAGCTCTGAAAATCTTTATCACTTTAAACAAGATTATAAAATAATTGAATCTATCTTGAAAAATGGATTTAGACATACAAAATGGAATGAATCAATACCATACGAGAATTTAATACAGCAAAATTTCATTGTCTGCTTTTGTGATATTAGAATAGAAGATTCTCGTAGTCACAGAGCTTGCTATGGCAACAATGCTATTGTACTTACAAAAGAATGGGGAATTAACAATGGTGTTTCACCTGTACGATATGTACATGAAAATTCACCTGGCATCTCTCAAGACTATATCCAGAGCAAGAACAGATATAGGGATATTAGACAAAGATCTAATGGTCGGGGTGATGATGTACTTAAGGAATATGTAATTTTTTCTGTATTAAAAGATTCTGATAAACTAAAATCTGATACATTCCAGACTGAAATTAATGAAAACCCAGCTTTATTAAGAGAAATGTCCGAACTGGAAACTGAGTACAGAGATATATATCATATTTTAACTAGATATAAAAAGGGAAATGTTTTAGCAAAATTTTTGCGTTCACTTATTAATAGGATTTTTGAACTACACAACGAATTAGAAAGAAGAGATTCGTATATGCGGATTTACAAAGATGATTTTACTCAACCAGCAAATAATCATACTATTCATGATAAAATTTTATATGAAGAGAAAGAATGGCGTTCAATAAAATACCGCGATATATCAGAGAAGAGTGACTTTTTGCCTGTTAGCTATAATTTAACTTTCAATGAAGATGATATCGTTGCAATACTGGTAGAGGACAAAGAAAAAAAGGATTCTCTAATTCAATTTTTAAGTACAAACAGCACTTTAGTTAATGCAACTAAAACAATTCCTAAAATTGAAATAATAACTAATTTTAAAGAATAACGACACCACAACACACGCTCATAAATAATTGCCGAGACAGTGGCATTCGAAGGTTTCTAGCTCGCATAAACTGCAATGAAACTAGAAAGTAAAACCCTCCGAAATCGGCAACTATTCATAGCGTCGACCGTTATATGCAATTCGCTCTATAAAGGAAAAATTCATTGATTATTGAAGCGAACGATAAAAATATAAATCACTGAAAATCAAAGACTAATTTTTACCGTTAGTCAGAAACCGATAAATGAACGAGTTAATATAATTAATGAGTATAGAAGGAAATGAAATAATAGAAAAACCTAACGCGAAAAGCAAGAGTTTGTCAGCTCATACTTGTAACTCCCCTTTGCTTGTCAAACACATGCTTTTATTGTTTTAACTCGCTTCTGCATTAATGATTCGATACTATGAAAGCAACTCCAATATTTACAGATAATTTTTTATCACATTATATTTCTGATTTTAGGATTACTTCTATTCCTGATATCAGGGGTATATCGATTGTTATTAAGAGTCTAGTTCAAGAGTTAGAAACAGGAAAATTCGAAACACTCAAAGAAGAAGAAATAAAATCAAGGTTCATTACTCAGTTTTTTGGAGACGTATTGGGTTTTAATTATGGTAATTCAAATGAATGGCTGTTGCGTGAAGAAAAGAAATCAATTATTGACGGAAAAAAATCTGACGGTGCATTAGGATACTTTTATAAAGAAGGTAAAAAAGATGATGTAAGAGCAGTTATTGAATTTAAAGATGCGAAAACTGGAATTGATTCAAAACAAAATAGAAGAGGCGAACAAACACCCGTAGAGCAAGGTTTTTCCTATGCTCCAACAATGGGAGGCAACTGTAAATGGGTTATTGTATCAAATATAAAGGAAACAAGATTTTATATTTCAAATGATAGTTCAAAATATCAATCATTTTTTCTTAAAGATTTAGTTAATGAGGATAAGTTAAAATCGTTACTTTTTTTATTTCATAAGGATAACTTTATAAAGAAAGAAGGTAATTCACAAACTGACCGTTTATTGGAAAAATCAAAAATACTTTCTGAGAAACAAGATTTACCAATTCATATTATTGATAAATTATATAATTGCATTCATAAATTTGAAGGTTTAGGTTTTGTTGACCCAAACTACATATCAACTCTTTTCCCATTCAATATTCTAGATGAGCATGTGTGGCAATATCATAACCGTAACTTATTTACAATAAACGCTGAGCTTTATAAGCTATTATCTGAAATTGAAATTGAAAATAATGAATTGATAATTTCTCAACAATTAAAAAATGAGATTGCGACTTCAAATGTAATAGATGCAAGAAATAAACTTGAATCAACATTTATATTCCTGAATCAGTGTATGATTGATGAAATAAGTGCAATAAAGGATTACAAACAAATTGAAGCGAAAAATAAAAGAACAATTGGCTTTAGTACCAGACATTCATTTCATTTTAAAGAAAAAGAAGAAGGTATAACAAAAAGAATTCAGCTATTCGATAATAAGGAGTGTGATTGTTTAAGTTGCAACTTCAGAAGTTTAAACTTTAAAAAACTACTTGAAAAACTAAAAGCTGGTTTAGGCAATGAAGATTTAAACACAACAGAGTATGCCTTCGGAAATTATTTAGTAGCCTCGAATAATTACAAGAATGCATATAACATTTTAAAGTCAATTGAAAAAACGACTAAAGGAAGGGAAACTAAAGAGATTGAATACTTTCTCAGTAAATTAAATATTAAATATTTACACAACTTGATAAGTGATTATCAGTACGCTGATGGAAAGGAGATTTTAAACGATATAAAATCCATTGATTTAGACAAAGTCATTTATGATGAAATCGAATTCAGCGTTGATAGGGACGTTAAAAACTATTTAATTGGAATAAAGGAAGATAAATTAATTTATAAGTTACAAGATAAAATTGAAGATGTTGTATTTCAAATAGAAAAATTAAAAAATCTCTATGACAATGGAGGCGTGCAACATGCTGGTCCTAATTTGCCGTTTAATTTATCTCAGGCATATTTTTCTCTTTATCTACATGTAAATAAAAATTATATCATTTATGATGTCTTTAACCGATATAAATCTCTCACAGAGAAAGTTTTCAAAGGACTTGTCATAAGTTATCAAACCAAAGAAGTAGGAATAACCGAATTCAATGAGTTTTTTCTAACAGAAGCAATACTCCATATTAACCCAAGTGACCTACAGGAAGTACTAAAAGAAATTGATGTGATAAAATTAAACAAACAATGTGTTGATAATTTATTACAAAAGCTCAATAATTTTACATTATCATATTTCAGAGATGGCTTGTTCAATGACCATTATAAAAGTTCTTTGATTGAAGAGTATTTAACTAATTATGGGTTTAGAGCTACTTATAGAAATATCTTCTCAAATTTGTTTACTATTCTTAGAAGGTTAGAAATTGATAAAGAACAATTCAGCAGTTCTAAAAAATCATTATTAAAGTTCTTAAAAATAGAAACAGAATTAGCATGGAATGATTTAAAACAATTCTCATTTTTTCTTACAGATAAAGGCTATCTATTTGTCCCTGATGAGTTGATGGATATTTTAAAGATTGCCATTGAAAGAGATGAATTTTATAATACTAAATATACCGATTTGATAGAAACTACTTCTATTGTGATAGGAAAGTTTTATTCTAATTATAAAATCGAGAATACAAAACTAATTCAAACTGCAATTCTAAAAAGTAGTTCTGATGATGGTAAACGCGCAAATTACTCTCACCTACTACATTTAATTAAGGTGTGTAATGAAAAATGCAAATCAATATTAATTGAGATGATAGAAAATGAACTAAATGACAATTTTAGTGGTGATTTTTATTTTGACTTACTTAATAAATCAGATTATAATTACAATTCAAATGGATACTTTCAAAAATATTGTGATTATATAAATCAACACAAAGGAAATGGGGTATACAAATATGGGACTTTAAAGCTTACTGATGGGCTATTTATTAGATTAGTATATTTAATCTATAAATTCAACATTGACTTTGAAATAGAAGAATTAAAAGGATTTACAAATCTTAATGACTTCGAGAAATGGCTTTTAAATCCTGATACTTTCAATTATGATGACTTTGATGCGAACTGGCTTTTAGACTGTAATAAACCTATGTTCCTAAATAGATTAAAAGGAAACGGAGATATTGCTAATGCACTTGATTTAAAATTAATTACTTCTTTTAATTCAGAATTAGCTAGTATGAAGTACAAATATTTCAGAAGGTAATATGATTATTTATATAAGCTATACTATTATACTCTTCGCATTATGCATATTTAGTATTTCCGCAAAGCTTGATCAGAGACCCCGTATGCCCAAAGTGCCTGAAAGTCCATTGAGATTCAATAGATGGATTTAGAGATGTTTGTGCCATTGCCGATGCGCGATTGTATCGCGCACCATTAAATTAGAATCCAAGGGAGTTCTTGTTTTTTAACTCATTTTATATGTAGGATTCAAATGAGTCTGACTGCCTCAAAAGAATAACCCAAAGCCCCCCGGTTTTGGGTTTTTTTATGCCCTCTCACCAGGTCCTTCCTTTGGCTCATTTGGAAAATAAAAGCTATAAAACAATAAAATATCTTCGTTTTCGAATAGTCTTTTGATTACTCGGTGTTTAGTGAAAAAGATCAGGATTAAAATTCGAGGAAAATATTTGATGTAAAAAATAGTCGTCCCTAATTGTTCGGGAATGCCAATAAAATCAGATTATTTAATCATCCTTAAACGAGTGTTTTTTGTTGATGAATAAACTTTTTTCGTCCATAAGTGAATTTTAAGTTTGGAAGTTAAAGAATAATTTCTTTAACTTTATTGTAGAAAACGATCCATAGCTTATTAAAGGTTTGAATCATAAGTTTGACTTGAATGGCTATTTATTCTCTAAAAGTTTCTTCCGGAAGAGCTTTTTATATTGATTTTGAGTAATCAGTATAATTGAAATCTAATAATCCCACCAAAAACTTGAAATAAGACTTCCCTTATTTCTAAATACACAATGTTGAATAGTAATGACTAACTAAAATTTTAAACAGAGACGGCAAATTTTCTTACCGGGAATTTCAATCGGCATACAGAGCGGATGAATTTTTATACAGAGAATTTCAATCGGCATACAGAGCGGTCTAATTTTCGTACAGAGAATCTCAATCGGTATACAGAGACGACTGTTTTTTATACAGAAAATTTCAATCGGCATGCAGAGCGGATGAATTTTCATACAGAGAATTTCAATTGGCATACAGAGCGAGCTGATTTTCGTACAGAGAATGTCAATTGGCTTACAGAAAATCTGCCATCTCTTACAGAGAAATAGACTTTGACAGGTCGCATTATTATTCTGAATAGCTTGGTTTTACTGCCTTGCAGGGTTTCGGGAGGCGATTGCCAAATTTTATAAAAAGCATTGTGAGTTTGTTTGGTTCAGATATGAGTTTGCCAAACGCAAGAGTGCATTGGTTTTGTAAATCTTTAAAAATTGAAGTGATGAATAAAAAGTATTTAGCTACTCAAAACATGCTGTTTCAATTTAACGATTTTATAACAGCACATAAAGCAGAGCTCGAAAGCAAGCCTGTTATTTGGGAATTAATTCAATTGATACTTACTAAAAGCATCGAATTCAATGAGGCTATAGGTGTACAAAGTATCAATTATGGAGGGTATACCATCAGTAAAAATCAGAAAAAGGCCATGCTCGCCATTTGTTTGATTCAAATTATCAATCTGTTGTACAACGATTGTTTGAAGAATAACAAGATGGATGACATTGAGAACTTTAAATCGACCGAAGGGAAGTTGCTGAATATGTCGTATACAAATCTGTTGAAATATGCGATGGAAATCGCAAAATATTGTGATAAACATACTGCTGATTGGGCTGCTATTGGCATTACTGAAGCCATGTATACAAGCTTGGGAGACGCCATTACTGCAATGCGTACTTATTTGCCATTGCCTCAGGAAATGAGAAAGAGGAGAGAGGAGGCAACCAAAACCATTAAGAAAATTGCCAAAGATATTGATGTTTTGCAAACCGAAAGGTTGGATAAGCTAATGGAGAGTTTTTATAAAAACTCGAATCCGCTCCTGTATTCGGCCTACCAACAGTCCGTCAGGCGTGATAAACCAGGCAGTAGTAAAATGGCTCTGGTTGGATCGGTTAAGGATAAAAGAACCAACAAACCCATTACCCATGCTCAAATATTGATCCCTAAGGCTGAAATTGAGCATATTATCAGAGGAGAAAAGGGTGGTTTCCGTATCCCAAATCTCGAAGCAGGAACCTTTCCTATTGAGTTTCGGGCTGTCAATTATAAAAGTCAAACGATAACCCTGGTTCACAATTTTGGTGCGACTGATCGTTTAGATGTGTTTTTGGAGCCCCAATTGTAAACGATGAAAGTCTTATGGAGGTAAAGTTTTGTTAGTCTGGTTTTTATGGGAAGTTTATTTTGTGTTCATTTTTACTGTTTGATGCCTGCGTAAAAATACGTGCATGAACAAAACACGTATTTTTACGCTATTTTCCCATGAATATATTGATAAACTTTATAATGTTGTTTTGGATTAAAACCCCTTTAAGATGAGAGATATAAAATAGGATTGTTTAATAAATAAAGACATTAAAAAGGAAGGAGGTTCAGTGACTATAGTTTAAGCATAAGCGAATACCACAAGCATATCGGATTTAAGTGCGAATTAAGTATCAATATCATGTGAGTAAACGCCTATGCCCTATTCAATTTTAAAATAAAATTAAAACCAAAATTATGAAAATTTCAGAATTACTAGCTAGCGCTAAAAAAGAAACTGGTGTCAATTTTAATGGTCTGTTAAGAAAAACTGCTCGTATTAAGCATGGTATGGGTTCAGATCTTAGTGATGTTTTGGGTTGGGATATTGTTTTACGTTCAAAGGATGGTGACTGTTATTCATTTTACTCAGCACAGGCGCCTTTGCTTGGAACAACAATGGCACAGCCGGTTGTGTGTCCGCTTGGGATTGTGGCGTTTGACGAATATAAAATTGGTATTAAAGAGGCTATTCAAATTTTTCACACACAAAACGGAGGTGATAAATTTACCCAGATTTGCTTAAGCTGGCCTTTGGTTCATCCTGCGGCAATTGAACCGCACTGGCATTTCAGAACCAATTTAGGTAATGATGTTGTTATTGGAGCTAACTCGGGTCGAATTGATTGGGCAGAAGCGAGAACGCTAACCAATCAGATGGCGAAACAACACTAGGCAAAGATCTGTATCCGGGAGTTTTCCCGGATTATTCCCGGGTCTTTCTTCTACGAAAAAATTTTATGATTATACCGAAGCCGTGAGGTTTGGTTACTTATTCGTAAAGGAGGGGTTGATTGATAGTGTGTATGCAAAGGTTTTTTATCATAGAGATGCCCTTATAGGCCTGATTTAATCGAAATAATTTAATCTATTAAAACTGAAATTATGACACCAGATAAAGAAAAACAAGTTCTTGAGAGTTTATACGATCGTCTTTTTGATGCCATCACCTACGCGCCTGATGGTAAGGTTGCTTCCTGGCATAAGGATACCACCTTTATTCAATTTGCAAAAAATATTGTCATCAATCCTGATGATTTTGCAGATATGATGAATCCCGGCAATCCCAATGGGAGTTTAACCAAGGCTGAACTCTTTTCGGCAATGGTGGATGCTTTGCCAAACACCGATGCCATGTGGAGCGATTCAGGTCAAAAGGTTTCGGATGTATACGGGTCTATAATACGCAACGCCAATTCTGATAGCAAACCCAATCCCGACCAGCAGAAACTTTATCAGCAGGCCTTCAATTTTCTGAATGTTGCCGTTGAGAAGAAGACAATGAGTGGGACTAAAACAGTAACCGAACCTAGCCCTGAGGCCGATGCTTACGATGAGGCACAAGCCGCTTATATTACGGCAGTTGGTGGATATCGTACGGCTTATAATGGTTACGATTTGGACAAAAAAGAAGATCAGAGAGCTTGGAATGCTGTTGCTCCCGGGCTTCAGCTGACTTTGGATCAGGCATGGAATAAGTGGGTTCGTGCCAATAAAGCCGAAGTTGAAGAGGCTCAAAATGCGCTTGTGTCTACCATTAATGATGCCGTTAGATATGTGATTGCTGAAAGCATTAAGATGATTAATGAGCAGCATCAGTTGGCGCCATCGACACCAGGTGGCAATCCATGGTTGCCTTCGTATGCAATGCCTACCAATTGGTACGACGACAGTTGTAAGGCGTCAAAATTGACATTCAAGAGCTCTTATTTAAATAAAACAGCTAGTAGTTCTGCGACGAAATATGCGACAGAAGCCAGTGGAGGCTGGGGCTTGTGGCATGCTTCAGCGGGCGTTTCAGGAGGTTCTGAAGAGCAGCGATCGCATATGGATGCTGAAAATTTAACACTGGAAGCTGAATTGATTAATGTGACCATCAAGCGTTCCTGGTTCAACCCATTGATCCTGAAAATGAAGGATTGGTTTGTGAATGGTATCGAGAAGGGTGGTATTTCAAATGCAAAAATCGAAAACCTATTGGGTATTATGCCATTAATTCCAACCGGTTTTATCATTGCTCGTAATGTAAAAATTACAGCCGATTTTTCTTCTGAAGATCAAAGCTTTATTTCAAAATCAATTTCAACCAAGGCTTCAGGCGGATGGGGACCATTCAGTGTGAGCGGAAGTTATTCTCATAGTTCGTCGAAAAGTAATTTTGAAGCGAAGTTTGATGGGGGAACACTTGAGTTGCCAGGTCTGCAGCTGATTGGATGGATCAATAGCATTATGCCTTTTAGTCCACCGGAATCAGCTAAACAACTGGAAGGTGCAAATCAGCAGGACGAAGCAAAATCGTATTAATTCTTCTTGTTAGATCAAAAGAGGTGAGTCTTTGGCTCACCTCTTATTAATGTGATAAATCGAAAATTAAAGCACACAAGCCATGGGTTTGTAGCTTGTTTTTTTAGAAAAGATTATGGATTTAATAAAAGCAATAGCCAATTCAGTCAAACTACCCCGAGCCAGTGAATTTGAGACCGCCGAACTGATATCACCTGTCAAAACAGGCCTGAGCTTTTCCGGTAATCAGTTTGCTTCAGGGCTTCAGCAGGCTTCTTCCTTTATCGGAACGTCTCCCTTATCTGCCAATGTGCTTGAGGTCCAATCGCAAAACAAACCCATTTTTCAATTGAATCAACTGCCTGTCAGTCTTGATCCTGATGCCTATAAAGATGCCAGATCCGGTTCCAATCCCAATGGCGATTTGAAACCTCTGTTTGCCTTTCGGCAGTTGGTTGATCCTGTGCCAAAATTCGATCAGAACTATTTTGCATCCCCATATTCAACCGAAATGTTGTATGCCAATTTTCTGAATGGAGCCAGTATTCTGAGAAACGATCCCTTTGTTAGCAGTGTAATTGCAAATGCCAGGAAACAGTTTGAGGAAGAATTTTTTCAGGATATGGATGGCACCTCAGGTGACTGGAGACCCGTTTATGCCAGTCCTGAAGATTGGGCCACGGCTGATATTAGCCGCTTTAGCGAGGTGTCGGTTGACTTGAACAACAGCTCTGAGGATGGTCTTTTTGGAACGATTCAGGGAAAAGAAAATCTCAAATGGAATTTGGGAGGGCAAATGGTAAGTACACTAAATCCGAAGACAGAAATAAAGTCTTTGGATATGAAATACCTTTTTGTCGAGTTCAGAAGACCCTGGTTCAATTTGTTGTTTTTTAAAATGAATCAGTGGTATTTGTCCGGCCAGCAAGCTGGTTTTTGTTCTTCGGGCTCATCCAAAGTAAATGATGGTGCACTACCTCTGATTCCAACAGGCATGCTGATTGCAAGAGACGTTAAACTGAATGCCAACTGGCATCAGGACGATAAAACGATTATGGATAAGTCGTTGGCCAATAGTGCGACCGCCTATTTGGGGCCTTTTTTGATGTCCGGGCCTGCATCCAATAAGTCTTCGATACAGATTATTGCCTGGGTGAGTGAGGTGATTCCCTTATCTCCAAAAGTTGATGCGCCCTAAAATCTTCCCTAACTATCGAATTTCAAATAAATCTATTATTCAATTATTATGAGCAAAAAAACAAGAGTTATTATCGTTGTCAATAAGTACTGGGAGTGTGATCCGGTCTGTTGGGTCTTGACCAACAAATATATAAACGAACAATGTGGTATTGAGTTGGATGCTCGGTTAACTTGCCTGACCTATCCCTCTTATGGACCTGTAAAGTCGACTCGTGCTGAGGATACTTTGCCAAGATTGATTTTGGATACAGATTACAAAACAATTGAAGTTTGGTGTATATCCGATTTGTTGAGTTGCAGCCCTGAGGAATTCCAGTCGAGTTCGGAAGAAAAGATGAAGCTTTTGCCTATCATTTTCAAGTACGATATGGAGAAGAAAATTGAATTGGTAGTTGCTGTTGGAACGGCCTCTTCGGGTCCGGGTGTATCCCATAATCCTGTTTTTAAATCGTCCAATATTAATGGTTCGGTGGTGATTGGGAGTCAGGTGTTTATGCACAATGGTGGCGATGAGCAATCAAAGAGCCATTATCAATGTGATTCCTGGGATAAGCTTATGGAATCGGGATCGACCACTTTTATCGATCAGCTGAAGGCTGTCGATTTTACAGATTACGGCCAATTAATGCTTTGTCCTCCCACCAATCCTGCATTGGAGGGGCAGCAGGTTTATGTAGACAAAGATTTTGTTGCTTTGGGTGATGTTAATGTAACCGATTATAGCCTTTATGCCCAAAAGGATGGAGAAACCGGAGCAGCCTTCGCGGCTCATTATCCCCATAACCTCAACGGGGTTTCATTGGAGACTACCCATTGTCTGATTTATAAGGCTGCAAAAGATCACCTCAAGAAACACAAACCTCCTTTCATTTTTGTGAGTGGCGAGGTTGATCGCTATAAGATGTTTGCGACTGATGTGAACCCTAAAGTGTATGCTCAAAATGTTTCGGGTGCACATAATTCGGGTGTAGCCGTTGCTCTTATTGTTTCGTTGCTGAATAAACAAGCGCATGATATTCATACGGACTCCAGAAGAGAAATGACTCAGTGTATTTGATCTTTTAAATGATAACATCCTTCGGCTTATGCCTAAAAAATATGTTTGAAGTAAGGTGCTAGCTCCCCTGCGGAAGAGGAGGTTCTGAGTAGAATGTTGTGCCTGGAATTTAGTACTAGCATAAGTTTGATTATGCGATAATGAACGTGCTCCAATTGGCCTTATCCTTGGTGGGAGGGGTTTAGGTGGAGCAGCTAAAGGTGTGGGAGGTGTCCCACACCTTTTTTATGTGCTGTTTTTTGTTCGCTTTGTTGGGCATTGAGTATCGTCGCAATGCGTTTGAGTATGGAACGTCTTATGTTTTAGAAATTCACCTTAGATTCCTTTCATTTTTGTGTCGATTCTTCTGTTATTCATAATTATATAGAAGAGTTCTATTTTATGTTTCTTG
The DNA here is from genome assembly GCF_004122035.1 of Ancylomarina salipaludis. Classification (GTDB taxonomy): domain Bacteria; phylum Bacteroidota; class Bacteroidia; order Bacteroidales; family Marinifilaceae; genus Ancylomarina; species Ancylomarina salipaludis. Next base: position 103,671 of record NZ_SAXA01000010.1, read on the forward strand.
TATGTTTTACTATGCTTTAATTTATTGTTTGCTTTTGAATTTTACTAATTTAGGAATGCTATAATTTTAAGGAAGTTGTCTGATCGGGAATATTTGCGATAGCAAGAGTAGAATGGGAAAATCAAAATTGACCTCACAGAAAGTGACCGATTTATAGCAGGTGTTTATAAAAACTCAAATAGATCATGATTAAGAACGTTTTATTAATTGGAATTGGTGGGTTTGTTGGGAGTGTTGCCAGGTATTTTCTGTCAAGACTCAACTTGAATGTTGATTTTTATGCCATTCCTATTGGAACGCTCAGTGTGAATGTTCTGGGGAGTTTTATTATTGGTTTGTTAATGGGGATTTCTGATAAAAGTACCATTCTGACAGCAGACCTCAGATTATTATTGATGGTTGGCCTTTGTGGGGGATTTACAACATTTTCAAGTTTTACCAGTGAGAATCTCATGTTGATGCATAACGGGCAATTTTTCTCCGTTTTTCTATATACGGGCTTGAGTATTCTTTTGGGTTTTCTGGCTGTTTATTTGGGTTTTATCACATCAAACTTATTGTAATATGAAGACAAGGGAGCATAGCGTTTTAAAAATTTACGCAAGTACAACTGATAAAATGGGAACGAAATTGCTTTATGAGCATATTGTTTATTTGGCAAAAGAGAAAGGTATCGCTGGTGTAACTGTTTATCGTGGTGTTATGGGATATGGCTTAAGCAGCACACATATTAGTTCGTCTAAGTTCTGGGAATTGACTGAGAAACTTCCCATCATGATTGAAATGGTTGATCAAACGGATACCCTTGAGAATTTTTATCAATTGATTGAACCCGAACTCCTGAAGATGCCTAAAGGCTGTTTGGTTTATATGGAACCGATTAAGATTAAATTATTGAAGTCGGGTAAAAAATAAACGATTACCAATATAAACCTTAAGGGCAATTGGTGAAAATGGAAGTGTTTTGAATTGAAATTCTTAATAATTAATAGAACCCAATCATATGAAACAAGATAGGTTATTAGCCTTGAGTCTCATTCAACTCAAGCAAAAGAAGAGAACTTACACAGGCCTGCTTTTGGTCTTGTCTGTATTGATATTAAGTCTTTTTGCACTGACTTTTTACATGAGTTTAAAATCAGGGCCTACCCCGATGTTAGCCGTTCCCTTTGCTTTAATTCCACTCCTAATTAATGGTTTTAGAAAATTAAAAGCCATTGAAAAAGAAATTGAATTTAGGGCGGTGTCGTCAGCTAAGTTGGAATTGGGATAATTTAAAATTGATCCTTGAGTATAGGGATGCTTCTTTTTTTTTTTGAGAAATAAGCAGAGTGGAATTGAGCTTATTTGTTGAAATATCAGATTAATTGACTCACCTCATTTTCTTGAAAAGGAGGTGAAACAATTAGAGTTGTGGGAATTTAATATTCCGAACATAGATAAAAGCTAATAAAATTCCCCTCTCGTAGAGGAGGGGTGGCATCCTGATAATTCGGGACGCTTGGAAGGAGGAAAACAGATATGTTTTTTGAATTTCCAAAAGAAATAATAATGGTGAAGTCGGTTTGGTGATTTATTGAAATATCAGATTAATTGACTCACCTCGTTTTCTTGAAAAGGAGGTGAAACAATCAGAGTAGAATTGTGGGAATTTAATATTCCGAACATAGGTAAAAGCTAATAAAATTCCCCTCTCGTAGAGGAGGGGTGCCAAGCTCCGCTTGGCGGGGTGGTCCGATATAGTTGAGATCAAATTTCTATTCAAATGAAAAGAAATATAAATAAGCTTTATTTCAAACCCTTTAGGAAAAGACTTAGAAATAGGTCAACATCTTCAGAAGCAAGTCTGTGGAAGTTGTTGAAAAATAGACAAGTTGCTGGCTTGAAATTTCGAAGACAAATTTCAATAGGTAATTATATTGTTGATTTTTATTGTCCTGAAATAAAACTGATTATTGAGCTTGATGGAGCATCTCATGATAACTATCTATCTGAGGAAATGGATGAAAAACGTGATGCTTATTTAATGAACGAGGGGTATCGTATTTTGAGGTTTGAAAACAGATGTGTTTTTGAGTTTCCGGAAGAAATAATAGGAGAGATCATAAAGGTGAAGGAGGCTTAGTAAACTAATGCAAATATTGGATTAACAGAACCACCTCGCCTTCTCCCAAATAAACGGGAGAAGGCACTCCTCCTTAAAAAGGAGGAGAAAGAATTAGTGCAGACTTGTTGTTATTTATATTCCGGGCTTGAGTTAAAATTAAGAGAATTCTTCTTTCAAAAGGAAGGGGATTATCCCAATAATTCGGAGCGCTTGGCGTGATGATTTGATATGGAAATAATCGGGATTAGGTCTTTTCTTGAAAAGGAGGCGAAATAAGCAGAGTAAAGTTGTAGTTAATTATATTTCGAGTTTGAATTAATGTTCAGAAAATTCCCCTCTCGGAGAGGAGGGGTGCCAAGCTTTGCTTGGCGGGGTGGTTGGATATGGTAGAGATGAAATTTCTATTTAAATGAAAAGAAATTTTATTAAGAAAGAGAAATTGGTTTTGAGGGCATTAGTACTCCTTGTTTAATATTGATAAGAGATTGATGTAATTATAAGTAAAGTTTAAATGAAATACCTGTGATAAAGAACTTCTGAGATAAGAAGATGTTTATCATGGGTATTCTATTTGAATCAAAAATAAAAATGATAAGTAAATGAAATTTAAAAAGAAGATTGGGGCTCAATTGATGATTGCCTTTGGAGTGATGATTGTGAGTTTTTCGACTTTGTTTGTGACTATGTATCAGGCCTCTATTATGAACAAACAAACCGAAATTTTATTGACACAAACAAAAGCCAATGCCTGGCCCTGTTTGATGGTTGAGAAAACTGAATTGGGAAGTGAAATATCAGGTCGAATTGAAGAGTATCATTTTAATTTGGTTAATAAAGGAACGGGGCCAGCCATTATTGTGGGTGTGAGACTCACCTATAAAGGGCAGGTTGCAAGGAGTTGGGACCATTTATTTGAAATTATGCAGACTCCGGAGTCTATTGTTCGGAGCCGAACATTTGGTCAGATTTCTAAAGGGGTGCTTTCTGCCAACGAGACCAGTTTGGTGGTTGATTTTAGCGATCGATTTGAATTTATAGACTGGATGAAGAAAAATGGGGCCGATATTAAAATCGAAATTTATTACCAATCGGTTTTTAATGAAATATGGCAGATTGAAAGACGATTGGATAATACGTCGACTTCTTATCCTCTGAAAGTGGATGAATGTGCAATTTCCCAAAATGAGATGTTTACCAATTGATAAATTAAGTTGTGTTTTTTTAGGAGAACATTTTGACATAAATACTTACTGGTATGCGAATGTTGATAGCTGCTTAATGAATTATTGCTTTCCTTTGTACGGTAAAGAATAATTGGGGATAATGAACAAATCAATCGAAGAAAAAATCATTGCTTATCGCAGACATTTCCATGCGTTGCCCGAATTGGGTTGGCTGGAATATGCCACTGCTGCCTTTATTGCAGATGAGTTGGAAACCTTAGGTTTTGAAGTAAAAAAGGGAAGTGAACTGATGCAGGCTTCCGGTCTGATGGGCTTACCTTCGGAGCAAGAAAACAGAATAGCCTTTGAAAGAGCCGAGGGGATTTATGGAGCTGATAAACTGAAACCCTTTGCCAATCATTGTACAGCCGTTGCCGGGATACTCGACTGTGGAGAGGGGCCAACTGTTGCTCTTCGTTTCGACATGGATGCCTTGCCCATAAAAGAGGCTATGGATAAAGGCCATGAACCCTTCGAAAAAGGATTTGTCTCAGAAAATACGGCGGTGATGCATGCCTGCGGCCACGATGCCCATATGGCTATTGGTTTGGGACTTGCCCATTGTCTGATTAACCATACCAATCAGATTAAGGGAAAAATCATCTTGTTGTTTCAACCGGCCGAAGAGGGGGTCCGGGGGGCTGCTGCCATTGTCAAATCAGGTTTTCTAAAAGATGTCGATTATCTACTGGCTGCTCATCTGTGGAGCAATATGCCTATGGGGCAGTTGGTTTGTTCTCAGAATGGAACAGCAGCGACAGATAAGCTGGATGTTATTTTTTACGGACGAGCAGCTCACGCAGGTATTTGTCCCGAAAAGGGGAATAATGCGATCTTGGCTGCGGCCAATTGTATTGTTGATTTGCATGCTATAAAGCTTGATGATGAAGGGTTTTTTAGAGTAAATGTAGGGCGAATTGAGGGTGGAACTGCCCGGAATATTATAGCGGACAAAGCGAAGTTGGAGATCGAATTGAGAGCCAGTAATCGGGAAAGCGAATATCAGTTGCTTCAAGAAGCTGAAAAAATCATAGCTTCAGCTTCAGGCCAACAGAATTGCAGTTTCGAGATTCTTAAGCAAGGACAGGCTTCAGGTGCTGTGGGAGATCTGAGACTTGCTAAATGCATTAAAAAGGAGGCTGAAATAAAACCTTTCTTTTCAGATATTATTTTGTCGGATGAGGTCAATCGTGGCAGTGAAGATTTTACCTCACTGATGCATGAGGTTCAGATCAGGGGAGGTCAGGCTTGTTTTATTGGCATTGGCGCGTCCTTAAATAATAAGTGCCTGCAGCATCATACCCCAGATTTTGATATCGATGAGCGGGTTTTGTGCCCAACTGTTGAGTTGTTTGCTAGTCTGATTAAAAAACTGACTTTGTAAGCTGACAAAGATTTCATCTCGAAAAAATGTCATTTTGAATCGCGTTATCCTAATAAATGAGTTGCTAATCTTTTAAAATAGTGCGTGATAGGTGAATTAAAATTTTGATATTAAATATTTATTGTTAATTTTAAAGGGGAGTCATCTTTTAAGCCTAAGGAATTAACTGATCATATTAATTATGAGATCTATTTATATCAATGCTCATGATTTAATAAGTCTTGAGCACACTATTCGGGAATTGGAACAGGAAAATCGTACCAAAGCGATTCTGTTCTTAATGGCAGATGAGGAGCATTACACTGAAGATCTTCTTGGCCCTATACTCCATGAAATTAAAAAGCCTCTTATTGGAGGTATTTTTCCAGAATTAATTTTTGAAGGGAAACGAAAAAAGAAAGGCGTTCTATTACTTCCCTTGTCCTTTGATTTGAAAACTCAGCTTTTTGATTTAAACGAAAACTCAGAGGATTTTTTGAAACAATTAAAGAATGTGCAAGTTGATTCATTATCGAGTCAAAGTTCCTTGTTTGTTTTTGCAGATGCTTTAAGTGCGCATAAGGCCAGTTTTATAGAATCCTTGTTCGATTTTTTTGGGATGAATACCAGTTATGTTGGTGGTGGGGCTGGTTCTTTGAGCTTTGAACCTTTCCCTTGTATAATCTCTAATAAAGGTCTGTCGGCAAATGCAGCGGTAATCGGATGGGCAGATAGAAAGATGAGTTTGGGTGTGGCACATGGTTGGAAGGCGCTATCAGGTATTTTAAAGATTACTCAAACGGATCAGAATTTAATTAAAACAATCAATTGGGAACCAGCTGCTGAGGTTTATAAAGCCTTTGTTGAAGAACATTCGGGGAAAATAATAACAGCCGAGAATTTCTACGAGATTGCAAAATCCTACCCTTTGGGTATTGAAAAGCTTGATTCTGAAATGATAGTCAGAGATCCTGTTTGGCTTACTAATGAAGGACTTCAGTTAATTGATAAGATACGCGAAGGGGAATATATTAAAATTTTAAATGGTGATCTGGGTTCGCTTCTTGAAGGGGCATCACATGCAAAGAAATTGGTTCTATCTAAACTTAAAGAAGAGATGGATCACGATGCACTCTTTTGTATTGGTTGTATTTCGCGCGTTTTGTTTATGAATGAAACCTATGAAAAGGAATTGGCTATTTTATCTGAGAATAAAAATGTTTCAGGTATTTTAAGCTTGGGGGAAATTGCAAATGAAGGGGATTCTTTCCTGGAAATTTATAATAAGACTATAGCAATTGGGATATGGTAGAGAAATGTTTACAAGCCGAGATATTATTGGAATTGGTTTTTAGCGTTAGCTTCGAGAAAGACGAAGAACTGATTCTTAAAAAGACGATGCCGTTGTATTTGCGTAAACTTAATTGTTTTCTTGCGGGTATACTTAAAAAAGAAAATGAACGTCTGGATGAGTTGATGACTATTCCTATTGTTGCCAGTCAATCATCTGAGTGGGCAGATGTAAAGGCCTATTTTTCCTCTTTAGATTTTGAAGTGGCACATGAGTGTCCAAAATATGTTTTAAACGATCATTATTATTATAGCTTTTGTCTGCATGGTTATGGTATGTTGATTTTAGGACGAAATAAGGCTTTTGATCATTTCTTTGTAAAAGAATTGCAAAATACGGTCAATTACCTGGGTAGGATGTTGATTCAAGCTAACGAAATAAAAAGACGTGAGTTGGCTGAAGAAAAGTTAAGAGAGAGTGAGTTCAGACTTTCCCTTTTGATGCAAGAATCCCCCAGAATTATGGAGATTTATGATGCGAATGGTTATCAGGTAGTTGTGAATAAGGCTTATGAAAGATTTTGGGGTGTCAAGTCTGCTGAAACGCTTAATCAGTTTAATGTTTTGGAAAGTGAAGATGTGCGGGAAATGGGAATGAAAGAATACATTCTTAGAGCTTACAGGGGTGAAACGATTATGGTTCCCGAGTATCAGTTTAGATTCAAAAGCCAGTTTAATGGTAAGGACGAGAAGCAGGATATGTGGTTATCGACAAGTATTTATCCTCTTCATAATAAAAATGGAGATGTTGAGTATATCGTTGTGACACATGAAGACGTTACTGAGAGAAAAGAGGCAGAAAAAGCGTTACTGATTGCAAAAGAAAAAGCTGAAGAAAGTGATCGGTTAAAGTCTGCTTTTTTGGCCAATATGAGCCATGAAATTCGCACGCCCATGAATGGTATTTTAGGCTTTACCAGCCTTTTGAAACGACCATTGCTGAAAACAGATGAGCAATTGGAGTATATTGAGTTGATCGAAAAAAGTGGTGCACGCATGCTTACTGTAATTAATGATTTAATTAATATCTCTAAAATTGAATCCGGGCAAATGGAAATCTCAATTAGACCAACGAATATCAACGAACAACTTAACGATATCTATGCTCATTTTTTACCTGAGGCCAATGAGAAACATTTGAAATTCAGTTTAGGTGATTTATTGCCTAATGATTTGTGTAAATTTAATACCGATAAGGAGAAACTGTATGCCATTTTATTGAATCTGGTTACAAATGCAATCAAATATACGGATGAGGGAAGCATTGAAATTCATGTTGAGAAGAAAAAAGACTATTATGAATTTTGTGTCAAGGATACGGGAATTGGGATAGATCCGGAAAGACAGGAAGTGATCTTTGATCGGTTTATTCAGGCAGATATAGGTGATCAAAGAGCCTTTGAAGGTGCAGGTTTAGGTTTAGCTATTTCCAAGGCATATGTAGAGATGCTTGGTGGAAAAATCTGGTTGGTGAGTGAATTAAGGAAGGGTTCTGCATTTTATTTTAATTTGCCATGTGATGCAAAATTAGTCGATGATGTCGATACGTTTAAATTTGTTAGGCCTTCAGATTATTCAGTCTTTGAAAGAGAAAAATTAAAAGTTTTGATTGTTGATGATGATATGGTCTCACGAAATTTAATCGCTAAACAGATTAAGCCCATTTGTAAGGATTTGACTTTTGCGAAGAATGGCGTGGAGGCTTTAATTTTCTTTAAAGAAAATCCGGATTTTGATTTGATCTTAATGGATATAAAAATGCCTATGTTGGATGGTTACGATGCCACTCGTGAGATTAGAAAGATGAACAAAAATGTTATAATTATAGCTCAAACAGCTTTGGGGCTTTCTGGTGATAGAGAAAAGTCTATAGAGGCAGGATGTACCGATTATATCGCTAAGCCCATATTAAAAGATGAGTTGTTGAATCTGATATATAAATGCTTTAATCAATATGAGGTACGTACTGAATAAGTCCTTTTATATTATTATATATAGAATTCCGGGGCTGAAGTTGAGAAACTTTGGCCTTTTTTTTGATTTTTTAATTAGTCGATATAAAAAGATGTCTGAGTCTTTAATAATATTGCTTTCTGTCTTAAATTTTTATAAATTGGTATTCAGTCTCATAAATTTCTGATAGATGGTATTTATCAGAATTATAAACAACTATTTCATATAAATTCAGTTTTTAAAATTATTTTAATATGACAACAATTAACACCTATTTGACTTTTAATGGAAACTGTGAAGAAGCCTTCAATTTTTATAAATCAGTTTTCGGTGGTGATTTTTCTCATGTGGCAAAATTTGCAGATATGCCTGATGATCCAAAATGTCAAATTTCTGAAGAGGATAAAGAAAAGATAATGCATGTTTCATTGCCGATTAGTAAAGAAACTGTTTTGATGGGAAGTGATACAGGTGGAGAGTGGGCAAGTCAGTTTAAAGCGGGAAATAATTTTTCTATATCGATTGCTGCTGATAGTCAGGTTGCTGCAGATGATTTTTTTAATAAGCTGTCTAAAGATGGAAAGGTGATTATGCCCATGGATAAAACGTTTTGGGGATCTTATTTTGGAATGTTTACCGATCAGTTTGGCATTCAGTGGATGGTGAGTTTTGATGAAGCACACTAAATCTTTTATCTTGATAAAATGAATTGATAATTTGAGTGTAGTCCTTCGGCTGCACTTTTTTTTGCCTAAAAAGCAGAATTGAATTAGTTTAAATGTTATTATGTCACATTTTCAACCTTTGGTGCTGTCAATTTGACTTGAGGAATAAAAGGGTATGCGTTTTGAATAGTAACTGTCGACTTATAAATAATTAAAATAAGTAACTATGAATTTTAATAACTACACCATAAAATCGCAAGAAGCGATACAATATGCTCAGCAAATTGCTCAGGGCTTTGAAAATCAGCAAATCGAGAATGCGCATATCCTAAAAGCCATTTTTGAACTTGATGAAAATGTTTTGCCTTTTATTTTTAAAAAGATTGGTATAAATACGGAGATTTTTCAAAAAACAATCGATCATATCATTCAAAGTTTTCCTAAAGTTCAGGGAGGCGATATCATGTTGTCACGCGATTCAGTTAATAGCTTGAATGATGCGGCCAATATTGCGAAGAAAATGAAAGATGAGTATATTTCAATAGAGCATCTTCTTTTGGCCATGTTAAAAGCTAAGGATCCGGTGTCTCGTTTGATGAAAGATAATGGGATTAATGAAAGCAACCTCTCAGCAGCAATTAATGAACTGCGCAAAGGGAAAAATGTGACCTCGCAATCGCAGGAGGATAGTTATAATTCTCTGGACAAATATGCACGTAATCTGAATAAACTGGCCAATGATGGTAAGCTGGATCCTGTAATTGGCAGAGACGAAGAGATAAGACGAATCTTGCAAATTCTTTCGCGTCGAACCAAAAATAACCCCATGCTTATAGGGGAACCTGGCACGGGTAAAACCGCCATAGCTGAAGGTTTGGCCCATCGTTTGGTTAAGGGGGATATCCCGGATAATCTGAAGGATAAGATTATTTACTCTTTGGATATGGGAGCCTTAATTGCCGGAGCCAAATACAAAGGAGAATTCGAAGAAAGGCTCAAGGCTGTTGTGAAAGAGGTGGTTTCTGAGGATGGGAAAATCGTTTTGTTCATCGATGAAATTCACACCCTTGTTGGCGCGGGTGGTGGTCAGGGCGCTATGGATGCGGCAAATATTTTAAAACCCGCTTTGGCTCGTGGCGAACTTCGTGCGATTGGGGCAACCACATTGGATGAGTATCAGAAATACTTTGAAAAAGATAAGGCGCTTGAACGTCGTTTCCAGAAGGTGATGATTAGTGAACCGAATCGAGAAAGTGCCATTTCGATACTTCGGGGTATTAAGGATAAGTATGAGAGCCATCATAAAGTGAGGATACAGGATAGTGCTGTGATTGCTGCTGTCGAACTTTCGCAACGTTATATTACCGATCGTTTTCTACCCGATAAGGCTATTGATTTGATGGATGAATCGGCAGCAAAATTGCGTATGGAAATAGACTCAAAACCGGAGGAGTTGGATGTGCTCGATCGCAAGATTATGCAATATGAGATTGAATTGGAAGCCATCAAACGCGATAAGGATAAGGCTAAAATTTCGCAAATAAAAAAGGAACTGGCAGATGTTAAAGAAAGCCGTGAAGGCATTTATGCCAAGTGGCGTTTGGAAAAAGATTTGGTGGAAAAGGTGCAATCGGTAAAGGCACAGATCGAAGATCACAAACAGAAGGCGGACAGAGCCGAACGTGATGGCGATTTTGGTCTGGTTGCTGAACTCCGCTATGGGAAAATAAAAGAGGATGAGGAATTGTTGAATCAGCTTCAAAATGAATTGGTTGCCAATCAGGAAACGGCTTTAATCAAAGAGGAAGTGACCAGTGAAGATATTGCTGAGGTCGTGGCAAAATGGACCGGGATACCCGTTTCAAAAATGTTGCGCAGCGATAGAGAGAAGCTCTTGTATTTGGAAGATGAGCTGCACAAGAGTGTGGTTGGACAAGATGAGGCAATTGAACTTGTTGCAGATGCGGTCAGACGTTCGCGTGCCGACTTGCAGGACAGTCGTCGCCCCATTGGAAGTTTCTTATTTTTGGGAACAACGGGGGTTGGAAAAACGGAGCTGGCTAAAACTTTGGCCGAGTACCTTTTCAACGATGCGAATGCCTTAACTCGTATTGATATGAGTGAATATCAGGAGCGTCATGCGGTGAGTCGTTTGGTTGGGGCACCTCCGGGATACGTGGGTTATGATGAAGGGGGACAATTAACCGAGGCAGTTAGACGTAAACCCTATTCGGTTGTGCTTTTAGATGAAATAGAGAAAGCGCATCCGGATACCTTTAATATCCTTTTGCAAGTTTTAGACGAAGGTCGGTTAACAGATAATAAGGGCCGGGTGGCTGATTTTAGAAACACCATCATTATTATGACATCGAATATGGGTGCTCATATCATTCAGGATAAATTGGAGAATATCGATATGAGTAAGCGAATGGTTGTGTTGGATGAAACAAAGCTTGAGGTACTTAAACTATTAAAACAAACGGTTCGTCCGGAATTTTTGAATCGTATTGACGAAACCGTGATGTTTACACCGTTGAATATCGAAGAAGTGAAGCAGATTGTCGAACTTCAGATTGGTCTTTTAAAAAGTATGCTGGCTAAAAAAGATATTCAACTGGAAGTGTCATCTGATGTTATTTCTCATTTGGCCGATGTTGGTTTTGAGCCTCAGTTTGGAGCGAGACCCATCAAACGGGTTATTCAGCGAATGATTCTCAATCCGCTATCCAAAGAGATTTTATCGGGAAGGCTGATTTCAGAGAACACCATCTCAATTGAATTGGAGGGTGATAAGCTGGTTTTTAAAAACAAGTCATAAAATATGGTTTAGTAAGTTTAATAGTTTAGAATTAGGTGCAGTCATAGGGCTGCACCTTTTTTTCATCTCTATGTTGGGAAAGTTGTTGTGTTTTAAACATGAAATTGGTGTTCTGAATTTTGTTTCAAAAAACTTTCAAAAAAAAATAAAGACTTTTAGGTGTTTATTTGTGTTATATTAGTCATGTTCTGTTAGTTACTTAATATCAGTTCAATATGAGGAGTTGTTTGTTCGGTTAAAAAAACATAAACTCGAAATTTAATTTAAACATAAGAGATGTGTTTTTGATTTTGTATTCAAAGAAGGCTTGGAAAGATAAAAAAAGCTCTCTATGTTTGCAGCGTCAATTTCAATTAGAAATAGTTGATTTATACAGAAGAGTGGAGAGACAGGCTCGATGAAACTCTAGCAACCTGACACCAGTTAAGGTGCTAAGTCCTGATCCAACAGTTATGGAGAATATAAATTAAATTAGAAATGAACAATACTTTCTGCAATTTCGAACACCCATTCTTAATTCCCTTATTGGGGAAGACAATTCCTAACAAAGCCATTTTCATGCTTTGTATGCGAATGTGTATGTGTTAATCCCGTTTTCTTACCGGAATCATATTGTCAGACATTTTATATTCTGACCTTCATTATTTTTTTGATTTTTTTCTCTGATATAAGGCCTTGTTACTGTATTTCTTATAGTAACGGGCTCGTCAAAGCAGGATAGAAAATCAAACATTATAAGACTTCCGGAAATTAGGAATCCCCTTTTCAGCTTATCATTAACAATTAGTCATACCATATACTTTATTTCAGTACCATGATTACGAACCAGAGCATTAAACCAAGTAATGGGATAGCCTTGCTGCCTTTTATTGTATTTATATTTACCTTTTTGGGAGCAGGAATTCTTTTGGAAGATTTTTATGCGATTCCTTCCCCCATATCTGTATTTTTAGGCATTATAACTGCTTTTATATTTTTGAAAGGCACAAGTGATAAAAAATTCAATACGCTGCTCAAAGGCTGTGGTGAACAGAAGATTTTGACCATGTGTCTTATTTACCTTTTAGCTGGAGCATTTGCCTCTGTAACTGGTGCTATGGGCGGGGTTGAATCTACAGTGAATCTGGGTTTGAGTTTTATCCCTTCTCAGTATTTGGCAGCAGGAGTCTTTCTGCTAGCTTCATTTCTTTCAATTTCGACGGGAACTTCTGTGGGGGCAATTGTCGCTTTAGGACCAATTGCTGTTGGTTTAGCCGAGAGTAGTGGGGTGTCGCTTTCACTTTTAATGGGTAGTCTTTTGGGAGGCGCCATGTTTGGCGATAACCTGTCAGTGATTTCTGATACGACCATAGCGGCCACACAAACACAAGGGTGTAAAATGAAAGACAAATTTAGAGTTAATCTTTATATTGCTGTACCGGCGGCTCTGATATGCTTAATAATACTCTTTTATGTAGGTAATATTGCACCTGTAAGGCATTCAATACCGTTAATACCTGCAGATTATTCTCTGTTGTCAATCTTACCATATATTTTGGTTCTACTTCTTGCAATAACAGGTGTTAATGTTTTTACCGTTTTAACTTTAGGATGTATTTCTGCCGGGATTATTGGTATGGCCACAGGTCATTTTGGTGTGTTGGAACTTGGCAAGCGTGTATACGAGGGATTTAATAATATGTCAGAGATTTTTTTACTCTCGATGCTAACAGGAGGTTTGGCTGAACTTGTCAGGGAAGCTGGCGGTATTAACTACCTATTAAAAAGGGTTGAAGCCTGTGTTCGAGGACGTAAGTCAGCTCAATTGGGTATTGGCGCCTTAGTTTCTCTTACGGATTTTTCTATAGCTAACAATACGGTTTCCATCATTATAACGGGTCCCATAGCTAAACAAATAAGTGAAACGTATTGTATTGACAAGCGAAAAACAGCAGCACTTATTGACATTTTTTCCTGTATTTCACAAGGAATTTTGCCTTATGGCGCACAGGTTCTGATTCTTTTGGGATTTACATCCGGTAGATTGACTTATTGGGAATTGCTACCCAATGTGCATTACCTTTTAGTGTTGCTAGGCTTTAGTTTATTGGCTATTTATTCTCCTTTTTGGGATCGCATTATTAAAAAGCGAATGTAGGTTTTTCATTAAAATTTAGCGAGGCTTGAATTTCAGTCTGTTTGTTGTGTGAACGAACAGATAATGGGATTGCTATGCTTTGTTTTAAATGAATAAAGGCTAGGTAATTGATCGTTTTTATCAATCGTTCAGAAATAGATAAATCACATTTATTGTGAATTAAATAAAGTGCATCATAAATCAAAATCATGTTTAAAGTAAGAAAAGAAGCAGAGGGTGTTTTAGATTTCTGGGATGGAAACAGGCATCAGTGGAAAAGACGAGTCGCTTATGGTATTAGTTGGGTATTTGTAGCATGTAAGGATATGATGTGTTTGGTTTGGATGTGAGACATTTATCCATTATTTGTGAAATAAGATCTTGGTCTTTTTAAAGACTATCAAAAAGAAATGTTGTAAAACAAGTCATATTATTCAAAAAGATTTGGAGACCTATTGACTGAAAATATAAAAAAGTAAAAAATGAAAAAGTTAATATTATCATTACTATATATATTGATCCTGTCAGGATCTGTGTTAGCACAAAAAAAAGCCATTTCAGGAACAGTTACTGATGCTCAAACCGGAGAAGCTTTACCTGGAGTAAGTGTTGTGATTCCGGGGACAACACTTGGAACCATTACGAACCAAGAGGGAAACTTTCAGTTGGGAATCGATCAGAAATACTCCCTAGTCGAATTGAGGTTTGTGGGCTATCAGACAAAACAGATTGAACTCGGAAATCAGACTTTTCTTAAGGTAAGTCTGAGTCAGGAACAGCTTGGTTTAAACGAGGTCACAATTGTGGGGAGTCGTAATCCAAACCGATCAGTAATCGAAACGCCCACACCGGTCGATATTATTCCACTTGAAGCTGTGGTTCAACAGTCTGCCCAATTGGAATTGAGTCAGATTTTGAATTATGTTGCACCTTCCTTTTCTTCGAATAGATATACGGTTCAGGATGGAACCGATCATGTTGATCCTGCTTCATTAAGAGGATTGGGGGTAGATCACGTTTTGGTTCTGATTAATGGGAAACGTCGACATTCGTCTTCGCTTGTAAACAATACACTTACTGTGGGGCGAGGTTCTTCGGGGATTGACTTAAACACGATTCCAACTGCTGCTATTGAGCGTATCGAAGTGTTAAGAGATGGTGCCGCTGCTCAATATGGGTCTGATGCCATTGCAGGTGTCATCAATATTGTTCTTAAAAAAACTACTGACATGGTGAATGCTTCTATCAATACGGGTCAGACCTATGAAGGCGATGGCGAGCAGGTCCAAATTAATACCAATTATGGTATTAAAGTAGGAGAATCGGGTTTCGTTAATCTTACCGGGCAGTATCAGAAAAGAGGGCATACTGATAGAGCGGCTTTGTATACCGGTTCGGTTTACAAAACTGATGGGAAAGGAATATTCAGTGAAGATTTTCAGGAAGGTGATTTGAGCCCATTCCAGTCTGGCACGACTTTATCTGCTGAGGAGGCAGCCAGTATCAATACACAAAATGTCATTACCAATAATTTATCAGCTGAGGAAGAGGAAGCTTTGATTGCTAGTAATGGTGGACGCAGACGTTTCAGTCTTAAAGCAGGTGATTCAGAAGCCGTGAATGCAGCTTTGTTTCTTAACTCCGGGATTCCTTTGAATGATAAGCAAGAGTTATATGTCTTTGGTGGAATTAATTCCCGTCGGGGAAACTCAACAGGCTATTATCGTTTGCCCAATCAATCGAGAAATGTGAGTACAATTTACCCGCAGGGTTTTCTACCCGAAATTAATACCAAAATTATTGATGCTTCCTTATCTGCAGGTATTCGAGGAGAAGTCGGAAATTGGCATGTGGATTTATCAAACACTTATGGAACCAATTCTTTCCGATTTATTATTGGAAACACCTTGAATGCATCAATGGGAACAGCATCGCCTACGAGCTTTGATGCGGGGCGATTTCAGTTGACTCAGAATACAACCAATCTGGATTTCGATCACTATTTTGATACTATTTTGCAAGGGCTGAATCTGGCATTGGGAGCCGAATATCGAAATGAAATATATAGGGTGAGTGCTGGGGAAGAAGCTTCGTATCGTAATTATGGTAATGTGCAGGTGATTGAAGAATCCAATGGTGTAAACTATTTGAATGAGAACAAGACAATGAATATCTTCTACGGACGACCGGGAGGATCTCAGGTCTTCCCAGGGTTTCAACCCAAGAATGAGGTGGATGAGTCTCGTTCAAGTATTGCTCTTTACGCAGATTTGGAACTGAACTTCACGAAAAGTTTCTTCATTTCTCTTGCAGGAAGATTTGAGGATTATACGGATTTTGGACAGACTTTTAATGGGAAAATTGCTTCTCGTTATCAGCTTGCTCCTAATTTTGCTGTGCGTGGAGCATTTAGTACAGGATTCAGGGCTCCTTCGCTTCAACAGAGGTTCTTTAATAATACAGCAACACTATTTACTCAAAGAAATGGTGAGGTTGTGAGTTCAGAGGTTGGGACCTTTAGAAATGATAGTCGGGTGGCTAAGTTGATTGGTGTTCCTGCCTTGAAAAATGAGAGTTCGGTTAATTACAGCGCGGGTTTAATATGGAAACTTGCCAGGGGCCTCGACCTGACTTTGGATGGTTATTGGATAGATGTGAATGATCGAATTTTACTTTCGGGTAATGTGAGTGCAGACGAGGCGAAGGAACCCGAATTGTATCAGATTCTGAGTTCGGTCAATGCGGGTGAAGCTCAGTTGTTTGCCAATACCGTTGATACCCGAACCAAAGGTTTAGATCTGATTTTGTCTTATCGTAAAAGTTTTGGTGAGAATCGACTAGCTCTTACTTTAGCGGCCAATTTTAATGAAACCCGTGTGACTGATGTACACATTCCAAACAGTTTAAAAGCCAGCAAAGAGGAATTTTTTAGTCGGGAAGAAACGGCACGTTTGGAGACAGCGACTCCTAAGAGTAAGATTAATCTTGGAATTAACTATTCCTACAAACGGTTCTTTACCCAGTTGAATAATGTACGTTTCGGATCGGTAACAGATAGACAAGGAACTGAGAAATCACCTGTTGATCAGACGTTCTCTGCAAAAATTGTAACTGATTTGAGCTTGGGATATCATATAACGGATTATTTGAGTCTGACTATTGGAGCCAACAATATTTTTAATGTTTATCCGGATGAAAATAGAAAAGAGTACCAAAGCGAAGGTCGTTTTAAGTATTCGCGTATTGTCAGTCAGTTTGGATCAAATGGGGGATATTATTTTGCAAGGCTTGGATTTAAAATCTAAATGAGTAGATAAGAGCTCATGTTAAATAATTTGAATTTAATTTTAGCTGTAGCCCTTGAGCTGCAGCTTTTTTTATAAACTATTGCTCAAAATGCGTTTTGTTTATTATGAATACTTATTATAAGTTTTTAAATTGAAGGGTAATCCTAATTTAAAAACGAATCAGATGAGCATACCTAAAAAAGCAGGCAAGAAACCTATTGTTGTAGAATTACATAAAGGTGAAGAGTATTATTTTTGTGCGTGTGGAGAATCAAAGGGACAACCCTTTTGTGATGGTTCTCATCGAACTACCGATTTTAATCCCATAGCATTTACAGCTAAAGAATCAGGTGAAGCTTATTTGTGTATGTGTAAACAAAGTAAGAATTTGCCCTACTGCGATGGTACTCATAAGAGCTTAAAAGATGCGGAAGCAAAATCTAAAATACCAGAAATTCGATTTACTGAACCTACCGAAGAGGAACCAAATTTGGCTTATATTAAAGCTTTAGCCAGAGATGGTTTGTCGAAACTGGGATCTCATGGCGAGATTGATGCAATGGGTGTTCCTGGTCCGGAATTGCCACAATGGAAGGATATTCAGATCTTGGTGGCTCAAATGGCTACTAAACCATTGATGGAGAATATTCCTGTTGGAACTGAACTCGTTATTGGGCCCAATGCGAAAAAACCATTGCGTTTAGCCATACCTCTTTTTGTTTCCGATATGAGTTTTGGCGCTTTGTCCGAAGAGGCTAAAATCGCATTATCAAAAGGAGCCGAATTAGCAGGTACTGGAATTTGTTCCGGAGAAGGCGGGATGCTGGATGAAGAGCAGCAAGCAAACAGCCATTATTTTTATGAATATGCTTCGGCTAAGTTTGGTTTCGAATGGGATAAATTAAAGCGGGTACAAGCATTTCATTTTAAGGGAGGTCAAGGAGCAAAGACTGGAAGCGGGGGACATTTGCCCGGAAATAAAGTTGTGGGGAAAATTGCTGAAGTTCGAAAGTTGAAAGAAGGGACACCTGCTGTTTCCCCTCCAACATTTGAGGACCTGCATACGGTCGAAGATTTTAAGAATTTTGCTGATAAGGTTCGAGAGATAACGGGAGGAATTCCTATTGGGTTTAAACTATCTGCCAATCACATCGAAGCGGATATCCAATTCGCACTAGATGCTTCGGCTGATTATATTATTCTTGATGGAAGAGGTGGAGGAACAGGAGCAGCGCCTTTAATTTTTCGCAATAATATTTCGGTACCAACTATTCCTGCTTTGGCTCGAGCCCGAAAATATTTGAATCAGCGAAATAGAAAGGATGTGACTCTGATTGTAACGGGAGGCCTTCGGGTTCCTGATGATTTCATCAAGGCCATGGCTTTGGGAGCCGATGGGGTGGCTTTGGCCAACTCTGCCATACAATCAATTGGTTGTGTGGCCGCGCGAATGTGTCATACCAATAACTGTCCCGCGGGCGTTGCAACTCAAAATCCGGAATTACGGAAATTGATAAATGTGGATAAATCTGCCAAACAACTTTTTAATTTTTTCACTGCTTCAACTCAATTGATGAAGGTTATGGCAAGGGCTTGTGGTCACCATCACCTGAATCAGTTTAATAAGAATGATATTACCACATGGAAAAAAGAGATGGCAGAGTTGACCGGGATTAAATATGGGGGTATCAGATGAATCATTGATTAAAAAATAAATTAATGGGGAAGGAGCTTGTTGTTTGCCTCCTTTTTGCTTTTAAAAACGTAATAGTGTTATATTTGTCTTCATCCTCCACGATTATATGAGGTAGAATCAAATCATTCGTAAGTAAAAAGATCAACAGATGAAAGAAATTGAAGAAAAAGCCATACACTCCTTTTATAATGGGATGAACTGTGCACAATCTGTATTGACAGCTTATGCTGATCATTTAAACTTTGACCCCGGTTTTGCATTATCTATCGCAAGTGGTTTTGGCGGTGGTATGGGTAAACTTCAGAAAACTTGTGGCGCGGTTACCGGATCTTTTATGGCTTTGGGTATTTATAATAGCCAGAAGCATTTTGAAAATATTGAAGCTCGTAATGCAACCAATGAGATGATTCAAAAATTTACGGTTGATTTCAAAGCACTTCACGGCTCATTAGATTGTAAAGCGCTTTTAGATTGTGATTTTAAGACTGAAGAGGGTGAAAATCGATTTAAGAATATGGATTTGAAGAAAAATGTGTGTTCTAAGTGTATTTCAGATTCCATTAAGTTAGTTGAGGAACTAATCAAGGTCTAAACAGGATAGAATAGGGGTTTTATTGTGAAAAATACATTCTGTTGCTGCTTATTATTTTAAATAATTCCCCGTTACATCATATATAAATGGAATCCCATCAATCACATACATCTCCTTTCTGTTTCCAAACAGTTCGATCTCTTTTCGAGGGCTTGGTTTCGTGTTTTGAAAAGCTTTAAGTGCAAGTCTGATTTTATCCAAATCGGAATAGAGAAGATCTTCATTCCCATGTGCTGCATAAATTTGATAGGATGAATCACAAAGATGAATCAGTTGATTGAGACTATTTTGATATTCTTCGAGATTATTAACCAATAAAAGACCTTTGTAAGCTAAATCGCCTACAAAGAGATAGCTGCCTCTTTTATCAACAATTGTAAACGACCAGGGAGAATGACCGGGTGTATGATAAATACTAATTTTTCTGTTACCCAGATCAAATTCTGTGTTTAAAGGGCATCTCTTTTTTATTTTTAAGATGTATGTTTCAGGGCTTAAACTTTCTTTTTCACTGAGATGAATGCAAGAATCCTGATCTAATCGTGTTTGAAGTGCTGGCAGATCGGGTAGGGCAATTTCAGGAAATGCATTGCTGTTACCTATGTGGTCGAAATGAAAGTGGGAATGTAATAAGGTCACCGGAACTCCAACTAATGAATCGACCAGAGCTTTTATATCACCCGTTTTATTTTCCCCCGATCCTGAATCGAAGAGCAGGGCTTCTTTATCGCCAACAATCAGATAAGAGCTGTTGTTCTGACTACTTTGCTTCTCCCGAATGCGATAGGTTTTATGATCTAATTTTTCTATGGTAAACCAATTATTATCCTTTTTCTGACATGCCGTGCATATTAGAAAAAGCAAAAAGAAAATAAGGCATAATCCCCTCATGAGCATTAAATATTGAGATGAGCTTTAAAGATAATTAAGTTAAGGGAAATTCAAATTTATGCTCTTAATTTACTTGCGGATTCATGACGATGAATAGAGTTGAAATGAATAGTGAGGAATTCGATTATTTCACAGTTGAATATTTAATTTTCTTATTAAGGAAATATTGGCAGGTGTTGTGTATTCAGAATCTCAAGAAGGAGATAGAAAAGGGAAAAACGAATAGGTTTTGGGTTTACATCTAAAAAATGCTGATGATTGTATTTTTTTAGAATGACTACTATTAATAGTATTATTAAAATTGTTAGATTGCGTTTTCTTAAAAAAATAAACATAACTCAAATGAAATGTCATATTACATTAGACCATCAATTGGAGAATGTACTAAAACAAATAGCTGTATCTTATAGATTGCCAGTACTCGTTTTGATTGCCAGAACATGCGGGTTTAGATTGAAGGCACGGTAAAGTAAGAATAGCTAAAATAAACGACTTTGCCTTAAAAAATATGCATCCAAATATCGTAAACATTTGCAAAGCCTTACGACTAAATACAAATTAGAATTAGTGAAAAGTAAGATTATAAGTCTATTTCTTTTTTTCTGTATGCTTGCACCAATTGCAGTAACTTTTACTTGGCTTCATTTTCAAAAAAAACAGGTCCGAAAAGAAGTGAAGTGGAAAATGATTGCTGGTTTGGACAAAGAAGAATTCGTATTACTGAAATTTAGCAAAGCAGAGTCTTTGTCACAGTTGCGGTGGGAGCATTCAAATGAGTTTGAGTACAATAATCAGATGTATGATATTGTAGAGAGGGCTGTTAAAGGGGATACAATCTATTATTGGTGCTGGTGGGATCATGAGGAAACCAGATTAAATAAAAAACTAAACGAACTCGTAGCTTTTGCTTTAGGTAATAATACTGAAAGTAAAGATGCTCAGAAACGACTGGTGAACTTTTTAAAATCTCTTTTTCATCCTGAAACGTCAGTATGGGAGTCTATTGTTTATCAATTTGAACAAAAAAGAACGCCCTATATTTTAAATTATTCATCTGTTTCTTTTCCCCCATTAGTATCACCTCCCGAAATATGCTAAACAAATTATCTTTTTTAGTCTGTTTTCTTCAAAGTTGATGGACTAAATCTATTTGTTTTATATCCAAAAATAAGCTGAATGAAAAAAATATTCATTTTGTGTTTGTTGTTGGGAGTGACTTGTACTGCCTACTCTCAAACAATAAATATTAAAGATCAGGAGACCAATAAGGCTTTGGAATTGGTGACCTTGATAAGTAATAGCCCTAAAACATATGCACTAACAAATGCAAATGGGCAAGCCGATATATCGACTTTTAAGGGATCAGAAAAAATAGAGATTCAGACATTGTGCTATAAGACGGTCGTTACGTCTTATGATGAACTTAAATCGAATGGTTTTGAAGTTCTTCTGGAAGCGTCTAATCTAAATTTAGATGAAGTTGTGATTTCCGGCACACGATGGCGACAGTCTTCGGATAATGTCCCATCAAAAATAATTTCTATTTCATCTAAAGATAATGCATTACAAAATTCGCAAACTGCAGCAGATCTTCTAAGTACATCCGGGAAAGTTTATATTCAAAAAAGTCAGCAAGGTGGTGGAAGTCCTATGATTAGGGGTTTTGCTACAAACAGGCTTTTATATACGGTTGATGGAGTGAGGATGAATACCGCTATTTTTAGGGGGGGGAACATTCAAAATGTGATTAATATTGATCCATTTGCCACTGAAAAGACAGAGGTTCTTTTCGGACCTGGGTCGGTGATTTATGGTAGTGACGCCATTGGGGGGGTGATGAGCTTTCAAACTCTTACACCTCAACTGTCTCTCACCGATAAACCCCTAATTACAGGGAAAGGAGTTACTCGCTATTCGTCTGCAAACAAAGAAAAAACAGGACACTTTGATGTTAATGTCGGATGGAAAAAATGGGCATTTGTAAGCAGTATCAGTTCCTGGGATTATGATGATTTACGCCAGGGGAGTAATGGCCCGGATGATTACTTAAAACCCTATAATGTGCAACGCCAGGATGGAGTCGACAAGGTGATTACCCAAGATGATCCATTATTACAAATACCTACGGCCTACTCACAGATTAATATGATGCAGAAGATTCGTTTTAAACCGAATGAGAATTGGGATTTTCAATATGGTTTTCATTATTCTGAAACTTCACCATATGGTCGTTACGACAGGCATAATAGGATAAAGAAGGGTTTGCCTCGTTATGCTGAATGGAATTATGGTCCGCAAAAATGGATGATGAATAATCTGAATATAACTCATAACGGGAAGAATGCTTTTTATGACCAAATGAGCTTGCGTTTGGCACAGCAATCTTTTGAAGAAAGCAGGATTGACAGATCCTTGAATAAAGCTGAACGAACGACCAATACCGAAAAAGTTGAAGCGTATTCAGTTAATCTTGATTTCACAAAATCCTTAAGCGAAAAAAACACCTTGTTTTATGGCTTAGAGTATGTTAGAGATGATGTAAAATCCAGTGGTGTTTTGGCTGATATCTCAACAGGCGAAAATACCGTCGGGCCTGCGCGTTATCCCAATTCGAACTGGAGTTCTGTTGCGGCCTACATTAACGATGAATTAAAGCTTTCTGATAAATTCTCTATTCAAGCTGGTTTGCGTTACAATCGGTATATTTTGGATGCTGACTTTAGTAATAATTTAGATTTTTATCCATTCCCTTTCACAAAGACTAAAATAAATAGCGATGCTTTAACCGGAAGTTTGGGTGGGGTTTATCGTCCGTCTGAGACCTGGGTGTTGAGTGCTAATTTTGGAACCGGTTTTCGATCTCCCAATGTTGATGATATTGGAAAGATGTTTGATTCTGAACCGGGGGCTGTTACCGTTCCTAATCCTGACTTGAAAGCAGAATATGCCTATAATGTTGATTTGGGGATTGCCAAAGTTATAGGGGGTATTGTAAAAATCGATCTTACCGGCTATTATACTTTTCTGCAAAATGCTTTAGTACGCAGAAATTTCCAACTCAATGGACAAGATAGTATCATGTATGATGGACAAATGAGCCGGGTACAAGCTTTACAAAATGCATCAGTTGCGCATGTATACGGTCTGCAGGCGGGTTTAGAGGTAAAGCTCCCTGCTGGATTTAGTTTTTCGTCAGATCTTAACTATCAGAAAGGGGAAGAAGAAGTGGAAGATGGTTCTACCAGTGCTTCGCGTCATGCAGCTCCACTTTTTGGTATGTCAAGACTAAATTTCAAGGCTAATAACTTGAACTTACAATTTTATGCGGCTTATCAGGGCGAACGTAAATTTGAAGATCTGGCATTGGAAGAACAAGCTAAAGATGAAATTTATGCCAAAGATGCTAATGGAAATAATTATTCTCCTTCGTGGTACACTTTAAATTTTAAGGCAATCTGTGATTTGACAGATAAGTTTGAGCTGTGTGCAGGAATTGAAAATCTGACTGATCAGCGTTATCGTCCATACAGCTCGGGTATTTCAGCTCCCGGAAGGAATTTTATCTTATCGCTACGCTGCAACTTTTAATACAAATAGGTAGAACAATTTTTAATATATTGATAGCAATTTAAAAGATGTATTGCAGGTAAACGTTTTGTTTTTAAATTGTTCAAAGACTAAATTGATAAGAGGACTCTCCAGTATTTAGGAAAGTCCTCTCTGTAATAAAATGTGAAACGGTTTTTAAAATTTACTCGTATTTTAAAGCTTCCACAGGGTTTTGTGTGGCAGCTTTCCAGGTTTGCCAGCTGACTGTTAGTATGGCAATGATTAGTGCCATGACACCGGATACTATAAATATCCACCAGCTAAGTTCAATTCTGTAAGCAAAGTTGCTGAGCCAATCTCTTGCGATATAATAGGCAATGGGGCAAGCAATCAGAAAGGCTACAATCACCCACTGCGTGTATTCTTTTATTAATAGCATCAGTATTTCAAGTGAAGTCGAACCATTAGCTTTACGAATACCAATTTCTTTGGTTTTGTGCTGAATGCTAAATGAAGATAAAGCAAACATCCCCAATACAGATAGAATAATCGATAGAATTGAGAATAGGGTTAAAGCTTTCATCTCTTTGTATTGGTTAAAATAGATTTGCTCATACAAATCATCAACAAACTCATATCTGAAAGGATGATCAGGTGACAGAGTTTCCCATTCTGTTTTTAATGATTGAAGTGCTTCAGCTTTTCTTCGGGGATCAATCTTAGCAATAAAGGTACTGTTGAATAGATTTTTTGAAGCTAAAACCATAGGCTCTTCCTTGGAAAACATATCACCATAGTGCAAATCCCCAATCACAGCAATCACCTTACCTTTTTGAAACAGTTCCGGAGCCATAAAATTGAATTGAAAAGATTTTCCGATGGCATCTTCAGGGTTCTGAATGCCCAGTACTTTTAATGCTGACTGATTTAAAATGTATTTTTCCTGAAAGCCCCCATGCTCTTTAGTATAAGCATTAAGATTCTTTATAAATTCATCTTTGTTTGGATTTTGATCGTGAATTCTAAGGGCAATATTTTCCCATGGTATTGATGACGTAATACCCATATCTAATGAGCCTGCTAGTGGTTTGATATTAAACAGCTTGAAAAAATCTTCTTCAATGGAAAACATATTGAGTTTCTTTTCGACAGTTTTATCAATTCCTTCCATCTCAAAGGGATAAGAAAAGGGTATGTTAAGCCCGGGTTTGTAGAAGGCGGCACTTACATTTCGGATTTCAGAATGTTCTAAAAAGGATTCTTTTAAAACTTCGAATTTGGCAATCATATGATAGGGAACATCCGGCATAATAACAATGGCAGATTTCTCATCTCCGGGATGCAGGTTATTCACCAAGTTGATTTGTTTATGCAGGACAATAGTTGTGATAATGGCAGCAATGGATAGCATAAACTGGAAAAGGAGTGAAGCTACAAACTTCTTTGATCCCTGATAAGGTGAATGAGCCAAGTCTTTGGATACTTTTGTTGTAGCCAATGGCAATAGTGAAGCCAAGGCAAAGATCAGATAAAAGATGAGGCTTATCCATAATAAATCGAAAGCTGAGATGTTCATATTAAAGGATGACGCACTTATGGTATCGAAATTATAAGCCAATAGCCCACCCAAAAGAATGGCAAAACTGATGGGAAGCAGTGAGCGAATAAAAATGATCTGACCCAAATCGACTAAGGAAGCGCCATTGATCATCCGGATTTTAAAATCTTTGAGATCTGTAATAAACTGCACGTAATTTAAATTGGTGTAGTTGATAAAGGCAATCAGAAAAACAATCAGAGCACCTGCAATCAAAATGATTAGAGAGGTCATACTACCATTTGTACTCATTTCATCTGCATTGTGACTGTATAGGTGAATATCTCTTAAGGGCATTAATTGAGAAATTGGGTTAGGTTCACCGTCTTTGGTATTCTTCTTCCAGTATGCATTTATCAAATTCTTAAGAGAGCTTAAGTTTCGTTCTTTTTGTAATAATAGGTATGTGTAGGTATGAAATTGGTTGATATCCTCATTATTATTTATAGAAAATAACAGATCTGCTTTAAAATGTGAGTTGTCTGGAAAGTCATCCATAACACCAGCAACGGTATAGTTGCCCGATTTTGAATACAAGTATTGGACTTGAATATTAATTTCTTTACCAATAGCTTCTTCTGTACCAAAGTAAGCCAGTGCTGTCTTTTTACTAATAACCACCTGATTGGGTTGATTAAATAAATTTGCTCTGTTTCCTCGTAATAATTTATAATCGAAAATTTTGAAGAATTGACTATTGGTGAAAAAAAGCTGCTTGCTTGAAAAATTATTCTTGTCCGCAGTTATAATTGTATTGTCCGGGTGAATAAGACGAACCACTTCTTTAATGTCCGGGAAATTTGTATAAAGAGGAAGGATTAATCTCCCATCTATACCCGATGTTGGTGGTTGTCCTTCTAATTGTTGATCTTCGGTTGTTATACGATAAATATCATCAGCCTTTGAGTGAAAGTTGTCGTAGGAGAGTTCTTTTTTTACGTGGGTGAATATGATAAGGGCAACAGCAAAAGCAAGCCCTATACCTAGGGTGTTGATGCTATACCATTTTTTGTTCTTTAGGATTTGATTCAATATCATGGGTTTGTGGTGTTAGCTTAGTAATTAATCGTAGCGAATTCTTTGGCAGTCTTCTCTGTCATCACTTCACCATCAAACAGGCGAATAACGCGATGTGCAAACTCGGCATCGCGCTCAGAGTGGGTTACCATCACAATGGTTGTACCTTCGCTATTGAGTTCGGTGAGCAGGTTCATCACTTCCAGTCCGGTTTTAGAATCAAGGTTCCCTGTTGGCTCATCGGCAAGCAGAAGTTTTGGGTTGGCTGATACGGCACGGGCAATGGCTACACGTTGTTGCTGTCCTCCTGATAATTGTTGAGGGTAATGGTTCTTGCGATGTCCGATCTTCATGCGGTCGAGAACTTCTAAGACTCTGGCCTTTTTATCAGCCTTGCTGACATTAAGGTAGTTGAGAGGCAATTCCACGTTGCGGAAAACGTTAAGCTCATCAATCAGGTTGAAGCTCTGGAATACAAAATTGATATTGCCCTTACGTATGGCATTGCGCTGACTTTCCTTTTGATTGCCAACTTCCTGCTTGTTAAAATAATAGTTTCCTGAACTTGGACTATCAAGCATGCCTAATATATTGAGTAGGGTTGATTTGCCACAACCCGAAGGTCCCATGATGGCTACAAATTCACCTTCTTTTATTTCGAGATTAATTTCATTGAGTGCGGTGGTCTCAACATCTTCGGTTCGGAATCTTTTGCTTAGGTTTTCAATTTTTATCATGTCAATAATTTTTGTGATACGATTGTTTTATACAGATCTAGTTTACGATCTTATCGTTATGTTCTAAATCAATAATCAATCGGTATGCCACAAGAGTCTATGTGTAGATAATCAGGTGTTTGTTGTTATAAAAGTCTGGAACAGTGCTTTTCGATTGTAAAAAAAATGAAAATGACTGTAAGAATATTTTACACTATGTTGACTGGTTTGCTTCTTATTTTTACATTTGATGAGCTAAAGTTATAAAATTATGTCTACCGTGAAAATCTTAGTTGTTGACGATCAAAAATCTGTTTTAGTAGCCTTGCAACTCTTGCTTCAGGACGAGTTTGATGAGGTGATCACCTTATCTAATCCCAATTGTCTGTTAAGTACACTGGAAAATAAGGCGATTGATATCGTGGTGTTGGATATGAATTTTTCGGCAGGTGTAAATACAGGTAACGAAGGCCTTTATTGGTTGAAAAAAATAATGGAGTACGATCCCAGGCTAAGTGTTATTTTGCTGACGGCTTATGGTGATGTGGAACTGGCTGTTAAAGCCATTAAAATGGGCGCGGTAGATTTTGTTTTGAAACCCTGGGATAACAGAAAGTTGATGACGACCATTCAAACAGCTATTCAGTTGCGGCAATCAAAACAGAAGATCGATCGTTTGGAAGGTGAGAAACAAAGTCTGACCCAGGTTTTGAATCAGAGCAAAACACAAATGATCGGACGTTCAAAAGCGATGCTTCATTTGAACAGGATTATTCAAAAAGTAGCAACTACTAATGTGAATGTTCTCATATTGGGTGAAAATGGAACAGGAAAAGAGTTGATTGCTCGTGAAATTCATGCTCAGTCAGCAAGGCGGGATGCCGCTCTTATTACAGTTGATATGGGTGCCGTATCCGAATCTTTATTCGAAAGTGAGCTGTTTGGGCATGTCAAAGGGGCTTTTACCGATGCTAAATCGGATAAGCCAGGCCGATTCGAATTGGCTTCAGGAGGAACTCTGTTTCTCGATGAGATTGGTAACTTGTCTTTGCCTATGCAAGCTAAACTCCTGTCCGTTTTACAAACCCGTCAACTGATACGTTTAGGAGATAATCAAATCAGAGAGATTGATATTCGTTTGGTTTGTGCTACGAATAAAGATTTGATACAAATGGTTGCTGAGGGTGAATTTCGGGAGGATTTACTTTATCGAATCAACACCATACATATCGATGTGCCGCCTTTGCGTAAACGGGGAGAAGATATTGCCGTTTTGGCTGAGTTTTATTTGCGTAAATACGCTCAAAAGTACGGTAAACCCAAGTTGAGTTTTTCGTCTAAGACTTTAGATAAGCTAATGCAATATGATTGGCCGGGTAATGTGAGAGAATTGCAGCATACCATAGAAAAGGCGGTGATTCTGACTGATAATAACAAACTGATGGCTGATGAGTTTCTTTTTTATCAAGCCCCTAAAGGGAGTGGGAAATATAAAGCAAGCAGTCTGGCCGATATGGAAAAGGAAATGATTGCTTTGGCCCTTGAGCATCACGAGGGGAATTTGAGTCGTATTGCCAATGAATTGGGGGTGACCCGTCCCACACTCTACAATAAACTAAAGAAGTATGATCTATAAGAAACTTTTTGTGCGAATAGTCTTGAGACTCAGTCTTATTGTGCTTCTTTCTGTTTCTATGGGCTGGTTCCTATGGATGAGTGCTTATCCAATTTTGGCTTTTGTCCCATTGGTTCTGATTCTTTATTTGCTTTACCGTTTGATTCACGACTTGAATTCAACCAATAGATTACTGAGTCAATTTTTTCTGGCGGTAAAAAATGACGAAACGGCACTCAATCTACAGCATAATGGTGAAGGAAAATCTTTCGATGCTTTGCGAGACAGCATGCAAGGTGTGAATCAGATTATTAAAGATCTGCGCATGAAATACCAACAGAAGGAGATTGTAAGTGATGCCATTATAGAGAATGCAGCTGTGGGTATCCTAACCTTTAATTCTCAGGGCATGGTTGAGGGGATCAACCGAAAGGGACGAGAGCTTTTAGGGGTGCATCATTTGGTGAGTATAAAAGCGCTGATGAAAACAGATCCGAATTTAGTCGCACTTTTTCAGGGGATAAAAGCGGGAGAAAGTCGGGTCTTAAAAACGCAAGTCAAACAGAAAACTTTACACTTACTCGTTTCCTGCACTTGTATCAAGCTTGATAATGAAAACTGGAAACTACTCTCTTTTACCGATATTAAAAGTGAGATGGATGCCACAGAGCTGGAGTCCTGGCAGCGTTTAATATCTGTTTTAACGCATGAGATTATGAATTCCATTGCGCCTTTGACCTCGCTTTCAGAAACGCTTGTTCAAACCTATTCACAGATTGATGCTGAAACTGTTATTGGAGAGAAAAACTTATCTAAAACCCGGCTTGGTCTGCAAGTGATTCAGGAACAAGGTGAAGGTTTGATGCACTTTGTAGATAACTACCGTCAATTGACCCGAATACCCAAACCTCAATTAAAAAAGGTGAGTCTAAAGCATCTGTTTGAGCATGTTAAAGCTTTGCTTGCTTTGGATGATGATATAAGAATTGATTACCACTTTTCCATTAAAGAAGATAATCTGTCAATAGAAGCTGATGAAAAACTCATGGTACAGGTTTTGGTTAATTTGATTCAGAATGCGCAACATGCCATTACCGATAGGGGGATAATACAGGTACTTGCCTGCAGAGGCAACGAGGGAAACACTTTGATAAAAATAATTGATAATGGTATGGGAATCAAAGCTGAAGATATCAAGAATATTTTTGTGCCTTTTTTCACAACCCGGGAGAATGGTTCAGGTATTGGTTTGAGTATTACTCGACAAATTATGCGTTTGCATCAGGCTAAAATTTCACTGGAGTCTGTTTATGGTGAGGGCTGCAAAGTAGAACTTAGTTTTCCGGCGTATAGTTGATCATGATTCAGAGCACAAAAAAATAAATATTTTAGATCCTAACGCAACCTTTTTGCAATCCTGTCATCTAACTTAAAGTTAAAAATACTTGTATTTGTTTTTGTCCAAAACGACAAGGCTTAGTTAAAAAAAACTTTTCGTGTTGATGCATCTAATATGATGTATTATGAAGCCTGAGAAGGATTTTTTTGTATCTGTTTTAATGGGGTTAAAATAGGTCGGGTGTGGTTGAAAGGCTGCACCTTTTTTTGTTGTATCCTTTTATGTGTTTTTCAAAAGGCACAGGTGTTTTTGCTGTTAAATCGATAATTGTTTATACTTTCGCAGGCTGAAAATTGAAAGCCATATGGCGCTATCCCTTAAGGAAATTGCTTGCGATTTCTAAAATCAGTTTTTCCATATAAGATAATAATCGATTTGTGTAGGAGAGAGGGGAAGAATGGAGAGATAAAAAGTAGTTATTCCCGAAATTTTATCAAACAGAATCACGACGATCTATATGCATAGATCGGGATTGCCTGTGGTTATTAAGAATGTCCTCCGGACAGATGAAAGATTCCTAACAGGCAACAGTGATACACAGGGGGATGATGATGGGCTCATGCTAAGTTTCATATGGCAAAAACAGAAAATTATAAACAGATGAGATATAAAATGTTGGTGCTTGATCTTGACGACACGCTTTTGTGTGATGATCACAGCATATCAGATAGAAACAAAGAAATGCTGATGAAAGCACAGGAGCAAGGTGTTTATGTCGTTTTGGCTTCAGGTCGTCCAACGCCTGCTATGCTTCAGTATGCCGAAGAGCTTGATTTAAAAAAATACGGTTCCTATATCATTTCTTACAATGGAGCGGTGATTACCGATTTAACTCAGCAGACAAATATTTTTGAGCAGAGCCTTTCTCAAGAGCAGATACACAGTTTGCACGATTTTAGTATGGCGAATAATGTGGATATCATCACCTATACTTCGGATAGTATCATCAGTGAATCAATTTCGAAATACATTGATGTTGAGATTGAACTAACACAGATGAAATTCAATAAAGTAGATTGCTTTAAGACCGCTGTGACCGGATCGGCAATTAAATGTCTGTTGTTGCAGGAACCTGAATATCTGAAAACTGTTGAAGCCAAATTGAAGAAAGAGAAACCCAATGAGAGTGTCGCTCTTTCGAAACCTTTTTTCCTTGAGGTGATGCCACAGGGAATCGACAAGGCAGCAAGTATTGCGCGTTTAGCTGAAAAATTAGGCATTAGTCGTGAGGAGATTATTGCAGTAGGCAATGCAGGCAACGACTTAAGCATGGTGGAATATGCGGGCTTGGGCGTTTGGGTCGATAATGTGACGCCAGAGCTTCGCGATCGCGCTGATGTTATTGTGGCTTCCAATAATGATCATGGCGTTGCCGAAGTGGTTGAAAAATATATTTTGGTTTAAAAGGAAATTCGTAAGCAGTATAGATTTATAAGAGCATAAGAAAAGCGAGACCATAGAGGTTTCGCTTTTCTTTTTACAGAGAATTTATGTCTGTGTATCAACTAATCTCTCAATTTGTATTTTCCCAAACCAGGTCCCATAGGGCTATTAAACGAAGGCCACATATCGGGTGGAGTAGCACCTGTGTTAACAACCTGAATTAAGGCTAAATTTGGCCACATATAATAATAACCAATAAATTCGCCCGGATCACCTTCTGAATACCATTCGCCATAGCCAATACTACCATCGGGATTTGTGATAATATTCTCCAAATGATCAGAGGAATTTACTGCAACCATCTTTTGATATTGCGACCATCTTGACTCCCCTTCTCCCATTCTGTAGTTAAAGGTAATCCAAGCATCCGTATCTAACCAGGTTTCGGGGTAAACGCCTTCGCTTGAGATCAAAGCCTCATTCCAATGCATCACCACGGTCATTTCTCTAAAATACCAGAAAAAATAGTTGGCTATATCAGGATATTGCTCCAAATATAAATCGGGATCACCCATGTAGGGATCCCAATGATAATATTCTGCCAAAGGGTCAATATTATCACCCACTATGGCATTTAGAAGGTATCCCCTAAAAGTGTGTGCGCTCCAGTTGTAACCATAGCTGTCGAAACCTTTGTTCGAGGCACTTTTTAGACTGTTGTCTATAGCTTCCTTATCCGATTTCAACGGTAAAGATTCATCTGATACCTCCTTATTGCATGAGGTAAAACCTGACGCAAGCAAACACAAAATGCCTGCAAATAAAAATAGATTTTTCATAGTCATAGTGTTTAAATTTTGTTCTGTCAATTTCGGAAATTAAGCTATTGAAGGCATATCAACGTTGGTGTAAGTCATTCAACTTTTTAAGCATTAATGGTAATTATCAAGCAAATTTGTTAGGATCGTGCATTTTACTTTTGGTTTGTTAAAAAAACCTTGTTCTTTTTTGAAGTAAATGCTAAAGCTTTAGGATGGAATATGCACACCCAGTTTATGGGCTAAAGCCATAAACCTTGCTTGCTTATATAAGGGCTTGAAATGAGGTTTAAGTAGCACAAGAGGTAAATCTTCATTTTTATTTTTGTAAGCCATTTCAAGATAGTCCATTGCTTCCGAATCTTCGTTAAGGAACATGTGTACTTGTGCAATTACAGTTGGGTTAGAGCAATACTGTGGCGATTGGCTTGTTGCTTTTTTCAGCCAGTAACGTAAGGACTGTTCACAGCTTAATGTGTTGAATTGTTGGGCAATAGAATCATTGCCCATAATGAATTGTAATTTCAGCCACGATTTCATGGCCTTTTCTTTTTGTCCGGAAATAAATTGAACGTAGCCCAATCCATCCCAGGCAAATCCATCGTTTGGAAAAAGCTCTATGACTTTTTTGTATTCTGCAATTGATTTTTCATATCTACCGGATATACAATAGCGTTCAGCAAGCAGACATCCGGTTCTCGGATTCAAGGGATCGAGTTGTTGTGCCAGTAGGGCTTCCTTCAATGCCTTTTTTAATTCCCCGTTGATTAGGAAATAGTCTGAAAGGAGGAGGTGACCACGAGAATTATTGGGATTTAGTTTTAAGCCCCTTTCGGCCATCTTTTTCATGTTTTCCCAATCCCAATCTAATTTTCTGGCGATGTTCCCTTTTGTAATAAAATTAAGTGCTGAAGACTGATCCAGTTCCAAAGCTTTATTTATGGCAATTCGGCATTTTTCCCGATGTGTAATCTTCTCTTTTTTATCGCGTATTAATTTGTTATGTGCGATATAGGCTTCAGCAAGGCTTGCGTATGCCGGAGCAAAGCTTGAATCTAATTTTATTGATTCTTCAAGATATTGAATCGAGCGTAATACTGAACCTGTGTTATTCTGCTGCAATAAATACCGTCCCCTTAAATAGAGATCATAGGCATGTGGCTTTATTTTTTTATGCTGATCAGAAGACTTGTCAGGGAAAATGGCCAGATTAATTTCATGTGCCATTTCATTTGATATTTGGGTAACCAATTGAAGAATATCATCAAACTTCCGATCGTAACTACTTGACCAGATATGTTGCTCGGTGGGTGAAGGCGCTATGAGTTGAACAACCACTCTTAGGCTATCTTTGCTGTAAATTAGCGAGCCCTCTAGCAGTAGATTCACACCAAGCTGCTTTGCAATATTCGAACTGAGTTCTTTTTCACCTTTATATCGCATTGCTGAGGTTCTTGAAATAACTCTTAATGCTTTCCTTCTTGATAACTCCAGTGTGATTGCTTCGGTTATGCCATCGGCTAAATAATCCCGGGTTTTATTTTCGGATAGATTCAGAAAAGGGAGTACAGCAATTGAGGGGGATTGATTATTAGACTGAGCGCCAGGGATGATGTCATTACCGTAAACAATAATAATCAGAATGATGGCGACTAATGAAACAATCGTAACAGTGAGTTTTAATGAGTAAATAGGGAAGTTACTTTTGTGATGATTAAGCCTAAATATCTCTTTAGGTATTTCAACTTGTTTATCTTTGAATTCACCCGGGGTAAGTTTGTAAAATTGATGGAAACATTTGTTAAAATACGATGGGCTGTTGAATCCAACCTGAAAGGATATTTCAGATGCTGTATAATGCCCTTCTTGAATTAGCTTAGCAGCTTCTTTTAAACGAATTTCTCTTAAAAGTTGAT
Organism: Ancylomarina salipaludis; assembly: GCF_004122035.1. Classification (GTDB taxonomy): domain Bacteria; phylum Bacteroidota; class Bacteroidia; order Bacteroidales; family Marinifilaceae; genus Ancylomarina; species Ancylomarina salipaludis. The sequence goes on from NZ_SAXA01000010.1 coordinate 137,742, forward strand.
TGGTCGATTTTCCTGTAGTCGATTTAATTTTCCTGAGTAATTGAGATCTGCTGAGCCCTATTTCAGAAGCGAGTTGGCTTACTCCAAAGTGTTCGTCATTCAGATTCTTAAGAATAATTTCTTCGACCTTATTTATAAAAGATTCATACATGCGAACATCGATATCAGAAATTGATTATTCTGTAATTTACAACTTTTTTTGCTCAAAACTTATTCTACCGGTTCACCTTTACAGGAGTATATCTCTTTATAAGATGAATGATTATTTGTTTTAATTGGGGCGGAATTAGCCAGGAGGGTGTCCAAAAAGTAATTATTCCACCCTAAAAATGAAATTCGGTTTTACCCTTGCTCCAAAAGGGTTCTGAATTTCGGCGACTTCCCTTTTGGGAATTTAAGAGTAACAGTCGTTAATCAGTTTAAGATTCTACTTTTGGGACATCCTCTTTTTATAATCTATCTTTACCAATACTAAAAGCCTGCTGATGGCTTAATTCACTAAAAAAGAATAGTATAGTGGGGAGGATGACTTTGATATTAATATTGAATGATTAGAGATTTCAGGACTTATAAAGCGACTTTTAATATGGGGATTCATTAATATATAGTGTTTTTGCGTCCTATTGATTAATGCATAAGAAAAGCGAGACCTTTGAGGTTTCGCTTTTTATTTTTTAATTAGGTTTAACTTATTTATCGTCATGTTCTGACTATAAGGAAGCTGAAAATGTTACGGTATGACTTAACTTATTGCCCACTTTTTTGTTGCAAGCCCAAAGCAATTCCCATTACTCATCCGTTTTCGTATTCCTTGGCAAAACCTCCTCCGGGAATGGGAAAAGGATGGTTGAGTTCTTTTCTGAGGCAATATTGGCCAGGGTTTGATAAAGTCTTAGCTTAATGGCAGAAGGCGATTTGTCGATAAGTTTACCAGCGGCCAATAAATTTTCAGCAGCCTGTTCCTCAGCCAGAGCAAGAATGATTCGAGCCCGGCGTGAACGCTCAGCTTCTGCCTGATTGGCCATCATTCGTTTCATGTTTTCAGGTAACTGAATATCTTTAATCTTCACATCGATAATGACAATACCCCATGCTTCGGTTTCCTGTTCAACAATGTGTTTGATGTTTTTTCCCATCTCCTCGCGTTTCGACAGGATGGTGTCCAGCTCAACTTTACCACAGACATCCCTTAGTGCGGCCTGAGCCAGTTGCATAATGGCAAATTTGTATTCTTCAACTTCCAATATAGCTTTTTCGGGATCATCGATTTTAAAAAAGACAACCCCATCAATCCGACAAGGGACATTGTCCTCAGTCATCACTTCCTGTGAGTCGATATTGATGGTAATGACTCGAATATCAACAATCTGAATCGTTTCTACCAAAGGGATAATCCACCTAAAACCTGGTTGTAGTAGCTTGATGTATTTCCCAAATCGAAATTTTAAGGCCCTTTTGTATTCGAAGATGATTCGGATACCACTCAATAAAAAAACAATAAAACCAAGGCTGAAAAGTAACAGAGCATTCATAAGATTTGTTTTTAAATGATTGATAATCTTGTTGTAAGAATTAAGCTTACTTATATAAATTTACGAAAAACAGCGAGTTGGAGCAAAAATTAGTTTGGTTTACATAGCGAGTATTTTTTGAGCCTAATCGTTTTGTCTTTATAGAGAGGAGTAGAATGATTCTTCCATATTAATTGAATTTTGATTTTTTGATGAGCTTCAATTCAGTCTTTAATAATGGTTCTTATCTTTATTTTTAGGTTTGTATCGTTTAAAATTATGTATTGGGTGAAAAAAATGATACATCCAATTTGTTTAGAAATACTGTGTAAAATCAGTCTTTTTATTTTGATTTGAATAGGTGTTTTTGTGTGATGAATGGCATATTTTTGATGTTAAGAGTCATTTTTATTTGGAGTTTAAAGAAATTATTCTTTAACTTAGGTCTACAATTCAACCACCACGGTGGACTTGCTTACAGATTATAAGATGAAGTTTTGCTCTGTAAGTTGCTCTCTAAATACTTTAGAAACGTTATTCAAAGTATTTCCTATTTGCTGAGTCACTCCCCTCGACAATGTTCGTTGTCAGCAATATTCCTAAGTCTTATTTTATCGAAATGGATGCTGTTAAGCTGACTTTATCTGCTTGATGCTTTTCAGAAAAAACAAAATGCAATTCAGAAAGAACTTTAAGCTTTGCAATGAGAACGAAATTGAATTCGAGAGTTGCTAAATGCTATTCGAAGAAAGCAAAATCAAATTCGAAAGGCATAAAAAGCAATTCGAAAGCAGCTAAATGCTTTTCAATAAGATGAAAATTCAATTCGAAAGCAACGAAATGCCTTTCGAAAAGAAGAAAATCAGATTCATTAACATCAAAATGACTTTCGAAGCATGCAGAATAGAATTCAATGAGAACTAAATGGTTCTCAATAAATGCTAAATCTTTTGAAAAATAGCGGATACTTATAAACGGTTAAATGTACAGAATCTTCTGAATAAAAGACTTTTGTGGAAAATTAGAACACAATTTACATACATGAACAATCAATACAAATTAATTTTTTCTATTATGAATCAGCAGTGAGATTCAATCCCCCCAAGAGGTGTTTATTCTATAGAATTTTACTGCGCTAAAAAACTTAGTGATGAATACGTATAACAATTTAAAGCTGGATTCTTATGCGGAAACGAATAAGACGTTGACTGAGAATCAGTTTCGGTACGAAACCAATGTGACGACTAAAGCGCAAGCTGATAGGTTCGGAATTTCGTTAAGCAGGCTTTTGAGCCTGAGGGAAAAAATTGACCAACCCACAGTTTGGTTAACTGAGGTAAAGGCGGGTTTAAAAAAGATATTAATTAATAAGCTTTATCCTTTTTCAAATGCGCTGGTTTGCTTTGCCAATAGCAAACTGGATGTAAAAATGTTGGTTTTGGTGAATACATCAAAATCGAAATTGCAACGTGAAAAAGAAGTTGATTTTATTGCATTTACCAATCAGTGTATTGAACTAGCTAAGGCAAACCTGACTGAACTGGCTGCCTTTTCAATTACCGAAAGCAGCCTTGCAGACCTGGAGTCCGTTTTTAATGCTTATACACAAAGCCGTTCGGATCAGATTCTGATGAAGAAAGATATGAAAGAAGCGCAAGAGAGTTTTACCGAGCTTATGAAAGAAACCAATAGCCTATTGAATAAAGAGCTCGATCGCAGTATTGAAAACTTACGCGCGACCGAGCCTGAATTTGTCAATCATTATTTTGCGACACGACAAAAAGCCAAAGGTGTTCATTATTCTTACGATCTGATTGGCTATTTAACCGATCAGGCAACAAATCAACCTGTTTCATTAGGTTCTGTAAAGGTTGAAGGACTTGATATGGAGACTGAGATTACCAGTAAAGGGACCTTTAGATTTAAAACTTTCCCTGCGGGCGAGCAACGACTCATAATTGAGAACATCAACTATAAAACCCTTTATGTCCCAATTAGGCGATATGCTTCGGAGAAAAGAAGACTGAATTTAAAAATGGAGGCTATTCCTTTAGAAATTCCTTTGCCAGTGGAATAAATTTTAAGAAAAATCTGTTTGTTTTATTCAGAGTGGTGGTTTATTCTGATAAAATGAGCAGAACTAAGCTGTGGTAGGAGTGCCACAGCTTTTTTTATGGGAACTAAGCTTATCGCAGGATGGCAAAGTGCGTACGCACAAACTAGATGGATGGTTATATCTTCCTAAAGGACTATTCATAATTATATAGACCTATTCTATTTTATGTATGGCTAATGTTTTACTTTAGCCTGATTTATTGTTTGCTTTCTAATTTTCATAAATTTGGTAGGCTTTATTATCTCTTAAAATAATAGAAGACCATAAACCTGTACAATACATCTCTTGATTGGAAATATATGACAGGTTTTATGAATACATAAATAAGTTAGCTGTAATGTTAGTAACATCCACTAAATAATTGAAATTCATAATATGGCAAAAAATGATAAAATATTAATAGATGGAATAATAGATGATAGATTAGAGCTTAAAATTCCATCCGACAAAAGAGACGAAGTATTTGAGTTTTTTGTCTTTGAACAATTACTAAAAGACTATGATTTATCAAAAGATGAAATCAATTTTGGAATTGTCGATGGAAGAAATGATGGAGGAATAGATGGTTTCTATATTTTCATTAATGGCCACGCATTAACGGACACAGACAAATTTATTTGGCCTAAATCAGGTTCCATCCTTGAAATATGGATTATAACATGTAAACATCATGATACATTTAAACAAGCTCCACTCGATAATTTAGTGGCAAGTCTTTCAGAACTCTTTGATTTATCTGTTGAAAACGAAAATTTGAAAGGAGATTATTCTGAAGAATTGTTACTTCAAAGGGATAACTTCAAAATAGCGTACAGAAAAACATCTTCCAAATTAACTAGCTTTAAATTAAGTTTTTATTATGCATCAAGAGGAAATACAGAAGAAATTGGTGAATCAATTATATCGAGGGCAAAGCAATTAGAACAAGTATCAACGGATTGTTTTGGTAACTGTTTGTCTAGTTTTTATTTTTATGGTTCAACTGAGTTGATAGAACTATTTAGGAAAAAACCAAACTTCACACTTGAACTTCCTTTCTCTGACTATTTATCCAGTGGAGAAACATATATTCTGCTCGCCAAACTAAAGGACTATTATCAATTTATTACTGACCAAAATAAACTTAGACGTTATCTATTTGATTCGAACGTTCGTGATTTTATGGGATTAAATAGGGTTAATGAAGATATCAGAAACACACTCCATAATGAGAACTCACCTGATTTTTGGTGGCTAAATAATGGGATTACAATATTAGCTACAAATGCTGTAATTATAGGAAAATCGATTCAAATTGAAGATATCCAAATTGTAAATGGACTTCAAACTTCTGAATCATTGCATAGATATTTCAGCGAAGGTGGACTTGATAAAAATAATCGTTCAGTTTTAGTAAAAGTAATTGTTTCAAAAAATACAGAGAATCGTGATGAAATAATTAGAGCAACAAATAATCAAACAACTGTTGAGCTTGCTGCCCTACATGCGACTGATAAGATTCAACGGGATATTGAAGATGCTCTTAAACTAAATGATTTTTATTATGAAAGAAGAACAAATTTTTACAAAAATCAAGGTATTACGCCTGATAAAATTCTAACACCGCTTTACCTTGCTTCTGGTTTTGTTAATTTAATTCTCAAATCCCCGGAACAAGCAACAAATCTGAGAGCAAGATTTATGAGAAATGAAGAATCATATAATAAGGTTTTTTCCAATAAAACTGATTTGCAAGTTTGGCATAGAATTGCAACAATTCTTAAACAAACAGATAAATTCATTGAAACGAAACGGCCAAATTCGAATAGTTCAAGTGAACATTTTTTGAAAAACAGGAGACATCTTCTAAGTTTTTTGGTTGTGAGTAGTTTAATTGGGGACTTTAACTTTAATGTAAATGACTTAGTCCGATTAGATTTGAACAAGCTTACATTAGATGAGTTTGAGAAGTCTTGGACACTTTTAATATTAGAAATGCCTGTTCAATTTACTCGGTCAAAAATAAAAAAAGGCGTATTTATATCTCTTTGTAAAACTTTTAGCAATAAATATAATATTTCTGGTATTGAACGTATTTCAAAAACATTTACAAATCCAGTACCACACAAAACCAATAGAAGGAGAAACTATAGACCTAAGACTGAATTAACAGAAGAATTTATTAATCAAGTTGAGATGTTGTTTCCAAAACAACCTTGGAAACCTGGAACTCATAAAGAAGTAGCTCTAAAATTGGATTGTAGTGAGAAAGATATTTACGCAGCAACAAACATACTTATTGAGCAAGAAAGAATATATAGACAAAAAGATGGTGTCTTATTTGACAAAGGCGGTAATATCATTGAGATTGATAAAGAACGTGTAGATATAAAGACTATGAAACTAAAAGAATAAAACACTACAGCTAACACGTGGTATAAGGCATGGCTGGGTTTGTGCGGATTCGACAAGTCGAATCTCGTCCTAACCTCAGTTTCGGTCGGACACTCAGACTCTCGTCTGACCGCCACGACCTCATACCACCACCGTTGTGCCAATAAAGATGAATGATATGAATAATATAAATAAGGCAACAAAAATTCTTTTCATAATTTTACTATGTAATATTACTTTTTCAACTCATTTATTTTCTCAGAACAAGTACAAAAGAAAAATATCCATCACTGAATGGATTGAGGAAATGGAGAAATGCAAAGACAAGGAATATGTATTAGAAGATACTGAAATTTTTTATGATGGAAGTAAAGATTCATTGTATTCTCCTTTGCTCCCCAGATTCATCAAGCCTTCAGATAAGGATAAAAAAAGAGAAAAAACAATATTTCCACCAATTAGAATTATAAATTGTAAACTACCGAATAACAAAACCTGTCAAGTCAGAAATATAATTTTTCAGAATAATATCACTTTTGTTAGATGTGAGGGAGCTGGTCAACTCATTTTTTATAATTGCACATTTAAGCGAGGGATGGACTTTCTTCAGTCAAATTTGGGAACCTTACAATTTAGTTATTGCTCTATATTACAAAGAACTGTCGTTATTGAATTACAGATTAGTGTTCTTTCATTTAGTAATTGTTCACTATATACTGATCACAGTATTATACAAAAACGTTACGGATTTGAAAAAGAAAATCAATCTTATCAGTATTTATTCAGGATTAATCAGAATGAAAAAAAAATAAATGCATTTACTTTGTACGATTGCAAAATATTGCCCACTGAAGTGATGCCAATACTATATTTTAAAGGTGGGAAATATGATGTTATTCAATTTCAAGGGATCGATTTTTCCAACAGTATTGTGGACTTTACAGCCTGTTCAGTAAAGGAAAATCTTATGGTTCGCAATTGTAAGTTTAAGCAGCCCTTTGGAATGTATCAGTTTAATTTTCCAAAAGACAATACCTCTTTTAATTGGAACCAAATAGATTCGGTAGGTCTTGGATTGTATGGGAATTATGCACAAGCACCCTACACCCATAAAACAGATACCTTAATTTCAAATGTTTACAATTTCAACGAACTAAACAGCTCCTATCGAAAGTTTTATTCGATGTATCGCACTCAGGGCGATATGGAATCGGCCAACGCTTGTTATAAACAGTTGAAAGACATGGAAACTGTGAAATATCACCATTTGTACCAACTTGATCGAAGTACCAATACATGGTTCAATTGGCGGTTTAACCAATTCCTAAAATATTTCTCTGAATATGGTACCAATCCGGTACAATCATTGATCATTTCAATGTGGGTCATTCTTATTTTCGCTGGGGTGTACTTCTTTTTTTACAGCGATTGGGATGGCATAAATCGAGCATTTTTAATTAAAAAGCATAGAACGATTATGCAATATTTCAGCTCGGAACAAAGATTGGAAGATTTTTATACCGAGAACTATATTGAAGATTTTAAGACTTTTTCGGAGTATAAAAATGAAATGAAAGAGAGCAAGGTTCTTGTCCCATTGTTCATTGTTTTGCTCGGAAAGCCATTGTATTTGTTTTCAGTAATCAAATATAAAATTGTAAGCTTTATTTACCGAAGAACAGAGATACTTCAGGGGCGATGGATAGACCTGAAATCTGCACGTAAAGTGTTTGTAGGTGTTACAGTGGTTATATCTGTGTTAATTTACCTTATTTACCTTGGATTAATTCGTGCACTTAATTCTGTAACACTAAGCATTAATTCTTTTTCAACACTTGGCTTTGGGGCAATACCTGTAAAGGGTGCATCACGATACATTACTATAATTGAAGGGTTTTTAGGCTGGTTTCTATTGAGTATTTTTAGTGTATCACTAATAAGTCAAATGTTACAGAATTAGAAAACGCTTATATGGCTTGAATAAAGAGTACATGTTGTTTGTAGTGGTTTTGTGAATTGTTGCTCGTAGTATGAATATCTCTTCTTTGATGCGCAATTTCATTGTGTTTCACAAATGCCTCAGAATATAATCGCGAATCTAGGGGGATATTTTAAAGGCGAGGTATTCTCCCGATTAATAGGAAGGCTAGACCAGGTGTTGATAATTTGATTGAAAAAAAGATAATAGAACGATTAAATAATAGAGCCATGAAAAATAGAATAATCTTCTTTTTGGTTTTGACCATTTTCACAATAACAGCATGTTCTTATGATGAAGAATGTGGTGCATGTTTTACGCCTCCCAATTACTTTGCATTTAGTTTGGAGGATAAAAATACCGGAGAAAATCTCTTCACAAATGGTCGTTTTAATCCTGATGATATCGAAATTTTAGATGTTTCAGATCGTCGTGTTGAATTTAATTTTATTGATGAGAATGACATTAATTTGATTGAGATATATACAATTGGCTGGCAAACTGAAATTGTGAATTACAGAATAAACATAGCTTCTGAAAACATATTCAATTTATATGTGGATGCCGAAAGACTCAGTGAAGACTGTTGTTCATTTACCAGATATAATAAATTTGAAATAGATAATGCTGAATACAGCCAGAATCCTGAGACGGGGATTTACTCTATTCTGCTTGAATAAAACATTAAAATAATTGAGATATGAGTAAAAGAAATACAATAATTGTAGCATGCCTGTTAATTATATCGGCTGTATTAATCAGTATTTTAAAGGATGGTAGTCATGATCGTCTTGATATGGAACTTGTTGATTTCTATAACGGCATGTTGTATGGGGCCGGATTTGGTATTTTAATAGTATCCTTGTTTAAAAAGAAGCCAAAGCAAGCTTAATTGTTTTGAAGGACATAAAAGATTGGTATGAATAAGAAATTAAACTTTTGGTATTTTATTGTCTCCATAATCATATTGATTGTGATGCGAGGGCTTGAACTCTATTCGTTGATAAAGATTGATATCAATATCTATTATGTCATCATTGGGACATCAATAGCCGCATTGGGCAATTATGTGGTGATTTTAATACAAAAACGAAATGTGAATCGTAAAACGAATAATCTTCTTAAATAGTCATTGGAGTTTAAAATTGAACCACCTCTCCCGAACAAGTTCGGGTACTCCTCCTTGTAAAGGAGGAGAAAGACCTGTCTTTATAATGAAATTGTAGAGTTGATTGTCTTTGCTTGGGAATCAAGAGGAGAAAGGATTTGGAACGGTTAATCAGTTTCCCCTCCCGCAGAGGAGGGGTGCCAAGCTCTGCTTGGCGGCGTGGTGTTGGAGTTGATTATTTTCGCTCGGGAACCAAGAGGATAGAATAGTAGTCAGAATTTAAAGAATACGATTCAATAATAAAATGTAAACCTGTCGGTTGGTACAGGTAGAACAAGGAAACAAAAACATGAAACAACTGCTTATTTTTATAACATTAGTCCTGAGCTTTTCAATTTCGAGCCTGGCATTAACAAAAAAGGAACCTGCAAAATGGGAGGGCGCCTTAATCGTTCAAGGTTTTGAGCTGAAGTTAATTTTCAAACTCCATCAGGATACTTGTCTGCTTGATGTGCCCATGCAAGGACTGAAGGATTACGCATCTTCTGAATGCATGATTGAGGGCGATAGCATTCGGATTTCTTTTTCCGGCATGCTTCAGGCTCAGTTTATTGGCGAATATCAGGGGGATACCTTAATTGATGGGAATTGGCTGCAATCGGGTCAAAGTTTTCCTTTGAAACTGAGAAAGAAAATCGAACTAAAAAGACCTCAGAATCCTCAAGGACCTCTAACTTATAAGCAAGAGGCGGTTTCTTATTTCAATTTTGATAGAAGTATACAATTCGGAGGGACGCTGACGATTCCTGAAAAAGGAACTAAACATCCCGTTGCCATTTTGATTACGGGTAGCGGACAGCAGGATAGGGATGAATCTATAATGGGACATAAACCTTTTTTAGTGATTGCCGATTACCTGACCCGACAAGGGATTGCTGTATTGCGAGTAGATGATAGGGGTATGGGGTCAAGTACGGGTCAAGAGACATTGAAACATGCGACATCCTATGATTTTGCTTTGGATGTGGTTGCGGGGATTAAATACCTGCAAAGCAGAGCTGATATTGATCCTCAGAATATCGGTTTGATTGGTCACAGCGAAGGCGGTCTGATTGCGTCTATTATTGGATCGAAACGGAACGATTTGGCCTTTATTGTCTCCCTGGCAGGTGTGGGTGTATCGGGCAATCGAATCATCAGTTCACAAATAAAGAAATCCTTAACCCGCAGTCTGCCTAATGTCACTGTCGATAGTATCATTTCTTTTGAGAAGAGAGCCTTGAATATTATCATGCACGAAGAAGATGACAGACGGGCTGAGGTCAGTATTACTCAGGCCTTAATCGGTCCCTGGATAGCAAATCAGGATGCTGCTGTAAAAGAATATTTTGGTATGAAGACAGTAGATGGTTTTGAAACCATTGATACGAAGCCTGCATTAGCGCGTTATAAGATGATGATGATCCCCTGGTTTCGCTATTTTATTGCTTATAAGCCATCAGAATATCTGCCCAAGGTGAAAGCTCCCTTCTTAGTTCTTAATGGTGAAAAGGATACCCAGGTTTTAGCCGATTTAAACTTGAATGGTTTTAAACGCATCTTTAATGCTAGCGGAAAAACTAATTACAAAATCAAATCTTACCCAAATCTCAATCATTTTTTTCAGCATTGCCATACCGGATATCTCGACGAGGTTGAGTCAATTGAAGAAACAATTTCCGAAGAGGTTTTGAATGATATGTCGGTTTGGATAAAAGAGCAGATACAGAATTAAGATGGAGTTGCTGATGGACTTGTTTGATCTGTATGCTTTAAATTAAAAAGTATCTGTGTAAAAAGAATCTGCTTTCTCAATGATTTTTAAAATCATGGAAATATAATTCCTCTTTGCGATAAAATAGAATAAAGGTGTGGTCTTAGGGCTGCACCTTTTTTTATGGCTTTAAGCAGGTGTACTATCTTCGTGTAAGTGATGATTGATACTCTTAGGGATTGGAGCTTTCCTGTTCGGGAATAAATCGAGTTTAGTCCTCTGATCATAAAGAAGTTCTGTTAAACTTGCTTTGTGTGACTGATTTTCATAAATTTAAGAGACTGCGAATCTAAAGAGGGCATGGATTATGGAAAATACATTGAAAAGCATTTTGGAGAGACAGCACTTCAGTAATGAGAGCTCTTCGATTATTGAAAAGGAAAACCTATTACCCCTTGGTTTATTAAAACGTCTGCATGCCAATTATCCCAATCATTCAGCGATTATGGAGTCGCGGGAGCTCATGTTTAAGACCAAAAAACATTATGCGGGATTAAATGGGTTTCGGGAAATTGTTGACGTACTCAAGCAGCATGGTATCGATATAGGGCATCATCTGGAGCGTGAACTGTTCATTCAGGTTTATCGTTTTTTGGCAACCCAATTTGTATTGAATGCTATTAACTGGAATAATTATGAACAGGATTCTCTTTTTCAACTCGTTTTCCCTCAGCCGGGAATGATGAATCCTCAAACTCTTAAAGCTTATAAAGAAGCCAAATCTGAGGACGAGAGACAAAAGCTTATTAAGGATTACATTAAAAGAAACACCAACCCTCATGATGGGAAACAACAATTGAACAAACCCTGGTTCGAAAATGAGGAGGGAGACCTGGTTGTTCTGGAAGGGAGTCAGCACAAATACCCGCAGTGTCAGCTTATTTTTGATCAAACAACGCAGTCCTGCTTTGCGTTTTGTACCTATTGTTTTCGTCATGCACAGGTACGGGGCGACGAGGATATGTTTAATCAGATCGATATCAAACCCGTTCACGATTACCTGAGAAAGCATAAGGAAGTGACTGATTTATTGTTGACTGGTGGAGATGGTGGCTACATGCCCTATGAAAGACTCAAAGCTTATGCAATGCCGCTGGTTGAAGATCCGGAACTGACTCATATTAAAACCCTGCGAATTGGATCGAGAGCTTTAAGTTATCAGCCTGATCTGTTTTTAACGCAGGACTATCAGAAGATTTTGGAGCTCTTCAAAACCTTAACCGATAATGGTGTACAGTTGGTTTGGATGTCGCATTTCTCAACCCCACGCGAAGTTTTGAACCCAACAACGATTGCTGCCATATGTCGTTTGCGCTTATACGGTGTGGTCGTAAAGAGTCAAAGTCCGATGATGAACCATATCAGTTTATTTACGGATAAAAAGGGTAAAGTGGATATTGATCGATCAGCGCAAAACTGGATCGACCTTGGAAATATCTTTGCCATGTTATCTGTGGGTTTTCATTCCATTTATTGTGCGCGACCAACCGGAGAGCATCACTATTTTACAGTTCCTTTATCTGAAATAAATAAGGTGTTCTGTAAGATATACCGTTCATTGCCTTCTATCAATCGCCCTTCGCGATACATTACGATGACATCATCGGCAGGAAAGATATCCATTTTGGGAACCCTGGATATTCAGGGACAAAAGGTCTTCGCTTTAAAATTCAACGAATCGAGAAATATGGACTGGATGGATCAGGTTTTCCTTGCTAAATATAATGAGAAGGAAAATACACTCGAAAAGCTCATCCCTTTCGAAGGGGAAAAACATTTCTATGAAGACGAACTGATCGAAATAGAAAACGAGAAGCAGGAAGCTTTAGGAAGAAGATTGAATAAACTATGATTTTAAATTGATCAATTTCATTTTAACAGATTACGAATGATAAATAAAATCGTAAAATCAGCAGCTGATGCCGTGGCAGATATCTTTGATGGCGCTATCATCATGATTGGTGGCTTTGGCAATGCCGGCACTCCAATTGAGCTTATCCACGCTTTGATTGATCAGGGCGCTAAAGATCTGACAGTTGTTAGTAATAACACGGGCAGCGGGCAGGTTGGTCTCGCGGCACTGATTGCACACAAACGTGTCAGAAAGATGATTTGTTCTTTCCCAAGAACAGCGAATTCAACGGTTTTCCCCGATTTGTATACCAAAGGAGAAATTGAATTGGAACTGGTTCCTCAGGGCACTTTAGCAGAACGGATTCGAGCAGGGGGAGCCGGTATTCCTGCATTTTATACACCAACATCTGTGAATACTCCCTTAGCTGAGGGCAAAGAAAAAAGAACCTTTGATGGTTTGACTTGTGTGATGGAGTATGGAATTAAAGCTGATTTTTCTTTGGTGAAATGCGAAGCTGCTGATCGTTATGGGAATTTAGTATACAATAAAACGGCGCGAAATTTTGGTCCTGTTATGTGTACCGCTGCTGATGTGACTATTGTGCAGACCAGAAAAATTGTTGAGCTGGGCGAAATTGATCCTGAATGTGTGGTGACTCCGGGCATCTTTGTAAAACGACTTGTTGAAATTCCCAAACCAGCTGATGAGGCCAAACTTGTTGCTGAAGATAGGAGGTACCCATGGAGCTAAAGACGATAAAAAAAGGATGGAATCGGAATGAGATGGCACAAAAAGTGGCTTTGGATATTCCGGATGGTGTTTATGTGAACCTGGGAATAGGCATGCCCGAATTGGTTGCAGACTACGTACCTGCGGGCAGAGAGGTGATTTATCATACCGAAAATGGTTTGCTGGGCATGGGACCCGCACCTGAAGTCGGGAAAGAAGATCCTGAACTTATAAATGCCGGGAAAAAGAGCATTACAAGCATAAAAGGCGCCTGCTTTTTTCATCATGCCGATAGTTTTACCATGATCAGAGGCCGACATATTGATATTTGTGTGCTTGGAGCTTTGCAGGTGTCTCAAACGGGTGATCTTGCCAATTGGTCGACAGGGGAACCGGGAGCAGTACCTTCGGTGGGAGGTGCAATGGATTTGGTTGCCGGTGTAAAAACCATATTTGTTATTACGCAGCACACAACAAAAGAGGGCAAATCAAAAATCGTTGAAAGTTGTACTTATCCACTAACGGGAAAGGCGGTTGTGAATTGTATTTACACCAACCTGGCCATTATCGATGTCAAGCCTGATGGTCTTTTTGTTAGAGAAATGGCACCCGGTATTTGTTTCGACGATTTACAAAAAGTAACGGAGGCTAGACTCAATCGGTACGAATATTAGCGAAATTCAGTCAAACTCATTCATTTATAATTATGGAAAATCTTCATGTTATTTCCCGAAAACATAAACGAACCAGTGAAGAAATATACCATCAGGCTTGTCAGCTGATACCTGGAGGTGTGAGTCGAAACACGCTTTTTCATAAGCCTTATCCCCACTATATCAATCAAGCGAGTGGTTGTTATGTAACCGATATTGAAGGGGTTCAACGAATCGATTTTGCAAACAATATGGCTGCATTAATACACGGTCATGCACATCCTCAAATTGTTGATGCCGTGATTGAACAGATTAGGAAAGGAACGGCATATACTCTGGCAACTGAGGCTGAAGTGCTCCATGCGCAATTGTTATGCGACAGGGCGCCGGGTTTTGAAAAAATTCGATTTGTCAATTCGGGAACTGAAGCCGTTATGGCAGTGATCAAAGCCTCACGGGCTTTTACAGGAAGAGCTAAAATAACTAAGGCCGAGGGCGCCTATCATGGGACCTATGATTATGCTGAGGTTAGTCAGGCTGCCAATCCAACAAACTGGGGCGATTTAAACCAACCTAACAGTGTGCCTTTGGCAAGTGGTACGCCTCAGGGGGTGTTAAATGATGTTATTATTTATCCTTACAATGATATTGAAAGAACCTTAGCTATATTGGATGAACATGCTGATGAAATTGCCTGTGTTCTGGTTGACCCGGTGCCACATCGTGTGGGACTCATGCCGGGAAAGCCTGAATTTATTGAAGCCATTTATAAATGGACACGCAAAAATGGAGCTCTGCTTGCTTTTGACGAAGTGGTGACATTTCGTGTTGGTTATGGTGGTGCACAGCAAAATTATAGCGTAAAACCTGACCTGACGGCTTTAGGTAAAATAATTGGTGGCGGTTTTCCTGTGGGCGCTTTTGCAGGTCGATCCGATATTATGAAAGTTCTCGACCCGAGAGAAAGTAAGCTTCTTTTTCCACATTCGGGAACTTTTTCAGCAAACCCGGTAAGTATGACCGCAGGGCGGGTTGCGATGGAACTCTTTGATGAAGAGGCCATTTTGAAACTGAATGCATTAACAAAAAAAGCTATTGCTCAAATAAGAGAAGCCATTAAAATTGCAGATGTTCCGGTTTCTATAACCGGAGCAGGATCGATGTTTCGATTGCATCTAAAATCAAAGGCTCCTGCAACTTATCGGGAGGCCTATCAAAATCAGGAGACAAAAGCACGAGTTGATGAGATGCTGGATTATCTTTTTTACAAGGAAAAAATAATGATGATTAATACGCTTGCCTGTATGTTTTCAACGGTGATGACTCAAAAAGAAATTGATATTTTATCTCAGGCCTTTTTAAATATGTTTAAACAGTTTAAGCCACAATTGGACTCTCTTCAATAATTTAAAAAGAATAAGACCATGACTGATGTATATATATGTGATGCTGTAAGAACGCCCGTGGGCAAATATGGCGGTTCTCTGTCTTTGGTAAGAGCCGATGATCTTGCAGCAATTCCTTTGAAAGCTTTGATGGAACGAAATCCCAATATAATTCCGTCTGATATTGATGATGTTTTGATGGGCTGTGCCAACCAGGCAGGTGAGGATAATCGGAATGTTGCCCGAATGGCTTTGTTATTGGCGGGTTATCCCGAGTCGGTTTCCGGAGCGACCATCAATCGTTTATGTGGTTCGGGGATGGATGCCATTGGAAGTGCGGCCCGGGCTATAAAAGCGGGAGAAGCAGATTTGATTATTGCAGGAGGGATTGAAAGTATGTCGCGTGCCCCTTTTGTCATGGGGAAAGCGGAAACGGCTTTTTCGCGATCGCAGAAATTTTATGACACAAGCATCGGTTGGCGTTTTGTTAATTCAGCTTTGGACAGAATGTATGGGTCAGAATCGATGATAGAGACGGCAGAAAATATTGCTGTTGATTTTAAAATTAGCAGAGAAGATCAGGATCAGTTTGCTCATTGGAGTCAGTTGAAAGCACATGCTGCACAAAGTCAGGGGTTCTTTGATGATGAAATTATTCCAGTTTTGATTCCTCAGCGAAAAGGTGAACCTCTCATTGTTAACAAAGATGAACATCCTCGTTTAAGTTCACTTGAGAAATTGGCCTCTTTAAAGACGCTTGTCCGTGAAAATGGGAATATAACAGCAGGGAATGCTTCAGGTGTGAACGACGGTGCAGCGGCTTTGATTATCGCATCGGAAAAGGCAGTGAAGAAATATGGTTTGAAGGCTAAAGCTAAAATACTGGGAATGAAAACGGCGGGTGTTTTACCTCGCATCATGGGCATGGGACCTGTTCCGGCAAGTCAGAAGCTTTTGAATCATTTAGGTTTGCAACTGGATGATATGGATATTATCGAATTGAATGAAGCTTTTGCTGTGCAAGCACTTGCTTGTATTCGTGAATTGGGGCTTGATGATTATGATCCTCGAATTAACCCTCAGGGTGGAGCTATTGCACTGGGGCATCCTTTGGGTATGAGTGGTGCCCGAATTGTAACATCGGCATTCTATCAGCTCCAACGTTCGAATTCAAAAAAAGCCCTTTGTACCATGTGCATCGGCGTAGGCCAGGGAATTGCACTTGTGATTGAAAAGGTGTAAGCCTAATTTCATTAATTCTCTTAGATTAAATAAATTGAATGAAACTTCTGATGTGGTAAAAAAAACGTAAATTACTAATGCTTAAACATTAACTGGTTCTGAAGATATGAATTTCCGCTTCCTAATAGTTCTTTTAAATTGTAGTTTTCTGTTGTGTCAGGCTTTAAATGTACGGGCTCAATTGATGACTTTTAAGCATTACGGGGTTGAGGATGGTATTTCACAAAGTGAGATTAAACGTATTTTTCAGGACTCTGAAGGCTATCTTTGGTTTGCCACTCAAAATGGTTTAAATAAGTTTGATGGTTATAGTTTTGAGAATTTTTTTTACAATCCCACGGATAAAACCTCAATTTCCAACAATTGGGTATTTGATATTACCGAAGACGCAAAGGGGAACATCTGGCTTGGAACCAAAGAGGGGCTGAATCGATATGATAAGAGAACAGGTACTTTCTCTCTGATTCCCCACAAACTGAATGATTCTATTGTGCCCGATAAATTTGTGTATGGTGTTGTTGCTGATGATCAGTTTGTTTATATCAACTTTCCCCCGGTTTTATCCCGATATAATTATTTGACCGATAGTTTGGAGAGTTTTACCAATAACCTGCAATACGACGGGGCTTTACATGATATTGGTTTTCCTATACTTAAGAGCAGTATGGGAATGATTTGGTTAGGTTCTTCGGATGGATTAAGTGTTTTTGATCCAATTCATAAAACATTCAGGAATTTTCGTTACGAGGCTTCTAATCCTCACTCCATTTCCCATAATCATATAACGGCCCTATACGAAGACCTGAATGGAAATATAGTTGTTGGAACGGAAGATGGACTCAATTTCTATGAGCGTGAAAATCAGGGGTTTTTTCGTTTAGGAAATAACGATGATAAGGCACATGTTTTAAGCAGGAGCTATATTCGTTCAATTGTTCAGGATAGTAAAGGGGTGTATTGGATTGGGACTGAAGAGGGGGGATTAAATCGTTTGGAGTGGAGTTGGGATAGTGGCGAATTTGAATTAAGCCTGTACCGAAGTGGCCCAAACAACACAAATTATATTGGTCATGATATTGTGTATTCCCTTCTTGAAGACAAATCACAGAATCTTTGGATTGGAACGATCGCGGGTCTTGACCGAGCCGATTTGAAAATGAAGAAATTTCAAAATTATAAGAAAACAGACGATCCGAAATCACTTGATCTGTTGGATAATATTATTGGATCGATTTATATTGATGAGGACAAGCGGCTTTGGGTTGGAAATTGGGCAAAAGGTTTGAATATCTTTAATCCTGAGACCAAGGAAATGCGGCACTATTCTTCAGAATTCGAAGGGGATAAGTACATTTCAAACAATCATGTTCATGTGTTGTTTGAAGATCGGGAATCAAGAGTTTGGATGGGAACTCGCAATGGGGTGAGTCTCTTCAATAAGCAAAAGCAAAACTTTATTCCTTTTAATACGTATTTCGGTTTAGATACAACTGATTTTTTTGCAAACAACCGGGTTTATTGCATTACGGAAAATTCAAATGGGAATATTTGGATTGGGACAGGGAATGGGATTGTCAGATTTAATCCTAAGACCAAAAAAAGGATCTTTTATCGTTCCGGGGAAAAGGACGCTTGTGCTATCAGCAGCAATTTGGTTTATTCCATATTGGAGGATCGTGACGGTCTTGTTTGGATTGCGACATTGAATGGCATGGATTGCTACTTGCCTCAGGAGAATCGGATGTTGCATTATTCACATCAGGATAGAAAAGAAAATACCCTTTGCGATAATTTTACCATCTCTCTTTGTGAAGATTATAATGGGGATATATGGGTTGGGACCAGTACCGGTGTTAATCGTTTCAATAAAAAGGATTCTGTATTTACTTATTATTCTATGAAAGATGGCCTGCCCAGTAATATCATTTATGATATTATCGAGGATAAAAATCGTAATCTTTGGTTTTCTACTGGGAATGGCTTAGCCATGTTGAATGTAAAGAAAAATGAGATAAAATCTTATTCTGTTAATGAGGGGCTTCAAGGAGGTGAATTCAATCTTAAAGCTGTTTATCAGGATGAAAAAGGGACGGTTTATTTCGGCGGCATGGATGGATTGGTTTCATTTCACCCGGATTCTTTGCAGGACAATAATTTTATACCTCCTGTTGTGATTACCTCTTTTGAAAAGGAAAGAGGAGGGCAAAAGCAGAATCTTAATGTTTATAACGATAAGTTGGAACTTACTTATAAGGATTATTCATTTACCATTTCGTATGCTGCTTTGGATTTTACTCAACCTTTTAAGAACCGATATGCCTATAAGATGGAGGGGCTCAGAGATGAATGGTTTGATGTAGGGAACCGACATTTTGTGCATTTTACCAATCTGCCTAGCGGGCATTACACTTTTCTTGTTAAAGGAACGAATAATGATGGCAGATGGAATGAGCTTCCCACAAAGCTTGATATTCGGATTTTACCGCCTTGGTGGCTTAGTCCCTATGCTTATGCTACTTATGTTTTATTGGGCTTTTTATTGGTGATGGGAATCATGAGGTTGAGACTGAGGAATCTGAAACGAGAGAAACGCATTTTGGAAGAAGGTATTCGAGAACGTACAAAGGAGATTGCTTTGCAAAAGGAACGAGTTGAAGAAAGCGAAGAAAAATTGAAGTCGACGATTTCTTCATTAAACGATTTGGTTTTTGTTCTTGACCGTGATGGGATATTCCAGGAGTTTTATAATCCTGGTAATACAGATCCTCTTTATGAAAATCCGGACTTCTTTTTAAATAAACACTATACTGAGGTTGGTTTCCCATCTCGTGTTGTGGAGGAGTTGAAGATTGCTTTTGAGAGACTTCAAGAGAGTGATTTGATTCATGAATTTGATTATTGTGTCAATCAGGAAGGCATGTGCTGGTTTAACGCAAAAATTAGTCCACGCCGAAATGCTCAAGCTATCCTGACGGGTATAACAATTGTTGCGCGTCACATAACTGAACGAAAGGAAGCGGAAGAGCGATTGCGTCAGCAAAAAGAAGAACTTGATGAACTGAATGCAACTAAAGATAAGTTCTTTTCTATATTGGCTCATGATTTGAAAAATCCTTTTGCCAGTCTGTATTCTTTGAGTCAGGTGCTCGACGAGAATTATAATGGTTTGGATGAGGAAGATAAGTTGATAGCCCTGAAACGGATTCACCATTCTGCCGAATTGATATACAATTTATTGGAGAATTTGCTCACATGGTCCAAATCTCAAAGAGGTCTTATTGAGTATTCGCCTTCGGAGTTTGACCTTTCTGTACAGATTGAAGAGAATATTAATTTGCATCGAATTCCGGCCGAGAAGAAAGGTTTGCAATTGAAAACGAATTTGACCGAAAGTTATATGGCTTATGCTGATCGTCAGATGATCAATACGGTTTTGCGTAACCTGGTAAATAATGCCGTAAAATTCACCGCTTCAGGAAAGGCGGTTGAAGTGAATGTGAGACGTGAAGAAAAAATTCTTGAAGTTGAAGTCAGGGATGAAGGCGTGGGGATTTCACCTGAGAATTTGGAAAAGCTTTTTCGTATAGATGTGAAATATAAAACAGTCGGAACATCAGGAGAGAAGGGGACAGGTTTGGGGTTGATTCTTTGTCACGAATTTGTGCAAAAAAATTACGGAGCCATTTGGTGTGAAAGTGAAATAGGTAAAGGCACAAGTTTCTTTTTTACCATCCCTTGCGAGAAAAGGAAGGTATAAGGTGGGGATGAGTTTTGTATGCGAATTTCAAATTCTGATGTATTCTACAATCCTAAATACATGCAAAGGGCTATGATTCCAGCCAAGGCGATAATAATCACATACGAATAGGGATTCGCAAAGTTTAGGGTCCAACCCAATCCGGGCTCCAGTTTAGGTACTCTAATTCTTGGATCTTTGCGATTGTAATAGAAAATTCCTCTCCAGTTTGCCGGATTTTTACTCATTAAATCGTAATTCTCATTTTGTCGTTTCATATCCTGCGTCTTTTAAATTGGGCTGTATTTTATTCTTTCTAATGCCAAACTAATTTAATAATAATTTAGTCCCGTTCGAGTCGGATGAATCGATTTTTTTATCAAAATTCTATTTGTAATCAGATCAAATGATCATCAGACAGGTTCTGTTTTCGTTAAAATTTAGGTTTAAAGATGAAGGCGGAAAAGTGTTTTGAATAAAATTTGATTTTTTTTTTAAAATTCTGACGCAACCCTTATGCTTTTTATTCATCTTGATAAAAACTCAGATGATAATCTTACAAAAGCTAGGGTTGCTGAATAAGATTTCAATTAGTAAATAAAGGTTTTTTATATCTATTTTAATGGGGTTAAAATAGATGGGTGCGGCTGAAAGGCTGCACCCTTTTATTTTTGAAAACTAGGGTTTAGTCGGGTTATTATAAGCAGGATGAATGTGTAAAGTGAAAGGTAGAGCCTTCGCCAAGTTTAGATTCTACCCAAATTTTACCACCTAATCGTTCAACAAGATTTTTCGAAATAGATAGGCCCAATCCAATACCGTTATATTCCCTTGAAAGGGTTTCGTTGGCTTGTCGGAAGATGCCAAAAATACTTTTTTGTAAGTCCTTAGGAATTCCAATGCCAGTATCTTTTACATAAAACTGAAAGGGCAATTCCGATTGGTCGTTATCATGTTTTAAACCGTATTCTATTTGTCCAGCCTCAGTATACTTTAAAGCATTTTTTAAGAGATTGAGAAAAATTTGTTTGAAACGTTTGGGGTCTGTGTTTAGCATACATAAGGAAGCACTGTCAGGCATATGCAGTTTCAAATCGATATGTGTTTTATTCATACTGATTTGTTCGGCAATAATCATATCATGAATTTCATTTAATAATCCCGAAAGAGAGTTGGTACTGTAAGTCATTCTGATTTGTCCTGTTTCTATTAGGGAGATATCAAACAAATCTTCAACAATATTCAACAAATGTTCTCCGCTTTGGTGAATCATTTTGCAAAAATCTACGGCTGTTTCTATGGGAGTATCCATATCAACGATACTGGAAAAACCCAAAACGGCGTTTAAAGGGGTGCGTAGTTCGTGAGACATAGTCGTGAGAAAAACGGATTTTAGACGATCAGATTCCCTGGCATCCAACAGGGCTTGTTTGAGAAGTTCTTCTGTTCTTTTTTTCTCAATTGAAATACTGATTTGATGAGAAACCAATTCTAATATTTCTTTGTCTTCTTCGGTAACAGCTTTTTCATTATCATAACTCTGAATAACCAATACGCCTATGGTTTTATTTTTGCGTTTTAAAGGCATACCTAACCATATTTTTGATGGTTCTCCCAAAAGTTCCACTTCACCTCTTTCTGCCATGGCAAATAAAGTCTCGATGTCAGCCAGAAGGGCTTTTCCGTGATCAATCACCCAACCTGATATGGATTTCCCCTTAGGAAAAGTTTCAACGGAGTCGAATTCCCCGTCATGATAAGGCATATAAAAACACTCTTTGTCCTCATCATACAGGGCTACAAAGAAATTTTTCGTGTTAATTAGTTTGCTTAATTCTTGTTTTATAAAACTTATAAAGTCGGAAAGTGTCGGTTGAGAAAGGACCGCATTTGAGATGTTGAGAATTATTTCCTTAATTTGATCTTGTCTTTTCCTTTGGGTAATATCCTCTTTAACTCCGATAAAATGGGTGATTTCTTCATTCTTATCTTTTAGTGCAGAAATTGTGGCATATTCCCAAAACAAATCTCCATTTTTTTTCTTATTCTGCAATTCACCACTCCAATTATTCCCTGATTTAATTGTTTCCCACAGGTTTTTATAAATTGATAAAGGTGTATTACCTGAGCTCAGAATTTTTGGATTTTGACCTTTTATTTCATTTAGATTATATCCTGTAAGTTCCATAAACTTTGGATTTACATACTCAATATGACCTTCACAATTGGTTACAACGACTGAGGCAGGACTTTGAATAACCGTTTGAGATAGTTTTTTGAGCTCTTTTTCAGCATTTCTGATATGGGTAAGGTCGTTAACTGATAGCAAACAGACGGTTTCACCATTTAAGCTTGATTCCTTAATGTTTACACCTACATTCAACTTTTCATTTGCCCTGTTTACGGCAATCGCCTCAATATAGTGTCTTTCTTTAGGCAAGCCATCACTATAGTCTGACGACCAGTTATCTTCGCCCATAAAATTGAAGATTGACATGCCTGAGAGTTCAATTTTGGAATAGCCAGTCATCTCTTCGGCACGTTTATTTACTTCGATAATTTTATCTCCCTTTATAATAAAGATTCCATCCTTACTCGCATTGGCCAATTTTCGATATATATTTTCCCGGTCTTCAAGTTTTTCGATGATTCTGTATCGATCAAGAACTATTGCGGTTAAATCAGCTAATTCTGAAATCTGTTCAAGCTCTTCTGTATTGAGAGTGATATTGTTTGGGTAGTAAATGGTGAAAGTCCCTGTTTTTTTTCCGGAAGGATCTTTTATGGGTTCTAATAGGCAGCTTGTTAGACAGGTTTGCTGGAGGGTGTTTTTTAAATGGTCTTCCAAAGGATATGAGTGAATATTTTCTAAAATCCGTCTTTTTTCAAAGAGGGTTTTTGTTTCAGAAGATATAAAACCATCTGTTATGGGAATGCCATGAAGGGCTATATTGTTGGAATCTGGTAAATTCAGGTCAATTTCATGTAATAGATATTTTCCTTCCTCATCTATATTGTATATCGTGCAGATTGAATTAGGTATAATTGCTTGAACTTGTGTAAGGATTTGATTTAAAATACTGGTTTTAGAATCCCCTCTGTACAACTTCTCTAAAACATCCGATCTGAATTCTTTTTTATTCTCCATGCACCGAAAGTATCATATTTTTGAGTTCAAACTATCGCGCTCTTTTTATTTATAGTGAGTATAAATAGGTTCATGATCTTTTGTTATACAATAAGTTTAATTGTTTCGTTTGTTTAAGCAATCCTTTTCTTTTTTGACATGGACCTTGGTGAAAAGTCATTGATGATAGCACTTATAATTGCTATAAAGAGAAATTATAAGGCAGTATTGCTACTGATTTTCTAAAAAAAAATGCTCATTAATTTTCTGAATTTTGATGTCCTCCTTTTAACCAGACCAAGTAACTTCAGCTATTGATAATTTTATCAGTTGAAAGGTGGTAAGTAAAATACCACACAACGTTCCGCAAGTATGGGGTTTGCCGCCTTCCTGAAGGACTATTTGTTTGAGAAACTAAAGTTGTTATTGATAATATTTTGTCAAATATCGCTAACTTAAGTTATACACTACGAGCCACTATAATAGGCATAGGCCAGAGTTCTCCTTTCTTGGAGGGTATGGGCACAATGGTTTTTCTTAGTATTTATAACCATACTTAGTGTTTAGTCCCTTATATGCTTCGGTAACTATTTCTGGCATTCTTCCACATCGCAATGGAGTAGAAACCCAGAGCAAGCCAGATCATACCAAAGGCGATGATTTTTTCGTGCGGAAAAGGCTCCTTGTAGACCATCACCGCCAGAATAAGCATGATGGTTGGAGTTATGTATTGCATAAAACCGATCGAAGTCAGAGGAATTTTTTGGGCTCCCCTGGAAAACCAGTAGAGAGGAAGAGTCGTTATGATGCCCGTAAATAGAAGCAAAGTATCAATTTGCCAGGAATGCATAAAAAGAGATCCCGATCCATCCAGTACTTTGTAGCCTATAAAAAGGGCTGCCAATGGTGCCAAGGATAGGGTTTCTATCGTAAGCGCGGACATGGCCTCCAAACCCTGCCTCTTTTTCATCAAGCCGTAGAAGCCAAATGATAGAGCCAGGTATAAGGCGATATACGGAAACCGGCCGTAATCAATGGTAAAATAGAGCACTGCGGCGGATGCCAGTACCAGGGCCAATTGTTTGAGGCGATCCAGTTTTTCGCCCAGTAGCAGAATTCCCAGAAATACGCTCACCAATGGATTAATGTAGTAGCCCAGGCTGGCTTCCATGATTCTGTCTGAATTTACTGCGTAGATGTATACTCCCCAGTTGCTGCTCACCAGAATTCCTGCAAAAAAGAGGCTGTTTCTTTTTTTGCGATCAAGCAGAAGGTTGTGAACCTCTTTCCTCTTTTTAAACAGTATCCAGATCAATAGAAACAGGAAGGACCAAAAAATCCGATGTGCAAGGATTTCAAAAGCCGGCACCATCTTTATTCCTTTCCAGAAGATGGGCAACAGGCCCCAGCTTAAAAAGGAGAGTAAGGCGTAGAGATAGCCCTTGCTGGTTTCGGTTGGTTGATTCATGTTTTAGTGATAATGATTAAATTATTATAGTTCTTGTGAGGTAAGAGGGCCTATTTAATTTGGAAAGCTATCCGATTTAGCGAGTCATAAAGTGGGGGAAATCGTGCTGAACAGACCGTTAGGCTGAAGATATCGTCCCATTTTAGATGAGTCATCTTTCAGTATGTTGAATTCGGTTACTTAGTGGTTTGGTTGCTTAGCTCCTTATAAAGTGCTTCTATCTCTATAGCGAGCGTGGTTTGAAAACCCCAATGTGAATATTCCGGCATTTTAACTTCCAGGAGGAGCTCCTTCAAATTCATTTGGGATGCTATCCCGGCTTCTACTTTCGATCGCAATTCGGTAAGATACTGTCCCATCAATTGCAGATCCTGAGTATTGCCTAATGCACCATGACCAGAAATAATATATTGGTAGTCCTTCTGAGAATACTTTACAAGCTGTTTTATCCAGTTTTGGGTGTCCGAATCGGCATTGGAATCAATGTAGGGCAGGCATTTATTGAAAAGCAGGTCTCCTGTGGCTAGTGCTTTTTGATTGATAAATTCAACCATGATGTTACAATTAGTGTGTGCTTTTCCGGGATAAAATAACCTTAGGGTATCAGAGCCAAGAAATAGTTTCATTTCGGAGGTAAAGCTAAGGAGGGGGTAAACATTAGATGATTCTGAAATATTTTCCAATCGTTCTGATGCGGAATTGTATTGTTTTTGAATCTCCATCCATTTGGGATCATTGTTTTGTTTTAGTTGATTCATATTCTCTTTTAGCGAATTAATCCAGGGGATTAGATATTTATTTTTATTGCGGTCAATATAGTTTTGTCCATGTGCTCTCAGGTTGGTAGCCAGGTTCTGATGCGCAATAATTATAGGATTTCCCGAAAATCCACAGGCTCCTAAAGTATGGTCAATATGAAAATGAGTCAGAATGATGTACTTGATGGGTTTGTTGGTGATAGATTTGATAAGGCTCTCAATTTTTTGGCCATACATTTCCTGAGAGCCGCTATCTATGACTACAACTCCTTCCTCGGTTACTAAAAAGCTTACATTTCCACCATAGCCGCTAATCATGTACAAGCGGTTGGTCACTTTTATGAGGGAATTATTTTGTTCTGAATGAGCAATAAGACTGGTTAAGGTCAGGATGATGATCCAAATGTATTTTTTCATTTTGTTTTAATGGCTAGGTTAATAATGGATTTTTTATAAGCAATAGATTTTTAACATATTACATTTTATATATTCAAATATAAATATAATTAAGATTCCTTGCAAGCAGAGAAAACCGAATGTAATATTTTTATGGTATAGTAACTTAAGTTTTGTGTGTGCCTGTTTCATGTGCCCGTTTAATTCAGGTCTTTTTTGATTCATTCTAGCAAATTAAGGAGGAGGGCTCGAACGTCTCCCTGGCCTTCACCTTTAGTTTTTCGAAAACCTGATATTTTGTACCCGACCTACATCCAGCAATACAAAACCGTTGATTTGATTCGCATCGTTACGGGTAAATTCCAACAGTCCGAAATTGTCGGTCGAAAATTTGTCACCCTTTAAATGACTCAATTTTACACTGTCGAAATCGAGATAGGTTTTAAAGGTAGAGGGAGGGGTAATGGTGAGAATGTCATCCTGAAGTGCAATCGGGTATTCTACCTTTAAACTGTTGTGGTAGTATTTCCCAACATAGCAGGCTAGCTCTTCCTTTGTAAGGGACTTTCGTTTTACTGTTTTATCAGCCTTGTAATCCTTGCCTCCTTGATGCCAGATTAATTCGTTAACCGATCCATCGCTTCCTTTTATAAATGTACACTGCGCTTTAAAGGCCTTCAGGAAAAAGTGGTTAGGACTTTCAGCATAGAGTGGATATCTATCTTCTCCGGGAAGAACTAACCAGAGGGTATCCTGCTTTAGGTCAAATCCGAATTGCATCCCATCTGGCATTTGATAATCTCCTTCCAGGAGCTGTAGTTTTTCTTTCTCTACAGTTATCTCGACTCTTTGTTTTGGGGCTTCCTCTATAATCTTACCAGCAAATATTAGATCGGTAATTTGATAGGCCAGGCGACGGGTATTGATACTTTCGGTGTTAAAAAGAAGGACAAGCAATAGTTTCTCTTCAGGAAAAATCATAAACTGACTTCTGAATCCAAGGTCTCCTCCGCTGTGTTCTACCATCTTGATCCCTTTATAATTTTTCACATAAAAACCATAGGTATAGGTGAGGGTATCCCCATTGTTAAGGGTGTTGTATGTGTTGCTTATTTTATTGATATAGTTATCCTGGCCAATGCTGGAGGAGAAGATATTTTGGCCCCAACGAAGCATATCGTTCAGGCTGGTGTGGATATTCCCAGCTCCATAAGTGTAATCTTTTCCGTTACCGAATGGAATAAATTGATCCTTTCCCTTTTTATAGCCTGTTGAGCAGGTGGACAAATCTATTTTCGGGTCGTCATACACAAAGGAAGAACTCATTGCAAGTGGATCAAATACTTTTTTTTTGAGGAACTCCGAAAACTTCATTTCGCTAACGATTTCAACTATTTGGGTAAGTATGGAGTAGCCCGCATTGGAATATACATGTTGTGAGTTGGGGGTGAAGTTCAGCTGAGGGTAGCTCATAATTAGATCAATCTCATTCTGTTGTGACCATTGTTTTTCAAACGACACGCCGGCAAAAAGCCTGAGTACATCGGTGGAAGCGATTCCACTGGTGTGTTGAATGAGATTACGGATGGTAATTACATTCTCATAGGCGGGTAGTTTTGGGAGATAATCTCTGATGTTATCGTCCAGGTTGAGTTTTCCTTCCTCTTCAAGTTTCAAAATGGCGAAGGCCGTAAATTGCTTGGACACAGAGGCAATGTTGAATACAGTATTTTCATCAATAGAGCTATTCTGATCGATATTCATTAGGCCATAAGCTTTTTTCATCCACACTTTATCATCCCATAGGACTCCAATGGCCACACCAGGCTGATTTTCACTAACTTTTGATGCCACCAGCGAATCAATGTGTTGCTGTAAGGCCTCTTTTTGCTTGTTGTCGGCACAGGGTGATGTTTTACCATTTTTTTTTGTTTGTGCATTTGCGCTAATCGAAATGGAAAGTACCAATACGAATACGACTAAAATTTGATATGTTCTCATAGGATTAATTTGTTTTGAATTACAGTTCAATATTATGCTGTTGTTTCGCATAACTGAAATTTACTCCATCAATGTGGAGAATTCTATTCGAAATGAAACTCCTGGTTGATATGTTTAACTTGTCAACTTTACATAATGGTTTGTCAACTGTTTTTATCTATACATATAATGCGTATTTTTAAGCATACATCTTGACTTATCTTTGGAAGTATAAAAATGATATTATGCTGAATGTAAAACGATGGGTGGAACCATTAATCCACTTTATAATTTGGTTGGCCGGATTTATTGTGGTGGCCGTTCATGTAAACAATATTGGGTTCCTTAAAAGAGGTCACGAAGGTTTTCTTTTTACCGTAATATTGGCTACCCTTCTTAATGTGGGGCTTTTCTATACTGTTGCCTTAGGTTTGATTCCCCGTTACAGTCCGCACAAATGCAGGAAGCGTCTTTTCTTGTATCTTTTACTTGCCTTGGCAGGTTACACCCTGTTGGAATCTGTGGTAGATTTTTATTTTATGCCCACCTACTATTCCTCGGAAAAGGAACCCTATTTTTCTCAGTTTATGGTTGCCTTGACAAGCAATCTATTTATCCTGTCCATAGCCCTGGGGTATGGTTTTACAAGGGTTTGGCTCATGGGAGAGAAGCATCAGCAGGAGCTAAAATCGGAAAAACTATCAGCGGAGTTGAATTACCTCAAGGCTCAGGTGAATCCCCACTTCCTTTTCAATATGCTGAACCTGGCTTTTGCCAGTGCAACGAAAAGTGGGGATGAGTTTACGGCTGACCTCATTGAAAAAATCGCCTCACAATTACGATATATGCTCTACGATAGCAATATCGAAAAGGTTCCGGTGAGTATGGAGATTGAACACATCAATGGATTTATCAGTTTGCAGAAGTTACGAATGTCGAGTGAGATGCCTGTTAATATAATTTATCAAACACAGGGCGACTTTGATTCGAATTTCATTGCCCCCTTGTTGCTGATTCCCTTTATCGAGAACGCTTTTAAGTATGGAAAAAGCTTTGATGATCCTTCTCAAATCGAGATTAGGGTAGAGTGTATCAATAATACTCTGGAGTTGAAGGTTGTGAATCCCATTAAGATGAGAATTAACCATGTCGATAAAAACTCATCGGGTATCGGTCTTGAAAATGTGCGAAAAAGATTGGCCCTGATCTATCCCGGAATGCACAACCTTGAAATTAACGAAAAGCAGGGAATGTTTAATGTATATTTACAAATTCAACTAAACTAGGAATATATGAAATGTATTGCTGTTGATGACGAACCATTTGCTCTTGATCTGATTGAAAGCTACATCAAAAAATCTCCCTTCCTGAAGTTTCATGGAGGATTTTCCAATCCGCTGAAAGCCCTTTCCTTTCTTATGTCCAACCCTGTGGACCTGGTTTTTCTTGATATCAATATGCCCGAGTTATCAGGTTTGCAACTTCTTAATTCCCTGAAGCACAAACCTCAGGTGGTCTTTACAACTGCCTATTCGGAGTACGGAGCCCAAAGTTATGAGTATGATGCAATCGATTATTTGCTTAAGCCTATAAAGTATGAGCGTTTTCTGAAAGCTGTAAACAAGGCCTACGACCTTTCAGGAAAATCCAGGGGAGAAGGCATGGTGGTGGATGCAACTCCTGTTTGTAAAATTGCCATTCATATTAAAAGTGGCTCTCAGATGTACCGATTACAGCCTGAAGATATACTTTTTGTAGAAGGTGCCGGCAACTACATGACCTTTTATACTAAAGAGAAGAAGGTTCTTTCTTTGCGAACCATGAAAGAAACCCTTCAGCAATTGCCTTCTGATATGTTTGTAAGGGTGCACAAGTCATATGTGGTGTCTTTAATGCATATCGATGTAATTGAACGGCATCAGTTAGTTGTAAAAGGGAATAAGATTCCTATTGGGATCACTTATCGGGAGCAATTTTTTGCCAAATATAAAATGTCCTTGTAAAGTTGGGTAGAAGATGCGGATCTTTGGTAGTGGTTTCTTAAATATTAGACCTTGAATTCAAAAATTTCTTTCTGCTTCTAGAATAGTAAAAATAAATGCTTGAAAAGAAACTTGCTCTTCCTGAAATAAGAATTGATCTCGTGGTTCTCATTTCTCTTAATGTTTTGAATTTTATGCATATAAAAAGAGAGTTTTAAATTAATGAAACTCTCTTCTTCTGCGGAGAGAGAGGGGTTATGGATCACTGGTAAAAGTTGGGTCTGCTTTAAATTGATCATATCTTTGGGAGCTTCAATTTAAAACCATTAACCTCTTATGCAAAAATCCTTATTATCACTCTTTTTCCCAGAGGGTCTTTTAAATTA
>NZ_SAXA01000011.1 GCF_004122035.1 Ancylomarina salipaludis
ACTTAACTCAACAGCATTCAATTTAAACTCTCTACTAAATTTTCGTCTTTCTTTTTCCATAATCTAAGATATAAATTATTAATATTCTATATCTTAACTCACTGTCCGTATAAATGTAGCAACTTCATACTCCTCCTTTCCTTCGACTCCGCTCAGGAACCAGGAGGAGAAATAGTATGTTACTTTATATTTTTGTGTAGAGCATTTTAGGTTGATACGCATTTAGGAAAACTGATAAGCTACAACAGAATTTTCTTTCAACTTTATTCTTTTCTTCCTTTATCCTTGAATTTCCCTATATTTGTAATTACATAAAAAAAATATTAGATAGCTTGTATCGATTAGTATAAAAAAGAAAAATACAGTTATCATCTAATACTCTAAGCATGAAAGGAATCATACTAGCAGGTGGATCAGGAACACGTTTGTATCCCATTACCAAAGGGGTGTCGAAACAGCTTCTGCCCATTTACGATAAACCCATGATCTATTACCCGCTCTCGGTTTTAATGCTGGCAGGTATTCAGGAAATATTAATCATATCAACGCCTGAAGGTTTGCCTAATTTCATCAAACTATTGGGAACGGGAGAAGATTTGGGATTGAAACTGTCTTATAAGGAGCAGCCCAGTCCGGATGGTTTGGCACAAGCTTTTATTATAGGGGATGACTTTATTGGGGATGATTCGGTTTGTATGGTTTTGGGCGATAACATCTTTTACGGTCAGGGCTTTACACAGTTATTGGCTCAAGCGCGACAGAATGTAGAACAAGATGGAAATTCAACCGTTTTTGGATACTATGTGAACGATCCCGAGCGTTATGGCGTTGCAGGCTTTGATGCTGAGGGGAATGTGACTTCGATTATTGAAAAGCCCGAGAATCCCCTATCAAATTATGCGGTGATTGGTTTGTATTTTTATACGAACGATGTGGTACAAATAGCCAAAGCAATGAAACCTTCTGAACGTGGCGAGTTGGAAATCACTTCGGTGAATCAGCACTATCTGGATAAAGGCAAACTGAAAGTGGAGCTGATGGGACGTGGCTATGCCTGGTTGGATACGGGCACACACAAATCACTATTGGATGCCAGTCAGTTTATCGAAACCGTGGAAACAAGACAGGGTCTAAAAATTGCTTGTTTGGAAGAGATTGCCTACAAGATGGGCTACATTACAGCCGAACAAGTTAAAAAACTAGCAGAGCCTTTAAGTAAGAGTGGTTATGGCGAGTATTTATTAAAAGTTTTAAAGGAGAAAGTATAAAGGAAAGAAAGGTTAAAGGCAAAAGGTTAAAAAATGGAAAATGATTTACAGAAGCGCTTATTTCAATTTTCTGTTGATACAATCAAGGAGGTAAGAAGTTTACCGAAGTCAAGAGAGTATCAAGTGATATCTTATCAGCTATTGAAAGCTTCTACATCTGTTGGCGCTAATTATGAGGAAGCACAAGCAGGAGTCTCCAAGGCTGACTTTTCTAATAAAGTAGGCATATCATTAAAGGAAATGCGTGAAACTAATTATTGGATAAGGATAATTATTGAAATTTCTGAGGAGAATGCTAGTTGGATAAGTTTGGAATCTGAATCTAAAGAATTAATGAAGATTCTAGGCTCGATTTATGCTAAAAGCTCAAAAAATAGATAAACCTTTACCCTTGTTTTTACTTTAACCTTTATCCTTATATCATTTTAACCTTGTTTATGAAATAAACTATGCAATTTATAAAAACAAATATACCCGATGTCTTCATTATCGAACCCAAGATCTTTGGGGATGATAGAGGCTATTTTTTTGAATCTTTTAATCAGAAAGAATTCGAAGAGCATATTGGGAAGATCAATTTTATACAGGATAATGAGTCGAAATCATCAAAAGGCGTATTAAGAGGTTTACATTTTCAAAGGCCACCCTATACACAGTCGAAATTGTTGCGTTGTATCGAAGGAGAGGTATTAGACGTGGCTGTAGATCTCCGTCAGGATTCCCCGACTTATAAGCAGCACCTATCGGTAGTTTTAAGTGGGGATAATAAGAAACAGGTTTTTATTCCTAAAGGTTTTGCTCATGGTTTCCTTGTTTTGAGCGAAACAGCTACAATTGCCTATAAAGTGGATCAATATTATGCCCCTGATTACGATTCCGGTATCGCCTGGAATGACATAGAAATTAATATTGATTGGGGAGTAAGCCCCGAAGATGTTCAATTATCTGAGAAAGACAAAAATCTGAAGGCTTTGGTAGAAATTGAACATCCGTTCTAAAACTTATTTTTAACCACTAATTATCTCTAATTCCCACTAATTTTTGAAGAATGAAATCTGATCAAAATCATATTTTCAAGCAAGAGTGTTATGATATTGTTGGTCTTTGTATGATTGTTCATAGAGAGTTAGGTTCAGGATTCTTGGAAGGTGTATATCAGGAAGCCTTAGAAATCGAGTTTGTGAAAGCTGATATAGATTATTTAAGGGAATGTCAAATATAAATTAATTATAAAGGTTTTATATTGGATAAAAAGTATTATGCTGATTTTTTGTGTTATAATGAGATCATCCTTGAGTTGAAAGCTGTGAAATCACTTGATGATAATCATATGGCACAAATTATGAATTACATGAAAGCCACTGATAAGAAAGTTGGTTTACTCATTAACTTTGGTTCACGTAGTTTAGAGTATAAGAGAGTCGTTTTTTAGACTAATAATTAGTGGATTTTAGTGTTAATTAGTGGTTGTTTTTTAGTGAATCTGGTTGAATTTTTCACACTTTTATTATACGTATGCAATACGTATGAGGAATAACCGTTCTATACTTTTAATTAGTCGAAACTATGTCATCAAATAAAATACTCGTTACCGGATCTACAGGCCAACTCGGATCAGAAATAAAAGCAATCAGCTCAAATTATCCTGACCTGGATTTTGTGTTCACCCATTCTTCGGACCTGGATATTTGCAATCAAGTTCAGTTGAATGAATTTGTGAAAGATGCTGGCTTTACGGGCATTATCAATTGTGCAGGCTATACGGCGGTGGATAAAGCAGAGCAGGATGCGGGGCTTGCAGGCTTGGTGAATGCTAAGGCTGTGGGGCATCTGGCAGCAGTCGCTCAAAGGTATCAGCTCAAACTGATTCATATTTCTACAGATTACGTTTTTGATGGTACGGTCAATCGTCCTTATACCGAAAGAATGCCGGTTTGCCCTTTGAGTGCTTATGGCAAGACCAAGCGGGCGGGGGAAATGGAGATCATGTATTCACCTTCGAATTCGATTATTATCCGAACATCTTGGATGTATTCGTCCTTTGGGAATAACTTTGTGAAGACCATGTTGCGATTGGGACAGGAACGAGAGAGTTTATCGGTTGTTTTCGATCAGATTGGGACACCGACCTACGCGAGAGATCTGGCTCAGGTTTGTTTAAAGATTATAAGTCAGCCAGGGCGTATTGACAGTAAAGGAAAACTGTATCATTATTCCAATGAGGGGACAGCCTCCTGGTACGATTTTGCACAAGCGATAATGGAGTTGGCGGAACTGGATTGCAAGGTGAAGCCTATTGAGTCGAAAGATTACCCAACAGCAGCCAGACGACCAGCATATTCTGTTTTAAATAAAGAAAAGATTAAAGCCGATTTTGGAATCGAGATTTCATACTGGCGAGATGCTTTAAAAGAGTGTATAGGGCGAATGGGCGATTAGGTGCATAGAGATGGAAGCGATTTGTATCATATAAAGAGGAATTAGAATTGGACAAATAGGAATGCTTCAAGAGTTAAATGGTTATTAATCGCATCTTCGCTCTTTCGAAAATTTTGCAATAAAAGTTTAAAATATGATTGATATAAAGAGAAATATCTTGATAACTGGTGGTGCTGGTTTTATTGGATCCCATCTTGTACGTTTGTTAGTCAATAAATATCCCGACTATCGGATCGTCAATATGGATGTGCTGACCTATGCCGGAAATTTGGCTAATTTGAAGGATATTGAAGACAAAACGAATTATGAATTCGTGAAGTGTGATATCTGTGATTTTGAAAAGGTGCAGAAGGTCTTTCTGGATTATCAGATTGATGGCGTCATTCATCTGGCTGCAGAGTCACATGTTGATCGTTCTATTAAAGATCCGTTCTCTTTTGCTCAAACCAATGTGATGGGGACTTTAAGCCTTCTACAAGCTGCCAAGTTTGCCTGGGACGGGAATTTCGATGATAAATTATTCTATCATGTTTCTACCGATGAGGTCTATGGATCTCTTGGAGAAGATGGCTTTTTTACAGAAGAAACGGCCTACGATCCACACTCGCCCTATTCTGCCTCAAAAGCGTCATCTGATCACTTTGTAAGATCGTTTCAGGATACCTTTGGCTTGCCAACCGTGATTTCTAATTGTTCGAATAATTATGGTTCGTATCAGTTTCCTGAAAAATTAATACCATTGTTTATTAACAACATTTGCAACAATAAGCCACTTCCGGTTTATGGAAAAGGTGAGAATGTGCGCGACTGGTTGTATGTCGAGGATCATGCCCGTGCCATTGACCTTATTTTTCACAAAGGGAAAGTTGGGGAGACCTATAATATTGGTGGATTTAATGAGTGGAAAAATATTGATCTGATTAAGGTGATGATCAAAACGGTTGATCGATTATTGGGAAGAGAAGAGGGAGCGTCTGAAAAACTAATCACTTATGTGACCGATCGTGCCGGACACGATTTGCGTTATGCCATCGACTCGACCAAACTTAAGGACGAATTGGGATGGGAGCCTTCGCTTCAATTTGAAGAAGGCATTGAGAAGACCGTAAAATGGTACCTTGAAAATAGTGAATGGTTAGAGAATGTCACTTCAGGAGCGTATCAGAAATATTATGAGGATATGTATAAGTAGATCCGGTCTAAAAGTTGTAAAGGTCAGAAAAGTCAAATAGTCTAATATTGATGAGATGGCAAAAGTTGAAAAGTTTGAGGATTTAAAAGTTTGGCAAGAGTCACGTCTTTTAGTCAGGTTGGTATATGAATTTCTGAATACCAATAAGGACTATGGTTTTAAAGATCAAATTCAACGTGCCTCTATATCTATAATGAATAATATTGCGGAAGGTTTTGAACGAAACTCTGATACTGAATTTAAACGTTTCTTGGACATTGCAAAAGCTTCATGCGGTGAAGTTAGAAGTATGCTTTATTTAGCTGAAGATCTAAAATATATTACTGTTATCGAAGCAGAAAATCTG
This sequence comes from Ancylomarina salipaludis, assembly GCF_004122035.1. Lineage (GTDB taxonomy): Bacteria > Bacteroidota > Bacteroidia > Bacteroidales > Marinifilaceae > Ancylomarina > Ancylomarina salipaludis. The sequence goes on from NZ_SAXA01000011.1 coordinate 5,246, forward strand.
CGAAACAGATGTTGCTTTTTATCTGGAAGCATTAGCAATTTAATGAAATACCTTCGTAAGTAAGATTCATTTTTTTTATTTTGACCTTTAAGACCTTTAAGACCTTTAAGACCTTTAAGACCTTTAAGACCTTTAAGATCTTTAGACTTAAGATAAAAATAGCCCAACCGTAATTAAATACAGTTGGGCTAATTTTATATTCTGATTTTGTAGATTAGGCTTCTACAGCAACTTTTTCAACTTCAACAATTTTTTCATCTGAATGCCAAAGACCGTGCTTTGTACAGAAAGCTGCAGCAGTTAATTTCATTTTCTTATTAGGAACAATATAGAAATCAACTTCAGCTTGATTTGGGGTGCTACCAAGTGCACCGGCAGTGAAGTTTGCTTGTGCTAACATGTTTTCACCATCCCAAAGTTGAACCCAGGCAATATAATGATCGAAATCATCAGGATGTGGATAAGCATCACCAACTTTTACTTTTACTGTAAATTTTTCACCTGCTTTGGCTGAGTCTTCACAGTGTAGAAATGCTGAGTGACGATCGATATAATCTTTTTTAGCTTCTCCCTCAATTGTTGTAATATCCTGATATCTGTTAATCTTCATAGTTTTGTTTTTTTTGTTACTTAGAGATACACCCCAATGATTCTGAGAAAATTATGTCTGATCATTAAAGAACCGAATAAGAATGTATCTCTAAGAAATATTTTTTTGATTAAGTTTTTATAATGTGACGATACATAAGATCGTACAATTCTGTTGTAAAATTAATGGAATTCTTTATTTGCTTAGGTATTCCGAAACACTTTCTTGTGTGGCTTCCATCGCTTTTTCCCCCTTACTCCAGTTGGCAGGACAAACTTCACCAAATTCTTCGAAATGCTGTAAAGCGTCAACCATACGAATGGCTTCATCTACACTTCTTCCCAATGGAAGATCGTTGATTACAGAGTGACGAACAACACCGTTTTTGTCGATAAGGAAAAGTCCGCGGTAAGCTACAGGAGCACCCGTTGAAATTGCATTACCTTCTTCATCGTAATCGTAGTCTGAAGCTAATACGCCAAAGTTTTCAGCAATAGTTTTCGAAAGGTCGGCTACCAATGGGTAAGTCACACCTTTAATTCCACCTTTGTTTCTTTCGGTGTTTAACCATGCGAAATGAGAAAATTCAGAATCAACTGAACAACCTACAACAGCAACATTACGCTTTTCAAATTCTTCAAGTTTATCCTGAAAAGCAATAAGCTCTGTTGGACAAACAAAAGTAAAGTCAAGTGGGTAGAAAAAGAAAACAACTTCTTTTTTTCCTACAAATTGTTCCAATGAGAAACCTTCAGTAATTTGATTTCCGTTTAATACAGCATTAGCTGTAAATGCTGGTGCTTTTTTTCCGATTAATGATTGCATTGTATTTAGATTTTAAGATTTATTATTCTGTTATTATTTACGATTACAAATGTATATCGGGAGAGTCTAACAGCCAAATTATATTAATCAATAATCTTTATGCCTATATCGAGAAATATAATACTTGGTACATATTTCTGTGATAATGAGAACAAGCAAATCATGAAGTTCTTAAGTTAGTGAAATCATTCCTAAAAGGGAAACTATCTTTCCTGATTTATACTTAGATTTGCAAAATCTTTGAAAGGCTTAGCTTTAGTGATTGCTTTAGACATAAAGCAGTCGTTTACTGAATACTAAGGCTCTTCGAAGGACTATTTCCAAACTTAAAAAAGCTCATATATTGAGCAAAAACAACAACCAAACAGTTATGTCTAAACAAAAGTCAACTGACGCATTAAATTATCATTCAGAAGGACGCCCCGGGAAAATTGAGGTGATTCCTACAAAACCCTACAGGACGCAACGTGATCTATCGTTGGCATATAGCCCGGGAGTTGCGGAGCCCTGTCTTGAAATTGAGAAAAATCCTGAAGACGCTTATCGTTATACAGGAAAAGGAAACCTGGTTGCCGTAATCTCAAATGGTACGGCTGTTTTGGGCCTTGGAGACATAGGCGCATTGGCGGGTAAGCCTGTTATGGAAGGGAAGGGCCTTTTATTTAAAATATTTTCAGATATCGATGTATTCGATATTGAAGTGGATGCTACAGATGTAGATAAATTTATTGAAACTGTAAAAGCGATTGCCCCAACTTTTGGTGGTATTAACCTGGAAGATATCAAAGCACCTGAGTGTTTTGAAATTGAGGAGAGATTAAAAGCTGAATTGGATATTCCGGTGATGCACGATGATCAGCATGGTACGGCTATTATCTCAGCAGCAGGTTTATTAAATGCTCTTGAGCTGGGTAATAAGAAAATTGAGGATGTAAAGGTTGTTGTAAATGGGGCTGGTGCAGCTGCTGTTTCTTGTACAAAACTTTATATTTCTCTGGGCGTAAAACCCGAAAATGTTGTGATGTGTGATAGCCGTGGGGTGATCAACACGAAGCGTACAGATTTGAATGAGCAGAAAAAGCAATTTATCACTCAACGAGATCTAACAACTTTAGCTGAGGCTGTGGTTGGATGTGATGTGTTTTTAGGACTTTCGGTTGGAGGTGCTATGTCAAAAGAGATGGTGGCTTCTATGGCTCCAAATCCGGTTGTTTTCGCTTTAGCCAATCCAGATCCTGAGATTGATTATGATGAGGCTATGGAAGTTCGTGATGATGTTGTGGTGGCTACCGGCCGTTCGGATTATCCGAATCAAATTAATAATGTACTGGGATTCCCTTATATTTTCCGTGGAGCATTAGATGTTAGAGCAACAGCGATTAATGAAGAAATGAAAATTGCTTCGGTTCACGCTATTGCTGAGTTAGCCAAAGAGCCTGTTCCTGAGTCAGTGCATGCGGCATACGATGAGGCTAATATCACTTTTGGTAAGCACTATATTATTCCAAAAGCAATGGACCCTCGTTTGGTTTCGCGTGTGGCTGTAGCTGTTGCTAAAGCTGCTGTTGATTCAGGAGTTGCTCGCAAAACGGATATGGATTGGGATGTTTATGCTGAAGAATTGAAAATGAGATTGGGTACCGAGAATGAACTGTTACGTACCATCTTTAATAAGGCGAAAAAAGCACCTAAACGTGTTGTATTCCCTGAGGCAAATAACTTCAATATTCTTAAAGCAGCTCAAATTGCACTTCACGAGGGGATTGCAAAACCTATTTTGTTAGGTAATCTTGACAATATCAACCGTTTGGTTGAAGAAAATGATCTTAACCTTGAAGGGGCAGAAATTATTGATATTCGTTCTGAAGCCGAACGCGCAAGAAGAACACGTTATGCAGATGTGCTTTGTGCGAAACTTGGACGTAAAGGTCTTGTGCACAAAGAGGCGGTTGAGAAGATGTTCGATCGAAACTATTTTGCAGCAACCATGGTTGAAGTGGGCGAGGCAGATGCCTTTATCTCTGGTTATGCAACCCGTTATTTTGAAACCCTGCATATTGCTGAAAAAGTAATTGGTAAAGAAGAGGGAATGAAAACGCTTGTGGGAATGAATATTGTGATGACCAAGAAAGGACCTCTTTTCTTTGCGGATACAACAGTGAATTCTGAGCAAACATCTGAATCATTGATCGATACCACATTGATTACAGCCCGTGCGGTGAAGAAATTCAATCAGGAGCCTGTGATGGCCATGCTTTCTTATTCGAATTTTGGCGCTGTTAAAAAAGGGAGTCCAAAACGCGTGCACAATGCAATTGAGTCACTTCATAAAAATCATCCGGAATTAGCTGTTGATGGTGAGATGTTACTGAATTTTGCAATGGATAAGAATCTTCGTGATGCGAATTTCCCTTTCAATAAGCTAAAAGGAAAAGATGTGAATACACTTATTTTCCCTAACTTAAGTTCAGGAAATATTGCTTACAAATTGATGCAGGACCTTGGTGATTCAGAAAATATCGGACCAATTATTCTGGGTACAGCTAAGCCTTTTCACGTGGTGCCGATGGGTTGTACCGTTCGTGAATTGATTAATATGACTGCGATTGCAGTTGTTGATGCACAAGAAGAAAAATAAGATGATTTTCGAAGCCTGCTTCGATGATTAATTCTTTAAAATAATTAGTATAACAGCCTCCTGATTTAATTAGGAGGCTTATTTTTAAATCAGAAACTGTTGTTATGTCTGTAATTTATGCCCTCGATTTAATTGGAACATTTGTTTTTGCAATTTCCGGAACACTTTCGGCAGCCAATAAGAAACTCGATTTGTTTGGTGCTTTTTTCACGGGTTTTGTAACGGCAATTGGTGGAGGAACCTTACGTGATCTGATCCTGGGAAACTTTCCTGTGGCATGGATTTCTGATTTGAATTATCTGTTGGTTATTACCCTTGGTGTGATTGCCACTTTCTTGTTTAAGGATATGATTATGCAGTTGAAGCGTACACTCTTTCTTTTCGATACCATTGGAATTGGCGTATTTACAATCATTGGAATAGAGAAAGCATTGTCCTTGTCGATTCACCCCATATTGGCAATCATTATGGGTTTGTTTTCTGCTGTGATGGGTGGAGTTATTCGAGACACCTTGTGTAATGATATTCCCTTAATCTTTCGTAAAGAGATTTATGCCATAGCCTGTATTGTGGGAGGTCTACTATTTTTGTTTTTGAAATATTTGCAAGTTGATCCAACAGTCAATCTTTTTGTGACTGTCATCTGCATTATAGTTTTCAGATTGATTTGTATTCGTTACAAGTTGAGTTTGCCTGTACTGAAATACTGAGAATAAAAAACGAGCCCCTGGGAGCTCGTTTTTTTTTTATGCTTAACTCATTGATATGAGATTATCTAAGTCGATGTATTTGCCGGCATCTTTACCAAAGGACTCAACATCTTTATCTGTGATACGATAGGTGCATTTTTCGCCATAGGTTCCCGAAAACAAGATTTGCATTTCCTTGTCTTCCTCATCCTGCATAATAATACCAAAAAGGTTATCGTGAATCTTATGTTTTTTGAGGTTTGTCTTGCATAAAGGACAATACATATTTACCTTTTCACCAATTTCAATATCAAACGAGGGGTGTTTCAGTACGGTATAATCGCCCAGTTCCATACTAAAAAGAAGAATACCTCTTTCTTTTTTACTGTTTTTTGCAGCAATAATAATTTTATCGCCAACATTTAAAAAGCTTCGACAGTGTGGACAGATGTAATTTGCTTTCATAAGGCCCTATTTTTAGATTTCAAATAATAGTTTGCTGCTGTTTATTTATAATTCTATAAAAAAGATAAGGCGAAAAAAGCAGAAAGTCAATAATAATTAGGATTCAATCCTTTAAGGCGCATTTAAAATTGTCTTTTTATTTGACTTGTTTAATTATTATTAATAATAAGCAGATCATATACTTTTAAAATTTTAATTATTCATCTATATTTGGGAAAGATCGCAACCAGTCTCTTAATTTAAAATAATGCAGAATCTTTTCACCATAATTTTTCGTTGGTTAGCACGTCTCTTGGGGATTTTTCTATTCCTCTTTTTTGCATGGTTTGCCATTGAATTTGGTATTGACGATCCTTCCAAAATGAATCCGCATTTGATGAAACTTTTTTATTCACATATGCTGATGATGTTTGCCTTAGTTCTTGTTTGGAGGTTTGAGTTGCTGGGTGGTTTGATATTAATTGTAGCCTATTCTTATTTTTCTATCATCAATCATACGTTTTGGACTAATCCTATTTATCCCATTTTTTTCCTGATTGGTTTATTGCATCTCTTGTCCTGGTTTTTTCGTTATGGAATGAGAGTTTTTAAAGGGCAATTTTCACCTCGATATTTGTTTAGGTAAGTCTGAAATGTCACTTTTTTGAATCTGCTTAAGCTGATCTGTTTGAAAATAAGGGGTTAAGCAGGGATGTGTCATTTCATATAAAATCAAGAAATTATATGAAGGCTTCTCTTTTTTTTCTAATTTTGATTTCATTAATACTACAAACACTCATTAATATATACGCATGTTAAATATAGCATTATTCGGCCCTCCAGGAGCTGGTAAGGGAACTCAATCAAAAATGCTGGTTGAAAAATATAATTTAGCTTACATCTCTACTGGTGATATTTTAAGAGCAGAAATTGCAGAAGGTACTGAGCTTGGTCTTCAGGCTAAGGATATCATTAAACAAGGGGGGCTGGTTCCTGATGAAATTATCGTTCAGATTATTGAAGAGAGAATTACTGCAAATAATGATGTTAAAGGATTTTTATTTGATGGTTTCCCACGTACAACAGTTCAGGCTTATATTCTGGAAGGTTTATTGCTTAAATTGAATACGAAACTTGACTGTATGTTGAGTTTGGAAGTCCCTCACGAAAATTTGAAAAATCGTCTCCTTAAACGTGCAGAAACCGAAAATCGTTCGGATGATACTGAAGACGTGATTAATGTCCGATTGAAGGAGTACGAGACTAAGACCTCACCAGTTGCTGAATTTTATAAGGAGAAGGAGATCTATCACCCAATTGATGGAATGGGAGATATTGATGAGATTTTTGGACGTTTAACAGCTGTTGTCGATCAAACTCTTGAACGTTCATGGATGAATATGGTTCTTTTGGGCCCTCCGGGTTCGGGTAAAGGAACTCAAGGACGCATGTTGGCTAAGAAATTCAATTTGGTTTATATTTCAACGGGTCATTTAATGCGTCAGGAGATTAAGAAGGGAACTGAAATGGGGATGAGTGCCAAGGAGTATATCGAAAAAGGAGATATCGTTCCGGACGAGATTGCAATTAAGTTGATCGAGCGTCAGATCAAAACGCACTCTGATGCCAATGGTTTTATCTTTAAAGGATTTCCACGTACCATTGTTCAAGCCTATATTCTTGATGGGTTATTAAGAAAAATGCAATCAACTATCACGACGGCTCTTGAACTTGAAGTTTCAACTCTGGAATCGATTAAACGTTTGGCTGCACGTGGTAAAACATTCAGTCGTAGAGCCTATGATGCCGATACTGATATTATTATTCACCGATTGGAACAATATGAAAAACGCAGTTCCAAGGTAAGTGAGTATTATTCCAAGCAGAATAAACATCAGGTTGTAAACGGTGTTGGCACTGAGGAAGCTATTTTTGAGGATCTGTCTCAGTCTGTAAGCGAAGCCTTTAAGACAATTCGATAAGCATCAATTGCATCTAATATATAAAATCCTGATTCATAAGAGTCAGGATTTTTTTTGTCGAAATTCGATGAGTTCTATGGGAGCTCCATTGTGTTTTATCATGGCCACTCTAACCTGATCCATGGGGGAGTTGGGTGCGGTTAATATTTCGAATGCATGCTTGTTAAGTTCCTCATCCAAATTTTCAACCTCGAAGGCTAAATGGGGAACGGTTTTGATTAGTTCATGCATAGGGCTGTCATCTTCGAATCGCATCCACTCTATACCAAACGGGCTTTCGGGAAAACCAGAGACATAAAATTTGAATTGTGGTAAATATCGTTCATCAGGCATCACATTGGTCGTTGGAATTCCCAGATGATGGTATTTCCAACCCCATTTTTCAGTTACCCAAGGCTGTTCCTGTTCTTTTCTGTTCATATTAAAATGCAAAGTCATTTGTTAGTCCGCTTTTACGATTCTAATTTGATCAATCAAAGCCGAAATGTTTTTGATATTTCTATTCTTGTTAAATGTTTCCATTTTTAAACTCAGGTCGTTGGTTCCTTTCTCCAAATTGATTTTGATGGCATTGGTGTAACCCCAGTTGGTCCAATCGTTTTTACCCCGCTGAGGGAATACAACTGTGCCCAAATAGTCATTCGAGACCCATAAACTGCGTGTAGCACACTGATTGTTGCTGGTTGTGGATCCATTACCATTGGCGTACTTAAAATCGATAAAATAGCTTCCCTTTTCTTTTACTTTAATCTTAAAAATAAAATTGGGATGTTTTTTATTATCGAGCGTGACGTATTGTTTTTTTAGAGTGGTAAACCATTCGGCCTCTATTTGTTGGCTATCTTTTTCGGAATAGACACGAATTGGTGAACTTAAGAACGATTTGTATCTGTTTTTATCAATGCTTTCAACCTGATAGATACAATTGGTGTTTGTGCCTGAGATTTGAAAATTCGTGTCGCTAGTCTCGTGAATGAACTCACCATTACGATAAATTCGGTATGTTCTGATATCTTCATTGTGTTGCCAAGTCAAATTCGAATCAATCAGGTTTACTTTGGGCGTTTCAGGAGAATAGGCATTGTCCTTTACTTTTATTTTCGATTTGTAAGAAAGGCTATTGTTCATCTCTATAACAATATAATGGTGACCTTTTAGCATGCCTGAGATGGCATTTTCATTTAAAGGGAAGCTATCAATCATGAATGAATTGATTTTATTCCCAAAGCCCAGCACCTTAATATCCAGCGTTGAATTTCGATACTTTAGATTTTTTAAATTGAGTTCGCCTTTAAATTCCCGAGGAATATAAGGGCTGATTTTTAGCTGATCCTCCTGAAAGTTTAAGCCAAACAAAACTCTGTAAATACTTGATAAGGACCCCGCAATACTCCAAAGCTGGCGATCTGAATTTATAGCAGTTCCTTTAAAGTCGCCAGTTTCAGCGACCATGTTTTCCTTGTTGGTGAGGAATAGGGCTGATGATCGGATTAAAGCTGCCAGACCATGGTTTACCGATTCATCATTATCGGTTTGAGTTGAGGCCCAATTCCAATAGGCCTGTACAAATGGCCAAATACTATTGTTGTGATAGGGTGGTATATTGGGTATTTGAGGGTAAAAACAAGGCACACCAAAGGGTAATTGGATGGTATTGTTTATAATCTGCTCTTTCTGTTCATCATTGGCAATATCAAAGAGAATGCAAAGGCTTTGTCCCAAATATTCCATTCGCTCAGAAAGTCGTGGAGAATATGCATTGTATTTAAACTGGGCATAGTACTTTTTATCTTTGAGCCAGAATTTTTCGTTAATACTTTTTTTAAGTGCTTCGGATATGTGCTGGTATTTTTGACTATCGCGATTGAGAACTTTGCTCATCTTTGAGAGTACGACCAGGTTTTGATAATGTACAGCCTGAGTGCTTAAGGAAAATGCACTGTAGATATCTTTGGCATCCATCCAGTTTGGATAGCTTTGCTCACGCCAATCGAGAAAAGAGGATTCACCCCTAAACAGATGTTCATGATAATCCCAAACGACATTGAGATCGTCTTCAGTTGATCTTTTTATGATTGTATAAGCTTTTTTGAGCCATTGTTTATCACCTGTGCTGAGATAGATTTCCCAAGCTGCGGTAGACCAGATCATTCTGTCCGAACTAACAGGCCAGGAGCCACCGGTTCCGGTATCCTGAATAATTCTGCCATTTTTCACTTTGTGCATCAGGCTTTTTTTTGATATTTCAGGATTGGTAATGGCTAAGGCTAAAATGACACTGTAACTGATGTCTCGTGTCCAAACGCCTTTCCACTTTTCTCCGGTATCGAATAAGCTATCCTGATTGATATTCAGTTCCAATTCTTCGAGAGACAAGTTATACAGGGCATTTAGTATCTGAAAATCGGATTCAAATTTTGGGTAATGCGAAATATCTTTTGAGAGACGCCAGTGGAGCGTATCCTTGATTGACTTTGTACTGTCAGTAGGATAATTCGAAATAAGATGTGTGGAACTTAAGGCCTTGGCAAAATAATGACCTTGCTTAACCGCATCGGGAAATACTTTGTATTCTTTTGAATGAAACAGATTGATCTGAGTAAAATCACAACTAGAAATCAAAACAAAACAAATAACTAAACTAAAGTATTGTATGAATGAAATGTGTTGTTTCATAGTTAAGTTTTGGTTTAAGTTTAAAGATAGTTGAAAATGGTGAACAAAAAAATTGTGTAAAAGCCTGAATAACTATGCTTATACTGATTCGGGAAAGATGAAAATATGTGTATTCAATCAAAAATGTATTAAATTAAGGTAATCAAAATTGAGACAAAACGATGAAAGACAATATTTGGTGTTTTGAACATGTGAACTTATATCATATTCTATGTCCTCACAAGTTACAAGAACACGAACAGTCTCATTTTCAGACTTATAAAAGTGGTGACTTTATTTATTTTCCTGGTGATCCCTCTCAAAAGATATTTATGATCAGTAAGGGAAAAGTGAAGATTGTGTCTTATAATGAAAATGGTGATGAGGTTGTGAAGGCAATTTTAGGAAAAGGTGAAATATTTGGTGAAAAAGCAATTTTGGGTTCGGACCAAAGGATTGACTATGCTATGGCTTGTACAGAGCCAACTCTGCTTTGTCCGATGGATTTACCCAATATGTATAAATTGATGCGTGAAAACGAGAAGTTTGGTTTATCAATTTATAAATTAATAGGTTTTCGAATTAAAAAGATGGAACGTCGGTTTGAATCCCTTTTGTTTCAGGATGTCAGAACACGTTTGTGTGAATTTATAAAGGAATTGGCAGAAGAAGATGGCGTGAAAAGAGGTGATATGATACGTCTAACACATTTTTACACCCAAAAGGATTTTGCCGATTTAATTGGAACAAAAAGGGAAACAGTCACACGTTTGTTCAACGAGTTGAAACATGAAGGTATAATTGATTATTCCAGAAAGGAAATACAGATACTCAATTTTGATAGACTCTAGATGGGTTTATTAAGGGTACCAACAAGAGCTGTAATTGTAATAATTGCGGCTCTTTTTTTTGAAAAAAATGGGCAAATGTGATGCAGCTTACATTTTAAGGGAAGTCGATATTCTACTTTTGAATAAGGACTTTAGCCATAGGTCCTGATAATTAAATTCATAATTGAAACTTAAAAATTTAGGACTATGAAAAAATTAATTTATGCTACAATGGTCAGCATTTTACTTCTTTCGGGATGTAATGATGATGATGACGACAAAATGATGACACCCGTTGAAAAGGGGACTTTTACCGTAAAGATTGAGAATATTCAAATGGGGAAAGCCTTTTTTAATTCGGGAACGACAGATGGCATTGGACCGGGAGCGACCTATTCTTTTAGTTTTAATGCCGGAAAAGGAGCCAGACTTTCACTGGCAACCATGTTAGCGCAAACCAATGATTTGTTTTATGCTTTTGGTGATGATGGAATAGCTTTGTATGATTCTAATGGTGATGCTGTTGTTGGAGATGTCAGTTCTGATTTAATGCTTTGGGATGCAGGTACTGAAGTTAATCAAATGCCGGGAATAGGATCCGACCAGGCGCCACGTCAGTCAGGGCCAAATACGGGAGCGACTGAAAATGGTACAGTAAAATTGGTTGCTGATGTGAATGATGGGTATACATACCCACCCGTATCTGAAGTTATAAAAGCTGAGCTGGCACATGATGGAGGCACAGAATTTACGGTGACAATTACAAATTTATCTGATATGTATGCCTTTAAATCGCCTTTAGCACCTGGTGTCTGGGTGGTTCATAATGACGGAATGCCATTATTTACGGTGAATTCTGCTGCAGCCAATGGTTTGGAAGGTCTAGCTGAAGATGGAACAAATGCAGAAATGGCAACTTATTTAGCCGATATGAGTGGTTATGTAACGCCTATTGCACCCGGTATTTTTGCAATTAGTACAGGAGGCTATCCTTTATTTGAAGAAGGGAAGATTGATTCAGGAGCGGGTTTAGAAGCTCTGGCCGAAGATGGAAATCCTGCAGATTTGGATGCTAGTTTAAGTGGAGCAATGTATGTACAATCACATGGCGTCTATTCAATACCCAATGGGAAGAGTGCAGGAGCATCTATATTCCCGGGTGAATATTATGAGTTTAGCTTCGAAGCACAGGAGGGTGACTATTTGAATATCGCCTCCATGTTAGGACAATCAAACGATTTATTCTTCGCTTTTGATGATTGGGGAATAGCCTTATTTAAAAATGGTATTGCTCAGACTGGTGATGTAACGGGTATGCTTAAAATTTGGGATGCAGGTACCGAAGTGAATGAGTATCCAGGTGCTGGTAATAACCAGGCTCCCCGTCAAGCAGCTGCAAATACAGGCATAACTGAAACAAAAGCTGTGATGGAAGTTGATAACGAATTTGTTTTGCCATCGGTAGAACAATTAGTAAAAGTAACCATTAGTTTCAATTAGACTTTCTGAGTTTAATTTGAATTAGTTGGGGAGCCATTCATAGGGCTCCCCTTTTTATTGTTTTTATCGAAGGATTAAGAAAGGACTCAAAAGAATTTATGCTCTTAACAAATATTAACAGATAAATAACATTTCAAATTCACTGATGATCTATTTTTGAGGGTCTTTAGAAAGAGAGCAAGTCAAGTTTGTTCACACTCTTAAAATGATGATAAGTATTTAATGAAAAAACAATTTCGAAATACAGTTTCAATTTTCCTCTTGGTGTTTTACCTGGCAGGATTTTGTGGTTTGAATTTGTTGAAACATTCTTGTTTCTCTTGTCATCAGGAAGATTATCATCTCATTTATGACTTAGATAAATGTGGTGATGAGATGCACGTTTGCGAAGCAGATTCTCGCCCACATCTTATTTCTTTTCATAGTGATTCTTCGCAAGCTCATTATGCTGAGGTACCTTGTTGTACTTTGGAATTGATTTACCTAAAGAATAACCCTCAGACATTAATTAAGCAAGTTGTGAAATCACCTTTGATTTCGAGTCTTGACTTGTTTCAATCTACCTGTTTGCAGCTTCATCGTATCAATGATTTGAGCAAAGGCGATAGAATTGATTATCTTAAAAACATTGTTGACCCTCCGGAAATAACACAGGATTTATTATCCTGTTACCGTTGTTGATTCCTTCATTTTCTTTCAATAACAGCTTATAAAAGATCTTTTTATATGAGCTGAAATAACCTTAACTCACACAAGTCGATTTAAGTGTAGGTTGGAATACTATAATTGTGTTCTAGCCTATCATATCGAATTAAATAAGATTGTAATATGAAGCGAATATTAATACTATTCCTCTCATTACTTCCTTTGTTTTCAATTGCTCGAAACTTTGAAGGAAGAATTGTTGAAAAATTATCAAATGAAGAAAAAGTGCCCCTTCCGGGTGCATCAGTATTTTGGAAGAATACAACACAGGGGACCTCTAGTGATGCCGATGGCCGATTTAGTTTAAACGAATCGCCTAAATCAGGAATCCTGATTGTACAGTTCGTGGGATACGAGACACGTGAAATAGAAGTGAAAAATTTTAAAGGCAAAGAGCTTATAATCGAATTATCACCCAATATTGAGTTGGATGAAGTGGTGGTTTCGAAACGGAAAGCGGGAACCATCCTCGATAGAGAAAATCCGATACAGTCACAAAGTATTACTGGAGCAGAACTCTGTAAGGCGGCTTGCTGTAATCTGGCAGAAAGTTTCGAAACCAATGCTTCTGTCGATGTATCATATGCCGATGCAGCCACTGGTGCCAAATCGATTAAACTACTTGGACTTACAGGTAAATATATTGAAATGATGACTGAGAAGAATCCCAATTTTAAAGGTTTGGCATCGGTTTATGGAATGGTTTATGTGCCTGGTCCCTGGATGGAATCCATACAGGTTTCTAAAGGCGTTGGTTCGGTCGTAAATGGTTTTGAATCGATAACGGGGCAAATCAATATTGAGTATCAAAAACCTCAAAATGCGCCTAAGCTTTATCTGAATGCTTATGGGAACAGTATGGGAATGTCAGAGGGAAATATGATTACAGGGCTTAAATTTAGCGATAAGTTGTCCACTTCGATTTTGGCACATGGACAAGATAACATGCGGGAAATTGATCACAATCATGATAATTTTCTTGATGATCCTATGGTGCGTCAGTATAATTTTGTGAACCGATGGTATTGGAAACCGAATAAGTATTGGATTACACAGTTTGGTGTCAAGTTTATCGATGAACAAAGAATAGGTGGGCAGAAAGGTTATGATGAGACGAAGATAAATGATATCAATAATGCTTATCGTATCAATATCGACACACGTCGTTATGAGGCGTTTGCTAAAATTGGCTATATCTTTCCTAAGAATGATGATCGAAGTGTCGCGTTGATTACAAACTTTTCATCTCATGAGCAAAAGTCGTTTTATGGTTTGAGAAATTACGATGCAAACCAGAAGTATTTATATGCCAATTTATTGTTTCAATCATATATTGGAAATCTAACTCATAAATATACGGCTGGATTATCTTTTATTTACAACGATTTTGATGATAAATTGTACGGGGATAAGGTTATAGGGACTGACCGACATGAAAAAATTGCAGGAGCATATGCCGAATACACTTGGTTGCCATCTGATGAAATCACTTTGCAGGCCGGATTAAGATACGATTACAATTCAGTTTATGGTGGTTTTATGACACCTCGTCTACACTTTAGATATCAATTTGCTGAGAAATCGACTTTACGTATAGCAGCAGGTAGCGGGCGTCGCACCGCTAATGCGATTGCTGAAAATAGTTTTTTGTTGGCATCAAACAGAGCATTTAATCTTGCTTCCGACCTGAAGCAAGAATCAGCGTGGAATTATGGTTTGAGTTTGACGCAATACTTTAGTCTATGGGGACAGGATTTTACAGCATCAGCTGATTTTTATCGAACTGAATTTAACAACCAAGTGATTGTTGATGTGGATCAAAACGCTCATCAGGTAAATTTTTACAATCTTGAAGGACAGTCTTATGCCAATAATTTTCAGTTTGAATTAAAGTTCGAGCCACTTAATCGATTGGATATGACGACAGCTATTCGTTTCTCTGATGTGAAGGCAGATATTAACAATGAATTGCAGAAAGTCCCTTATGTGAATCGATATAAGGGATTGGTGAATCTTTCGTATTCTACAAATATGAATATTTGGCAATTTGATTTTACTGCCCAGTTTAATGGCGATATGCGTATCCCATCAACGGCAAGCAATCCTGTTGAATACCAGAGAAGAGAGGAATCACCGGCTTATACGATGCTTAATGCACAAATAACCAGGCGATTTCGAATTTGGGAAGTCTACGCGGGTGTTGAGAATTTAGGAAATTACACACAAAAGCACCCAGTAATTGCCGCAGATCAGCCTTTTGGCGAAAATTTTGATGCCTCCATGGTTTGGGGACCTATTCAGGAACGTAAGTTTTATCTGGGGTTGCGTTTGACTATTGAGTAGTTTTATTTTGTGAACCTTAATTATATAATAGCTCAAGAGAGTCATTTCTTGGCAAAATACAAATAATAATGAAAAACCTAATTCAGAATTTAAAGAAGGCTACTTTGGCCATTGTAATCATTCTAATGACAACAGCTGCTTTTGCTCAGAAACAAGAAGTGAAGAAGATTGAAACAGTTGTTTTTAATGTTGAAATGGATTGTCAGGGCTGTGTTAAGAAAATTGAAAAGAACATTCCATTTGAGAAGGGTGTTAAAGATTTGCAAATTGATTTTAAAAATCAAAAAGTAACACTTCAATACAAAACCAAATCAACGACTAAAGAAATTCTTAAAAAAGCAATTGAGAAATTGCAATTTAAAGTGACTGAAGCATAGTAATAGTATTAAACAAAAAAAGGCGCCATAAAGGCGCCTTTAGTTGAATTTTAATAAATCAATAGAGCTTACTGTACAAATGTTTCTCTTGCTCCACCTGTTCCAAAGATAGCTCTCATTCTATCGTTCTGTCCGTTAGTGAACATATACATGCAATTATCATCTACATAATCCATGTAGTTCATTGTCATGTCATTAGTTCTACAGTGAACTGTTGGATAAGCTGGACAACCGTAGTTAGCACGGTCAGAACTTGGAGTATCAGTTACAAAGTCATCTTGTCTGCAACCACCATCACCCCAGATGTGGCGAAGGTTCAACCAGTGACCTACTTCGTGAGTTGCTGTTCTACCATGACCATATTGACCACCAGCAGCATTTTCACCAAAGTAATCGCTACCAATAACAACACCGTCAGTGTCTAATTCACCACCAGGAAATTGAGCATATCCCAAGATACCACCACCAATTTCACAAACCCATAAGTTCAAGTTGCGAGCAGGATCAACTGCATCCATACCACCTAGGTTTGAATGTTTCATTTCGTCATTGGTTCCCCAAGATGTTCTAGTTGAAGCTTTTCTGTTTACACCTGCTAATACAAATGTAATGTCAACATTTGCTACAGCATTGTTGAATTCACTAGGTACTCCACCTGTAGCAGGGTTCATATCATTATAATCCTCATTTAAGATTGCAATTTGAGAATTAATATGAGCCTGAGTAACAGGATGGTTAGCATCCTCTAGAATATTTACGATAACAGGAATTGTAATACTTCCTTGATAAGGAATTGGTCCTGTTGTTCCACCACCACCTGGTTTCTTCGAGCTTGCATTTGTTGCGCTTTTAGCTGCAATTAACTTTCTCGTATGTTTTTCAATATTATACATACGGTTTTCTAAGCTAGGGTTTTCTTTTAGTTGGCGGTTTAATACTTTCATACTACCACACTGAGGACCATGAATATGTCCTGATTTTGTAGTGTTATCATCACTTGTGTAAACATAGAAATCACTCATATCTACAGTAACTTCTTGTTGGTCGGGTTTAATTTCATTCGCATTGTTTTGACATGATCCTAAAACTAGAGCCAAACATGCTACTGAAAGAAAAATTCTTTTCATAAATAATTTGTTTTGGGGTTAAAATTTAAATTTGGGTTTATTAAAATTCGGTCGAATATAGGGATTGTTTTTTATAAAAATAAATAGGCAGGTTCATTTCCTATAGGTAAAACATGATATTTCTCATATATTTTTTTCTGTGTTGTACTGTTTATAACCCATGCGTGAATTTTGATTTTTTTTGATTTTTTTTTGAATGTTAAAAAAGTTTAAAACAAATTTTAAGGAATAATTAGAATAGTCAAGAGATCAATTGAAATATTTTCAGGCTGTTTTATACTGTTAATTTTTTTATTTCATAAGTGTTTATTTATCGTTTATGAATGGTGTTTTTTGATTGATAAATGATTTTGCTGATTTTACTTTTTTGTTAGGTAATCATAATTGATTTGTCTGGTGAAATCATTTTACTTAAGGCTTTACTAAACAGTATATTTGGTGTTTGTTCGTTGTTCTTGTGTTTTATATTCCTGTATTTTTGGTTCTAAATAGGTGTTTTATCTTTATGTAATGTCTAGGAAATGAGTGTAAAAGGAGTTTTGGGTCTTTAAATCGGTTATTGCAAATTGAAATTCTATTGAGGTCGATTTATAAAGAAATTCTAATGACATAAGATGCAGTAAAGTTTGATTGCATTTTTGAATTTTATAAATTTAGACAGTAGTCTAATGATGCAGTGATACTACATCCATAAATTAAATTTTGTGTTATGAAAAAAGAAGAGATACTCGGATTGAGAACAGTGGTTTATAAAGTTGAAAATTTACTTAAAGCAAAAGATTGGTATTCAAAAGTTTTTGAAACGCAGCCTTATTTTGATGAACCATTTTATGTGGGCTTTAATATAGGTGGTTATGAATTGGGATTACTTCCGGAAGATAAGGGCGAAGCCACTAAAGGTGAAGGCGTTATTGCATATTGGGGAGTGAATGATATCAATATGGTTTATACAAATATGTTGGAATCAGGTGCAAAAGAACACGAAAAACCGACTAATGTAGGAGGAGAATTGATGGTTGCGAGTGTTTATGATCTCTGGGGGAATATTATTGGTCTAATTTACAATCCTGAATTTAAGTTATAATGCATTGTTTTTATTTAGTTTGATTCCAAATACGAATAATTAAGGATATCTTTATCCGAAAATTAATTCGGTCCAGATGAATCAATATATACTTAAGCCTAAATCTCAGGCTTTTTCAATACAAAATATTAAGAGTTTTGCGTCTCCCATTACAATTCTTTATGGTGGGAAATCGGGAAATTCTGCCTTTATAGCTGAACAAATCAAAATACAATTTGCCAAGTACGAATTGGAACCTGCTGTCTATAGCATGTCTGATTACGATGTCAGTAATTTGGTGAATGAGAAGTATCTCTTTATTGTTGTGAGTACGAGAGGCGAGGGGGATCCTCCAGCTCAGGCTCAGCAGTTTTATAAATTTCTGATGGGAGCTAAGGTTCCTCAATTACCAAATTTGAATTTTTCTGTATGTGCTTTAGGTGATTCGAGTTATCAATTTTTCTGCCAAACAGGTAAGGATATTGATCAACAATTGAGAATCCTGGGAGCCACGCGTTACGTTGAGCTTACGACTTGTGATTTGGCCTTTAAAACGAAGGCTGAACGATGGGCTTCTGATTTATTAAATAAATTTCAGAATAGAGTGAACGGTGATGCTGTGGCTTTGCAATTTGGTCAGCATGCTTTAGGGCCAACTTTTACACTTAAGCTGAAGGAAAAATATCGTGTCAGTGGTGAGAAATCAGAAAGTGAGATCAATCATTTGGTTTTCCAAACTGATCATCCTGACTTTACTTATCAACCTGGTGATACCGTAAGTATAAAACCAAAGAATCCTTATTCCTTGGTGGTTCGAATCATGATAAAATTGGGGTATTCACACGAGACTATAGTCAAATATAAGGATAAGAAGAAAAGTATCGAAGAGTTACTGGCAGTTAAACTGGAACTGACTTGTTTAACCGAAGAGGTACTTCGAGCCTATTTAGAACATTGCGGGGATCAAAAACTGGCAGCTTTGTGTGCGAATCAATCCGAATTGCATAGCTATTTGCAATATGCCGATGTCTACGATCTGATTACGGATTTTCCTTGTGAGATTGAAGCCGATGATTTTGTCCAAATTCTTTGTAAAGCTCAGCGTCGCTTGTATTCAATTTCATCCAGTATAAAAGAAACTCCCGATGAGGTACACTTGACGGTGAAACAGTTTAATTACTCTGCCGTTAATCGCGATCGTATTGGAGCTTGTTCTTCATATCTAAATAAAGGTTTGCAGTTGGGGTCTGGTTTGAAAGTACAGTTTATCCCTAATGAAGCATTTCGCCTTCCTGCAGATGAGCTTCCTGTTATTATGATTGGGGCTGGTACTGGAATAGCGCCTTATTTGTCTTTTTTGAAGGAAAGAAAAGCAAGAGGGGCATCTGGCACGAATTGGTTGATTTTTGGTGAAAAACAAAGAGAACACGATTTTCTCTATCAAAAAGAGCTTGAAAATTTTAAAAATGAAGGTTTATTAACACGTTTGGATTTGGCTTTTTCACGTGATGATGAAAAGAAAGTTTACGTTCAGGATCGAATTAAGGAAAAGGGGAAAGAGATTATTAACTGGTTAGAGAAAGGGGCTCATATCTACGTCTGTGGGGCTGTTGCAATGGGAAAAGCAGTGACTGAAAACCTGATTGAATTATTTCAGATTGAATTTGGAATGGATAAGGAACAAGCTTTAGCATATTTCGATGGTCTGCAACAAGAAGCTCGTTATCATGAGGATGTGTATTGACTTAGATTGATCTACCAAATATTTTATAATCCAAGCTTAGATGAATGAGTTTTGACTTCATTTTTTTTTAAATCCAGATCCTATAGGTTCTGGATTCATTTGTTTTAATATGTGGTTGTGGATTAAGTTCTTGTATCCGATTATTATATAGAATATTTTAATTGTTATTTATAGAGAGGTGTTTTTTTTATGTTTTGTTTTAATCCTTGGTTCGGTGAAGATTTTTTATTTAAATGTATAAAGAATGTTAAAAAAAGAAGTGTTCCTTCACCCAAAACCTTTTGATTGGTGTCTCTACTATAAACGTATAATTAAATACTAACCCAATTGGAATCAACCTAATAAGGATGATGCCTTTAACATTAAAATTAGATGAAGAAAATAATCGTAATGTTTGCTGCATTATTAATCTGTAGCAATGTGTTTTCACAAGGGATTCAATTCGAACATGGTACTTTTGACGAGGCTTTAGCCAAAGCAAAGAAAGAAAACAAAATCGTGTTTGTGGATTGTTACACCACATGGTGTGGTCCATGTAAGTATTTGGCAAAGAATATTTTCACACAAAAAGAAGTGGGTGATTTTTTTAATCAGAATTTCGTAAATGTGAAAATGGATATGGAATCGGAAGAAGGTAAACCTCTAATGGGAAAATATCAGGTTGCTGCTTTCCCGACTTTATTATGGTTGGATGCCGAGGGCAATATTCAGCATAAGATGGTGGGAGCTGGTGATGCAAATTCATTATTAGCAACTGCAAGCTTGGCTTTGGATACTAAGAACAATTGGTCGGCTTTGAATAAGCAATATGAAAATGGAGATCGCAGTTCGGAATTCATGCAAAAATATATCTTGACTTCTGCAAAAGCGGGTATCGATACCAAAGAGGCTGTTGATAGCTATTTTTCAAGCAAAAAAGTTGAAGATTTAATCAATGCCAAAGATGCAGATTTAATTGCAAGTACAATTAAAAGTACATCAAATCCTGTTTTTCACTTTGTGTTGAAAAATAAGACTAAATTTTATGCTGTAGCTGATAAAGCGCAAGTTGACCAATTTTTAGAGTATACCATGCTTGGAGAAATGGGACAATTGGCTCGTAAAGGCGATATGGAAGCCCTTGATCTTAAGAAGAAAGAATTAATTGCTCTTGACCAAGAAGTAGGAGCCAAAGTGGTTGCATTTTTGGATATGAATATGCTTCGAAGAGATCCTGACCAGAAAAAGTTCTACCAGGCAATGGCTGATTATGCAGTGAAGTATGATTTTGATAATTCAGAGAATTTAAATCGTTATGCCTGGACAATTGCAGAAGTTAAAGAAGATTTGGGAAATGGGCTTATAGATACAGCTCTTAAGATGGCTAAACGTTCTGTAGAATTGAATGCCAATTTTGCAAATATTGATACTTACGCTTTTTTATTAAATAAAGCAGGACAAAATAAGGAGGCGAAAGTTCAAGCAGAAAAATCAGTGAAACTAGCTCCTCAGGATCAAAAGAAAGACTTGTGGTCTGATAAATTCCTCAAGGGTGAAAACTAATTTAAGTGAACACAAAGGCTTTGCTGTTGCTTTATAGGTGAGGTTTTTGATTAAAACTGCAGACATGGAGCAATAAGCCAGATGTCTGCAGTTTTTGTTTTAAAAATTTATAATTGATTAGGGATTCTGATTATTGTGCAATTGTTTGATAACTTGGGGTATTAATTGCCAATATTGATTTATTTTGTTTCTTTCGTTAATTTCTTTTTGACATATTGATATTCTAGCTTTGTTTTTATTATTTTCGGGAAATAATAAAAGGGCTTTTCTGAGGTCTTTAAATTAAATACAAAACACTTTAACTCACAGATTTACTTAATAATACGACAATGGCTAAAATGAAGGCTCTAGTAAAATCCAAAGCTGAGAAAGGCTTGTGGATGGAAGAAGTCGATATGCCTAAAGTAGGCATTAACGATGTTCTTGTAAAAATCAGAAAAACTGCTATTTGCGGTACCGATTTACACATTTACAAATGGGATGAATGGGCTCAAAATACAATTAAACCCGGAATGATTATCGGTCATGAGTATGTGGGTGAGGTTGCTGAAATGGGTGCTGGTGTAACTGGCTTTAAAATTGGTGATCGTGTAACAGGTGAAGGTCATATTGCTTGTGGACACTGTAGAAACTGTCGTAGAGGTCGTAAGCACGTTTGCGAAAACACAGTAGGTATTGGTGTAAACATCGATGGTATTTTTGCTGAGTACGCTGCTATTCCTGCATCGAACCTGATGAAAATGAGCGATGAGATTGAGGACGAATTGTTGGCAATCATGGATCCTTTTGGAAATGCGACTCATACTGCTCTGTCCTTTTCTCTAATTGGTGAAGATGTGCTTGTTACCGGTGCTGGTCTTATTGGTTCTATGGCCGTTGCCATTGCCAAATTTGCTGGTGCGCGTTACGTTGTGGCAACTGAAACTAATCCTTACAGAATTGAGTTGGCTAAGAAAATGGGAGCGACACGCGTTGTGAATCCTATGGAAGAAAGCCTTGATGATGTGATTAAGGAATTAGGTATGATTGGTTTTGATATAGGATTGGAATGTTCGGGTGCGCCTGCAGCTTTCAACGATATGGTTTCTCATATGTACAATTCGGGTAAGATTTCTTTGCTAGGGATTTTACCATCACAAACTCAGGTAAACTGGAGTAACATCATTTTCAAAGGTCTTCAGTTGAAAGGAATTTATGGTCGTGAAATGTACGAAACATGGTACCAAATGGAACAAATGTTGATGAGTGGTTTGGATCTTTCTCCAATGATTTCTCACCGATTCGATGCGGCAGATTTCCAAAAAGGTTTTGATATTATGGAAGAAGGTAATTGTGGAAAAGTTATCTTAAATTGGGACTAAATCCAATTTTAATATATGATTTTAAAAACTCAGCAAAATGCTGAGTTTTTTTGTATCGATCGTATTTAAAAGTTTAAATATGCATAAATTCTAATGAACCATATATTGGTTTAAGCGACTGTAAATTAATGGTAAATGAGGGATGATTCGTATTTGGTTGATTTAGATTGAATATAAAGAGATTTGCATATTAGCATAGCTTTCTTACTTTTATCGGCAGAAAATGGACAGCCAGGAACAAGATATCATCAGAAAATTTAAAAGTGGGGACGAATCAGGTCTCCGCCTCATGTTCGATTTGTATTATTCGTCCCTTTGTATTTTTGCCTATAAGTATTTCGATTCCTTCGAAAAGGCTGAAGATATTGTTCAGGAAGCCTTTATTACCTTATGGGAAAAAAACAGGTTAATCAATTTTACAGGTTCAATAAAAGCCTATTTGTTTAGTATCGTTAAAAACAATTCTATTAATGCAATTAAGCAAGATAGAAGGTTTCGCTTTGAGGAAATTGATAATCAGGCTTACATTATTATTGAAGATGAATTTGAGTTTCATAAATTGGAAGATCGAAGGGAAAAGCTTTATCACGAAATAGAACAATTGCCAGAACAGTGTAAAAAAGTATTTGAAGGCATTGTTTTTGAAAAAATGAAGTATGCCGATGTTGCGGCCGAATTAAATATATCTCTCAATACAGTTAAAACGCATTATTCCAGAGCTTTGAAACAATTACGAAGTTCATTGGATATCCTTTTAATGATTATGCTCCCCTAAATAACGTGTATTCCCGACTGTCTTTTTTAAGAGATTCTCATCCACACAAGTTTCATTTTTAGCCTGTCATCTATTTCTTTTATAAGAAAATTGAAAATAGTTCATTTTTTTTGTCACCCATTTTTAAGATTATCACTTATAGGGGTAAAAGCATGCAAAAATGAAATTTTCCGAAGAACATATTATCTCATTAATTATCGCTTATCAGGAGAGAGTTATTTCTGATGAGGGGATTAATGAATTGAGTGAGTGGTTGGATGCAGATCCGGATCACGCTCATCGATTTGCGAAGTATCTGGCCTTATTAAAGGAAGGTAAAGCTGTTAGTCAGTTTGATCAAATAAAATCAGAAGAGGCCTGGACAAAGATTAGCAAGTCATTAAAGAAGCCTAAAAAGGAAACTAAATTAAGAAAACTAAAAACATGGTTGCCTCAGGTTGCTGCAGTTGTGGTTGTTTCCTTGGTGAGTTATTTTGTACTTCATCAGGTAAATTCCGATTTTGATTCCAATAAGATTTACAATTTTGCTGAAGTATCGACCATTGGCACTAAAAAAGCAATTCTAACTCTTGAGGGAGGTCAGAAACTGAAACTTGAAGAAAATCTCACTAAAGTCATTTCAGAAATTGATGGAACACGCATTAAAAAAGATTCTTCAAATAGCCTGACTTATACCAATCATCAGTCTCGTAAAACAAAATTGATTTACAATCGGATTGATATACCCAGGGGAGGTGAGTATAATTTAACCTTAGCTGACGGAACCCGGGTCTGGTTGAATTCTGAATCTTCTTTAAGATATCCGGTGCAGTTTACTGGTAAAACACGTCAGGTTGAGTTGACCGGTGAGGGATATTTTGAAGTGGCACATAATCCCCAACAGCCTTTTATATTAAAAGTTCGCGATACAAAAGTGAAAGTTCTGGGGACAAAGTTTAATGTTTCGACCTACGATGATAAGGAATTGATTGCCACCACCTTGGTTGAAGGCAGTGTTGAGCTGAGCTCTCTGGGTGAACAAACAATTTTAAAGCCAGGATTTCAGGCTGTCATAAAAAGAGGCGATAATGTCTTTCAAATACAAGCCGTTAATACCGATTTGTATACATCCTGGACGAAAGGTGTGTTTGAATTTAAAAATCATTCACTTGAAGATATTTGCCACCAGTTAAGCCGATGGTACAGTGTGGAATTCTTTTTTGTTGAAAACCAGTATCGTCAACTGCGATTTACAGGTGCAGTAAAAAGAGAGAAATCGATAGACTTTGCCCTTGATATGATAGAAAAGATGGCAAATGTGAAATTTGCAATTAAAGATGATAAAATTATAGTAGGTCGACCTACTGATTAGATAATGTTTTGTTGGCGGCCACCAGCAAAATGAAAAAAAAACAGGAAATGCGGCCACATTCCCTGTTTAATTATTAACCATCCATTGAGATTTGATGTCAATGGAAGTATAAATCTAGACCCTAAAGTTATGAAAAAAAACCTGAAGTGGCGGTGTTTATCACCAGCCATAAGAAAAACACTGCTCGTTATGAAGCTAAGTTTGATTCTATTTTTCGCTTTTACCTTCCAGTTATCAGCTTCTGTGCTGTTGGGACAGCAAGTGAGTATTAATATCGGTGAGGCTTCTTTAAGAACTGTCTTGAGTGAATTAAAGGAACAAACAGGAACTTACTTTATGTATAATGAAGAAGATGTGAATGCTTCGTACAGAGTAGATCTTGATATGCAAAATGTGAGTTTGGAATCAGCTCTTAATGAGATTTGTAAGCAAATTCCTTTTGAATACGAAATTATTGAAGACTTTGTTGTTTTTACTAAAAAAGAACTTAAATCTGTTCAAAAACCTGTTCAAGAGAAAAAAGAAATTAGAGGTAAGGTGACCGACAAATCCGGTTCTCCTTTACCAGGTGTTTCTGTGATTGTAAAAGGCACAACAATTGGTTCAGCAACCAATACCAACGGTGAATTTACCTTGAAAATACCCGAAAATGCTGAGACTTTAGTGGTCTCATTTATCGGTATGATTCCACAAGAAATCAAACTGGGTGATAAAACTCAATATACAATTGTGCTTAAGCAGGACAAAGGTATGATGGATGAAGTGGTCGTGGTTGGTTATGGAACAACAGCTGTAAGAGATTTTACCGGTTCAGTGGCTCGTATTTCAGAGAAGGATCTGGAAATGAAAAATGTTCCCTCTTCAACCTCTTTATTACAAAATATGGCTGCAGGTGTAATGGTTAGTGGTAACACAGGGCGGCCAGGTGAATCTGTAAGGGTAAGAGTTAGGGGAGCGACGTCTCTTTCAGGGAGTAATGAACCTTTGTATGTGATTGATGGGATACCCACTGACGATGCTGAGATCTTAAATGCGATACCTCCTTCAGATATCGCTTCGGTAGATGTGCTTAAGGATGCATCGGCATCGGCTATTTATGGTTCCCGTGCAGCCAATGGTGTAGTGATGATTACGACCAAAAGAGGCCGTCTAAATGAGAAAGCAAAGTTTAATGTCAACTATATTGCTTCTTTTGATACGCAAATCAAGAATTTCTCCATGCTTGATGGAGATCAATTTCGTTCTTATTTAACCGATTTGGCTAATGCAACCTTAGAAGTTGACCCTGGTAACAGTGCTGCTGAAGATATTTTGGATACTGAAGGGGGATATCTGGGGGATGCCAATACCGATTGGTTTGATAAAGTGAAACAAACAGCCAGAAGACAAAATTTTGATTTATCCGTTCGTGGCGGAAGTGAGAATATTTCTTATTTCGTTTCAGGTTCTGTATTGGATCATAAAGGGATGGTTGTTAATGACGATCTAACTCGTTATTCAAGTCGGGTGAATTTGGATATCGATTTGAGTTCAACGTTTAAAATTGGAACCAATATCAATTTGTCTTATACTGATAGAAGTGAATCCGGAACATCCCTGTTTTCAGCGCAGGGGCATCGTCCTGATTTGCCTGTTTATGATGAAGACGGGGTTACTTTTTACGATATAAACCCGGTTGCCGAATCAACGATTGTAAACAATTCTGATGACTACAGAATTTCGGGTAGTGTGTATGGAGAATTAGAGGTTCTAAAAGGTTTGAAACTGAAGTCGAGTATCTCGGTCAATCAGTACATGAACTATAATTATCAATTTAAACCCAGCTATTTAAGCTATTATAATGAGGCATCTGCGCGTAAAGAAGAAAGCAGAGGCTATAGAACTGTGTTCGATAATACCTTGAGCTATGTGAATACCTTTAATGAGGTTCATGCAATTGACTTTGTGGGTGGTGTTTCTTATGAAGACTCAGAAAGTCAGTGGGCATATCTCTCAAAGAATGGTTTCGCCATGGATGAGATTTATACCAATGTTTCTGCCGGAACAGAGTTTGGTTCATCTTCAGATGGAAAAGAAGGTAAAGGCTTATTTTCTTCTTTTGGTCGTTTAAATTATAAGTTTAAGGATAAGTATCTGGTAACGGTGACGGCTCGTTACGATGGTTCTTCCATGTTTGGAAAGAACAATCGTTATGGTTTCTTCCCTTCGGGAGCACTTGCCTGGAGAATGAATAAGGAGAGCTTTTTAAGCGATGTTGATGTCATTAATGATTTAAAACTTAAGGTTTCCGCAGGAAAAACAGGAATTCAGAACTTATCAAGTTACTCCAACAGAGATCTGTACCGAGCAACCAAATACAATGATGCACCTGGTATTGAGCATTCTCAGATTGGAAACAAGGATATTCAGTGGGAACTTTCAACTCTATACGATGCCGGTTTGGATTTCGCTTTATTCAATTATCGTTTGACAGGATCTTTAGGCTATTATATCAAAAATACTGACGACTTAATCAGAAGTTTCTCTTTTCCTTCAAGTATGTCTGTAAACAGCATGTATTATAATATTGGTAGCGTTAGAAACGAGGGCTTCGAATTTAATGTTAAGGCTAAGATTATAGATCAAAAAGATCTGAAGTTTGATTTGGCTATCAATCTGGCTACCAATAAAAATGAAGTCAGAAAATTAGAGGAAGAAGGCTCAACGGAGAATTCAAGTGGAGCGATTGTACAGGGAACAGGTTCTCAGGTTTTGGCTGAAGGTTATGCAATGGGATCTTTCTTTGGATATAAGTATAATGGGATAATTCAAAATCAGGACCGTATAGATGAACTGGATGCCAATGCTGTAGAAAATGGTCACTCGTCATATTATGGTTATCTGTATCCTGGAAATATTGAATTAAGCGACCTTAACAAGGATGGTAAGGTTGATACTAAGGACAGGACGATTATTGGTAATCCTGATCCCGATTTGTTTGGAGGTATTATTGCCAATCTTACCTATAAGGGATTCTCTTTTAATGCCAATTTTGGATTTCAGATAGGCGGATTAAAACAATATGGGAAAGCCTTACAGAATGTACCAAGTCAGTTGGCAGGGCTTGTTGATTATAACCTTTATAATCGATGGTCTCCGGAGAATACGGATGCTAAAATACCAGCCATCTATCTGGGACAGGGCGTTCCGGCATTAACCAATATGAGTTTATATGATGCATCTTATTTTAGATTACAGGATCTAAGAATTTCATACGATCTTCCTAAAATCAAGAAATTTTCAGTTCAGGGGCAAGTTTATGTGTCGGCAACGAATTTATTCACATTGACCTCTTATCCTGGTACCGATCCGGCTACAGTTAATGCTTATGGAGATTTTGGGGGGAATTATGAAACCAGTTATCCCGGAATAAGAACCTATTCAGTTGGATTGAAGTTGAATTTGTAAAAAGCTAATCAGATGAAAAAATATATATTAACACTACTGTTTGCTCTCCTAATATTTGGATGTTCAACGGATGATTTATTAGATAAATTACCCCCTTATGCGGCCGATTTAGACGGAGCGATAACCAATGCCAAAACCGCAGAATTGGCATTGATTGGGGTTTATTCCAATTTGCCATCAGAAGGCTATTATTCAATCTATACAACTGCTCCAGCAAGTTTTAAAGCAGGAACCATGAGAAAACCCGACTGGTGGACAAGAGGAAATGCTGTTTATTTTTACGAACGATACTGGCCAGTGTTGTCTGGAACAAGTGACTATGATTGGGGATACGATTATGAATTGATAAAGAATTCAAATTTCTTATTGAATGCCATAGAAGGGATCAATGATTTTGAAGGAAATCGTAAGGATGAAATTATTGGAGAATTACACTTTTTAAGGGCTGTAGCTTATGAACGCTTGATGTTGCGTTATACCCAGTATTGGGACATCAATAGTGAACTGGGATTGATTATTCGTAATGATCTACCCGGCTTGGACAATGTAAAGAAAGAGCGCTCCAGTGTGGCTGAATCCTATCAGATGATAATCGACGAATTGGATATAGCTATAGATAATTGCCCTGATTATTCGACTTGTGGACAGGCATCCAAAGTTGCTGCTCAGGCATATAAAACCAGAGTTTTGTTTCAGATGGGTAATTATTCCGATTGTATTAATATGGCCGATGAAGTATTAACCCATACCGAGAATGCTCTGGCTCCGGATTATGCAACTGTTTTTACGGATTGGTCAAGTACGAACGAGATCCTTTTTGGAAGAGTATTTGGTGCTTCTGATATTCCTGATCTTGAAAGTCGAATCACAGCCTTTAGTTCTGGGAAATGGGGTCCTTCATCAAATTATATCACTCTTTTAGGCAACGATCCAAGATATAATGCCATAATTGGCGATACGGTAGAAGTTGATTACCGCTATGGGCTTGCAGGTAAGGTTTATAAAAATCCAACTGTTAAGAAACTTGTGAATTCAGCAAATGATTTACCAATTATTTATATGCGTACAGCTGAAATTTACTTGTTAAAGGCTGAAGCTATATATCGCAATGGTGGTTCATATGACGATGCTTATGCACCCATTGCTGCAATCCGTTCTCGTGCAGGGGCAGATCCTGTTCCACATGCCACTCAGGAGGAGATTGAAACGGCTATTTGCAATGAATGGTTAATTGAAATGTCTTTCGAAAATGGACACGAATATTTTGCTTTGAGACGTTTTGGTGTAGAGAAGTTGTTGGAAAGAAACGATCTTCTTAAAGAAGCTTTGGACAAAGCAATTACAAAAGGGAGTGATGCTGAGGCACAATATCGTAAGCGTATTGAGGACTTTAGAATATTGCCCATACCGTCTAGTGAAATCAATGGAAACCCGGTGGACCAAAATCCCGGATATTAATTATTGATGGCATCAGTTTAAGATGTTAATAAAGTGGCTGTATCCTGTGAACTCAAGATGTATTGAAGTCAGTTTTTAGATAAACAGCCTTAAAAAACAGGGTACAGCCTCTTACTATTTATTCCAAAACAGAGTTTATACAAGTATTTATCCTATACTTTATTAGGAAGCATTTGGTCTGATATTTCGAAAGATCAGCTTGTTAATGTATATGTAGTATTGGTAATTTCTGCTTTATATTTCTGAGACCTAATCATTTGAACTTGTGTGATGAAAAAATTAAAAAACTACGTATTAATAGTGCTATGCTCCCTGTTTCTGTTGTCCTGTGGCGATACGGATAATTTTTTCCGTTTGGAAGGAAATATCGAAGGGTATTCCAAAGGGATGGCATATTTGAAACAATTTAATGGTAAAGAGTTTGTTTGTATTGACTCGACTGAGATTAATCAGGGAACTTTTTCTTTCTCGGGAAAGAGAAATCAACCCCAATTGAGTCAGATTGTTGTGGAAGGCTACAAATACCCTATTCGTTATTTCTTTCTAGAAGCGGGGCAGATCGATTACAAATCAAAGGTTAATGGGCGAAATCTGACGGTGCCTGTTGTTAGGGGGACACCTACGCAAAATGCATTGAATCGTTATACCAGCGAGAGAGAGGTGTTGTATCGCAAGGTTTTGGCATTGAGACGAATTAAAGGTAAAGATGAGGATGAAAAAAAAGAATGTCAGCTGCAGATCAATCGCTTGGAATTGCATATGATGGAGTTGGTAAAATCCTTTACTCAGGAGGATCAGTTTCCTGTACTTTCGTTGTATTTAATCAAAGAGAATTATACGAGTGATAATGATGCGTTGAAGCTGGAAAACAGATTAAAGCCTTATGCAAAAGACTATGCACAGCATCCTCTTTATAAAGCTATTCAGACCAGAGTGGAGGAATTGAATCGCATTGCACCCGGACAGCAGGCACCTGGTTTCGAGATGGAATCATTGGAAGGTGCACTTATAAGTCTCTCCGATTTTAAAGGGAAAATTACTTTAATCGATTTTTGGGCCTCTTGGTGTGGCCCTTGTCGAAAAGAGAATCCCAATATGGTGAAGCTCTATCAGACCTATCATGAAAAAGGACTCGAAATTCTGGGTGTATCGCTCGATACGAGCAAGGAGAGATGGGCAAAAGCGGTTGAAAAGGATAATCTGACCTGGAATCATGTCTGTGATTTTCAAAAATGGCAATCTCCTTTAGTCAGTCAATATGCTGTGAGAGGTGTGCCATTTACGGTTTTAATCGATAAGCAGGGGCGGATTATTGCAAGTGGTTTGCATGGGGAAGCCTTAAAAAGCAAAGTTGAGGAAGCTTTGGGAATTTGATACAGGTTGTATTCCCTTTGAAATCAAAACATTTACTAAAAAGAACTTATTATGAAGATAAAAATAGTGTCAGTTCTGGTCTTGTTTTTACTGTGCAGCAATGCATTTGGTGAAACAACAGAAGGAATCAAATTTTTTCATGGCAGTTGGGAAGAGGCTAAAACCAAGGCCAAGGAAGAAAATAAAATAATATTTATTGATTTTTATACACAATGGTGTGGCCCTTGTTTTAATATGGCTAAAAAGGTGTTTATTTTACCGGAAGTCGGAAGTTTCTACAACGATAAATTTATCTGTCTGAAGATAGATGCTGAAAGCAATGATGGAGCAGTTTTAGCAAAGCAATATGTGGTGCAATCATACCCGACTTATGCGTTTATTAATCCTGAAAATGAAAAACTGGTTCATCGCAGTGGCGGTCGAAAGTCTGCTGAAGATTTTATTGCCTTGGGTAAAGCTGCACTCAATCCTCAAATGACATCTGAATATATTTTATCAGAGTACAATAATGGGAATCGATCCGAAGAATTTATGATTGCCTATGTCAGGTATATGGCATCAATTTATAAAAGAGATGCTGTGATTTCAGGCTTTGATGAAGTTGTAAAGAATGGCGGAAAATTAACGGATCCTAAAATATGGGAACTGTATAGGGATTGTATCTCTGGATACGATAATCCCTATTTAAAAGAAGTGTCTGATCATTATACGCAATTTGTCGACTTGTTTGGAAAAAAGGTTGTTGATAATAAATTGGCTAAAGAAACAACTTATTGTAGTGCGGACTTTATGGCTCAATTGTGCGATTTTGAAGGGAAAGCCTTTAATATGCGTTTAAAGAAGATTTCTGATCAGATTTATTATGAGAAAGATTATTCAAAAGCTATTGTATCGCTTGATGCACTGATAGCAGATAGAACACTTGATAAACAAAAGGTGATTGATCGCCTGAAGTTTATGGTTAGGCTCAATAGGCGTTATGGCTCAGATTATCCGGATGAGTGGTTTTACAAATGTGTGGAATACCTGCGTTATATAGCTTACAATGATGTGAAGAGAGATGATGTGAGAATTCATTTTGATTACGCCTTAGCGTTGGAAATGATGGCTGAGAGAGTCGCTAAAACAGGGAAGGAGATTCCTGAATTTTTAAAAACAGCTCCAAAGTATGGCAAAGAAGAATACTCCTCAAGACCAGCAGAGCTAAAAATGAAACCTAAATATCAAAAAAATAAAAAGAACAAATCGGCTAGATTTAATTGATGAGACTTCCGTTTTGTTTTAAATGTTTGCTTATTAGTGTATAAGAATGTTCCATAATGTGTATTAAACATAGTGGAACATTTTTCTTTTGAAAGAATGTTTTATCTCTTCCTAATTTTGTTGTAACAATAAGAATTAATATTATTTTGAACCTTCTTGTTGTTTTGTAAAATCAATATCCTTTTCTATTTTTAGCACCCGTTATGAATGATCAGGAGCAAAAAATTATACAGAAGTTACGGAATGGCGACGAGTCTGGTTTACGCCAGATGTTCGATATGTACTATTCTCCTCTATGCGTGTTCGCTTTAAAATATATTGATTCTTTTGATCTTGCTGAAGATTTGGTTCAAGATATCTTTATTGGTTTTTGGGAAAATAAACGAGTTGAGAAGTTGAATACCTCTTTGAAATCTTATCTTTTTACATCTGTAAAAAACAATGCACTGAATTACATTCGTAAGAATAATAGGTATCAAATTGACGCCATCGATGATGAGTTTGATATCTTAATAGATGATTCTTTTGATCCTGAAGATTTAGAGCAAATGAAAATAAAACTCTATCAGGAATTAGAAAACCTTTCAGAACAGAGCAGAATAGTATTCGAGGCTATTATTTTTCAGAACATGAAATATAAGGAAGTTGCAGAAAATTTAGATGTTTCTGTTAATACCATTAAAACTCACTTTGCACGAGCATTGAAACAGCTTCGAAACTCATTGGATATTGTTATTCTAATTATGCTTAGCTTAATAAATGATCCAGATATAAAGCCTTTTATCAATTTGTGCGAATATGATTGTTTCTATTAACTAATTTTTTCTTATTAGTTGCCCACTATTTATATCTGCAGATGTAACTTTCATTATATCATTATCTAAGATTTTTTTAGAAATTGCTGATATTATTTTCATTTTTTTTGTCACCCATTTCATATTTTATCAATCCTATTAATAAAGGCGTGTGATTCATTACGTTTTACACGATCGAATTTTAATAGGATGAAATTACAAGAGGAAGATATTATTAATTTGACAATTGACTATTTCAGAGGAGAATTGTCTGATATACAAAAAAAAGACTTAGATGATTTTCTTTTGGAAAAAGAAGATAATATAAGTCTGTTTAACTGTTATTGTAATTTGTATTATAAAGGGCGTTCAATTGCTTTTTATAATCAAGTTGATAAGCAAAAGGCTTGGGATCATATAGCATCAAGTATTACAAAGCAAAAAGCGAAACCCCGAAAATTGTATGCTTGGTTGCCTTATGTCGCGGCTTTGTTTATCATAGCCTTGGTTAGCTCCCTTGTTTTAATGAATCAGGTTGAAAAAATTGATTTTTCAAAGGATTATAATTTTGCTGAATTTGCCCCAACTGGAAGTAAAGATGCGATTTTAACTTTAGCTGATGGGATAAAGGTAAATTTAAAAGACGCTAGTGAGCAATTGCTATCTGAGAAAGATGGAACTCAGATTTCTAAAGATTCGGCTAACAATCTCGTCTATCTCTCTCAACCAACAGAAAAGAATGAATTACTTTACAATACGATTGACGTGCCAAGAGGAGGGGAGTATTCTTTAACATTGTCTGATGGAACTAAAGTTTGGTTGAATGCCGAGACCAAATTACGATACCCTGTTAAGTTTAATGGTCACAAAAGGGATGTCTATCTGACTGGAGAGGCTTATTTTGAAGTGGCTCATAATCAACATGCTTCTTTTGTGGTTCATACACATGATTCAAAGGTGAAAGTTTTAGGAACCAAATTTAATGTGTCTGGTTATGATGATCAGGACTTTATTGTTACAACGCTTATTGAAGGTTCTGTACAGATCAATAATTTAAATCGAATCGAAATTTTAAAGCCAGGTTATCAATCAACAATTATAAGAGGGAAAGATCCAATTGTGATCAAAGAAGTGGATACAAACTTATATACTTCGTGGGTGAGTGGTGTTTATGAATTTGAGAATGTTGAACTCGAGTATATTATGACTCAATTAGGAAGATGGTATGATGTTGAATTTTTCTTTAGTGGTGAAGAATACAAGCATATTCGTTTTACGGGTGCATTTAAAAAAGAGAATTCCTTTGAATATGCTCTCAATATGATAGAGCGTATTGCAGATGTTGATTTTGCAATTAAAGGAAAGTATATAATTGTCGGAAGACAATAAACAAAAAAACGGGAAATATTTGCCGTATTTCCCGTTAGTGATAATTAAAAACCATTGTTGACGCAATGGCATTAAGAAATCTAAACCCAAATGTATGAAAAAAATTAGGAAATGGAGGTGTTTATCACCTACCATTGGTAAAATCGCACGTATTATGAAGATCAGTGTTTTTCTGGTATTAGTAAGCTCTTTGCAATTGACAGCATCGGTTATGTTGGGACAGCAAGTTAGAGTTAGTACTGGTGAAATGGCAATTAGAGAGGTTTTTAAGGAATTTAAGTCTCAAACAGGAGTGTTTTTTATGTATAATGAAAGCGATGTCAGTCTCGATTTGACTGTTGAGCTTAATTTTTCACAAACCAGTTTAAAGGATGCTTTGGAAAATATATGTAGTCAGGCATCTTTAAACTATGAAATTGTGGATGACTATGTCTTGATAAAAAAGAAAGTATTATCTGCTGATATTTCAGTTCAAAAAAAAGAAAAAGAAATCAAAGGAAAAGTAATTGATGAAAAAGGTCTGCCGCTTCCGGGAGCATCAATCGTTGTGAAAGGAACCACGATTGGTGTAAGTACCAACTTTGATGGAGAGTTTACACTTAAAATTCCAGACGCTGAAAAGGTGATCATTACGATCTCTTCTATTGGTTACAAGGAACAAGAAATAACTGTTAGTAATAAGGATTATTTCGATATTCAATTGCATCCCGATAATGAGATGATTGGAGAAGTGGTTGTTACCGGTTATTTTAATAAAGCCAAAGAGAGTTTTACGGGAACAACTGTTGCTGTAAGTTCTGAAGAATTGGAAAAACTTGGAAATGTTGATGTCTTTACTGCGATTCAAAGTTTTGATGCCTCTTTTAAAATTGTTGAGAATGATTTAATGGGGTCCGACCCTAATTCCATGCCTAACATTCAAATTAGGGGACAAGCAAGTTTTCCCGGAATATCAGAAACAGAGCTAAAGGGAAATACCAATATGCCTACGTTTATTTTAGACGGATTCGAGGTAAGCGCCCAAAAAGTTTTTGATATCGACAAAAATCGTATCGCGAGCATTACCATATTGAAAGATGCTTCGGCAACAGCGATATACGGATCAAGAGCGGCAAATGGTGTCGTTGTGATTGAAACAAAGAAACCTTTAGCCGGGAAAATGCAAGTTACCTACAATTCAAGTATAGATATTTCTTTACCCGACTTATCGGATTACAACCTTTTAAATGCACAAGAGAAGCTTGAAGCAGAAAAATTGGCAGGTGTATACGATACTTGGAGTAAAGATTTTACAGGAATGGCGAACCAAATGGAGTTGGATGCTCTTTACAACAAGAGGTTATTGGCAGTAAAATCGGGTGTAGATACATATTGGTTAGCAAAACCCTTGCAAACTTCAGTAGGGCAAATGCATTCACTTTTCCTTGAGGGAGGAGATGAGTTTATGCGATATGGACTCGAAATGAGTTACAACAAAAACGTTGGTGTAATGAAGGGTTCTGGCAGAGATCGTTACAATACCGGAATTTATTTACAATACAACACAAAGAACATCGTATTTAAAAACAAGCTTGATGTTACTTATGTAAAAGCTAAAAACAGTCCGTATGGCAATTTTAGCCAATATGTTCGCTTAAATCCATATTATAGACCAACTGATGATAAGGGAAATATGGTATTTAAGCTTGGTGAAGGTGAAATAGGAAGTCAGATTCAGCAATATAATCCTCTTTACGAAGCAGAGAATTTTGACAGTTTTGATCGAAACGAATACATCGATGTGAGAAACAATTTATCTGTGGACTGGAAAATTACTTCGGAATTGCGTTTGAAAGGGAATGCTTCGATATCAAAAAAGTTTGCTAATGCAGAATCTTTTGTTTCGCCAGGATCTGTTCAGTTTATCGGTTTTGAGGAAAAGGATTTTTTTCAAAGAGGTTCTTATACAATTTCAGATACTAAAACAACGAATCTGGATGCAAATGTGGTTCTTTCCTATTTCAAGAATTTCAACAATCATGTAATCAATGCTGTTCTTGGCGGTGAAATTCAAAGCAAACAGGATTTTAATGAGGGATATACAGCCGTTGGATTTTTGAATGATAAATTGAGTCATATCAATTTTGCAAATCAATTTCGCCCTAATTCGAAGCCTACAGGTTATGACTCGAAAAGTAGGTTGGCTGGTTCTTTCCTTTCTTTTAACTATAGCTACGACAACAGATATTTGTTTGATGCTTCAAGTCGTATTGATGGATCCTCAAAGTTTGGAAAATTACAGCAAACAGCTCCTTTTTGGTCTATTGGTACCGGTTGGAATATGCACAATGAGGAATTTATGAAAGATAATTTCTTTTTGTCGTCGTTAAAATTAACAGCCAATATGGGAACCTCAGGAAATCAGAATTTTGATGCATATCAAGCCATAACAACATACAATTACCTAAGTGATGTAAGATATGGTTTGCTAACAGGGGCTGTATTAAAATCTTTAGGAAATGAGGATTTAAAATGGCAAAGTACATTAAGTCGAAATCTTGGTGTTGAGTTTGGATTATTGGATGAACGACTTAAAGTTGTTGGAAACTATTATTTGAATACTACACATGATTTGTTAACGAATATTTCCGTTGCTCCATCATTAGGATTTAGAAGTTTTAATGCAAACATGGGCGATGTGGATAATGAAGGATATGAGCTACGCGTACAAGCATTCCCTATTCGAAACAAAGAAAATGGAATGATGTTGAGCTTTTTTGCAAATCTTCGTCACAACAAAAATACCATTAAAAAAATCTCTAACTCTTTAAAGGCATATAACGATAAAGTAATTGAGAACATGCGTAAAGAGATTGAATTGGATAGTGATAATGATACAACCAATGATGTAGCACTCGATGATAGAACAACAACAGAAAGTGTTTTGCAATTTAAGGAAGGACAGTCATTAAATGCGATATATGCTGTAAAGTCAATGGGGATTGATCCCACTACAGGAAAAGAAATTCTCATCAAAAAAGATGGAAGTTTAACAGATGTATGGAGTCCGGAAGATTTGGTGGTGGTTGGAGAATCTACACCTAAATTTGAAGGTTTTTTTGGTGGAGCTTTCGATTATAAAGGATTTAGCTTGAACTATACCTTTAACTACCGATTGGGAGGTCAGATTTTTAATCAAACGGTTATTGATCGGGTTGAAAATGCAAATATTTTTGAGAATGCCGATAAACGAGTCTTAGAACAAAGATGGGCTCGATCAGGAGATCATGTTCCTTATAAAAACATTATAAGTAAGGTGAAGACAAGAGCAAGTTCTCGATTTGTAGAGGATGACAATTCGCTTTCGCTTACCAACTTGAATTTATCCTACCAGTTACCTGACCGTATAGCAAATAGTATGTCTCTATCCAGAGTGAAATTAGGTGTACATCTAACTGATGTGTTCCGATTGTCATCTGTTGAAATAGAACGAGGGATTTATTATCCTTTCGCAAGAAAATACAGTTTCTCACTTAAAGTAAACTTTTAATTTGTAGCATTATGAGTAAATTTTATATAGTAATCTGCTTTTTATTTCTTTTTACTTCTTGTTCTGATTGGTTGGATATTAAGCCTGAGTCAGAGGTTGTTGAAGAGGATATGTTTGAATCAGAAGCTGGCTTTAAAGATGCACTTGTAGGAGTGTATAGTTTAATGTCGGCAAGAGGAGTCTATGGAGGTAATTTAACTATGGGAACTTTCGATATTTTGGCTCAAAACTATAATGTTAGGTTTAGTCCTTCACTTACCGATCTTGCTGAATTTGATTATGTGCAGGAATTACCAGAGGGACGTATTAACCAGATTTGGGGTGATATGTATAACGTTATCGCAAATTGTAATACTTTAATTGAGCATATCGAACTAATGTCGAAGGAATCATTTGCAGAAGACAATTACAATTTGATTTATGCTGAAGCATTGGGTTTAAGAGCTTATGTTCATTTTGATTTGCTACGAATGTTTAATGCCCCATATGTTTCAAATCCTGATTATGAAGGAATTCCTTATGTAACTATATTTTCTAAAGAAGTGTCTAAGCAATTGAGTTCAAAAGAAACAATTGCTCATATCAATGCTGATTTATCTAAAGCAATCACTTTATTGGAGGGAATAGATCCAATTATAATGGAAGATAAAGAAAGCAATTCCTCAAACCCATTTCTAATCGACAGACATAACCGAATGAATTTGTATGCCATAAAAGCATTGATAGCAAGGGTTGCATTGTATGTAGGTGATAAAGAGATGGCATTAAGCTATGCAAAGGAAGTAATCGATTCAGGACACTACTTTTTTATTAATCCCGGAGATATTATTAACAACAAAGATTACGCTTTTAACGATGAGCATATTTTTTCAATATATACTTATAAGTTGAAAGACAACTCGGATTATTATTTTAGTCCTAAAGGAACTGATCAACTATTCATTAGTTCACCTGTGGAAAAAATGTTTACGAGTGATGATGTTAGGTTCAAATACTGGTTAACTCAAAAGAAAGATATTTATGAGATTAATCGATACTTTATGACAAAATATGAACGGCCGGAAAAAGAAGAAGAAGCTGCAAAATATTCTGATCCTAATGTCCCCCTTATTAAAATATCAGAAATGTACCTAATTGCAGCAGAGTGTTTGTCTGAAACAAATACCGCTGAAGCTTTAACATATCTGAATAAATTAAAATCTGAACGCGTTTCTCCGGTTGTGGAAAATGTAGCCAATAGTGCTGAATTATTAGAAATGATAAAGAAAGAGTATCATCGGGAATTTTTAAGTGAAGGACAGACATTTTTCATGTATAAACGTTTAGCCTTAGATAGGATGATAAATTTTTCAGGGGCAGCCGTAGTTATGGATGAATCAAAATACATTTTCCCACTTCCCAAAGATGAAATTCAATTTGGAGGAAGAAAGTAATAATTAAATACACTTGTTATGAATAAATATAGATTACAATACTTGTTCTTTTTAATTGTTGTACTTCAGTTTATTGGATGTGAAAAGAACGATAAATTATTATACAATACAGAATATAGTGCATTGAATATGCCAGGCTTGGATAGTACTTCAGTTAACTTTATGTTTTTGAGCGATGATGTATTGGTGCATCCTGTTAAGATTAGGTTAACTCTAACTGGACAGAAAGTTGATTATGATAGGCACTATCAAGTAGAGATAGATACAGCAAATACCACGGCTATAGAAGGTATGGATTTTGAGAAATTGCAACCGGAATATGTATTTGATAGAAACACATTTACATCGTATTTGATTGTAAATGTCATAAAAACAGATGCTCTTAAAGATAGGGTTGCAGAATTGGCGCTTAGACTTAAAGAATCTGAAGATTTTAAAGTAGGGTTAGAAGGCGCTCAGGAGTTTAAGATTAAGATTTTGAACAACCTTAATGAACCTCCTTATTTCTGGGAGTGGCAAGGGGTGAATAATCATGCAGGTGCATATCATCCGTTAAAATGCAGGAAATTTATTGAAATCTCAGGGATAACAGATGAAGAATGGAGCCCGGAAAGTAATTTAGAACTTTTGGTTTATGTCAAAAAAACCAAGATTTGGTTTGAAGAAAATCCTACCTATGACGAGAATGGAAAGAGGTTATTGTTTGAGGCAAATTAACTTAAGAATATCTCCAATATTTCGGAATTGGAAATTTCAATAGTGAGACTAAAACTATTGAAGGAGTAAATAATTACTTGATACTAAAAAATAAACAAATGAAGAATAAAATATATATCGTAATAATTATTGCTTCGTTCTTTATGGTTTCTTGCTTAAAGGATGAAGGAAATTATGAGTATGAAAACTTGGCCTATGTGCAGGAAATAAAAGGGATTGATGAAGCCTATAGTATTTATCAATTTGATGAGGAACTTGTGGTTACACCTGAGCTAACTATAGGGAATTCCGATTTTAATAAAGATGATTATGATTACAAATGGTATTTGATCGATTACTATCTGGATAAAAACATAGGTGTTATAAAGCATGACACGATTTATATCTCTACAGATAAGGATTTAAAATTCACAGCAGATGCTACTGTGCCTATTAAAAAGATGATGTGTGTATTTGAGGTTACATCAAAAGGAACAGGAGTTGTCTTTAAGGAATCAACATTTTTGACTGTGAAAAACAGCTATAGCTATGGTAGTTTTATTTTACATCAAAAAGGAAATAACTCAGAACTCTGTTTGATAAAAGAGAATGAGGAGATTGTAGAAGATGTTTTTGGAATTGTAACGGGTG
This sequence comes from Ancylomarina salipaludis, assembly GCF_004122035.1. Taxonomy (GTDB): domain Bacteria; phylum Bacteroidota; class Bacteroidia; order Bacteroidales; family Marinifilaceae; genus Ancylomarina; species Ancylomarina salipaludis. The sequence continues at coordinate 45,820 of NZ_SAXA01000011.1, forward strand.
GTAGAATTCTGGCTGGAAAACCAAAACAAATGTGCCATTTTTATCCCAATCGAGATGAGCTTTTGAATATTTACACCGATCAATATCCTGATTATGGGGCAATATTTGATTTCAGTACGTTTGAATATTTGTATCCGGCATCAACTTGTTTTTATAGTGAGATTCCGAAAGGTGCCGATTTTCAGTACATGGAATCGGATGGCTCAGGTTTTTATTCACTTGTTAACAACAGGTATTTTTATTTGAATTTAATGATGGGTGATAAATACAGACCTTACTTTGAATATAATTTACCCGATTTTGAGGAGGATGTGGACTATATTGGTGAGGCAGGTTTAAATATTTTACATGGAGTAGAAACGGGACAACTGTACTCTTCTGGTCTTTATGGATTCAATGTAGATTTTTCTTCCGGAGGACGTAAGATTGTGATGCCAGGAAAAATGTTATACATGATGTCGGAACCAGGAGGAAGTTTATGGTCTGAAGATAAGGCTAGATTTTATGTCCTAAATGGAACAACAATAACAGAATATGGCTGTAATTATGGCTTTAATTATTCTAAATATATGATTGTATATGATCTTAAATCTGAAAATGAATTTATAGCTCCTGAATTGGTTGATGAAAACACCTTGTTTTCAGCTTCGAACACCGAGAAATATCTATTTTTCACAAAGGATAATGTTATTTACAGGTACAATTACGATGACGTAACAGCTAAGCCTGTTAAGTTTTACGAATATCCGGCAGGAACACAAATATCGTATTTTAAACATGGATATGATTCTGAAGGTGAAAGGCTTGAAGTTGGAGTTTATGATAATTCTGGTTCCGATAAAAATGCTTCTTTATATTATTTAGATCGAACTGGTAAGGTTACTAAATCGTATGAAAACATTTGTGGAAAAATAGTTGATATTGTGTATAAGAATTCTATTTAAACACTAAAGGCATAATAGCTTTATTTGCTATGCCTTTATTTAAAACAGTTACGATACAAATAATTTATAGGCAGGGCAAATGTATTTTAAAAATAGGTTTGCCCTGTTTTAATACGCGCTGCGTAATACTAAAGAAATAACAAATGAAACAGATACTTATATCAGTCCTTATTCTATTTTATGGTAGTAGTGTTTTTTCCCAGGGAATCAAGTTTGAAAAAGCAACATTTGACGAAGCTTTGGCAAAAGCAAAACAGGAAAACAAAATGGTTTTCATGGATTGTTACACAACTTGGTGTGGCCCTTGTAAAAGATTAGCCAAGGATATTTTCACCTTAGAAGAGGTTGGTCGTTTTTACAATGCTCATTTTATAAACCTGAAGATGGATATGGAATCGGATGAGGGGAAAAGTTTATTAAAAAAATATCAGGTTAAAGCTTTCCCAACTCTTTTGTGGTTGGATTCCGAAGGGCGGATGCAACATCGGGTAGTAGGTGGAGGAAAGGCAAAAAAGATAATCGACGCGGCTGTCTTGGCTATGGACTCAATAAACAATTGGAAAGCAATTGCTCAACTTTATGAAGATGGTGACCGCAGTTTAACTTTCCTTCGAAAGTATCTTGCACAAGCATCAAGAGCAGGAGTCGATGCAAAAGAAGCTACCGAACAGATCTTTAATCAGTGTAAACCAGAGGAATTGATTAATGCAGATGATTATAATTTGATTACATCAGTAGCTAAGACCAGCTCTAGTTCTGTTTTTCGTTTTATTTTGAAAAACAAAAAAGAATTTTATGCTGTAGTAGATCAAGCAACTGTAGATCAGTATATCGAAACTGTTCTGACGAATGAGTTAACTGTTGTGTCACGCAAAGGAACACCGGAAGAACTGGCTCTAAAAGAAAAGGAAATATTAGAACTGGACTCTTATTTGGGTGGAAAAATTCTTGCAAGGATGGAGCTGACAAAAGTAAGAGAATCGGGTGATCGGCAAAAGTATATGGTTGCTTCAGTTGATTATGCATTAGAATATGAAATGAACAGTTGGATGATTTTGTACATGCATGCTGTAGGTGTTGTTATGTCTCAACAAAAGGTAAGCGAAGATTTATTAAACAAAGCGATCACTATCATCAGGCGTTCGGTGGAGTTGGAAACCAAATTTTTCAACACAGATGTCTATGCTCAGTTGCTCCATAAAGCTGGTCGAAGTGAAGAGGCAAAACAAGCTGCAGCAAAATCAATAGAACTTGCTGCCGAAGAAGATAGGAAAACCTTATGGTCTGTAAGCTATTTAAATGGAGAAATAAAATAACTTTATTCATAACCGAATATGATTTAGTAAAACTGTTGACAATATTTCACAAAGAGAGTCTTTCTTTGTACACATATCCAATAGGTTAGATTAGGTATGCAATAGCAAAGTTTTGGATAATAGAGTCAAGAATAATAGGAATGATGAAAATTATTTGTTAAATGTAATGGCAACTAATTTGCTGAAAATACAAGCCCTCCAAGCCTAAAAATTTGGAGGGATCGTGTTAAATTTTTTCTCAGCCCCATTTTTAAGGATTTGTAAGAGCTTTCATTTATTTTTTACTGACAGTAAACACAATCCAATTACCATCTTGTTCCTGTTTATAGTCCAAATTCAGATGGTCGGCAATAACGGTCCAGGCCGCTTTTAACCATTCATTCATTTCTACAGAATCAACACCATAGAATTTTTCTCCTGCTGATAAATGTGTCCAGTCAGCTTTTGTTTTGGCCTTAACCATACTGTCTGATTGTTCAAGGGTTTCCATCCGGAAATTCTTAAATAAATTCATATTCCACTTATAGCCGTCCATAAAGTATTTAAGATGATCTTTATCTTTAGGCTGCCAGCCATTAGCGTGAAGGCTCCCAATATATTTACCGTATTCAACAGGATTTACTTTTTTTGATTTGGCAAAATTGATACTGGCGGCAAGCTGAGCAATAAAGTTATTTTCGCAGGTTTTGTATTTGGTTGCAACCGAAGGTGAGTTTGTATTCCAGATATCTCGTTCTATCTTCCATTTTGCACTCTCTTTTCGCCAGGTAACAATGTATTTCCCCTCGTCAATAAGCTGATCATTGTCAGCATAAAGTTTATACAAGCCTTCTTCTATCGCAATATTGCCATAACCGATGGCCGAAAGGGTTTCTAAAATGACTTTTTTAATTCCCATTGTCATTCCCACTGACCAATACTTGTTGATGGCTTCGTGGCCTTCAATTATTTTGCTGTTAGCCGGGAATATTTTGGCATTGCTTGTGTAGCACGCTGTGACTGCATCAGGATTAGACTGATTGAATGCCTCGATAAAGGCTTTGTTTGCCTTTTCAATATCCTTACTCACATCTGCTGACTGTTGGACACAACTGACCGATAGCATTATGATCGCAAGAAAGATTCCGAAATAAAGCGCTGTTTTTTTCATTTTAAAAAAGATTTAGTTGACTATTGTTTAAGATTTTAAAGACGATATAAGTTACGATCTTAATATGATGAAGTCAATAAAATGCTGGGAATGTTGATTTTGTATGGTTTAGGTGTGTCGAAAGACCTTCTAATGTCCATCATTGTTAATGACAGATAAGCTGATTCATTCTTTTAAATAAAACCTATATCCCACAATTTTAATTATAGAAGTGTTCAATAGTATCATTATAAGCGAAAAATACAATCTGTAAATCTTGTTTATTTGAGAGAAAATAAACTAAAAGCTCACTTATTTACAGTAAGCTTTTCGTATTATTACTATAGCCATCTTATACTGAATATAAAATCTTTTTGAATAAAATTAAATGACGAAAATGCAATCCCATATTATCCAGAGAAGCTTAATCTTAAAGATTGTATTGAAGAGAATATGGAGATTCTCGCTTTATTGGCTAAAGTAAAGCATATACAATTTTCTGTTGATGTTGATAATGAGATTAATATATGGGTCGATGATTCCCTTAGGTCTGCATAGTCATGTTTTGCTAACCTAAGGGATTTGGACTTACAACAAAAAAAATAAAGAAACATAATCCCAGATATGAAAAGCATTTAGATCTCTAGCTCAGAAACGGATATCGTTTCAATTAGTTATGATTTTGTTTTAATATTGGGATGCAACTTTAACTCAAGTTCTTCAAAGGGCAAATACCCTTGTTCAAGTATGCTATAGATTCCGTCTTTTTTTAATAATAGTGTTGGATAAGATGATGCCAGTACTGCAACTTGCTGAAACGTTTTTTCCGTGTTCAGCTTTATTGCTTTAGAATGAAACGTTTCGATAAAGCGGTCTGAATTAATTTCGAGTTCCTGGCATATATCAATATAGGTTTGGTCCGGATTTAAATCTTTGCCGTAGAAATATCGGGCTTTTTGTACGGCTATTGCAAATGGAACTGTTTTTTCCGGCGCCATATCTTTTATCGTTACAATAGCTCTTGATGGAATCTCGCTGTTCAATTCAACGTCGTTCTTCTGAATAAAATCGATATAAGGCATCCCAAATTTAACTCCAGTCAGCTCTTCAATACGCTTATCATGTTTCATAAAGTAGTTGACCATTGCCGTATTTTGTGTTCTGATATTGGCTTTTGTCCACATGCCGCCTGGTAAAACCGTGAAAGTATAGGTGTTATTGTATTTTTCCCACAGTTTTTCCAGCGTTTTACTGTTGCCATAACACCATCCGCAAAGCGGATCCATGATATATATGATTTCCATTTTTTGTTGAGATATTTTATTAATAGTACTATCCTGTTCCGGAATAGATGATTTTGTTTCAATCGTTTTTTTCTTTATGTAATCCTAAACCTGTAGAAATAAGAAGACATAACTTTTACAAGCTCTTTAGTTTGAGTTGGTTTTTAAAAAGTATTTCAGATAATGCGAATCGTCCTGAGCCTGTGAAGTAAATTGCTATAGCAGTAAACATGTAGAATAGGTTAAGTTCAGCTACGAAAGTTCCGTATTCATTTAGTTTAAAACCATCCATCCCAAATACAAGATAAAAGGTCATGATCATTGTGAAAACAATCAGCGAAGAGGCGACCCGCGTAAATAGTCCTAGTATAATAAGAATTGGTGCTATGAATTCTGCAAGAGGAACACCTAACCAAAGGATTTCAGGCAAGCCTTTTTGAGATAGTGCAGCAATAATAAAACCGTGCCCATGTACTAGCTTTGCTACGCCGTGAAAAATCATTAAGCCACCTACTGTTATTCGAAGAATTAATATTCCTAAATCAGTGTTTATACTTTTCATGATCAAGTTGTTTATTTATTATAAATATGGGTTAAAAACTCAGTTACAGTCAAAGGCTTATGTCCTGTTATTGACTGGAAGACTGTATTGGTTTCGTCCAATTCGCCTTGTTTAAACGTTTCGGCAAAAGCAGCAAACATTCCAATATAATGTTCTGGCACGCCAGCATCCGAAAGCGAGCGGGTATATTCTTCCTTGCTTGGAGAAACATAACGAATATCTTTGCCAATTAGTTCTGATAAAAAAGAAGCGATTTCTTTAAACGAAAGGGCCTGCGTATTGGTAATCTCGTAAATTTTATTTTTATACTCGTCACTTGTTAAAATAACGGAGGCCAATTCAGCCATATCTTTTCGCGTAACAAAAGCCACTTTTCCATCACCTGCCGGAAAGAAAATACGGCCAGACTCTATTACTTTCTCTCCTAAAAAAACAGGCAGCATATCGGCATAAGTATTATGTTTTAATATGGTATAATCCATTCCCGATTCCTGCAGCCATTCTTCTGTAAGGATGTGCGATTTTAGGAGCTCAGCAATTGGAGAAGAATCGGTGTTGTTCTTTCTCATGAAACTGGTGTAAACGACATGCTTCACTTGGGCGTCTTTTGCTGCTTTTACAACATTTTCATGCTGTTGAGTTCTGGCATTGATATCGTTTCCTGAAACGAAGTATAATTTATCAATTCCAGCAAATGCTGCCGATAATGAATCAATATTATCATAGTTTCCTAATCGTACTTCGATTCCTTTCTCGGTGAAGAAATCTGTTTGGGATTGTTCTCTCACCATAACAACTATGTTGGACTTGTCAGTTCTTGTTAGAAGTTGTTCTAAAACCTCTTTGCCTAGTTTTCCCGTAGCCCCGGTAATTAATATTTGACTTGATTTTTTCATGTGTTAATTATTTGCTTACATTTGTATTGTTACTAACTAATAGTAAGCGAATATAGAATAGTTTGTATTGATGTACAAGAAGGCACTTTTAACTACTGTAACTGAGTTTGAGGTTATTAATGTTGAAAATCACAAGATTATGGAAGAAGAAAAAAGAAAAAAAAATTGGAATAATGTAAATTGTCCGGTAAGAACTGTACTTGATCGCATTGGAGACAAATGGTCTATTCTAATTTTATTAATATTAGGGGACACTGAAAAAATGAGATTTAATCAATTGAATAAAGAGATTGAAGATATTTCTCAAAAAATGCTGACTGTTACTTTAAGAAGTTTAGAAGCTGATGGTTTAGTTAATCGGATCATTTTTCCGGAAGTGCCTCCCCGTGTAGAATACAATATTACTGAATTGGGGAAGTCACTCTTACCCCATATAAAAGCACTTTCCGAATGGGCAAAAAATAATTTGGAGACGATTCAGGAATCCAGAGAAAAGTATGTTTCCTGAATCGTATCATTAGGCGTTTAAACAGGTTCATTATCCTTATATAAGACTTATTTTAAATTTAGACTTGTTTACCGCTGATAAAATAAGAGCCGGTTCTAAATTACCGGGATCTGTTGAGGTATACGAAAAAAAGTTGATCTATGAAATTGCATATAAAAAATATGGTTTGTCCGCGCTGTATAACAACTGTGCAGAACATATTCAATGGACTAAAGGTTGAAATAAAGTCTGTTCAGCTAGGCGAAGTAGATACTTCTGTTGATATTAGTGAATCGCAAAAGCTGCAACTTGAGCAAGAGCTTTTAAAAAATGGCTTTGAAATCCTGAAGGATAATAACGCTAAGCTGATTAGTGAAATCAAATCATTAATTGTAAATCAGATTCATTATAGCCGGGAATCATTAAAAGTAAACTTCTCAACACTATTATCAGAAAAACTCAATCATGAATATACCTCATTAAGTAAATTGTTTTCATCGGTTGAAGGAATTACAATTGAACGTTATATCTTGAAACAGAAAATTGAAAAAGTTAAAGAATTACTTTTTTATAACGAACTCACTTTGTCTGAAATTGCATTCCAACTGGATTATAGTAGCAGTGCTCATCTTTCATCTCAATTTAAAAAAGAAACAGGTATGACACCTTCAGAGTTTAAGAAGATGAGGAAACCAGGGCATCAGTCTTTAGCTTCTCTTTAATCTGTAGGATGGCAAAATAATATAATTTTAAATCTGAATGATGTAACAGATTACCTTCCCTTTATCCTGAACTTTGTGTAGAAAGTTAATTTTATACACAGAGTCATGCAAACAGAAAAAGAAACTCAACACAAATCAGACATCATCAGGGAAAATTACAAAGTGTCAGGTATGACCTGTGCCTCATGTGCCCATAGCCTGGAATCGAATTTAAAATCATTAAATGGAATAGTGCAGGTTTCGGTTAATTTTCCAAATCAATCAATAGCTATAGACTATGATGAAAGTATTGTCTCGATAGAAACCATACAGCAATCAGCAAAAGATATTGGTTATGATATTCTTATCGGGGAAGCAAAGGACATACAAGACACTTTTGACGATATTGAAGAAAAACGACTCAATATCTTGAAGTCAAAATTACTTTTCTCCGTTGTATTTTCAGTTCCTGTTTTCATTATTGCAATGTTTTTTAAGGGTAAAATACCTTTCGAAAACTGGGTCATGATGGCTCTCTCGGTTCCCGTTTTGTTTTGGAGTGGTTTGGAGTTTTTTGTCGTTGCATGGAAACGCTTACGCCATCTATCTGCCAATATGGATACTCTGGTTGCTTTAAGTACCGGTGTGGCCTTTACCTTCAGTGTTTTTAATACGTTGTATCCAAATTTCTTTTTAAGCCACGGTGTTACACCTCATGTGTATTTTGAATCAGCAGTTGTTATTATTACACTGATATTATTAGGCAGGTTTTTAGAAGAGCGGGCAAAAAGCAAGACCTCTTCAGCAATAAAGAAACTGATGGGATTAACACCCAAACAGGTAAGTGTTATTAGAAACGGGGAAGAACGAATTGTTCAGTATGAGGAAATAGTAAAAGGAGATCTGATTATACTTAAACCCGGAGATAAAGTACCGGTAGATGGTAAGGTGAAAAAAGGAGAATCCTTTATTGATGAGAGTATGATTTCAGGGGAGCCTATTCCAGTTTTCAAAACTAAGGGCGATAAGGTGATAGCGGGTACTATTAATCAAAAAGGGTCCTTAAGAATTTTAGCCCAAAAAGTAGGTGATGAAACCTTGCTGTCGCAAATTATTCATTTGGTCGAACAAGCACAATCAAGTAAACCAGCGATTCAAAAACTGGCAGATAAGCTTGCAGGTGTATTTGTCCCCATTGTCATAGGTGTAGCTATACTAACTTTCATTATTTGGTATACCTATGGCCCTGATCCATCCTTGACCTATGCATTACTTACATTCATAACCGTTTTGATTATTGCTTGCCCTTGTGCTTTAGGATTAGCGACTCCAACAGCTTTAATGGTTGGGATTGGTAAAGGAGCAGAACAAGGTATTCTGATAAAAGACGCACAGGCACTCGAAACGGCATATAAGGTAGATGCACTTATACTCGATAAAACAGGAACGATAACAGAAGGCAAACCTCGAGTGACAGATTTGATTTGGGAAGAAGGTAAGTATTCCAAGCAATTCGAACAGATTCTGCTAGCAATAGAATCTCAATCCGAACATCCCATTGCAGATGCAGTAGTGAAACATTTGAAAGATGGAAATGGATTAACCCGGGATAGTGGATCTTTCGAAAGCATTACCGGAATGGGGGCTAAAGCGGAAATAGAAGGTACAATATACTGCGTAGGAAATGAAAAATTAATGCAGGCTAATGATATCAGTGTTTCTGAAAAACTGGTTCAAAAAGCGAAAGGATTAACCGAAGAAGCAAAAACTGTGGTGTACTATAGTGTTGGAACCAATGTTGTTGCCATTATTGCTGTTGCCGATCAGATAAAAGAAAGTACAGCTTCAGCTATTCAACAGGTTCAGCAAATGGGTATTGAGGTTTATATGCTTACGGGTGACAATAAACAAACGGCTGCTGTAATTGCAGATAAAGCTGGCATCAAGTATTTTAAAGCAAATGTAATGCCTGCTGATAAGGGGCATTTTGTGAAAGAATTGCAAGAGCAAGGAAAAGTCGTAGCCATGGCTGGAGATGGAATAAATGATTCTCATGCTTTGGCACAATCAGATGTTGGTATCGCGATGGGAAATGGTACTGATATCGCAATGGAAAGTGCCGGAATTACATTAATGCAGTCTGACTTAAAGCAAATTTCAAAGGCAATTAAATTATCAAAAGCGACTATGCGTACTATCAAACAGAATTTATTCTGGGCATTTATTTACAATCTCATAGCGATTCCGATTGCTGCAGGTATTCTGTATCCTGTGTTTGGGTTTTTATTGAATCCGATGATTGCCGGAGCGGCCATGTCGATGAGTTCAATCTCTGTGCTTACAAATAGTTTAAGATTAAAAAAACGTTCAAACATCTAAATAGTTAAATCATGAAAACTGTAAAATTCAAAACGAATATTAATTGTAGTGCTTGTGTCAAATCTGTAAGTCCGTTTTTAAACGAATTAGACAATATCAATACTTGGAAAGTTGATACGGATAATCCGGATAAAATTCTGGAAGTTGAACTGGATGATGATAATCAGGCTTCTGTTATTGAAGCTGTAAATCAGGCAGCTTATACAATTGAACAAATTTAGCAGACAGACTTTGCCATACATTTAGTAGTTTTTTAACAATACATATTGCTTTTATGTTGTTGCTTTTTATAAATTGACAATCTTTAAATCAAGACAAGAATCACGTTCCCTGGATATCGTTCACACTATATTTGTAAACAAAGAAAGTCATATGAAGATATAAAGGACATTGCATCTTATCAATTGCTTAAGCGGTAATCTTCGTCTTGATGTACCATTAATTACTTTTTAAATTTAAAATTAGGATATTATGAAAGATATTAATCTTTATGCAGTTTTACTCGGTGGTAAAATTCGCGAAAATCACCTGATGGAAGATCACCATCTTGTTTTTGTTGCTGCTGCAAATGAAGAAGAGGCAAGAAGACTAGCCAGGAAAAAATGGAATGCAGATGATATACATGTCGATGGGACACAACAACTTAATATTGTTGACGGTTATCAGATAAAGCTTGAGAAAACGGAATGTCAAGATGATGATTTTCAGCTTAATTCTGAATATTCAGTATAGGAAACACAGATTATCGGATAGCTGGGGAGGTGATTTTAGTCATTGATATTCAATGAACACAAAAATCAGCTTGTGTTAATTCCCAAAATAGATGTTTTTTTAGCACAATAAGTTTTATGTATAAGTCGTTTTCTTTAAGTATTAAACCAATAGATTAAGAAAATGTTGAGAAGAAAAATGAATCGTATATTTTGTATCGTCCTTTTAGGCCTTTTTACAACAACTGGATGCCAAAATAATGTCAAGACACCAAAAAATACAGAAAGCTATCAATCCACTGTCATGTTGAATTTATTCAGCATCGAAACGTCCAATGATTTTACGATTAAAATTCCTGAAACAGATACGTACTGCAAACTGACCCAAATAATAAGCAATGATACGATACATCTGGTAAAAGGGGATTACACAAAAGGTGAAGTCAGAGGAGAAGTCTATATTGATTACACAAAAATTGTCGCATTGAATCAATCTTCAGGGAATGAAACATTTTTGATAATACCTTTTAGCGTCTCAAATCAAGGTTCTGGAATTTTCACTTATATGGGTTTGTTCAATTTAAATAATAAAAGTGGACTGATTAAACATTTAGATTCCAAATTCCTGGGGGATAGAATTAAATTAGAGTCCACAGAATATGATGGTAACCATCTTGTTCAAGTTAAAATGAAAGTTCATTCAAAAGAACAATGTTTGTCACAAACGCCCACCGAAATAAAAGAAATGGATTTTTATATTGATAGAGATAAATTAAAATTGACATTAATTTAGAAAAAGCTAGACCGTAGTCCTGTGCATATGCCTCTCCATTTGGGGAGGCATTATGCTTTGTTGGACTTTCTTCGGTCGGTTGCATCGCGTTCCTTTTCTTTAAAATCTCTAGTTTCTCATTTCACCGCACGCCATGTTCCAATGTACCCCCGCATATTAAAATTACCCACTTCATAAATAAGGCTGCCTGATGCAAACAAATTCCTCTACTGTCAGCCATAATTATGCAGACCTGTTCTATTTTATGTTTGCTATGAATTTTACCCCATCCTTATTTATTGTTTGCTTTTTAATTTTGATAAATTTGGTAAGACTAAAATACCTCTGTAGTCCTAACATTCAGGACGAGTTTTTGCTTTGCAAAAATGAAACGTCCTTCAGTTTGTGTGGATAATTAGGAGAGAAATAGTGCTATATTAAACAAATAAATATGTGATGTAACACCAGTATTGATCTTACATTAACCTTAGTCACCATTTAAAAGACAACAAAATTAGACATGAAACAATTATTTATTTTATTTATTCTGGCAACTTTAGGATTTCAAAGTTGTAATGTTGGAACTTCAGGAACTTGGAAAGACGAAAATATAGATCAAAGTTTGAAAAATGAAATTGAGACGTTGGACAAAATAGTTTTAGAAGCCATAACCACAAATAATGTAACACTATTGAAGAGCATTATGTCTGATAAACTATTGGAAAAAAGCGGTAGTAACATTAAGGACCTGATTAAACAAGTCAATGGAATAATTATGACCACAGAATATGATCTTCTAAATCAGTTTCATGTCAAAAATTCCAAAACAGGAATAGGAAATACTGTTGTGTCTGGCTTAGGTGGACAAGATGATTATATAATTCATTACGAGGCTCTCAATAAAGAAATGTTTATTTCTATACTCATTCCGGAGAATAAACTTGATAAATTATCAATTACCAATATTTATGGGAAATATCATGACGGATGGAAGCTGAACATACTACAATTTGGACAATATATAATTGCTGGGAAAACAGCTACTCAGCTCTATGCTGAAGCAAAAATATATTATGACAAGAAGCATTTGGTTGATGCAGCTAACAGTATGTTTCTAAGTTCACAAGTAGCGCACCCTGCCAATAAGTTTTGGCAATACCAGAACGAAGATGAAATGAAAGAATTTTATAAAACCATTATGGCTGAAGTAAAGAGTCAATACACTTTTCCACTAACAATTGGTACAATTGAATCTAAACCGCAAATTCTCAATATTTTTCCTTTAAGAACACAAGAAGGATATTTCCATATGGTAGAATATTTAACAAAAATTGACTTAAAAGATACAACTTTGACAAAAGAAGAGAATGATAAAATTCACCAATCAATTGGTCAAATATTTAAAGGTCTTGACAAAGATAAAAAATACCTTCTCTACAAAGCATTTAGTAAAATGCCTGATGGGAAAACGCAAGTTCCAACATATGGATTTGTAAAAGAAATAAAATGAAAGGTTCGCTAACACACGCTATATATCATAAGGGGTAGCAGTTTTTCGAAGGTTTGGTCTCTTACCCCGAAGACTATGTATATAGTAGTGCAAGAGATTATAGAGGAGATAAAGGCGTTTTGAATGGTGTAATTGTGGTGATGTAGTAAGCACACGAAAGATTCGTGCGGTAGCGGGGAATAACAGACTAGAATTAATAAGTACTCTAAATCTGACCTGAAATGACAGATAGCAAACAAAAAATTATTGAGAACTTGTGCTATACCGAACTTGTATACGGAAGGGTAAATAAGAAATTAGCGACCGATTTCTCAAAAGAACAGATTGAATCATTGATAGATGAAATATTAAAAAAGACTAATGAAAGATTCTTCATCAAGACAGGAAAAAACTATTATGTAACCAATACAGAGAATAAAATAAGACTAACCATAAATCCAAATACTTTTAGGCTTATAACTGTTGATAAGATCAATGAATGAACGTCAGCATAAAACATCGTATAATAAAACATTTGGCAGTCAGTGGGGTATCAAGCATTTTAGCCCGTATCAAAAGTAGTTGTAACTTGATAGGAAAGTGCCTAGAAATGCCAAACGTTTCATATACGTAGCCGTTGTAGCCAATTCGCTCTATAAAGGAAAAATTCATTGATTTTTGGAGTGAACGACAAAAGTATAAATTACTGAGAACCAGAGACTAATTTTCACCGTTAGTCAGAACCTTTAATATAGCCGTAGATATTAAATATTAGTCTAGATGAAAATTTATTTACAAAAGCAATTAGGCAACTTTTTTATAAATGAACTTCTCTCAACTGAGATTGGTAAAAATGTTGTCAAAGAAATTGGAATAATAATAAACGAAAACTCCATAAAATTTGTTTTAAATGCAGCTCCAGAGCATCATGATGATATTTTAAAAATTGCGAAACAAACATTTAATGTAAAATACTTTGATAGGTATTTAGTTTTGAAGATTAAATATAGAGTTGTTTGGGACGTGCAATTCGTAGGTGAAAATTTCACTTTAAATGATATTAAAGATTTCACCTATTACTATTTTATTCCCGAAGTAACTTCTAATAGGTATATTTTTAAATACCACTCAATAAATGAATATCTGGAAAAACTTCTTATAAATAATACATTATGGTTCAACTCACCTGAAAGTTTTAAAGATATTACAGATTGTAAATTTGAAATTGATACGGAAGCTTCACAAAAGAATATTATTTATTTCTATTACAACAAATACATTCAAGATAGCCCTAAAGAAGATATGATTATTTCTATCCCTGAATTTGAAAAATCATTTCAGTTACCATCAGTAAATCAGTTTAGAATGGATTTATTGAATCATCATTTCAACGGGGTTATAACAAAACTTGGGATAACCTGCTTTTCGGAAAAATATGATCATAAATTGATGTGGGATCAATATGCGAGTGGGTATGCTGGGGTCTGTTTAATTTTTGATACGGAAATATCAGAAAGCGATTACTATAAGTTTAAAGGGAAAAAGGTGAGATACTTTGAAAGTCCTCAAAAATATTTTTTTGATGGTACAGGACATCTTGAAATTGGGCATGTTGTGTACACAAAAACTAGAGAATATGAATTCGAAAATGAAGTTAGAGAAATAATCAACTTTCAATTTGAAGAGGCGATAGATAGAAATATCAAATTTAATCCTCTAGCGTTAAAAGGAATTATCTTTGGTCCCAGTTGTACCGAATCCACAAAGGACAAGGTAAAACAGTTAGTCTCCGATGCAAAATATAATCATGTTGAACTGATTAATTCGAGTATTGACATTAGACTTAAATTTCAAATTGAAAGCTCTAATCTAGATTTAAAAGTAAAAAAGGCAACATCTAACAACTAAGCGTTCGTGTGGCGGGAACTGCCCAATATGTTTCGAAGAACAGAGAAGTTAATATTCAGTAGGTTGACCTAAGCGTTAACAGAATTGTTGTTTTTATGGGGAATGATACCATTTGTGGAACTTTCTGCATAGGGGATGATGCCATATGAGACCCATTTTTATGACATGATTTCAAAAATATTGTCAAGCTGTAGATTCAATATGCAGCTTTTTTTGTGTTTTGTATTGGGGGAGATTTGGATATTGGTGCGGGTGGATTTTTTCTAAATATAAAGACATGGGATGGAGATGTATTGGAGAATAACTCAACGTTTAAGCATGCATAAGCTTTGATTTTATAAGTTGGGAAATAAGCCAACCTCTTGTCTTATTGAGGGGAGAAATAAAAAATGGGTCTGAGTTATTTTGAGTTAGGAATTATCAGTTTATTTTTCATTTCTTTGCATTTAAAGAATATTGTTGATAGGTGTGAAATTAGGTTTTAATAAATTGAATATGAGCATGGATAGAATAATCGTCGGTAGTGAAGAGTGGTGTGGTTTGCCTAAATTAAATATTCCTATAATTAATGTTAGAGTCGATTCTGGAGCGAAAACATCGGCTTTACATGCCGTAAATATAGTTCCTTTTAAAAAAGATGGCACTCCATGGGTTCGATATGATGTTCATCCATTACAAAATGATGGTAAGACAACTATTCATTGTGAATCGCCTGTGTTGGACAGACGAAAGGTAAAAAGTTCGAGCGGATTGGTAGAAGTGCGTTATGTGATAAAAACAGTTTTATCTATTGCAGATGCAAGCTGGCCAATTGAAATAACCTTAACCAATAGGGATTCCATGGGCTACCGGATGCTTTTGGGTAGACAAGCCATGTCAGGTCGGATATTGGTTGACCCTCAGGCTTCGTTTCAACTTGGAATGGTTTCCCCCAGCGTTTTGGAGGAACATTACAGGGTTCATGTCATCAAGCCATCTGGATTAAAAATTGGTCTATTGGCTAGTAACCCCAATTTATATAGCAACAGAAGGATTATTGAAGCTGGTGAGGAGCGGGGGCACCATATGGAGTTTTTAAACATTAAGGATTGTTATATTAAATTGGATGGAAATAATCCTGAAATGCATTATCGAGGTGGACGAATTTTGGATGATTTTGATGCCATTATCCCAAGAATAAAACCTAGTATTACCTTCTATGGTTGTGCATTAACGCGTCATTTTGAAGCGATGGGAGTTTATACGCTGAATACAGCTGCATCAATTACGCAATCAAGAGATAAATTACACTCTTTGCAATTGCTGATTAATAATGGTTTACCAATACCAACGACTGGTTTTGCCAATTCACCTTTGGATACTGATGATTTGATAAAAATGGTTGGAGGAGCTCCTCTAATTGTAAAGTTACTTGAAGGGACTCAAGGAAAAGGGGTCGTGTTGGCCGAAACGAAAAAAGCTGCTGAGAGTTTGATCAATGCATTTAAAAGTCTGGGAACAAATATCCTGGTACAGGAATTTATAAAAGAGGCTGATGGTAAGGATATTCGGTGTTTTGTAATCAATGGTAAGGTTGTAGAAAGTATCATGCGAACTGCAGCACCAGGAGAGTTTAGAGCTAATATACATATGGGTGGTACTGCCCAGTTGGTTAAGATAAGTCCGGAAGAAAAAAGAATTGCTGTTTTAGCTGCAAAAACCATGAACTTAAAAGTGGCCGGAGTTGATATTATTCGTGGTCGAAATGGTTCTTTGTTACTTGAAGTTAATTCGTCACCAGGTTTGGAAGGTATAGAAGGGGCTTCAAATAAAAATATTGCAGGTATTATGATCGAATCCATTGAGAAAGATTTGAAGCAAAAGAGAAAGTTAGCTGTTAAATAAGAGTGAGATAGTTCGAATTTTCTAAGTTTAAAATTGAGCTTTCTTTCGTTTGAAATTTGATATTAAAGTCTTCAAATTTTGTTCTCTCAAATACATCCTTTTAAAATTTAAAACATAAGGTTTATTTATGTTCTTGGTGTGTATTTTATCAGACTTATGTTGGAAAGAATTCCATTTTTATAAGAAAAATTTAGAGAAATATTGTTTCTTTGACTTACTGTTTTAAGAGGTCTATTGTGTGGTGAAAATAAATAGAGCTGGAATTAAACACTGTTTTAAAAAGAACTCAAAAAAAACATGAAACATGAGTAAACAAATTCTTGTTACCGGTGGTACCGGTTTTATTGGATCGCATACGGTTGTTGAACTACAAAACAATGGTTACGATGTGGTTATTGTAGATAATCTTTCGAATTCGAAGATTGAAGTTTTGGAACAGATTGAGGCAATCACAGGAGTGAAACCTAAGTTCGAGGAGTTTGATTTGACCGATAAACAAAAGGTCAACGATTTCTTTCAAAAATATACCGACTTAGAGGCAATTATTCATTTTGCCGCTTCAAAAGCAGTTGGCGAATCGGTTGAGAAACCACTGATGTATTACAATAATAACCTGAATTCACTAATGAATATCATGGCTTGCATGATTGAATACAAGGTGCCTAATTTGGTTTTCTCATCATCGTGTACTGTTTATGGGCAGCCGGATAAGTTACCCGTAACAGAGCAAACACCTCGTAAAGAAGCAGAATCGCCATACGGAAATACGAAAAGTATTTGTGAAGATATTATTCGTGATACACTGAAGGCTTGTCCGGATTTGAAGGGAATTGCTTTGAGATATTTCAATCCAATTGGGGCACACGAAACTGCAAAGATTGGCGAATTGCCTCTTGGTGTACCTAATAATCTGATTCCTTTCTTAACACAAACCGTGGCTGGTATTCGTCCCGAATTGAGTGTTTTTGGAGATGATTACAACACGCCTGACGGTTCGGCTATTCGTGATTATATCCATGTAGTCGATTTGGCTAAAGCTCATGTTGTGGCCATTGAGCGTTTGCTGAACGGTAAGAACAAGGCTAATTGCGAGTATTTTAATGTGGGAACCGGCAATGGTGTTTCAGTATTGGAGATTATCGAATCCTTCGAAAGAGCAACAGGAGAAAAAGTACCACATAAGATTGTAGCACGTCGTGCTGGTGATATTGAGCAGATTTATGCCGATACAACATATGCCAATGATGAACTGGGTTGGAAAGCACAAAGTTCTTTAGACGAAACTTTGTTATCTGCCTGGAAATGGCAAAAGAATATTAGTGAGAAGTAAACTTAATAATAGATAATTACAACGCCTGTCATTTGTTTGACAGGCGTTTTTATTTAGCTGTGTTGGTATCATAATAAAAATATCTTATTAAATTTATGTGAATTTTAAAAAATGAATATGTTCATTTACTTATCTGTATTAGCCTTGCATCTTTATGTAATTATTGATGCCTTTTCTAATATCAAAGAAAGCCAAGGTGTTTTTAGGCTAATATTGGCATTATACCTCCTGTAATTGGCCCACTTGTTTACCTTTTGACCAAAAAAAAGACTGACAGATTGAGCCGGAGACGATCTTATATGCAGGGAAAAAGAAGATTTTCGTAGTTATTTACACAGAGGAAAGTAAGATGTTTTAATAGAAAGAGAAATGGAAGAAGATAAAACAGCAATTGAAGAACTGAAAGTCTTCGCAAAAAGAACAAGGAGAGAAATAGATTATAAGGAAGAGACTTATATCGCAAGCGGAATAAATCCTCGCAATCTGGTTAAGCAGCATGCGATAATATCCGGATCGGATGATGATGAAGTTTATTTTGTAAATTATTGCGACATGGCAGGTATAGGAGATAGTGCCATGTATAGTGGTTTCTTCTTTCCAATTGCATTTCCATCATCAACACGGATTCAGGTTCGTCAGAAAAATATTCTGGATAAGGTGAATCCATTTTCTAAAAAGAGTGAGTTCACGACCCAGTCGAAGCAGTTTGATTCTAAGGTTTATATTGAAGAAAATGATGAATGTTCAGCAGGAAAACTGTTTTACAGTCAGAGTACGCAGTCTGCAATCCTTGAGATTTTTGATTTGGATCCCAGAATTAAACTTTGTGTTAACCACATTAATGTGGATATCGTTTCTGAATTGAAAAACAAATCCACATTAGGCATTTACATCACAGAACAATGGTTGCTTGACGAAAAGCTTATAGAGAAGCTATATCAACAGGTTGAGAAATTAAGAACGAAGTTGCAGGTTGCTAATGAGGTTAATTTTTGAAATTTAATACCCAATGAATTTATGGGGTGGAATGGTCTGAAATTAAATGAAGAAGATTTTGTTGATATTGACTTTCGATTTTTTTAAAGCACTGGAAGAATGCTTCTGCCTGTGAATCTATTAAAGTAATCTTGAATTAAGCTTTGAAAATATAAATTTTGATGAGATGAATAGACTTGTTGTGTCCAAAATTTGGGGAGTAATTCCAAACAGTTATTGACTGTATTTGAAGGAAGGGTCAGGCTATTAGCCTAACCCTTGAATTCCTATTTGATATCCTAGTGAAATAGTGGCTACAAGAATATTTGTCCATTGTTAAAATGAAGTTGTTGTTTGAAGTTTATATGATAACTCTAACCAAATATTCGTGCTAAACCTTTCTTATGTGTTTTTTCTTTTGAATTAGTCCTGTTAGGATCTGTTATTCTTTGATATATCTCTCCCCAATCAGGTAAACCACCAAAATTCATATCATCGATATACATGTCTGCTTTTATTTTACGACTAATATGACTTTCAAAAACTTCCTCAGGGTAATTTTTATTGACGGCGTAGAATTCAAGTCCTTTTGATCGGCAAAATTCAATGGCATCATCCAATTTTTTTCCTGACCTATAGGTCCAAAGAATTAATTGGTGTCCTTTTTCTTGCAACATTTTTAGAGTGCTGGTAGCAAAAGGAATTTCTTTACCTAATTTAGGATATTTCTGTTCTACAATTGTTCCATCAAAATCTACGGCAATAATCATAATTTTAAATGTTTAATTTCTAGAAAAAGTGCTTACTAATTTAGTTTTCCAATTTTTAGTTTCATGATCTTCATCATAATAGCCATTCCCATAACCATAACTTCCGTATGAATTCCCATGACCATTATGAATGGCATCGTTCAAAATTATTCCTACATGATCGATTTCGTTTTTCTCAGCTTGTTGATTTATGAATTTGATTTGATCTCTTTTGCTATAGCCTTGACGAAGAACAAATAGATTTGCATCTGCAGATTTACCTGTTAATTTTCCATCCGTAACAAGAGTAACTGGTGCATTATCTAGTATAATATAATCGTATTCTTTTTTTGCCTCATTAATAAAAGCCTTGAAATCAACGTTACCTAATAGCTCAGCAGGATTGGGAGGAATCGGACCTGAGTTGACAAAATAAAGGTTTTTAATTTTTGTAGTATTTGTAACTTCGTTTAAACTATGTTGTCTGATTAAATAGGTTGATAGACCATTAGAATTTGATGTGTTAAAAATTTGATGTAATCGAGGTTTACGAAGGTCGCAACCAACTAATAAAACTTTTTTATTATCCATAGCAATGATGGTTGCAATATTCAGAGAAGTAAAAGTTTTACCTTCTCCCGGAATCATTGAGTGGATAGCTATAACCTTTTGTGTATGACCTTTAAATAAGTATTGAAGGTTTGTTCTTAGGCCTCTGTATGATTCTGCAAGGCCTGAACGAGGATGATCCAGAATAGCTAATTCATTTTTGTAATTATTATGTGCAATTTCGCCAACTATAGGTAAGGAGGTTAAGCTTTCAAGCTCTTCTTTTGATTTAATGCTATCATTAAAAGCATCTTTCATTAAGATAATGAATAGTGGGAGCAATAAACCTAGCATTAATCCAATAACAATGATCATAAGTGTTTTTGGACCAACTTTTTTTGCTGTTCGAACTCTTGCAACATCAATGATTTGAGCATCAGGAATATTTGAAGCTGTTGTGATAGCTGCTTCTGCTCGTTTTTTTAATAAAAATGTATAGAGTTCATTATTTAAATCAAATCTTCGTTTAATGTTTACCATTTCTTGTTCCGTTTCTGGTAAACCTGCAAGTCTCATTGTAATTTGATCCTTTCTGTTTTTCAGAAATCGGTCTTGAGTTTCTGCAGCAGAGAGAAGGTTTCTTAAGTTTTCTTCTAATGAACTGATAACATTTTTTATTTCGTTATTGAGCATTATTAAACTCGGGTTTTTTTCTTTGGCTATATAGGATAAAGCCGATTTTTTGCTGTAAAGTTCGCCTAGTTTTACAACTTGTGAATTCAAACCAGGATCTACTATTCCAACAACAGATGGGGCAGCTACTTTTTCCATTTTATCTGCATCTCCCATATAATTAAGAAGATTTTTAAAATAGTCTAGTTGAAAACTAAGGCTTGCTTGTTCCGTTTCAATTTCGCCAACTTTTTCCAAAATTAATTGGGCCTCATGACTTAAGTCAATAGATTTTTTCTTTGAGCGAAAATCTGTAAAGTTTTGTCCTGCTACTTTCAGAGAATCAACTATACCGTCTATTTGTGCATCAATAAAACGGACGGTGTTGAAGGAAATTTGATTTTTTTTCTTCAGTCCAAATTGAATATAGACATTGCAAAGTTCATTTAAATAATCTACAATCCGGGCAGGCGTGTTGCCTTGCATTTGTAGTTGGATTAATTCTGCATTTTTATCAACAAGACTTACATTCGTTTTTTCAACGAAATCTAAGGCCATTAATTCGAAATCATTAAAAACGAAATAGTATTCAGAAGATAAAAGGGGGCTTGTTTTTTCTAGTGTGAAATCAAAAAAATCATTTTTGAAAGGTAAACCGTACAGTCCTGTAGATTCGAATTCAATAGGATAAGTTGTAGTGCCATCATCAAATTTGTCATCTACTTTTATTTGATAAGATTTGTTGTCAATTGTAGAAATTGATATTTTAATGCCAGCTAGGTTATTTTTACTATTCTCAATTACACGAAATGGGGTGTTTTTGTATAAATCAGTATCTTTAAATGTTCCTTTTTGATACCAAGTTGTTCTCCAATTTAAGTTTTCGAGTGTTTGAAGGTTTAAACTATATGAGTTGAGGATTCCGATATGATTTTCAATGTTGGTTTTAGCCCCCAGGTCCATTCCTTCAAAAAGGTTTTCAACTCCCATTCCGTTAGACTCTTCTTGAACTAACATGACACTTTTAACGTCATAAATAGGTTGAGAAAAACGACTGAAAAAGAAAGCCAAAAGGATTCCTAAAGATCCACAAAGAACAAACCAATGCCATTTTGATAGTAAACGAAAGAAAATGGTTTTAAGATCAATTTCATCTTCCTTGGTTATATTTAAGTTATTATTTGATTGCATACTTGAGTGTTTTTTCAATTTTAGGGAATGATACTTATTTATGACTTAAGGCAAATGTTATGAATCTAGAGTACATTAAAAATCAGTATCAATGTTGAAACCGTTGAAAGAAACAGAGAGTACATAGGTGAATTTAGTTTCACATTTTTATACTTGTCAGGTTCTACATAAACGACATCATTGGGCTGTAAAAAGAAGGCATCAGATTTAAGGAAGTTTTTATTTGTTAAGTCTAATCGATAGGTTTTGCTTCCTTGTTCCAAGGGGCGTAAAACAAGCACTTTTTTGATGCGGCCATAGTCTGTTATTCCACTTGCCATACTAATACCTTCCAACACTGTCAAGTGGCTATTGTAGTTGTAGTAAACACCTGGGTTTTTAACTTCTCCCATAACTGTAATTTTAAAACTTAATAATTTTATTTTTACAGTTGCATCTTTTATATATTCATCAGATTTCTCTTGAACAATTTGACGAGCTTCATCTAAACTTTTCCCAGCAAGATGAACTTGCCCAATAATAGGTAAATTTATATTTCCTCTTTGATCTACAAGAAAACCATTTAAATATTGACCAGATAATTGTCCGTAGTTTTGCTGGGTTCCACTTTGTGGTCCAGATCCTTGTGATGGGTTAAAAACGGCATTGATTTCAGGACTCATTGATTGGATATCAACAAAAAGATTATCGTTTGTTTTTATCTTATATATAGATGTTTGTTTGGGCAAATCGGTAAGAATTTCCTGATCTGTAGTATTATTTAGGTAAACTAAATTTTTGCTGGTTTTACAAGAATCTAATGTTGCTATAGAAAGAAGGATTAAAAAAACTGAAAATAAACGATTCATATAAGAATTTAAAATGGGGTTATTTATTACTATATGTTTGCATTGATCATAAGGGAATGATGTTTTTCTACTAGTGACCTTTGCAGCATACAAAAATATAAATATTATCAAATGTTAAATGGTCAATATCTAGTATGTTTACTAGGATGTCGACATTCTTGATCAATGGCTATTTTTGACAGTCTAATCAGCGTTTTTTTATTATGTGTGTTATTTATTAACGTACATAACTATTTGAATAGTTTAATCTTTTATATGATGCTTGTATAGCTGTTTTTGTTTATAGTCTTGATTTTCATAAATTTGATAGACTATGTATTTAATATTGAGATGATGAAAACTTTTCTTCAAACTTTATTCTTTTTAAGTTTAAGCTTATCACTTTTCGCACAAGACTGTTATACTGAGGCCACTCAGGAGAATATAAAGTCGGATTATTGTCAATTATGGCATGAGAGAACTTTTCAGGGAACCATTGGGGATGATAATCAACGAATAGAGATTCGTTTTGTTGAAATATCTAAAGATTCGGAATCACACTTTAAGTATCATGTAAAGGGAAAATCGAGAGTGAATAATCATGTTTGCGATTTTCAGGGGACGATGACCATTGATCAAATTATGTTGCTTGATGAAGCACGACGGGATTGTGATGAGCCTGATCTTTCCGAAGGAATTATTTATGGGACCTATGTCCTGAACGAGAATCCGGACCAAAAGCATACCGGGCAATTTTCTGGCGATTTTAAAACTCTGTTTGATAAGTCGCCTCATGGATTTAAATTGAACAATGCCTGGTTTGGACAGGATGGCTTTAATTCGTTTATGGGACGATGGGAAAGTTACGTCAAATGCGAGCCGAAATATTGTTCATGGAGCCTTCGAATCCCTCCTTCTAAAAAAGAGAATTTGTTTAAACATTACGACAAGGAAGTTTATTTATTCAATTTTGAATATATTGACAGGGGTTGGAAAACTTATGTCCTTTCAAATCTGAATACTTTAATAAAAGTTCCCAAAGACTTCGAAACGAATGAGACCAGGTCTGTGTTAGATTTTATGGAATTCTCGGAAGATGAGATCAGCAGAGCTGTTGAAGATGAGAATAAAGTATGGTGGAATTAATCCTTTCTATCTGCTTATCAATTAAACTGATCGTATTTTTCGATATAAGTCTGATTGTTTTAATCGTGTTTAATTATCTTTAAAAGAGAATCATCAATTTTTTGTTGATGAATTAAATACACTGTTTATGACGAAGAAAATATTATCCCTTGGAGCGAGTAATAGCTCTAAATCCATCAATAGAATTCTGGCAGGCTATGCATCGAAAGAATTGAAGAATGTCGATTTTGATTTATTGGATTTGAATGATTTTGAGATGGCAATTTATAGTGCCGATAGGGAAGAGGCGACTGGTATCCCGGATTTGGCACATCAATTTAAAGCTCTTATTCAAAAAGCGGATGGAATTTTGATTTCCTTTGCTGAACACAATGGAGCCTATTCTGCGGCTTTTAAGAATATTTACGATTGGGTATCCAGAATCGAATCGGATGTGTGGGGAGACAAACCCATGTTTTTGATGGCAACCTCGCCAGGAGGCTATGGGGGAAAATCAGTATTGGCTATGGCGATTGCAAGGTATGAACGTGCAAATAATAAACCGATCTTAAGTTTTTCCTTACCCTCTTTTTATGAGAATTTCTCGAACGAAGAGGGGATTAAAGACGCTGAGTTATTGAAAGAATTTAAAGAACAATTGAATCGTTTTGAAAAAGCATTGTTATGAACCAATTGTCCAAAAAGAAGTGTACACCTTGTCAGGGAGGGATTCCACCTCTTGGCGAAATTGAGATCAATCAATACCTAATTAAGCTTAACAATTGGCAAGTGGTTGATCAGCATCATTTGTTGAAATTATTTACATTCCCTGATTTTAAATCGGCTTTAGCTTTTGTTAACCAAATTGGGGTGTTGGCTGAAGAAGAAAATCATCATCCTAATATTAATTTTACCTGGGGAAAAGTTGAGGTTTCAATCTGGACTCATAAAATTGAAGGGCTGCATGAAAACGACTTTATTTTTGCATCAAAGATTGATGCAATTACAACTTAATATACCTGAGAATGAAATTAGATCTTTATCAGATAGATGCCTTTACGGATGAGCTTTTTACGGGTAATCCGGCTTGTGTGGTTCCTCTTAAGAGTTGGTTGCCTGATGAGCTTTTATTTAAAATAGCAAAAGAAAATGCTGTGCCGGAAACGGCGTTTTTTATTATAAATGAAGAAAAAGTGCATTTGCGTTGGTTCACCCCCGATGTTGAGATGGATTTGTGTGGACATGCAACATTGGCAACCGCCCATGTTTTGAAAGACATTTTGAAATATCCCAAAGATGAAATTGTTTTTGAAAGTCTGAGTGGCGAACTGAAAGTAAGAGCTGAAGAGGGACTTTATACACTCGACTTACCAAGGAGAAAACCTGATGTAGCGGAACTGCCACAAATTATTGAAGCGTCTTTAAATATTCAGCCCAAACAGGTTTTGAAAGCACGTGATTATGTGTTGGTTTACGATACAGAGGCTGATATTCGAAATATTAAAATTGACAGACCGATTTTTGATCAAATTAATCTTGATCCGGGAGGCGTTATTGTAACGGCTAAGGGAGATGATTGCGATTTTGTATCCCGATTTTTCACACCTCAGGCTTCTATTTTGGAAGATCCGGTAACGGGCTCAGCTCATTGTTCGTTAACCCCTTTTTGGTCGGAGCAACTGAATAAAAAGGAGATGAATGCTAAACAAATATCGGAGCGGGGAGGACAATTGTTCTGTGTCGATTTGGGTGATCGCATTTTGGTGCGCGGACGAGCCAAGACCTACTCGATTGGGAGTTTGTGGACCTCTTGATATTGATTTGTAATATGTAAAAAGCACAAAGGGAATTTCAATGCGATCATCACTTTGTGCTTTCGTATTATCTATTTTTCTGTAGTTTCTTTTGCTAATGCCCAGAAGTAGAGTGAAGCGACTGTATTGTATGGTGAGAATTTTTGTCGATAGATTTCAAATTCTTTTTTTGAAAGGGACTCCAGTCCGTATAGATGCATCATACCATTTCGAATCCCTAAATCACCATAGCTTAGAACATCAGGACGCGAGAGTGAAAAAATAAGGAGCATTTCGACTGTCCAAACACCAATACCATTCAGAGCAGTTAGTTTTTCGATGATTTCTTCATTGCTCAGTTCATGTAGTTTTTCAAAATCTACAGAACCTGAATGCGCTGCTTCTGCAATTCCTTTTATATAATTTACTTTTCTGTTGCTCATGCCACAGGCCTGAATATCCTCATGCTTGGTTTTAAGTATGTTCTCAGAACTGATTTCACCCATCAGATTGCTTAATCTGGCCTTAACCGTAACAGCTGCTTTTGTTGAAATTTGTTGACTGATGATACTCGAAATAAGAGCCTGAAAAGGATGAGGTAAAACATTTCTTTTTATCAGTCCTATGCGATCAATAGCCTCTGCCATTTTTTCGCATTTGTTTTTTAGATATTCAAGTTCTGTTTCTCCGTATTTAAAGTAATCCATATTGATTTTCGGTCTGATGAGTTTTACGTATTCTATGAAAAGTGAAAGATATTATTTATTTGTAATACTTCAATATGGGAAATTCAATCTTCGTAATTTAGAATAAGAACAGCCCCAAAGAATGGTCGCATTAGGGCTGTTTTTTTTGTTGAAAATCTAGTTTAAAAGGGTTTTATTTCCATCTTCGGTTAGACGAAAGAATTTTCCATACTTAATCAAAAGGGCTTGATTGGGAATAGAATCTTCAGCTAAGGGTATGTTAACGTCAATGACTTTTCCGTTGTACAATGCACTTAGTTCATCGTTTTCGGTATGACCAACGACCACTCTTGAAACCTTAAGAGCCTCAAGAATAGAAATCAGTTCCTGTTCAGTAATTTTTTTGTATTGGGAGCGATCCATAAAATAGCCGCGATACCAAAAGGGACCAAAGCTTTTTAAAATTTGATTCAATTTGTCCTGATTTTTTGGACTACTCCCCGAAATTAAATATTGCCTTACCAACTCATTGATTTCTTGTGTACTCATGCCGGAATCAATTTGCTTTTGAGAAATTCCTCCATGCACAAAGAGAATGTCGTTTATTTTGGTCATCGAATTCTTTGAGCGAAGCCATTCGCCCAATACCGAATTGGAATGAAATAGTGTATTGTATTCCAGCCCCAGATTGTTGCACAGGTTTTTGTAATCATTGGCTATATACCTGTTGTCCTTGTTCAGCACCATGAGTTCGTGGTTTCCGAAACTCATATGCACTTTACCTCCGGTTTTGTCTGCTTCCTGCTCCAATTTATAAATCAGCCAAAGTGCTTCCGTAACCTTATTCCCTCTATCAAAAATATCGCCTACAAAAACAAGATGCCCCTTTCCCCAGCTCCATTTCAGGTGTTTGTCTATCACGCCGTGGGCTTGCAGATTTTTGACCATTCTATCATATTGACCATGAATATCACCTAAAACAAATATGGGTTCTTGAGTTTTAAATTCCCATGCAGGTATTTTATTATCGGTAATGGTGTAAGTTGTGGTGTCTCCATTCCATCCTTTAAAATATCGTGTGTTTTGATTTATGAATTTGCCTAATAGGAAGCTTTTGCTGCTAATCGAATCGTGTTTTAAATAATATGCATAGAGTCCTTTCTCGGTCCAATCAACAAAAGGACCATCGCTCAAATTTGATAAGCCGTTTTTATAAACAACGGCCTGGTTCTTTAGCATGAGATTTATGATTTCTGCATTATCGGCTTTTATGGCATAATTCAAAGGCGTGTAGCCATGTACATCAGTTATATTCAGATTGCAGCCCTTTTTTATTAGAGCTTTTGTGATTTGTGGCAGAGCACGTTTGGCCGCCCAGTGCATGGGACTCAATCCTAGTGAGTCTTGCTCATTTAAATTGTCAAGCTGATCGATTATTCGAAGTGCTTTATCAGTCTGGCGATTATCAATTGCTTGAATTAAATCAGATGAGT
The DNA here is from genome assembly GCF_004122035.1 of Ancylomarina salipaludis. GTDB lineage: Bacteria > Bacteroidota > Bacteroidia > Bacteroidales > Marinifilaceae > Ancylomarina > Ancylomarina salipaludis. The sequence continues at coordinate 73,670 of NZ_SAXA01000011.1, forward strand.
TTTGATTTGTTGTGCAAGAGATTGTGATTAAGAGGTATGACAAGATGAATCCTTTGTAAAGTGTTTTTAACATGTGTCGGTTTTTTAGTTGGTTGTTTGAGTTTGGTCTCTTTAATAAATGGGCTGTTTATAAAAGCGATATGCAAGAATAACAAATCTATTTTATTTAGACTATTCACCTTAAATATTTATTGCAGGGGATAGAATAATTTGTTGTTGAGACCTTCAGATTAGCTTGATTTTAGAACTGAAATTTGATTCTAATATTCTGGTAGAAACTTAATTTTATTGATAGTCTTTGGTTTGACTTCCGGATTTGTATTCTAATCAGGTTTGTGCTCCAAAGTCTTTTTTTTATCTATATTTGCACCGCATTTGGTATTTCAGTCCTCATTATTCAGGATTGAAATGAAAAGGGAATCCAGTTAGAATCTGGAACTATACCCGTAGCTGTAAGTTCTAAAAAAGCTTTTTGAACGACCTATGCCACTGTCCGCCTCAAACGGATGGGAAGGCCTCAAAAAGTAGAACAAGTCAGAAGACCTGCCTTTGCGATTAATACAAGTCATTGCTTTCGGGAAAAAGAGCAAGTGAACGAAAATCGATTCAATACAGATATTCAGGATTGTTTTGCCATAAGGGATACTTTGTGTCGTGTTGTCAAATTTTCTTTTAGCTCCCTGTTTGCTTTGCATTAGTTAAAACATTTTTCATTTTATTAAACTCAAACATGAAAAGAACATTTTTAACAGCTTTTGCATTGCTTTCATTTATGAATTTTGCATCTCAAGCTGATGATAAACCTGTGGTAGATTCCACTTCGGTTCGTCATTTAAATCTAAACGAGGTTCAGATTAATGCCTCACGTGTGAATGCTAAGGTTAAAAACCTGCCTCAAAAGGTAGATGTGATTACGCCTAGAATGATTAAGACTTCTCCGGCAACCGATGTTGCAGGTTTGTTAAAAAGATCGTCTTCAATTGATATTTTGCAATATCCGGGTGTTGATGCCGGAATTGGAATAAGGGGATTTTCTGCTGATACACAAAGTAAATATGCTTTAATTTTAATTGATGGTAAACCGGCAGGAACCGAGAATCTGGCTAGTATCGATTTGAGTAATGTTGAACGCGTTGAGATTTTGAAAGGTCCATTTTCAGCACAATATGGTTCTGATGCCATGGGAGGTGTGGTGAATATTGTGAGCAAAAGCAGAACGGGTAAGTTGGGAGGTTCGGCTTCTTTGGCTTATGGTAGTTTTCAAAACTCGAAAGTTAATTTAAATGTTGGCGGTTCTTTGTCTGAATTACTCGATTTTGATTTGGGATATACTTTTCACAAACAAAATAAAGATTACAAGGTGGGTAATCATAATTTATACAACGAAGCTTATGCCAAAACAATTTTGGATGCTACAACCTATGGTGCTCGTATGGAGAATTCTCAATTCGAAAAGCATAATGTGAATGCCCGTTTGGGAATAAAGTTTGCAGAAGACTGGAAGCTTAATCTGAATAGTAGTTTTTATCAAGCTCTAAATGTTGAAACGCCGGGTAATTTTTGGCATACCTATGGGATGGATTCAAAAGATATTAAACGCTATACCGGAGGTTTTGATGTTTTAGGAAAAGCAGGTATTCATTCGCTTCGTTTATCTTCTTTCCTTTCAAAGGAAAATACAGAGACTATAGATCTTGGCAATGATGGTTCCGGTAATCTTGAGAAAATTTATAAAAATTATGGTTTTCAGTTGAATGATGCTTTCCAGATAGATGAGCATACGTTTGCTTTTGGGATTGATAACAGAACTGACAAATATGAGAGTCTTAATTATACCAAAGAAGGGACAGCTGAGGCTCCTTATAAACCAGATTATAACAACCGTAAAACAGGTGTATTTGGTCAAATCCAATTTAAACTTCTTGATGGTAAGCTGGATGCTTCAATCGGTGGACGAGGCGATTTTATTAAGTTTGATTTAGAGGCGGATAAGTTTTTAGGAAATGCTTCCAGTTCCGAAACCTATGAGATTTTTACTAAAAATCTGGGATTGAAATATGAGCTTTGTGAGCATATATCGATTCACTCAAGCTGGGGTGATGCTTTTTTAGCACCCGATGCTTTTCAGGTTGCCGGATTTTATACAGTTGCTTCTGGCACAACAACACGAGGGAATGCCAATTTGAAGGCAGAAAAAAGTAAAACTTTCGATATAGGTGAGAGTTACAAGGATTTCCAAAATGGAATCAATATCGATTTTACCTATTTTCAAACAAGGCACACCAATAAAATAATTAAAGAACTGCGCGATCCGGATGGGATTAAAAAAAGTGGCGATGAATTTTACACTTATATTAATGCAGATAAGGCAAATATGAGTGGTATTGAGTTGCTTGCTTCTTATGACTTTGGCGCGTTAAGTGATTACGATTATTCCTTACGTTTGTACTTAAATTATACGCATTTAATTGATGCAACCTTAAAATATGAGTCGAATGGAAAGCCTGCCGAGGGGAGTATGCGATACGTGAGAGACAATACTGCTTCGTTTGGTTTGGAGTTCGATAATTTAAAAGGATTTACGACCTGCTTAAATGGTCGTTATATTGGTCACCGCTACGAAGATAATTATATGTACTTAGCCGACTATTCAAATTGGCCAAATGTCTCAAAAAAACCTATTGTTTTTAATGGTAAAGAGGTTCGTCCTGAATTGATTGATGAGGCTTTGTTACGTCATCCGATTTCTTATGTATTTGATTATTCGGCGTCGTATACTTTTAAAGAGAAGTATACAGTTGGAATAACCGTTTCGAATCTATTGGATGAAAATTATACCGAGAAAGATGGTTACAATATGCCGGGAAGGTTAGTGAATGCGGAGTTTATTTATAAATTTTAAAGAAGGTTTTAGTCTATTACATTTAAGGTTGTATTGTAATGGGAGAAGCATTTCTTGTAACTGATTTTAGATTTATTTCATAGATATATGTTAAGAAAGCATAAAATTAAGTCATAAATTTTATTATTTTCATAACATCATATTACATTTGTTGTAATATACATTATGATTCTTCAGGTTAAGGTTAAATATATAGCTTGTTCATAGTTCGATTTAATATTATTTTAAATTAAATATGTAGGTCTAATAGTTACTTGACTCTGAGTTTTTGGTGTAGATATAATTAATTGAATAATTGTATAATTAATTTAAGATTTATGAAGAAATTGGTTTTAATTTTTGGAATGGTAGGAATTCTTCTTAGTTCATGTTCTAATGATGACTATTTTGATGAAAATGTCAATGTGTTAAAAAAGAGTAATACCCCAAAAAATGTTTTGAGTGCTAAAGACAAAGAGGAAAATTTGGTGACTTTTGCTAAGATCTTGTCTAAGGCAACATATGAAAGAAAAGATGTTAGAGAATTTCTAAAAACAGAATCTCTAAAACAATTTGATAAAAATTATGATGTTCTTTATTTTTTAATTAAAGATGAGATTATTAATGGGAGATCTTTCAAGGATATTTTAATCTCATATTCATCTGAAGAAATTATGGAAGAAATTGAGACGAATATTCCTTTATTGAATATTTTGATTCCAGAGATTATGTTTTTTAATATTAATTCAGAAAATTTAAATACTGAAGATAAAGAAATACCTGTAGTTGTATCTCAAGAATCTGAAACTACACTCTTCTTGAATGGTAAGAAAGAACTTAGCTTACAAAAAGGAGATGTTCCAGATTTTCATGTATTTGTAGTGAATGAAAATAGTAGGGTTGTTGCGCCTGTAGCTGAAACAGGGAATGTTAAGAGTGGTGCGAACAAATCTATAACATTTAAATCTCCAAATTTTGATGGTAGTTTACAAAATCAATCGAGAATAAAGTCTGTGGATTCTCATATTACAATAGTTGGGGGAAAAGCACTTGAAGCTTATAACTATTTTAATAAAGATGATGGAAGTATTTATCAAAAAGCATTTCAAAGAGATTATGTATACTATGGAATAACACCTTTAAATCAAACAGGTAGTTTAAATAGATCAGTTTCAGAGTATTTAAGTTTTATTGAAATAAATCCAAAAACATATTTTAGGGTTGCGAATCAGACAAGTACAGGGACAAATAGTGATGATCCAGTAATTAAAGATTATACAACTTCCCAGGAGAAAAGAACTTTAAGTAGTGAAGAACTCTTGGATCGGATGTGGACTAAGGGTGCTTATGAGTTTAGATTTGAGGTGATAACATCTAAAAATCAACATCCTCAAATTATATATGTCCCTTTTAAACCAAATGAGATTTGGAATTTTAATATAACACACACATATGAACATTCAACCTTTTTTAGACATTCCAAAAATACATATAAGATTGACCCCAATAACTTCACTTCTAAACCTGTGTATTTAGGTGCTGATGAAATTTCACTTGGTTCATGGCACCTTTCTGAAGAATCTCTTTATAGATATATTAATATTGTTGAGGAAGATGAAAGTGTTAATATTACAAGTACAAAGACATATGAATTTTCACATGTACTTACTTGTAAATTTAATGGAGATTATAAGCTAGAGGTTGGTGTAGGAAAAGCGAAAGTTTCTGAAGGTATTTCAGCTGAGGTAACTAGTACAAATACAACTAAGGAAAGTAAAACAGTTGTTACGGTGAGAAAAGAGGGCTCAGATGCGTTAGGAAGTATAAAAATTTATTATTATAATCCTATAGTAGATCAAAGATTTACATATCAAGCTTGTAGTATGCCCATATACAATACTGGTTATGTTAAGTTTGGTTTGACCGTTAAATAATGCAGTAAAATATTATTTAAATTGGATTAAGGACTGTTCTTAAAAGGAACAGTCTTTTTTATGATATGTTTTTTTATTCTTTGACCTCAGTATGTTTAGAATTAGATTCCAAATAAGATATAAAGCTCTTTGTCTTTTGTTTTTTTTATACATTTGCAGCGTAATTGGTTCTCGTGAATCTGACTGTTGTCAGATGGAGATGAAAAGGGAATCCGGTGTAAGTCCGGAGCTGTTCCCGTAGCTGTAAGCTCAGAAAAAAGCTTTTTCACCACAATGCCACTGTTCGCCCAGGCGGATGGGAAGGCCGGAAAAGTTGAGTAAGTCAGAAGACCTGCCAATACAACCTTAATTTTCAAAACATTCGGAGAAGATGTTTGGAAGACGATCGAATTCTTTATTTCTATTGGTCTATCCTGGTGTTTTCTTCTTTATCAGATATAAGATGAAGTTGAAATTTTTATTCGTGCTGTTAGGTAGCTTTATAAGCTTATATAGTTGGGGGCAAACTGTCGGAGTTGATACTATCCATTTAAAAGAGGTGGTGAGTTATGGCAAGCTGAAAAAATACCAATCCGGGGCAAAAATAGAAACGATTTCTGCTCTTCAGTTCGACGCTAATCGCGATGGAAGTTTAGAGCAGTTATTATTACGAACCCTTCCTATTGTTCTAAAATCACGAGCAGGAGCTTCATCTAACATACGCTTACGTGGTACTTCTCCTAATCATACAAGTGTGAACTTTGGAGGTATCAACCTTAACTCTCTAACACTTGGGGAGTCAAATATGAGTAATATCCCTATGTACTTGTTCGATGAAGTGGGGGTTCAATTTGGTAGTGCCAGTACAGTAAATGGTTCGGGAAGTATTGGCGGGGCCATTCACCTTGGTTTAAAAAACAATTGGACTAAAGGTGTAAAAGCAGAGGCTAGAGTTGCTCACGGCTCTTTTGGAGAAGAATTATATGGCACAAAAATACACATAGGTAACGGTAAATTTGAATCGGTGACTCGTCTCTATTATTATAAAAAAGACAATGATTTTAAATTCACGAACACAGCTGTGTATGATTTTGAAAAAGGCATCTATCAGAAGGAAGACAGACAGAGAAATGCAAACATTGAAAACAAGGGCTTAATTCAAGAAATAAATTATAAGTTTTCGGAGAAAGAGACATTTATATTTAACCTGTGGTTGGAGAAAGATTGGCACCTGATTCAGCAAAATATGCAAGAGAATTATTATAAACCTGATTTAAGAGAGCCTTACGAAGATAAAAATATTAGGTTGTGGACATCGTATAAAAACGCTAAAAAAGCCATTAAGTATGAGATCAGTGGGGGCTATGTGTATGATAATGGTATTCACAATAAAAATACAGATGGTACCATTCAGACGCAACGTATTATTGGAGAGGCATGTGTTGAGCATGAGCTAAATAAAAATATAAGTTATAAAATCGGTGCAAAAGCCAGCAGAATATACCCTACTGTTTATACTTATTCTGGCGATCTGGAATATGAAGACAGAGTTGATTTTTATGCCTCATATTTTCACAAGCTAAATCGTAAACTAACGGCTACAATTAATTTACGCCAAGGTTTGGTGACAGATTTTACTGTTCCTTTTACACCAACTTTTGGTTTTAAATATCTCGTATTCTCTAAAGAAACTCATGCTCTAAACATAAATGGAAATATTGCTAAAAGTTATCGTGTACCCACTTTTAATGATCGTTTTTGGGGTGACCAGGGGAATCCAAATTTAAATCCTGAAAAAGGCATGAATTATGAGTTGGGCTTTAAATGGAATTATTCAACTACTGACATTTTCGGACACATACAACTGAATACTTTCTACTTAAATGTAGATGAGTGGATTCTATGGCGAAAAGGATCTTTCATCAATAATGAAGGTGAGAAAAAAGATGATTGGCATGCCAAAAATGTACAAGAAGTAGAAAGCAAAGGTTTTGAATTTATGACACAATGGAATTACTCCCTTTGGGGGGTGAAAACTGTGTCAGGTGTCAACTATTCCTACACCTCAACAGAACCAAAAAAATCAATAGATCCAACCATTCCAGTTGATCGACAATTGGAATATGTTCCATTACATATGGCTAATTTTTATACTATTACATCTTTTAAGAATACCGATATTTCAATAGACTGTAAGTATACGGACAAGCAATATACTAATGGAGAAAATGATAAAATTCTATCATCTTATTTTCTTCTCAACTTTTCAGTAGGTCACCAGTTTAAATTAAATAACAATAATAAAATTAAAATAAAAGGCATACTTAATAATATTTTTAACACTGATTATCAGTCTTCATTTGGATATGCTATGCCTGGAATTAATTACCGATTAAGTCTAACTTATAATATCAATTAAAATAAAAGGGAAATGAAAATTAAATTCTTATCAATGTTAGCCCTTGCGGCTACTTTATTGATCTCATGTAATAATGATGATACTAATGAGATACCTGTTTTAGATACTAATCAGGGTATCATGCTAAAAAATGGTGAAACTAAACTGATTACTGAGGAAGAATTGAAAATTACTGACTCTGAATCAAACCCTGCTGAGATTATCTTTACTATTACAAAAGCACCTATACATGGTAAATTGGTAAAAATAACTGATACTGAAACTTCAATTACAATTTTTTCGCAAAAGGATATTGATGATAAGCAAATTCAATACATTCATGATTCCAGTTTTGAAACTTCAGATAGTTTTACTTTTACAGTAACTGATGGTGAAAATATAATTTCTGAATCAGAATTTTCTATTTCAATTTATTCAAGCTTAAGTTATGTAATAAACTATGGTAGTTATTCTGGAGATAAATCAACTATTTCTGTGTATGAGGAAAATTCAGAATTATTAACGAACAGACATTACGAAACTGTAAATACTGTTCCTATGGTTTCCAATGTGCAATATGCCTACAACTATGACGGAAAAATTTTCATGATGGGAAATAATTTGGATCAGATTTTTTGGGTAGATGAAGTAACATTTAAACAAACTCAAAATGGTATTACTGATGGTATTATTAAACCTCGCTTTTGTGTGGCAGATGGGAATTATCTATATGTTTCTTGTTGGGGAGGTAACATCTGGGAAGATATTACACTGTCTTATATTGCAAAAGTAAATCTTGATACAAAAAAAGTAGAAAAGAAAATTGCACTTGAAGGTGGACCTGAAGGTTTGGCTATTGTGAATGGCAAATTATATGCAGCTCTTAACTATAAAAAGAGCATTGCTGTGATGGATCTGGATACTGAAGCTATTAGCTATATTGAAACTCAGGCTGTATCAAGTTATTTTATTAAAGATAAAAAGGATAATCTTTATGTTTCCCAAATTGATAGTTATAGCAATCCTTCAACTGAAGAAGGTTTAGCTTATATTAATACGACTACTAATGCGTACGAATTATATAAATTAGAAGGTATCAGCTCTAGCTATGTGAATATCATGTCGGCAAATGATGATTTCTCAAAGTTATATGTAATGACTTCGGCTTATGATGCTAGCTGGAATCTTTCAGGTGCTATTGCAGTATTCGATACAGCAACTAAAAGCTTCGAGGCAACAAATTTAGTAGAAGGCATTTCAGGCTTAAACGGTGTTGGTTTCAGTGATGATAAAGTATTTTGTTTTGTTTCTCCAAGTACAACTGCTAATGGAAAACTTGTGACTTATAGTACAAATGGTACTTTGATTAAGGAGTATGAAACGGGTATTTCTCCACTAATGCTTTTGGAGGTTAAATAATTAGTGTCAATAGACATTTAAATAGTTTTAGAAAAGGGCAAGCGTATGTTTGCCCTTTTTTTATAATCATTAATGACTTTTGTTATGTGTTTATTAGCGTCCTTTTCATAATTTCGAAAGGTTTAGATCATGACAACCAATAGATCTGATAAACTCAAACTCAATCATAAACCTATGAACAAAACATTTTTATTTTTCTTAATTGTACTTTTTCAAGCGACGACTGTTATGAAGGTTTTTGCCTGTACAAATTTTATAGTCACCAAAGGGGCATCAAAAGATGGTTCTGTTATGGTGGTTTATACCTGCGATGGCGAATTTCATCCTAGCTTACGAGTTGTTCCGGCAGCTGACTACAAGCCAGGTGAGATGCTTCAAATTAAAGATTGGAGTGGCAATGTACTCGGAGAAATCAAACAGGCTTTGCATACCTATGCCATTGTTGGTCCGCACATGAATGAACATCAGGTCTCTATAGGAGAAACCACCTTTGGAGGAAGAGCGGAGTTGGTTAATTCTTCAAATCTCCTGCATTACTGGACCTTGATGCAACTGACCCTTAAACGATCAAAAACAGCTCTGGAAGCGGTGAAAACTCTGACTGCACTTGCTGAGGAATATGGCTATAAGAGTGAAGGGGAATCCTTTTCGATTGCCGATCCGAACGAGGCTTGGATTCTTGAGATGATTGGTACTGGTAAAAAAGGGAAAGGTGCCATATGGGTGGCCCGACGAATCCCTGATGGCTATGTTTCAGCACATGCTAATAAATCAAGGATTGGAGAGTTTCCCTTAGATGACCCCGAAAATTGCCTTTACTCAAAGAATGTGATAGACTTTGCTATCAAAAAAGGCTATTACAATCCGGAATCCGGTGAGCCATTTCGATTTAATGAGGCGTATGATCCTTCTAATCCTTCAAATTTGAGATATTGCGAATCACGTGTGTGGAGTCTGTTCAACAGATGTGCACCTTCCCTGAAACTCTCAACAGATTACCATCGTGGTGTTGAAGGGGCCGATCGTTATCCTTTGTGGATAAAACCAGACTCAAAACTGAATGTTGAGGCTGTTTCCTATCTGATCAGAGATCATTATGAGGGAACGGATTTTGACATGACTAAAGGTATAGAAGCGGGCCCATTTGGGAGTCCTAATCGTTGCCGACCGCTAGTGTTGGATGTCGATGGAAAAACGGCAGTTTGGGAGCGTCCTATCTCGACCCGGAATACAGCTTTTTCCTTTATTGCTCAGTCCCGATCGTGGCTGCCTAATGAAATTGGCGGGGTTCTTTGGTATGGTTATGATGATACTTATTATACCTGTTACACGCCTGTCTATTGTTGCACTAAAGAAATTCCAAAGGTATGGGGCCAAGGTAGCCTACAGAAATTTTCGTGGGATTCAGCTTGGTGGATCTTTAATTTTGTTTCCAATTTTTCGGATTTGAGGTATTCTGATATGATTCAGGATATTCAAAAAGTACAACGAGAATTGGAGCAGAAATTCGTTGCATATATTCCTGCAATGGATAAGGCCGCTGGAGAATTGTACAAGATTAATCCAAAACTTGCTACTGATTTTCTTTCCGATTTTTCTAATGATCAATTGGATATGGTTGCAGAAAGGTGGACGGAATTAGCCGAACATTTAATAACCAAGTATAACGATGGCTATATAAAAGATGAAAATGGAAATGCTCAAACCGTTGGTTATCCACAAGAATGGCTTAAAAAAGTGATGAAGGATAAACCAGGTCATATTCTACCTGTTTGGGAAAAAGAAAAAGCTCTTGAACCCAGTAACTATTAATAGTAATTGGTTTAGTGATAAAATTTATAAAAAAAGGGACTTTCAAATGAAAGTCCCTTTTTTATTTGTTGAGTAAGATAAAATACCAAGATGTAGGGATTTTTATTATTCAGATGATAATGGGTGAGGATTTATTCTTGTATTCTAATTTTTATATCTAGATTTAATCTAAATAAAGAATCGATTAAAAATGTACAATAAGGGTAGAGAAAGTCTTTTTTAGAAAATTGTTTTGTGAAAAGTTCATAGGAGTAATTTTAATTGTGGCTATTATAAACTATATTTATTGGACAATGCTTTATAAATGAAGCGATTCTACTGTGAAAATATCAATTGGAATTAACTATAAACAAAGCCTATGATTTTAGGATTATTGAAAGAGCAAGGCGAAGAACAACGCGTGGCTCTCTTACCGGAAATTGTCTCCAAGCTGGTTCAAGCAAAAGTTGAGGTTTACGTAGAGAAAGATGCGGGTGCATCTGCATTTCAAACCAATGAAGCCTATGAGAATGTTGGGGCAAGTATTTTAGATCGAACAGAACTTTTAAAAAAGGCAGAGGTTTTTGTTCAGATTGGTGAACCGAGCCTCGAACTTATCAGACAATTGAACGACAAACAGGTTTGGATTAGTCAGTATAACCCCCTTTGGAATACCGACTTGGTAAAAGCATTCCTTGCGAATGGCGTAACCAGTTTCAGTATGGATTCGATACCTAGAACAACCCGGGCTCAGTCAATGGATGTGCTTTCGTCAATGGCCACGGTTGCCGGTTATAAGGCTGTGCTTGAGGCTGCCAATGAGTTACCCAATTTTTTTCCCATGTTTATGACAGCAGCAGGAACCATTCGTCCGGCTACCGTTCTGATTCTTGGAGCCGGAGTTGCTGGTTTGCAGGCCATCGCTATTGCACGCAAGTTAGGCGCTCAGGTCGAAGCTTTTGATGTTCGGGCAGCTGTTAAAGAAGAGGTGAACAGTCTTGGGGCTAGATTCGTTGAGGTTGAAGGGGCAATTGACGATTCAGCAGCGGGAGGTTATGCTGTTGAACAAACGGATGAATTCAAAAAGAAACAGCAAGAAGCCATTAACGATCATGCAGCCAAAGCTGATGTGGTGATATGCACGGCTCAGATTCCCGGAAGAAAGGCGCCGCTTTTAATTCCTACCGAAGCTGTTGAACGCATGCGACCAGGTGCAGTGATTATCGATTTGGCTGCTTCAACAGGAGGAAATTGCGAATTGACTCGAAACAATGAGACCCTTATTCACAATGAAGTTAAAATTATCGGACAGTCCGGATACCCATCCTTAATGCCTATTGATGCCAGTAAGATGTTTGGAAAGAATGTGTTTAATTTCTTGCAGCTATTAATTAGCGAAGAGGGTGATTTAAACTTAAATTTTGAGGATGACATCGTTAAAGGAACCTGCATTACGCATCAGTCCGAAATTTTAAACGAGCGTGTCAAATCAGTTGTTGAATCATAAATCAGACTAAATGGAACAAATATTAGCATACTTTTTCACATATAAGGAGGCAATTTTTATCATTGCTCTATCCATTTTTGTGGGGATTGAGGTTATTTCTCATGTCCCATCAGTTCTTCACACACCTCTCATGTCGGGGGCCAATGCCATTAGTGGTGTCATCATTATTGGTGGTATTATTTTGGTTGGTCATGCTGATACATCAACTCTCTCTCTGGAACTTATACTCGGTTTTTTCGCTGTTATTTTCGCGACACTGAATGTTGTAGGTGGATTTGTTGTAACAGACCGCATGTTGGAAATGTTTAAAAAGAAGAAAAAATAGGATGATATGGAACAAGTTATAGGAAATTTAAACGGGATTGATTTCACTTTGGGGGAATCGATACTCGAACTGAGTTATTTAATTTCAGCTTTGCTTTTTGTTTTTGGATTGAAATTGCTGTCTCATCCTGAAACGGCCAGACGGGGTAATTTTTATGCGGGATCAGGTATGGTTTTGGCTATGTTTACCACTTTGCTTTTGCATAGGGATGCCAGTGGAAACGGGATTGCATTGACCAATGTCTGGATTATTTTATCGGCATTGACCATCGGTTCAGTTATTGGCTGGGTGGTAGCACGACGGGTTAAAATGACCGCTATGCCGCAATTGGTGTCCTTTTTTAATGCTACGGGTGGTGCGGCTTCGGCTTTGGTTGCTTTGCTCGAATTCCCCAATGCAGATATGGGTAATTATGAATCTGTTTTGGTTACGATTCTGGGTTTAATTATTGGTAGTATCGCTTTTAGTGGTTCGATGATTGCCTATGGAAAGCTTGACGGCAAGGTGAAGGATATTACTTCCGGAATGATGACCTATGTCAACTTATTTCTGTTGGTGACTGTTGTCGCTCTTTCAGTTTATATCATGATTTCAGGTCAAACACCCGAGCAACTTAATTGGGCCATCTATTTATTATTGGGTATTTCTTTATTCTACGGCGTGATGTTTGTGATGCCGATTGGCGGAGCAGATATGCCAGTGGTGATATCTCTATTGAATAGTTTTACGGGAATTGCGGCTGCTATGGCTGGTTTCATCTACAGTAATCAGGCAATGATTTTGGGTGGTATTCTTGTTGGTGCTGCGGGTACAATTCTGACTTTATTGATGTGTAAGGCTATGAACCGTTCCCTGATGAATGTGATTATTGGAGCTTTTGGAGCTAATGGCGCTGCAGCTGCTAATACCGAAGGGGGGGTGATGAAGGAAATCAGTTTGAGTGATGCGTCTATTTTACTTTCCTATTCAAAATCAGTGGTAATTGTTCCTGGTTATGGCTTGGCGGTTGCACAGGCTCAGCATGTTTGTCATGAATTGGAAGAGCTTTTGAGTGGAAAAGGGGTTAATGTTCGTTTTGCTATTCATCCTGTGGCAGGGCGTATGCCGGGACATATGAATGTGCTTTTAGCCGAGGCTGACGTGCCTTATAATCAGTTGGTCGAAATGGATAACATCAATCCGGATATGCCCAATACCGATGTGGTGATGGTTATTGGAGCTAATGATGTGGTTAACCCGGCTGCCATTAACGATCCTGCTAGTCCAATTGCAGGTATGCCTATTATCAATGCATATCAGGCCAAAAATATCATCGTGATGAAACGGGGGCGAGGTAAAGGTTATGCTGGTATCGAGAATGAATTGTTCTTTGGTGAGAAAACCCGTTTACTTTTTGGCAATGCTAAGGATAGTTTGCAGAATTTGGTGAATGAAATTAAGAGTTTGTAGAATAGATTTAAAAATCATATCATTAAAATAAACCGAGATGAAAAAGAAGTTATTTGTAAGTATTATACTGAGCTTGTTTTTGACTATGCCTGTACTTAAGGCATCTGAGCCAGATACTGAAAGTGATTTCCTAAAAGATAAGACAGAGATGAATGAAGCAGATAAGTTGGTTGTAGTTTGGACAAGTGGCGATAAGGATGTGGCTATGAAAATGGTATTTATGTATACCTACAATGCCAGAAAACAGGGATGGTGGGATGATGTTACACTTCTGGTTTGGGGGCCATCATCGAAACTGCTTTCTGAGGATAAGGATTTACAAGATTATGTGAATAAGATGCGTGATGCTGGTGTACATGTAATGGCTTGTAAGGCTTGTGCCGATCAGTATGGCGTTGCCGATAAGTTGCAAGATTTAGGTATAACGGTAAAGTATGCTGGTCAGGATCTTACGAAATTTATTAAAGAACGGAAGGTGGTGACTTTTTAATAAATAATTTAACTCCCCGGGTCAATGATTCCGGGGATTTTTTTTTGTTTGTAATAGGATTATGTGTTCTGTATAAGCCTTTTATTGATTAATAAGTATTATTGTTGTAAATTAAGGCTTCAATAATTTACTAATCACTAATAGAGTCATTATGAAAATTAACATCACACATTTGTGTATTCCCGTGTTAGCTATATGTATTTTTGCTTGCACACCCAAAGAGAAAAAAGTTGAACGCCCTCCCAAAATTGCTTTGGAAGACTTTTTTAAGAATCCTCAAAAGACCTCTTATCAAATTTCGCCTGAAGGTACAAAGGTTTCGTACCGAGCTCCATACAAAGATCGGATGAATATTTTTGTTCAGGAAATTGGTAATGATGAGGCTGTTCAAATTACTTTTGAAACAGATCGTGATATTGCCGGCTATTTCTGGGCAAACGATAATCGGATTCTGTATTTGAAAGATAATGGAGGTGATGAGAATTTTAAATTGTATGGAGTTGATATTGATGGTGAGAATCTGGTTTGTTTTACTGATTTTGAGAATGTTCGTACAGGCATAATTGATCGTTTGGACGATATTCCCGATGAGATTATTATTTCTATGAATAAAAGAAATCCTCAGGCATTTGATCCTTATCGTCTGAATATTGTGACGGGAGAGTTGACCATGCTTTATGAAAATCCAGGGAATATTACCAGTTGGATGACTGATCATGAGGGCAAACTACGTGTTGCGACAGCAATTACCGATATGGTAAATGCCACTGTGCTTTATCGTGATACTGAAAAGGACAAATTTAAGCCGGTTATTACAACCAGTTTTAAAGAGAGCATGTCGCCTCAGTTTTTCACTTTTGATAATAAAAAATTATATGCCAGCTCTAATATCGGACGCGATAAGGCTGAGATCGTCATTTTTGATCCTGTAACAGGAAAGGAGACTGAGAGCTTATTTGCTAATGAAATGGTAGATGTTGAAAGTCTGTCATATTCGAAAAAACGTAAAGTGCTTACCAAGGCCATTTATACAACGGATATGGTTAATTTCAAGTTCTTTGATAAGGAAAGTGAAGATATGTATAATCGTGTAAAAAAAGAATTACCTGATTATGACTGTTATTTTACAAGTAGTAATACCAATGAAGATAAGTTTTTGATTCGAACCTATAGTGACAGATCTTTGGGTGCTTATTATATCTATGATAAAAATACCGATGAACTAAAATTAATTTCTGAAGTGAGTCCATGGATGAATGAATCTCAAATGGCTCCAATGAAACCAATTCAATACACTAGTCGGGATGGAAAAACGATTCACGGTTATCTAACACTGCCAGTTGGTGTTAAAGCTAAAAACCTACCTATGGTAGTTAATCCTCATGGGGGACCATGGGCAAGAGATAATTGGGGATTTAATCCTGAGATTCAATTCCTGGCCAATCGTGGTTATGCAGTTTTACAGATGAATTTCAGAGGCTCTACAGGCTATGGTCGTGAGTTCTGGGAATCTTCATTCAAACAGTGGGGACAGAGCATGCAGGATGATATCACCGATGCAGTACAGTGGGCAATTGATAAGGGCTATGCTGATAAAGATCGTGTTGCAATTTATGGTGGTAGTTATGGTGGCTATGCAACTTTAGCAGGTTTGGCTTTTACACCTGACTTGTACAAATGTGGTGTTGATTATGTGGGTGTGAGCAATATGTTTACTTTCATGAATAGTCTGCCTCCATATTGGGAGCCTTACCGTCAGATGCTATACGAAATGGCTGGTGATCCTGTAAAAGATAGTGTCATGTTAGCTAAGGTATCACCGGTTTATCACGCTGATAAAATTAAAGCGGCTTTATTTGTTGCTCAGGGCGCCAATGATCCAAGGGTTAATCTTGCAGAATCGGACCAAATGGTTGCCGCAATGAAAGCGCGTGGGATTAATGTGGAGTATATGGTAAAAGATAATGAAGGCCATGGTTTTAGAAATCAGGAAAATCGATTTGATTTCTATCGCACTATGGAAAAGTTTTTGGATACCCACCTGATGAATGAAAAACAGGACTAGTTAAATAAGAGTGAAAATGCCCAAACTTAAAGGTTTGGGCATTTTTTATATCCGTTGTTTTTTATTTTTCTAGTAGTATAAAAAACGTTTGATTTTATGTGTTGCTGTTTTTTGGAAAGGATCAACTTGAGCAACCACCATTTGAACCTGAGAGAATTTATTGACTCTTGAGTTTACGTATTGATGCAGTTCTTTCATCAATTCATCAATTTGTTGATCGACGTAGTTTTCCACATCTTTTTTAAGTGTTTTGTATTGCTGTTCCAACTCTTCATAATTGAAGTGAACCATAGCAACCAATTTTCCTTTTTTCTCGACGACAACAGATTCAACCACATGTTTGAAATTATTGATGACCGATTCGATTTCTTCAGGATAAATGTTTTCTCCGCTGGCTCCGACAATCATATTTTTTAGACGACTCTCGATATAGAGGTAATTGTTTTTGTCCATTCTTGCCAGGTCTCCCGTTTTAAACCAGCCATCTTCAGTCATGACTTCTTTGGTCTTTTCAGGGTCTTTAAAGTAGCCCATCATCACATTATCGCCTTTGGCCCAAACTTCTCCAATTTGAGTGTGTGGGTCAGGCTTATGGATTTTTAATTCAACTCCAGCCAAAGCAGGGCCTGTAGATCTGTATTGGGTTTTGGCAACTCCAATACCAGCAAGCAGAGGAGAGGTTTCAGTTAGGCCATATCCAATGGCATAAGGAAATTTGGCTTCACGTAAAAATTGTTCGATCTTGTCGCCCAACTTTGCTCCTCCAATACCAAAGAAGGTTAGTTTGCCACCAAAGGTTTCCATTAATTTTTTCCCTGCAATAAGATTTAGCCTTTTGCGGAAAAAAGGAATTTTATATAGGTTTCGGGTGATGGCTTTTCCGTTGATAGTTGGCAAAATCTTTCCTTTATAGATTTTTTCAATGATCAGAGGTACCGAAAACATGATGGTTGGTTTGACTTCTTTTAAAGCCGATATCAACAAAGATGGAACAGGTGCTTTTCCTAAGTAATAAATACAGGAACCTGCTAACATAGGAATGATAAAACCTAAAGTGTTTTCGTAGGTATGCGATAGGGGCAAGATGGATAGAAAGCGATCATTTTCATCGATAGGATGAAGCTGTCTGGCACTAGTTGCATTAGAACAAATATTTTTGTGCGAAAGCATTACACCTTTTGAACTGCCTGTTGTTCCTGATGTATAAATGATAGCTGCCATGTCATCTTCGGCAACTTGATAGCTTTTATCAGGTGTCGCTGAATCATCATACTGAGCAGTCGTTTGATTTGATTCAATCAAATCAAAGTTTTCAACTGCAATGGTGTAATCCAGGCTGTCGATATCTAAGTTCTTAATTTTTGCATATAGAGCTTTTGATACAACGATTGCCTTAGATTCGGAATGTTTAAGGATGTTTTCAATCTCCATGACTGAAAAATCGGGTAATATTGGAACAACAACGGCTCCCATAAAAGTGGTTGCATAATAGGTAATCCCCCAGTTGGGCATATTACTACTTAGAATAGCAATTTTGTCACCTGTTTTGATACCCAGCTTTTCGTAAAAAGCAATAAGAGCATGTATTTTAGAATTGACTTCCTTGTAGGTGATAGGTGTTTGACCTACAAGTGCCATGGCATTTGAGGATCCAAACTTTGTAACTGTTTCCGAAAAAAGTGCGGGAAACGTTAAGTTATGATATGGTTTCATTATGGTTTGTTTTTAAAAGGTGTTGTGTGGCTTGGTAGGCCTGAATGTACACATACACAGCCTGCAATTTAACGAATTTTCGATAGACCCTGTTATTTTATATTCATTGCTTTTATCCGGAAAGACGGATAAGCCTCAAAAAACATAATTCGGGTGTGTAATGTGTTTATTTTTATGGTGTTCTGTGTCGGCCTAGTCAAGGGGCGTCTTTTTATCTTATTATCGAAATAAATCTGTAAATAGGGCTTTTTTTAGCTGCTTAAGAATCAACTGTTCCTTATTTTATTTTTCATATTAATAATAGAACTCTAAAATTCTTGCTATTTAACGCAACCTATTTCATCTATTTTCGTCTATAGTTATGTAGTCTAAAAGTTAAAATGCTTTCCAATGAAGAAGATATTTATAGTTTTTATCCTGATGACTTTCTTTTCATCATGTTCAGATAAGAATGATGACAATTTTGTTGTATCTGAACTGGTTAGCCGTTGGAAGTGGGTCGAATCTAGTGGAGGAATAGATGGTAGAACCGACACTCCTGAATCTACTGGTAAAGAAATCGTTTTGATTTTTTCTCTTAATACATATCAGCAATACGTCAATGACAAGCTGGAAATTGAGATGACTTATCATTTGGAGGAGGCAGAATCCATCATTTTTGGCGACAAAAGACTGATGATCGTTTATGAAAATGGACGAAAACAATCCTTTGATCGCTGCGATGGCAAGCTGATTTTATACGATGAGTGTATTGATTGTTTTACCAGTACCTATGTTCGGTTTTAGAAATTTAATAAAATAGCCTTATTATATATTTTCCCTGTATGTTTTTGACGTCTGAACTTAAAAGTTTGGGCGTCTTTTTTATGTGCGAATAGAAAAACCAAATTTTAATTCTTCTGTCGGGCATAATTCCATTTTTAGATATGGAAAATATGTATGTTTGTATTCAAATTTAGATAAGCGATGAGATATTTTTTGATGATATTAGCCCTGGTTGCGGGGTGTTTGTTACCCGTTCAGGCGAGTATTAATGCGAAATTGGGATCTTTTCTGAAAGCTCCACTTATGGCTGCTCTGGTCAATTTTATGGTGGGTGGTTTTATCTTGTTGATGGTCATCATCGGGACACGTACCCCTAATAACATCATGCAAGCTATAAAAGAGGCGCCTGTCTATTCATGGATTGGTGGTCTGATGGGCTGTATATATGTCAGTTCCATTATCTTTCTGGTTCCCCGATTGGGTGCAGCCTTGAGCTTTGGATTGATAGTTGCAGGTCAGTTGATTTTCTCTATGATATTGGATCATTATGGTTTATTTGGTGTCCCTGTGCAACCTGCTAACTGGGGGCGTATTTTGGGTATCCTCCTAATTTTTGCCGGCATATTTTTCATTCATAAGTTTTAATTATAAATGTTTTTAGGTGACTTAGCTTATGGCAAAATAATTATTTCTTAAGAAAAAAAAATCCTTCCTTTTCTATCTGTCAAGCTCTGTGTCAGTAAAAATCCACAGATATAATCTCCTTTTTTAGAGTTAGATAGAATTATTCTATTTTATGTATGATATGGCTTTATTCAAATGTATGATACTGTTTGAAATATTATTTTCATAAATTTGAAAGACTTGTTATATATGAATTAATAATAAAATGGAAAGAATAGAATCTCTTGATAAGTTAAGTTTCGATCATTTATTTCCCGCATTTTCTGAAGCATTTGGGAGTTATGAAGTTCAGATAAATAAGGATGAATTGCGTGCTATGTTAAAACGCAGGGGATATTCACCGGAATTTTCCTTTGGGGCATTCGAGAATAATAAGTTGGTCTCATTTACCTTAAATGGAATAGGGCAATTCAATGCTCGTAAAACGGCTTATGATACAGGAACAGGAACATTAGAGGCATTTCGGGGTAAAGGCATGGCTTCAAAAATTTTCACTGATTCTATTCCATATTTAAAAAATGCAGGTGTATCGCAATATCTCCTCGAGGTTTTGCAACACAACACGAATGCTGTGTCAGTGTACAAAAAACTGGGTTTTACTGTTAGCAGAGAATTTAACTATTTCGTACAGCCTACCGCAGAAGTTCAGTTGCTTGATAAAAAGTTGTCTGATATATTCAATATACAGGAAACAAGTTTGGAGAATGCAGAGGGGGCAACTGAATTTTGGGATTTTGTTCCTTCATGGCAAAATAGTTTTGAAGCAATCAAACGGAGTCTTAGTGATTTTAAAATCATTGGTTCATATCATGATCATAGGCTAGTTGGGTATTGTATTTTTGAACCCACTTCTGGTGATATAAGTCAAATTGCCGTGAGCAAAGATTACAGGAGACAGGGAATTGGAACTGCTCTGTTAAGCGAAATGCTTAAGATTAATAAGCATTCTTCAATTAAAGCGATTAATACCGAAATTGCCTGTGAATCTATAACACATTTTTTTGAATCAAATCACATTCTACTGAGAGGGAAGCAATTTGAAATGATTAAAAGTCTTTAATACAATTATTTGGATTAGTAATATATTGTTGAATTTAGAGTGAAATTGTCTTTAATCATTCTAATTTTAAGCTGATGATAACTTCACATCAATATTTAAGCAAATACCCAATTTCAAAGGATAGTGAAAAACTGATTCTAGGTACAATTCATCCCCATAATCATGAGGAATTTGAGCTTCCTTTTTTCTATGGTAATGTAAATAGTATTTGGACAATACTTAGCGAAGCATTCCCCGATGAATTGAAAAAGCCGATTACATTAAATGGAATTCTGGCATTTTTAAAACGTCGAAAGATTTCAGTTAGTGATACAATTATAAAATGTGAAAGAAAGAAACCGACGGCTAATGATTCCGATTTGTTACCTATTGAGCTTAATCGACAGTTAATAAGGGATATTAAGAATTCAAATATATCTGAAATCTTTTTTTCAAGTGGCTTTGGCAAAAATAATGCTTTCCGGCTTTTTTATGTTGATATTTTAGGTCTTAAAAT
Organism: Ancylomarina salipaludis; assembly: GCF_004122035.1. Taxonomy (GTDB): domain Bacteria; phylum Bacteroidota; class Bacteroidia; order Bacteroidales; family Marinifilaceae; genus Ancylomarina; species Ancylomarina salipaludis. The sequence continues at coordinate 94,626 of NZ_SAXA01000011.1, forward strand.
AACAAAAGAGATTCGGGCTAAACGAGAGTTAATCCTTAATAAGGAGGTATTTGGCCGGAAAATAAAAATGACGATTTTATATTCTCCTTCGGGTTCTTCTAATGTAGGGTTATCAAAATCGAAGATATATTTGGAAAAGAAGAAGGAGTATGAAAAATCGAACAGACCTGTTCATGATTTTAAAGTTGATTATTATCGCGAAAAATTTGAATAAGGAATATGAGTTGTGTGTTTTGTTTGGGTCTATCGATGTAAAAACTTAATATAGCTGTAAGCTGCCTTTTTTAGGCAAGAGTTTTCTTGATATGAATGTTTTAATTTAAAGAGTTGACCATAGTAAAGAATAAAGAGTTTGTTTGAATTCATTGGGAAGATTCTAGTCGAGTTCTAGTAGAGATTTAAAAAATAAATTATATTGCAAGCTTAATCCACTATACGATATGATCTCTAGATTCAGCAAACATCTTTCTGATAGTATTAATAAAAGCCGGTTTGCAACTGCTCTTAATACAGTCTTTGTTTTTGTTCCCGTTTTTTCAATTATTTTAATTGTGACGATATTCATCTTGAGGACACAAGAAAAGATGGAACTGAAGTTGGTCAGGAATGCTGAGAAGAGTCTTGTTGACACCAAGTTTAAAAGTGTTGAATCAGAAATTAATCACGTTATCAATGATTTATTTATTCTTAAATCAGAGACACACATAAAGGAATTTCTGGCCGATGCCAATCCTGATATTTTTGAGGACCTATCCCAGGATATGCTTAATATTGTTAAGTATAAAAAAATATACGATCAAGTACGTTTATTGGACGAAAATGGCATGGAGCTCATTCGGGTAAATTACAATCAAGGAAATCCGATTATTGTTTCAAAAGAGAATTTGCAAAGTAAAAGCAACCGCTATTATTTTAAAGAGGCAATTAAATTAAATGAAAATGAGGTTTTTATTTCACCTCTTGATTTAAATATTGAGAACAATCAGATAGAACAGCCTCTCAAACCCATGATCCGAGTTGCAACCCCGGTTTTTGATCAGGAAGGTTTAAAACGTGGGATTTTGTTATTCAATTTCTTTGGGGAAACTATCTTGAGTGCCTTTGATAGCTATTCAGACCTAATGATTAACAATAAGCTAATGTTGTTGAATGCAGAAGGTTATTGGCTGAAAGGGGAATCTGCTCAGTATGAGTGGGGTTTTATGTATGAGGATAGAAAAGATATAAAATTTTCAAATCAGTATAAGGATGCTTGGAACGAAATGGTGAGCAAAGAGGCATCTCAGTTTGAAAATAAGGATGGCTTATTTACATTCCAAACCATTTATCCCTTAATGGGGAGATTAAAAAGTGATCGTTCAGAAAAAACATTTGTGTCTAATCAATCACAATTGCTTTCAAAAAGCTATTATTGGACAATTGTTTCTTATGTTCCTTCAGAGATTCTTTATTTCAAACAAAATAAACGTCGTTTTTATGTTGCCCTTTTATTGGTGATAATTTCCATAAGTCTGTTTTTAATATCATGGAAACTTGCAAAGGTTAAAACTTCCAGAAAACAGGCCCTGCAGTTATTGAAAATAAATAACGATACAAAAGATAAGTTTTTTTCGATTGTTGCTCACGATTTAAAAGGTCCTTTTAATGCCTTGTTGGGTTTTAGTAATTTGTTGATGAGTGAAGTAAGAGAAGAGGAAAATTCGAACATAAATGAGTATAGTACAATAATTCATTCAACTTTGAAGAATACTTATGATTTTCTTATCAATTTATTGGATTGGTCAAGATCTCAGATAAATGGAATTGAATACAAACCAGAAGCTTTCTTTTTATCAGACTTAGTTGATGAAATATTTGCCTTACTTAAACTTCAGGCCGATAAAAAAGAGATTCGGATGAATAATTTCGTTTCTGATCAGTTAAAGATTGTAGCTGATAAAAATATTTTGAGTACCATCATTCGAAATATTGTGACCAATGCTTTGAAATACAGTAATAGTGGTGGTGATGTTAAAGTTTCAGCATCAATTAAAAATCATCGTCTACTTTGCACAATTTCCGATAATGGTGTTGGAATTGATGCTGAAAACATTGATAAACTGTTCCATTTAGATTCAAACAGAAGTACATTAGGTACAGATGATGAGAAAGGGACTGGCCTGGGGTTAATTCTTTGTAGAGAACTTATAGAGAAGCACAAAGGTTCAATTGGTGTTGAAAGTGAAATAGCTAAGGGTTCTGATTTTTGGTTTGATATCCCTCAGCCCCTTAATAAATAGCCCTATTGATCGAAAATGTGTATTTGAAATCACCAACGACCATAAACTCCACCTTAAAGTCCTAGCCCTGAAAGATAAGTATGATAAAATTTGAAGGCATTTGTTTATAAAATAGGTATCCATACTGTTTGTGTCGAAATTATAATAGAGATCTGTAATTAATATAATTTTGGCAATTGAGTCTTGTGATTAATAGAAAAATTCGAGGATTTAACAGCATTCTATTATATGAATGAAAATTCGTTTATTTTTGTTTTGTAAAATGAATAATATATAAATATGGAAATAGAGTGGTTATTAGAATATAATCCGGTATGGTTAGCATTGGGAGCTACGCTTTTTACCTGGTTTGTAACAGCATTAGGTTCGGCAATGGTTTTTTTCTTTAAATCGATTAATAAGAAAATTTTAAATTCGATGCTGGGTTTTGCTGCCGGAGTTATGATAGCAGCCAGTTTTTGGTCTTTGCTAAAACCCGCTATTGAAATGTCTGAAGCAAATGGGAATACACCATGGATGCCTGCAGTGGTCGGATTTTTAGCAGGTGGAGCTTTTTTATTTGCGGTAGATAAGATTTTACCTCACTTGCACATGGGGTTATCAACAGATAAAGCAGAAGGTATTAAAACAACCTGGCAAAGAAGTGTATTGCTTGTGCTAGCTATCACCTTGCATAATATTCCGGAAGGTTTGGCTGTAGGTGTTGCATTTGGCGCCTTAGCTAATAATCCTGATGCGGGTATGCTCGCAGGAGCAATTGTTTTGGCTATAGGTATTGGCTTACAGAATTTTCCGGAGGGAGCTGCCGTTTCAATTCCTTTACGGAGAGAGGGTTTTTCACGATTAAAAGCATTTAATTATGGTCAGCTTTCGGGTATTGTAGAACCTATTGCAGGTGTTGTAGGTGCGTATTTGGTACTGACAATAACGCCTTTATTACCCTATGCACTGTCGTTTGCGGCAGGAGCCATGATTTTTGTAGTTGTGGAGGAATTGATACCGGAATCACAAACGGGAAACGAGACCGATTTATCTACAATTGGAGCCATGCTAGGCTTTGCAACAATGATGTTTTTGGATGTTGCTTTGGGATAAAAAGAATCGTTTGTGTTTCATAATTTGAAGCCTTACTTAGAATTTATATTTTCAGACCTGATTGTAATAAAATACGATTAGGTCTTTTTTTTGCCTCTTCATTTTATAGATTGGATAGATTTATCTATTTTAAAAGTATCATTTTGATTATCAGATAAACCGATAAAATTGAAATTATGAAAGGTATACAAGATTACTACCCCGATCATTTCGGGCAGTGTTATGGTTGTGGGCGTTTAAATGAACATGGCTATCAACTGAAGACAGCTTGGGATGGGGAAGAGACTCTGACCCGTTTTACACCTTCAGCATATCATACTGCAATTCCCGGTTCGGTATATGGTGGTTTGTTGGCTTCACTTATCGATTGTCATGGTACGGGGTCAGCAGCCTTGGCACTTGCAAAAGAGAAAGGCATTCAACTGGAAGGGTTTAATGCTCCCCGTTGTGTAACAGGATCGTTGCAGGTTAGTTATAAAAAACCAACTCCTATTGACAGTACACTTGAGATTCGTGGAATCATAAAGGAAGTGAAAGGAAAAAAAGTAGTGGTTGAAATTCGTTTGTTATCAAAAGGCGAGGTTTGTGTTACAGGTGAGGTTATTGCTATTCAAGTTCCTGATGATTTTGGAAAATAAGAACAGCCTTATTTGAAAATTTCGAGACCTTGCAGTTCTGCAAGGTCTCTTTTTTATTACTCGTTATATGGTTTTGGTTTTGCTTTTTTCTGCGGAAACTTTCCCGGTAAAATAACATTGAGCAATTTCTTGCCGATTAATCCCAAACTAATAGCAAAAGCCAGCCCCAAAGAACTTATTAACAGAAATAATCCTTTTTGATCGTTCATATTTTTCATGAAGAAGAGTGTGATGGACACAAGGATGATTAAGCCACCAAAGATGAGTTTATTTCTAAGTAAAGGCGGTTTTAGGCTTTTGAAACGGGTAATACCATCGATAATCCCTGTGATAAAAGCCAAAAGCATACTTAGAGGCAATAGGCTTATACAGAATTCGATGATAATGTCAGACTCCTGAGAATAAAAATTCGGTGTGAGAATTTGTTTGAGGAATAAAAGAGGAATCAGAACCATAAAACTTTGCGAGAGATGGATGGCAATGGGGTGTAAGTCCAGGTTAAGTATCATCAATCGGTTTAAAGAGACTTTTTCCCGGTAGGGTTCAAATACTTTGTGGGGTAAGCCACAGGCAGGGCACACATCACCCAACTTATCCTTCTCCATGACAAAGCCACAGGGCCGACAACGAACGAGTTCTTTCATAAAATTATGTGTTTGTTTATAGGTTTAAGTTAGGATAAATTGTTTGATTATAGAACTTTATCTGTTTTGAGGTTTACTTGTCGCTATGAATTCTTTAACTTTAGAAGACTTAAGATTATTTAGAAGTTAATTGTTTTTTAATGAGATTTGGATGAGGAAAGTAATTATTATTGGTGCAACTTCGGGGATAGGTAAGGCTCTTGCTGAACTATTTATCGATCGCAATTATAAAGTTGGTTTAACGGGTTTAGAGCGAAATGGAGAGGAGGAATTACAGAAAAAATATCCCGGGCGTTTGGAACTCAGGTATTTTGATTGTACTAAAGATAGAAACTCTGAGATAATCAAAGAATTGGTCGAATCACTCGGGGGATTAGATGTCTTGATTTTTAGTGCAGGTATTGGGCATTTAAATCATAATCCCAGTTTTCAAGAGGAAAATCAGGCCAATAAATTAAATGTATTAGCTTTTACTGAGATTGCCAATTGGACTTATCGTTTTTTTGAAAACGAGGGTAAGGGGCATTTTGTGGCTATCAGTTCGATAGCTGGCTTGCGTGGGTACAGAGTGGCCCCAGCTTATCATGCTGCAAAATCTTACCAAATTAGATATTTGGAAGCCTTAAAACAAAAAGCTCATCAATCGGGCAAACCGATATTTATAACGGATATTCGTCCTGGTTTTATTGATACCGGCCTGTCAGATACAAAAAGGAAATTTTGGATTGCAACAAAAGAAAAAGCAGCTCGTCAAATTTACAGCATAATTAAAAGACGAAAGGATACAGGATATGTTACAAAGCGTTGGCAAATTGTTGCCATTATCATGATGCTCATACCAGCTTGGCTTCTTAAAAGGTTGTAAAAATACATGGGAGTTACCTCAGAGATTAATTTTTCCAATGTTAATTAATCATATTCTTTTCATAGACGTTAAAGGATTTTGTAGTTTTGATGCTATTCTGTAAGTAATCACAAACTGATAATACCTAACACAAACACAATTAATACAATGCAAAAAATGAATTTTAAGCTGACTGCTTTTTTTCTCATCCTTATTGGGATGATAAGCAGTGTTAATGCGCAAAATGATGTTCGCTTAATGCGATATCCCGATGTGAATAAAGACTTAATAGCCTTTGTGTATGCCGGCGATATTTGGTCGGTAGATGCAAAAGGGGGAGACGCAACTCGATTAACTTCGCATAAGGGAATGGAATTGTTTCCAAAAATATCACCGGATGGGCAGTGGATTGCCTTTTCCGGAGAATATTCGGGTAGCCGACAGGTTTACGTCATGCCAGCTAAGGGAGGTACTCCTCGCCAGTTGACCTATTACAATTCGGTAGGTTTGATGCCGCCTCGAGGTGGTTTTGATAATGTGGTTTTAGACTGGACTCCGGATAGTCAATCCATCTTGGTTCGTATGAATCGGACGCCCTTTGGTGAAAGAAATGGAACCTATTATAAGGTGAGTTTAAATGGCGGTTTGGAACAGTCCTTACAAATTCCTGAAGGTGGGATGGGTGTTTACTCGCCTGATGCCAGTAAAATATGTTTTGCCCCTATTAGTCGTGAGTTTCGTACCTGGAAACGATATAAGGGCGGACGTGCAGCTGACCTTTGGATTTACGATTTAGAGAAAGATCAATCGGAACGGATCACTAAATTTGTGGGTTCTGATCAGATTCCGTCCTGGTATAAGGATGCAATTTATTTTGCATCTGATCGTGACTTAAAGTTGAATATCTATAAGTACGATATCCCAACTAAAACAATCACTCAAATAACACATCATAAAACCTTTGATGTGATGTGGCCTTCTGGTGAAAACGGACAAATTGTTTACGAAAATGGAGGACAGCTGTTTAAGTTGAATCTGGAGACAGGTAAAGAGGAGCGTGTAGTTGTTAATATTCACTTCGATAATCCAAATATCCTGCCTTATTATAAGAATGTGAAAGACTTTATTCAAGGCTCAGCAGTTTCGCCATCAGGAAAGAGGGCTTTATTTGATGCGAGAGGGGATATTTTTTCTGTTCCGGCTAAAAATGGGCCAAGCATAAATCTGACTCAAACCCAAGGCGTACGTGAAACCTCACCAACTTGGTCGCCTGACGGTAAATACATTTCGTATTATTCGGATGCGACGGGTGAGTATGAAATCTATTTACTTGAGAATAAAAAGGGGGCTAAAGCGAAACAAATTACATCAGGATCTTCTGCCTGGATGTATGATGCGAAATGGTCTGCCAACAGTAAATACCTGTTGTTTTTTGACCGAAACCTGAAACTGAAATATCTTGATATTGAAAGCGGAAAGCTGAAGGTGGTTGATATTGCTAAGCGCAATGAAATTACCGATTATGCTTTTTCTCCTGATTCGGAATGGATTACTTATTCAAAGGAGAGTAAAAATGGTCAGTCTGCAGTGTGGGTTTACCAGCTTTCAAGCGGAAAGAATTACCAATTGACCGATGATACTTTTAGCGATTACGCTCCGGTTTTCTCAGCTGATGGCCAATTCATCTTTTTTATGTCGAATCGTGACTTTAATTTGAGTTTCTCAAGTTTCGAGTTCAATTATCTGTATAATAAGGCGACACGCATTTTTGCATTATCGCTAAAAGCAGATGGGGCTAAACTTTTTGCATTGAAGAATGATGTTGAAGAAGTGAAAAAGGAAGAACCTAAAAAAGACAAGAAGACAGAAGATAAGCTGAATGTCGGGATTGATTTTGAGGGAATCTCAAAACGTATTTCTGTTTTCCCAATGGCATCTGGAAATTATGACGATCTAACGGCTGTTGAAGGCGGGATTCTATATTCCAATAAAGGAAGCTTGCATCGATTTGACATTGAGAAGGAAAAGGATGAGATTATTTTGGATAAGGTATCCGATTATTCTCTTTCGGCTAATGGCAAAAAAATCATGTATCGTTCCGGATCGACTTATGGTATTATCGATGTGAATGCTGGTCAGAAAGTGGGAGACGGTCAGCTGAATTTGGATGGCTTGGAGATGAAGATTGATCCTAAGAAAGAATGGAATCAGATCTATACCGATGGCTGGCGAATTTTCCGCGATTATTATTATGTAGATAATATGCAAGGGGTTGATTGGGATCAGATTAAAGCCAATTACAATCTTTTGATGCCTTATGTGAGTCATCGTGCGGATTTGGATTATATTATTGGTGAGATTATTTCAGAAACCAATACGGGGCATGCTTATGACAATTATGGCGACTTTGAAAAAGTGAAGCCAATTGAAACCGGCTTATTGGGGGCTAAATTAAAAGCTGATACTAAGGCTGGTAAATATATCATCTCAAAGATCTATCAGGGCGAAAATTGGACGCCAAACCGCAAATCACCATTAACTGAACAAGGTGTGAACGTGAAAGAAGGAGACTACCTTTTGAGTATCAATGGGCATGATTTGAGTTTGGATGTGAATCCTTATTTATATCTTGAGAATACGGTTGATAAGATGGTTGATATTACTGTGAATTCAAAACCAAATTTCGAAGGAGCCAAAACGTACACAATTAAGCCTATAGCCAGTGAATTGGAGCTTTTGTATCTGAATTGGGTGAACGAACGTCGTGAGATGGTTGACCGTTTGTCTGATGGAAAGATTGGTTATATTCATGTGCCTAATACGGCTGTAGAAGGGAATCGTGAATTGCATCGTGGGATGTATGCTTATCACGATAAACAAGCCTTAATTATTGATGATCGTTATAACGGTGGAGGATTTATTCCTGACCATATGGCTGATTTGCTTGATCGAGATGTGCTTTCGTACTGGCATCGTCGTGGATTGGAGCCAACACAAACACCAGGTATTGCTCATGACGGACCTAAAGCCATGTTGATTAACCATTATTCTTCTTCGGGAGGAGATGCTTTCCCTTACTATTTTAGAAAGAAAGGTCTTGGAAAATTAATCGGAACCCGAACCTGGGGTGGCTTGGTTGGAATGTCAGGTAATGCTGGTTTGGTTGACGGTGGTTATATCGCCGTGCCTCGTTTCGGTATTTTCGATGAAAATCAGAAGTGGATTATCGAAGGTATTGGTGTTTATCCGGACGTTGAAGTTTATGACGAACCCGATAAAGTGGCTAAAGGAATTGATCCTTCTATTCAGAAAGCAGTGGAAATGCTGTTGAAGGAATTGAAAGAGAATCCAACTAAGAAAATAAGTGCACCTGCTAATCCGAATCGATCGAAATGGGTTGAGGAAGACGTGAAGTAGTTCTGCTTAAAATTAAAATACGAAAGGCTGTTTCAGGATTTATCTTGAAACAGCCTTTTTAAATTGGCTGATTTAGAAGAAACGATTGAGTTTAACTTTGTCGTCAATTTCGGCTTGCGGATCTTCTAATAAGTTAAGCATTTGTACAGAGAAATAGGGGGCAAGCATCACCCCTTTGGTTCCCAGTCCGTTGAAAATGGCTAAGTTTTTATTTTGAGGGTGTATGCCTAAAATGGGACGCCTGTCTTTTACCGTTGGTCGGACACCAGCCCAATGGTTGAGAACCGTATAGTCTGTGTCAATAAGTTTATTCAGCTTTGTGAGCAATTCAGATTTCCCTTCTTCACTGGTTTCCTCATTAATATTATCCCATTGGTAGGTTGCTCCAACCTTGAAACGGTGATTGCCTGTGGGTAAAACAAACAGATTTTTGTTTAGAATATAGTCTTGGCACAAAGCCTTGGCTTCAATTTCGATTAATTCGCCTTTTGTGAGGTAAAAACTATCTGTTGGGAAAAGTGCATTTTGAGCATCCTGATACCCTCTGCAAAATATGATTTTTTCAGCCGAGAGATTTTTCCAATACACCATATTATCTCCAAATGTCACATCTTCAATTCTGAGGTGATCCTTAATCAGATAATTCTGTTGCCTAAGAAAGTTGCGCATGGCTTGAATCATGATGTTTAAATTACATGAGCCTGTTTGCATGAGTGATCCATAATGTTCGATAGGTTTAAAACCCTCTAACTTTAAATCCTTTTCAATTCGATTGATATAATGATTCATTTTTCCCTGATCGATTCTTTTTTGCCACATCGGTAAATCTTGCTCCGCTAAGGGTTTAATCATCTCTTTTTGTTCGATGAATTTTATCGAAAGCAGCTCCTCAATTTCTGCATAGGTTTCATACATTTTTGGAAAAAGAATGTCAACCATCCAACTTTTGGTGAGACGTTTAAAGACAAGTGGGTTGATGAGACCTGCAGCAACTTCTGATGCTGATTTTTGTGTGGGATCAACAATGATTTTAAACGGGATATTATGCTTATGCATTTGATAGGCCAAAAGTGTTCCTGCTAAACCCTGGCCGACAATAATATATTTGGTCATTTTTTTGTGCTTGGTTTATTCAAATATAGGGAATCTGAATTTTGAAAAATAATGATTGATTTGCAACAAGCTTATTTAGAATGGAGAATTGGAGAGGCTTATAAACTTTAAATGACACAATTTAAGCTGTTATTGCTCATTTTTTAATCCTTTTTGAAAAAAATGTCACCCTTTATTTATCCTTTTAGCGGATATCTTTGAGCATCAAGTTAAGTGATTGGGAAAGATTAATGAAAGCTTAATCTTTATAGAAGGAAATCATTTTTTAACCTGATACAATGTTTAAGGAGAAAATTAGTAATATAGATGTATTAAACAGTATAAGTTTAGGTTTGTTGGAATTTGTAAGCCTTATTTAAACGAAATTACTGTTTTTTCTAGTTATATAAATAATATAAAAGGATTAAAATATAAAATTATGGTAACCACCCGAAGATCATTTTTAGGCAATTTGGCTCTTGGAGCCGGGGTGCTTGCAGCAGCGCCAATGGCAGCTTGCTCAAGCACCAAAGACGAAAGTAACCTGGCTTATATTAAAGCAGCAGCTTCAAGAAATCCATCTATGAGTTTTAATATGTGTGGCTATGCAGCTCCAAAACTCGATACGGTTCGTGTTGGATTCGTAGGCATTGGCGACCGTGGTTCAGGGGCTGTAAAGCGTATGACTTATATCGAAGGCGTTGAGGTTACGGCACTTTGTGATATCAGACAAGCTGCAGTTGATGGAGGGCAAAAAATTCTTTCAGATGCAGGATTACCTAAAGCTAAGGAATTTGTTGGTGGTGATTTAGGTTTTAAAGAGTTGTGTGAGAGTGGCTTGGTTGATTTGGTCTATATTGCCACACCATGGGAATGGCACGTTCCAGTTGCAATTGCAGCAATGGAAGCTGATAGTCATGCGGCAGTTGAGGTTTCTACTGCTAAAACCATGGATGAATGCTGGCAGATGGTGGAAACCTCAGAGCGTACTCGAAAACACTGTGTTATTCTTGAAAATTGTTGCTACGATTTTTTTGAGATGTTAACCATTAGTATGGCTCAGCAAGGTGCTTTTGGTGATTTAATTCATGGTGAAGGGGCTTATATTCATGATTTGGATTATTGGCATTTCAATAAACCAAAGGATAATAAAATGACAGATGGAGCTTACACAAAAATGTGGCGTTTGCACGAGAATAAACGTAAAGCCAATGTTTACCCAACGCATGGTTTGGGACCAATTTGTCAGGCTATGAATATTAATCGTGGCGATAAAATGGATTATTTAACCTCTATGATGTCTGAGGATTTTACTTTGAAACATCGTATTGCCGAAATGGCTGAAAAAGATCCGTTTTTTAAGCAATTTGTGGGTTGGGAAATGAGAGGAAATATGGATATGCAAATGATCCGTACCAATAAAGGACGCACCATCATGATTCAGCATGATATCAGTTCGCCAAGACCTTATTCTCGAATTCATATGCTTAGTGGAACCAAGTGTTTTGCACAAAAATGGCCGAAGCAGCATATTGCCTTCGGACACAATGTGATTGATGATGCGAAATTCAAAGAGCTTGAAGACAAGTATACACCAGAGATTATCCGTAGAGTTGGTGAAATGGCTAAACAAGTTGGTGGTCATGGTGGTATGGATTTCGTAATGGACTGGCGTTTGATCGACTGTTTGCGTAATGGTTTACCAATGGATATGGATGTATACGATGCTGCAGCCTGGTCTTGTATTACTCCATTGAGTGAGTGGTCTATTGCCAATAAATCGAATTCCATTGAGATTCCTGACTTTACACGCGGTGCATGGAAAACCAATAAGCCAATTGATTTAACTCTTAATGGAGGAGGAACAACAGGCGTACGTAATCTTAAAAAGGCCGATTCAAAAGGCCAACTGGAAGTGCATTAAACTCAACAAACATATATTTTTTTTAGGGCGAAGGGCTTTGTATCTTATTTTTATCAAATTTAAGATATAGGGTTTTTCGCTTTTTTGTTTTGAAGAAGTCTTAGTTCTTGTTAATTAAACTTAATGCATAAGTAAAGAAAAAAACTCACCACTTATATGATGAGTTTTTGTGATTTGAACGTAATTTTTTTAGTTTTTATTCGGGATAATTATAAGTGCGTGCAGAGCACTCAATTAAAATCATAAGAAAGCTATTTACAGAACTCCGGAGTTTATTAAATCTAAAGTATACAATAATTCTGCGTTGGCGTCAAAATTATATTTTTTGAAATCAGACCATTGCATTTTGTAGTTAGGGGTTAGCTCTTTCCCTTTGGCTTTATCATAGGGGAAGTAAACCTGTCTGCATTTGGATACTACACCTTTTAAACCAGATTCATCTAGGGAAAAACGAATGCCATCCATATAGGTGTTACCTGCTTGTCCAGGTGTGACCCCAACAGTTACAGCACCGTAGGGCAATAGCTTGTACAGCATGGTGTAGGCGGCACTAAAAGTGTTTGGTGATACAAGTATAACAACCTTTGGTGTAAAAACGGGTTTCTCATTTAGTCCGGAAACAATTTCATAAGTGCTTGTTTCTGCTTCTTTCAAATTGTTGAAGAAGGAATTTTTTGATGTCAATATTTCTTCATCCCGTTTTTCTGGAGCAATTTTTGAGGACCAAAACTTCATGTCTCCAAATTCGTAATTGCTTTTATTTTTTTTATTATATTCCTCAAGTGTGGTTTTACTTCTGTCTAAAAGAAGTTTTGAAATTTTAGTGACCACTTCACGGCTTACGGTGTCATTAAATATTTTGTTGCCATACATCATATACATTAGGGGTTGATAGCATTGGGTATTTCCTCCTCCATTTTTTCTTAGATCTATGACTAAGTGCTTAGAATTATTCTTTTTCATCTCTTTTAAAAGTTCAAAAGACATTTCGGTTAGGGATGGAATATTTTTTAAGATATCATGTTTAACTTCAGGCATCTCTTTGCCAAATTTTTTATACCAGTAATCTGCATAGCTTTGGAAAATAGGAGATTTTACTGGGAATTGTTCAAGGGCTTCTCTTGTTGCCATTTGATCTATTTGCAGATAGGCTATTTTCTTTTCCTTATCAACAAATTTCCAATCAATCATCTTTGAGTCATTGTATATTTTGTGCTTGTCGGTTTTAATCCAAATTATCTCTTTTTCTTTGGGATTAAGGTATTCTAGTTCACAGAGATGATTTTGATTTTCTGAATCTTTAAATTCAAATTTGATTTTTGACTGAATTTCAGAGATATAAGTTTTTATCAGGGCATATTTTTTGATGTAACCAGACACCACCAAGGTTTCGTGAAATCTATTTTCAAGAGGTTTTATTTTTTTTAATTTTTTTGTGAATTCCTCCACACTTTCGCCGTTTATTTTTGTCAGTTTATAGCCAAGAAGATTATTGTATTCTTCAGTGGTTTCTGACACAAAAATACAGTCGTCAGCAATGCTGAATTTAATAGGAAGTATATAGTCTTTTAGTTTATAAAGTTTAGATTTTGTAGGCTTTAGTTGTGTATGTCCATCATCAAGCTTGGATAATAGGGGAGATAAATATTTGAAAAATTCCAGAGTATCCATTCCCATTTCTGGAAGGTCTGTAATTAAATGATTGACTTCTCTGTAAAATTCAATTCTGTTACCATAAGCAGAAAATGGATCGGGATGAGTTTCATCAAGAATTTTAGCCATTTGCTTGATGTCTTTTTCCAGATTTTGTTTCGATATTTTTTGTGCAAAGCCTGTAAATACTATCACAGTAAAAATTAGAGCGAGTAAAGTTTTGTTCATTTTGGATTTTTTGAGTTAGTGTCTGGGGATTTATTCATTAACCTAAGAATTATTAATGTGTTTAGTATTAATGATGGGTTCAGATAAGTTTACCCTATTTTAATTTGGGATAATATTTACTTGTAATGTTTATTTAAATATTTCATGTTGATTATAAGTGTGATATGGTGCATTTGATTTATTATCAAATATTAAAAAAAAGACTATTGTTTCTTAAAGAGGAACTCTTGATAAATATCCCAGAAACTCCCATTATGTTTTAGGAGGAATAGACTTTTACACAGAAATGAGGCTTTAAATTCCCTGTTCTTAAACTTACTCCAGGCTTTATTGAAGTTTTGAGTACTTAAATCTCTTGTGGCAATGGTCATATGAGGATGAATGTTTTGACTGATTTCTTTTTCGCCGATCTCAATTTTATTAGCCAAATCAGGAATGAGTTTCGCGTGAAGAGATAGAATGGGAGTGTGGTCAGAAATTTTTATAAAAATGACTCTTGGCTCAAAACAATCGAAACCCGATAAGTTGATTTCAAAAGTATCTTGTTGCCTTGCAAATTCCTCTAATGTTTGAATTAGTTTGGTTTCCGTCTGGGTACTGCTTCTAAAAGGCATTTGCAGTGTGATATGCGCTGGTGATTTTAATGCGTGTTTGGCATTAAAGCTGTCCTTCATTTCTTTTTTCAAATTCTCTACTCGTTCCCTAAGGGCACTATGAGGCACTAGTGCAATGAAATAGAGATTTCGTTGTTGATTAGGCATATACTTAGATCAGAAATTAGCGAAAATATGGTCTATTAAATTTCGTTATTTTTTTTCAATTTCTAATATCAGCATCCTTCTTACTCATTAATGTATTACGAAGCTCAGGTTCTCATCTCAAAATCTTGAGTAATAAAAAAGAGATCAATCAAATTAATGAAAGATCTCTTCTTAAAGTGAACATGGAGGGATTCGAACCCCCAACCTCCTCGGCCGTAACGAGGTGCACTATCCAGTTATGCTACACGTCCGTTTTTGTCTCAAATACCCTGCAAATATAGGCATTCTGAGATTTATATTACAAGCTTTTTTAGAGGTTTTTTAAAAAATCTTTTATTTATGGTTTAATGTGAATGCTTAATTAAAGATTAACAAGTGCTTAACAAATATTACTTTTTCATATTTTAAAATAGAGGTATATTTAAATTTAGTTTAAATAAGGATATAAATAATTAATTCAGATACTATGAAAGCGAAAAGAGTACTATTAGGATTAGCATTTGTAATGGGTGCTTTATTTGTAACGACCAATGTGAATGCTCAAAAAAGTATGAGTTTAAAAATTAATGATAGCAAGCTTGAGTGGACAGGGAAAAAAGTTACAGGAGAGCATCATGGAACAGTGGTATTTAAGTCGGGTAATTTACAGATGGAAGGATCCAAAATTGTGGGGGGAGAATTTGTAATAGATATGACCAGTATTAAAAATACTGATATTACGAGTGATAAATACCGTGGTGACCTTGAAAAGCATTTAAAGTCTGATGACTTTTTTGGTGTGGTAAATTTTCCTGAATCAAAGTTTATGGTTAAGGATAGTAAGAAATTACAGAATGGTAAAATCTTGGTAAAAGGAGAGATCAGTATCAAGGGGATTACAAAACCTTTGGAATTTGAAGTTGACTCTCATCAGCATGGCGACTCTTTTCATGTTAGCGGTATGATGGTAATTGATCGTACCCTGTTTGGTATTAAGTATGGTTCGGGTTCATTCTTCGATAATTTGGGTGATAGAACCATTTATAACGACTTTGAACTTAAGTTTGACTTGATGTTTTAGATATTCAGTCTGAGATGTATAAAAAACGCCACATGTGAATGTGGCGTTTTTTATGGATTGAGAATTAATTTCTCAAATTAAATATCGATTAGAAAGAATAAGCAATCTCTAATTCAATCTGACTCATTTTAATTTCGATTGTTTGAGCTGGATCCATCTTGTTTGAACCTTTTACTGAACATTCAGGAGCGTATACAGCAGCAAAGTGTAAGGTATTTCCTTTTTCATTAAGCACTTTTGAACAACCTAAAGTGATGTGATCGCACATAACTCCAGGAGCCAGGATATTAAAAAGAACTTCTGATTTTTGAATGGGTTCGTCACAATGTGAATAACCGGCTCTTAAGGTCCAGGTATCAATTCCTGAATATTCAGCACCTATTTTGTAAACGTTGATATCTTCCCATCCAAAACCAGCACCATTATCGGTACCCAGAGGTGAGAATTGAGGATTTGGAGAACCATTGGCTAGTTGTGGTAGATACATTCTGTTTGAGACTGATGCTATATCAGTATAGTTGATACGCTTAAAATCAGCTGCAAATACCCAGTTTTCATTCGCTTGATAAGCTAAACCAACTGTCCAGGTTGATGGAATGTTGAAATCACCTTGCTCAGCGAAAAGTCCGGCATAGTCATCAAATTCACTCATATACACCATAGTCTGGTAACTTGCACCAACACTTAGTTTTTCAGATAATTGACCTAAATAACCCAATTTGAATCCAATACCGTAAGCATTATCATGACCATTGTCAGATAATTTTGTAGCATCACTTGACATCATTCCAAATGAACTTATGCCTTTAGCTTCAAAGTATTGGTAAGCTGCAATCGCTGTGACACCAAAACTATGTTTTTCGCTTACCTGGTAAGCATAGCTTAAATTTAAGAACATTTGTCCCAAGTCAACACCCGTATCAGCATTTGGCATACCGAATGTTCCAACACCATTTTTAGGCGCATAATCTGTATTCATACCACCATTACCGTAAAGAGCTATAGAGAAACTGCTTTTTTCGTTTAATAACCAGTTTGCACCAAAAGTAGGCATGAAAAAGACTTTACTGTCACTTTCAACAGTTCCTGGAGCTAGGCCAAAAGTTCCATCCATCATAGAAGGATTCCCTGTTACAGTGTATTCACGGTTTGGGTTAAACATATTTACTCCAAATTGATACTGGTTCCCGAGTTTTACTAAAGAAGCCGGGTTGCCGTTAATGAGTGAGTTTTTGTACCAGGCGATACCAGCACCAGCCATTCCTTTGTTTTGTGTGCCGTAAGCCAGGCTAAAATAGCCATCGGTTGCGCTGGCTGATTGTGTTGAAATAATTCCAGCCAGAAGCAGGGAAGCTGAAATAAGAAATTTAGATTTCATTTTCATAGGTCAATATTATTTGAAAATTTGTTGTTATCAATTACATGTGCAAAATAATAACTATAAACCTATGCAAATATGTTATATATCACATATGTATATATAGAGACTCATGTGGTTTAGTGTAACACATTAGTTATCAAATGTTAATGTTGTTTGATTTTTTTGAAAAAGCAGGCTAATACTTATTTGGAACAAATAAGAGGGATTTTCAGATCTAAAAAATACTGTTAATTTGGATCAACTAATTCTTTTCTGTAAGTCTTGTCAGACTCGCTTTTCGTTGAATCTTATTGGTTAAAGTACGTTCAAATTTTGAAAGGAAAAAAATATCGCGTGGGCGTTGAAATTTTTCTAAATAAGCATCTATTTTAGCCTGAATCTTCTTTTTTTCTTCTTCGTTTTTCTTCTCTGATTCAATTATTAGAATCATTTTTTCGCCCAAGTGTTCATCTGGAATTCCAATAAGAAAGAAGGGCTCATCTATAAAAGGAATCAGCTTTTCTTCAATTTGTTCGGGGAATAATTTTAGTCCTCCTGAATTAATAACATGGTCATGTCTTCCGATCCATTCAAATTCAGAATTGGAGATGAGTTTTACGATATCATTTGTTGTGATCCTTTTGTTTAACAGTTTAGGAGCATCAATTTCAAGACAATTTCTTTCGTCTACAGACAATGTAATCCCCTTCAGAGCTTTATAAGTATTGGATTTGTTAGAACCGTTTAAAGTTTTTATTGCGATATGCGAAAGGGTCTCGGTCATTCCAAAGCTGGCATAAAATTGTGTGTTGAGCTTTTGGATTTGTTCGTTTAATTTTTGATCAATTGCACCGCCTCCAATTAAGATGGATTTTATTTGTTGAATTTGATCTGTATTATGTATGCTGTTTAGGACCTGAAGTGGAATCATTGCTGCAAAATCGATAGGCTGATTGAGTTCTTTTAGAGGATGTCCATCGGGCTCGATACAGATCAGTTGCATTTGCCAGATAATGGCACGAACAAGCATCATTTTCCCCGCAATAAATTGGGGAGACAAACAAAGAAGTGCTGTCTGTCCTTTTTCAAAATTGAAGAATTCGCCCGTCATTTTTGCAGACTGTATCATCTTTTCTTTTTCAAGATCGATTGGTTTCGGCGCTCCGGTTGATCCTGAAGTTTGGGCTTGTACATGAAGCTTTTCATCAAACCACTCGAGGATAAAGGCATAAATATCCTTTTGCCATTGCGCTTTACAAATTTGAATTTGTTCGTTACAAAGAGCCAATAGCTGAGTTCGGTTGAGTTGATTAAAATTAAGCTTCAAGCAGTTCATTAAGATCCCATTTTTTTGATTGATTGTAAATTAAGTGGCCTTGGCTAACTTCAAGTGGCGACTCAATATTGTTGGTGAAGAGTTGTCCTGTCCCCAAACCTTGCGGCATCGGATTATTGAGAGTATACACCCATTGTGCAATAGCATTTAAACCTATATTAGATTCAAGGGCAGAGGTGGCCCACCAGGGAATTGCATTCTTTTCTGCAATATCAATCCATTCCTGACTGCCTTTAAAACCACCCACCAAACTTGGTTTTAAAATAATATACTGAGGTTGTATTTGTCGTATTAATTCAATTTTGTCTTCGAGTCTGTAAACTCCGATTAATTCTTCATCCAGAGCAATAGGCAGTGGCGTTATCTGACAAAGCTTTGCCATAGCCTCCCAGTTGCCCGCTTTTATGGGTTGTTCTATAGAATGAATATCAAATTCTGCGAGTGATTTCAGCTTATTTATGGCATCATCAGGCTGAAAGGCTCCATTGGCATCAACGCGAATTTCAATTTCTTTAGCTGAGAATTGTTCCCGGATTGATTTGATAATGCTGAGTTCTTCATCAAAATTGATGGCTCCTATTTTTAGTTTGATGCAATTGAAACCAGTTTTGATCTTTTCCTGTACCTGTTTTTGCATGTAAGTTTTATCGCCCATCCAAACCAAGCCATTTATTGGAATTTGGGCTTCATTTTTTGTGAAATCTGATTCAAACAAAAGCCGTTCCCCGTTGTTTGACAGATCTTTTAGTGCCATTTCGAATCCAAAATAGATTGATGGCCATTCAATTAATTCTCCATTGAAATAGCTTTCTATCTGATTGATGTTTTGGCAAACTTCATGGATCTTTTCTGCGTAGTTTTCCCTGTCATCAGGACTTAAACCCCTGATAATTGAACATTCGCCAATCCCTTTAATTTTCGGATTTTTATCATCCCATATGCGTACAATCCAGGCTTCTTTTTTTGTGAGAATGCCACGGGATGTGCCGCTTGGACGTTTGAAATCTAAAGGGTAATAATGAAAGTCGGATACCAGCATCGTTTGGGAATAAATATATGATTACAACAGAGTTCCAATACCAAAAGTTAAACTGAATACGAAACAAGATATTGCTAATTTTTTTAATTCAGGATCTAATTTCTGAGGTTCATCATTTTTTATGACTGTGTTCATATGACAAAAAATAAGAGGGAAACTCAGAAGATAGATAAATTGAAATATCGATTTGTAATGCGCGATGCTATAGATGATAGCAAGCAGCATGGCCAGGCTAAGAATGACAAGATGGTAATTTCGGGCAGCTTTAGAGCCGATTTTTACAACTAAGGTTCGTTTTCCGGTTTGGGCATCATTTTCGATGTCCCTCATATTGTTTAGGTTGAGAACACCTGTGCTTAAGAAACCAATAGAGCTGGCAGGCAGGAAAATATCCCAGTGAAGATTTCCAGTATGCAGAAAATAGGAGCCTAGAACACCAACCAAACCAAAAAAGATGAAAACAAACAGATCGCCAAAGCCCATATATCCGTATGGATTTTTGCCAATTGTATAATTGATTGCGGCTAAAATTGCCAAAATACCTATTGCAAAAATTATAAGAGCTTCTTGTAGATTAATGATTTGAGCCGCTTCGTAGATCAAAAAAGAACCACTTATTAAAGAAAGACTTATGAAGATATAAAGCATATTTTTCATTTCCTTTTTACTGATATCTCCGCTTTGTACAGCCCTTTCGGGGCCAACACGATTGGCATTATCAGCTCCTGTAATTGAATCACCCAGATCATTAGCTAAATTCGAAAGAATCTGCAGGAAAAGGGTGGTTGTGATGGCCAGGATAAATATGATTGAATTGAACTGATTATATGATGCCGCTATAAGACTACCCAGAATAATACTGGATAGAGCTAAGGGAAGTGTTCTAAGCCTAAAGGCATGAATCCATGCTTTTGTTTTACTCATAGTTCTGTGATTTATTGAATCACAAATTTAGCCAATTTAAAATAATGCCTTAAGTTTTATTGAGATCAATTTTTAAGAAAAGCTTAAGTGTCTGGTGTAAAAGCTCTTGTTCCAAGATTTATTATTTCGTAACTTTTCGTATACACAAATTATTTTATACACAATGGTCATTCTCGTTTGAATAGGATTAACATTAAAAAAAAATAATTTACAATGAAAATTTTTAGAGATTTTAAAGAAATCATTGACTTTGCGATTGACAGTGAGATGAATGAAATTCAATTTTATTCAGAACTGGCCGAAACAATGGAAAGGAAGAATGTAAAACAATTGTTTCGAAGTATAGCCCTTGAGAAAACGGCTCGTATGCTTCAATTAGAAAACATGAAAGATATCGGTTTTTTATTGGATTTAGAATGCATACAAGATTTGAAAATAGCAGGTTCTTTTTCTGAAATTGATTTTACAAAGAAAAATTTGTCTTATCAGGAAGCCCTGATCATGGCTATGAACAAAGAAAAAGAGAAATTTATTCTTTATCAGGAATTGGCAGATTGTTCTACGGATACAACTTGTAAACAAACATTTTTAAGTCTGGCGAATCAAGAAGCACGTCAGAAGTTAAAATTAGAAATTGAATATGATGAATTTATTCTATATGATAATTAGAATAGCTTTTTTTGATTGAAATTGGTTCGTTGTTGTTTAATATCTGATGTTATGGAAAAATATAATAGTATAGACGAGGTTTTGAATTTTGCTATAGAGCAGGAGCAAAATGAGGTGGATTTTTATAACGATTTGGCCGATAAAATGAGAGTGCCTAAGGTTGAAGAACTCTTTAGAGATATTGCTCTTGAGAAGCAGAAACATATTCTCAAGCTAGAGGCTATAAGAATAAGTGGCAATTTTGATCACAATTCCTATGATCAGATAAAAGAACTAAGAACGGAGCATTATATTGCCAATGTGGATTATTCCAACGAAAACCCTAGTTATGAAGAGGCTTTATTAATGGCTATGGAGAAAGAAAAGGCAACGTTCATGTTTTATTGGGATTTAGCAGAGAGGGTTAGTTCTCCTGACCTGCAAGATCTTTTCTACATGCTTGCCTTACACGAAGCCAAGCAAAAAGTAAAGATGGAAATTCAATTCGATAGGGGTTCTGATAATGAGTTTGATGAGGAATAGATTTCGGCTTGCAAAGAAAAAAATGCTCCATTTAGGTGGGGCTTTTTTTGTCTGCGTCTGGCGTATCATGATAAAATGATTATTTTTAGCCTTCTATCAATAAACATCTACATCTATGCGCTTAAAATTTCTAAGCTATCTGAGTTTTATAATTATTCTGTTATCAACTTATTCCTTATCGGCTCAGATTTCTCATGGGGGTAATCCTTATTTTAAATCGGCTGCCAGTGCAATGAAGTTTGAGACTTTAGTGATGCCTGTCGAAAATATGCTTAGGATTAAGTCAGAGCGAGCGAGTGAAATTCATTCAAGATTAAAACATGATCAATTTGCTTACGAGTTTGTTTTGGATAAAACGATAGAGAATTCGGGGAAATGGACCATCTTGTCGGATGGGCAACGCATTTGGAATTTAGCTGTATCCTCACCGGGGGCCTATTCTTTAAATTTGGTTTTTGATAGGTTTCGTTTACCCAAGGGTGGACAGTTATTTGTCTATAATTACACCAGCGGTAGAGTATTGGGAGCTTATACTGAAAAAAATAATAAACCCTCGGGGCGATTTGCAATAGAGCCTTTGGAGGGGGACGAACTGATTATTGAATATATCGAGCCTCTAAATCCGGAGTTTAAAGCTGAGCTTAAACTTGGGAAAGTGTATCATGATTATAAAAATATTTTTAAGCTCTTAAATTCTAAAAGTTCACAAGTCAAAAGTGCATCAGGCAGTTGTAATGTTGATATCAATTGTTCGGAGGGATTGACCTGGCAAACTGAAAAGCATGCAGTTTGTCATATGACTTATGCGGGGTGGATTGCGACGGGAACTTTGATAAATAATTCAAAGAAAGATGGGCGCCCTTTTATCTTAACGGCTCATCATGTGATTAGTGAAGAGGCTATTGCCGAACAGGCGATCTTTTATTTCAATTATGAAGCAGATGTTTGTGATGGCGTATCTGGTACCAAAACTCAAACTATTTCGGGTTCGACTTTGAGAGCAACAACACCACATTTGGATTTTTCTTTGTTGGAGTTGACTGCCATACCACCATCTATTTATCAGCCTTATTATGCCGGCTGGGATCGATCAGGAAGCATTCCCAATCAAACGGTTTGTATTCATCATCCTAGTGGAGATGTGAAAAAAATATCGATAGATTACAATCCGCCATCAACTGGAACTTATACAGATGCTGATTATACTTTTGACAATAATACACACTGGCATATCGAGAATTGGGAGGTGGGGACGACTGAAGGTGGCTCATCGGGTTCACCTTTGTTTGATACGAATCATAGAGTGATAGGTGATCTGACAGGAGGAGATGCCAACTGCTCCAGTTCGGTGGATGATTATTTTGCTAAGTTTTCGGCAAGTTGGGATACGTATCCGGCCAAAGAAAATCAATTGAAGTATTGGTTGGATCCTGATAATACAGGTGTTTTTGTTTTGGATGGATACAATCCTTCTATTCAGACGGATAAAAGTATAGCTTGTGTAGATTCAGATGTGGAGATCTACTTTGATTTTGGGATGGATTTCGATACCTATTTTTGGGATTTTGGCGATGATGTGAATCCGAAAACTGCTACGACTGCAGGGCCACATAAAGTGCAGTATGCCACATCTGGAATTAAAACAATCAGTTTGGTTTATACCAAGGGGGATCTTACATTGAATGAATTTACCAGTTTGGTGGTTGTTACTGAAACAGAGCCCGATTTTACCTATTTGTTTAAGCAAAAGAGTTTTGATTTTAAAGATGCTTCAACGAATGCGGTTAGTTATCTATGGGATTTTGGTGATGGACAGAGCTCTACGTCAACTAATCCGAGTCATGTGTATAAGAATGCGGGCAAGTATAGGGTGAAATTGACAGTAAATAATGCATGTGGAGACAGAAGTCTGACAAAGGAAGTGAATACATCTTATGATTCAGAACTCGTGATTTATCCAAACCCAAGTAAGAATGTGAAAACCAGAGTCGATCTTAATGCAGTTTTGTTTGATCGGATTGATTGGTGGCTCTATGATACGCGAGGCGCAGAGCGTTTAAGTGGTTTTGCGACGAAATACAATTCGTTTATCGACCTTGATTTAAGATTATTCCCCGCTGGACTTTATGTTTTAAAAATGAATATTGATGGTTCTGTTGTGAACCGAAAAGTCATCGTATTAAAATAAAAGTAAAAAAGACAGGTTTCTATAATAAGTAACCTGTCTTCTGCTATTTTAAATATGTTTCAAGAGTTCTGAAGCTTCGCTAATAATAGCTTTAGCTCCTTTCGCTTTTAATTCTTCGGCATCACGAAATCCCCACAATACACCTACGCCAAACATGCCGGCATTTTGGGCTGTTTCCATATCAACACCTGAATCGCCTACAAACATAAGTTGGTTAGGAGATAAATTCATTTTTTCAGCAGCTATCAATGCTCCCTGGGGATTGGGTTTTCTGGCGACGTCACCACCAGCTCCAATCACAAATTCAACATCCCATTCTGCAAGAAGAACTTTGACTACTTTTTGAGTTAAGTGATTCGCTTTGTTTGAGAAAACAGCAATTTTAATCCCTTTATCGTTGAGTTGATTAAGAAGATGGGCAACCCCCGGATAAAGTTTGGTTTTATTGATGCAGTTTGCCCCATAAACCTGAAGCATTCGATCTAAATTTTTAGGGAAATACTCATCTGTTCTTAAGCTTTCGGGTAAGGACCTTTTTACCAGTTTTCGAATTCCGTTTCCTACAAAGGTTTTGTAAGTCTCTATATCATGTGTTGCTAAATTTTGCTCTTCCAAAACCTGATTCATTGAATCTGCAATGTCTTCAATTGAATCAGCAAGTGTTCCGTCCAAATCGAATACGATTCCTTTTATGCTCATTATGTTATTTTAGTGTGTTTGTAAATAGCTTCGTCTGACCGAAAAGCTTTTGCAAATATCGGTATGAACATTTTACTGACAAAAGAATGTCTGTTAAATTTAGATTTCATTTATTATTGGGAGCTTATGCACAATTCAATTTTATAGTCTTCAGTTACCAGAGATAATAGCCATATGGCAATTATCTGTTACCTTTGCCATATGTATGCTTTAGTCGATTGCAATAACTTTTATGCTTCATGCGAGCGGGTATTTAAGCCTTCTCTCAATGGCAAACCTATTGTTGTTTTATCAAACAACGATGGCTGTGTTATTGCGCGGAGTCAGGAAGCCAAAGATCTGGGGATCCCAATGGCAGCAGCAGCTTATAAGTTTAAAAAGTTATTTGAAGAGAAAGGGGTTTCTGTTTTTTCTTCAAATTATGCTTTATATGGCGATATGAGTCATCGGGTTATGACGATTTTATCAGGTTTTGCTGCTGAAATGGAAATTTATAGTATCGATGAGGCCTTTCTGGATTTGCATGGTTACGATTATATCAATTTGGAAGAGTATGCCCGGGAAATAAAAGCGAAGGTGGAAAAATGGACGGGGATTCCCGTGTGTATTGGTTTAGGTCCAACAAAATCATTG
This sequence comes from Ancylomarina salipaludis, assembly GCF_004122035.1. Classification (GTDB taxonomy): domain Bacteria; phylum Bacteroidota; class Bacteroidia; order Bacteroidales; family Marinifilaceae; genus Ancylomarina; species Ancylomarina salipaludis. Next base: position 119,631 of record NZ_SAXA01000011.1, read on the forward strand.
GCAAAACTTGCCAATCGAATTGCTAAAAAATACAGCGATCGAACACATGGTGTTTACCTTATTGATAACGATGAGAAACGTGAAAAAGCGCTTAAATGGGTAGGTGTAGAAGATATTTGGGGAATAGGCCGACAGTATGCAAAAAAACTTCGGAGCTACGATGTTAAAACGGGCTATGATTTTATTCAAAGAGCCGATCATTGGGTTCGGAAGGAGTTTTCAGTGGTTGGTTTGCGTTTGAAACACGATTTGATGGGTATCCCTTCAATACAATTGGAGCAATGGCAGACTAAAAAATCAATTTCGACAACACGAACCTTTGAATCGACGACAAGTGATTACGAGGAAATCAGGGAGCGTGTCGCAACGTTTACGGTTAGTTGTGCTGAGAAGCTGCGAAAACAAGGCTCATCCTGTTCAGCTCTGATGGTTTTTATCCAAACCAGCAAACATCAAAAACATTTGCCGCAATATCAGAATTCTTTGGTTATGCATATTCCCTATGCAACGAATTCGAGTATCGATTTGGTGAAGTTTGCCATACAAGCTTTGAAAAAGATTTATCGAGAAGGTTATGCCTATAAGAAAGCTGGTGTTATTGTTCTCGATCTTGTAGATGAATCGCAAAAGCAATTATCTCTTTTTTCGGGTGAAAATCCGAAGCACACAATTTTGCATAAAGTGATGGATGCATTGAATAATAGGTATAAGGATAGCACGGTAAAGTTGGGCTGTCAGGATCCCAAGCGAATGTGGAAAATGAAGCAGGAAAAATTATCCCCTTCGTATACAACTAAATTAAGCGATATCTTAAAAATAAAATTGAATGACTAAAGAAAGCAAACTCCAATTTTTTATTCCATCGAGCAAAGAAAAACTATTGCTTCCTTTTGTTAGTGCTAAAGTTCGTGCTGGTTTCCCAAGTCCGGCTGATGATTTTATTGAAACAAAAATAAGTCTTGATAAAGAGCTCATAAAGAATAAGGAAGCCACATTTTACGTCAGAGTTGAAGGTTCGAGTATGATAGGGGCTAATATTCACGATGGTGACCTTCTCGTTATTGATAGAAGTCTGGAGCCTAGTAATAACAAAATAGCAGTTTGTTTTATCGATGGTGAATTTACCGTGAAGCGGCTCAGAATTGAGAAGGATCATATCCTTTTGATGCCTGAAAACGAAAAGTTTGAACCCATAAAGGTCACTTCGGATAACGATTTTCTTATTTGGGGAGTTGTAACTTACATTATAAAAGCAGTTTAATGTCACAGAAAATATATTTAGTTAGCGCATGTCTACTCGGAATTAATTGTCGTTACAATGGGAGTAGTAGTCAACTGTCAGAGCTTGAAACCTTGGTTGATTCAGGACGAATGATGCCTGTTTGTCCGGAAGTATTGGGAGGATTAGGCACGCCTCGTGATGCTTGTGAAATAGTTTTTGACGCTGATGGCGATCAGAAAGTTCTGACTAAAGCCGGATCAGATTGTTCTGATGCCTTTAAAAAGGGAGCGCAAAGAGTACTGGAAATTTGTAAGGCCTGTGATGTTGGAAAAGTTATTCTGAAAGCCAATAGCCCTTCGTGTGGTTGTGGTTTCATCTACGATGGAACATTTTCAGGAAAACTCGTCGAGGGTAATGGTTTAACATCTCAATTACTACTTGATAATGGGATTGAGGTTTACAATGAGAACAACTGGACAGAGACTGAATTTATTTAAATCAGACCTCCAAATAAGCAGTATAGAGTTATAATATCCCGTCATTTCATTTACCTTTGCAGGCCATTTGAATACTATGGTATTCTTTTGTAATACTTCGTTTTCTATACTTATCAGTAACAATGACCAGTCAAACAATCCGCTCATATTTTCAGTCTTATCAATCGCATTACAAAGGTCTAATAAAACTGGGAGTTCCGGTAATTTTAGCTCAGTTGGGGCAGGTTACTGTTGGGGTAATCGATAATATGATGATTGGCCATGTGGGAACATTGGAGCTGGCTGCTGCATCATTTGCCAATACTATTTTTTGGCTAGTGATTGTTTTGGGAACTGGTTTTTCATATGCCATTACCCCCCTTGTTGGAAAGGCAAGAGGCAATTATGAGATGAATCAGGTGGGGGCCTGGTTTAAGTCGTCTATGTGGGCGGTTTTGAGCATGGGGATCTTTTTAAGTCTGGTGATTTATATTATCAGCTTGTTTATGGATCAGATGGGGCAGGCTGCTAATGTGATTCTTCCGGCACGAACTTATTTGTGGATTATTAGTTTTTCCATAATACCCATGATGGTTTTTATGGGCTACAAGCAATTTTGTGAGGGCTTAGCTAACACAAGAGTTGCTATGAATATTGTTTTGATAGCTAATCTGGTAAATATCATATTCAACTATATTCTAATCAATGGAAAACTGGGTTTGCCTGCTATGGGTTTAAATGGAGCTGGTTATGGCACTTTGATTTCCAGAATTTTTATGGCTGTCAGTTTCTTTTTTGTGTTTAAAAAGGGCAAAAGTTTTAAAGCTTATGGCGAAATTATAGCAAAGGCAGAGTTTGCAATTCAAGATTTCTTTAAGATATGGAAGATGGGGGTTCCAATTGGGGCTCAGCTGGTAATGGAAGCCTCGGCTTTTATGCTGAGTACCATTATGATGGGGTGGATTAGTGTTGCCGGCTTAGCTGCTCATCAAGTCGTTTTGAGTATCTCTACGATTAGTTTTATGGTTTATTTAGGGATTGCCTCAAGTACAACAATTCGTATCTCTTCACTTTTGGGAGAAAATAAAATAGAGGAGATGCGACAGGCAGGTTGGGCAGCCATTCATCTGGTTATTCTGATGGTCATTTTTATTGGTTTAGGCTTTTTACTTCTGAGAAACCAATTACCAACTCTATTTTCGGATGATCCTCTTGTTATTGCTTTAGCGGCACAGTTTATTGTTGTTATGCTGATTTATCAGTTGTTCGATGGTTTGCAAATTGTTTTTGGTAGCATTTTAAGAGGGATGTCTGATGTTAATATGCCAACACTTTACACCTTTATTGCTTATTTTATAGTATCTCTACCTACGGGTTATCTTTGTGCATTTACTTTTGGATTAAAAGAAGTTGGTATTTGGTGGGGCTTACCCGTTGGATTGGGAACGGCTTCAATCTTATTTATGTTTAGGTTCATGAAATTGTCAAAGCAAAAATTGGCAGAACAGGTTTTTTAAAACCAATAACCTAAATTGATAAAACCACGCACCTTTTGTTCCAGATCAGAAAGACTAAGTGTCACTTCCATTGGTCCAACCAGTGAATTATAAGAGTAGGTTAAGCCAACTCCTTTAACCCAACGTCCTTTTGTTAGCGCAGTGTTGACATTATCTACAACCTTGCCAATATTGGGTTTAAGAACAAGGTAGTTGTTCTTGAATAACTCAAATTGAATATCGGTTCGAAAAACAAAGGAATTTTTCGATGCAAGTTCCATGCGTCTTAGGCCTACAAAAGGAACCTGAATATCGAAATAGTTGGTTTGATCAAGTCCGCCAGTATAGGTTAAGAAGACTTCCGGAATGGCTTTCCCCCATATGATACGACCATAGAATTTGGGGTAAACAGTTAGTCTTTGACTAAGGGATATTGCTTTCTGAGCTTTTAAATAGGCTACTGAAGCAGGCCGGTTGTTGCCATCAAGTGAAGACCCATTATTGGTGATAAGTTTGTATTCCCCATATAAGCTAAAGCCCCTTTTTGGGTAATAGGCTCTTTCATGAGAATCCATATTAATAAAGGAGTAATAGGTGAAGAAATAATCTTCGTCAGATTGCTCAACAAATGGAATGGAAAGTTTAGATGAAACCCGATACAATTCCATTTTTCCACCAAAGCCTATTGAGTAGGATTCTCTGAATGTAGAGTGAATATTGGCATCCAATTTTAAGTATTTTAAATCATAGCTGGCGATTTTTTTTCCATCCTGAAACTCAAACACTTCCGAGTCGTTTAAGTCGAGTTTGAATTGATAGCCTGGTTTTAGTCCATTATCCAGATTATAAGTTGCTGTAAAACGGGGGTTTTCTGATAATTTCAAATCTAAAGAAAGGCTCGATCCATCTTGAATTTTATTTTGGAAGGTTGTATTAAGAAGAACCGATGCTTTATTGTCATCATCGTAATGCATCCCAATATTAAACCGATTGGTTCTGCGTTCTTTAACATCGATGACAAGTGTTTTTTCATTACCACCCAGAAGTTGAAAACTAATTTTATCAAAATATTTGCTGCCATAGGCACGATTAATCCCTTTCTGGATTTCTTTTATCGAAATCCAATTTCTTGTTTCCAGATTAAGTTTTCCTAAAAGAGTTGATTTTCTAACATGTTTTAAACCATTGATTTGGATTTGATCAATAAAAAATTGACTGGAATCTGAAACGATGGGGTAATTTTGATTTTGTGTTTGGGACAGTTTGTACTTTTCGATGAGTTGTTGAAGAGTGCGAATCTGTTCTGTGGCTTTCTTTTCACCTAAGTAAATCAGACTATCAGCTTTTTGAAAATCGGCAGTTGAATATTTTTTAATGTTTGGTTTGATATAAATATCGCAGAGTTTTCTGTTTTTCTCAAATTCTTTTTTTGCCATCAAACTGATTGTTTGATTGATGATATCTTCTATTGAATGAAGTTCTTCTTTTTCTTTAGGCCCGGTTTGTACATCAACACCAATGACGATATCAGCTCCCATTTTGATTACCTCCTCTACCGGAAAGTTGTTCACCATACCGCCATCAGCCAATAAGCGTCCGTCAATTTCTGTAGGCGTGAAGATGGTTGGGATCGCCATACTTGCTCTTAGTGCTTGTGAAATATTTCCCTTATCAAGAACAACCGCTTCACCAGTTTCCAAATCTGTTGCAATACATACAAATGGGATAGGAAACTTTCTAAAATCAGTCTTGTTGTGAAATTCAATAGTATTTTTCTCAAATAAATTGATGATGTTTTGCCCCTGAACAATACCTGCAGGAATTCTAATACCCGTTGGTTTTATGGGAAAAGAAATCACATATCGGTCGAGGTTTATTTTGTCTTTGACATGAATGTATTTTCTTGATATTTTATCACTTAATAGAGTTTCCCAATCTTGACTTAAGACCAGCTTCTCAATTTCTGTGGCAGAATATCCCATGGCATAAAAGGCTCCAATAATACTTCCCATACTGGTTCCGGCGATATAATCTATGGGCATATTTAATTCTTCGAGCACCTTAAGAACGCCAATGTGAGCAAATCCTTTGGCACCTCCACCACTTAAGACCAAGCCAATCTTTGGACGTGCGCCTTTTTTTAAACTATCCTGCTTGTTTTGAGCAGAAAGATTCAGACTAAGTAATAGAATTAGTGAAGAAAGTAGGATTTTATGCATTATAGGTTAATTGTTGAGTTCCTTTGTACTTTATTATATGTTGAAATTAATCATTAAGTCCGATTTCCTGAGCCAGTTCGGTAATGTTTTCTTGTCCGTTTTCTCCTGTTTTTATTGTGACACGAAGTGCTCGTAATCCATAAATACCTTGTAAATCATCCAATATTAAATTTTCAATTTTATTCTCGAAATAGCCTTTGGAAATAAGATATTCCAAATAGCGCTGGTATTCAAACATTTCATTTCCCTGAGAAAAGATAATTGCTATTTTTCCAGGTTGTGTCAGGCGTTCATTGGTTCCTTTAATAACCGCTTTGTCAATTCGTTTTTTTACAATTTCGTAGCGAATATTATAGGCCCCATCTACATCAAATTTCTTTTCATCCTGTCTGAAACGAATTGACAGTTTTTGAGAGTGAACAAGAATAAGTGCTGTTGTATCCAGAGGTATTGGTAAAGAAGCCTTTAGTTCTGCGGTTTTACGACTTATTTCACAACTGATGATAAGTTGCCATAATCTTAAGTTTTTAAGATACATGGGGTTGTAGCTTTGCTCCTTAGTTATGGATTCGCCGATATAGATATTGTGTTCAACGCCATCTGTTCTGTATTTCTCAAAATAATGAGGGTACATTTGTTGTGCTTTTTCTTGCTCTTTATCCAGATATTTAATGATACAGCTATTGATCAGTGCAAGAGAATCTTCAAATCTTTTTCGGCATTTGTATACTATCCCTAAATTGGGATCAAGACTGTTTTTATAATTCGAAATAGCCTCTTTAAATTGCTGATCCTTAAAGTTTAGATGTGAAAATAAGGGGTCGACATGTTCCTGAATAAAGTTGAGAATATTGGACTCATCACCTGATGACAGGCCTTTTTCAATATTGTTGCTGTATTGCTCAATTTTATAAATAATTTGATCATATATAGGCATTTGTTTAAGGCGATATGCTTCTTCAAAGACTTTTTTTGCCAAATTAAGTTGTTCCAATAAATCGCATTGGATACTGTGATTACGTTCTTGCGATGAATTACGAATATCGATAGCGCCATACAGGGGATGCACTTCATCGAAAACAATCTGTTCCATTTTGGCGTTTTCATCGGTCACACGCTGCTGAAGCAGGTTGTGAGCAGCGTCCTCAAATCGCCACTCAACGCTTGGGTGAATGGCTGTGCATTCTTCTTTAATCGTAGCCTGTACTTTGTTTTGAAGTTCATTACTCGATCGCATTAATGCTATTGAAAAAACTGGCATCAGGTCTTTGATTGTTCTAAGCTTAGTAAATTTGATATCATAAGCATTAGGAGATCCAATCTCAAGAATTCCAATGGGTTGATCTTCAAAAATCAATGGTGTTAAAATAATATTGTTAATTCCCTTGCTAAGAATGCCTTTTTCAATTGGTCCTATATTGTTGTAATTGGACAGATCGTTGATAATTACAGGTGATTTTGTTCTTAAGGCTTTCTCGTATATAGAATTTTCATAATCACAACAGTTAAAATCAGAATTACTTAAAAGTCCATGCCAAAAATCAGTTCGGTTTTGCACGACGTTGTTTTTTATATTCAAAGCCATTAAGCCTAATCGCAATTGTGGATTGATGAAAAGAGAACGAAGATTTTGCTCAAGATTCTTAAAATTAAGAGGATTAATGATACTTGCTTTTTCTAGTAAATCGGTTTTAAGTGATGAAATAACTTCTAAGTGTGTTACATCAATGTACTTGAATTTCATAAAGCCTGAAAACTCAAACTGATTAAGGGGCAATGTTTCAAGCCATAAATCCATGTTTAAAGGGTTGTCGATGAGCTTTTTTATATCATTATCGGATAGTTCTGTAAGTTGGCCTTTGTGTGTCACATCAATATAGGAGGAATCCAAATCTAATTTATAATGATTAACCAAGCCATTTAATTTATTGTCCAAACGATAGCGGATAAAATAGTCTATATTGATATCCGAATAATAATATTCTTTTAAAATGATGGAATAGGCATACATTAGCTTTGAGAAAAGCAGCATACATTGATCATCACTAAAATCATCTATCATTATTAAACTTTTGGTTTCGTCAGCCTCAAGTTCTTTGTTTAGGGTCGACTGAAAAAAAGCGTTGTCATCAAGTGGAGCTGCAGTGCCACTCATTGTCGTTTCCAACTCAAGAGGCGAATAAATAAACGACATTAGAACCCTTATTTGTTTGTCATATTTAGTAAGTTCTTTAGGAGAAATAGATTTTTTAAAAAATATGGGGTAGTCTTTAATTTGTGATAAGATGAAACGTGCTTGAGCAGAATAATCATTATCATTCTTAATTTCTTGCTCCAGTCGCTTGATTAAAGGCAAAAAATTAAGATTGCTTTTGAAAGGTATTTCTGATATGCTGAGTTTTAAATTTGGCTTCATGGTTTTTTCTTATCGATTGATATCTGTTTCATAAGTTAATCAATTTGATTAAAATAAAGATGTATTGACTATGAAAGATATCAATGTAATTATGTATCGTTTGAAAGGTAAATTTACAAATAGGAATCTAAATATTGTGAATTCTTTTGTGAAAATCGGTAAAGCCATATAAAAGGACAGGGAATGGTTGTTCGAATGGGTATTAATAGATGTATTCACAATAAAACAAAGCTCCGGGTTGTAAAATCCGGAGCTTTGTTTGTGCTATATTATACAGGGAATTGCTTATTTTTTTTGCTTCTTCCTTATTTTTTTAGCCTTTGCCTTTTTATTTTCTAATTCGAAGTTTTCAGCTTCAAGCATCAACTCTTTTAAGCTTTTTGAATAATCTTCTGAAAAATCGATAGTGGTTGAGTAATCTTCCTTTGAAATTTCCATGACTGAAATTTTCTTTCCAATATAGTCTTCAATCTCGCTGAGCATTAATTTTTCTTCTTCGCTGCAGAAAGAAATGGCAACTCCTTTTTGGACTCCACGTCCGGTTCGCCCTATTCGGTGTACATAGTTTTCATCCACATCGGGCAAATCGTAATTAACAACGTAATCAACATTTGGAATATCAATGCCTCGTGCACTCACATCGGTAGCAATTAAAACTTTAATGTTTCCAGTTTTAAAATCTTTGAGTGCAGTTAAACGATCTTTTTGCTCTTTATCACCGTGAATCGTCAGAGTCTTTATATTGACTCTTTCCATAGCCTTACTAACTCTTTCTGCCCGAACTTTAGTTCTGACAAAAACCAGAATTTTACTTTCAGCATTGTCTTTGATGAAACGTTCAAGGAAGAAACGTTTATCATCCATTTTAATAAACCCAACTGTGTGTTCCACATTTTTTGATATGGGATCTTTGGGTGAAATCTGAATTCGAATGGCTTTGGTAACCAGTGAGTAGGCTAATTTTTTAATGCGAGGACTAATGGTTGCCGAAAAGAACAAGGTTTGTCTCTTTTTAGGTAAATATTTAATCAGATCCTGAATATCCTTAATAAACCCAAGATCAAGCATATGATCAGCTTCATCAAGAATCAGGGTTTCGACATCGTAAAGATGAATGTAGCCTTGGTTTACAAGATCGAACATTCGCCCCGGAGTAGTCACCAGTATGTCGATACCTTCCTGTAACTTGGCTATCTGTGGTCCTTGTTCTACACCTCCAAAGACACAAAAAGTAGTCACTTTTGTTTTTTTACCAATTTCCTGAAAAACTTCTGTGATTTGTATTGCAAGTTCACGGGTTGGTACCATCACAACAGCTTTGATGCCTTCAGATTTTTTGTTTTTTTTGTTTCGGTGTAGCTTATCGATAACTGGAATAGCAAAAGCCGCAGTTTTACCCGTACCCGTTTGTGCAATGGCTAAAACATCTTCTCCTTTCATAATTGGAGGAATTGCTTTGAATTGTATGTCTGTAGGGCGTTTGAATCCTAAATTCTCGAGGTTGTTTTTAACCTCCGGGCTAAAGCTATATTGATTGAATCTCATTGATGTGTTCTGAATTTTTCTTAAAAATAGCGAGAGTTGCTATTTGCTTTTGATGTGACAAAGATACAAGAATCTTTTGATGTATGGCTTGCTTCTTTTTTTGATTAATTATCGGTTGCTTTTTTTTCGATCAAACAATAGGCATCATCAATCCAGATTTTAATCTGATCGTCGAATTCAGAAAGATCTCCCAATGCAACTCGATGTAATACCCGGTTTTTAGAGATTCGTTGGCACATAAAAATGGGGAAGAAGTTGTCTTCGCGTTCTAATTGAAATTCAAGTTCCAAACGGTCACGTTTTGTATATATTGATAGAAATGTAGCGTGGGTATTTAGCTGTACACAAGTTTTAAGGTAGGTAATGTTGATGTTTTCATATGTGTTAAGATGGGACAGAAGGGCTTCAAAGATATGCTGTATATTGCCATTCATTTTTGTCATATGATATGCCTTATCGCTGATAAAGCACGAATGATATTGGTTTTTGCTTTTAAAGATTCGTCTACAGGTCGGACAGGTCCACATTGATAATACAGATCAGTAATTAATCATCTTTTTTAGCTACTTGTTGCATATTGGCATTAATTCTTTCCAAAGCATGCTGAATGCTTTCTTCAGGTTCAATATAATTTTGACTGCCCCAAAATTCTGAATCATATGGCAATCTGGATTTAGACAGAACTGTATTAGGGCGTAAACGTTCTTTGTATTTGAATCGTTCGACATTATTTGTATCTACTTGTGTAATTGCCATTTCGAAGCAGGTTTCAAAGGTTTTTGAGAAGAAATTACGTTTGTGTCGAACTTTAAATTTGAGGTTTCCTTTTGTATGATTCAAGTAGTATTTCCCATTAATATTTTTGTATGAAACATCATATTCAATTTTGAGAGGTCGCACTTTGGTTTTGGATGATTTTTGCGCAATAAAATGATTTTTAGTTTCATTAATTCGCTTTAGTGGGTATGAAAATTCGGCTCTGATAATGGCTAAACTGCGCGTGTCGATATATAGTGTTCCCTGCATTAACAGTTCACTGAGATCAGGTTTGGGCTGGAACTGAATAATATAAACAGGGTGGTTGTTGAACGAACTAATACCATCCATTTGAAAGTAATAAAAGCTTAAATTTTCCAGATTCAGAAAATCAATTTTATTTTTAACGATATCGAGTTGTAGACAACCTTCAACTCCACCTTTTAAACGTAATGATACTGTATCTAATCGGCTGGAATCATAAATTTTTCTCGATTGGAAAATCTTTGCCATATCAATTCTGTTGTATGATTGATAGGATGATTTATAAATATCGAGAATGGATTCCAGATAAATCATGTAGTTTTTATTTTTACTTACAGATTCTCTGTAAAAGGCCGTTAAAAGGCTTGGATGCTCGGGGTAGTTTTTACTGAAATTATTGATGACAGATTTTAGTAAGGCCAACGGATCGGTATTCCTAATAATGACTTCCTGCAAAGAAATATAATCTTCTTCAAGTTCAATCCTAATATCATCTGTTGATAATTGAGCTAAAGGAATTTCAGTGTTTTTTAAACCGATAAAGGAAATGACGAGGGTATCGTTAAAATGCTCGGCCTGTATGTTTAGTAGAAATTCACCATCTACATTACTAATTGTACCAATTGTTTTGCCACGTATGCCAATACTTGCATAGGCTAAGGCTTTTTTGTTTCTTTTATCCAGAATCCGACCTGAAATCTTTTTTGTGTTTAATTGGGGTTTTAAAATTTTCCGGGTAATATTCTCTCGTAAGCTTGTCGGAACAATGATGATTTGTTTATTTATTAGTTGAAAATTTAATGTGGTATCAGGAATGATTTGTCTTAAAACAAGCTTGAGCATTTCGTTTTTAGCAACAAGATTCACGCGTGGTTTTCCGATTAGAATGCTGGCATCGTAGGTGAAATAGGTATTGGTTTTCTTAGCGATGGAATCTAATGCATTCTCTAAACTAAGATTTTTTAGATCGATCGATATTCTTTGATTGAGTCCATTGTTCTGACTTAAGCTAACCCCACTAATCATTAAGAGACAAAAGAGAAGGAATAGCGTTTTTGTCTGTATTTTAATAATTATATGGGTGATTGGCTTAAGCATGTGTTCGTTTTTAATAAGAGGGTAGATGCGTTTTTTTTTTAACCGGATTAAAATAATCCAGAGGCAGACAATTAATTAAAAGTGAGTTTAATTCGCTCTTTTAATTAAAATGACTTTGCCCTTTTTTTCATAAATCAAGTTAAATGGGCTACACATATAGTTCAAAATATTGTCTAAAGGTTCGTGATCAAATGTCGAATTCAAGGCCAGGTTTTTTAGGTCTTCTTCCTGAAAATGAATTTGTACCTGATAGGTTCTTCCCAAAACTCTGGCAACCTCATAAAGTTTGGTGTCTCTAAAGATTATTTGGCGGGTTTTCCACGACAAATAGTTATCATCCCGACTCACCGTTTTTTCAAGTTTTGACTCCTTCAACCGGGCAAAGTCACCTGGAATTAAAACAAGTTTATTGCTTGGTTTGTTTATTGAAGAGAATTGAATTCTTCCTGTTTCCACCAAAACTTCAACTTTGTTTTTGGTGGCGTTGATATTGAACGAGGTTCCCAATACTCTCACTTCAGCATCTTGTGCTTTAATAATAAAGGGTTTATCCGGATTTTTAGCAATATTGAAAAATGCCTCACCAATTAGCTCAATACGACGTTCTTTAGCCTTGAATTTTCTGGGATAAATTAGTTTTGAATCTGAGTTAAGTGTAATTACAGATCCATCTTCAAGGGTAATGCTCCTGTTGGTTTCATTTGATTCACAAACAAATGTTTTGTTTGAATACAAATGCGTGTAAGTGGTTTGGGCTAAAAGTCCAATACCAAGTAGGATTATGATTGAGGCAGCAACTCTCATAAAAGTTTTAAAAGGAGAAAGTCGGTAAATAGAAAGCTTTGTGTTTGCAATTTCTTTGCGCACAATTCTTTTTTTGACATTCTGCCATGCATTATCCGAGTCAAAAGCTTTTTCAGCAAGATATAGGTCTGCATGTGTCAAATCCTTTCCAGAAGCTTTTATTGCTTCAGCATAGCCAGGATTTACCGCCATCTCCGCTTCGAAAACCTTTTGTTCCGATTCTGTCATTTCGCCACTTAAATATTTCGAAATGATCTCCCAATCCAGTGTATGTGAAAATTTTTTAGTCATTCTGTTTGTTTTTAGCAGCTATTGAAAGTTTAGCTGCAGCAATAGTCTTTCTTAATTGTTTTTCTTTGGTATTATAGTTTACTTAAAATAAGCATATGTAATCTTTCAAATTATGCCGAAATGCTTTTAGGGCTTTCCCCATATTGGCTTCGACTGTTTTTATCGAAATGGAGAGCTTTTGAGCAATTTCCTGATACTTTAAACCTTCAAATCGACTCATCTTAAAAATGGTTTCACAGCGTTGAGGAAGTGATGAAAGAGTCTGTTGTACAATTTTGTTTATTTCTTTTTCTTCAAGTTTATTTGTTGAAGACTCGTTTTCGTTATATTGATATTTAAGATATTCCTTGTATTTGTTATGGCTGCCCATTTTTCTTAAAACCTGCAGGGCATTGTGATAGGTAGATCGGTATAAATAAGCTTTTATTGATGTGTGAATATTCAGATCTTTTCTATTTTCCCAAATCTGACAAAAGAGGTTCTGAACAATTTCTTCAGCTAAATCTTTTGTTTTGACAAAGCGAAGGGCATAAAGACATAATTGCGGGTAAAATTCTTTGAAAACTCGTTCAAATTCCTTTAAGTTGCCTTCTCGTATATGTTTTGTAATAATATGATTGTCCTCGAACATTCTTTAGTTTTCGTTTATTTTTAATGTTTAATTAAAAATAGGTCTTTTTTTTAAGTCTCGTTGTATGTGATGAAATTTAGTTTTAAAATATCCCGGAGCGTGAACTCCAGGATATTCTTTGATTAGTCGTTTACATTTTATTTCCCTTGTCTTTTTAATTTACGAATTGCAGCTTCAATTGACTGGTCAGGTTCAATGGTATTAGATGCACCCCAAAAGTCTTTATCACTAAAGTTTCCAATTTCATCAGTCATCACCTGATTCGGTTTGAATCGGTCTTTCCCTTTGAATCTTTCAGGTTCATTTTCGCTTCGGTCAGTAATAGCCATTTCAGTCATTACTGAAAATTTGGAGTTGAACAGCTTACGTTTCCAGTTGCATTTGAATTTTATTTCACCGCGAGCGTAAGTGAAATACCATTTGCCGTCTTTCTCCTGATAGTTCACAATATAGTCAGCAGATAGAGGTGTTACTTCTGCTCCAGCTGGCTTTTTGCGAATAAACATCTGTTTGACTTCTGATTCATTTTCCATATTTAAACTGAATCTGGCGCTACTCAATGCCAGTCTGTCTGCGTCAATATAAAACAGGCCATAGTATAATGGTAAATCAATGCCTGGCTTTTGCTTAAATTCAACCACATAGTGGATTTTATCATTAAGCTTGGTTATATTTTTAAGGGTGTAATTGTAGTTCTCAATAAAATCACCCGACAATAAATTGTAAGGATTTTTGATAATATCAAGGAGCAATGTTGTGTTTGGTCCACCTTGTAATTTGAATAGCAAGGTATCCATTTTTTTTACATCCTGACTTTTACGTCCTTTATAAATTTGAACCTGATCGTCGCGCAATTGTCTGTAGCCTGCTTTGTTGATGTTTACAACGGCTTCAGATAAAGCAACATAAGTTCTGTTTTTCTTAATGGTCTCTCTATAGAAACCTTTCATCATATTAGGATCAAGCGCATAGTTTTCAGCAACTCTCTTAAGAATACTTCGAACAAGGAACAACGGGTCGTGAGGGTAAATATTAATTTCACCGAGAGGTATAATGGCGGATTCCAGTTCAAGGACATTTTTCATTGGGTTTAATGAAGCAATTGCAAATTCCTTATTTTTATATCCGATATGAGATACAGTCAGTGTTGTTGCATCTGAATCTTTAGCAATTTTTAAAAGAAATTCACCATCGCTATTTGATACTGTTGCTACATTGGAGCCATTTACTGTGATGTTAGCAAAAATAAGAAGTTCGCCAGTCTCTTTGTTTTTAATTTTTCCTTTGTAAACATTGTACTTAAGCGTATCGATGACTTGTTGCGTTTTAGCTTTATTTTTCTTTTTGAAATTAAAGCTTTCAGCTCCCATCACTTGGCTAAAAGAAAGGACCAAAATTAATGAAAGCAATATCGAAATCTGTTTTCTGAAATTTGTTTTCATGATCGTATATTTTAAAAGTTTAAGACTATTAGACTATGATTATTGAGAAGGATTGGCCTGATCTTTCTGTCTTTCTACTACTAAGATGCATAATCAGGATAATACCCTATCAGAAAACAATAAAATATACAGATTTTTATTAAAATATTTATATTGGACTGAATGCTACGTGTTTGCATTTTGAGGTTGTGTTGTGAAACGAAGAAAGGCTTTATTACTTTTAAAAGTAATAAAGCCTTTCTTATATTGAGTTGGCCGATTTAGTTACATGTAAATGAGTGTTATTCTTCAGCTTGTTCAATAAGATGGAAAGCTTCATGTAGCAAGCCTTTGCGATCTTCACTAACTGTAGAGATTGCATTTTTTAATTTTTTCATCTCGGTTTCCTTGGTTTGAGAATCAAGGCTTTCTTCCATGTTTTCAATTACAGTGAATGCTTCAAATGCAATCTCGAAATTGCCTTTTATCAGCAAATCGACAAAAAGACCAAGGTGATTAGCAAATTTTAAACTTGATTGCCAGCAAAATTCAATTAATTTTTTTTGAATAGCTTGATATTTAGGACTCTGTATAGCCGCAATAATTGGTTCGACGGCTTTGGGATCTTTGATGTCAAAAATAAAAGCATACAGGGCTTTTTCTATTTCAATATTTGCTGGTGAAACCAGATAATCCAGAATTGCAGGAAGATCGTTAATGCTTCCTTTGGCTCGTAATTTTTCTATATTTTCTATAACAAGTTTGTTATCTGTTGAGTTTAAATCTATCATATTGTAATCTTTTTATTTACTGTGTTGAAATTGTATGTCCCATCATAAAGATAATTAGATAGTCTTAGTGAATGAGTGTCATATTTTTATAATTTTTCTTTCAAATACTCTCCTGTAAAAGAATCTGATTGGTTGATTATATCTTCGGGTAAGCCTTCGAAACAAAGGTTCCCACCTTTATTTCCTCCGTCCGGACCTAAATCAATAATCCAGTCAGCGCATTTAATCACCTCCATATTGTGCTCAATCACAATCAGACTATGGCCTCTGGCAATTAGCGCATTGAAGGCATCCATTAGTTTATTGATATCATGGAAATGGAGTCCGGTTGTAGGTTCGTCAAAGATAAACAGACAAGGCTCCACTTTTTCTTTTGCCAAAAATGAAGCGAGTTTGACTCTTTGACTTTCCCCACCACTCAATGTACTTGATGCTTGGCCAAGTTTTACGTAACCCAAACCAACATCAACCAATGGTTTTAAACGTTGAGCAATTTTTTTCTCCGTTTTACCAGTTGATTCCATAAAGAATTCAGTGGCTTCATTCACGGTCATCTCAAGAATATCATGAATGTTTTTCTCACGATATCTGACATCAAGAATATCATCTTTAAATCGACGACCTTTACAGCTCTCGCATTGCAAATAGACGTCAGCCATAAATTGCATTTCCACCTTGATGATTCCTTCGCCCTGACATTCATCACATCGCCCACCATCGATATTGAATGAGAAATGTGCAGATTTAAACCCGCCATATTTTGATGCTTGTTGATCTGCATATAATTTTCGGATCTCATCGTAGGCCTTCAGGTAAGTTACCGGATTGGAACGCGATGATTTTCCAATGGGATTTTGGTCAACAAATTCCACATTGTTAATCATATGTAAATCTCCTTTTAATGCATCAAAGTGTCCACTTTTATCTGAGTAACCACCGTAATGTTTCTTTAGGGCAGGGTATAAGATGGTTTTGATGAGGGATGATTTCCCCGAACCACTGACACCCGTTACTACTGTCATGGTGTTCAGAGGAAATTTAATGTCCAGTGATTTTAGGTTGTTTTCGCGAGCACCTAAAATTTCAATATAGTTGTTCCATTTTCTCCTGGAGCTGGGAGTTGGAATGCATCGTGTTTTTGAAATATACTGAGACGTTAAGCTAATATCCGACTTTTTAAGTTCGTCTAAATTACCTTGAAAAACCAGTTCACCACCCAATCGTCCTGCATATGGCCCAATGTCAATAACCTGATCAGCAGCCATAATGATATCTTCGTCGTGTTCAACCACGACAACCGTGTTTCCTAAATCGCGTAACTGGCGAAGGACTTTAATTAAAAGCTCGGTGTCTTTTGAGTGAAGACCAATACTGGGTTCATCCAATATATAAAGCGAACCAACCAAACTACTGCCAAGTGAAGTTGCAAGATTTATTCGCTGTGATTCACCACCGGATAAACTGCTTGAAAGTCTGTTTAAAGTGAGGTAACCTAGTCCAACATCAGCGAGGAACTGTAAACGATTTTGTATTTCAATTAAAATACGTTTGGCAATTTTTTCATCGCTTCCTTCTAATTTGATATTGCTGAAGAATTCATTGAGTTCTGAAATTGGCATCAAAACTAAATCCTGAATATTCTTACCTGTAATTTTAATGTAGCCGGCTTCTTTTTTTAATCGGGTTCCACGGCAATCCGGACATGTTGTCTTGCCACGGTAACGCGATAACATTACTCGATATTGAATCTTATATTGTTTGGATTCGACATAGGTAAAGAAAGCATGCAGCCCTTTGAAATATTTATTCCCGGTCCAAAGCAACTGTTTTTGTTCTTCGCTAAGTTCAAAAAAGGGTTTGTGAATTGGGAAATCAAATTTATCGGCAGCAAATACCAACTCATCTTTCCACTTTTTCATTTTATCACCCTTCCAACAGACTACAGCATCTTCGTAAATGCTCAATGTTTTATTGGGAATCACCAAGTCTTCATCTATGCCAATGACTTTACCAAAGCCCTCGCATTTAGGACAGGCGCCAATGGGGTTATTAAAACTAAAAGTATGTGTATGCGGATCTTCAAATGTTATACCATCCGCTTCAAAACGGTTTGAGAAATTATGGTAATTTGTGGTTTGGGAATCGGTAATTGAAATTAAACATTCCCCTTTACCTTCGTAAAAGGCTGTTTGTATGGAATCAGCCAGTCGATTTCGGGTGTCTTCTTCCTTATCAACACGAAGTCGGTCAATAATGATATGAATATCCCCTTCTCGGGATAATAATGCCTGATCTTCTAAAATATCAAATATCTTATGGGCCTTGCCGTCAATTTCAATTCTCGAAAACCCTTGTTTAGACAGGATTTCCAGCTGTTCTTGTCTCGTCCGTTCGGCATTGGGATGTAGCTCAGCCATAATCATGACAGTTGCATCGGGTTCTTGTTCAAGAGTAAAATTAACCACATCAGTAATACTGTGTCTTTTTACTAAACTATTTGAAACAGGGGAGTAGGTTTTTCCCACTCTTGCAAATAAGAGTTTCAGATAGTCGTATATTTCAGTAGACGTTCCGACGGTTGAACGCGGATTTCGTGTATTAACTTTCTGCTCGATGGCAATAGCTGGTGGAATCCCTTTAATGAAATCGACTTCGGGTTTATTAATTCGCCCAAGGAATTGACGGGCATAGGCTGATAAACTCTCAACATATCGACGCTGCCCTTCAGCATAGAGCGTGTCGAAAGCCAAGGACGATTTTCCTGATCCGGAAAGGCCTGTGATCACAATAAATTTATTGCGAGGAATTTTTAAGTCGATATTTTTAAGGTTATGGACTCTTGCTCCCTTTATAGTGATGAATTTATCTTGATGAATCATGTTTGTTCCGTGAAATTCTGAGCGAAATATAAAATCTTACAAATTTATTTAAGTTCTTACGATTTGCAAAACTCTTTAATATTTATAATCTTGCAGATGATATAATAATTGACACACTAAAACCTACTTCGCTTATAGATCAATCTCTACACAGTATTACTTAAAATATAAAATGTGAAATTGGAGAAGTTTGATTTAAAAAGCGATCAATATTATATTGAGCGATTTATTTCCGGGGACCAGTCTGGGATAGAAATGCTTATAACTCGCCACAAAGATAGGGTGTACACCTACATTTATTTAATTGTAAAAAATAAGGATCTGACTGAAGACATCTTCCAGGATGTATTTATTAAAGTCATTCAATCTTTACGTGCAGGAAAATATCGCGACAACGGTAAGTTTTTGGCTTGGGTTTTTCGGATTGCCCATAATTTGATTATCGATCATTACAGGCAGGAGAAAATGAATAAGGTTTATTCGAATGATGATTTTGAATTGGATCTTTTTAATTCAGAAAAATTTAGTGACGACAATTGTGAGGATATCATGATTCGGTCTCAGGTGCATTACGAGGTGAAAGAATTGGTGGATCGCCTTCCATCGGATCAGAAAGAGGTGATTGTTCTGCGTCATTATAAGGGCTTGAGTTTTAAAGAGATTGCTGATGATACGGATGTTAGTATCAATACGGCATTGGGGCGTATGCGTTATGCTTTGATTAATTTGAGGAAAATGATTGAAGAGAAACAGCTTAGTTTACTGATTTCGTAGTGCCCTAAATGCTTTGATATACTAAAATGTAAATATTCGCGTTAGAGAGGTATAAACCAATTAAAAATGCGAATGAATTCAATTTTTACACTTGTAGGTTGGTCATCAACAATGAGTCATGATGATTTTCTGTCTGAACTTGAAAGCATCTCGATAGATGACTTGATGGGATCGGGAGATTTAATCAAATATATCGATGATTTATTGATTGAAGCGCCAACTAGTTTGATTAAAAGAATTTTACGTTTCTCAGATGCTCATCGAAATGTAAACACGTCTTATGAGGGTCTGAATGATCTGATTTTGAACTAAAAAATAAGCCAGGTTTTAGCCTGGCTTATTTGTATGTATTTATGTTCTTATTTCTTACGCTTATCCTTTCGTCCAAACACTGAAAGATGAACATATCTTTTGGGGTGATCTTTAAGATCGATTAATAATTCATCTAAGTGTTTCGAAGCAGATTCCATATGAAAATAAAGACTGTCATTTTTGAGAAAGGCTCCCATGCTGCCTTTGCCTGAATTTATTTGCTGGAAAATTTCGTTTAGCTGAGCCAAAGCGGCATTGGCGTTGTTCACAGTTGACGTAATTTCAGCCTGTTTTAAGGAGTCAGATATACTGGAGAAGTTGTTCAGGATTTTACTGATGTTTTCTCCATTGGAATCCAGATTGCTTGTTATTGATTCAACATTAGACAATATTTTTTCCATATGAGATCGTTGTCCGCTAACCAAGGTGTCAAGATTCCCGGATGTATTCTCTAAATTGTCTATTGCATTCTTAATATTTGAAAGGCTTTGCGAAATATTATCACGGGCATCAGCGTTAAAAATATATTGGATTACTGTCAATACAGAATCGACACTTGACATCAAGCGTTCAGCTTTATTTTTCAGAGGTAGCATTTGCATGCTAACCTGTTCTTTAAGATCGCCCTCAATGCTACCGCTAATGGTATCGCCAGCTTGCAATATCTCTTTTGAGTCGCCAGGGTTGATTTGAATTTCTTTGGTTCCCATAATATCCGAACTCACGATACGAACTGTTGTATTTTTGGGAAGGTGGAATTCATTACCAACTGAAAATGATACAATAAGATCATTAATATTTGACTCGTTAAAATTGATTGACTTAATTTGACCAATTTTAAAGCCTTTTAGAGTTACCGGACTGGATTTTTTAAGCCCATCAACTCTTTGATACTTTGCGTAAAACACTTGCTCTGTTGAGAAAATGCTGTTTCCTTTAAGGAAATTAATTCCCCAAATAAAAATTGTAACGGCAACTACAACCAATAATCCAATAGTAGCTTCTTTTGATATTTTCATTTAAGTATTATTGTGTTATTTCTCTGTTTTTCTTTAATCAAAGGTATAGAATATTTATTATGATTTTTGAATGTTTTTGGCTTCTTTGATGGAAATAGGATTTCCTTTGTAGTAAGCGACTATAAAACAATCTGAAACACGTCTCTTGATTTCTCTTTTTTTGTTGATAACTGTTTTTAGATTGGTTGAATGTCCAACTGAATATTTATAAACCCCATTAATTAAATGTTCTTCAATAGTTCCTAAACCTTCAAATACTTTAGAGTTCAGCGGGATTCTTTTTGATGATGATTTCACCTGGATACAGAAGCATACTTCATCTGAATTGGTATCTGCGACTTCTGTTTTTTTGATTACAAGAGTTCTTGAGCTGTGTCTTTCAATTTCTTCCTTATAAGATCTAAAGGCTCTGAAAATTCCCGAAGCCATATAGTCTTGTCCTTTTTCGGATAATAAAAATTTCTCTTCTTTAGGATTTGAAATAAAACCAACTTCGATTAATACCGAAGGCATGCTGGCTTTTCTTAGAACCCACAACTCAGCCGCTTTTACTCCTCTCGATTGCCTTCCAACTCTGCTTTTGAATTGATATTCGGTATGTTGAGCCATCGATGTACTATTATCAATATGCAGGCTATGCATCAGGTTAAAGATGATGTATGAAGCCGGGTCCTTAGGGTTGAATCCCTCGTATTTATTACTGTAGTCGTCTTCGTAGAGCATCACAGAGTTTTCTTTCATCGCCACAGCCAGGTTATCTTCTGATTTGTGAAGCCCCAAAATAAAAGTCTCAGTCCCATAGGTTCGTGTGTTGTTCTTGAGGCTGTTGGCATGAATAGAAATGAAAAGATCAGCCTTGCATCTATTGGCAATCTCAGGGCGTTCTTGTAGCGGGATAAAGACGTCGGTATCCCGGGTATAAACAACTTTGATATCCGGAAAGTTTTCTTTGATATAGTTTCCGGTTTTCAGAGCAATACTTAGAACAATGTTTTTTTCGTAGCTATGTTTCCCAATAGCACCAGGATCTTTACCTCCGTGTCCAGCATCAATGACGATTGTATTAATTTTATATTCGGAATTTTGTCCCTTACTAAAAAAACTGTTCGTACAAAGAACTAAAACCATTAAAAAAACTGATACTCTATTCATTATATTTTATGAAATTTTATTTGAAAAAACATTCAGATTTGAAATCTTTATAAAAGAACTTAAAAAATGATTCTGAACAGTGTTTTGATTAGGGAATATAGTAGTTTTATTTGTAATTTTGGCGACCTGAGACCTTTCTATTTGAGATTGATAATGATCAAATTTGAATATGAAAGAGTTCTACAGGCTTAAAGCTTAGTGTACTACATCTGATTTTTAAGTTTATTAGTCGATCTCATTCTTGTACAAAAATAACAGATAAAAATTGCAATTGAAATTACAACAGAGGCTTTTTATACTTTTCATTCTTAGTTTAATTCCGTTAAATATATTTGCGGGTTTAATTTTAACCAATAATGATAATCCTGAATGGGAGTCTTCTTCAGACATTTCTGAGGATGTAAATTGGTATGCAGAACTTTTACAGCAAGTTGATTCTTTAAACTTAAAGTTAGATAAGAAGAAGGCTGTTGAGACTGATTCACTATCTGCTGATTCAACTGCAAAAAAGAAAAAACCATTTCTTGAGACGGCTATCGAATACAATGCTGATGACAGTGTCACCTTTTCGCTTACAGGACAGAAGGTATATCTTACCAATAATGCTTTTGTAAAATATGGTGCTACAGAGTTACGTGCTTATTATATCGAGCTTGATATCGCAAAAAAAGAAGCATTCGCATATGGTATAAAAGACAGTACCGATAAATTTATACATATACCTGAGTTTAAAGACGGGGCCGAAGAATTTACTTGTAAAGAGTTAAAATATAATTTCGAAACAGGAAAAGGGTTGGTGACAGAGGTTGTTACTGAGCAGGAAAGTGGCTATGTTCATAGCGAATTGACCAAAAGAATGGATGAGAATACCTTTTTCTTAAAAAATGGAAAATACACAACCTGCGATCACCCACATCCTCACTTTTATGTGCGAATGACAAAGGCTAAAATGATTAAGGATGATAAAATTGTGTCCGGTCCATTGCATATTGTTTTGGAAGATGTGCCTTTGCCTATCGGACTTCCTTTTGGATTTTTCCCTTTTAGCAGTAAGTATTCATCAGGTATTTTGTTGCCAAGTTATGGCGAGGAACAACGACGAGGGTTCAATTTGCGTGGTGGAGGTTATTACTGGGCGATTAATGATTATGTGGATTTGGCAATGCGCGGAGATATTTTCTCAAATGGTTCATGGGGAGGATATTTAGAGTCGAAATATAAAAAACGCTACAAGTACAGTGGTAATTTAGCAACCGAATATCATCGAAATAAATATGGTGACAAAGGCTTGGATGATTACTCAGAGGTGAAGGATTTTGCTGTTCGGTGGACACATACTCAAGATGCGAAAGCAAATCCTTATCGTACATTTTCAGCTTCGGTAAATTTTTCTACTTCAGAGAATGACAGAAATAACTCGACTAATATTAATAAGATTGTAAATAATCAGAAACAATCGAGTATTTCCTACAGTAAAAAGTGGCCGGGTAGTCCTTTTAGTCTGAATGGATCTTTGCGCCACTCTCAGAATAGCCGGGATACAACTATAGCCTTAACCTTACCAAGTTTATCACTTAATATGACTCAAATTTATCCTTTCAGAAGTAAAGGTAAGAGTTCTGATTTGAAGTGGTACGATAAAATTGGTGTGAGTTATACCTCGAAAATGGAGAACCGGGTGAATATCAAAGAAAATAAATTGATGTCTTCGTCTCTTACAAAAGATTGGAAAAATGGATATCAGCATAGTATTCCGGTTACGACGAATTTTAAGCTGGCTCGAGACTTAACCTTATCGCCAACACTTAACTATCAAGGGGTTTTGTATTCCCGTTCAATTAGAAGACATTGGGATGAGGATTTGAATAAGACTGTAGATGATACAATTCAGGGCTTTCAGTATGCACACAATTATTCTACCTCGGCATCATTATCATTAAGTCCGAAGATATACGGGATGTATACTTTTAAAAAGACTTCAAAAATTGAGGCCATTCGTCACGTGATGACGCCATCGATTAGTGTGAGTTATACTCCGGAAATTGGTGTTGATCGGGACAAGTATTACAGAACTTATAAAAAAGATGGTAAAGATATTGAATATTCAATTTTTGATGGAAGTTTGTATGGAACACCTACCGGAGCTAAGGAATCGGGAAGTATTAATTTGAGTTTGGATAATAATATTGAAGCAAAGGTTAGAACTGCAAATGATACAACGGGAAATGAGGATTTCAAAAAAGTGAAACTTTTGGAGAGTCTTAAATTTTCGACGAGCTATAATATGTTTGCAGATTCTTTAAACTGGTCGAATATTAGAATGACTGGTCGTACCAAGATATTAAACAATAAACTTGACCTGAGTTTTAATTCGACAGTAGATCCTTACGCCTTAAATGCCGATAACATTAAGATCGATAAATTTGGTCCGCGTTTAACTAATGCCTCAATTGACGTTGGCTTTAGGTTGTCTTCAAGCGATTTTAAAGAAGATAGCAACGAGGAGAATAAAGGGGAGCAGAAAAAAACGGATCAAATGAAGTATGTACAGTTTGATGTGCCCTGGTCATTTTCATTGGATTATGGATGGACTTATTCTAAGCCAACTGTAAAAAGTAATGTGACCCAGAATGTTGGTCTGCGAGGTGATTTTAGCTTGACGCCAAAATGGAAAATCAACTTCTCTACAGGTTATGATTTTGCCAATAAGGCGATTACAGCCACTCAGTTCTCTTTAACCCGAGATTTGCACTGCTGGCAGATGACTTTTAATACAATTCCATTTGGAACCTATCAGTCCTACAATTTTAGGATTAATGTAAAATCTTCAGTGCTTCAGGATTTGAAATATGAGAAGAAAAAGGTTTGGCAAGACTATTAGCCCAATCTCAAGTATTTTGGTTTAGGTAAATCAGTTTTTCTTACGATGCAATCCAGTTTTCTAACATTTTAGAACCCTGTTCTGTTATAATTGATTCGGGATGAAATTGAACGCCACAAATATTGAGTTCTTGGTGGCGAATTGCCATTATGAGATTGTCATTATCAGTGGCAGTAATTTTAAGGCAGGAGGGGAGTTTCTCTCTTTTTAATGCCCATGAATGATACCGACCTGATTGGAATGTTGTAGAGATATTCTGAAATAAGCATTCCTGTTCGTCTGTTACGAAGGTTGGTTTTGGAATACCATGAATAATTTTATCGATATTGTATATCTCTCCACCAAAGTAAATTCCAATATATTGCATCCCCAAACAAACCCCTAAAATTGGTTTAATCTTTTTATATCGGTCGAGAATTTCTCCCATGACTTTTACATCCTCGGGCAAGCCAGGACCTGGTGAGAATATAATCTTATCACAATCGTCAATTGCTTTCCAATCCACTTCATTGTTTCGCATAACAATAACCTGATCTGAATATTGCTCCACACAGTGTGCCAGATTATAAGTAAATGAGTCGAAATTATCGATAATGACGATCTTCACAGTGTTTAAATTAAGAGGTTTGAAAAGATATTATTTGATTATTCTTCGTTTTAATACGGCTAGCGATGTTGGTGTGCTGTTGTAGCGATATTTAGCGAAGATCAGATAAAACACCATGATTAAGTTGAATAAGTAGTTGAAGTATAAAGGTATGTGATAGACTTCGTTCGCTATATCATCAATAATGATATACCAGAATGTAAATACTTCGCCTAAAAACCAAAGCCATATAAAGAGTTCGTTTAGATCATCTACTTTTTGTGTTTTATAGGTGTGTATAACCTGAGGCAATCCGCAAATCGCAAAAAGGATGCTGCCCATCCAGCCAATAATTTCGTTTGGAGTCATGATTTTTTATTTTTTGACAAATGAACAAAATTAAAAGCGAATGAAGAAAGTTAATGCTTAATTTTTTTGCACAAGAAAGAGGGTTCTGTCATCATCAAACTTGGAAATGTTTAGTGTGTGTATCAATTGCGTTTCGATATCAGTAAGCAGAATACTGTTTTTACTTATTACATGCCTGATACTATCAAGGAAAACATCATCTCCAATCATATTTCCTGTTCTGTCATTTACAGCCTCTATGTAGCCATCTGTATAGAGTAAGAGTTTGTCGCCCTGATTGAAATCCTGTATTAAGCTGAGGTAGTGGGCATCGGGAATAACACCCAGCAAGGTTCCAACAATATTGAGCTGAGCCAGTTTGTTTTCTTTGGCATTGTAAAAAACGGGTTGAAGTGCACCTGCCGAAGCAATGCTAATCTGCGATGTTTGTGAACACACCGAGATGATGCTTAGTGTTGTGAAAACTTCACTGATTTTTAGATCTTTAAAAATAGACTGATTGATTATTTCGAGGAATTTGCCTGGCGATTTTATAAAATCGAATTCCTCACGATTCATAAAAAAGTTAATTGTGCTTCGTATATAGGCAATGTAGGCAGGTACAAAAAACCAGGCATTCCATTTTTTTCCCATGACATCCCCAATTACAATAATTTTCTTTTGATTGTCAACATCGTAAGTTTCATAGAAGTCACCACCAGCCAATTTGTTATATGCCTGATGAATCACCTGAATGTTGAAATCTTGAATATCCTCATTGTATTGGTTCTCGAAACGAACAGGCGATTGTTTAGCTGCCGTATTAAGAGCATTGAAATATTTATTTTTTAAATTCAATTCTTGCTGAACCGATGAGTTTATTTGATGTATAATCAATCGTTCGTCAAGCTGTTTATACAAAAAAGAGTCAATATGATTGGTTAGCAGGTAATTGATTTTGTCAGTGTCTTTTGAGTCAGAAATTAAGATATCTATGGGAATAAGCTGTTCTGTTGTTTTGCTAATTTTATCTAAAATTGAAATGGCCCAGGTGGCATTGTCATCAATTATAATTCGCCAAACATTTTCTTTTTTTAGGTAGGAAAATAAATCTTTATCAGATTGAATGATCTTAACAGGTGTTTTAATGTATTGTAGTGATAATTTAAATTTGTTATCCTTGGGAGTGCAATAGATAATATTTCCTTTGTCGAAATTGAGGTTGTTTTTTCTGGAATAATCAATGATTTCCTTTCTGAGTCGTGTTTTCTTGATATGGGCTTTTATTTTTGAGATAAAAACTTCCTGTTTAAATGGCTTGGTAATAAAATCATCAGCACCATCATTTAAGTTTTGAATCCAGGTTTCTTCTTCTTTATTATCCGAAAGGAAAATGAAAGGCGTGAGTTTGTATTCCGGTGTTTGGCGAATTTGTCTCACAAGGTCATTTCCGCTCATTAAAGGTAAATAAAGGTCAGAAATGATTAGGTCAAAATGTTGATTCTTCGTCTTTTCAATAGCCTCCAGTCCATTTCTTGCCAAAGTCGATTTATACCCAATACCAGTGAGGGTAAATTCAATATACTTAAGTGTTGCAGTATTACTGTCAACGACTAATATGTGTGGTGAATGTTTTGCCATTTTAAAGCTCCCGTAAAGCTTTTTCTAATTCTGTTATTGCTTTTGGACTTTGGGTAAGGAAATAGTGAATAAGTTCGGGAATATATTCTAGATTAATATCATTGATATCTTCGTATTGAATATTGTTCCATACTTTTAAATCCTCATCATCGAGCTTATGATTGTTTTTGATTATATTTTGAAGTATAACTTTTTGATTACCTTTTGAATAGTGTTCGATTTTTTCTAGGCAATCACCAAGTTCGCTCATCCCCATTATTCTAAATGAAGATTTGGCTTTATGAGTAATTGCACCTAACTGAGTCCATTGTTTATTTTCAAAGTAATTGGAAATACCTTCTGTGAATTCGGGATATTGTTCAATAAAGATTTCAACCATTTCAACCATGATATCTTTATTATTGCCTGACATTTCTTTTAAGTATGCTAAATCGATGATTTGAGTGCTAGAGTCCATTTTGTATTTTTAAATTGAATAATTAGACTTAAATCCTTATACTTTGAATGTTTATTCTTTATCAAGATAAATAAAGCGGGAGATTATTCAAAATTTGATTATGAATCAATCAGGAAGATCATGAATAACTAAGAACGGGTCTTTAAGCTTTACTTATATACAATATTAATAATTTATTTTCAATTAAGCTATTGTATTTTATTTGGGAAGCACGCCAATTCTGGTTTTAAATTAAATTTGTGTTCAAATTTGCGCTTTCCGGAATTGATTATGCCTATTAAAAAAAACATATGTGGCTCACGTATTATACTTTAATTTTCTTAATTTAGTTGAAGTTTATTTAACTAAAGATAAAATCTATGCCATTGTTTAGAATCCTTTTGTTTCTTCTCTTTTTTTTAAGCATAAATCTTTATGGTCAGGACTTTATCCGTGTTGATCATGATGAATTTGTTGGAAATAATATTGAGGGGAAGAAATTTTTAAGAAATATCAGTAAAGCAAAAAAGTTATTTAATAAGGGAGAATCGTCTTCTTTGGAATGTTTAAGTCTGCTACTGGAGTGCAATGAATTTAATAATTCAAACCCCGAATTGAATTATAATATTGGCTTATGTTATTTAATGTATGGAAAAAAGGACTTAGCCAAACCTTATTTTGAAAAAACAAAAGTTTTGAAACCAAATTTAAATACGGATTTGTATTTGTTTTTGGGACAGGCGTGCCAGTATGCACAGGATTTTACGAATGCTATTTTGAATTATAAAGTTTATGTTGAGATTCTTCAGCACGAAGGTGTCAAACGGAATAGAGTAAAACTAAAAACAGTCTCCAGATATATTGACGAGTGTAAAAATGGACAAGTTCTTGCTCAACAGCCTTTGAGTTTTAATGTTGAAGAAATGCCTTCACCCATCAATTCCGATGCCAATGATATTCTTGCAATTAAGGATGGTGTGAAACTTTTTTTCAATTCAGACAGAACCATTGTTGGTGATAAGAAAAAAGATGTGAAAAGTTCATTTTTAAGAGGATTTAGTGTTGCTTTAATCAATGGAGAATGGTCGAATTTTAGTGTGTTGAATGATGAGAAAAAATCGAATGATTTACCACTGTTGGTTGCAAAAATTGACGACAATCAATATTTGTTTTACGATAAGGATAAGGGCTTTGGTGATTTGATTTTCATGCAAAAAGATGAAAAGTTCTGGACCAAGGAAATGGATGCATTTTTTGTAAACGAGAAAAAATCAAATGAGTCTTCGGCATCTATGACAGCAGATGGCAATGAGCTTGTGTTTGTGAGTGATAGAGATGGGGGCCAGAATGATATATTTTATTGTAGAAAGGATGATGACGGAAAATGGAGTAAGCCTGTAAAATTAGGCGAGCAGATCAATTCTGAATTTGATGAAAGTGATGTTTTTTTATCGGAGAACGGCTCTGTGATTTACTTTAGCTCAAAGGGGCGAAACACGATAGGTGGTTACGATATTTTTAGATCGGAAAAAGATGAAAATGGAAATTGGATGGAGGCTAAGAATATGGGAATGCCAATAAATTCACCTTATGACGATCGCCATTTTTTTCCATACGATGGGGGCTCATTTTTATTTGATTCCAATAGGGGAGAGAATGGTAAATTTGATATTTATTCAAAAAAGTTGGTTGTAGACAAGGTGATTGAAGAAGAAGTTGCAGAACCAATTGATTCCATTGAACCGATTGGTGCTATTCTACCTGTAGATCGTGTTGAAATTCTGCCTGAAGTAATTCCTGTACCAATTCCCATTATTGAGAAAGTTACGCCGATTTTGATTTCGTATAAGATACAGATTGCAGCTTCGAAAATAGCAATGAAAGATGCTGAATTGAGAAAATTGTATCAAGGAAAAGAGACTATCGAATCGTCTTATGATGGCGAGTGGTATCGTTATACAATCGGTAATTTTGAACGTATAGAGGATGCTATTTATTTAAAAGACAGATCAAGAGTTGATAAGGCTTTTATTGTGAGTTTTGAGAATGATATAAGAAGAAAGATAATAAGCAATTACAGTTTATACAAGAGGTCGTAATCTGCTTGTGTTGAATACAACCGATTAATAAAAAAATATGCTTTATAATACAAAGGATATTTTGAAGTTTAATCGGTATTTTTTTGCCTAGAATTTGTATTCTTTTACATTTGCAAAACAAAATAGAATGAAAATTCGATAAGTGCATTTACAAGGGTTAAACGATGAGTTGTATTCTTTGTATTTGAGAGAGTTAAATAACAATACTTAAATAGGAATTGTTGTGTTTTCTTGATCTTTGAGAAAATCATGACAATCTTAAAATTCAAACAACAAACAGATGAAAAGAACTGCATTCACTAGTTTTCATGAAGAATTAGGCGCTAAGATGGCTGAATTTGCTGGTTATAACATGCCTATTGAATACACTGGTATTAAGGATGAGCACATGTGTGTTCGTGAGAAATTAGGTGTATTTGATGTGTCTCACATGGGTGAGTTTTGGGTAAAAGGACCTAAGGCTTTTAGCTTTGTTCAGAGATTGACCACTAATGATGTGGCTGCTTTAACAGACGGAAAGATTCAGTACTCATGTTTCCCTAACGGAAAAGGTGGTATTGTTGATGATTTGTTGGTTTATCGTATCGATTCTGAAACTTATTTATTGGTTGTAAATGCAGCTAATATTGAGAAAGATTGGGCATGGTGTTGCCAAAATGCTGAAGAGATGGGCTTGGAAGTTGGAAAAGATCTTTATAACGCTTCTGATGAAATTTGTCAATTGGCAGTTCAAGGTCCTTTAGCTCTTAAAGCGATGCAAAAACTTGTTGATGTTCCTGTTGAAGATATGGAATACTATACTTTTAAGAAAGTGAATATGGCTGGTATTGAGAATGTAATTTTCTCAACAACAGGTTATACTGGTTCTGGCGGATGCGAGATTTATGTGGCTAACGAAGATGGCGAGAAATTATGGAATGCCGTACTTGAAGCTGGTAAAGAATTTGGTCTTCAGCCAATTGGTTTGGCGGCTCGTGATACGCTTCGTCTTGAAGTTGGATTCTGTTTATACGGTAATGATATTGATGATGAGCATTCTCCAATTGAAGCAGGTTTAGGATGGATTACCAAGTTTGTTGATGGTAATGATTTTATCGACAGAGAACTTTTTGAAAAACAAAAGGCTGATAAACCTTCACGTTACCTAAAAGGGTTCGAAATGATTGATCGTGGTATTCCTCGTCATGGTTATATAATAGAAGATGCCGATGGTAACGAAATTGGAGAAGTAACTTCAGGTACCAGTGCTCCTGCTTTAGGTAAGTCTATAGGTATGGGCTATGTGAAATCCGGATTTCAGAAATTAGATACAGAGATTTATATCCGTGTCAGAAATAAAGCACTTAAGGCGAAAATTGTAAAAATTCCTTTTTACAAAAACTAAGCAAATTTAAATTACAGATTGAGCTCGACTTGAGCAATTTTAATCTGCAATCATATTCTAAAAGCAGGCTTGTGAAGTATCGCAAACCTGCTTTTTTTTTGTTGACTTGGGGCTTCTATCTGAAAACGATTTCGGGAGAACTGTTTTAATTGCTTTAACTAATAGATAGTCAAATGTATATGTCAAGTCAGAGAGCTTTGTTATTTTTTGTTTAAAAACATATAAAAAATGAATTATAACCGTTCAATTCTTCATTTTTATTTGCAAATTTGCCCATGAATATGCAAAAGTTCACTTTTAAAAAAATATTGAAAATGAAAGTACATAATTTTTCTGCAGGACCCTCAATCCTTCCAGACTCAACAGTAGAAAATACTGCTGCAGCTATTAAGAATTTTGCCGGAACTAGTCTTTCTTTAATGGAAGTATCTCACCGTAGCAAAGAATTTGTTGCCGTAATGGACGAAGCAATCGCTTTATTCAAAGAATTGTTGGATATCCCAGCAGGTTATTCAGTAATATTTGTTGGTGGTGGAGCTTCTACTCAGTTCTGCATGGTGCCATACAACTTGATGGCAAAAAAATCAGCTTACCTAAATACAGGTACATGGGCTAACAAAGCAATGAAAGAAGCTAAGTTGTTTGGTGAAGTTGTTGAAGTTGCGTCTTCTAAAGACACTCTTTACAATTACATTCCTAAAGGATATGAAATTCCTGCTGATGCAGATTATTTCCATATCACAACGAATAACACCATTTATGGTACTGAGATCAAGCACGACATGGACGTGAATGTGCCTCTAGTTGCTGATATGTCTTCTGATATCTTCTCTCGTCCTGTTGATGTATCGAAGTATGCATTAATTTATGGTGGAGCTCAAAAGAATTTAGCACCAGCTGGTGTGACTTTTGTAATCGTTAAAGACGAATTACTAGGAAAAGTGGATCGTGCTATTCCTACAATGTTGAACTACCAAACTCATATCGATGGGGAGTCAATGTTTAATACACCTCCAGTAGTTCCTGTATTTGCAGCTCTTGAGACTTTAAGATGGATTAAAGAACAAGGTGGTGTTGCTGCAATGCAGAAAATGAATGAAGAAAAAGCTGCTGTTCTTTACAACGAGATTGATCGCAACCCAATGTTCAAGGGTACAGTTATCAACGAAGAAGATCGTTCATTGATGAACATTTGTTTCGTAATGACTGATGAGTACAAAGAATTAGAAAAAGAATTTTACGAATTCGCAACTGCTAAAGGAATGTCTGGTATTAAAGGACACCGTTCAGTTGGAGGTTTCCGTGCGTCGACATATAATGCCTTGCCTAAATCAAGTGTACAAGCCTTGGTTGATTGCATGAAAGAATTCGAAACAATGCATGTAAAGTAATTCCCTGATTATATGGATTTGAGTATGGCAACATACTCAAATCTTTATTTTGAGTCATTAAAGCATGAGGAACGACTAAAGGGATCCGATAAGGATAACTTCGATTTGGCTGGCAATGACATTTTATTTTTGAACGTTTTAAAATAATAAAATGACTAAAGTTTTAATTGCAACCGATAAACCTTTTGCTCCTGCTGCTGTAAACGCAATCCGCGAAGTAGTTGAAGGTGCAGGATATGAACTAGTTTTGCTAGAGTCATACACAGATAAGGCTGAGTTAATAGCAGCTGTTGCTGATGTTGATGGAATGATTATTCGTTCTGATAAAGCCACCCGCGAGGTGATTGAAGCAGCAAAAAACCTAAAAGTAATTGTTCGTGCAGGTGCAGGATACGATAATATCGATCTTGAAGCTTGTACTGAAAAAGGTATTGTGGCCATGAATACACCTGGTCAGAACTCAAATGCTGTAGCTGAGTTAGCATTAGGAATGATGGTTTTCCTTGCTCGTAAAGGTTACAACGGACAAGCTGGTGTTGAATTAAGAGGTAAAAATATCGGTATTCATGCTTATGGTAACGTGGGTAAACATGTTGCCAATATTGCTAAAGGTTTCGGAATGACTGTTTATGCATTCGATCCTTTTGTTGCCAAAGAAGCTATCGAAGCTGATGGAGTTAAGGCAGTAGATACAGTGGAAGAGCTATACAGCACTTGTCACTATGTATCATTGCATATTCCTGCCAACGACAAGACTAAGAAATCAATTAATTACGATTTGTTGAACTTGATGCCTGAGGGTGGTATTCTTGTTAACACAGCTCGTAAAGAAGTAATTGATGAAGAAGGAATGTTGAAACTTATGGAAGATCGTAAGGATTTTGCTTACATCTCTGACATCGCACCTGACTGTAAAGACGAATTTGCTGCTAAATACGAAGGTCGCTTTTTCTTTACTCCTAAGAAAATGGGAGCACAAACTGCTGAAGCTAATATTAACGCTGGTATTGCCGGTGCCAATCAGATTGTGAATTATATTGAAAAAGGAGATGAAACATTTAGAGTGAATAAATAAGACTAGATGTCTATTTTTCGTTTTTTGAGTACTGATAACAGAATAACAAACATACAAAATACCAAATCATGGCTATTGTAAAACCATTTAGAGGCCTACGCCCAACAAAAGATATCGCTAAGGATTTAGCATGTTTACCATATGACGTAATGAACTCGGAAGAGGCTGCTCAGATGGCAGAAGGTAAAGAATGTTCTTTGCTTCACATCACTCGTGCAGAGATTGACTGTCCTGCCGGAACAGATGTTCACTCTGAAGAAGTTTATGAAAAATCGGTTTCTAATTTCAAACTATGGCAAGAAAAAGGTTGGTTGAAGCAAGATACTGAAGCTAAATTCTATATCTATGCTCAAACAATGGACGGTCGTACTCAGTATGGTATCGTTGCTAATGCTGCTTGTGAAGACTACAGAACTGGTGTGATCAAAAAGCATGAGTTAACTCGTCCGGACAAAGAGGAAGATCGTATGATTTTAACTCGTTACACTGAAGCTAACCTTGAACCAGTATTCTTTTCGTACAAAGCAGTTCCAGAGATTGACGCTATCGTAGCTAATATCGTAAAGAACGAAGAAGCTGAGTATGATTTTGTTGCTGAAGACGGATTCGGTCACCACTTCTGGCCTGTAAACGATCCTGCTACTAACAAAGAGTTGGAAGAATTGTTTGCAACTAAAGTGCCTGCTACTTACGTTGCTGATGGTCACCACAGAACAGCTGCTGCTGCTCGTATTGGTGATGAGTTTGCTGCTAAGAACCCTAATCATACAGGTGACGAGGAGTACAACTATTTCATGGCAGTGCATTTCCCAGATAATCAATTGGCAATTATCGATTACAATCGTGTAGCTAAAGATCTTAACGGAATGACTGAAGCTGAATTCTTAGCTAAGTTGGAAGAGACTTTCGAAGTTGAGTGTATGGGCGAGGAGATTTACAAACCAGCTAAACTTCACGAATTCTCTATGTACCTTGATAACAAATGGTACAAGTTAAACGCTAAAGAAGGTACTTACGATGATAAGGATCCTATTGGTGTATTGGATGTGACTATCCTTTCAAATCACGTGTTGGATAACCTATTGGGTGTTGAAGATCTTCGTACAACAACTCGTGTTGAGTTCGTAGGGGGTATCCGTGGATTAGGTGAATTGAAGAGACGTGTTGACAGCGGCGATATGAAAGTTGCTTTTGCTTTATACGCAGTTTCTATGCAACAATTAATTGATATTGCTGATACAGGTAATATCATGCCTCCTAAAACAACATGGTTTGAGCCTAAACTACGTTCAGGATTATTGATTCACAAATTGGACTAATTCCAATTCGATCATATTTTTTTTGAAGGGAATGCCATTGGGCATTCCCTTTTTTTTATGGATTAAGTGTGTTGGCTCCATCAAAATAGCTTATTTTAGAGCTTAAACCAATAAAGTTGAAAAATGTCTGAATTTATAAATAACAACCAAGCCCGAATAGATTCCCTTTACGATTTTTGTTATCGTTTAATTGTGGGGGAGAATGGTGTCGATCTGATAAAAAAACATCAGGCTGCGATTGATGATCTGAAAGTAAACGATGTGCTTGTTGTCGTTCACCGACTTGTTGAGTCCGATTTACCGATGGATATTCTAAAAAAAGGAATCACCAAGGCTTTGAATGTTTTTTACAGATCCATCATGGCTCAACCCAAATTATCCCTTTCCGAGAATCATTTTTTGAGTTATTTACAGAAAGAGAACAGAGAACTGGAAAGACGATTGCAAGCACTGAAAGTTTTAGTTAAGGATTTTAATAAAGCGGGTGCTGATATTCAAAAAATAGCCGATTATCTGAGAATTGGGATTGAAGATTTGATGCAAATGGAAAAACACTACATTCGTAAAGAGAATATTCTATTTCCTTATTTCGAAAAAGAGTACCCTCAATACAAATGTTTGAGTGTGATGTGGTCAATACATGATGATATTCGAAGAAATCAGAAGGCATTATTACTGGCTTTGCTCGAAGTTAACTTGGATAAAAAACAGATTAATAAATTGTTGGGAGATCTGTTTTTCGATATGTATAGCATTATATTTAGAGAGGAGTATTTGTTGTTTCCAATCGTTTTTAATGCTGTGAATCAGGATGCTTGGGAAGATATGTTACAACAAAGTGAGGAAGTGGGCTACGCCTATATTCAAGCGCCTGAAATCAAAAAAATACATAAAGTTAAAAAGGAGGAATTGTACGAATCGGATTTTTTGAGTGACAATAAACTTGAAAGTACCTTGCTTAATTTTGATACGGGTTTGATGACTTTAAAGCAGGCGATTCTACTTTTAAATAATCTCCCCGTTGATATTACAATGATTGATGAAAACGATAAGGTTTGCTTTTTCTCAAATCCTAAAGAACGTTTTTTCCCTCGATCAAAAGCCATTATCGGGCGTACCGTTCAGAATTGCCACCCACCAGAGAGTGTGCATGTGGTGAATGAATTGGTCGAAGCTTTCAGGAATGGGAGCAAGGACAGTGAACCTTTCTGGATTGAAATGAAAGGCCGTTTTATTTTGATTCAGTATTTTGCCTTACGTGATGAGGACGGGACTTATAAGGGCTGTATTGAGGTGAGTCAGGATTTAACTGATATCCGGCAACTAAAAGGCGAAAAACGATTGATGTAAATTAGCTTTAAGTTGAAAATTTTATGATGAGGACTGAATATTGTTTGTTCTTATTCTGTTTCTCATAAATTATCAGATTAAGTTTTACTGAGATTTCCTTATCTTTACTTTTCAAATTTTAATTCGACACCCCCATGAAATATGATTATTGCAAAGATGACATGATCTTAAAGGTGTATCCAACTGCAAGTGCTTGCTTTGAAACGGCTTTTTTTCTGATGAAAAAGCATTTTTGGATGTTGATTTTAATCATTTTTGTAGGAGCAGCTATAGAAAGCCCAATGTGGTTTGTTCAACAGGGGAAAATGAATTCAGGAGGGATTCAAATTACGTTTCATTTTTATGAATTAATACAAACGGTTTATTATTTAGCTATTGCATCGATATATTCTTACGGTGTGGTTTATGTTTTTATAAAAGTTGTCCGGAAACAAGATTTTGTATTTGAGGAGACATTATTAGGTTTTAAAAATTACACCAGAGCAATTTTAAGCCGAATATTGGTTGTGCTGATTGTTGGTCTTGGAATTATCCTTTTAATTGTGCCTGGTGTATTCCTGGCTTGTCGTTTGATTTTTGTTCCTTACCTGATTATGGATAAAAAACATGGAGTTGTAGAATCTCTTAAGTTGAGCTATTACATGACCAGGGGGTATTTTTGGACTATCTTTGGTATGGGAATACTTTCTTTTATTTTTATTATTTTGGGATTGGTGTTTTTGGGAGTTGGAATTCTAGTTGCTCTTGTTTGGATTAATACGGCTTTTGCCGTTTTTTATAATGCTGCAGAGGATTTGCATTATATTGATGCCTGTAAACAGATAGGTTTGATTGTTGAGGAAGATGTGTAAGTTGATTTTAAGAAATCATTTCATGGTATATAAAAAGGGGATTTCATATTTTGAAATCCCCTTTTCTCATTCTCTTAAAATTCTTAGTTGTTCTCGTCGCTTAGCAGCATAAGGTAATGTGCGGCTGACCACGAGAAATGATTGGCATTCAGTCCTTTTCCAGTAATGGGATGGTAGTTTTCCCTAATGGGGGCATCCTGAAGCAAACCTTCGGCATTTTGCAAGAGTTTTTGGCTTAAAAGATCAGCTTCTTTTTGATAGCCGTATCGCTCAAGTCCCTTAATACCAAAATAGGCTTGATCCAACCAAACCGGTCCTCTCCAATAACCCTTTAGGGGATTGAATTTTTTATGATCGGCAACTAGTGTAGGAAAGGGAAGCTTGGTGGCAAACTTGGTCGAATCCATTAGGATAGAAACGACTTTTTTAGCTTGTTTTTTACTTGCAATACCTGTATAAAGTGGAATCCAGCCTTCAGGTCCTTGTTGTACCGTCAAAAGTTTGCCTGATACAATTTCTCTATCATAGAAAAAGCCTGTTGCTTCGTCCCAAAAATCAGTTGCAATACGTTGTTTAAGTGCATTTGCTTCTTGTTGGTAAGTTTTTGCTTCGTCTGTATGGTTTAGAATTTTAGCCAATTCAGCCAAATCTTCTTTTTCAGCTTGTAGGTAGGCATTCAGGTCTACGGATTCCTGATTCATCGACCAGCCATTTTCATTATTCTTTAGCATTTTCGAATCATCAAAGCGTACGGCATTGTCCATGCCCGATTCCCATTTGGCAGCGATGAGTGAGCCATCGGTTGAGCCGTATTCGCACAAGCCGTTTTTGTCGTTGTCGCGATACTGGTACCACCATTGGTGATATTTCACCAGTTTAGGGTACATTTCCTTTACAAATTCAAGATCGGATGTTGCCTTGTAGATTTCCAAAACTGCCCAGCTAGCCAGTGGAGCCTTGGTGTCGCGCCAGTTGTTTTCCTTTGGATCGAAATACACGCAGTCGGCAACCATGCCCATCTCGTCCTGATACTGGAACATGGAGTGTAGGTTACTCTTTGCCAATTCAGGGTTGAAACGAACCAGGCCAACAGCCTGTTTCCACGAGTCCCATGACCAAAAGCCATAGAATCCCTGGTAAGCCGCAGATGGAAAAACGCCTGCATGCTGCAGGTCACCAGCAGCCGATCGCCAGTTGGTCAGCAGGGTTTGCACACATTTAACTGCCAGTTTACGATTTTCATCTTTTCCTAGTAACGGATTTTCACTATTTAGAGCTTTGTTCAAATAGCCATTCCATCTGTTTTTATTGTCGGCAAACAATTTATCGGTGTCATTTAGCCAATTGGTATACAGATTTGTTTCCTTGGCTGCTTCGTCCTGATTAAAATAGTAGGAGTGAAGTAGGTTGACCTTAAGCGTTTCTCCTGAGTCAATCTCTTGCTTATCTTTCATAAACATTTGGTAAGAATGCTTATCTGGTGAAATCTGAATCGACTTGTTGGAGTCGTTATGCATCAGGAAAAATTCATCTCCTTTTTCAAAATTGATTTTCAAACCATTTTCAGTTTCGCCAAGTGTCATCTCTTTGGGAAACAGTTCACCTTTCCAGCCGATAAACAGGCTTTGGGTTTTGTCGCTTTTGTTTGTGATAAGGGTTTGAATAAGCGCTGTTCTCTCGCTCACAAAAATCAGATTGAGTTGTAAATTCAAGTTCCCCAGATCCAGAATTTGTTCCAGTTTTCCGGGTTTGTAGTTTAGTGTGGCCTTAGCTTTTCTCAGATCAATAGCCGCCATGCTAGTGGCATCAGTTAGCTCCAGTTGAGATAGGTTTTTACTTAACCATTGCCCCCACATTTTCATGGTTAGCGGGCCTGAGAATCCGCCGTAATACGAGGTGCTATCAATATGGGGCAGTGCATAACCGTGCCAGGCGCCTAAATCGGAAAAGCCGAAGGGGGCAAGTTCGTATTGTGTTTGTGGAATGCCCTGTATGTTCAGAGTGTTTGCCATTTCCTCCTGCAGGTCTGTTGCTTTATCAACTTTTGGCTGGCATCCAGTCCAGGCAAGAAGGACAAAGAGAAGTAAGGTGATGTTTTTATGTGTCATATTGTGTCTTGTGTTTTTTATTATCACTCTTGAGAGGGAATAAAGAACGTGTTTTTTTATCTATTTTGAACATCCCTTTGTATCCCCCTTGGAAGGGGGACTAGGGGAATGTCTTATTCAAATCTTAATGGACTTGCAACAAAAATGTGGACAATAAGTTAAGTCATGCCGCTCTCTTGTCATTATTTAATAGCCTTCCATATTCTAAAGGAGATAAATAATTTAAAGAAGAATGTCTTCTACATGTATTGTACC
>NZ_SAXA01000012.1 GCF_004122035.1 Ancylomarina salipaludis
TTGTTTTTCATCTGCTTTTCATAAATTTATTAGCTTTGTAAACGAAGATGCCTTTTGCGAGAAAATAAAGCTTTCTCTTTATTGCTTTAACTGTATACTCGCCTTAAACAGAAGGGCGGCAGTTGGAGTCACATAAGAGATATAAAGTGCATTGCATTTTACACATACGTTAGCAAACATAAAAAAACAATCCCCAATGAAACAAACATATAAACTTAAGAATGGTGAGATTTCATTTGATGATGAAAAAATAATCATATTAGACAATGCAAAAAAACAATATAGACTCCGAGTTTTTTCTTCTAGTCTTTGGACTATTTATGGGATAACATCAGTTTTGAGATTCATGAAAACCAGTGACCAATTTTTACTATGGACCGGTTTATTTATAGGCATTGCCCATTTTACAATTTTAATTTTGACATTCTTTAGAAGTACTAAAGATGAAATTAGAATGGATGATATAAAATCCTTGGAATTAAAACAAAGATTTGGTAATAACTTTCTTGACATTAAGTTGGTTGGAAACAAAGTAAGAAGAGTTAATCAAATTGATATTATTAATCACGAGCTCAAACAGTATATAGAAACAAACTTTAAGACGAACTGAAATTACGTTTGCTAACAAAAGTAACCGTTGCACAACTCCCTGATATTGCTGTAAAAAAGAATTATTTAGAAAATTAGCTTGATTTAGGGGCTGTTTAAAGGCCCCTGATTCTAGATGTTCAAGTCTTGTTTTTAATTTTTTAGCTTCTTAAAATCGGGTTAATTAAGCCGAGTTGACCCCTAAATACAGAAAATTGATTTCTGGCTTGATTGCTTACTGTTTTGCCTTTTTTGGTAACGAATTTCAGGAATTTTTTGAGCTTATAGGCCGCAGTGGGAGTTCCTTTCCTTTAAGATCTCTGTTTTCCCACATTTACCCCCCGAATATTAAGATTGCCCACTTGATGAATAAGGCCGCCTGCTGGAAACAAATTCCCTTGAGGCAGCCATAATTATGCAGACCTATTCTATTTTATGTTTGCCAATGGATTTGTTTGATCCGAATGGCTTGTTTTTCATCTGCTTTTCATAAATTTATTAGCTTTGTAAACGAAGATGCCTTTTGCGAGAAAATAAAGCTTTCTCTTTATTGCTTTAACTGTATACTCGCCTTAAACAGAAGGGCGGCAGTTGGAGTCACATAAGAGATATAAAGTGCATGACACTTTACACATATGTTACCATTAATTAAAACACGTAAATGAAAATTTTATTAAAATTGAAAAAATCTGTATTTATAATTACTTTATTTTTAATTAGCTCACTGAATTCTATTGCTCAAGAATATAACTATGGAGTTATGTTTGGTGTTAATTCATCTAACAAAAGATTATCTAAAAAAGAATTGGGTAAAGAAATATACGACGCAAAAACAACATTAAATCTAAATGCATTTATTAAATATAAAAGCAAAAATTTTTGGGGGATTTCAATTGAACCAGGTTTTATACAAAAAGGAAGTAAAGAAAATTTTTATTCTTTAGAAGAAGGTGAATTTGACTATTCACAACTTAATTACATTCAAGTTCCTCTCTTAGCTGAGCTATTTGCTACTGAAAAGTTATATTTTTCAATCGGTCCTGAATTTTCATACCTTTTGAGTGCAAAAATGAAATCAGATGATTCAAAAATAGACATAACAGACATTTACGACAAACGGTTTGAATTATCTAGTATTATAGGGCTGAATTATAAAGTTTTAAAAAAGGTTGACATTGGAATTCGTTATAGTCACGGCTTGACTAGTATTTTAGAATTAGGTTCTACACATAATGGACAAGTTAAAGAATATAACAAATATTTTCAATTCTTAATCAAGTACAGAATTTGAAAAACTAATGGTAACAAAAGCTAAATTTCATGGGCGCTGATAAGCAGTTCGAAAGTTTAGTACAATTAAGAAATACCAGCAAGCCAATTAAAAATGGTTTGTTTAAAATATAAGCAAATTTAATCGGCTTGCTTTTTTAGCGGTTTGATAAGACAACTGTTTTAATCGCCCACAAATTTT
Organism: Ancylomarina salipaludis; assembly: GCF_004122035.1. Taxonomy (GTDB): domain Bacteria; phylum Bacteroidota; class Bacteroidia; order Bacteroidales; family Marinifilaceae; genus Ancylomarina; species Ancylomarina salipaludis. The sequence goes on from NZ_SAXA01000012.1 coordinate 2,060, forward strand.
AGCAAGACCGTTATGCCTAATTTAAAGGAGATGAAACGAATATTATTAATCACACTTTTTACTATGATGACACAACTGACATTTGGTCAAGTTGCGTTAATAAAAGATTCAGATGGCTGGACCAATGTGCGTAAAGAACCGAATGGAAATGCTAAAGTGATTCATAAAATATATGGAGGAGAAGTATTTTGGTATAACTCTGAATCAACAGATAAAGAGCAAGACTGGATTTCAATTTATATTCCGAAGAACAAGTTTAGTTTAGGTAATAGTGATCCAACTGAAATTGAGGGTTTTATTCATAAGTCAAGACTTCTTCCTCTAGATAGTTTAAAAAGCTATACTGGAACAAATTTTAAATTCAATTATGAAATAAAAGCTTTTGATCAGACTAATCGCATTGTAGGGAAACAGGATGATCGTTGGATAACATCAATTGACGGGAGACCAGTTTGGGGAACAGATGGAGATTTCCCGAAGACTGAAGTTAATAATATCTCTGTTGAAATTAATGGACTGAATCTAGAGGTTCATAAAGTGTTTTTCAGCGATATTTATGAATGTGATAACTCTTTCTCAGTGTATGAATCAAATGGGACATTTTTTGTATATCAATGGAATAGTGACGGAGCAGGAGCTTATCAGATTGTATGGGTGTTTGATAAGAGTGGGCTAAAACAGAGATTAGTTGGATCAATAATTTGAGAGTTAAACTAGGCATAACAAAAGCTAAATTTCATGGGCGGTGATGTGTAGTTCGAGAGTTTAGCTCAATTAATAAACACCAGCAAGCCACCTAGATTTGGTTTGCAAAAAATATAAACAAATATATGCGGCTTGCTTCCGCGCAGTTTGAAAGGGTTGGTTCTTTAAATCGCCCACGAAAACTTAGCAAGACCGTTAGCCACAAGCCTGAAAACTCACTAATAAACAATCAAATCTCATGAGAATTATCATAACTTTAATGCTTTTTGTTCTAATGCATATTTCTGTACATGGACAAGAATCTAAGTCTCCAAAATATTTTCTTAACTCAAAAGAATTTAGTCTTGAAAAAGTCTATCTAAATCCAACGAGCATCGACTCAATAAGTGTAGAAAAAGAAAGCAAAAATGGAGAGGTTTATATTTTTACAAAAGACAAATGCCTTTCTTTAATACCATTAAAAATTTTAATAAAAGAATATACTGATATTAAAAGGATAGGCAAATCAACTTTATTCAAAATAAACGATAAATACATTTATGACATCGAGGGAATTGAATTTGACGAGTCATATTTCATCTATGTTGAAGTCATTGATGTTTCCAAAGCACAATATCTGAATAATAATTACAAAGGATTAACAATCGTTGAAATTGATCTTGAAACAGAAAAAAGAAAGCCTGGAATTAGAATCAGAGGAAATCATGAAATAGTCGAAAATTTAAATAAATGAAAAAAAGCCAGTGGCTAACATGCGCTCATATAACATAGGCACGTAGCGGGTTTTCGAAGGTTTTGTGCTTTTAAGAGTAACGGCAAGGTAGCCATTTTAGAATAGTTATAGTTAAATGTAATCCTAAAATAGCTACCTTGCCTTTTTATAAAATCTGAAACATAAATCAACTAAGGCGCCTACGTTACATAGAGCCATCCGTTAGGCATTATAAAAGAAAAATGACTGAAATATTCGAAATTATTAAAGTGCAGAAAAAAAAGAAAGAAACTATCACACAGCGTATAGAAGATAGTAAGCTACTTGGTTTCTGGGAGAAAGACAATAATCAAATAACAGAGGTGCATATCGAAGAAAAGACAATACAACTCCTTGATGAAGAAGATATTTGCACAGCACTAACAAGAGATGGTTACTATAATTCATTATTAAACAATACTGATTTTGAACTCAATGCAATTAAAACTTCGCAGAAACGCGGAAGATATTATCCTCGAATATTTACACCGGTCTATTCTCTACAAGATACTTTCCCTAAATCATCCTTTGATAAAATACAATTTACAAATGGTATAAAGAATGATAATACACAAATAATAAACACATTAGAACAATTACGCACATTAATTGATTTAGTTGATAAGGTATTTAGGACAGTATATCCATGTGAAAATAATTTTTCTGTTTACGGTTTTGACATTAGAAATCTAATCATCTTAGCGTGTACAGAATTTGAAGCACAAATATCAGGCATACTAAAGGCAAATAATATTAAACCGACTAAGGGATTTTATAATACAGGAGATTTCATAAAATTAAAAGGAATATTAAAACTGGATCAATATAAGGTGGCTTTTAAATACTATCCTGAATTAACTGGGATATCACCATTTTCAGGTTGGGATTCAAACTGTCCAACAAAATCATTAGAATGGTATTATAATTATAATTCTATTAAGCATGATAGAGATAATGAATTTAGTAAGTCAAGATTACAAGATTTAATAAATTCAATTTCTGCATGTTTTATAATTATAATTGCCCAATATGGTGAATTGTCAATCATTAAGGAAATATTAAATGGTTATTGGAGTATTGTTCAATATCCAGAATGGCAACCTGAAGAGAGATTACTTGAGCCAAGCATTCAAGATGAATGGAAAAAGGAGAATTACTATGCCTAACAACTAAGCTTTCGTGTGGCGGGAACCGCCCAACATATTTCGAAGAACAGCGGAGCTAACATTCGGTAGGTTGACGTAACCGTTCACAGAATTGCTACTTTATGGGGAATGCATTGTTTTGCGAAGCTTTTAGCAAAGGGGATATTGCCATATGAGGCCTTTTTGCTGGCGTGATTTTAAAAATATTGTCAAGCTGTAGATTGATCTGCAGCTTTTTTTGTGTTTTGTATTTGTGTGATTTAAAAATTGGATATAGTAATCACTTAGCCTAATAATTGATCATGAGGTTCGATGTTTTTAGGAGGTTTTCGCTCATCATACTGTAAAAAAATACGCTCCCTCCAGGCCTGTATCCTGAAGGGAGCGTTTTTTATAAGCCAGGGCTTACGAGAGGTTTAAAATTCCAGGAGCAGATTCTTTCTCTGTGGAATTTTCGTAGGATGATTCTTATTTTAGTTATTTGAAATCAACACAAGTTCTTTAATGGTTTCGTTGCCGGGATGATCAAAGGCTTTCACTATGATTTTATCACCCGCATAGTCAGCATTGGCCACACTGGCCGAATAGTGCCATTCAAAGGCATTTCCGTTGGTACTGGCCATACCTTTTTCCACCAGGCTACCATCGGCATGATAGATTTCAACGGTCACTTTTTCCACTTCAAGGTCATCATAAGCTTCTACAATAATCTCATCACCCGGCTCACCATGATAATTGCTGGCATTAAGGCTTTCAATAACAGGAGGCCGCAAATAGTCTTGCACCGCTAGATTGCTTGGAGTACGTAAGCCTTTGGCTTTTGCTGCCATACGATACTTTTTCCCAAACACCGGATCGGCCATTTGAATTTTGGCATAATGGCTGGCCTTAGTAAATACCTTTCTTTGATCTAGCTGTTTTTCACTGTATGTGCCTGATGGTGTTGGGCTACTCGCCACAATAGTTTTCCCATTACTTTGTCTAAAAACTAAATTTCTACCGAGCTTACCACTTAAGCCATCGGTTACGATATTTTTCTTTACAACTGCCATCCGAATATAATTTAAGTGTTAATAAATCAAACGATGCTTAGTTTTAAATTTTGAATCATTCGTATTTTTATGAATCGACTGAAATCCAGGACTAAGTTCTGCCTATTTTATTTGAATGTCAATATCTGTCATTTAAGAGATCGATGTGTCAGGGAGTGAAAATAGATATCTTAATTCAATGTCTATTAAACAATAATAAATTCAGTTTGGCTGGCTTGTAGCTTCGGGCTTCCTTCGGGTTAGCTTCGGGTAAGCTTCGGGTAAGCTTCGGGTAAGCCATATTCGGCTTTTTGAATCATAATGTTTGATTTAAATAGTGAAACTTATGTTAGCTTTTTTGAATGTGGATTTTTTTCTTTAAATAGGCCTATTTAGTTGTATTCTAAATAAAAAAAAGGCTCATATTCGAGTGGTTTTTCCGCTTGGAGTATGGCTTCGGGGTATCAATTTTCATCCCCCAATCAGGTTTAGGGTATTCTCAAATTTGTAAAAGCCCGACTGGGGTAAATTATTTTCATAGCGGGATTGAGTTGTTAAAGAGTTTGTTATGAGGATGGTTTCGGGTCATTTACCTGTCATGTGAAAAAAAAATCAGCTTAGACTCACCCCTTTTTCATTCTCAATTGTTTTATGATTGAATTTTAGTTAGTCGGTAAAAGGACAGAAGCCGTATAGGGATGATTGGAAGAGGCGTTATACAGATATTCATTTATTCTTCTTTGGTCGGATCGGTTTAGATGAAAAACCCCAATACATTCGCGGCATCTGTCCTTTTGTTTTTTTACCATTGCTCTGCAACGAAAGTTGAGGACAGACCGTTCCATTTTTATCACCTGTTTTTATCTGTTATTAGCTTGAATAATGTTTGCTTTATTTCATATTGCTAAGGCGTTTAGCTTTTTTGCAATTCAATTCTTTTCTTATACATTTGCCTCACGCATTTTTTGTTTGCATAAATTATAATTTGAATGATTGAGCAAGTAGGGACGATAGATATTCGTAAAACTGATTTCAAAAGTATTTTTAATAAGTACTTTCCTTCCTTGTGTATTTTTGCCAACCGATTTGTAAACGACGAAGACTTATCGAAGGATATGGTACAGGAGGTTTTCCTGAAAATCTGGAATTCGGCTACCGAATTCGAGTCCGAAAAGTCTTTAAAGGTCTATTTGTATCTGGCCACCAAAAACACTTGTTTCGATTATCTGAAGAAAGAAAAGCGTAAAAGACAAAGGGACGATTTGAATTCCGATGGCTTACGCGATGAAGCCCTTTGGAATGATGATAGTGTCGTTCTTGATATTATTCGGGAGGAAACCTATCGCCAGCTCGAAGATGCCATTACACTTTTACCCGACAAGGCTCGCGAAGTGGTGTTGCTCAATCTGAAATCCTTATCCAATCAGGAAATTGCTGATGAGTTGAATATCTCGATTAATACCGTTAAAACACATAAGCTGACTGCTTTTAAAAAGCTCCGTGAAATTCTCGGTCACCAGTTTGTTGTCTTTTTGCTGATTGATTTCTATCAATTCTTCGAATAGGAGTCATTTGGTCTTTTTTTTTGATCGGCAGACGCTCTCAATAGTCATCCAACCATTTTATACATTTTGCGTGCAACTGACAGTCTTTGTTGCAGCTTGTGCTTTCCCTTCTTACATCCTTTATTTCCTTTTGAGTTTGGGGTTTTGCCCTAAGCTTGTGAGAAATGTCCGGATAGTTTGCTGTCGGATGAAAAAAAATAAAGGTTTCTATCATTTAAACAATGAGGGGCTTAGGAGTATTTGTGAATCAATTTTGAAAAAAAGTAAAAAAAGAACTCACCCGGCAAGTCAATGTTGTCGTCTGTAGTATACAAGTAAAGAAAATCTTACTTGAAATTCATATTTCGCATGAAAAAGAACATATCTGAAAAGATAGATATTAGCAATTTGCTTTCCCGTTTTTTAGGGACAGGTCTTGATGCCAACGAACAAATTCAACTGGATGAGTGGTTGAATGAAGATGAGGCACATCAAAACATGTTTGACGATTTGCTGAATGCCCAGGCGCGGGAAAAACGTCTTGAATTCATCAATCGGATTAATCTGGAGGATGAGTGGACGCGTTTTCAAAAGAAGAGGGCACCTAAGACTATTTCTTTAAAAAGCACCTGGTTGAATGTCGCTCGCTATGCTGCAGTAATTGCACTGCCCATGCTGATTGCGGGCTACTTACTTCTGCAAAATTATACGGCCAATCAGTTTGCCCAAACGCAATCGGTCATTCAGCCCGGTACGCAAACAGCACATTTGGTGCTGAGTAATGGGAAAAAGATTGCTTTGGACGAGATGACACTGAGCATGAAGGAGGCAAATGATGAGGTGATTATCGAAAATAAAGAGCGAACCCTGAATTATACAACTGTTGATAAGGAAAACAAAACCCCGTCCGCAGCCTATAACGAATTATTGATCGGAAAAGGGGAGGAGTACCAGTTGGTTTTATCCGATGGCACCCGTGTGTGGTTGAATTCAGAAACCCGCTTGAAGTTTCCGGTTCGTTTTGCCAATAACCGACGCGAGGTGATTTTGGAAGGGGAAGCCTTTTTCGAAGTGACTAAAAATGCCAGGGCGCCTTTTATTGTGAAAACCGGTCCTATGGATATCGAAGTCTTGGGAACCTCTTTCAATGTGTCGGCTTATAAGGATGAGGCTAATATTCAAACCACCCTGGTTGAGGGTAAGGTGAAAGTTTCATCGAATTACGGGCAGTCAGTAGAGCAGGTGTTAAAACCAAATGAACAAGCCGTGTTTTCAAAATCGGATAATCAATTTGAAATTATAGAGGTGAATGCCGCACTATATGCCTGTTGGCGCGAGGGTGTTTTTGTATTCAATGAGGAAAATCTTGACGATATCTTAAGAAAACTCTCTCGTTGGTACAACATCAATGTGTTTTTCCAATCTGATGAGGTTCGCTCGTATCAGTTTTCAGGAAAATTACCTCGCTTTAAAAATTGCAATGAGTTGTTGGATATGATAGAGAAAACGACGGATGTGCAGTTTACAATGAAAGAAAATCGTGTGGTGATTGTCAATAAGAAATAAAAAAAATACCGGGATATAGTACCAGTATATCCCGGCTATTTAGAAATAAGCATCCATAAAGGATGATATGTGAATCCTAAACCTTACAAATCTATGAAAAAAATGCTTCTTTTGCGAATTCCCATTTTAGGGGGAGTTCGGAGGAAATGGCTCTTTGCTATGAAAAACTTTATTCTCCTGTTTTTTGTCTTCAGTTTAAACCTGAATGCGAGTATTATGTCGCAGGCTCGCGTTAGCCTGAACCTAAGCGATGTGAACATTAAAACCCTGATTTATGAGATTGAATCTCAGACTGAATTGGGTTTCTTATATAACCTGAATGAAATCAAAGACGTTCATCATATTTCGGTTGAAGCCAATGGCGAAACGGTAAAAGACGTTCTCGACCGGGTATTGGAAAATACGGGTTTGACTTATGAATTGGATCGCAATGTGATTGTGATCAAGCCCAATCCGATGCCTGTGCCTGCTCAGCAGGAAGGGAAACGCACCCTGCTAGGAACCGTTACCGACGATACAAAGGAGACCCTACCCGGCGTTTCTGTGGTGGTGAAAGGAACCAGCAATGGGGTATCTACCGATTTTGACGGGAACTTCTCTTTGGATATTCCTGAGGGGCAGAGCGTAACCCTCCTGATCTCTTTTATTGGAATGCAATCGCAGGAGATTGTGGTGACCAATCAGGAACGATTGGATATTGTGATGAAAAGTTCTTCAGAGCAATTGAAAGAGGTTACTGTAGTTGTCAGTACTGGTTACCAGAAAATTGATCGAAAATTATTTGCAGGTTCTGCAACCAAACTTGATGCTGAAGATGCTAAAGTATCCGGATTAAGTGATGTTGGTAGAATGATGGAAGGGAAAGTTGCTGGTGTCAGTGTACAAAACGTTTCAGGTACTTTTGGTGCAGCACCAAAAATTCGTGTACGTGGAGCTTCTTCAATTTATGGTGATACAAAACCGCTTTGGGTTGTGGATGGTGTCGTGCTCGAAGATGTGATTGATGTCAGCCCTGATCAATTATCATCAGGTGATGTTTCAACTCTGATTAGTAGTTCTGTTGCGGGTTTAAATGCCGAAGATATTGCTGATTTTCAGATCTTGAAAGATGCTTCGGCGACAGCTCTTTATGGAGCCAGAGCGATGAATGGTGTGATTAATATTACAACCAAAAAAGGTATTGTAGGTAAAGCTAAAGTTAATGTAACATCAGAATACACGATTAAAAGCAAACCTAATTATGGGCAATATGACATCTTAAACTCTCAGGATCAAATGTCTGTTTTTCGTGAGATGGAACGCAAGCAATGGTTGGGACATGCTGAAATGATGAGAAGTAAAGATGGTGGTGTCTACTTTCAAATGTACGATGCAATCAATTCTTATAACAATGGTTCATATGGTTTAATGAATACGCCTGATGCCCGTGCAGAATACCTTAAAAAATATGAAAAAGCAAATACCGATTGGTTCGATCTTCTTTTTAAAAATAGCCTAATGCAGAACCACTCTGTGAGTTTAGGTGGGGGGTCTGAAACAGCTAATTTTTATGTGTCATCAAGTTTTTTACACGATGATGGATGGACCATTGCAGATCAGGTTGATCGATATACAATCAATATGAAGGGTAACTTCAAATTGAATGATAAACTTTCAGTTGGCATGTCAACCAAAGGTAGCTTTCGTGAACAAAAGGCTCCAGGAACATTTAGTCGGACTTCTGACGCTGTAAACGGGGATTACAGTCGTGAGTTTGATATCAACCCATTTTCATATGCTTTAAATACCAGTAGAACCATTGTTCCTTATGCCGAAGATGGTACTTACAGATATAATAGAATGAATTATGCAAAATTTAATATTCTGGATGAATTCAAGAACAATTATATCGACTTAAATGTTTTGGATTTAAGTATTCAGGGCGATCTGGATTATCAATTCAATAAGCATCTGTCTTACAAGTTTGTTGGGAATATGCGCTATGTGAAGTCAACTTCGGTGCATAAAATGACGGGTAATTCAAATGTTGCGAATGCTTACCGAGCTGGTCTTGGAGATGCAACTATTGAGGATGCTAATAAATATTTATATACGGATCCTGAAAATCCAAACGAAAGACCTGTAGGTACTCTTGAAAAAGGAGGTTTCTATAATCGAGAAGATAACATGTTGAAGAACTTCTATTTTAGAAATGTAATCAACTATAACAATACATTTAATGAGAAGCATTTGGTAAATGTATTGCTCGGACAAGAAGTCAGATCTGCAGATAGGGAAGCGACCGGTTTTGATGGTTATGGGATACAATATGACAAAGGGAATACTGTCTTTACCGATCCCAATATGATCAAGAAATTAACTCAAGCTGGTTTCCCATACTTTGGAACTTCGAATTCTCATGATCGATTTGTGGCATTTTTTGCAAATATGGCCTATAGTTTATCCGGTAAGTACACCTTAAACACAACCGTTCGTGTTGATGGAAGTAACCGTTTAGGAGATTCTAAAGCTTCACGTTGGTTACCAACCTGGAATGTGAGTGGTAAATGGAATGTTAAAGAGGAAGATTTCCTGACTGATATAGAATGGTTATCGAACCTGAGCTTTAGAGCAACTTATGGTCTGACTGCAAGTATGGGGCCTGCGACTAACAGCAAGGCTGTATTTAGAAGTGGTATTACTGTTGCCCCTTTCCCAAATGAAATTCAAAATGGTTTACGTGTTGCAAATTTGATGAATTCAGAATTAACCTGGGAGAAACAATATGAAACAAACCTTGGTTTCGATTTGGGTTTATTCAATAATAGAATCAGTATCAGTTCTGATTTCTACATGAGAAAAGGATTCGACTTAATTGCTGCTATTAAAACAAGTGGTATTGGTGGTGAACTATGGAAATTAGCGAATTATGCTGATATGGAATCAAAAGGTTTTGAGTTTAGTTTAAACACCAGAAATGTTGAAATAAATAACTTTTCGTGGAACACAAACTTAACTTTTGCTTATAATAAAAATGAGATCACAAAGCTTTACGGACAACCTAATATTTTAAGTCTGACTAAAGCTGAAGGTGCAGCAACTCTGGGGGGTGCAGTTAGGGGCTTATTTTCAATTCCGTTTGCTGGCTTGGATGAAAGAGGTTTACCCACATTTTACGATAAGGATGGGAATGTGACCAAGGATATTTACTTCCAGGATACGGATGTTGCTCATCTAAAATACGAGGGAAGTATCGATCCTAAAATTACAGGTGGTATTTCAAATCGCTTTGAATACAAGAACCTATCGTTAAATGTATTTTGCACCTATTCATTTGGTAATGTTATTCGTCTTTACCCTAGTTTTCATGCAACATACAGCGATTTGGATGCGATGCCTCAGGATATGAAAAACCGATGGATGAAAGCCGGAGATGAAAAAATAACCAACATTCCTACAATTGTTAGTAAGCGGATTTACGAAGAGTTTGGGACAGGCTTGGAATCGACTTATAATGCTTACAACTATTCTGATCAGCGAGTTGCTAAAGGCGATTTTATTAGACTAAAGGAATTATCTCTTTCGTATAACCTACCTAAAAAAATGCTTAAAAAAGTTGGTATTGGCAATGCAAGTATCAAAGCAGCGGGAACAAACCTATTCCTGTTATACTCTGATAAAGCATTAAATGGGCAAGATCCTGAATTCTTTGGAAATGGTGGTGTTGCTCTTCCGGTATCACGCCAGTATACATTGAGCCTGAAGTTAAATTTGTAAAGAATAAGACCTTATGAGAAATTATATAAACATATTACTAGGAACTTGCCTTTTAGCTTTTACTTCATGTAATAGTTTTTTGGATGAGATGCCAGATGATAGAACAGTTATTGATTCTCCAGAAAAAATAGGAGAGTTGTTAACTCATGCTTACCCGGATCAGAATCACCAGATGTTTTGTTATGCTATGAGCGACAATGCAACTGATAAGGGTAAAAGTGGAAAGAAAAATGAAATCAATAGTGACGCTTATAATTGGCTTGATTTTAGATTAACAACGCAGGACACGCCTGATTCATATTGGACTGGATGCTATTCTGCTATCAAACAGGCCAACCATGCTTTGGATGCTATTGAGAAAAGCAAAGTCAATGGTGAGATTACAAAAGAAGCAAAACCTTTTTATGGTGAAGCTTTAATTGCAAGAGCTTATTGTCATTTCATGTTGGTTAACCTTTGGTCGCCTACATATAATCCTGAAACGGCTACAACCGATCTTGGGATTCCATATGTAACAAAACCAGAAACAAATGTTTTGACTACCTACACACGTGGTACAGTTGCTCAAGTTTATGAAAATCTTGAAAAGGATATTGTTGAAGGTTTAAAATATATTGATGACAATGCCTACGACAATAAAATTTTACACTGGAATAAAAAAGCGGCACATACTTTTGCTGCACGTTTCTATAGCCTAAAGGGTGAGTTCGATAAAGTTTTGGAACACACCAATATGGTTCTTTCATCTAATCCTGCAGAATCATTACGTGATCTTACTGGTGAGTATAGCAGAATGGACATTAATGAAGCAATTATTCAATGGGGGAGAACGAGCGAAAAAGCAAACTTACTTGTAACACCTCAGTATAGTAGTTGGTTCGTTTATTTCCATGGCAGTTATCAATACGCCATGAGTATTGAATTTCAAAAATTTGTTTTTAGAAAGAGTTTTGTTGGCGCCGATTGGATTTGGGATTTATATGGTGGTGACCCGGACATTTTCTTTGCAAAATGGGGATATCATACCGAGAAGACAGGATTGAATAGTGATATCGGTTATTACATGATTATGAATGTTTTGGTTGATGTGGAAGAAGCTTTGTTCCTACGTATGGAAGCCAATACCATGTTGAAAAACTATGAAGCAGTCACTGCCGATATGGACGCTTACTTAAGTAAAAGACTTAAAAATTATAATTCTGTAACGCATAAGGTAGATTTTACTAAAATGGAAAATGAGTATAAAGAATCAAACTACAAGTATGGTTTGAATCCATTTTACACACTTGATGATACACAAAGAGTCTATATGAATTGTTTATATGACTTAAGAAGAAAAGAATACTATTATACAGGTATGCGTTGGTTCGATCACAAGAGATTTAATACTCAGGTTCGCCACTATTTTGCCGATGGAAGTGAAGCCCTTTTAAGTGATAAAGATCCTAGAAAACAATTGCAAATTCCTCAGAATGCTCAATCTCAAGGCATAGAAGCTAACCCTAGATAAAATTAGACTGATGAAAAATATTTATATAAAACTGATCTGCATTTTGTCAATTTTTGCATTATTCTCTTGTGATAAAGAGGATGGCTTACGCGAAGAATCAATTATTTATGTAGATCAGGTTCACGAAAGTGAATTCGACAAATGGTTGTATGAAACATTCACTGTTCCTTATAATATGGAAATTAAATGGAAATGGGATGATGGTGAAGTTGATAATAATTTCCATGTGACTCCACCAAGAAAGGAGAAAGCTGAGCAATTTATGAAGGCTTTATATAAAATATGGATTAAGCCTTACGAAGAAGTTGGTGGTGAAGAGTTTATAAAAACCTATGTGCCTAAACTTATCTATTTGGTTGGAACACCTCAGTTTAACGATGATGGTACCATGACACTCGGTCTTGCTGAAGGGGGACGAAAGGTGAGTGTATTTGATGTAGACTCTTTTGACAATTTAGATTTGGAAAAAATGTCTAAATCGTTTCATACAATGCATCATGAATTTGCTCACATTTTGCATCAAAAAATCAGTTACCCTACCGAGTATATGAATTTATCAAAGGGCAACTATACCGGAGCCTGGTACAATTATGGTGAATTAGAGGCAAATACACTTGGCTTTATATCTCCTTATAGTATGTCAAAACATAGTGAGGATTTTGTTGAGATCGTTGCTACAATTCTAACAACTGTTCAAAACAGTAATACTCCAATAGAGAGGACAGTGCCAGAGAAGAATGAATACGGTATTGTGACAGGTAATTTGGTTAATATGATTCTTACAGACTTTCAGCTGAAATTGTATATGTGTGGTATTGGATTGGTTCAAAACAAAGATGGCTCGCTTACATTGAAACAGGATCAGTCTGGTCCAAGAGGTTTATCAATTCTACTGGAAAAAATTGATATTATAACAGAATATTACAAAACTGAATGGGGGATTGATTTATTTGAACTGCAAGGTAAAATTGAAATTGCAACAAATGAGTTGATTCTTGAAAATTCAGAAGAATAGATTATTGATCATATTAAAATGAAATTCATTATGAAAATTAGATATATCATATTGTTTGTCTTAATCAGTTTTGGAATATCATCATGTGGTAAAAATGATTTTGACAATAAGTTTGACGAATTGCCTGATCAGAGGATACAGTCAACAATTAAAGAATATAAAGAAATATTAACCGAGCCTGAGTTTGGTTGGAAAATGAATTATTCTTTAGGAAGCGGAATCGAATATATGGCCTACAATATTGTCCATTTCAATGCGGATAATACCGTAAGTATCAAATCAAAAATGGTTGATAATGCCATTGTGAGTGAGTATAAGATTTTTTCGGAAGCTGATGTTGAGTTGGTTTTCAATACATTTAATGAAAATTTGACCTCGTTTAGTTATCCTAATGCTAAAGCTCCTAATGGTTATGGTGGCGATGTAGAATTTAATTTTGTATCGATTTCTGAAGACAAGACCGAAATTGTATTGAAAGGGAAAGTCAACAATGGCATCTTGAAATTGCAAAAGGCAGATCGAGACTTATCTGACTTTTCTTCCATTCAAAAGTACGTTAACTATTTGAGTGCGCAAAGAACTGACAGTTACATGAACCTGGCCATAACATCCGGATTAGGTGCCACTGAAGATGAACCAATTGTTTTGGGAATGGATTTAAGTTCGATGGCTTCAGCTGCTGATTATAATTTTGACTTCAAAGGTCAATTTTATAGTGGTCGAAAAATGCTTTATTTCGATCACGATGGAATGGGTTTAAGTACACCAATTAAGCTTGAAGATTCTGAAATTCAGTACTTCACCTACAATGAGAATAAGCATCGATATGAATTAGCAAAGTCCGATTTAAAAGGTTATTTGTACTGTACAAAACTTCCAACCTATTATGTTCCTGGTGTATATGACGAAATAATGGATCATTACAGTTTAAAGCTGCGTGCCAGTTTTGGTCAGGTATGGGATAAATATATAGCCATGAAACGAGCTAATACACTTATAAAAAATATGGTTATTGTAACTGATTACAAGCAACGTATACCAAAATTTGATAAGGATGGCAATCCGGTTTTTGACGAAGTGTTTAATGAAGATTATACATTGGGCAAAAGTCTTGGAGAAGGCTTATTGTTCTCATTCGAAGATAAAACCCAGTTCTATTTCTACTTTGTTCCCTTAGAGATAAAAAAATTACAAGAAGATCGTGTCGCTATGAAACGATTGCCAGGTGAGTTTTGCGTCGTTAAAAAGGGAGAAGATTTAAATCCTATTGCTGAATCGATTAAAGGCAATAAAGAATTTAATGACCTTGTTGATTATTTATGTAATGAAGGAGGATGGTACATCAGACGAACTGTTGAGGGAGGTCTAATTGATTGGGATTTTATTTCTCAGGATAATCCTAATGATTATTTCTATACCCGACTCTATTAATTCAAATGCTTATTTAAACCATAAGCAAACTCATTTTATACGAAAGAAAAATATCCTGCAAGGTGTACAAAGACTTTGTATTAAGGCATTGTACACCTTGTTCCTAACCCTAAATAATATATTTATATGAAAAATTATTTTAAATTGGCTTTTATAAGCCTGGGACTATTATGTATGTTTTCCTGCGAAGACGAAAAGGAAAATAGAATACCAGAGGCAGCGACATTATCTGCTCCGGAGAATGCAGCCATTGATCAGGAAACAAAACCAACTCTAACTTGGGTAAAAAGTATCGATCCGGATAATGATATTGTTACTTATGATGTTTATGTTTCAGAAACTGAAGAATTTGTTGCTGAAGATTTAAAAGGTGATAATATTGATAAGAATACATTTACATTAAAAACAGCACTTAAATCACATACTAAGTATTTTTGGAAGGTCGTTGCTTCTGATGAAGATGGGGCCAGTGCAGAATCAGAAGTTCGTTATTTTACAACAAAGAATTCAGCGCCTGCTATTTCAGGACTTGAATTTCCTGCTAATGAGGCGACTGATGTAGAAAAAAGCATAAGCCTTAAGTGGACAGCTGCTGATGCTGATGGCGATGTTTTGAAATACACGGTTTACCTTTCTAAAGAAAATTCATTTGCTGAAGCCGATATAGTTGCTTCTGATATTTTGGAATCTGAATTTGCTGTTGATTTAGATGGACACACTCAGTATTTCTGGAAAATCGTTGCTACAGATACTGAAGGCGCAACAATTGAATCTGATGTAGCTAGTTTTACAACAAGCAATACATTACCGTCTAAAGCTGAATTAACTTCTCCAGTTAATGGTTTTGATCAGGTGTCGCTTTCAACTAAACTAGTGTGGTCGGCAGCAACTGATGCTGACCAGGATGCTGTTTCATACACTGTTTTTTATGGTACAAATGAAGAAATCAACGAGAATTATCCTTACAAGAAAGATTTTACTGAAACAGAATTGACTCTTTCTAACCTTAGAGGTAACACGACTTACTATTGGAAAGTTATTGCCATTGATAGCGAAGGCGGAAAAACATCAAGTGATGTATTCTCGTTTAGTACAATTAATACCATTCCAACAGCTCCGGTTTTGAGTTCAGAAATTGATGAATTAATAGTTGATGAAAAATTAAATGTAGTAATTAACTGGTCTGCTTCTATTGATCCGGATAAGTCTCGGGATAGTGAGGGTAATTTAATTCCTGAGCCATTGGTATATGATATTTACCTAAGCCTTGATGAAACTATTGATGAGTCTGATTTAAAGCAAAAAGATGTATCTGAACTTTCTTTTACTCTTGAAGGTTTAGAGTTTGCAACTAAATATTTTGCAAAAATTGTAACCCGTGACCCACAAAGTGCTAAAGCAGAGAGTGAAATTGTTGAATTTACGACTAAAGAGAAGCCTAATGTAATAGAAGGAACATGGACTGATGTTCGTGATGGTAAAGAATACAAAACAATTACAGTCGCTGGAAAAACTTGGTTAGCTCAAAACCTGGCTTATATCCCTTATGTACAAAAATCTGATGACGCTAATAAAGTTTGTTCCGTTTATGGCGTAGATGTTACAGAAACGACAACAGCAGAAGATTTAAAAGCCAGTGATAATTTCGCAAAATATGGGGTAATGTATAGTGCATATACTTTAGAAGATCTTGCACCTGAAGGATGGCATGTATCTACAGATGCAGACTGGAAAGAAATAAGCGTTTTTGCAGGTATGTCGCAAGCTCAAGCAGACGAAATTGGCAAACAGTATGATTATGGATCAAAATTCCTTGATCCTAATTCAGATTGGTTTACCGGAACAGAAGCCACCAATGACTTTTTGTTTAGTGCTGTCCCAGGCGGATATTATAGTAAAGGGAAATATTCTTGGATGCCACCCTTTTCATATAAAGGAAGTACGATGTATACTTACTTTTGGACCAATTCTACTAATATAGATAATGTATCTTATTTCTATAGAGCTTTTAATGGAACGAGTAATTATATTGAAAGAAATAGTAACAAACAATCTGTTGAAAGAATGTACGTGCGTCTGGTAAAAGATAGTGAGTAAGACTGTTGTTCTCCTTTTGATAAAATAATGTAGTTTTTATTGCGTCAATAAGATGTTGTCCTTTTGATTATCTCAAATCACAATCAGGAGAACTATTTTAAGTCTGTTTAGTTGTAGAGAGGGGGCCAATTTATTGGAACCCCTCTTTTTTGTTGCGTACTAAGGAGATTGAATTAACATTTTTTAATTTTGTATTTGTCACCCTTTAAGCTTTTATTGGAGTCTCTTAAATAATGAATGTTGATCGTAAAGCCTTTTTATAGAGGAAAAGCACAAATAAAAACAAATGATATGAACAGAAAAATTACAGTACTAGTCAGTTTAATGTTGATGCTGAGTAGTTTGTCCTTTGGACAAATATTGAACCCGACAAAGTGGAAGGTCGAATTGTCGAAAAAGGAGATTAAGGTAGGCGATGTGATTGATGTTGTGTTTAAGGCCAAGATCGATAAATCCTGGCATTTGTATTCCAATGATTTTGATCCTGATTTGGGTCCTATCTTGATTTCTTTTGATTTTGAAGCCGATGCAAGTTACGAACGTATTGGTAATGTGAAGCCAATGAACGCAAAAAAGCACTACGATAAGATTTGGGAAGGTGAAGTCAGTTATTTTGAGAACACAGCTGAACTTCGTCAGCAAATTAAGGTGTTGAGTCTGCCATTAAAAATTGTTGGAACATTTGATTTTCAGTCATGCTCGGATGAAAGTGGTCAGTGTGTGATGGGTGACGACGAATTTGATTTGACTTACCCCAAAAACTAGTTAGTTATGCTTGTGTTTTAGTCTATTTCAGTGTTTTATTCTGCAATTCAACTGTATCGATATTGAAGTGATTTGTGAAGTAGACGTAGTATACAAAAAGAGAGAATATTCAAATTTGAATATTCTCTCTTTTTAGTTTGATCTTCGAAGAGTTGATTTTTTTAAAGGAGATCGTATAATGTGTTTTTATTTATATTTTAAGAACCTATATCCGTTTATTTAAATTAAATAAAAAATACTTTTTTTTATTCATTAATAAATATGTATTTATGAATCTAGATAGATGTAGTGAAGATTAATACTAAGGGGTCTTTTTCTTTGAAAAATCTTTTGATATTGTTGCACTTTATTTGCACATTCTACAATATATGATTGTACTATAATTTGATTTTTTATTGGATATATTGATAATTATTTATCGATTCTCTTTTTGGAGTAAAAAAGAGTTCCAGTTGTTTATAGATGTATTCCACTTTCAGATATAGGAAAATCTTCTATTTTTGCGGCATCTAACCCCTATCTATACAACCATGTCTGATTCAAAAAAAATGCTGGAGGATTTGCAAAAAAGCGGTAGTCGAAAATCTTATGAGGCATTCTTTAAAAAATACTATCAAGATTTGTATTTATGGGCAAACAGTATTCTAAAGGATACTGAAGCAGCAGAGGACATCGTTCAGGATTTTTTTATCGATTTTTGGGAGCAAAAGCGGTTCAAATCTATAACGACTAATTTGCAGTCCTATATTTTTCGATCAATACGAAATTCTTGTTTGAACTACATTAAGAGGAAACAAAAGCTAATTTACGATATTGAGCATTTAAAAGAAAAGGAAACTGCTCCTCAAGCTAATTTCGAAACAATTGAGAATTCTCAGCAGATTTATTCAGCAATTAATGAGCTTCCGGAAAAATGTCGCGAGGTTTTTATACTTTGCTGTGTTAATGGTTATACATATATTGAGGCGGCAGAGGAATTAAATATAACGATAAATACAGTGCGTACTCATATGGTGAGAGCCTTTAAATTTCTCAGAGAAAAATTGAAATCACCTTACCTTTTCTATTTGTTATTCTGCACAAAATCTGCTGATCAGTGTATCCTCTAAGGTAGATTTTAAGTCTTCAAAGTTTATTTTTAAACCTATTTTCAATAAAATACGACTTTCGATGTCGTTTGCGTAGGTGTTTGTTTTTACGAACTTCTAAACCGGATTCAGGTTCTATTTGAGACCTTCGATCTCACCATAAATCATCAATCAATCTTTCTTTCTTTTTATATCACTGTAATTCAGAGTGTCTGTTGTAGTGGAGGAGTGTTGTGTTTTATTTGCAATAATTTTTGTGATGTGCAAAAAAAAAAAATAGTTTTTTGTCACATCAAGTCAAAATAGCTTTGTCTTTAGGATGTATACACTTAATCTATAGATTGAATTTTTATTACAAATGGAAGAAAAGGTTATTGAGATTATTTCCAAAACTTTGGGTGGACAACAAACAACCAATGAGGAGAAAAGGCAGCTGGATTTGTGGTTAGATAAGGAAAGTAATAAACGCTTTTATACTAGGTTGGAGATGTTTTGTAAGACTTCGGCTGATGCTATAAGAAGTTCGCAAGCTAATGTTGATCAAGCATTCAAAAAACATCTGGGAAAGATGAAGCAATTACATGCGACAAGAAGAATGCAATTCTTTAAAAAGTCCATTCCTTATGCCGCAGCTATTTTATTAATGTTCGGATTGTCTTCTGTGGCGATATATTTGGGTCGGGAGGGAGCAACAGTTTCTCAAAAGGAAGAATGGTTAGCCGAGATAAAGCCTGGTGCCCAAAAAGCAGAATTGATACTTGCTGATGGCAATATTCTGAGCCTAGACGAAGAGGATAAGGAAGATGAAATTAAAGAAAAAGATGGGACTGTAATTAGCAATACAGGATCATCTTTGGTTTACAAAGCCAATGTAAATACGAAACCAAAAGAATTAAGCTATAATAGTTTGGTTGTTCCGCGTGGAGGCGAATATCAGCTAGAGCTGGAGGATGGAACTAAAGTGTGGATAAATTCGGAAAGCCGATTGCGATATCCAACACAATTTCCGAAGGACAGAAGAACTGTTTTGTTGGAAGGAGAAGCCTACTTCGAGGTGAGTAAAGATAAAAACAGACCCTTTGTTGTTAAAACACAAGGGGCCGATATTCGCGTTCTGGGAACCTCTTTTAATGTTTCTTCCTACTCTGACGAGGAGGATATTCGTACAACCTTAGTGGAAGGGAGTGTCGTTGTAATGGACAGTCAGAATCACTCTAAAAACGTATTATTGAGTCCAGGCTATCAGGCTGTTTATTCTAAAGGGATGAAAGGTTTGGAAGGTAAAAAGGTAAACGTTGATCTGTTTACATCTTGGAAAGATGGAAAATTTATATTTCAGGAATCAAGTTTGTCAGATATCATGAACCGTGTTTCGCGTTGGTATGATGTTAAAGTATTTTATCAAAGTAATGATGTGGAAAAGCTTCGGTTTACGGGAAGTTTAAAACGCTACGATCATTTGGATCGCTTATTGAGAATGCTTGAAAAAACAAAAGAAGTCCACTTTGTTGTTGGAGAAAAAACAATTACCGTTGAGAAAATATATTCAAAATGAGATCGAGATGAATTAATAGAGTTCAACCCCAATTTCGAAAAAAAAATCGGGTTTGTGATAACAAACCCGATTTAAGATAATTACTGTAGTCATCTGAAGAGTGGAATCAGTTAGATGAATACAATGTGTAACTATAATCCTAACAAATTTATGAAAATTAACTATGGAATCACTTACTTTTCTCTGAAAAGTAGGTGGGTGAAAACGTTTATGCGTATGAAATTGCTCGCAATGTTGATGCTGGTAGGCATTTTACAGCTATCTGCAAGAGTGAAAGGTCAGAGTGCTGAGGTAGACATTAACATGAATAATGCTAATCTTGTTGAGTTTTTCTCAGAAATAAAAAATCAGACTGATTATGAATTCCTTTACAATCATGATTTAGTTTTGAGCAAAGAAAATGTAAGTATAGAGGTAAAAGAACAAGATTTGAAAGGGCTTTTGCAGGATGTACTTCATGAGCGTAATTTAGATTATCAGCTCGATGATGATGTAATAATCATCTCCGAGCGAGAACTTATTACTCTTTGTTCTGCTCCTATGGTACAGGAGAAGAAAGTGAACGGAAAAGTAACCGATGAAAAAGGACTTCCTTTACCTGGAGTATCTGTGGTGATTAAGGGAACAACTGTAGGTGTTTCGACTGATATTGACGGTAAGTATTCTATAAAAGTGGATAACTCCAAAGCTACTTTAGTTTTTTCTTTTGTGGGAATGAAACCGCAGGAAGTAAACATAAATAATAAAAAAGAACTTAATGTAATTCTTCAGGAGGATCAAAGTAAACTTAGTGAAGTTGTTATTACTGGTTATCAAAACTTAGATGGGAGAAAGAAAACTGCTTCTATTGCTACTGTAGATATGGCTGGTATTAATAGACGAGTTGAGCCATCTGTAGATCAACTACTACAAGGACAAGTTGCTGGTATGACTATAATGAATTCTTCTGGAGCTCCTGGTGCAGTACCTCAAGTTAAAATTCGTGGTACATCTACAATTTCGGGTAACACTCAGCCTCTGTGGGTTGTTGATGGGATAATTTTAGATGATCCTATTAATGTTGATGTTAGTGACATTCTCGGTAATAGAAATTTGATTGCTTCGGGTATTGGTGGTATCAATGTTTCAGATATTCAATCAATCAATGTTTTGAAAGATGCATCTGCTACAGCTTTATACGGTACTCGCGCCGCTAATGGTGTTATTGTTATTACATCCAAAAGTGGTAAGGCCGGAAAAACACAAATTAGATACACCGGGAGTACTACATTGTCAGAGCGACCGCGAATTGAAGATGCTTATATGATGAACTCTCAGCAACGTATGGAAGTTAATCAAGCAATGACCGATGCTGGATATTCTTATATTGACTCAAACGGTAAAGGTGAATATGGTGATGCATCTGATTTCGAGAAATATGTGATTGATCTTCAGGATAAAACGATTACTAATGAAGAGTTTGCCTTAAAGATGAAGACTTTGGAAACAGCTAATACAGATTGGTTCAAGCATTTGTTTAGAAATTCAGTGTCTCAAAACCATAGCTTGAGTATATCAGGAGGTAATGAAAAGACAACATTCTATGTGTCAGGTAGTTATAGTGATCAGCAAGCCACAGCAAAAGGAGTTGGATTAAAGACATATACAGGAAAAGTTAAAGTAAGAACTAAGGTTAGAAAGAATATAAGACTAAATGCCCAGTTGGATTTTAGTTCAAGGGACAATACAAGTTTCTTCTCAGCAGATTCTAGAGAAAACCCATATTCAGCCGCTGTAAATACGACTAGAACGCAGAGGCTATACGATGAAAATGGTGATTATAACTATATGTATATTGATGATCTTAAATTCAATTATTTAGAGAATAGAAAAGAGTCTTGGAGAAATTCAAATTCTTTTAATTTGAAAGGTTTAGTAAGTACCGAATGGGAAATGTTTAAAGATTTCCGTTGGACATCAACATTTAGTTTTTCTAAGGAAAGTACTACCGAAGAGGATGTTGCCAAAGAAAACAGTATTTATGTTAGAACTAGAAAGAAAAATTTTTATAATCCTGAATTTGAACTCTTGTGGATTGATGGTGGCTTTTTACAAGGAAAGAATACAAACAGACATTCAAAGACAATAAGGAATCAAATTTCTTATAACCCAGTTATTGATGATGTGCATGAAGTTAATGTTATGTTGGGAACTGAGGTTAACACGACCGATTATCTTGGTAATACTAATACTGTACATGGTTACACACACGATCGAGGACAACAATTGACTCCACAATGGGATTTTATTAAGGATAATGGAATGCCTTACTGGTACAAATCTGCTAACAAGACTGCAAGTATTTCTTATTATGGAGTATTAGGATATACTTACAAGGAAAAGTATACTTTAAACTTCAATGCAAGGAGAGATGGATCTAATAGGTTTGGAGTTAATAGCAACGATATATTTAAACCTTTATGGTCTGCTGGTTTTAATTATCAAATGAAAAAGGAACACTTTCTTGAAGATGTACAATGGTTATCCTATCTAACATTGAGAGGGTCGTATGGAGTTCAGGGGAATGTTTCAGCACAAGCTTATTCTAAAATAATTACAAGTATTTCTCCATACAACAAGCTGAAAGAGCAAACCCAATTACGAATTAGGGCTCCCAAGAATCAGAATTTAAAGTGGGAGCAGAATTACTCTAGTAATTTGGCTCTAGAGTTTGGTTTATTCGATAGAAGAATAAGAGGAACTTTCGAATATTATTATAAGAAAGGAGAAGATTTGTTAGGAAATAAACAAGTATCTCAAATAATCGGGTTCCCTAGTATGACTGTGAACTGGGCTTCAATGGAAAATTCTGGTTTGGAAGGAAGTTTATATGTGAAACTAATAGATAAAAAAGATTTTGATTGGTCGATAAATATTAATGCAGGCTGGAATAAAAATAAAGTCTTAGATGTTTATGCAAACCCTGACTATAGAAATATCACAAATCCAGTAAGAGATTCGTATGGTAATTCGGCAGTAATTGGGAAGCCTATTTCTGGCCTTTACTCGTTTCGTTTTGCGGGTTTAAATAACGAAGGTAATCCTACCTTTTATACAGGGAAGTTTGATGCTGAAGGAAATGAATTAACAGCTTTAAAAAGTATTGTTGATACTGATGCATTAAAATATGAAGGACCAATGGCTCCCACAATTCAAGGAGGCTTTAATACGACTGTTTCTTATAAGAACCTTAGCTTATCTTGTTTGTTAATAGGTAGTTTTGGCAATGTAATCAGAATGAGGGAAATTCAAAGCAGTTATGCTGATGGATTCACCTTCCCTAACCCTGAAAGAAATTTACCTAGAGAATGGGTGAATCGTTGGAGAAAGCCTGGTGACGAAGAATTTACCAACATTCCTAAATTTCAACATTTAAGATCAAATGACGATTTAAATGGTAAACCATCTAATACATATATGTACAATAATTCTGATTTAAGAACTGTTAAAGGGGATTTTGTTCGCTTGCAAAGCTTGTCTGTTTCGTATAACCTGTTTACGGATAAGCTAAGGGAAATGGGAATTCAAAATATACAATTCAGTCTGATTGGCAATAATCTTCACGTTTGGAAAAACTCGAAACTCAAAGGGCAAGATCCTGAAGCTAACGAGGGATTATCTAATTACTCAAGACCTCAACGTGGGAAACTTTCTTTTGGGAATACTTATTTACCTGTTCCAAGAAGCTATTCTTTCTCAGTTAATGTTAGTTTTTAATTCGAACACATAAATCATTTAATATGAAATACATAAAAAAGATATTATTTGTAAGTGTACTGTATTTGTCACTTACTTCATGCGAACATTTGCTGGATATAGATCCTGTAAATAGCATGGTGCCTACAACGGTTAGCGATTTTGAGCAGGTACTTTTGAGTGGTTATATTGACAGCGAATTCTTTATGAGGACAGAATTGTCAACTGATAATGTTGAGTTGAATTTTAATTCATCATCCGAACTAAGTGATGACTATAGTTTATGGTTCACATGGGCTGAGTCTCATCAGGCAGATGGCGAGATAGAAGATAGGATTTGGGGAGAGTTGTATAGATCAATATATAATGCAAATTCAGTAATTGACGAGCTTGACTTACTGGAGGTTTTACCTGAGGAAGAAGAACTGCTTGAAATTGTAAAAGGAGAAGCGCATGCCGTTCGTGCACTAGCATACTTTTATTTGGCAAACTTTTATGCTGAGCCCTATTCTAAGGAGAAAGAAAGCATGGTTTGTGTCCCTTTGATAACAACTGCTAATAATCTTACCACAAGGATTCAGAACAATACGCGTGAAAGTATTGGCGTAATATGGAAGCTAATTGTTTCCGATTTAGAATTATCTTCTAACTTACTGTTTGGAAAACCTTTTGAATCTAAATTCCGTTTTAATTATTATTCAGTAGAGGCTTTAAAGTCTAGAGTGCATTTGTTTATGGGAGAATACGATAAAGCGATAAGCTCTGCTGATGCCGTAATAGACAAATATAAACTTTGGGATATGAATAAAATGCCTGAGTATGCCGAGAATAAAGAAGAAACGATAGGATCTTTGATTAATTATAAAAATGGTTTTATTAACACTGATTACAATAAAGAAATTTTGTTTTATTGGTGTTCAAATGGCGGGAGTGCAGGAGCTAGAGCTAATATATTTTATTATTCTGAAGCTATCCAGAAACCTTCTGATGAATTGATCGATTCATATTATATGTTGAAAGATGCATCTAATCCAGAGAGTGATACGATTTTAGACTATAGGAAGTATATTTACCTCGTTAATGT
Organism: Ancylomarina salipaludis; assembly: GCF_004122035.1. Taxonomy (GTDB): domain Bacteria; phylum Bacteroidota; class Bacteroidia; order Bacteroidales; family Marinifilaceae; genus Ancylomarina; species Ancylomarina salipaludis. Next base: position 26,838 of record NZ_SAXA01000012.1, read on the forward strand.
GGATAAAACAGATCCTAAATGGAAAGAAAAGGGGACTAAAACGTATAAAATGTATGCAAGTCAAGGTGACAATGTAACAGCTTATATTGGTTTAAAATTAGGAGAAGTAATATTGAATAGAGCGGAAGCTTATGCTCGAAAAGGTCTAAAAACTGAAGCGCTTGATGATGTGAAATTACTAATGAAAAATCGAATTCTAGATGCTGATTTTCCTGTATATGAAGATCTTATAAATGCAGAGGAAGATGTGCTTGGGAGAGTATTGTTGGAAAGAAGAAAGGAAACTGCTTTTGATGGAGGTTTAAGATGGTTGGATATTAGAAGGTTAGTGGATAGGAGAACAGAGTTAGTTCATACTGACAAAGAGCAGAATAAATATGTACTGAAAGTTGACGACCCTCGTTATGTGTTGCAGATTCCACGTTCAGAGCAGAAATTTAGCCCAAATATGGAGTTGAATCCAAGATAATTGTTTGAGAAATTACTTGTTTTAGAAAAATATAAAATTATGAAACAAAAATTTAGTTATTTATTGATAATAGTGTTTTTTAGCTTATGTCTCATTTCTTGCGAAAAGGAAGATGATATACTTCCAACTGAAGATATAGCTATAGAACAACTTTTTAAACCGTCTGTAGATGCACATCCAATGGAAGTCGCACTATACGATAAGTATAATGTTTGGGTACGTACTACTTTCGAAAAAGAAACAGATGTTACTAATTCACCTCTTTATAAGGATATTGGACTAAAGACTATTGTAGCAGTTGATGATGAGTATATTGAGAGTGCTTATAAATATTATTCGACTTTATTAGAAAATTTACCTCCTTCTTTCTGTAAATTGTATTTACCCTCTGAAATATTTTTAGTGAAAGAAGCTTCAGGGTATTATGGTGTACAACTTAATGTAAATATTGGACGAAGTCGGTTTGTATCTATGTGGCCTAACTCGAGTCCAAGAGTGCCGTGGATATCAAGAGAGGAAATTGATTTGGAGGATTATGACGATCATTATTATAAAGATAAAGATCTTGCTTCTGATGTTTGGAGTAAACTTGTAGATATTAGCGGACAGTTGCTTGATCACTCTATGGATATAGAAAATGCTGGTTGGCCTTATTCTAAAACATATAGAGAAGAGTATTTTAAATTACCTTGGAGTGAAAGAGGGCCTTTACGTAAAAAAATCGAAGATGAGGGGGGCTTTATTTCTTGGTCAGGAAGTTTGTCTTTTGAGACTGATATAGCTGGGTGGATGAAATTAATCATACTTAATTCATATGATACTATTAAGAGTCAGCATTTAGATAAATCTGAAGCTAAGACTAAAAAGTACAAAGCGGTTATAAAGTATTTCAACGATTTGGGTTGGGATATTCAGGCTACTGGTAACAAGTATGAGGAATTGAATAACTTACATGGTAATAATTAGTAACTTTTAAAGAGTTACTATTGAGTCTGCCTTTATAAGGCAGACTCCTTTTTTTCTACACCGGTAAAATTGCTGGTGAGGGATTTAGGTCCTAAATATTTACTAGAAGTAGATCATCAAAATATAAAATTATGAACTATATTAAAATTTTTACAGTAGCATGCTGCATATTATTATTTTCCTGCTCTTTGTCGGAAAATAAAGGCTATAAAATTACCGGAAAAACAACCTATTCTGGTAAAGTTTATTTGAACGATACTCAAGGGTATCAAATGATTCCAATAGATTCTGTGGAGATCATGAATGGAGAATTTGTTTTTACAGGTAAAACAGAAACTTGCGAACACTGTTTTTTAACTTTTGAAAATCAAAAAGGAGCTTTTGGTTTCTTTCTTTCCAATGAGGAGATTGATCTTACAATTTCTGAGAAGCACCCTTACTTCAGTAAGGTTACAAAGTCGCCTATGAACATGGAGTATCAAGTTTTTACAACTGAGATGAATGACTTAATGGAAAAGCAATCAGCAGAAAGACGTAAATACTATAATGAACAGAATAAGTCAAAGCAGGATTCCTTATTGAAGATCTTACAAGGATATGGTACAAGGCAAAAAGATTTAGTTAAGTCTACTTTTGAAAATAATATTGAGAAAACTTATGCTGTAGCTATCTTGGCTCAATACATGAAGAATTCCTACACCCCAATACAATTGGATTCTATTATCAAGAAAATGCCTGCTTCGTCCTTAAACAACAAAATGGCAAAACAACTGATATCGGAAATTGAAGCAACAAAACGATCTTCCGAAGGCCAAGTTTTTATCAATATTGAACAGAAATCTCCCGATGGAAATCTGATTAGCTTGAAAGATATTGTAGCTAATAACAAATGTGTGTTGATCGATTTCTGGGCTTCATGGTGTAGTCCTTGTATTGCTTCTATGCCCGAATTTAAAAAGTTATATAAGGAATATAAAGATAAAGGCTTTGAAATTTATGCTGTTTCCATTGACGACAAAAAGGAGAATTGGCTAAAAGCAATTAAAAACCATGAGCTTTCCTGGATTCATGTTTCAGACCTAAAGGGGTGGAATACTCAAGCGAAAACAGATTATGCGGTAAAAGGTGTGCCAACGACTGTTCTAATCAATAGGGATGGGATTATAGTAGCAAAAAACCGACATGGTAAAGAGTTGGAAGATAAGATTATTGAGTGCTTAAGATAGTGTTAGCGAATTTGTTTATTCCGGATCATTTTCTTTAATGGAATTTAAATACGGTAGCCTATGTAGGCTGCAATAAAATATTAATATGACTTATACAATAAAACAAACTTTAATAATATTCACCATTTGTGTTTTTGCTTTTGTTTGTAAAGGTGAAAATACGAATGATAATTTAACTGGTACGTCCAAGAATACGAAGTTGAATCGAGAGAATTACATAAAGGATAACTATTATATCAATAGCTTAAAGATTAAGATTGCTGAATTTTCTGCTGATAGTAGTACAACTTCGATTAATGAACTCATAAGTCAACTCGAGCGGAAGCAGTGTAAAATTAAATTGAGTACAGAGAAATCAAAAACACCCTTCAACTACGATAAGATGAAGCAAAGTGTATTGGCAATAGGAGAATTGTATAAGTGTAAAAACTGTCCCGCAGGACATATATCTTCAGCTACAGCTTTTGTTATTTCAGAAGATGGTCTTTGTGTCTCCAACTACCATGTTTTTGATGTCTTGTCAGAACAGAAGGCAAGTGTAATGGGCTTGGGAGCAATTAATTTTGAGGGAAAAGTATTCAAAATTACAGAAGTTCTGGCTGCAAATAAAATTAATGATGTATTGATTTTTAAGATTGATACCGAGGGACGGAAGTTAACACCACTACCTTTAAATCAATTGGCATCCATAGGCGATAAGGTTAAGGTTATTTCACACCCTAAGCGAAAATTTTATGCTTATTCAGAAGGAATTGTTACGAGAAAACATATTCCCTCTGAGACAAATTCGCCTCGTTATACCATATCTGCAGATTATGCTCAAGGCTCTAGTGGTGGACCTGTATTTGATAAAAATGGAAATGTGATAGGGGTAATTGAGTCTACTTTATCTTTATATTCTAGTGATAATCACATACAAATGGTAATGAAAGATATTATTCCGATTCAATGTGTTCTTGATTTAATCTCAGAATAGAAATACAGTGGTATAAAGTATGAAAATCTGAACAATGTTATAGGAGTTGTTTTATGCGCACTTCTGGTGATTATTGGAAGTGATAATTTTAAAAAAAACATGTATAAAATTATAGTTGTCATTTGTCTTTCTCTAACGATTCTATCTTGTGATTCTGAGGATAAGACAGTGTATTTAAAGGGGAAATTGGAAAATTTCGGGGATGAGGTTTTCATGTCAAAAGAAACTCCGGATGGGATTTTCTTAAAAGAAGGGATTATTCTTAAACCCAATGCCCAAAATAGGTTTGAAATAAGTTTTGAGTTAGACAAACCAAGCTACTACAGGTTAGGACGCAATACTCTTTATCTATCGCCGGGTGATAATCTGGAAGTTTACTGTGATTATCATGATCCTAAGGCTGCAAAATTTACAGGAAGTGGATCGGATGCCTGCTATTATCTTTGTGCAAAACCTTTTCCTAAAGGAGGGTCGTTTTTAGAGGCTGGAAAGATGATTGTGGGTGATCCGGATTTAGCGGAAGTTTTAAAACGATTGGATGATAAGGTGAAAAAAAGGTTGTTGGAATTAGACAAGACCCCGAATCTTAGTGATTTGTTCAAAAAGTTGGAGCGGGGAAGAGTGATGTTTGATGCGGCTAATACTTTGTTTTCTTATGCAGGATATGCTTCATGGATAAAGAAACTTTCGGAAGAAGATGCGAAAGTATTGCAGAAGAATGCAGATGATTTTTTCCAAAATGCCATTAAGGATTATCTGATAGGAGGTGGAGATGTTGATTTTCTGCAATTAGATGTATATCGCGACATATGTTCTTCTTGTGTTAAGATATTAGGTGTTGAGAATGTCGATCAGGATGTTGTGGATTATTTGGAAACCAAGAGTTTGCTTGGTCAGTTGTTAAGTAGCGGACCAGTAGCTGAGCTTGTAGATCAGAAATTAAAAACCATTGATAAAATAAAAAATGACAGATACAAAGCGGTTATAGAAAAAGCTTTTCAGAAATATGATTCGTTGTTACCCGGACAAAAGGCGCCAGAATTAACATTTCAAACCAAAGAAGGAAAAGTTGTTAAATTGTCTGATTATAAAGGTAAAATGGTCGTGATTGATATTTGGGCCACTTGGTGTGGTCCTTGTGTTAAAGAATCTCCTTATTTTGAGAAATTGGCCGAAAGACACAAAGATTATAACATAGAGTTTCTTGCCATTAGTATTGATTCCAATAAAAAAGTATGGGAGAGATATTTGGAAAAGCATCCTAAGACGACCAAGCAATTCATCACCAATAGAACTGCATTTGCACCTTATTTAATTCATGGAATTCCACGTTTTATGGTATTCGATAGTAAAGGACTAATTGTAGATGCATTTGCAGCTCGTCCATCCAGTATGGAATTGGATGAGTTGATTCGAAGCAAACTGTAAGTGATTGAAATAAAAGGATTGAGCCTGTCGGTAAAGATTGTTGGAACATTTGTTTTTCAGTCGTGCTCGGATGAAAGTGGTCAGTGTGTGATGGGGAACGACGAGTTTGATTTGACTTACCCAGGCAAATAAATCAAATTCCTTTAAGATATAAGCCATCCTTCGGGGTGGCCTTTTTTTTAGGTCTATGGTTTAGAATTGTTGGGTTCCGAGAATTTTTATGAGGAGGAAATGTGTATTTTTTAATTTTTCATTCACCCATTTTGATATTTTAGGGGTCTTATAAGTATATTAAGATATCTTTATCTTCAATATAATTTGTATTATGAAACCTAAACCCGAATTAGAATATGAAAAATGAAATCTCTTGTAAAAGAATCAATGGATTGTCTTCATTAGTAGGCAATACGCCATTGTTGGCTATTGAATTTGAATATAAAAACAGCATCAGAACCATTTATGCTAAAGCAGAGTATTTGAATATGACGGGTAGTATTAAAGACCGCATGGCCTTTCATATTATTCAAAAAGCTTACACTCTGGGCAAACTTAAAGAGGGGGATCGAATTATTGAAGCCACTAGTGGAAATACAGGAATTGCATTTTCGGGTATTGGTCGGGCAATGGGACATCCTGTAACGATATTTATGCCGGATTGGATGAGCCAGGAAAGAATTAATCTAATGAAAAGTTATGGGGCCGATATTCGTTTGGTTAGCAAAGAAGAAGGCGGTTTCCTGGGCAGTATCGAGATGGCTAATAATTTGGCTGCTGAAGATGAAAAAACATTTTTACCCTTGCAGTTCTCTAATGGCGATAATTGTGAAGCACATTACAACACAACAGCTCCTGAATTATGGTGGCAACTACAATACCGAAATCTGACTCCTGATGCTTTTGTTGCAGGTGTTGGTACAGGTGGAACTGTTATGGGAGTAGGGCAATATTTAAAGGAACAAAATCCGCAAATTAAAGTTCACCCCTTAGAGCCTTCGAATTCACCGACTATGTCAACCGGACATAAAGTGGGTAAGCATAGAATTCAGGGAATTTCAGACGAGTTTATTCCCTCAATTGTAAAGTTGGATCAACTGGACGATATTGTGAGTGTTGATGATGGCGATGCGATTATTATGGCTCAAAAGTTATCATCAATGTTGGGGCTTGGTGTGGGCATCTCATCCGGAGCAAACTTTTTAGGAGCTCTGAAAATTCAGGACGAATTAGGTCCTGATTCTGTTGTGGTGACCGTGTTTGCAGATGACAATAAAAAATACTTAAGTACTGACTTGATGAGAGATGAACCCGTAAAAGAGGCGTTTATGGCACCGGAGGTTGACTTGAAAAAGTTCAGAGCATTTAAGCGCGTTTGCCACACTTGCTGTGATCCTTTGGATTGTGTTGAATCCACATTTGAAACAAGTTACGAAATGGTTAAATTGCCCAATTGTCCAAGACGAAATTAATTTAAAGATGATTTAACTTGAATTTAAACGTTTGGTAAGTATGTTAAAAAAGGAAGTTTGTATTTTTGATATTGCAGGTTTTATTAGAGATTAAAATCTTTAATTGTTTTTTTTTCTTTATCAAATTTTACAAGCCTTTAATATAGGGAAAGCAAACATTTCGTGGAGCGGGACAAAGAGATGCCAGGTTTTCATTTTTGTGAGGCAAGGGATTGTTTATTTTTAGATTTTTATAAAATAGTTAGTCACTAATTTTAATTTATGAAACACTTAACCCCATTAAAAAAAAGTGCTTTTCTTTTAGTTTTGCTTCCGATATTTGGTTTTGTAAATATCCCTAAGCAGAATATCGATAAGCTTTCGCCCAAAATTGAATTGAATAGTCCTGGTGAACGTTTAGAAGTTGTACGAGGTGGGCATATGCAAATTAAAGCTTTTTTGCAAGATGATCAGGAGCTTGATTCGTACCGCTTGATGATTACCAAAGGCGGCATTGATTCGTATCAATTTGCTGACGCATTCTCGAGCTACCATCAAAAGGATGCTCATGGTAATGCCTTACCTATAATTAGTGGTTCGAAAACTCAGCTTTTAGACTTTTACATTAAAGTTGATGCGAATGCTATTGTTGGGGATTATTGTCTGACTTTATTTCTGAAAGATAAGGCGGGAAATGAACAAAAAGTTGAACGATTCTTTAATGTTTGTTGTTATTAAAAAAAAGAAGTTGTAAAACGCCAAGTTTCCTTAGTGTATAACTTTCTGGGGGGCAGTGCAATACAGAGGTGTTTTTTTTGTTCACCTAAGTTTAGAAATAGAATTTGGAGTTGAAATCAGTATAGATCAAACCAATACAGGTTATCGGCCGGCTTTTTTTCGAAAGAGCTGGCCTTTTAATTTGTGAGATAGCTCATCATACTAAGCTCAGTCGAAGCAAAAACTTAAGATTAAACTCTACATGTTAATATCAGAATATGAAAAAAAAAGTCTGCAAGCCTCTGTGAGTTTTGCAGACTTTATGATTCAGTTTAAAAGAGTGATAATCTATTCAATTGGTTTGACATTCTCCTTAAGCGATTCTGAAATCAGTTTCTTCAAACGTAAGGTTTGCGCCTCCAGTGCACCTTGTTTTTTCGGATTGTACAGATGTTTATACTGACAAGGAACAAGCTTATATTTCAAATCGTCCACGCTGCCGCTGATATTGAGTCCTAATCTCACGGGCAGTGGCGTATCGGTGACCGATATGTGGTAGTTAAAGCGATTATCCATGGTATGACGTCCTGAAATAACAGCTTTATAATTGTCCATCACAATCAGGAAAGGGTATAAATCAATTTCATCCTTAAAGAGCGTCATCTCAACACTCAGGCTATCGATTACATTCTCTGTTTTTTTCTTAAACATCAGTTTATTGGCAATCATGTCGAATGTTTCGGTATCCATCAGGGTGAGTTCCTGTCCCTGAAAAGCCGCCGCCCCCCGAATGGTAGATTGTTTAAGAGAATAATCGCTCTTCAGATAGGTTTCTCCGGCCAAATGGAACTCGCCTTTCCCCTTGAATGATTTCAGCATGGGAACGATGGTGTCAACCGAAGGAATCAGTTCAATAAGCTCAGCAACATCAATATCTAAAAGATGAAAGTCGATGCCGCTAAAAAGGTGGTTTTTTCTGTCGGAACGGTAGATGGCCGTCAACTGCATATTGGCAGCCTTGCTTGTAAAACCCATTTGGTCCAGAACAAGGGTCCCATCCTTAACACTTAGCCCTCCTTTAATGTTTTCGATGATATTATCATTGACGATGGTCTGATCAATACTGGTATTTAATCGAATTTCAACCCCTTTGGGAACCATAAAAGGATCATCTTCGGCTGCAGGGGCCTCATTGCTCACCAGGCTCGTATCCTGACTTCCCATACCGTTAAAAATATCCATCAGTTCATAAACATTGGTGTGTTTAGAAACCAAATTAAATTCCCCTTTAAGCAAGGCTTGCTCCTTAAGGTAGTTCGAAATGTCGGTTAGCTGGCCGCTAAGGCTAAAGTCGGAATCCCCCAAAATCAAATCGGCTTTCTCAATCAGCATGCTGTCGGGATTAAGCGTAAACGCTATGTTTGGAATTTGCCCCTTCAGCTGTTTTCCCAAGTCGTAAATGGCATCAGAGAAACGGATGGCCACCTCGGGCTGCCATTTCAGCATAACATTATTTTGCGAGTCGTCGTATTTCAAATTGGTTTTGGCATACAGCTCTTTGGCATCGAACAGAGTCGAGTCTTTGCTGGCGATAATCATCTCCTGACTATTCAGTGTAGAACGAATCTGAGCAATCTCGTGTTTGGCTTTAAGTTCCGGCGCATAGTCCAATTGTCCCTGGGCATGACTGGCTCTAAGCGATAAGGTGTCGAGGGTAGCACAAAGGCTGCCAAATTTAAACTGACAGGACGATAGGGGAGCAGAAAGGCCTTTTGTCGGTTGGTTGATGTCGAGAGTAAGCTCGAGATTCTCCGTTACCGCACCCATTGTTGGCGACATGCTGATATCAAATATGGGGGCATCAAGTTTGATATTGGCAAACTTAAGTTTCTTGTCAGCTCTGTTTTGGCTGGGTAGGTTCAGCTTAATGTTTGCAGAAGGCAGCTTCACTTTGATACTATCCGCATAACTGGCATAAAAATCCCGGGTATCGAAATCGCCTGTTAAAAAAATACGGTGATAGGCCTCCTGATCCAAATCCGACTGAGAGAATCGGGCATGCAGATTACCATTAAGCAAACCCCGAACATTGATGTTTTGATCTTTAGGGATAAATGCTTTGAAATCGGCTAATTTAAAATCACCCTTCGAATAGATATCGTAGACCGGGCTTTCCAACATGTTTGAAATTTCCCCTTTTACAGAAACACGGCTCTGCGCTATTTGGGCAGAACTGCTGTTTATGGTCAGAGACGAATTCTGATTTTTATTCAGATCCACTTTGGTCGACATGGATAATTGAATGTCCGTCACAGTAGGATAGCCGGCGTATTTAATTTCGCCCTTATCATATTTTATATTGGCATTGATAAGGGGCAGACTCGTGTCAGACAAAAGCCCTTTGACTGATCCTGAAACCTGTGCATCGCCTTTAGCTGTCAGATCGTTTAGAGGGGCGGAATAGGCTTTAGGAACCAGAGCGATGAGTTTCTCAAGATTCAGTGTATTACTCGAGTATTTGATGTCAGTTGACAAGTCATAATTTTTAAGGAGCTTGACCAAACCACTAAATAAGACTTCATGCTCATTGTTGACAATGAGTTTCCCCTCTTTAAAATTATAGCTGTTTTCGGATAGTTTGGCATTAAAAGGCAAATGGGTATCCAGTTTCATCTCTGATATAAGGGGATCACCAGCCATAGAAATCGTCATGCCCTGACAAAGCAGTTTTACATCGGAATGGAACAGGTTTTGGTCATTTGCCTTTGATTTCATCTTCAGATCACAGTTGCGGGCATGAACATAAAGAGCCATTGAGTCGGATGTTGTAAACAGCAAGCGATTCAATTGCATATCCAAAGCCAAAGACTGATTCGCCTTGTTGTATTGCAAACCGAGCTTGGCATTCAGGTTGCTAATTTCAGCCTTTCTGAATGTTGACGCATCGGTATACCTGGCATTACAGTTCTTAAATTCCACATGACTCATATCCATATCACCCAAGGACGAAGCCTCAGAATCAGCTTCAGTAGAATCGGAATCGCTTTTTAAAATATCGAAATTGGAGTGCCCATGAGAGTCTATTTTGAAATTCAAATAGGCATTTTCAACAAAAAAGGGATCCAGCTTGATGTTGCCGTTCCATAAGTAGGACATCACATTTATCGAGGCAAAACACCTGGGGGTGTAAAGAAGCGTATCCGTTTTCGAAGCATTTGTTTTCTCTGTCAAACAGAGATTCGTAAGCTCAATCCCAAAAAACGGATAGCTACTAAAAAAAGTGGGTTCAATTTTTTCGATTGTCGTGTGGCAGGTCAAATAGGTTTTTGCCTGTTTATTGACGATTGGGCTTAATTTTTCGGGCGTAAAAAGATACCACATACCTATGGCTGCTGTTATTATCAATAGAACAAACAATCCCAGTAAAGCGATTCCAACTTTTTTTAATATCCGCATTTTGACTATTGTTTGCTGAATGATTTTGTTACTCCGAAATCGTCTTCATATTTCATTGTCGTTTCCGTTAAATCTGTAATGGTGTATCTTTTAGGAACTAGACCGCCATTCACAATGATGTGAATTTGCTCCAACTGATCTTTTGTAATTGTCCAGGTAAACTCCTGAGCTTCGGGCTCTGTGACATCATCGGCCGTATCCCAGGTAGCCCCCGATTGGTCGGCGTCGTATCTTTCGAATAAGGTGCCACTCTTCCATTTCCCAATAATCAATGACTCATCAAAACTGGGTTGCGTTTCGTCTTTAGTACACGAGGTGGTGAAAAGCGCTGTTAAACTAAGGCTTAAAAGGATTAATCTGAATCGTTTCATTGGTTTATAATTTTTTCTATTTGTTTTAGATGGAACAGCCCCTTCGCAACTAATCATTCTCGTATATGAGTTTAGAATGCTTGACGGGTGGGCGTTTCATCTGGTTTAATTTGTTTCTGGCTTAATATAAACCCCAAAAATACGACTTTATTGTAGTAAATGGATGAAACATGATTCGATAATTATGAAATATTGAATGCTGTTTTCCTCAATAGGTTGATTCATAGAATTCGGACTGCTATAAACAAGTTTTCCTTTGATTCTCGTCCCTAAGCTTAGGGATGTTCGACGGGGTGGTGCATTCTTATTCAGATTCACAAAATAAACTTCTTTAGTTAGCCATAATTATATGGACTTATTCTATTTTATATTAACAGCACACTTTACCTTAACTTAATTTATTGTTTGCTTTTTAAATTTGATAAATTTGGAAGACATGTTATGTGTGTTTAAATATGATTCGATTGATTTAGAACATTATTAATAAAAATATAAAAGTTATGAGTGGTTCATCAGGATCTTATATGCCAATTAAAAGACAAACATTTAATTGTATCTCAGGTTCAATATTTACAGAAATTGCATCTGCGAATTTTGAAGTATTAAAACTATATTCTGTTGGACATATTTTTAATGTAGGACTTCTTAATGGGAAGGTTGTTATTGAAAATAATGATGGTGAGGTGCTTGGAAGTATCATTCATGAAAATTTACAGGAATTAATTGATTGTATACTTGAAGGGAATGAATATTCTGCTAAAATTACAAGTATCTCAAATTATAACTATAAGGTTAAGATTTCATATAAAAACTAATTTTCAATGATAACAGTTGTAGGAGGCACTTACAGAGAATTATGCATAGAACCAAATCATAATGAAATTTATGGGTCAGGTTTAAGAGCAGTTAAATTATTGCTTGAAAATACAGATGATGCTATAAATTTTTATACTTCAGGGAATAGTTTTATTAAATCTCATTTAAGTAATTATTGTAAGGTGTATAATAAACTATCAACGAATGTAATTGATAATGATGTACTTTTTACTTTTAAATATAGTTTTTTCTTAGATAATCCAAATATTTACCCCTCAGTTAACTCTAATGAATCTAAAAATTTAGTAAGAGTTAAGGATAAGAATGTTATTTGTTTTGGTATGTTGGATTCCAACTTCCAAATAGATGCAGAGAAAGTAGTTTTTGATCCTCAATCATCTTGTGCTCCTATTTCGTTTAATGACTCAAGTAATGCAAAAGAATTGGTTTATATTGTTAACTTAAATGAGGCCAAGGTTTTATCTAAAAAAGAACAGTTAGATGATATTTTAGAACATTTTTTTTGCACTGAAAAAGTATTTGCTCTGATAATAAAAAATGGACCATATGGGGCGACTTTATTTGAAAGTAAATCAACAAAATATGAAATACCAGTTTTTAAATCATCAAATGTATTTAAGATTGGATCGGGTGATATTTTTACCACAGTATTTGGATACTACTGGTTATCGGGGCAAATAAATGAGCTTAAAAAATGTGCTGAGAAAGCTTCGAAAATTACGGCTATCTATTGTGAATATGGAGCATATTCTAATCTCTTCAAAGGTTGTGATGTCATGAAACAGCTTAAGAATTTAAAAATAGAACATAGTGAGATTATAGATAAACAAGTTTATTTGGCAGGTCCAATATTTTCTTTATCAAACTTGATATTAATTGATAAAGTTCGCGATTGCTTTATTGACATGGGAATACGTGTCTTTTCTCCTTATCATGATGTTGGAATTGGTGATAGTACAGAAATAGCAAAGAGCGATATAGTTGGCATTGATACTTCAGATATTGTTTTTGCAATAATTGATGGACTAGATTCTGGAACAATGATTGAATTAGGATATGCAATGTCAAAAGGAAAAAAGATAGTAGGGTATAATAAGAATGAGAATGTGGATTCATTATTAATGTTAAGTCCAGCAAATTGTGTCTTTCATAGAGATTTAACGTCAGCAATTTATCATACCATATGGAACATATAAAGAAAGCTATATTATTATCTGGTGGAATGGATTCTATTTGTTTAGCATATTTTTTGAAGCCTGATATTGCCTACACAATTGATTATGGGCAAGTATGTTCTGATCGAGAGATACTTATTTCTCAAAAAATATGTAGGATTTTAGAGATAGAGCATAAAATTATACGAGTTGATTGTAATTCACTCGGGAGTGGAATATTAGCAAATAGAAAGTCAATTGATAATTCGCCATCTGATGAATGGTGGCCTTATAGGAATCAATTACTAGTAACCTTATCCTTAATGAGAGCCATTAAAGATGATATAAAAGAAATCCACCTCGCATCTGTGAAAAGTGATAAATTTCATAAGGATGGGACAGATAAGTTTTATAAAATAATAAATGAATTGTCTTCGTATCAAGAGGGAAATATTGCTGTTAAGTGCGAAACATTAGAATACTATACACATGAATTAGTAGAAAAATATAAGGTGCCGATAGATTTGTTATTAATGGCTCATTCTTGTCATATTTCCAATATAGCTTGTGGGTTTTGTCCAGGGTGTTTGAAGCAACTTAAAGTTAAACAAGAATTAAATATAAGTTGATTAGTTAGTGTGATATAGTATAGTTTTTTTATTCGAGACATTATTAATAATGGAATATCATAGTCTTTGTGAATAATTTTTGTATAATTCGATCCACTTTAATAAACAGTAGCAATTGAAAATTAAGGGTTGAACTATAATTATAGTTTGGTTAGTTTAAAGGGAATAGACTATATGTCAGAGATGATTTGATCTAAATAAATTAATATATGTCAAGCTGACAGTTGTTAGTTCAATTAAAGAAATTTTGGCTAGTAACAATGTCTTGGTATAATTTATGATAAGATTGTTATAAATTATAGCCGGGACAAAACCGGCAGATACGTTTTATGAAAAGTACACATTAGTGTTCCACGCGCAGACTTTGGCTGACGTGTGAAGAGAAATTCCAATTTCACAAATCTGAGCCCCTGTGACTATCAGTTGCATGAGCAGAAGAGTGATCGGAAGGATCTTAAGTTCTGTCATTGTTGATACTATTATATTTATTGGTGTTAGCAAAGTTACAAACTTTATTCTATCAATGAGTGGCGTTGTGTATTGCGAAAGCAAGAAGCAACTTCAGGATTGTATCTGCCAATAGGTAAGCCACGACCGGCTTTAATTTTTTATTATTATGGAAGATGAATGGTTAAAATTTAAAAAGTACCCACATATTGGCAGACCTTTAACTAGACATAAAGATTTTGCTTGGATAAAGAGTTATGTGACTAATCCTGAGAAAATAACGAATCATAAATTCGTGCCATTACTTCATAGAACTCTAAGTCAAAGAAAGTACCGACCAGCAAAAAACGCACCTAAAAATAGAAATGGAAAGCGTCAACGGTCTATAGGTGATAAAAAGCAAAGACATATATATTTCCCCTCACATTTAGATTCGATAATATATGGCTACTACAGTCATTTACTTACAAAAGAATATGAAAAATATTTAGAAGATAAACCATATGGTTCAGTAGCTGTTGCGTATAGGAAAATACCATTAGATAATGGAAAGAGTGGAAACAAATCTAATATTGAATTTGCATTTGAAGCTATTGATTTCGTAGAAAAGAACAAAAATCGAAAGCTTTCGATAATTGTTGCTGACGTTACTTCTTTTTTTGATAATCTTGATCATCGTTTATTACATAAACAATGGAAATACATTCTAGAAACCAATAGTCTGCCAGATGATCATTATGCTGTTTATAAGAATCTAGTGTCTAAGAAGTATGTTAATGAAAATGAATTGTTCAAGCGTTTTCAGGATAAACTTATAATTGAACGCTATAAACCTCATGATACATCTCAAAAAGAACTTAAGCGAAAACATGTAAGTAAAATTTACAATATGCGACATGAGAATGTTGTAGCTTTTTGTAATAATGATGAGTTTTTTGATGAAGCAACAGATCTTATTAGAGTTGAAAAACCATTTAAAAGTTTGATAAGAAAATCACTCAGTAAGGATGAAATAAAAGGGATTCCACAAGGTACACCTATTAGTGCGACACTCGCAAACATCTATATGTTAGATTTTGACGAGAGAGTATATGAGGCCGTAAGTGAACCCTCAAAAAATGCCTATTATCAGCGTTATAGTGATGATTTAATTATTGTATGTGATCGTGAAGATGAAAATTACTTTTATCAATTAATTAAAGACGAAATAGAAGTTAAAGCTAATCTTAATATACAGAAGGAAAAAACTAATATTTATCGTTATGAACTCAATCAAAATTCTAAATTTGAAGGAGGTATTGTGTTAAATGATATCGTTGATTATAACAGGCAACTAGAATATTTAGGTTTTATGTATGACGGGCAGAAAGTTCGCGTTAAAACTGCAGGTTTTTCCAAATTCTACAGAACAATGAAAAGGTCTTTTAGGAGAGGTGCCCATTTTGCTAAAAAGGCATATACTCCATCAGATTCTTTATTTGAAACTCGTTTATATAAGAGGTTTACTCATGTAGGATCTAAACGACGTTTAAAATGGTTGCCTGATCCTGGAAGTCCTACAGGATATAGTCGTTCATCTCAATATGATTGGGGAAACTTTATTAGTTATTTAAATAAGGCCAATATGGTTATGAAAGAAATTAATAAAGATGATACCATTCTAAAACAATACAGTAAAGTTTGGAACAGATTTCATGAGATAAAGAGACAAACTTACAACGAAATAAATGTTTTGAAAAAAAATGCTCACTAGCACAAACTTGTAGCTCGTGCTCAGCAAAAGCAGAAAATGTATCAGCTTTAATTAATCTCTACATATTGGAAGCAGTAGAGATTTTACCTCATTGTTTTAATAAGCACCACCGCCGGTGCACGATTAGCTTCGCTGAGCTCCCTTCGGGCGGTTTCATCGTGTTCCACTGTTCTACAAAACATTAAACAAAAGAAGTTCTGGTTAGTATCTAGGTAGTCTATGTTAAATAATCTTAATTGAAATTTAACTTAAGTTTAATATGCCTATATTGATTTTAGATACTATTAAAATCAATACAAACGAACACCGAATTTATGACAAAAGGAAACATTTACATCAGAATTTGTACTATTTTATTTGGATTGTTGGTTGCGTTTTCATCCTATGCAGACCAGAAAATTAGATCAAAAGACAAAAGTTTATCACCCTATTTTATGATCCTCACTAACGAAGGGGAAGTGGCAAGTCTGCCTTTGAAATCGACCCAGGTTGATGTGGATATATCGGGTGTGATAGCCGATGTAAATGTGAAACAGGTGTATACCAATACCGGAAAGACTACCATTGAGGCTATCTATGTGTTTCCTGCATCGACTCGTGCGGCGGTTTATGATATGCTGATGCAGGTGGATGACAGGCAAATACGCGCCAAGATTGAGGAGAAGAAGAAAGCTCGTAAGATGTATGATCAAGCCAAGCGTGAGGGCAGAACTTCGTCCTTGCTTGAGCAGGAGCGAACCAACGTTTTTAAGATGAAGGTCGCTAATATTCTGCCTGGTGCTACCGTGGAGGTCGATATGTCGTATACCGAATTGCTTGTGCCTACCGACAAGGTTTACGAGTTTGTTTACCCTACCGTGGTTGGTCCCCGTTATGTGAACCGGGACGAAAGAGGCAACAAGGCTGCTGAAGAATGGACCAACAATCCTTTCCTGGAAGAAGGGGTGAAAGCCACGTCCACACTTGACATTAATGTTGGGCTTTCAACGGGTGTTCCCATTAAGGAAATACGATGCGAAACACATAAAAACAAGCTAAGTTATTTAAGTAAGTCGCAAGCCAATTTAAAACTTAATGAACCTGAGGGGGGCAATCGTGATTTCATTATGCAATACCGCTTGGCAGGCCATGCCATTGAGTCGGGTATCCTTACTTATAGCGAGCCCAATGGAGATAATTATTTTCTTGCTATGATGCAGCCGCCTCAAAGACCTTTGGCAAAGGAAATTCCTGCACGAGAATACGTTTTTATCATCGATATTTCAGGTTCTATGAATGGATTTCCTTTGGATATATCAAAGCAGATTATGAGAAAGCTATTGGGACAGCTTGATGAGAAAGATCTGTTTAATATCGTCCTTTTTGCAGGTGGCTCTGAAACTTTTGCTGAAAAATCGATGCCTGTAAATGAAGAAAATATATTTAAGGCTCTTACTTTTATAGATCATCAGCATGGTTGGGGTGGAACGGAGTTGCTTCAAGCACTTAATACGGCTATGAGCCTTAATGGTAGTGAGAACTATTCCCGTTCCTTTGTGATCCTGACGGATGGTTATGTGTCAGTTGAAAAAGAAACCTACGATTATATTCGCAAGCATCTGGGCAATGCCAACTTCTTTTCTTTTGGGATTGGCAGTAGTGTCAACCGGGGGATTATCGAGGGTATGGCACATGTTGGTTATGGCGAGCCCTTTATTGCTGTCAATAAGGCCGAAGGTAGTGAACTGGCTGATAAGTTTATCAAGTATGTTTCCAATCCTGTGCTCACCAATATCACCTACGATTTTAAGGGTATTGAAGCTTATGATGTTTTGCCCAAGCATATCCCTGATCTTTTTGCCGAAAGACCGCTGATTATTACAGGTAAGTATAAGGGAAAGGCGAAGGGAAGCCTAAGTATTAAGGGGCTGTTTGGGAATACCGCTTTTGCAAGTGAGCTAAGCATTAACAAGACGCCTTCATCCAAAGAGAAAGCCCTAAGGTATTTATGGGCTCGGGAGAAAATTCGCTTGTTGGCAGATTATCACGACTTGGATAGAAACGACGAGGCGAAACAGGAAATTATTGGTCTGAGTAAGCAATACAATCTTTTAACTGAATTTACCTCCTTTATTGCCATCGATTCTGTTGTGTCTAATAAGGGAGGTGAGCAAATGTCCATAAAGCAAGCTACACCACTTCCTAAGGGTGTTAGCAATATGGCCGTTGGGGGAGGCGGAGCACCCCTCAGTAGCCAACCGGGAGTATATCCACCACCACCAGCACTTAAAGTTGCCAATGTTATGAACATCATTGATAATGATGAGTCTATAGATGAAGAATTGGAAATTATGGATTCCGAGGCTGATATGGTTGAATATGGAGAAGTTGTGGTTGTTGAAGAAGAGGAAGAAGAGGACGAAGAACAAATTATTTTTGTTGTTGAGGTCATGCCCGAATTCCCTGGGGGGACTGATGCCCTTTTGAAATATCTGGCACAGAATGTGAAATATCCTGAAGAGGCAAGAAAAATGAAGATTCAAGGACGGGTTTATGTTGGATTTGTTGTTGATATCAATGGGGATATTATTGATGTTAGAATTCAAAGAGGTGTACATTCTCTGCTCGATGCTGAAGCGCTTCGTGTTATTAAAGCCATGCCAAAGTGGAAACCGGGTCAGCAAAGAGGCAAGCCTGTTCGTGTGAACTATACCATACCTATTAATTTTTATCTTAATAGCTAGCTGTCCGATCAGTTACTCTGATTGTAACATATAAAAGCTGTCCTTTTATTTGAAAGGGCAGCTTTTCTTTTTAGTTAGTGAAGTGGATTCTAGTTTTGAGTATTCGTTCTTTAATTTTTTGTTTCTGAGCTAAAGAGTGGATTGATTTGCATAAGTTGGGTTGCCTCCGTTATCGCTTGATTAGCTTCGCGAGCTCCACTTCGTTTCGGTTGTATCGCGTTCCTTAATAAAAAGATAAAAGCCAGAGGAAAGGATTGATTTTATCGAACTTTGTTTCGTGTGTTAGCGGATGAGGGTGTTTTTTTTTTCCTGATAAAATGACTTGTTTTTATGATGAGTGATGTGAAATCTGACGTTCACTTTTCTGAAAAGGCATCAATTTGATTACGCAAGGGCTAAAACGGCTGGCCTTTTAATTTGCCCTTTTTCAAAAAAAACGAACTATGGACTCACCCCCTTTCAATTTTGACTTGTTTTAGGATTAGAATTTTTAGTTAGTAGGTGATAGGGCAGAGTCCTGTATAGAGGCGTTTGATGGTTAGGTTTATTATTTTTGTATCATCTTCTTTGGTCGGATCAGGTTTTATGAAATGTAAAACGTCTTTTTGGATTCTGCCCTTTTTCTTTTTTGCAAAAGCCATCCTTTGGTATTCTTACCTTTATTAGCAGACTTGCGATAATTAAAACACCTCATTCAATACATCTAAACAGAGTGAAGTATTTTTGATGGAATTCACCAATCTTTTGTATTATCGTCCGAAAAAAATATCTTTAAGCCATTCTAATCGACCCTTAAACCCAAATATGTTTACCTCACAAGACTTTGACTTATTTCGCAAAGGCGACAGACAAGCTTTCAAATGTATTTTTGATACGTTTTATAAAGCCTTGTTGATTTTTGCAAAAAAATATGTGCAGGACAATGATTTGGCTGAAGATTTGGTGCAAGAGGTTTTGGTGAAACTATGGGAAAAGAGACGTACGATAGAGGATGCTTCAACTATAAAAGCGTTCTTGTACATGAGTGTGAAGAATAAAGCCCTGAATCATTTACGTCATCAAAAAGTTATTAATGCTCATCAGAAAGAAATATTGCAAGATAAATCGAATGAGCTTTTTTTTAAGAATCACTTGATTGAGGAGGAAACCTACCGTTTGCTGATACAGGCTATTGAAAGTTTGCCCGAGCAAACCCGAAAGGTTTGTGCTTTGAGTATGAATGGGGCTAAGAATGCACAAATTGCGGAAGAACTCGACTTATCAACCAGTACCGTAAAATACCACAAAAATCAGGCTTTAAGCATTTTGCGAGAACGCCTAAAGAATCAACTATTCCTGTTGCCTTTATTGGCTTATCTTCTCGATTTATAAAATACCCATCATAAAGAGTTTCATCCTCAGAAGAAGGTTAATTATTGACTTTCTATTTCAGTAATGCCCCTCGTTTCTTCTTTGTTTTATCCTCTTAAAAATCCTAACTTTCAGAGAGTAGCTGAATGTTAAAGGTTTAATTCCGGATTTTTTCAGGAAAAAAAATGATTCCTCACTGTCCTTTTCTTTGGCTCGGGTGTATTATAAGTACAAAAGCCAATTAAAATGATGAGCACGACCAAAGCACATATCAAAATATCAAAACTGATTTACAAGGAGAAAAGCAATCTCTTGAGTATTTCGGAAACCGATTTTCTAAACGCCTGGAAAAATGAATCCGAACAAAACAGGTCTATCTACGAAAGACTAAGTGAGGATTTGGATCTCGATTCCAAAAAAAAGGAATACAATCAAATTGATTCGGAACAAGCCTGGAAAAAATTGGAACCACAATTAAAATCGGAAACAAAGGTTAGAACCCTGTTTAAAGAGTTTGTACGCTATGCAGCTGTACTGATTTTACCTTTGGCCATAGGCGGTTATTTGGTTTATAATGCTATTGATTCGGTGGAGACTTACGAAGAAGTTTTGGTAGACAATATCACTCCGGGCACACAGAAAGCAACTTTGATTTTGTCCAATGGCGAGACAATAGATCTTGAAGATCAGCAGAATCGGTTGATAACAACCACAGAGGGTGATCAGTTAAAAAACAGCGACCATAAACTCTCTTATGACAGTGAACACTTGGCCGAGATGAAAATAAAATGGCATCGTTTGCTTGTACCTAAAGGCGGAGAGTATCAACTTCAGTTGTCCGATGGAACGCAAGTTTGGCTAAACTCTGATTCCGAATTAAAATACACCGATAGATTTATTGGGAAAGATCGAATTGTGTATCTCAAAGGAGAGGCCTATTTCGATGTGGCAAAGGATAAGGAACATGCCTTTATTGTACAAACCAATAGGATGGATGTTAAGGTTTATGGTACCGAGTTTAATGTGATGGCTTATGACGATGAAGAATTAACACAAACAACGCTTGTTGAGGGAAGTGTTGGTGTTCATCTGAAAAATGAAAGTGGAATTGTTGAAAAGATGATGCTGGAACCTAATATGCAGGTTGCTTACAATAAGGGTACTCTGAAAGGTGAGCTCCGAACAGTTAAGACCAGTTTGTATACCGGATGGAAAGATGGACGATTCCAATTTAATGACGAAGATCTGGGAAGTATCATGCGAAAGCTTTCGCGTTGGTATAATGTGAAGGTTTTCTTCCAGAATCCTTCAATTCAAAATATACGCTTTACAGGTGAAATGAAACGTTTTGAGGATTTTTCAACCATTCTCAACTTGTTGGAACTGGGATCTAATGTTGAGTTTGAAATAAAAGGAGATGTATTAACTGTTAACCAAAAAATATAATAGAACCTAAAAAGAAAACCCGAAAAATGCGACAACACTTTTCGGGCAGTTAAAAGAATACATGCGGTATTCTTAATTTAACCTTAATCATTACAAATTTATGAAAAAAAACTGGAATTGTCACTTCCTTCCGACGAGGGGGAAATGGCTGAAAAGCTACTGGCTTATGAGGAATTTTATTATTCTGTTTTTTGCACTCAACCTAAGTGCTTTGGCTAACGGACTTTCACAGGAGGTTTCTTTAGCCCGATATAAGCAAGCGACCTTAATTGAGGTGTTTGAAGATATCAAAGTACAAACGGGTTACGGAATTCTTTACAAGATACAGGATATTAATCCTGATATCAGAGTGAATATGAATGTGGAAAACACAAGTGTGCAGGAAATTTTGGGCGATGTGCTGGAAGGAACGGATCTGGATTATAAAGTGCAGGATGAAGTGATTGTGATATTTAAAGCTGAGAAAAGTAATCAGCCTAAAGTAACAGATCGTAAACAGGAAAAGAGAGGGCTTAAAGGAACCGTAACCGATGCCGATGGGAATACTTTGCCAGGTGTTTCGGTTGTGGTAAAAGGAACAACAAGTGGGGTGGCTACTGATATTGATGGGAATTATACCATACAATTTGAAGATGATCATGCAGTATTGGTCTTTTCATTTGTGGGGATGATATCCCAAGAAGTCGAATATAAAGGACAAAAGGTTTTGAATATTGTGTTGTTTGAAGATGCGGAGACTTTGGGAGAGGTCGTTGTTACGGGGTATCAGACCATATCGAAAGAAAGGGCAACAGGTAGTTTTAATTTGGTGTCTAAAGAACAAATAGACAAACCTAGCACGAATATAGGAACTCGTTTGATTGGTAATGTGTCCGGAATTCAGGGCACAGTAGATGAAGAAGGAAATCCAACTTTTGAGATTCGTGGTAAAAGTAGTTTGTTTGCAAACGCAAGACCTCTGATTGTGGTAGATGGTTTCGCCATTGAAGGGGATTTCTCATCTATTAACCCCAATGATGTAGAAAGTGTAACTGTTCTGAAAGATGCTTCGGCGGCTTCAATTTGGGGAGCTCGTTCTGCAAATGGAGTCATTGTAGTGACTACAAAAAGTGGGAAGAACCTGAAAAAAGGCGAATTAAAAGTGTCAATAAATTCTTTTGTCAAATTTTCGCCTAAGCCTGACCTCGATTATCTGTTGAATAGAGCTTCTTCTGAAGATGTTGTTGCTTATGACAAAATGTCTTTTGGTAAATGGGGGGCAGGGAAAGTGATTGACCAGGAAATGTCGGTTACGGCTAATTTAACAGCAGGGAAAGTTGCTTTAAATGAGCATAATTTAGGCTATTTATCAGATGAAGAGCTTGATGCTATTCTTAATAAATATGCCTCACAAAATAATCAAAAACAGATAGAAGACCATCTGATGAAAAATCCTTTTATTCATCAGCATAACTTGGAAATTTCCTCTGCATCTGAGAAGTTTAATAATAGTCTGTCCATCATGTATGAGGGCAATCAGTCTTATTTAAAAGGTAGGGATAAAAAGAGAGTTCTGATTAATTATCGAAATAGTGCTCGCGTTTTTGAATGGCTCGATTTTAATTTTGGAGCCATGTATGGGTATAGACAATCTTCTAACAATGCTTCTTTGGCAGACATTAAGAAGATTGCTCCCTATGATATGCTATTGGACGAATCGGGTAATCGTCTTCCTGTTTACAAAGGAATATATATGCCAAATTTTAATCGTTATTGGCCGAAAGAAAGCTTTCCTTATTCTGATTTGACTTATAATCCGATTACAGAATTGGAAAATACAGATTATACAAATAAGGAAGTTCAAACAAGGTTTCAGGGAGCTTTGATTTTTAAGCCTTTTGAGGGGTTGAAATTTAATTCTCAAATTCAATATGAGAGTTTTAATAATTCAAATAAAAACATTTTAGGAGATGGTACTTATGCTGTCAGAAATGAAATTGATTATTATACTCATTGGAACCGGGCAGATAATACATTCACCCAGAATATTCCCAATGGTGATTTCCTGGATCAGAATAGGCATGAAACCGGAAGTTTAACATTTCGAAATCAATTGAATTTTGATCGATCATTTGGAAAACATGCGATCAATGCCATCGCAGGTATGGAATTTAATAAAAAAGTCACCAAAACATTTACTGAACCAAGAGTTTACGGCTATGATGATGATAAATTATCAGTGGGCGTTTTGCCTAATGGTTTAGGCAGTTATACCAATAATAATTTGGCGATTTATAGTTGGTATGGATACAAAACAAGCATATACAAAAATAAGATTCATCAATTTGGGTATATGACCGATAAATACGTGTCTGCTTATTTTAATGCAGCTTATACGTATGACGACAAATATACAATTTCGGGAAGTGCTCGAACGGATGCTTCAAATTTAATAACTGATGATCCCGCTTATCGCTATTCACCTTTTTGGTCAATTGGGGGAGGTTGGCAAATCTCAAAAGAGAACTTTTTGAAGGATGTGATGTGGGTAGATCGATTGGCATTGCGTGCTACCTATGGTTACAATGGAAATGTTGACCGTTCTACTTCTTTCTTGCCTTTAATAAGTATGTATCCGACTAATAATATCTACACAAATGAGCCATATGCTCGTATATCAAGTTATGGAAATCCAACTTTACGATGGGAAAAAACCGGTACTCTGGACTTAGGGATTGATTATTCGTTATTTAAAGGGAAGTTCTTTGGTAAAGTGGATGTCTACCATAAATCAGCAAAAGATCTTGTAGCAAGTGTTTCCATTCCTGCAGTTAATGGTGTTGCATCGCAAAAGATGAATGTGGCCGACATGATCAATAAAGGAATTGAGATTGAAGTTGGAACCAGATTGCCAATCTCAGGAAACAAGCTGGCTTTTTATGGCAACTTAAATGTATCGTATAACCAGAATAAAGTAACGAAACTTTATAATGCCAAATTTGGTCACTCCGATTTGTTGCCTTGGAATGGGTCAACTGCAAGCACATCTTATGTAGAAGGTAAAAATGCCAATACGATTTATGGCAGTCATTATGCCGGCATGCATAATATGGGGACAGAAACAAACCCAAATATGCAACCACAAATAATTGGTAAAGATGGCACATTGTATGGGTTTGGAACCTGGCCTGCCGATGATGTGATGAATTATGCTTATGCTCAGGGAACAACAGTGGCTCCATGGGTGATGGGCTTTTCATTTGGATTTAAAATTCACGATTTTGATCTGTCTTGTATTATGACAGGTAAATTTGGGCATGTGTTTAGAAGAACCTCATACAACTATAACGAATTGATTCCAAATTCAAGATTCTCAGAGGTGTTAAATGCTGATTCGGATGAAATGATGCCACTGCCTCAGAACGATAATGAAAGCCGCTACTATTTTTGGGATCGTTTTTGGAAATCCTTTTCCTACCTGACAGAAAGTGCTAATCATGTGAGGATGCAGGAAGTGAATTTAACCTATAATCTTCCTTCTAAGTTTTTAAAGAAAACAGGTTTGGAAAGTGTGAAAATTTATTCGCAGGTTAATAATGTGTTTTCAATATATGCTAATAAGTATAACGAAGATCCGGAGTATCCTTTGGGTTCATATAAACCCAAAGCTCAATTTACTTTTGGAATTAATGTTGGGTTTTAACTGATAAAATGATAAACAAATGAAAAAATACATATATATATTGTTTGTTATGAACGTCCTTTGGGGATGCGATTCATATTTGGAGGAGGCGCCTTCAAAGTCAACAAACTTGCCACTTGAGACCATAGAACAGCTGGATGCTTTACTTGGGAATTACTCTTATTTCTATCAAGATGGAAGTCGAAACGCTGTTTTGTGTACTGATGATTGGGAAGTGTCCAAATCTTTGTATGACGGATACAATGGATCTGCATACCGATCTATGGAAATCGCTCAGGTTTCAACATGGGATGTGGAAAATACAGCCTATGATGGAAGAGAATACCTTTGGAGTGGTGAGTATACTAAAATCTTTTATGCCAATATGGTTTTATATTATTTGGATGCTGTAACCGGATCGGAAGAGCAAAAGGCAGAACTTAAAGCTGAAGCATACTTAATTAAGGCATACAGTTATTGGTTGTTGGTTAATAATTTTTGCTTGCCATACGATGAATCAACAAAGAATGAATTGGGAATATCCTTAAAGAATTCAGTTTCTTTTGAGGAATCGATAGCACGCAGTACTCTTGAAGAGACTTACATTGAGATTGAAAATTGCCTTGAGGAAGCCCTTAAGTTGAAAAGTACAATTGTAAAAGGAGGAACTTTCAGACCTTGGCGAGGAAATTCATCAGCGGCGAAAGCATTTGCTGCACGCTATTATTTAAGTGTGAATAACTATACGAAAGCCTTGCAATATGCCAATGCCGCTTTAGGTGAATATTCCGAACTATTCGATTACAATAGCGAAATGGCATTTTATGAGTCAACCGTAACTGTGAACAATGAAGAGGTCGAGGTAAATTACCCTGATACATATAATTTTACCACTTCGGATATTCTTTCATACAAAGAATTCTATTACGCCAGAGTGTCTTATCACGGCTACGCATGGTATGTCCCAAGTCAAACATTAATGGGCTTGTACGATAAGGATACAGATTTAAGATACAAGTATAATTTTGTGGAAAATTATTCCTATACTCGTGATCGAACTGGAATCAGTTATCCCGGATACGTTGCTATGGGAATGTATAATATCCCTTCCGGACCAACCACTTCTGAAATGATTTTGATAAAAGCCGAAGCCATGGCCAGAACCGGCAATTGGCAGGATGCCATGAATGTGTTGGAGCAATTACGTATAAAGAGAATCGATTCGAACAAGTATGTTGAGTTGACTGCCAATTCACAAGAAGAAGCGGTTAAACTTATTATGAAGGAAAGAAGAATAGAAAGACCATTTGTTTTCACATGGTACGATTACAGACGTTACAATACGAACGAAGTAGATTACGATGATGTGAATCTGTCAAGAGAGTTTTATCCTTATAACAGTTCAACGGTGTTGAATGGAGAACCTCTTGTAACCTATGAACTAAAAAAAGGGGACAGAAAATGGGCCAGACCAATTCCAAATACTGAAGTAGAGTCAAGTTTAGGCGAAATCAAACAAAACACTTATTAGAAAGAAAAAGTTCGGTAGTTCTCGGTTTTTCTACCAATGGAGTTCTACCGAACTCATGCTACTGTATCATTAATGATATGGCAGCAAATGGGATTGTTCTGCTTTTTTTAATAGGCTGCTAAACTATTGTCTGGTAAGGACATTTTAGAATCCAAATTTACCTGGTCGTCTTCCTTAACGGGACGTTAATTAAAACGACTATGGTATTCTTCAAATCGATCATGCAGGCTTTGACTATCGTTTGTAATTGATCAGGTATATAATCATTGAATTTATTAATTATGCAACGAAAGTATCTTAGACAATTAGTGCTACCATTTGTTTTCATTTGTTTTTATTCTTGTAACAAAAAAAGTCCTTGTATAGAAGGAACCATCTCTGGTGAGAACTGGGAGAAAATTTATTTATATTCTGAAAGTCGTAAGGAACCATTAGATTCAGCTGTTGTTAGAGATGATCGGTTTAAAATAGATACGAAAAATCTGAAAAGCCAAATCTGTTATATCGGAAGGGATAGGAATACCGTACCATTATTTATTGTTCCTGCTCCCATTAAAGCATCATTAGATATTACCAACGGAAAGATTTCAATGGAAGTGTCCGGATCTCCTGAGCATGTCATGTTTGAAGAGTTTAATAAGGGTTTGAGAGAATCAAAAGAGCTGAAAGATTTGAAGTTTTGTGAGGAAAAAATAAAGAAAGCAAAACAAAACAGCAATGATTCATTGAGAGACCAACTAAATAAAGAATGTCGGAGCCTCAGTGACAAATATTGGCAAATGGTTAATCGTAAAACCGAGCAATTGATTGAAAAAAATCAGAATTCTCCTTTTGGTTTATACCTGTTTTATAAACGGTTCGTCTATTTTAAAAACTTCTATACTCAGGAAAAAATTGATGAAATTCGTCATAATTATAAAAGTTTAGGAGCAAAAGCATTAGTGTCACTATGGTCTGAAAAAATTGAACAAACCTTAACACGATTCGAAAACAGCGTTGTTGGGAGAATGGCTCCCGATTTTTCAGGAACCGATACATTAGGGATAACCAAAAGATTGAGTGACTTCAAGGGGAAATACGTTTTGGTTGATTTTTGGGCTAGCTGGTGTTATTGGTGCAGATTGGAAACTCCTTATTTTAAAAAGGCCATCGATTTGTTTGACAAAGATCAATTGGCTGTAGTGGGGGTTTCATTTGATAGTAAAGAAAATAGTTGGAAACAAGCCATTGAAGAAGATGGCAGTCATTGGAATCAATTATTGGTTTCACAAGAGGAGATGAGCCAAATTAAGAATGCTTATGCTTTTAGTGGGATTCCTCATATTATTTTGCTTGATCCTCAAGGAAAGATATTGGCTAGAGAACTCAGAGGAGAAGAAATTATTAATGCAGTACAAAAACACATAGAAAATTAAGATATGAACACACAAAATATGAAATATTATTTAAAGTATATTGCTCTGTTTTTCGTTATTTTTGGATGGGTTGGCTGTGTACAGTCACAAAAGCAAACAGTAAAACTAAAAGGGCAATTGGTAAATTTTGACAAAACGATTAAGATGGGGAGTCAAGATCCACAGGCAATTCTATTAAAGGAAGGAGTGGAGATTCATTTGAGTGATTCCAACCGTTTTGAAATTGAACTAAATCTAAAAAAACCGACTTATTTTAAGTTAGGCAGGAATACATTGTACTTGCAGCCGGGCTATAACCTGGAGGTTTACATTGATAAAGATTATCCTACTCATGCCAAATTTAAGGGGGTTGGAGCTGAACCTAACAGGTATCTTATTTACAAACCTTTTCCAAAAGCAGGCTCTTTTTTACGAGCTGGTCATCTGATAAAATCAAATCGTTCGTATGAATTTATAAAGACAGAAATTGAGAAAAAGATGACTGAATTTATGGATTCGTTAAATGTTTATCAGAATTTGCCTAAAAGTTTTGTAGAATTAGAGAAGACACGAAATTACCTAAGTGCAGCCATCTCTTTTAATGCTTACCCAGGGTATTTGCGTTTTGCAGGTAAATTTAAAAATAAGGAGGAAAGTCAGACTGCTTATGAGTTTGCGGCAGCAAGTGTTAAGGACGATTTTAAAAAGTATGTGGATTTGGCAGGAGCACATCCTGAATATTTGCAGTTGGAAGAGTTTCGTGATGTTGTATTTAAACGGTTATGGAATGAAAAAGACCTAGAGTTTACAGCGGAAATAGACGATTTTATTAAAGCTTATCAAATCATTAATCAATTAGGTTTTCGTGGACCTGTACAGGAAGTGTTGAATGAAAAAGTAAAGCTTGTTCAGGAGTTAAAAACTGATTCTTATAAATCAGTATTGGATAAAGCATTTGAAAAGTACAATACCTTGCTTCCAGGTAAAGACGGCCCTGATTTCCAGATAACTGATTTAATGGGGAAATCGATAAATAAAACAGATTTCAAAGGTAAAATATTAGTCGTTGACCTTTGGGCAACATGGTGTGGACCTTGTAAGGCCGAATCGCCTTATTTCGAAGCATTGGCTAAAGAGTTTGCCTATGATAAGGTTACGTTTATATCAGTTTGTATAGATAGCAAAGAGTCAGTTTGGAGGAAATATCTTGAAAAACATGAAAAAACGTCTTTGCAATACATGGCCGATAGATCAGAGTTTCAAAACTATCTGATTAATGGTATTCCTCGTTTTATGGTATTCGACAAGGATGGGAAAATTATTGATGCCTTTGCACCCCGTCCCTCGGATGAAAAGTTTAAGCAATTGATACAAAGATCTTTGTAAGAAATCGTTTTGATTATTAGAATTTTAGAGTTCATATAATGAATTTTGTTTGTTACCACCTCCAGCTTGGGGGTGGTTTTTTTGTTCACCTAAGTTTAGAAAATTGATTACGATTTTAAAGCCTTATTAAGGTAAGGCTAATGTATGCAATAGGGCTGGTCTTTTAGTTTTTAGTCAGATCAAAAATACATGTTATAAGTTATCCTCTTTAAAATTGCTCCGGTTTAGAACTAACATCTGATTTTAAATTATTATTTGATATATCAAATAAATGCTGTATATTTGTTTGATATGTCAAATAATATGAAATTCAACACACCAACCACCACAGTACTTTACTCAATTGAGGAAACAGTAAAAGCTTACCGTAAATTATGCCAACAGAATATTTCTAAAGTGGTACCTAATATTACGGTAGACCAGGCTTTAATTCTAATTGTTATTGACCGTAATAATATGAGTCAATCTGAAATTGCAGATCTGGTATTTAAAGATTACGCCTCAATGACTCGAATTGTTAAGCTGATGATTGATAAAAATTATTTAAGCAAAGCACTTGATGATCATGACAAGCGAAAAACAAAGTTAAAAATCACTGAACTTGGAAAAGCAATCATAGAAAAATTAAACCCCATGATTGAACTGAACAGAGAAACTGCATTAAATGCTTTAACAGATAAGGAGTTAGAGCAATTGCATAAAATCCTAAGTAAAATCACTCAAAATTGTCAAATCCCCAAGAAATGAAATATTTTACACTTGTAATTTTGTTTATAACAAGCCTGGCCCATTCTCAAAATAAGTCAAAGCTGGAATGTTATATGGATGCTCAGGCGAGCGTTAATCATTTTTCCGGAACTGTATTAATCACAAAAAACGATTCGGTTTTACTCAAAAAAGCCTATGGCTTGGCTGATTATGAATGGCAAATACCCAATACAATAGATACCAAATTTAGTTTAGCCTCTGTTTCAAAACAATTTACCGCTGTAGCTATTTTACAACTCATTGAACAAGGCAAAATTTCTCTTGAAGATAAGCTGACGAAGTATTACCCCAGTTTTCCGAATGGAGACAGGATTACAATCAAAATGATGCTGACTCATAATGCCGGATTTCAAATGGACTATGATGAGTTGTATTTGGCAAAAACATCATTAGATAAAGATTCTGTTGCTAATTATATCATGCAAAAACCGCTTTTGTTTCAACCAGGCACCAAGACAGCCTATAGTAATATTGGCTATTATTTACTTGCTCGCATCATCGAAAACGTTTCGAATCAGACTTATGCGGCTTATCTAAAAACCAACTTATTTAATAAGTCGATGATGCACAATACAGGCATTAGTACAAACGATTCAATCGTATCTAAATTGGCCAAAACGTATTATTTAAAAGACAATAAATTGATAAAGAATCCATATATAAACTGGAATTTTAATATTGGTCACGATGGTGTGTATAGTACCGTTGAGGATTTAGATTTATGGAATAAAGCCTTATTTGAAAGTTCAGTTTTACTCAACGACGCGTCTAAAAGGAAAATGTTTACCTCGTATAATGACCATCATTTTGGATTGGGGTTGTTAATCAATCCTTTTTACAATCACAATCATCAATTAATTGCTCACGATGGTGGTTTTTTTGGAGCGATGACATCCTTTAATAAATTTACGGATGACGGTGTTTTTATCACTGTATTATCCAATAATCAATCTCCGTCATATTTAATTGCTTACGGGCTTGCTGCAATTGTTTTTGATAAGCCCGTTGAACTTCCCTACAAACATATTCCCATCAGTTTAAACCCTACTGTTTATGATGACTACATCGGAAGGTATGAGAATGTTATCATTTTTAAAAAGAATGAAAAACTGTACTATCAGGATGAGGATATTGAATTAATTCCGGAATCTAGAATCAAATTTTTTCGATCAGATAATTCGAACAGAACAATTGAATTTGTTAGAAACGAAAAAGGAAAAGTCGCAGAACTAATAGTCACAAAAGCAGGAGTGAAAGAGATTAAAAAAAGAAACCCATAGGGGCTCCATCTCATAACGAAAATATGAGCGTAAATAATAGAAGGACAAGTTTAAGTGACATCATTGATCTATGACTCATTAACCATTCGATTTTCTGAAAAATAACTTAAAACAAGACCTATATGAAAAAAATAATCTACCTATTAACAGTCGTTGTTTTCTTCTCTTGCACGAATGACAAATCAGTTTTATATCAGGATAGTAAAGTTGCTGAAATCAGCAATTATCTTGACACTTTAGATGGTTTTAGCGGGGTCGTTTTAATTGCCAAAAATGACAGTATTGTGTTTAAAAAGACTTATGGATTTGCTCATTTAGGTCATCGGGTGAAAAATAATACGGAAACAAAATTTACTTATGCCTCAATAGGCAAATCATTTACAGCGGTTGCCATCTTTCAATTGATTCAAGCAGGGAAATTGGCGTTAGATGATCCTATTGGAAAATTTTTTCCCAATTATCCTAATAAAATTGCAAGAGATTCGATTACAATCAGACTGCTCTTGACTCACCGAAGTGGTTTGCCTAATTATTTTGCCACCGAGACGTTTAAGAATACCTCAAAAGACCAATTTAGAAGCATAGAAAGTCTTACGTTTTTGTATGAAAATAAGCCTTTGGAGTTTAAGCCAGATGAAGCGTTTGCCTACAGAAACACAAATTATATTTTATTGGGCAGAATCATTGAAAAAGTAACACAAACATCCTACGAACAGTATATTAAAGACAATGTTTTTTCGCTGGCAAAAATGGAAAATACCGGTAATTTCGACATCGATCATCCTATTAACAATGCTGCTGAAAATTACACTCTTTCTGATACATACCCCAATAAACTTCAGAAGACTTTTTTTATGGGTACCGTTAAAGGCGGTCCCGCAGGTGGCGGTTTCTCAACGCTCAACGACTTGTATCAGTTTGCTACGGCATTCAAAAATAAGCACTTATTAAATGCGAGCTATACGGCTATAATGAAAACGGAACCCGAAAGTGGTTCATACGGGTATGGAATGCAATTTGCCGGAGCAGCGGGGTCTGGTATATACGGACACAGTGGCGGGCATTTTGGTGTCGGGGCTGAATGGCGGGTATTCGAAAAACAAAACTATACCGTAGTTCTTTTAACCAATAAAGATTTGGATCAGGGATTTTTGGATGCTCGTTTTTTTATAGAGAAAACCATTTCAGGGAGCACACCCAAATTAGAGGCTTATTTTTTTACAAAGAAAGTTGTAAAAGCCTGCTTGTATGATGGTGTTGAATACGCCACTAAAATGATGAAGGATTCCAACTCTAAATTATCAGAAATAGACCTCAATGCTAAAGGATATGAAATGATAAAAAGGGGGAATTACCCCAAAGCAATTGAATTGTTTAAACTAGAGACTCTTGCTTTCCCCAATTCTTATGATGCTTACGATTCTCTTGGAGAAGCTTACATGAATAATGGTAATCCCCAAAAGGCAATTAAAAATTATAAAAAGAGTTTAGCTCTAAACTCTGATAACCTTAATGCCAAAGAAAAAATAAAAGAATTGACCAATAGTTAAATGCGATGCTGAAGATATTGTAAATCCCGATGTAAAATTCTAAGTGCTAACTGAATTTAATCGCATGTCGGTTTTCTGTCTTTTTAAATTTGCAGGCCATCCTTTGGGGTGGCTTTTGTTTTATTTTGTCGCCTAAATCTTATATATAGCTTGAAATTTGGCTAAAAATATTCTTTATATATCTTTACGCCGACCTATGAACCTAACTAATGACCATATTCGTCAAATTGCCAAAGGTGATTTGAAATCGTTTAGAGAGATGTATGAAAATATGTTTCACTCTCTGTGTTTATATGGTTACAAAATGATTTCAAATGAGGATGTTGTGGCTGATATTGTGCAGGAAGCTTTCATCACAGTCTGGAATAAACGCGAAGAGTTTAATTCTCTAGTGGGAACTAAATCTTATCTCTATACAGTTGTTCGTAACAATATTTTAAATCATATCCGTGATTTAAGAACGGTATCCATCGAGAATCATTCAGCAAAAGATGTGGAAGATGAGGTGGAATTTAATTCTCAAATATTAAAGGAGGAGTCGTACAAATTGGTGCGGGATGCCGTTAAAAATTTACCCGATCAAACTCGTAAAATCATCAGTCTGACCTTAAATGGCTGTTTAAATCAGGAAATAGCAGACGAATTGGGTATCTCAATCAATTCTGTAAAAACGCTTAAAAAGGCGGGTTATGCCAAGTTGAGGGAGAAACTCCATAAACATGTTTTTGCCCTTCTTTTTATTACGGATATTCTTAATTCGTAAATTTTACAAGAAATTTCATTTTTCACTCACCCGCTTTTCATTTTTCGAGTATATAGGTAAACCAATACTTAAAAATGAAATCAATTAAGACTTATATAGAGCGGGCAAGAATTTGGGCAAAATTGATATTGTCCGATGATTTATCGAATTCAGAACTAAACGATTCGGAGCTCGACGATATACATGATGTTGCATCTGGCAAGTATGAAGTCTGGAGAAATACTCAAGTTAAGAGGTTTAATGAAAAAGCTGTGTGGGCCAATATCGAAAATAAGATTGGGAAGGGGGAGCAGCAGCTGCCTAAGATTATTCGTTTATTAAAGCCGTGGCGTTCGGTGGCGGCCGCTATTTTACTGATGGTATTGGGGGCTGAGTTGTATTTTATTTTCCAGGATTTACAGACTGTAAAAACAGTTGAGGTTCTTCCTGGCGAATCACTTGCCTACCTTCAGGTTGACAATCAAAATAAAATTGATTTGTCTGTACAAGATACCCTACTGCTTTTTTATCAGGTAAATGCTCAGGTCGATTCGGGGCAATTGGTGTACGCTAAGATTGAAGGTGATCTATCTAAAATTGAGACCCACACCATTAATGTGCCTAGCAAAGGTGAGTATTTTGTGCAATTGTCTGATGGGACAAAGGTTTGGATGAATTCGGAATCTTCATTGCGTTTCAAATCAAAGTTCACAGGCAAGCAGCGTGTTGTCGATCTTGTGGGAGAAGCATATTTCGAAGTTGCTAAAAATCCGGACCAACCCTTTATAGTCAGAACAGCTAACACCTTTGTAAAAGTTTTAGGAACGAAGTTTAATGTGAAAGCTTATGCCGATGAAGCTTATACTTATACCACTCTTAATGAAGGGAAAGTGAAGTTGATAATGGATGACAAGCAACAAATAATGGCACCTAATGAACAAGTCGTTTTTGATAAAAAGAATCGTCAGTATACGAAAAAGGTGGTTGATGCTTCAATCTATTCCGCCTGGACAAAGGGCCAATTTGTTTTTAAAGATGAACGATTGGAAGATATTCTCAGCAGTTTGAGCAGGTGGTATGGCGTGAAAGTTTTTTATAAGCATGCACAACAAAAGGAGGAGCGTTTCTCAATCAGTGTAAATCGTTATGATGAAATTCAACCCCTTCTTAATCATATTGAGTTAACAGGAAATATTCATTTGAAAATAAATAAGTCGGCACTAATTGTTGAATAAAAAAATAGGGAGAGTGATACGGCGAATATCCTCCCCCTTGAGTTAAATTCTAGTACTAATCATTACTTAACCCAGACAAATTTATGGAAAAATTTGCAGATGTGTTTCGCATTTTTATGCGGAAACGAAATCAAACGTTTAGAATTATGAAACTTTCAGTTTTTTTGATGCTGATTGGCATGATGCAAGTTTCTGCCAATGTGTATTCTCAGGCAGGAAAAATCAACGTGCAGGTCAGTCAAGTTAGTTTATCGGATCTCTTGTGGGAACTTCAGGAAAATTCAGGGATTGTGTTTGTTTACAAGACCAAGGATTTAAAGGATTTTCCTGTGGTAAGTATTAAAAAAGAAGGGGCCAGTATAAATGAAATTCTTGATGAAATTTTGTTGGATACCGATTTGGAGTATGCACTAGACAATAATGTTGTGGTGATCAAGAAAAAACTGCCTGAGCCAAAACCTCAAATTGAAGTTGTTAACAAGGATAAAAAACAAGCGAAAAAACAACTAAAAGGAACGGTTACTGATAAGGATGGGAATACTTTACCAGGTGTTTCGGTGGTGGTAAAAGGAACATCAAATGGGGTGGCTACTGATATTGATGGGAATTATACTATACAATTTGAAGATGATCATGTAGTATTGATCTATTCATTTGTGGGAATGTTACCTCAGGAAATTGCCTACAAAGGCCAGTCTGTGCAAAATGTAAGTTTAACAGCTGATTCAAAACAAATGGATGAGGTGGTTGTGACCGGATACCAGTCTATTTCGAGAGAAAGAGCTTCAGGAGCATTTGAAAAAGTAGATTCAGAAGTTTTGGATCAAAAATCAACTTTAAATGTGGTAGATAAGCTGGAAGGACAGGCCGCAGGTGTATTATTTGACAATGAGGGAAATATAACCATCCGAGGAATTAGTACAATGAAAGGAAATCGCGATCCTTTATATGTTATTGATGGATTTCCTATTGAGGGAGATCTAGAAACCTTAAATCCTAATGACATTGAAAGTATGACTGTTTTGAAAGATGCGGCTGCAGCATCTATTTGGGGAGCTCGTGCTGCCAATGGTGTTATTGTAATTGTTTCAAAAAAAAATGCGAAGAAAGGAAAACCAATGGTAGAGTTTTCTTCAACTTTATCCATTGCTGATCATACTGATTTATACGAGTTGCCATTTGCCTCAACTGAAAAGTTTTTAGAGGTAGAGAAATTTCTTGCCGACAATGGATGGCAAAATTTGCCATCGGGAGCTAATCAATATCCGATTACTCAGGGTATGGATACTTTTTTAAAACTAAATGATGGACAAATCGATCAAGCCGAAGCAGATGCTATCATTAATCAGCTTAAAGGAGTTGATGTAAGAGACGAATTTGCGGATCTGTTTTTAAGAAAATCTGTTCGTCAACAATACAATCTTGCAATCAGCGGAGCCAGTGATAATAGCAACTATCGTCTCTCATTGAGTTACGATGATAACAAAACATCTTCTAAGGAAAATCAAAATGATCGTTTGATTGCGAATTTTAAAATCAATACTAAAATTACTGATCGCATCAATGTGAATGCTGGAATTTCTACTACGCTTAGAAATCAGTATAACAATGGAATTGGAATTCAAAGTATTCTTAGAACTCCACAATATCAAACAATAGTAGATGCTGATGGGAACTACATTCCGCAGCCTGAATCCTACTATCAATCAACTAAGGAAGATTTGGTTGCACAAGGTTATCCGTACAATTGGGATTACAACTTGTATCAGGAATTTCAGAATAAAGACAATACTGTAAAGAATACGGATATTCGTATGAATGTTGGTGTTAATGTGAAGCTTGTAGATGGACTTGATTTTGAAGGAAGATATCAGTATGAGTGGGGAAATAAGGAAGGAGAAAATTTATATAATGAAGAGACTTATACGGTTCGAAATCGTGTAAATACATTTACTTATATTAAAGATGGAAATATCATCAGTAATTTCCCCAAAGGTCACATTTTCAATCAGTCTTTTGAAAAGTATAGCACTTTCACTACCAGAGGGCAATTGAATTTTAATCGTGCATTTGATGATAACAAGCACCAATTGAATGCTCTTGCAGGTATGGAGGTCAGAAAATATGAAAGTGAGAAATCTTCGTACAGTAAATATGGGTATGATCCGCAAAGTTTGCAATATATCAGTGTAAATCACAATGAGAGATATACAACGGCTATCAGTGGACAAAAAAGAAATATAGGGGATAATACTTCATTTGGTCATTTGGAAGACCGTTTTGTATCCTATTATGGGAATATGGCCTATACCTACAACGATAAATATACCTTAACGGCAAGTGCACGATTGGACGATTCGAATTTGTTTGGTGCAGATTCGAAATATCGTAATGTTCCACTTTGGTCAACTGGTTTGAACTGGCAGATGCATAAAGAAGATTTTATAAATCTGGACTTTGTGAATCGATTGAATTTTAGATTAACCTATGGTACCAATGGTAATGTTGACAAAGATACCAGTCCATATTTGATTGCTGAAGTTACCAAGGATTACAGAGATCAGCATCAATATGCCTATTTGAAGAATCCGAAAAATCCGAATCTTCGATGGGAAAAAACTGCAGTTGTAAATGTTGGGGTTGATTACTCACTGTTTTCGAATAGATTATCCGGATCTGTTGAGTACTACTCTAAAAACAGTACCGACTTATTGGGTAATGTATCATTGAATTCAACTTATGGGTTCTCCAGTGCATTAATGAATTTCGCTGAAATGAGCAACAAAGGGATTGATGCAAGTGTGAATGTTGGTGTTTTGAACAAAGGCATAAAGTGGAACAGTATTCTGAATTTCAGTTACAATAAAAACCGAGTTGAAAAGGTTGAAATGCCTGATGAAACCGTGTCAAGCTATATTGGAGGAGTAGCCAGGGTAGGAAAACCATTGCATTACATGTATAGTTATCGTTGGGCTGGATTATCGAATGAAGGGTTACCTCAAATTTACAATGAAAAGGGTGAAATTATTGATCATGAAACCCAGTTGGAAGATCCAAAAGCCTTAAAATATGAAGGAAACCTGATTCCGAAGTTTTATGGCAGTTGGTCAAATGTGATTAGTTATAAAGGTTTTTCATTAAGTACATTGTTTACTTATAAGTTTGGTCACAAGTTTAGAGTGCCTACCATTAACTACTCTGACTTAAAAACTCCATTGTATAGACACTTTGTTCATAAGGACTATGTGAAGAGATGGCAAAAGCCAGGGGATGAGGCTCACACAGATATTCCTGTTCTGCCAACAGATTTTAGTCAAATAGGTAGTTATTTTGGTAGTTACAGCCGAACATCAGACAATAGAGTAGAAAGTGCTTCACACATTAGATTCAAAGAAGTGATTTTAAGCTATGACTTGCCTAAGAAGTTTGTGGAGCCTTTGAAATTGAGAGCTTTGAATGTGGGCGTACAGGTAAGAAATTTAGGTGTTATAACATTCAATGATTCTGGATTGGATCCTGAATATGTACCTCGTGTTAGGAATAATCAAACTTTATCAGGCATGCCTTTAAAGCCTGAATATACCTTTAGCTTGAAAGCTACATTTTAACTGATTTAAATTGATAATCAAGAGATCAATACAATCGATCTTTTAAAATAAAAAAAAATGAGAACATACATATATATAGTCGCATTACTGATGCTATTTACATCATGTGATGATTGGTTGGATATCAAACCCAAAGGAAAAATTATACCTCAAAAAGTAGAGGATTATCGATTACTGATGGATCAGGCTTATTCGCGAGGAGAATCTGTTGGTGTTGTTGAGAGTTACGGAGGAGATCTATATTTGAGTGATGATATTGTAATTACCGATGATAGATTCGAAAGCAAATATGGTGAGAGCATCAGAAATGCGTACACTTTTGAGGATCATATCTATCTGGAAGAGCAGGAAGATCCGGATTGGACAACGATTTACAATCAGATTTACATGTGTAATATTGTTATTGCAGAAGTGAAGTCCGCAACCGGAGGTGAAGACGAAAAGAATCAATTGTATGCAGAGGCAATTATTCACAGAGCTTTTGCTTACTTGAATTTGGTAAATTTATATGGGAAGCATTATAATTCATCTACTGCGGCAACTGATTTAGGAGTTCCTTTGCTTATTGAACCTGCTATTGAAGGAAGTTTGGAACGATCAACTGTGAAGGACGTATATGATTTAATTTTAAGTGACTTAGATGCAGTATACAATGATTTGCCTGGTGTTCAGGAGCAATCTTATCGTCCTTCTAAGGCTTCAGCCAGTGCACTTTTGGCAAGAACATACTTGTTGATGGGTGATTTTAACAAAGCACTTTCAAATGCGGATGAATCTTTATCATACTATAATTTCATGTATAACTACAATGAATTACCAAAGAATGCTTGGTACGCAAATATGATTGATTTACCGAATAACCACGAAAACAAAGAACAAATCTTGTGGAAAGAACCTCAAAATTCGTATGAATTGATTTATCCAAGTCAGCAATTGAAGGATTTGTATGATTTGGAAAATGATTTAAGGTTTACAGGAATGTTTGAAACGGAGTGGTTCCCTCCTTATGCTGACAAGATATATTTGCAAGAGTATTTGGTAGGAAGAACATGTGGATTATCTGTACCTGAAATGATATTGACTAGAGCGGAATGTAATGCAAGAAATGGAAATATTAGTGATGCAATGTCGGATGTGAATTTGATTCGTCAAAACCGAATTAAGACAGAAGCTTATACTGAACTGACAGCTACAGATGCAGCAGATGCTTTGATCAAAGTAAAACAGGAGCGTAGAAGAGAACTTGCCTTTAAGGGATCAAGATGGTTCGACATTAAGCGTTACAATGCATATGATGATGCAAATATCTCCATCGATCATAGTGTAGCGGGAAAGTCGCACATCTTATTACCTGGAGATAACAAGTGGGCTCAGCCAATAGCAAGAAAGTACATCTTAAAGAATCGTGAAATCGAACAAAACCCTCGTTAGTGGAAACCATAGTAGCCCCGAAATTAATCGGGGCTAACTCTCTACCTCCTAAGAAAATTTTGATTTTAATTAAGAATAAATGAGTTGAGTTCTTTTGCCTCGGAATTCTTGTAATAAATAATTTAATGGTAATGAAAAAGATTTTAGTACTAATAGTAGCTACATTTATCTGTAGAGGTTTGTTTGCTCAAGGCATTGAGTTCGAACATGGAACTTTTAAGGAAGCTTTGGCAAAAGCCAAGAAAGAGAACAAATTGATCTTTATGGATTGCTATACAAGTTGGTGTGGTCCATGTAAGTATTTGGCAAAAGACATTTTTCCACAAAAGGAGGTTGGTGACTATTTTAACCAAAATTTTGTGAATGTAAAAATGGATATGGAAAAAGGAGAAGGGATTGCCTTAAACAAGCAATATGGAATAACTTCTTATCCTACCTTGCTTTTTATAGATGCCAGCGGAAAGACTGTTCACAAGTTGGTAGGGGGAATGCCAGCGGAGGATTTAATCAAAGGTGCAAAGGCAGCTCTGAACCCGGAAATGCGTATTGGAACCCTTAGGGCCAAGTTCGAGAACGGGAATAGAGATTTGGAATTTTTAATGACTTATCTGAATGCAGTAAAAGCTCTGTATGACAAGGAAACGATGTCCATTGTTGCCAAAGAAATCATCAATAAAACCTCTATAGAGAAATACATGAACAAAGAACAGTTCTATGTGATTTCAGCTGCTAAATTTCCATATGGGTCAAAAGAATTCAACTACTTATTGATGAATAAGGACAAAGTAAAAGAAATTACCGAGTCTTATGAATATGCAACATTATTTGGTTCTGCTTATTATACGCATTTGGAACAGTATGCTAAAGCGTGTAAAAACTTAAAAGAACTGAATGATGAAATTGATAAATGTCATAAGGAATTTCCAAATGATAATTTAGAGCATACAAAGAAAAGTTTAAAGTATACCTATTACATAGCAAACAATCAATTGCAAACATGGTACAATCTTAAAATCAAAGAGGCAAAAGCCTCAAACGGCAATATTTTTACGTATCATAGTATATGTGATGAGATTTTAAGAACGGAAAAACTGGCCGCCCAAAAAGAAATAGTAAATGATTTTATCAAGATTGCTCAAACATTTGCCGCTGACAGAGAAAATGGCATCATCATGGGAAATATGATGTTGGCAAAACTTTATCTGCACAAGAAGGATAAGGAGAAAGCTGCGAACGCTTTTGATATTTTCATCACTGAAAATGGTAAAGTTGGTGGTAACAATACACATCCTTCTGTTACCCGCTTAAAGGAAGCAATTGACAAATTGTAGTAATATTAAAAATTAATCTTGTATGATAATGAGAAATTTTTTAGTGATTATATTTCTATTATTAGCAATAATATTATGGTGTTGGGCTTTTATTGATATTCAAAAATCACTGTATAAAAATAAATTGCAGAAATTATTATTCTTCATTTTGATTATAGTATTTCCTGTAATCGGTACCATTATATATTTCCAATTCAGCAGGAAATTTAAAATGAGTAAGAAAGTGAGTTCAAAGGGTATAAAATTAATAAAATAGATGTATGTGAATATTTGAGTTGAAAGTTTATGTAGAGCAGTTGGAATAATTGTATTTAGCGCTATGTGTTTGGCCTGTATTCAAAATGAAATTATCGAGGACATAGATGATACTAGGTTCAATGCTCTAATGGAAAAGTACAATATATAAGATGTTGAGGAATCTGAATTGAAAAATAGTATTTACAAGGACTTACAACCCATTAATTCAATTTCTCAACTTGATTCGGCTATGAAATTTATTAATAAGTATTTCATGATCCCATCTTCAGTTAGTGAAGAAAATGACAAAAGCAATGTGAGTTTTCTAAAAAGCACTAAAAATTACATGTTTGAAGAAACATCCCCAGATGGGATACAAATGGTATATCTAGAGTTTGTATCGTCCTGAAAAAGGTTGATTTTCACTATAAAGTTATTTTGATTTTTTTCGGATCCTAAATTAGGGCTCCGAAAAAAATCAGACTATGAGCCATCCCCTTTCAATTTTGACTTGTTTTAGGATTAGAATTTTTAGTTAATGATAGGCCAGAATCCTTCGTAGAGGCGTTTGATGGTTGGGGGCATTATTTTTATATTATCATCTTTGGTCGGATCAGGTTTTATGAAATGTAAAAGCTTTCCTGATTCTGTCCTTTTGTTTTTTTAAAACCACCTTTAGGGTGGTTTTTGTTGTATTGGAATTCATTGGTTTAGTTATTCTAAGCTTACAATTGTTAACTCCTTGTTAAAAGAATGGAACTGAGGATAAAAAACAGGATAAATAGGCTTTGTTTTAATTTGATTTTTTCAATTTTACCTCAGCTTATGATTTAAAAGATGCCTGAATTAAAATGAAACCAGATAAAATTTATTTTTTTTCGGTAGATAATCATTTCCTATTTTTATCTAATCTGGATTATAAGAGAAAGTGTAAGTTGAAGATATATAAGCTTTTTATCAGATAGTAAATTAACAAAACACTTAGGGTGATTGTTCATTGATATGGGTGCTATCTTGCTGAGTTTAACATTTTTTGACAAAAATAAATGAAATCCGATTCACCCTTTTTTATGAAATAGGGGTCTTATGAGTGTACGAAAATTAAAAACAGATTAAAAAGACTTGTCCGTTTAAGGATGATAAAAATAAAAATCAGTGATAAGCGATTGTCACACACAACAACTAACAAAAATTAAGTCCAATGAAATTGAATTTTAAGTTTGCTCTATTTTTTATAATGAGCAGCATGATTACTTTGAGTGCATTTAGTCAGATTGTTCAGCCGGCAAAATGGAAGGTTGAATTTTCGAAGAAGGATGTGAAAGTTGGAGAGACTCTTGAAGTATTAATTAAGGGAGATATTCAGGATACATGGCATGTGTATTCAAATGATTTTGATCCGGATT
Source organism: Ancylomarina salipaludis (assembly GCF_004122035.1). GTDB lineage: Bacteria > Bacteroidota > Bacteroidia > Bacteroidales > Marinifilaceae > Ancylomarina > Ancylomarina salipaludis. The sequence goes on from NZ_SAXA01000012.1 coordinate 69,791, forward strand.
TAGGTCCTATAGTGGCATCGTTTAATTTTACTAAAAATGATTCTTACGAATTGGTAGGTAAAGTCACTCCAATTAAACCAATCAAGCATTTCGATGAAGTTTGGGAAGGTGAAGTGAGTTATTTCGAGAAGCAAGCTGAATTCCGTCAGAAAATTAAAGTTCTTAAAGCAGACTTAAAAGTTGCAGGTTCATTCGAATATCAGGCATGTACTGATGTGTCCGGTCGTTGTGTTACGGGAGAAGAAGATTTTAACTTGTCTTTAACTGCAAAGGCGGATGCTGTTGCTAAAGCAGAACCAACTGCCAAACCAGTTGTTAAAGAAGAAAAGAAAGAAGTTGCGGCTGTTGTAAAAGAAGAGGTTAAGGCAGAAACAAAAGACGAGGCTCCGGTTCAAAATAAAAAAGAAGATAAAAAAGGTCTTTGGACTATTTTTCTACTTGCATTCGTGGGTGGTTTAGTTGCAATTGTAACACCTTGTGTATTCCCTATGATTCCGATGACTGTGAGTTATTTTATGCATAGTGGTGGTGATAATAAGGCTAAAGGTAGAATGAATGCCTTCTTCTATGGTTTCTCAATTATTGCCATTTATACGGTTGTTGGAACGATTCTGGCTGTTGTTATGGGACCCGATTTTGCAAACTTTCTGAGTACGCACTGGATTCCTAATGTTTTCTTCTTTGTTATTTTCATGGTGTTTGCATTCTCATTCTTTGGTATGTTTGAAATTACAATGCCAAGTTGGATGGTAAACAAGTCAGTTGCGAATGAAGATAAAGGTGGGTTTATGGGCTCATTCTTTATGGCCTTTACATTGGTGTTGGTATCATTCTCGTGTACAGGACCTATTGTAGGATCTATTTTGGTTGCCTCAGCAGGTGGTCAGGTCTTGATGCCAATTATTGGTATGTTGGGTTTCTCATTAGCCTTTGCTCTGCCATTTACATTATTTGCCATTTTCCCGGGTTGGTTGAATACCATGCCTAAGTCAGGTGGTTGGTTAAACTCTGTAAAAGTTGTATTAGGTTTTATTGAGTTGGCTTTAGGATTGAAATTTTTAAGCGTTGCCGATCAGGTTTACCATTGGGGAATTTTGGACAGAGAAGTTTATTTAGCAATCTGGATTGTGATCTTTACATTATTAGGATTTTATCTGTTAGGAAAACTCATGTTCTCTCACGATAGTCCAGTGAAGCATGTCAGTGTACCAAGATTAATGTTAGCGATCGCTTCATTCTCTTTTGTTGTGTATATGATTCCAGGTTTGTTCGGAGCGCCACTTAAGATGTTATCCGGATTTACCCCTCCAAAATCAAGTTTGGATTTTGATCTTCCTACAATGATTGTTGAAAATGCAGGTTCAACGGGAGTTAAGCATGAAAAAATAAATGCCAAGTACAGCGATTTCCTTCATTTACCTCACGGCCTGCAAGGCTACTTCGATATGGATGAAGCTAAAGCTGCAGCTAAGGCTCAGAATAAACCTTTATTCATCGACTTCACAGGTCACGGATGTGTAAATTGTCGTGAGATGGAATCGAATGTGTGGTCAAATCCTGAAGTGTTAAGACGCCTGAGAGACGATTATGTCATTGTAGCCATGTATGTGGATGATAAAAAAGAATTACCAAAGGAAGAATGGATTGTATCTAACTACGATGGTAAAACTAAAAAGACATTAGGAAAAAAGAATGCGAATTATCAAATAGAAAATTATAATGTAAATGCTCAGCCTTATTATGTGCTTCTTGACAATGAAGGTAAAGCATTGCATACACCAAGAGCTTACGATTTAGATGTGGATGCATTTATTAAGTTTCTTGACGAAGGGGTAAAGAATTTTAAGAACGGGAAGAGCGTTGCTCTCTAGTTTTCATGTGTAAATAAGGCAGTATATTTGCAGCGCACTTGTTCTTAGATGTTTGCAAATAGTTTTTAATTATTTTTTTTTTTAGTTAGTCGGTAGAGGGGCAGAATCTGTATAGAATCGTTTGGTGTCTAAGAGACGCAACCTTCTTTAAAATCATCTTTGGTCGGATCTGATTTTATAGAAACTGAAAACGAATTCTTGGATTCTGTCCTTTCTTTTTAGAAGGCGTATAAAACTAACTAGTAGAAGAATTTCAAAGTCGAAAGAAACCAGTTAAACCAGTAGATATTTAACTTTTAAAATCAAATTCAGATAGTGATAATTTTGTTTTGAACACCACATTAAAGATCAGTTTTATCTCTAATCCAATCTGAATCAAATACTTTTTATATGACTTCAATATTTAAATTTTCTCTCCTGTTGTGCTTTAGCATTTTGGGATTGAGCTCTTTTGCTCAGTATACCACTACTGTGCCTGTTAATGAGGCGGTAAAGACTGGGAAACTGAAGAATGGCATGACTTATTATATCATGCATAACGAGGAACCTAAGGATAGGGCGAGTTTTTACTTTGTTCAGAATGTAGGTGCTATTCTTGAAGATGATGCTCAAAATGGTTTAGCTCACTTTTTGGAGCATATGGCTTTTAATGGACTAAAGAATTTCCCAGGTAAGAACATGCTTGATTATCTGGAGAAAAACGGTATTCTTTTTGGTCGTGATATCAATGCCTACACAGCTCAGGACGAAACGGTTTATAACTTAAGTAATATTCCTGTTGCAAGCGAGAATTTATTGGATTCTGCACTTTTAGTATTACACGATTGGTCTGGAGGACTTCTTTTGGAAGCAGAAGAAATTGAATCGGAGCGTGGTGTTATTCATGAGGAATGGAGAACGCGTCGTAATGCAGATTTCAGATTGAGAAACATGACAAACGCAGTGATGTTTAATAACTCTAAATATGCTGATCGTGATGTCATTGGATCTTTGGATGTGATTGATAATTTCGAGCATCAGGCTCTACGCGATTATTATGAGAAATGGTATCGTCCGGATTTGCAAGCTGTCGTTATTGTTGGAGATATCGATGCTGAGAAAATGGAAGCGAAGGTAAAGGCTTTGTTCTCAAAAATTCCAATGCCAAAGAATGCGGCTGAGCGTACCTATTGCCAGGTTCCGGATTCAAAAGCATTGGCTTACGTTGCTGCTAAGGATAAAGAAGCAAAAAGTTTGAGTATCATGTGGGGATTTCGTTACGATCTTGACTCTGTGATTACTGAAGAGACACAGAGACGCAATATGGCTAATTCGATGTTTTCTCAGATGCTAAAAAGTCGTATTTCTGAACAAACTAAAAAATTAGAATGTTCTGCTGTTGGGATGGGATTTGGAAGTTTTGAAATGGCTCGAACCAAAGGTCTTAACTATATTTATGTTTCGCCTAAGATAGGAAAGGAACTGGAGGCTTTTGCAGAAGTTTTAACCGAACTCGAACGTGTGAAACGTTATGGTTTTAACCAGTCGGAATTAGATCGGGTGAAAGTTCAGTTTCAAAGATCATATGAGTCCTATTATGCCAATCGTGCTAAAATAAGTAACGATAGTTGGGCGAAGCAACTGGGAGACTTGTATCTAAAGTCAAAACCATTCCCTTCTATAGAGTGGGAAATGGCTTTTGCAGCTAAAACAATCCCGGCTATCACTTTGGATGAAGTGAATGCAATGGTTTCAAAATATTCAAATGAGGCAAATTCAGCACTCATTTTAAAAGGACCTGAAAACGCGACTCAGTATTTCCCAACTAAAGACGAATTACTGGCTGTTGCAGCTAAAGTGAAGGCTTCTGATGTTGAGGCTTATGTGGATGAAGCGGGCGATCAGCCTCTTGTTGCTAAAGAATTAAAACCCGCTAAAATTACTGATACATTTAAGGTTGAAGGGACAGATGCAAAAGGTTATGTTCTTGAAAATGGGGCAAAAGTTGTAATTCTTCCTACAGAATTTAGCAAGGATAATATTTCAATGTCTTCATTCAGTTTTGGAGGGAGTTCATTACTTGATGTTAAGGATTTGGCTTCTGCAGATATGGCAACCGGTATCGTCCAAATGTCAGGAGTTGGTGAATTCAATGCGACTCAGTTACAGAAAAAATTAACCGGTAAAATTGCTGGCTTGAGTGCAAATTTGGGTGAGTTAACTGAAGGTTTCTCCGGTTCGGCCTCACCTCAGGATTTTGAAACCTTGATGCAGTTGCTTTATTTGAACTTTGAAGCACCTCGTTTCGAAGAAGCACCCTATAATGCACAAGTAGCACGTATGAAAAACTACCTTACCAATATAGGCGTTGACAATGGTAAAGCTTTAAAGGATACAATTGCTTTGGCAACGACCAATTATTCGCCTCGTATGTTACTATTTGGCGAAGAGTTTATCAATAAGCTTGATTTCAACAGAGCGTCTGAAATTTATAAAGAGCGTTTTTCTGATGCGAGTGACTTTACCTTCATTTTCGTTGGAAACATCAATGAAGAAGAGCATTTGCCAATGATTCAAAAGTATATCGGTAGTATTAGCTCTTCTAACAGAAAAGAATCTTTTGTAGACCATAAAGTAGGTCCGGCTAAAGGAAAAACAAGTAAGATTTTTACTCGTAAGATGGCTGTGCCAAAAACAACGGTATCTTATAGCATCCAGGGTGATTTGGATTATACTTTGAAGAATAAATTGATGTTGAATGTGGTATCCCAACTTTTATCGAAGCGTTATATGACAACTATTCGTGAAGAAGAAGGGGGATCGTATGGTGTTGGTGTTCGCCCATCTGCATCTAAATTGCCTAGCCCGGAGTTCTCATTAAGTATCAATTTTGATACGGATCCGGCAAAGTGTGATCGTTTGGTTGAGATTGTTGAAGAAGAAATCACAAGAATTCAGAAAGAAGCCTGTAATGCTGCCGATTTAACTGAGATTAAAAACAATTTTATTAAAAGCAGAGAAGAGGCTGAATTGCAAAATTCATTTTGGTTAAGTGTTGTTCAAAACAATTTGATGTTAGGTTCAGAATTTACATCTAAGGAGGAGTATAAGAAATTGGTTGAAGGTATCGATGCAGCTTCTGTTAAGAAGTTTGCTAAGAAATTATTCAAGAAAACAAATCTGGTAGAGGTGATTATGAACCCTGCTGAATAATTTTGATTGTTAGTTTGTGTTAGTTGTGGATCGATCTGTTTTTTCTTAACAGGTTGATCCACTCTTTTATAGATTTTAATTGAAAAAATTAAGAGAATATATGATGTGTTAGGGCATCATATTCTAAAAAAAAGAACATTTTTGTTCGAAATTTGAATCTCAGGCATGAGATTGAAACTGATGGCAATGCGAGCTGGCTTTGCTGTCATACTTAAGCTAATTTAAAAGTGACCATTTGCTTTTAATAAACAACAACAATGAAGGACGTTTACTTACAAAAATTAAAAAAGGAGTTTGTGCCTGCCGCTGGTTGCACAGAACCTGCTTCAATCGCTTTGGCTGCAGCCAAGGCACGAGAAACATTGAATGCCATACCTGAACGCGTAGAAATGAAGGTAAGTGGTAATGTTTTTAAAAATGTGATGGGGGTCGGCATACCCGGTTCCAATATGGTAGGATTACCCATTTCAGTTGCTCTGGGAGCTTTAGGAGGTGAATCCAAAAATGGCCTGGAGATTTTTACAAATATTAGTGAAGAAATCGCGAATCAGGCTAAAGCTTTTGTTCGTGATGGTAAGGTTGAAATTCATATGCTGCATGATGTACCTAAGCTTCACGTTGAATGTATCTGCTATAAAGGCGATGATACAAGTCGTGTTGTGATTCAGGACAGACATGAGAATATTGTTCATGTAGAACGCAATGGCGAGGTGGTTTTTACAAAAGAAGTCAAAACAGCAGAAGAAATCACCGAAGAAAAAGAGGACTGGAGCGTTCAATCCATTTATAATTTTATTAAAACGGTTGATATTGCTGAGCTTCAGTTTCTGCATCAAGGCGTTCAGCTGAATAAGAAGATTGCTGAAGAAGGGCTAAAAGGAAGCTATGGTTTGCAAGTGGGTAAATCGATGTTGATGAATATCGAAAAAGGTATTCTTTCTGAAGATATCATCAACAAATCGGTGATGATGGCAGCTGCAGGTTCGGATGCCCGAATGGCGGGTTGTTCACTGCCTGTTATGTCCAACTGCGGTAGCGGTAACCAGGGGATGAGTCTTACTCTGCCTATTATGGTTGTGGCAGAAAAACTTAAGGTTGATGACGATACTTTACTTAGAGCCTTGGCTCTGGCCTTACTGATTTCGATACATATGAAATCTTTTATTGGTCAATTGTCGGCGCTTTGTGGCGTGTTATTGTCGACTTCAGGAGCTGCTTGTGGCATCACTTACATGATGGGGGGAGATTTGGCTCATTTGAGTTCGACCCTAAAAAATATGACGGGTAGCGTTACTGGGATGATTTGTGACGGAGCCAACTCAAGTTGCGCACATAAAATTTCAGCCAGTGTAAGCGCCGGAATTCAATCGTCGCTATTGGCTTTAAATAGTCAATGCTTAACTAATGTCGATGGTATTGTTGATGAAGATGTTGAAGCTACCATCCGTAATATTGGTCGTTTGGCCACTGAAGGTATGGAGGTAACCGATGATGTGATTCTAAAAACGATGTTAGAGAAGATGAATAAAGCTTCTTAAGACGATAAGAAACGAATTTGTTTGTTTTTATTCCCGGGCCGATAAGGATTTATTCTTGTCGGCCCGTTTTTTTTTATTTCTGTTATTTAGTATAAAATAAGTATATTTAGTTATGTTTTAAAGAAAGAGCAAGAAGCTTGTATGGTATTAGATCTTAGTTATATATGTTGGTTGTTTTGTAAATTATCATATAGTTAAAGACTAAAAAATGATTTTTTTGCTTAATTACTGTTTAGTTAAAGGCTAAAAAAGTAGTTTTTCAATCAATCATTATTTAATGATAGATCAAAAAATGAATTTTTCTAGCTATAAGTATTTAGTGAAAGACAATAAAATAGCATTTAGAACAATTATTATTTGAATAAAGCTAAATGAAAGCGATGAGTGCTTAATAAAATACAAAATTGTAACTCTTTTATGGCATTGATTAAGAAAATCAGAACGAATAGTCGCAATGGTGATATAAGTGCCTTATTAACTCTTATTCTAAAAGCATTTGCGAAGAATGATTGGAGTGCAGACACTTATCTCAAACCTGTAATTGAGAAAATGCGTGTTGTTAACATGGCACTGATTGAGGCATTGCAACGTTTGAGAGTGTATTCTCAGATGGCAGAGAAAAATCGTGTGCGCAATATGGCAATCAGAGACTTGTTTAAGTTGGTAGAGGGCTATGTGCATATTCCTGTTGCCGAAATGAAAGAAGCTGCCTGGGTCGTAGAGAATATATTAAAGCAGTATGGTTTAGGTATGCAATACAAGGATTATGCTGAGGAATCAGCAGAAATTGCATCCCTACTCAACGATTTAAGTGAGCCCGATGTTGTGACGGCAATAGCCAGCTTGCAGGGCGTGGCTGAAACAATTACAGCTTTGGAGGCCGCTCAAAAAGATTTTGAAAATGTGGCCTTGCAAGAGGCAGAGGGAGAGAGTGCGAAGAAAGATTTGGTTTCTGCCTCTAACTTAAAGAAAGAAACGATCGCTGAGCTGAATGCCAATTTGGTGGACTATTTGAACACCATGGCCAGGGTAAAGCCCGGTACATATGAGGCGATTGCCAAAACAATTGCCGAGTTGATTGATAAGAATAATGAATGGGTCAAACGCCGTCGCAAAACAGATAAGGTAGACAGCGGAATGGTTTAAATCGTGCGGTTTGTGAAAGATGTGTGGTAAGGAATGTAATTAGGTATTATTATAAATTATTGCCTGCTACGCAGAGCACGAGCGAAACGCTCGCGCTAGCATTTGTACAATACACTGGGACTATCGGGGGTAATATTTCAAAGTAAATAATTTTGATGGTAATAATATTTACCATGTACATAATAAAATAGTAAAATGAAAAATATTTTTGAAGTAGTAATTTATCTGTTCTATAAATACTATAACAATGGAGGTACAAAAATAATAGCATATGAAAGATCTTTACAAGTAATATTTCTTTTACTTCTGATTAATTCATTTTCTATTTTACAGCTTTCTATTGGTAATTTATGGATTTTTGATTTTTTATTAGCAGGTAAGACTAAAATATTAAAATTTGCTATTATGGCATTCTTGTTGTTTTCAGTTTATTACTTGCTAAAATATTTCTTTCCAAAAAGAAATATTATTACAATTAAATTACAAAAAGAAAAAGAAGAGAAATTTAAGGGGTATCTTTTGTTATATATTATTATGACTTTTATTTTAATGTTTGCTGCGATAATTTCATCAGCAATTAATTAACCCCCCTCTACCGCACGAAACGAAGTTCGATGAAATCAATCCTTTCGTGTGGTTTGTGAAAGATGTGTGGTATGGAATGTAATTAGGTATTATTATAAATTATTGCCTGCTACGCAGAGCACGAGCGAAACGCTCGCGCTAGCATTTTTACAATACACTGGGATTATCGGGGTAATACTTTGACTATAGGCCAAAAAGGATATAATAATTTAAAAGATAAGGAACAATGATATTATGGCAATTACTTAATTATATTGGATTTTTAGTTCATCGTTACGTATTACGTAAGAATGTTAAGCTTAAAAACTGGGAGCTACCTGAATTTAATTATACATTTACAGGACTGTTATTTGTAATTTTACTGGTTTTAGTAATAGGTTCATTAATAACCTAAGTAAATCCTCTAATTTAGGAGGTTTGTAACCTCGATTATTAAATATCCCCCTAGATAGTCCGAGCATGCACTGACTGTTGGTGCGAGCGTTTCGCTCGTATCTATTTTCAAAGAAAATAATGTAATAAACCCCGTTGAAGTGATGTGAGTGGGTTTTTGTTGTGGGCTGTGTTTTTGTTTTCAACTTGTTCCTCAGGTATTTACCCCAAACCCCTAAAGGGGCTATCATTTGTACAATACACTGGGACTATCGGGGGTTAGGTATATCGACAGCATATTTTATAGCTGATTGGGCAGTAACTGAATTTTATCCTGGAAGTTGGAAAGGTTTGGGTAAAGATATTTCAAATAACATTATGACTATACATAACCTGCATACAAGGGATGGTGTTATGATGAATCCTTCTTTTATGGGTAAATAATAATAAATTATTTTAATACACAAATTTATAAATGATCGAAATGAAAATTTTTATTTATGTAGTAAGTAGATGTAGATTATTTGCAGACAAATATTTTACACGATTATGGGGAGGATCATGTATTTTTATTATAACTATGCCTTTAATGATCAATATGAATATCGCTCCTAGACTTGCTGAAAAAGTTTTATATCACAAGCCAATATTACACGAATATTATTATTATCTCTTAACAGGAATAATATTCTTAATAAGCCTAATAGCATCTAACTACTTAGATAAAAATTACCAGAAACTAATTTTAGAGTATGAGCAAGAAAATTCATTTGAGCAAATTAAAAAGTATAAACTGATTATTGATCTATTGTTAATACTTCATTTTGTTATTTGGATACCTATGGCTATTGCAATAATTTACCACCCTAGATAGTCCAAGTATGCAATGACTGCTGGTGCGAAAGGGCAGATTGATGTAGTATTATTATAAATTATTGCCTGCTACGCAGAGCACGAGCGAAACGCTCGCGCTATCATTTGTACAATACACTGGGATTATCGAGGGGCAGTGATGCAATATTTCAGTTCTAAAACATGACTATGAATAAAATAAATAATGATTTTATAATATTTAGATTAAGTATTCTCTGTGTGGTTTATTTCACTCTATTATTTCTAAATGGCTATGTATTTAATTATAATGCTGCAATAATTGGCGTATTTCAGGAATTATTGACCATCCCCTTTTTACTGGGAACACTAATTCTTTTAGTCATTTCAGCGAGATCCGTTTATATAAAGACGTTTACCTTTAAAAACATTTCAAGCTGGTCTTTTATTATCTTAACGATTCTCTCAATTATTATTTTTGGAAGTTTCCCCAGATAGTCCGAGTATGCACTGACTGTTGGTGCGAGCGTCTCGCTCGTATCTATTTTCAAAGAAAATAATGTAAACACAACCCGCTTGCAGTGATGTGAGTGGCTTTTAGTTGGGGGTTGTGTTTTGGTTTTCCAGACCATTTACCCCAAACCCCTAAAGGGGCTTTAAGTGGTGATTTTTTTGATCCCCTTTAGGGGACATAGGGGTAGGAAACCGTAGTTAAGCGGAAGTAAAAATAAAATGGGAGCCACTTGCAGTTGATGTGAGTGGCTTTTAGTTGGGGGCTGTGTTTTGGTTCTCAACTTGTTCCCCAGGTATTTACCCCAAACCCCTAAAGGGGCTTAAAGTGGTGATTTTTTTGATCCCCTTTAGGGGACTTAGGGGTAGGGCACCGTAGTTAAGCGGAAGTAAAAATAAAATGGGAGCCACTTGCAGTTGATGTGAGTGGCTTTTGTTGTGGGCTGTGTTTTGGTTTTCCAGACCATTTACCCCAAACCCCTAAAGGGGCTTAAAGTGGTGATTTTTTTGATCCCCTTTAGGGGATTTAGGGGTAGGGCACCGTAGCTAAGCATTGTTAATCTTATTTTTTGAGAGCAGCCTTCGCAATAAAGGAGGCTGACTTATCGGGTTCAGCTTTACTGAAAAAGCTGGCAATGAAATAAACCAGGGCTGATCCAAGCATCCCGACCAAAACATGTTTGGCTGTACCAATTTCCCATGCTAAAGGCAGTTGGGCTCCCAAGGCTACAGCAAGATTGTAAAGAGAAAAAAGGCTTCCGAAAAGCATGGATGACATGGCTCCAAAACTGGTTCCTCTTTTCCAGATAAAACCAAGCATCAACGGAACAAAGGCACCTGTAGAAAGCAGGTCGGCAGCCAGCCAGGAAACTTTAAGTATCGAACGAATTTCGAGTCCGATTAACAGGGCGATGAGGGTTACCACCAGAGTTCCAATTTTACCCATCCATAATAATTGTGTTTGACTAGCTTTTGGCCTGAATTTGTTCTTGTAAATATCGACACAAAGTACCATAGCACCCGTGTTGATTAATGAATCCATGGTCGACATGATAGCCGAGCAAATGCCTACAAAAATTAAGGCTCCAAGTAAGGGAGGCATATAATTGTTGATGATGCCTGAAATGACGCCACCTTGTGGTAGCTCCTCAAATAAACCTAAAGCCAGCATTCCTGTGAAAGTTACCATCAGATAAAGTGGAATATAGACCAGAAAACTGAGTCCAATCATTTTGCGGGCATCCAGAGGCGAACGTGCTGCTGAAATGCGTTGCCAAACATTGGCTTGAATCATCCAGGCACTGCCAAAGGTGATGATATAAACCATATTGTTTGAGAGCTGATAACTGAACGAAAAGTAGTGCGTTAATTCTTTGGTTTCTGCAATGCTTTCAATAGCCGGGATACCTCCTGAGTAATAATATGCATATCCAAAAACCAATATTGAGGCCGATAAAAGGAAGATAAATTGAATGATATCGGTGCGCACCACAGCCTTGAAACCACCAAAAAAGGAATAGAGTAGGACTATAGCCGTTCCAATGATGGCTGATAGCTTATAATTTATGTGTAGAAACTTTTCGAAGAAAATGCCAATACCCACAATTTGTGAGGCGGCCGTTATGGTCATGAAAAGAAAAATAAGGACCGATAACATAAGAGCAGGTGCCTTGCCATAGCGTTCTTCCAAAAGTTGGGGTTGGGTGATGCTGCCTACTTTTCGGATGGCTCTTGCAAAAACAAAGAGAAGTCCGGTTGAAAACAGGACAGGCATGCCGTAGATCCAAAAGGCACTGATGCCATTTTGATAGGAATGATCAGCCGTTTCAATCGCCGATCCGGCTCCCCACCACGAAGCGATAAAGGTAATTGCCAGAGCTACAAACGAGAGCGACCTGTTGGCCAGAAAATAGCCCTCCACCGAATCGCTTTTTTTTGAAAGAAGGGATGAACCGACAATTAAAATAACATAGACAGTCAAAAGGGCAATGGATAAGATTTGGAGTGAAGGCATGTGCTGGATTAATTTCTTTTATAGATTTATTCTACATAGATAAGCAATTTATGATGGAATAATAAACGAAGCGCTTCTAAATTGGCCGAATGCCTTATGAATGAAGCAGGCCCGATTAGGGTTTAATCCATTATTCAATTCCTAATCAGAAGCTTGCTGTTTTATAACAAGTATGAATAAGCTCAAAAAAAACTGAATTCGTTTTAGAGCGAATAAAAAACCATTACATTTGACACAGTTTTGGTGAAAGCTTCATCTTCGATTGAGCTTTAAAAGGGAATCCGGTTAAAATCCGGGACAGCCCCCGCTACTGTAAGTTTTTTATGGTTTTTACCACATCCACTGTTCGCATTTTGCGGATGGGAAGGAAAAAAACCGATCATTCGATCTACGAAACAAGTCAGGAAACCTGCCAAAATGGTAATCAAACCTAAAACTCTTGGGGAAGGGAGTTGTTTGCAGATCTATACATCTTCAATAGTATTAAATACCCCATAAGTCGAGTTTGGTTACCCTGCTATCAATTTATTAATATAAAAATTGCACGATGAGCTGGTATCCTGTTAGTCTTAATTTAAAGGGACGAAACTGTTTAATTGTGGGTGGAGGCAAAGTGGCTGAGCGAAAGCTGAAGTCTTTGATTAAGGCTGAGGCCAATGTCACATTAATTGCTCCTGAGATAAATTCTGAGCTGAAGCGAATGCACGAGCTGGGAGACTTCCATTATCTTAAAAGTTCGTATCAGAAGAACGATGTGAATGGCTTTTTTCTGGTGATTGCTGCAACCGATTGTTCGGAAATTAATTCTGCAATAGGTGCTGATGCTGAAGCCGAATCGATTCTGTTTAATTCGGTCAATTCATCGGAATACTCCAATTTTTATCCGGCAGCTGCAAGTCGGTGTGGCGATATTCAATTGGCCGTTTCATCCAATGGTCAAAATCCCTATTTGGCTAAGAAAATCCGTAAATATCTCGATCAGAAATTTGATGACTCTTTGCAGGAAGAGGTTTTGGAATTGGGCCGTCTGAGAAATCAGTTGGTACAGGAGAGTGCCGGATTTAGTGAACAGGAAAAGAAGACACTGATGAAGGTCAGGCTACTTGAAAAAGTTGAATCCTTCCTGGAAAAGATTGATAATAAGACATGGAAACTATAGAGTTGGTGCAGGCATCTGACGACTCAAACCAAATACGATACTGACTACCTGATATTAAGAAAAAACTGATGAACGGAAAAGTATATATAACCGGAGCGGGTCCGGGAGATAAAGGATTAATAACAGTAAAAGCTGCTGAAGCCTTAAAAATAGCTGATGTTGTATTCTACGATTACCTGGTTAATATTGAATTGCTTGACTATTGCAAGGCTACTTGTGAAAGCATTTATGTGGGCAAAAAACACAAGAAACACACTTGTCCGCAGGAAGATATCAATCAGATGATTGTGGATTATGCCAAAATGGGAAAAACGGTTGTGCGTTTAAAAGGTGGCGATCCCTATGTGTTTGGTCGCGGAAGTGAGGAGGCCATCAAATTGCTTGAAAATGGAATTGAGTTTGAAGAGATTCCCGGAATTACTTCGGGGATTGCTGCCCCTGCTTATGCCGGTATTCCGGTTACGGCTCGCAATGTGTCTTCATCGGTCGCTTTTTTCACAGGGCATCCTCCGGTAAGCCGCGAAAGAGATTTGCAATGGGATAAAATTTCGACAGGTATCGATACCCTTGTCTTTTACATGGGTGTTACCAATGCGCCAACTATCGTCAACAATTTGATGGAGCACGGACGCTCAAAAGAGACTCCGGTTGCTTTAATTCGCTGGGGAACCTGTCCCGAACAGGAAGTTGTGAAAGGCGAGTTGCATAATATCATTGCAAAAATGGAAGAATTGGATTTTCGTCCGCCAGCCATTATGGTTGTAGGGGAAGTGGTTTCCATTTCAGACAAGCTGATGGCTGTCGCTGAAGAAGCTCAGATGGCTTATTAAGATCTAAAAGTATAAAGCTTAAGGAGTGAATGAGTAAAGTTAGTTATCTCATGACTCACATCTCAAATCTAGAATTATGAAAGGAATCTTACTGTGCGGACACGGTACGCGTGTTCAAGTTGGAGAATTAGCATTTAAGGCATTTGCAGAGAAATTTGCCAATACAATTACCGATTACGAAGTTGAATATGGTTTTCTGGAACTTTCGGAACCTAACTTTGAGCAGGGCATCAGCAAGCTTAAAGCTAAAGGTGTAGCGGAAATTATTGCCGTGCCGGTTTTCTTATTCAATGGCGTGCATATTGCTTCTGATATTCCAAATATGCTGCATGAGCTTCAGGAAAAATATGACGTGAGTATCAAATTGGCCAACTATATTGGTGTTTGTCAGGAGATGCTTGACTTGTCAGTTGATTTAATCAAGCAAAGTATTGCTGATGAAGATATGAGTGATACGGCTTTCTTCCCAATCGGGATAGGTGCTTCAATGGCTGAGTCGAATGGCGATATGCTCAAGTTATCCCGATTGGCTCAGGAAGAATTGAAGATGCCATTCATGATCAATGCGTTCACTTCGCGAATGACATTTCCTTCGGTAGATAGTGCATTGGCTGTTTTAGATCAGTTATCCTACAAGCGAATTATTGCGTTGCCCTATATTTTCTTCCCGGGCGTTTATCTGGATAATGCCATTAAAAGTATAGAGGCATTCAAATTGAAACATCCGGAAAAGGAGTTTGTTTTATGTCCCAAAATTGGCGAGAGCGACAGGCTGATTGATATCTTGATGTTGAGACTGAAAGAGGTTGAAGACGGCAAGGTAGATTTAATTGAAAGCAGAGATCCTTCTGCTTGTTCGCATCACCACCACCATGGACATCATCATCATCATCATCACAAGCACTAACAAGGATAAAGGTTAAAGTAAAAACCGACAACTGATAACAGAAAACTGACAACCAACAAGCACATGGCAAACACAAAAGGTAAAGTATATGGGGTTTCTTTAGGGCCAGGCGATCCTGAATTGATCACAATTAAAGCGCTTAAAACGCTTCAGCACTCGGACAAAATCTATTATCCGGCCAGTGTGTCTGAGAAGAAAGGGAATTCGAGTTTTTCATTGCCTATTTTGAGAGAGTTGGGTTTAAATGATTTGCAACTGCATCCCATTCCACTGAAAATGTCTTACGACAGATCAGAAGCGGAGGGGGCGTATTATGCTTTGTTCGAGAAAATTCAGGAAGATATCAATCAGGATCTTCATGTCTCAGTGGTGAGCGAAGGGGATATCTCGTTCTTCAGCACTTTTGCATATCTCTTAAAGCATTTGAAAGCCAATGCAATTTCTTATGAGATGATTCCGGGTGTACCTGCTTTTATCTTAGCAGGAGCAAAATCAAAATTGCCGATTTGCACCTTAAGTGATAAGGTTTTGGTTGACCCGAATGTGGACAGTCCTGAAGACTTATTAAAACGCTTACAAGAAAATGACACCATTGTGTTGATGAAAGTGTCGAAAGTAAAGGATTGGATTGCAGACTTTATTTTAGAACACCAACCAGAATTATTTTATGGAGAGTACTTAGGCACTGATAAGGAGTTTATCACTGACGATGCAGAAGTCCTTCGCGATAGAAGAATCCCTTATTTCACCATCATCATCCTGAAGAAGCTTAAAAAGGATAAAGGTTAAAGGATAAGGGGTAAAGGATAAAGTGAGTGAGCAAGTAAGAAGACCGTAAAAGAGTGGAGATGTCCCTGGGACAGAGGGCTGTTTGAGACCTCGGTTCATTAAATAAATATTGAATTATGCAAGGAAAAATATATATCGTTGGTTTGGGGCCGGGTGATCCCAATATGTTTTTAAACCCAGCTATCAATGCCATTAAAGAGGCAGATGTGGTAATTGGTTACAAGTATTACTTCCAATTTATTCAAACTTTTCTTCAAGAGGGAACAGCGTGTTTGGATACGGGAATGAAACAAGAAACCCAACGAGCTGAAATCGCATTTGAATATGCAGAGCAAGGCAAAAAAGTGGCTGTGATTAGCTCAGGGGATGCAGGTATTTATGGCATGTCGCCATTGATTTACGAGATGGCTGAAAAACGTGATTCGAATGTTGAAATCGAATTGATTCCGGGAATTTCGGCATTTCAGGCAGCTGCTGCAAAACTGGGAGCCCCTATCGGTCACGATACGGTTATTCTGTCTTTATCCGATTTGCTGACGCCTTGGGAATTGATCGAAAAACGGATAAAAGCTGCTGCTTTCGGCGATTTTGTTACCGTTTTATATAACCCCAAAAGCAAGGGGCGCTATTGGCAAATTTATCGTTTACAGGAAATTTTTCTTGAGGAGCGCAGCCCTGAAACACCTGTTGCTATTGTGCGTCAGGTTGGACGTGATGAGGAGCATATTGAGATGAGCACACTAGCTGATGTTGATCTTGAAAAAGTGGATATGTTTTCTCTGGTGGTGATTGGCAATTCTCAATCTTACATCTCAAAGAACAACAAGTTTATCACTCCACGAGGCTATTACGGTAAGTATAGTGAGAATGGCAAGCCCGGACCACTGATTATGCAGAAGAGTTTTGCAACAATCGCTGAGGAATTAAAAGGAAAAGATATGCCCTTGGAGACCAAGTGGGCACTCTTGCATTTGATTCACACTTCGGCCGATTTTCAGATGGTTGATTTGTTGAAAGTGCGCAATAATGCACTGAATGTTTGGTACGAGAAGTTGAAAAATGGCGGTGTGATTATATCTGATGTCACCATGATAACCTCCGGTATCCGTAAGGCAGCTTGCGAGCGAATGGGGATTGAGGTAAAATGTTATCTGCACGATCCGCGTGTGGCTGATTTAGCCGAAAAACACAAAATCACTCGCACACAGGCGGGTATTCGCCTTGCGGTAGAAGATCATCCGGATGCGCTTTATGTATTTGGCAATGCACCGACTGCTCTTATCGAACTAACCGCTTTAATGCGTTCGAAGAATTTCGCTCCAATGGGTATTATTGCATCGCCGGTCGGCTTTGTAAATGTACAGGAATCGAAACATCGTGTGAAGAGCTTTGCCAAATTGCCGGCTGTCATTATCGAAGGCCGAAAAGGAGGCTCGACTTTGGCGGCAACCATCGTCAATTCGGTATTAAGTCTGGATGATGCTAAAGAATTAAAACCGGGGCGTGATGTCTAAATTTGTAATCATAGGCATTACTGATATGCCACATCCCAACCTGAACCGGGAGGCGATTCAGTATATAGCTGAGTCTCGTTTCTTTTCGGGAGGTATACGCCATAAAGACTTGATTCAGGATTATTTACCTGAGGAGGCAGAATGGATTGATATTACGGTGCCTTTGACTGATGTTTTTGATCAGTACAGACAAATTGATGAGACCATTGTGGTCATCGCGTCGGGTGATCCTCTATTCTATGGCATTGGGAATACCATAAAACGTGAATTTCCAGATGCTGAACTGGTCGTTTACCCAGCTCATAACAGCCTTCAACTTTTGGCACATCATTATCAACTGGAATATGGTAAAATGCATATTGCAACCCTTACGGGGCGCGATTGGCCGGAGATCGATTTACCTCTAATCAGGGGCGAGCAGATGATTGGGGTTTTAACCGACAGGCAAAAAACGCCCCATACCATTGCGCAATATTTATTGGATTATGGTTTCGATAATTACGATTGTTATTTAGGTGAAAAGTTGGGTGGACCCAATCAGAAATGCCGGAAATTAAGCATTGAAGAACTTTTAGAGCTTGATTTTGTTCACCCCAATTGTATGATTCTCGTTCAGAAGAAACCGATTATTCGACAGTTTGGTATTCCGGATGAGGCTTTCCGAAGACTTGAAGGACGTCCTAAGATGATGACCAAGAGTCTGATTCGCCTGGCCAGTTTGTCGAGTTTACAATTGGACGCGGCTTCGGTACTTTGGGATGTGGGCTATTGTACAGGTTCGGTTTCTATTGAAGCCAAGCAAGCATTTCCCAAGCTAAAGGTGATTGCTTTTGAGAAACGAACAGAATCCGACGCCATCATTCGCGAGAATATGAAAAGATTTCATGTGCCGGGAATCGATATTCACAATGGCGATTTCTTTGAACAGAATCTTGAACTTTTATCAGCACCCGATCGCGTTTTTATTGGTGGTCATGGCGGCAGACTGAATGAAATGATGCAAAAACTGTACGCGATTTTAAAGCCTGATGGATGTATTGTATTTAATGCGGTTAGCGATGAAACCCTTTCAACATTTAAAGAGTCAGCCCTTGAGTTAGGGATGAGATTGGAAAAATCGAGTCGAATACAATTGGATGAATTTAATCCGATAGAAATATTAAAGGCAACGAAAGTTGAATAACAAGTAATTAGATTTCTCCTCTAGTTCCCTGAGCGGAGTCGAAGGGAAGGAGGAGTACCCGACCCCGATTTATCGGGAGAGGGGGAGGTGGTTTTTATATCACTGAGATCTTCAAAAAAATATAGACCCATGGATAAAATAGCCATAATCATAAATAATAAACAATCGCTTGAAGTCGCTGATACAATTCGTAAAGAACTGGATCAGGTTGAGATTTTTTCGGTTGGAGCCTATGAGGGAACAACAAAAATTGAGTCGATAAACGGCTTTCTTGAAAAAGATTTTAATCAATACAAGGCCTTTGTGTTTATAGGTGCACTGGGAATATGTGTTCGTTCTATTGCTCCTTTTATTCAGAACAAACAGATTGATCCGGCCGTTATCAATATGGATATTAAAGGTCAATATGTTCAACCCGTTTTGTCCGGACATAAGGGAGGAGCCAATCATTTGGCTAAGACCATTGCTTCCATCTCCGGAGGAACAGCTTTGATAACAACGGCCAGCGACACATTGAACTTGTGGGCTTTGGATATCATCGGTAGAAAATACAAGTGGACGAATGAGTATTTCAATAGTACCGAAAATGATTTTATTGCGGCCTTTGTAAATGGTAAGAGAACGGCTTTGTTGCTTGATATTAAGGATGAGGGAACCGAACAGTTGGAACGAACCCTTCCCGATTTTGTTGAGGTCTTTTATGAGTTTTCAGCAATCAATCCTCAGCAATTTGATTTAGTTATTGCGGTGACCCCAAAGCTGTACGAGACCAGACTGCCGATTTTATTTTATCGACCTAAATGCCTGCATTTGGGAACGGGTGCACAAAAGAATATCAATTCGGAACAATTCGAAGAGCAGGTTTTAAATTTCCTTGAAGCACATAATTATTCGGGGTATTCATTGCTTGCCATCAACACAGTTGATCTGAAAAAGGATGAAGTGGCCTATAAAGCGATGAGTGAAAAGCACGATGTGGCTTTTAATTGTTATCGAGCTGAAGATTTAAATGAGATTGATGCCGGTTTGTTGTTTTCTGAAGCTGCCCATGCGGCAACGGGAGCTCACAATGTGAGTGAAGCAGCTGCCTTGTTGGCATCGGGAGCGAAAAACCTCCTGGTAGAAAAATCGAAGCAGATTGATTCCTTCGGTAAACATTTCACATTGGCCCTGGCCATGGATGTTCGTCAGGAAAGAAAGGCGGGTTTTGTGACGATTGTGGGAGCAGGTCCCGGCGATCCGGAATTGGTATCGGTAAAAGGGAAGAAGCTTTTGCAAAATGCTGATTTGATTCTTTATGCGGGGAGTTTGGTTCCTAGACGATTGACCGAATATGCAAAAGAAGGCTGTGTGGTTCGAAATTCGGCATCGATGACATTGGAGGAGCAATTCGATATCATGCATGAGCATTATAAAAAGGGACATTCGGTGGTTCGCTTGCACACCGGGGATCCTTGTATTTATGGAGCCATTCAGGAGCAAATGAATTATTTCGATCATCATCAGATGTCTTATGAAATTGTTCCAGGCATCTCTTCATTTCAGGCAGCAGCAGCTCGACTGAAATCACAATTTACCATTCCTGATCGTATTCAGACCATTATTTTGACTCGTGGCGAGGGACGTACGGCTATGCCGGAGAGAGAGAAACTGACAGAATTAGCAAAGTTCCAATCGACCATTTGTTTGTTTTTGAGTGCGACTCTGGTTGATCAGGTTCAGGCTGATTTGCTGGAAGCCTATCCACCGGAAACACCTGTTGCGATTTGTCACAAATTGACCTGGCAGGAAGAAAAAATCTGGAGAGGAAAATTGAAAGATTTAGCTCGAATTGTAAAAGAAAATGAGCTGACTTTAACCACCATGATTGTTGTGGGAGAAGCCATTGACAACAGAAAGAACCGATCGAAACTTTACGATCCGACGTTCAGACATATTTTTAGAGAGAAAAGCTAATTACGATGATATGGAGATGTGTTGATTGAGTGATGTGTTGATGTGAAATAATGAAACATTTTGATTCGAATTATTAATTAATCATCACAAATTGTTAATCATTAATTACGAAGAATGAAAAGGCAGATTTTAATATTTGGAGGAACGACAGAAGGACGTAAAGTGGCCAATTGGCTGAGCGACCTGAAGCAGTCATTCTACTATTCGACCAAGACGACCAGTCATCCTCTGATTTCGGAGATGGGCGAGTGTTTGTCGGGTGGCATGAATGAGGACGAGATGATTGAATTCTGCCAATTGCACGAGATCAGCTTGATCATCGATGCTGCGCATCCTTTTGCAGCAGATTTGCATCAGAACTTGCATCATGTGGCCTCTGAACTCGATATTGCTATCGTTCGGATAGAACGCGAATTTGTTGAGAGACTGGATCACGAATACATTCATTATTTACCATCAATGGATGCTTGTATCAATGAGATAAAAGAGAGACATATTACGCGGGTACTTTCTTTGGTAGGGGTTAAAAATCTTCCCAAAATTAAGAAGGCTTTACCCCAGTGTGATATTTGGTTTCGTATTCTCAACTTTCCGGAATCTATTCGTATTGCCCGCGAGGCTCAGGTAAATGAAGAACGTTTGATTGTGTCTTCCCGTTTTGAAAATCTGCTTTTGGAAGAAGATTTGATCAAAGAACATGGTATTCAGGCTATCCTAACCAAAGAGAGTGGTTATTCGGGTTTGCTCGATAAAAAGATGGAGTTGGCCATAAAACATGAGCTGCCTTTGTTTATTGTGAAGCGCCCGGATTTACCGGAATACGATAAAATTATCAAAACCCGTTCAGAGTTTCAGTCTTATTTGGATGAGGCCTTTGGTATAAAGCGACTTGAGTTGGCGCATGGTTATACCACTGGAACCTGTGCGGCTATTTCAGCAAAAGCGGCGCTGAAAGCTTTAATAACTCAGGAAAAAACAGAATGGGAGCGCGTTGATTTGCCTAATAACAGGGAAGCCATGATGCCCATACATTGTACGGAGTTGGCATCGGATTATGCTATTTGTACCGTAATTAAGAATTCGGGTGACGATCCGGATGTAACAGATGGCACTGAGATTGGTTGCAGAATTAGTTTTAATGCCACAGGAGAGATTCGATTTGTAAAAGGTGAAGGTGTTGGAAGGGTGACCAAAGCGGGTTTGGAAATTCCTGTTGGGGAACCTGCTGTTAATCCAACGCCTCGAAAAATAATAGAACGTGAGTTAACCCAGGTTTTGGATACTTCTCAATTAAGGAAAGGTCTTGACATTTCAGTTTTTGTACCCATGGGAGCCAGGCTTGCAAAGAAAACCTTCAACCCGCGTTTGGGAATTGAGGGAGGGATTTCAATTATTGGAACGACAGGCATATTGAAACCTTTTTCTGCCGAAGCCTACGTTCAAACAATTAAGAAACACGTGCGATTTGCCGTTGAAAATGGCAGTCGTGAGGTGATTATTAATTCGGGGGGGCGCAGTGAGCGTTATCTGAAGCAGAAATTTCCTGAAATGCCACAGCAAGCTTATATCCAATATGGAAACTTTATTGGTGATACCCTTCATGCTATAAATGGGAGTGGTATTGAAAAAGTGAGTATGGGAATCATGATGGGCAAGGCGGTGAAGTTAGCCGAAGGTCATTTGGACACACACAGTCAGAAGGTGGTTTTCAATAAGGATTTTTTGATTCGGATAGCCAAAGAGGCTGGTTATGAAGAGTCATCTATCAATCAAATTCGAGCGGTGAATATGGCCCGGGATCTGGAGGAAATTTTCCCTTTTACCGAAAATGAACTTTTTTACAAGCATTTGAAAAGCAAGTGCTATGACGTGTTGGAAAAGGAGATTGAAGGTTACGGGATTGAATTGCTTTTGATGAATATCAAAGGTGAGATAATTTAATGATGAGTTGATGTATTGATATGACGATGTGTTAATGTGGACCCCTGAGCGTGTTTGATGGGTAAAGACATATACGAGACTGTAAAAACGAACAAAATGAAGAAAATATTAATAATACTAGCCATATTTTCCCCCATTCCTGCATTTAGTATGCACATTATGGAGGGCTTTTTACCTGCCTTTTGGTCACTGTTTTGGTCGGTGGTTTACTTGCCCATCTTTGTTTGGGGCTTTAGAAAGATCAAGCAGCTGCTTGTTGAGAAACCGGAGTTGAAATTGCTTTTAGCTTTGGCCACGGCTTTTGCTTTTGTCCTGTCAGCTTTGAAATTACCATCGGTGAGCGGTTCCTGTTCGCATCCAACCGGAGTGGGCTTGGGCGCTTTGCTTTTTGGTCCCTGGGTGATGTCGGTTATTGGTGTGCTGGTGCTTTTGTTTCAGGTTTTACTTTTGGCCCATGGGGGAATCACCACTTTGGGAGCCAATGCCTTTTCGATGGCATTTATTGGTCCGGTTTTTACCTGGTTGATTTTTTCCCTGAGTAATAAGATGGGCGTGAATAAAAAAGTCGCTGTGTTTTTAGCTGTTTTTGTTGGGAATATGGCAACCTATGTGTGCACATCTGCGCAGTTGGCTTTTGCACATCCCGATGTGGTAAATGGCGTGACCACAGCCTTCTATAAATTTGTGAGCATTTTTGGACTGACGCAGATTCCGATTGCGATTATTGAAGGCTTGCTGACTGTAGTGGTTTTAAATTTATTATCCGATCATGTGCCCATGCGTTTCGACTTTTTAAGTCAATACAAGAAGAGAGCTTAATGTGGCGATGAGATAACTTGATGATGTAAATTTGATATGATGACGAATAAAACGAGTAATCTAATTTTAACAGCTGCTATAATCCTGATTGTAGTGCTGACCCTATACTTTTTCCCCCATGCTGACTTTATGGGAGCCGATGGTTTGGCAGAGGATTATATCACACAATCACAACCGGACTATAAGCCTTGGTTTTCGAACATTTGGGAACCACCAAGTGGCGAAATTGAGAGTCTTTTGTTTTCTTTGCAGGCTGCAATTGGAACCGGGGTTGTGGCTTATGTCATTGGCTACTATAAAGGGAAGAAGAGGGCATGCAATAAGGGTTTGTGATTTTTGAATTCAAGTCAGACTCTAAAAGCATAATTCTTAACTCATAAATATTCAATATTCAGCGTGTTTATAAGCGAAAAATACAATTTGCTGCAAGCCAAATCGACCTGGCATCCTTTCGAGAAGTTAACTTTTTTTGTTGCTTTTCTTTTGGGGAGTCTGTTGACGCATAACAGTGTCGTGCCCTTTTTGATTCTGGTGGGCATTTCGGTCTTTTTCTTTATTCAGGGCTTGACTCTAAAAGATCTGTTGCAGATTGCCGCATTGCCTATGAGTTTTATGCTGCTGGCCATTTTTAGTATCATCTGTATCATTAGTCGGGAAAATTTTGAGGCGATTTATTTAATTAAGCTTGGCAGCTATTACATTGGTTTTTCCGATTTGAGTTTGGATAAGGGGATTCATATCATGGGAAAAGCCATGGGGGCCATGTTTGCGTTCTATTTTCTGATTCTGACTTGTCCCATTGATGAGATAGAATATTTACTGAGGAAGATGAAATTGCCTGATTTATTGATTGAGCTTTTTGTTTTGTCTTTTCGTTTTATTACCATTTTGTTGTCTTTCTCCCGGCAATGCTATTTGTCTCAAAAAAAGAGAATGGCTTATCTCAGTTTCGGCTCGTCTGTTCGGGCATTGGGGATGTTGGTTTCATCCGTATTAATAAAATCCCTGATACATGCCGATTTTTCGCATCAAGCCTTACTCAATAGAGGGTATAAAGGAGAAATGAAGTTTCTCGATACACACGGTTCTTTGCAGGTAAAACGATTGATTTTCCCCACTATTTTAATGATAGGCTTGATTGCGCTGGGGCAACTAAAATTGTGACTTTTTTATCTGAGTCCGGATTCTATTCAATCATCCAATTATCACGTTAAAACATTATCCAATCAAAATGGCTTATATCGAATTAGAAAATATCAGTTTTGAATACCCCAATCAAACCCTGGCTCTCAATCAGATTAACCTGAGTGTTGAGAAAGGACAGAAACTTGCTGTTGTTGGAGAGAATGGTTCGGGAAAATCCTCTTTGTTTTTATGTTTGTGTGGTATTCATTATCCGCAAAGCGGACGTTATATTCTCGATGGTGAAGTGCAAAAGTGCAAACGGAAGGACAGAAACAAGCTGTTTACCAAGGTGGGCTATGTGTTTCAGGACCCGGAAGTGCAACTCTTTGCTTCGACTGTCGAAAAAGACATCTCATTTGGAGCCATAAATGCAGGCATGAAAGGAGAGGCGCTAGAGCTTTGTATGAACGAGGTGATGGCTATGACACAAACCCGGGAGCTTAAAAACAAGCCTCCGCATCAGTTGAGTTACGGCCAAAAAAAGCGGGTTGCCATTGCGGGTGTTTTGGCTTGTAAGCCTGAAGTTTTACTTTTGGATGAACCTTTTGCTTGGTTGGATGCTCAGCAAAAGAAAAATACCATTCAGATATTGGATGATCTTCATCAACAAGAAAAAACCCTTGTTATATCGACACATGATATCAATTTTGTGTACGAATGGGCCGATAAATTGGTGGTGATGAAAGAGGGGCAAATTCTGGCTACAGGTCATCCTCACGAACTCTTAAAGGATGAGGACTTGATCGAACGGGCCGGATTGGAAATGCCTTTGGTTTTGCAATTAACAAAGAAATTGAGTTTGGACTCAACACCTGAAAGCATGGCGGCATTTTTAAAAGTCTAAAAAGTCAAAATACCTTGATTTTGACTCTTTGACTTTAGGATTTTTATAAAGCTAATAAGCCTTCTATTTTATTGGCTTGACTATAGATGTCGATGACTTCATCGGCATTTTTCATTTTGATTTTCACGGTGATACTGATGAAACGGATATCCTTAGAGGTTTTAAAAGCGAATTTTGTTCCGGCAGGAAACATCGCTTTAACAGCCTCCAGTTTTTCATCCTTATTGGGGATAATAAACTTGAACATATATAGTGATGGCCATCGAGATGAGTCAATAAGCTGTTGGCGTAATTTTTGGTATTTTTCCTGATCCATTTTAAGCTTGATTTAATTTCTACAAAAGTCGAAAAGTTTTTTTTAAAATCCATAAAAATCAAATGATTTGTAAGAATAGGGGGGAATTCTGTGCGTTTGGTTTTTTAGTTCTGAAATTATATATCAGTTTGCAAGCTGCTTAAAAATTTTCGCTGAGCTGCGGTTTAAAATTTTTACTTATTGATAAGGATATTAGTGCTTCCATTGTTTTTTTTAATAAGTTGGTTTTATTATCTTGATAGACAGTAGCATAAGTCCTTAAAAATAGAATGTTTAACTATTTGGTAATAGCCAACTAAATCCTTTAGTTATGAAATATATCGCCTTAATTTTAGTTTTGTATTTGAGTCTTCAGATGAGTTTTGCCCAAAAACAAAATCTGGCGAATAAACCTGGTTCGACATGGAGTCGTATTGATCAGGCTATGTCTGACAAGCAAGTTTTAAGTTCAGATTCTTTTGATATCGCCAGAAATAGTGGCGGAAAACATGGAGAGGGACGATTGCCAACAGCATACAGCAAAGGTCTTGATAAAATCCAATATGTTTTTCCACTTGGGATTATAGACAGAAACAGTGACGGTAAGCAGAGCGAGGGGAGACCTGCTACAACTTATAGTATGAGCCTTAAAAAGGGAACTGAAGTCAGAGCTGAAGATGATATTGCCCGAAACAGTGGCGGACGAAATAGTGAGTAGGAAAGTTGAACGTTTGTTCCGGATTATTGGACGTATTTAGATATAATGGATTCGACGCTTCATATTTATAATGTGAAGCGTTTTTTTTGTAAAATACGATTCCTGATTGCACCTTTATTGGCTTGGAATAAGCTAGTTGAATGCTTATATATTAGGCTTTTAGATGATGTTTTTTTTCCTGGTTAAGAAGATTTTTACTATATTAAGGAATACCGAGAACCCCCTTCATCCTGATGATGAAGACTTTGGCCTTTTCTTCTAAATCCTGAACTATGAAAAAGATCTTTTTCATCTTAGTACTGGTTACGATTGTATGCATTGTATTCGCACAAGACAATAAGCTCAATCGGGATATAAGGCCAAATATGAGTTTGCAAAAAGCTCAACCCTACACCATCGATTTTTTTAATGGCTTGAGTTTTCCCCAAGGCAATTTAAATACTTTTTTAAAGGATGGTTTCAATAGTGGTGTTTTAATTCATAAGCGTTTTGGTAAAAAGTTATCCGTAGGCTTAAGTGCCAATTACAGCCAATATAATCATAAGCAGAGTACAGGACTTAATCCAAACCCCCAACGTCACGAATTAAGTACCACTTCGTTTGATATTGGGCCTCAATACAATTTAAACCTGGGTCGTTTTACTTTGGAATTTTATGGACGTTCCGGTTTGTCCATTGTTAATTCTCCCCAGTCTTTTATGATGTATCCCGAAACGGATATCATGATTACCAGTCTGGAGGCCTATAAGAGCACTGCCCTGACAACCCGTTTGGGAGCTAATATGACTGCCAAGATTGTTCAGGGGCTCAAGCTTTATTTCAGTTCGGAATACATCACCAGTTTAAATAACGATATGAATTATCAAACCCGGGATTTGAGTGAAGCCTTTCGTGAGGATGGAACATTAGATTTTGATGCAGCCAATAAATTACCTCTTCAGAATGAAAGTCTTTCTTTATCCATGTTCAATGTGAATTTTGGTGTGCGAATTTCTTTCGGGAAAAGTCGTAAACAAAAGCCTAATTCGCTTTATCAGAAGGGGGGGATTTCGGACATGAGTCCTGTTTATGAGACTAAAAGTGTGCAAAGTCGCGATTGGCTGGAGTCCGATATCCAGAGAAAGAACAACAAATTAGCTCTCAATGTTCAGGATACAAATAAACCCACTCGAACATATCATTCATCGGTGATTGCGCCTGAACCCGATATGAGTAAAAAACTGGTGGATGCCAAAGCGAATCCAATTGATGAAGATTCCTTTGTGTCTATCCCCAGAGAAAAGCTTAAACTGAAGAGCAAAGCTCAAATCGCAAAGGAGAGAAGAAAAATGAAACGAAAAGAAAGACGGGCAAAGCGAACAGCAAATTTAAAAGGTCTTCAATAGTAAGCCCCACATCAAACTAATGCAGGGCTTATTATTATAAAAATTTAATCATTGAGACTATTCTTTAAACTGATTGCTGCTGTACCATATATATTCTCTGATGATTTTACCGTCTTTATTAAAGGTACAATCCAACATGTAGGGGACTTCAATTTTTTTATCTTTTCCCCACTCGGTGTATAGCCACCAGGAATAAACTACATACTGATCATTTTTTGCATAATACATGCAATCGGGATAGCCAACCTGAGTGATTTTAAATTTTGTTTCGGGCTGTAAGAACCTGCTTTCTTTAAGACTTTCCATTTGTTTTTCCAAGTCATTGGTTTCTCCAAATTTCATTGCCGAATTCCCAAAACTTGCCTTCGTATCAAAGAAACTTGCCCACTTATCCAAATCTTTTTCTTTGAAGGCATTTACCATCTTTCTGACTGTTATAATGTGAGGGTGGTTGATGTAGAGTTTTCCATTTTCTATTGTTCTTTTGCTATTATTAATCTCTTCGAAAATGTCGTTATTAAAATAGTAATGAAGCGAGGTTATCTTACCATCTTTATTAAAACTGTATAAATGATGAACAGGTAAGTCAAGGTTGATTCCGGTTTCACGGTGTGTGCCTGTTAGTCTGACCCAATCCTGTACCCAAATGCTCGATTCTTTATAATCTATTGCATCGGGATAAGCGGGTTTGTCATCCTGAATCATAACATTGTCATAGTTATCCCGGTAATAATTGATATAGCTTACCGTTCTTTCTTTTGAAGAATTCACTTTGTTGCCATTTACAAATACTTTAACCGTATCCGACATAAAACTTAAAAAAGCATCGGCATCTCCGGCTTCAAATGCTTTCCAGAGTTCTCTGGTTTTGGTTATGGCCTCATGGTCGGAATACACGGTTCCACTTTTTTTCTGCGAAAAAGAGGTGGTGCTTAAAAACACACACAACAATAAAATACTAAAAGCTTTCATAAAAGTTGAATTTAAAAATGAAAATAATTTGATGTCTGCCACTGAATGGGAGACATTAGAGGGATAAAAACCGATGTTGATTATCAAGACATAGTTTTTAGGTTCTAATGATTAGATTGTGAATCATTTTTATGATTTAGAGTTGAGAGGTTTGGCGATTTTATCAGGTATCATACCCTAAGATTGATCGCATAAGGAGGCAGGCCGTTTTGAGTTTAATCCTCAATTTACGAATCTTTTGCCAGATTGTCAATGTTTTATGAGAATCAGGTCTGATGGAGTTTGTTTCCATTTTATATTTATTTAATTTGTTACTGATTCGTATTTATGACAACTTAAGACCATTAATTTTTGACCGATACACAAAAAATGGACTGGACAAAAAAGCATCTTTCAATTATGGGCATTGTGGCAATTACCGCATTTATGGGAACTTTTCTTATATCGTCGGTGAGCATTGCTTTGCCTGCTATTGAAAAAAGTTTTGGTCTGGATGCGGTGGCGTTGAGTTGGGTAGTGACGGCTTTTTTACTTTCCACGGCCATGTTTTTACTGCCTGTTGGTCGTTGGGGAGATCTGAAAGGGATTCGACGACTTTTTAAGCTGGGGGTACTCATATTTACCCTGTCGTCACTGGCTTGTGGTTTATCCCCTTCCGGATTTTGGTTGATTTTCTTCCGGTATATCCAGGGAATTGGAGCGGCATTTACGAGTACGACCGGACCAGCTATTTTGGTATCGGCTTTTTTGCCACAGTATAGGGGGCGGGTTATCGGTTTGGCTGTGGCGGCAGTTTATTTGGGGCTTGCCTTTGGCCCTTTTGCGGGTGGTTTCTTAACGGAATTTTTTGGTTGGCGATCCATTTTTTTTGTGGCATCGGCATTGGGGCTGTTTACGTCTGTTATCACCTTTCTTTTTTTAGGAAATGACGATATGCTTGACAGTAAAGAGAAAAAAGTAGATTTAAAAGGCACGTTTTTTTATATGTTAGGGCTTGTCTCACTGGTTTATGGCTCTTCATTTATTCCTGATGTATCCGGATGGTTGATGCAGGGGGGAGGCATACTGGCTCTCATTATCTTTTGGCTGATTGAAAATAGGTCTGCAAGGCCGGTAATCGAGACCAGACTGTATACCCGTAATCGCTTGTTTGCCTATTCAAATCTGGCGGCTTTAATTAACTACAGCGCCACCTTTGCCATTATCTTTTTACTCAGCTTATATCTGCAAAAGATACAAAGACTCTCGCCTCGTGAGGCAGGAATGATACTGATTGCACAACCTATTGTAATGGCTTTGTTTTCGCCCTTGGCTGGTAGGCTTTCTGATCGAATCCAAGCCCGCTATCTGGCCAGTTTGGGAATGGGCATGTGTACTCTGGGATTGCTTGCTTTTGCATTTCTTTCTAACACGACACCTGTTTGGAGTATCGTTTCTATACTGATATGGGTAGGGCTTGGCTTTGCCTTTTTTTCGTCACCCAATATGAACACCATTATGAGTTCAGTAGACAAAAGGCAGTATGGCTTAGCTTCGGGTTCTGCGGCCACCATGCGAGTGATTGGCCAAATAGTGAGCATGACCATTGCCAGCCTGTTTTTTGCCGCCATGTTTGGCAATCAGGCTATTTTGGAGGTTCCGAATGCCCTCTTTATGACCGCGATGAAATGGGGTTTTATCACTTTCTCTTTAATTTGCCTTAGCGGCATTTATTTCTCCTTCAATCGGGGTAAAATGAACAGGAATTGATCCCTTAAAGCTTGTCAGTATTTTATTATGTAGAGTCTTTCTATTTTGAATTGCAATTTCATTTTACGGGTAAGATAAATACTGTTTAGTTCAAATAATTTTTAAATTTAGTGAGCCAAATTCAGAAGGTGCTGTTATCTCTCCAATATGGCAGGATAACAACACCTTTTCAGAAGATATATAGGAAATAACAGCCATATGCTTGTTTTAAACTAGTTAGGGGGAATTTTATGAAAAAACTAATCTATATATATCTGATACTTTTAAGTTCTTTGAGTGTTCTTGCTCAAGATACTTCAATCTTTAAAGCCCTTGAAGAATTGAAAATTGGTAGTAACCTACCTGCAGAAATCGCGGAAAAGTATTTTGGGGCAAAACCTGACTATTATGGAGAAGTACAACCTATAGAACTAGAATATTATAAAAAATATGATGACACTTCATTGATAATATTGAAATACTATACTGGTGTAGGAGCTTACAGTCTTCTAAAGTTCATTAATGAATCAAGGAGTCGTGAGAATGAAGAATATGTAATAATGCAGAACAGTGATCATGATGGTTCTTATGCAATAGCAAAAGACACTGATTACATTTTTATTAACGATAGCATAATTGAATTAATTGACACCAAGGAAATTGTAAAAGACTCATCTAAATATGACTCAAAAACGAACTGGATTAAAGGAGATAACTCATTTTGGGATTTAGAAACAGTTACATTCGATAGCTACAGGTATATTAAAATTGATTCTAACTGTGTCGTTTCAACGTTTAGTCCTAATAGAGAAATCAGTGAAAGTAGAATGTATAAACAAGTCTCTGAAAGGATATTAAGTCATAAAGACCTTAATGAGTTATCAAAGGAAGAATTGAGAATAATGAGAAATGAAATTTTTGCCGACTACGGTTACATATTTAATTCAAATGATCTGAAAAACTATTTCAACTCAAAATCTTGGTATACTCCAAAATATAAAACTGTATCATCTAAATTATCTATGGTTGAAAAAATAAATATCAAGACCATTTTGAGGTTGGAAAGTAAAAACTCCCCCTAACAAAAGCTAAATTTCATGGGCGCTGATGCGCAGTTTGAAAGCTTAGCTCAACTATTAAACACCAGCAAGCTACCAAAATTGGTTTGCGTAAAAATATAAACAAATTTAAGCGGCTTGCTTACTTGGCGGTTTGAAAGGAAAACTCTTTGAAATCGCCCACGAAAACTTAGCAAGACCGTTGTGCATAATGTAAAGAAACCTAAAACAGTGAAAGTATATAAAATAATAGTAAACATGAAGAAAATATTTGTAATCTTGATATGCGTTTCAACCTTAGCCATGGGTTGTAAAACAGGGAATAAAACGCAAACTGATAGTTTGAGAATTGATATTGCTAATTATAAAATTGAAGAATTAAGCTATAATGGAAAAGAATTTAAAGTTCGTGCCTACCAAGGTATTATTTATGTAAAAAAAACCGTAGATTCTATTTTCCATAGCATGAATATTTATATCCCGGAAGAATATTTTAACGGAAAAAGTATAAATGGTTATACTGCTGAAACAGCTCCTATTTTTTACCCTAATCAAGTTGGTGGTTATATGCCAGCAGAACCGGCATCAACTACCGGAACAAAGTTTATGCCTCCTTTAAATGGAAATATCCCTATGAATCCCCAAGAACTCAAAGAAAGAGAAAATACAGTAATTGTAGCTCTTTCTCACGGATATGTTGTGGCTTCTGCAGGTGCAAGAGGGCGCACTAATAAAAATACCGATGGGAAATATTTTGGGAAAGCACCAGCAGGTTTAATTGACCTTAAAGCCGGAGTCCGCTATTTAAAATATAACGATGACATATTACCCGGCGATGCTAATAAAATAATTTCAAATGGAACAAGTGCGGGTGGAGCCATGTCTGCATTACTAGGTGCAACTGGCGACAATCCTGATTACCTTCCATATCTAAAAGAAATAGGTGCGGCAGAAACAAGCGATGCTATTTTTGCATCCTCAGACTATTGTCCTATAACAAATCTAGACAATGCAGACAAAGCTTACGAATGGCAATACAATGGTATAAATGAATATAAATCCGGTCGTGGAGCAAATTCTGGTGCATCTAAATTATCAGAAAATCAAATACGTGTATCAGCTGATTTAAAATCGCAATTTCCTAAATACTTAAATTCTCTGAAACTAACAGATGAACAAGGAAATTCATTAAAGCTAGATGAAAATGGAGAAGGTAGTTTTAAAGAATTTATGAAGAAACAA
This sequence comes from Ancylomarina salipaludis, assembly GCF_004122035.1. Taxonomy (GTDB): domain Bacteria; phylum Bacteroidota; class Bacteroidia; order Bacteroidales; family Marinifilaceae; genus Ancylomarina; species Ancylomarina salipaludis. Next base: position 102,375 of record NZ_SAXA01000012.1, read on the forward strand.
GTTCTAATTTCTGCCAATAAGGCAATTAATGAAGGAAACGATTTATCTATGCATTCTTGGTTGTCTATTAGAAACCATCAAGCTATTCAAATTGATTGGAATGGTTATGTGAAATATATGGAAAGGCAAAAAACACCTCCCGCATTTGATGCTTTAGATTTATCTTCTGCCGAAAATATGGAATTTGGCACAGAAACCATAGACAAGCAACATTTTACAGAATATAGCAAAGAACACAGTTTGGTGGAAAACTCTAAGTTAGCCGATGCCAAAGTTATTAAAATGTTGAACCCAATGAATTATATCGGTACTTCGAATACCAAAACAGTACAATATTGGCGAATCAGACATGGAAGCAAAGACAAAGACACAGCTTTAGCCATTTCTGCAATTCTGACTCTAAAATTACGAAATAATGGTTTTGATGTAGATTATCTGTTGCCTTGGGATAAACCTCACAGCGGAGATTATGATTTAGCTGAACTATTTGAATGGATAGATGGAATTGTAAAATAGAAAACACTATGCACAACACTTTGTATAAGTAATGGCAGGCGATGTGGCAAATTTCAAGGTTTGTAGTCCGCTTAAACAACGTAGCGGTTTGACAGGTAAGAAGCCCGCAAACTGCCACTACTCATACAATTTACCGTTGGGTGTAATTTACACATCTCGCAAAAAGTAAAGTATTTATTGAACTTTTAACAGTTAAAATGAAAAGATTTAATCTCATATTCTTAAAAAGCAATAAGATGCTATTGACTAAAAAATTATATTCTGACTGGACTGAAATTCAAGGCGAGTATGAGGATTACATGGCATCACTTGATTTTAATACACTTAATGAGATTGAAGAATATATCAGAGTTGATTATAAATTGACTGCTAATAAAGCAAAACAAGAAGTGAACAAGATAAATATAGCTTTGAATGACACAATTGAAATAGAGCTATGACCAATTTTGACAACTCATTTATAAAAGCAATAGTAGACCAGCTAAAATTAAGACTTAATAGGAGCTTGACTAAGTCAGAACTTGATGCATTCTCAATCAAACGCTCTGGAATTGCATATGAAATGATTATGGATTTTATATCTGATGAACAAAAGTCAAAGCTTGAAATTGAAAAATATGTAGAAGCTGTAGTGGAAGAGAATTATAAATAAAAAACTACACCCAACAAACCGCAATAGTGCATAAGGGATGCAGAGCAATTTGGAAGGTTTGCGGCTTCGGCGAACAACGCCAAATCGTTGATTTGACTTTAAAATAAAATGAAAAGATAAAACCCAACCCAACGCTTCGGCTCCCCGAAATTTGAAAGGTTTGTGAGGACAAATTTCCCTTACGCACCATGCGGCAGGCCGTTACCTGCAATTTTGTTCGAAATCTAGAATTATAATAAAACCCAAATTAACACTATGAGATTGAGATACATTACTTTGATTTTAATTTGCTTTTCTAGCTTATTAAGTTGTACTGATAAAACAACGATTGAACTTCCTGTTATTGTAAAAAAAGGATATGGCCCTTTTAAGGCTAGTTTTATGAAAGCTTATGGTAAACCTAGTGTTTCAGACTTATCTGGCATACCCAATAACTGGGATGGGCTAAAACAAGGAGCCTTTACTACAAATGTGTTTCAGTCAGGATACCAGGCCTACGTGCAGGGAAATATGACAAGAAAACGTTACGAATCCTGGACAGAAAGACTTAAACATTGCATGCCAGATACCTTGAGCTTATCAAGAGAGCCAATAAAATGTAAAGTTAATTTTGTATATGGCAAGGACTCTACAGGTGTTACGAAAATAATTATTGATTCTAATAATAATCTAGATTTTAGCGACGATAAGGTTTATACGCCTATAGATATAACTGGTAAAAGGCACATCAATATGGATTCTTTAGCACAAAAGAACGCTATTGAGGTAAGCTATGAGCGTTTCTTAAAAAACAGAATTGAAAAAACGAATGCCCACTTACTATTTGCATATAGTAGTAGAACGAATAGTATTTATTACAGTTTTCCTCAACATTTAGTAGCCAAGTTGAATGGAGAAGAAATTGCTATTTGCACTAAAGACTTTAAGACTATCTCTTTCGATTATCCGATAATTACTGTATTAGATGATAAGTTAAAAAGAGGCGGAAAAGTTAATAGTGAAGACATATTTAACAGGAATGAATATTTTAAAATCGATAATAATTATTATCAAATCATTGGAGATAAACTTCTGCAAGACTCTTTTGATATCAAAAAGATCAATTTACCCAAAAACCGTATAAATTCAACTCAGGTTGGCTTTAAACCACTTCCAATCAAAGGAAACGATTTCAGAACTCAAGCTCCAATTGACATATCTAATTTGAAAGGGAAAATTGTACTTCTCAATTTCTGGTCGGTTTATTGTGGTCCCTGTCGACATGAATTACCAAAATTACAATCGTTCTATGACAGCATTGACAAGTCGAAATTTGAAATGGTTGGTGTTGTTTGTGAAAGTCCAGCCCATGAATTAACTAAATTAATAGATGAGAACTCAATTAATTGGCCTTTAATATTAACACCCAATAATGATATTTTATCTCAATATAATATTAATGCTTTCCCTACATCATACCTTCTAAATGAGGAGGGTGTTGTAATAGCAAAAAACTTAAGAGGAAAAGAATTAGAGGTGAAAATTAGAAGTTTAATAAGTGAAAAAACAGCAGGTAACAAAAGCTAAATTTCATGGGCGGTGATGAGCAGTTCGAAAGTTTAGTTCAATTAAGAAACACCAGCAAGCCAAGCAAATTAGTGTTTGTTAAAATATAATATGTAAATTTACTCGGCTTGCTTTTTTAGCGGTTTGAAAGGAAAATTCTTCGAAATCGTCCACGCAATATTGCAAGACCGTTATTAACACTATCAATTTATGAAAAGAATCACACTTTTACTATTACTAACACTACTACTACAAATACATGCAGATTCACAAAATAAATTTATTGACTGGATTACTCCAATAAAAGGAGATATATCTACTAATAAAAGTTTAATAAATGACTTTTGTTACTCTTCTGGTTTACTTCTTGTATCTGGAGTTGTTGATAATGGAAAGATTATTCCCACTATTAGAACTATTCTATATAATGAGAGTGAAAAAGAGTTATGGAGGGTTGATTACCAGTTAAGGGAAAAAAAATACGAGAATCCTAAGGTGTGTGTAACAGTAATGGATATTCAAAAAAACTGTTATGTTCTAGTGTCTGATAATTATAACTTATTATTATTAAAATATAGTAGTGCAGGTGATTTACTTTATGAGAAAAATTTAAATAATGTTTCTAATAAATCACATATGACAGTTGATGAAAACCAAAATATATATTTATCAACACAAGCATCAGACTATAATCTATTAAAAATTGATAAAAACGGAGAATTTGTATGGAAAAAGAAGATAAATGGTGTTTTTATCAATAAAATAAAGTTGAATAGCAATAATCAACTTTTAATATACGATAACCGTTCTCTATTTGCTAAGTACAGTACAGATGGTGAGAAGCTATCTCTTTTTTATGGTCAAGTAAGAAATGATTATTATAGTTATTCAATTTTGGAAGATGGTAGTGTAGTTAAAATTTCTAATGGGCAAGAACAGTACACCATTACAAAATATGGTATTAACGATTCATTAATTTTCACAAAAACATTTGAAGATGCTATAGAAAATAGCTCTGATTCTAAAAAATACAATTTCTCACACTCCAGAATATTTAATAGTAATAATAATATAAGGCTGTTTGTAACGCATTACATCATAGAGAATGATCAACATGTTGGCTATAGAACAAAGCTATTTACCTTAAATGAAAGTGGAGAGGTCATCAATGAGCAAATGTTTGAGTCTCCTGAGATTGGAAGCGGAGAAAATAATTTTTTAGAGCATACATCTATAGATAAGAGTAATTATATTGTTTTTGCTAAATCTGAATATGTAGATGGCAAATACACGAACACGAGTACATGTATTATTAAGTATAATGAAAAAGGAGATTTAGTCTATAAAAAAGCGTATGACCTAAATACCGATTATGAGAATATTACGCCTAAAAAAATTATTATTAACTCTAACAATGAATTATTAATTCTATGCAATGAATATTCTGGCTTGGATTATTCTTCAAAAAAATATAAGTTTTCGAGAGGTGTAATAATGAGGTTTTCTCCTTCGGGAGAGTTTATTTCTAAGATTTTGTACGATGGAGAAGGAAAAGGGGAGAATAGGATTGAATTTTTAGGAACAGATTCTAATAATAATACGATAGCTGTTGGTAAGGACGAAAATTCAAACCTTTTAATAACAAAAATTGATACCAAAGGGGAGTTAGTATATACAAAGAAGATTGAATTTGAAACCAGGAGATATCAAGATTTTGATTGTACTATAGGAAAGAATGATGATATTCTTATTGTGTATAAGCCAGATAGAGATAATTTTTTCTTTTTCACAAAAGTAGATAGTGATGCAAATATATTAAAGAGTAAAAGAATAAGCTCTAAGTCCAGTTTGTTTAATATGCACATTGATAATGACCTAAATTCATATTTTTGGTATTACAATAATGATGAACAGAAATTTAAGTCATTAAAGTTAGATAGTGAGTTTAATACTGTATACGATATTGTTAGTAGTGATAATAATTTTAGTAGCATGCAAAAAGTATCAGCTGTTGCAGATAGTTGTATGTTCAGGTATGTGACAGAAACAGATTTTATTGAAAAAATATCTTTTGAAACTGGAGCTGTTGAGTGGAGAGTAAAAAATAATAGTATTACTACGGTTAATGAGATAAAACTTAATTTAAAAAACAACAGTTTTTATCTTATCGGTAAGAATATGGTAGCCGATACTTACAATACATATCTTAGTATCACTAAAATTGACTTAGAGGGCAATATATTATGGAATAAAAACTTTGACGATATAAAAGATCTAAACTATTTTATTGCCAAACCCGATAATACAGCAATTGTGTTTTATAAAGATGGGGCTATTAAAAGCATGAAAATAGATCGTGATGGAAATAGTAATCCTCTCGATACGCCTATAAAGAACCAATATATATCTGGTCACTACTCAAATAACACACACACCTATTTGTTTTGTAATGAAAGAACGGTTGTGTTTGATTCTAATGAAAACTATCTATACTGTAACTTAATAGAAAATGATTCAACAATAGATTATTGTAGGAAATATTTTAATCGAGTTGATAAGAATCATAATATTATAGGAGCTGCAAATACTTATGGTATTGGTGTGGTATACAAATATAAGATGGATATGGAGAGAGTTAATCTACCTCCTGTTGCAGAAGTTATTAACGATACCATATATAAGGATGACGTATATCAATATTTTAGCGAGAATCTTAAAATTTCAGATCCCAATAACGATCTGTTAAGCTACGAAATAGTGTCATCTTCAATGGAAAATCCGTATTTGAATAATTATGCCTCTTATACTTCTCTTTCGGGTAAAATGATTAGAGGTAAATATACCACTTCAGTAAAAGCAACTGACCCATTTGGTGAGTCTATTACTGTTAATTATATATCGTATTGCGGAAAAAATTTAAACCATACTATTAAACCGATAGCAAATCAAATAGCTCATGTAAACAATAGATTTTCATATAGATTACAGGTGATAAATCCAGATAAAAACAGCTTAGAATATCGCCTTGTAGATGCTCCAAGTTGGATGCATATGTTTGGTTCGAGTTGCGAAGGATACCCTTCGCAAGAGGATGTTGGAAAAACATTTAAAGTAAAAGTAGAGATTAAAGACATTGTTTTTGAGGATGAAATAACAACAGAATTTAATGTTGAGGTAAAAGAACAGAATAATTTACCTGAAATAACGTCTGTATGTTCTACAAAAAGTATAGAAGCAGGAGAGGAATTCAACTACACGATATCTGTACAAGACATAGATAATGATACATTAACATATAAAATAGAAAATTGCCCTAGTTGGTTAAACTGGAACAGTGAAACAAATACGGTATCAGGTGAATCGTCATTAAAAACTATTGGAACATACAGTTTTAGTATTACAGTTTCTGATGCTTATGGTGGAACCGACAGAGAGTATATAGATCTATCTGTTATAAATTCTAATAATAGTGCCCCGGAAACTTCTTCTCCTATAAAACAAGCTCATGTATTTAACGATTATACATACCTTTTAAATATTAATGATAAAGATGGCGATGCTGTAGATGTTAGCATAATTGAAAAACCAAGCTGGATAAATTACTCTGACGAAGGAAAAGTTTTCTATGGTTTTCCAAAGAAAAAAGATTACGGCGTTCATGCATTAAAATTTAAAATATCTGATAAGTCAATCACTTCAGAAAAGTACATGTTAGTTAATGTAACACACCCAACTAATAAGAAGCCTATAATTATTTCGCCGCCTATTTTAGAATTTACATCAGGAGAAGAGTATGTGTACAATATTGATTTTTATGATCCTGATTATGATAGGGTAAGTGTTAGAATTTTAGAAAAACCAGATTGGTTAACATTCGATGCCACTTACAATACTTTATCTGGTAAAACAGATAATTATGTAGGTAGTTTTAAGATAAAAATTATGGTTGTAGATGAGTTTGATTCATCATCTGTACAGGAGTTTGAGGTATTTAATTCAACAATTACATCCATAGAGGATGTTCGTGATTCTCAAATAAAAATTTACCCTAACCCCGTTAATGATTATTTAAATATTGAGTATTTGCCCCAAACGAATGAAGCATTATCAATATATCTGCTAGATATTAATGGCAGAAGGATAAAAACTTTTGTTCACAACAATAGAAGCGATCTGTTGGGTATTGAAAAATCGTATAATGTTAGTTATTTAAAGCCCGGATTATATATTATTAGTATTGTAGATGGAGAGAAAACGGCTAATTATAAGATAATAAAACAATAACTAACAGTGTTGTAATAACCATACTTAGGAAAAATAGACATTATGAATAAATTTTATTATATATCACTTATTGTATGCTTATGCTTCGTGCCTTACTCGGTAAAGTCTCAAAAGATTAATTGGTTATATCATGGGCTAAGTACTAGTAGTGACGCTGATAATGTTAACAGCTCTTCAATAGATAATCGTGGAAATGTGTACTATCTGTTTAAGGGTGGTAATGTTAAAATAAATAATAGAAATACGGGTTACGAAAAAAGAGTAGTAAAAATTGATAAAAATGGCAATGTAAATAAGATCCAACCAATTATTTCGGATAAAAACCACCAAAAAATCAATGATTTTACTGTAGATAGTGATGCTAATATATATATGTGGGGATCATTTTATGAGCAATATCACACGGATTACCATCGTATAGGTGTTAATTTTAAAAGCTTATTTATAAAATATAAGGATATTAATGAAATTGATTGGATTAAATCATCTGGCTTAGAAATACTGGAGTTAGAGTTTGTCAATAATAAGATATTCTCTTTATGCAGAACCAGTACAGATGTTGTTGTTCAGGGAAAAAAAATTATCTCTGGTACCTCAATAGTTGAGTTTTCTATTTTAGGTGACATAACTAGTGTCGTTCATATGAGTACGCCTGACAAAGAGAAGTTTATATCTCTTAAAATTGATAAAAATGGGAATATATATTTAATAGGGAAGTTTATTAATTCACAATTAGAATTTAATGGTTATACTATAGAGAATAGCACAAAAGAAAATTTCACAGTCGTAAAGTTCGACCAAAATTATAATGTTTTATGGCAAAAACCCATAAATGTCAGTAATAGAAAATTTATTTACGATAATATTACAGTTTCTCCAAGTGGAGTGGTTTATGTTTGTGGTAAATTTAAAGGCAACATAAAAGTAAGCGGTAAGGTATATTATTCTAAATTATACTCTAATGTTTTAATTCAGCTTAACTCTAGTGGTAAAATAGAGAATAGTACGGTGTTTAAAATTGATGATAATAACAATTACAAATCAATTTTGAAGTGTGATAATTATGGCAATCTATATTTTTCGAATGGTTCTGTTATTGCAAGTGTTAATTCAAAACTCAAAAGCTTGTTTAAATATGACAATATTAAAAATGTAACGACCCTTGAGGTTGTCGACACAAAACTCTATTTCACAATTAATTTTAGAGACTCTATAAAGATAGGCGATTACGAGTTTAGTACTATTGCTGAGTATGATTATAGCGATATTGCTGTAGGACAAATAGAATTATCCTATGATTATTCTAAACCAGAGATCGTGGCCACTAGTAAAGCAATATGTGGAACTAAAGGCGTAACACTATCACTACAAAACAATAATGTGCAAAACTGCAATTGGTACTATAATAACAATATAGTTGGCTCAGAAAGTGAGTTGCTTGCCTCTAAAGAGGGAGAATATATCGTTTTTGTTAATACAGACAACTCCAATTTGTCTGATACTATAAGTCTAAGCAAGCATGATGGTATTTCTGTGAGTATTATAAACAAAGAAGATAACATTTTATGTGAAAATGAGACTCTTATCTTAAATACGAATAGAGATAATAAGTATAGCTATAAATGGTATAGAGGAAGCGATGCTCTAAAAGAGAATGTTGATTCTATTGAGATTAGTAATCAAGGTATCTATTATCTGGAGGTTAGTTCCGATAACTGTGTAAATACAGATTCTATCTATATTTCAAAAATTAATAAGCCGGCTGAGATTATTTATAAAAACGAAATGACAGAAGCCAATTTTAATGTCTCTTATTTTAATCAAATTGATACAATAAGTGATATCAAATGGTTTTATGAGAATGAAACCACACCTTTTTCAAACGATTACAATAACTATTTACGTCTTGATGGAAAATATCGTATAGTAAAATCAAATATCTGCGGAACAACAACCGATTCTCTTAAGTATAAAAATGAGAATTATTATAGCAATAGAGTTAAAATATTTCCAACTATTTGTAACCAGAATGTTTGTATTTACAATAATGAAAATGAGCATGTCAAAGTAAAGATCTATGATCTAGATAAAGAATATATATATATGGAGTATGAAGGGTATGTTACTTTTAACAACGGTTTATACAAACTGGATATTAATGAACTACAAGAGGGTAAATATATTGTTGAAGTAGAAATAGACAATATAATTCATTCTAAAAAGATAATAAAACATATTTGATTACTGCAAGGTATTGTGTTTATCGTTATGCGCAATCCTATACTGTCGAAAAAGTTAAGTTTTTTGGCTAATGAAGGGGGGCTCGAATTGAATTCTATATTCGCTAATTGACAGATTTACATGACATATAAAAAAGTGCATAACACGCGCTGCTATGCATTATCATAGTGGCTCATATGCCACAGGCGGTGTTTGTCGTAGATTTTCGAATGTTTGTACTTTTAATGGGCACGGCAAAGTTGCTATTTTAGAATAGTTATGGTTAATTGTAATCCTAAAATCATTACCTTGCCTCTTTATAAAATTTGAAACATAAATCAACTAAGGTGCCTGCGCACATAGCGCCATCCGTTATAGCCAAATATTGAAAATACATTGGAGATGAGAAAAAGGCTTACAGAAAAAGAAATTAAAGATCTGAAATATCAATGTAGAATGGGATATGTAATCCCAGCTATGATATTAATTATTGGGTCAGCTTCTTCAATGTTATTCTTGTTGAAAGATATTAACGCAGGATTCGTTTTCAATGAAAACAAATTATTAATAATCGTATCTGTAATAGCTTTATTTTCATTCTTAGTAGGTTACGGAATGAATTGGAAATATTATAGAGACATTAGAAATAAAGAAAAAGTAATTGAAATCAAGCGAATTCAGAAAATAGAATCTCGAATTGACCATGAAGCTGGTAGTGGCAATATGACAACTCTTCCGCACTTCAATGAAATGAAAGAATTTATGAGATACGATTTTATCGTAGAGAATACTAGATATAGAATAAGCAGTGAATTGTTTGAAACTTGTACAGAAGGTGAAGATGTGATGTTTTTATATGCTCCAGTGAGTAGATATTTATTAGGCATTGAGAAGAAATGAAAATATCTGGCTATAACAAAAGTAAGCGTTGCACAACTCCCTAATATTGCAACAAAAGAGAGTCATTTAGAAAATTAGCATGATTTAGGGGCTGTTTAAAGGCCCCTGATTCTAGATTTTCAAGTCTTATTTTTAATTTTTCAGCTTCTTAAAATCGGATTAACTAAGCCGAATTGAACCTTAAATTCAGAAAATTGATTTCTGGCTCGCATAGCATGTGAGCCTTTTTTTATATCATTTACTCATGCTCTCATTTAAATTAGCAATAAGTTTAAATTTTGTTCAGTATCTATTTAACATTTGTGTTTTTTCACTACATTTAACTAGACGTTCAAATTGATATTTGAATAAATTTTAATGACTGAAACACCGACAGTCCAATAGTATCGGTGTAAACCAAATATTTATATAAAATGACTAAATTAAAAAACTTAACTGGAGCTAAAAAGCTTAGCTATTCAGAACAAAAAGTAATCTTGGGCGGACAACCTATGCCTCCTGCTAACTGTAGATGTTTTTGCTGGGAAAATCATGGTCCAGTAGATAGCTCATGTTTCCAAAAATGCCCTGATGGATCAATTCCAGGTCAAATGGAAGGTAATGGAAGTGACTGTCAACATCACTTTTTTGAAATGTAGTTAATCTAGTATAAATCCCAGATTTGGAATTTATAAAAATTTAAAATCACCAAACTCTCGTTTGGTGATTTTAATTTAAAAGCCAATTGCCCTAAAAAGACTTTTTCTATTAATTCTTCATTAAACTTTAATTGCATATACTTTTAATTTCTTCCCTACTACCTTATGCTTGTACACAAAAAATGTATATTTACTATATTTCCAAGTCTTTAAAACAGTATAATCTCAATACTGTTAATAAGATCTACCTTTTGCATATACTCAACGTTAGGCAAAATATTATGAAGTAATAATTGCACAACCTCCTGTCATTAGTTTTTGAACGAGATGAAAAGTAAAAAGCACAGAATGTCAGGCTGCTATTTGTGATCGAAGCGTCACATGCTACTTGTCTTTAAAGATATTGGTGTGTTATGGGAAATAGGAGTCTTAATTTAGTTTTTGTTAAACAATAATTAGATCAGCTTTGTAAGCTTCTAGATTCGGTATAAGTCCGATGTTGGTCCGATCAAGGTCCGATGTAGCTTTAGTGAAGTTTTTGAAACATAATATTGACTTAAATTTGAAGCTTGTGTTAGTCGATATGAATGTGGATTTTTTTCTCTAAAGAATAAGATAGAAATTTCACCTACAAATCGCATGAACTAATGCGCAGCATTGTATATATAAAATCTGATCGAAAGTGGTATATTTAGACGAAATAATGGGCGTTTAGTGAGCGGATAGTTTGGTAATAAAGCCAAACGATTTATAGCTAAGCCTTGACAACTGCATAATAAAATAAGATGGGATATGATCAGTGAGAATTTATTAAAGCAAATCGAGTTTATTAAAGAAATCGATAAAATAAAATACATCAAGAGACGGACAAAATTATTTAATAGCGATCGAAATGAGAATGATGCTGAACACAGTTGGCATTTGGCTATGATGGCACTTGTTTTAAGTGACTATTCTGATGGTGATATTGATTTGTTGAAAGTTATAAAAATGGTTTTGATTCACGATATTGTTGAAATTGATGCCGGAGATATTTTTATTTATGATCAGAATAAAAATCATGACAATACGGAGGAAGAACTGAAAGCTGCCCAACGGATTTTTGGTATTTTACCTGAGAAACAAGCTGCAGAATTTATTGAAATATGGAACGAGTTTGAAGCAGGCATTTCGAATGAGGCGAAGTTTGCAAAATCAATGGACAGACTTGAACCTTTATTACAGAATACATCGAATAAGGGAGGGACGTGGAAAGAATTCGGAGTCGACTACCAAACGGTTCACGATAAGAAAAAAGTGATAAAACATGGTTCGAAAGAATTATGGGATTATACAGAAAAGCTTCTTGACGATAGTGTGGAAAAGGGGATTCTAAAAAAATAGATATCGATCCAGTACATAATAAGAAAGAGGAAACCATAAGTTGAGGTTTCCTCTTTTTTGTGCCTCGAATTTCCTTAGGTCAAGCTTGTAGGTCTTGTGTTTTTGGTTTACAAATGAGCCTTTTGTGTTTTATTATATAGAGTCTTTCTATTTTGATTTGCATTGTCGTTTTACTCCCGGGATAAATACTGTTTAATTCATATAATTTTTATTTTTGATAGCATTTCATTTATGAGTGTTCCCGGCACTCTTGTCAGCAAATGAGAATGGGATATTCCCCTAAACCTCTAAAGGGGCCTAGGGGTGCTATGTAGGAATCCTTTTTAGGGGATTTAGTGTGTTAAGGAATAGAAAATAAATAAAACAAAGACGAAATGGAATACCTAAAGTGCAATAAATGTGGTCATTTAAATAAATTAAAAACCGAATATCAGGTGTTTTGTACCGACTGCAATCAGAAATTGGATAACAACTACTCCGATTGGAAAAGGAGAAATTCGGATCAGTCTTTCGAAGATTTTAAAAGAATAGAATGTATCTCAGAGGAAGATATCAATAGGGCTAGAATAGAAAAACAAAGACATGCTAAGCGCAAAGGGGCTAAATACTGGATTGGATTGATTGCAACGGTTGCTATTGTGACGATAACTACAAATCTGGTTAATTTTTCGTTTACAGATTTTTTTAAAGAAGCGACCTTTGATAAAGCCATGATGGCTGCCGCTAGTCAGATAAACGAAACCTGTCCCATAATGATTGATTCAGAAACCCGACTGGATAATGCAATTGCCTTACCTAATAATATCTTTCAGTATAATTACAGCTTGATTCATTTTTTAAAAGAGGACTTGAATCTGGATGAAGTAAAAGAGCAAATAGAGCCTAGCATTGTGAACTTTGTAAAGACCAATCCTGATATGAAGATTCAGAGAGATTTTAAATCGACAATACGATATACTTACAAGGATAAAAATGGGATTCATTTGTTTACTATAGAGGTGAGTCCGGATATGTATGCGGAAAAATAGATTGTAATACTCTATAGATAATGAAAATACCAGAACTTGTAAGAAGGGCCAATACAGAGGCAGATAAAAAGTTGATGGCGCATTATGATTTTTTAGAAAATCTGATTGAGGAATTGAATACCAAGGAATTTAGGCAATATGGCCTATATCGGTTTTAGATTACCCCTGGGCATTGCACTGGGATCTGCTTATGGCACATCATTGGATAAAAAGGCTTGTGAGGAGGGCAGGCAGCTCGAAGTAGAAATTACTTTTTAATCACAATAAAGGTTAGCTGATACAAATTTTAGATACCGAAATAGATTATAAAACTTAAATGGAATATTATGGGCTTATTTGATAAGAAAGAACCAGAAACAATCGAAGTCGCCGGGCATGCCTTGGTTTGTCCTATTTGTGGCGGCACCTTATTTTGGAGCAGAGAAGCTCAGTTAAACACTTCAATGGCCAGTTTTTTTAATTTGGATTGGGCCAATAAAAGCGCCACCTGTTTTGTTTGTGCAAAATGCACACATATCTCCTGGTTTCTGGGATAGAAAGAAATTTGTTATAAAAATTGAAATGTTATAGTATGGAAAGAATTCAATTGTTTAAGTTTCAAAAGATAAACTTTCGCTTTTTATTATTTGCTTCTATACTTTTCTTTTTGATAGGTGCTGTTTATGCAATAAATGCGATCATTAATGGTTTTAGGTCTGATTTTCCCGGCGATTGGATGTCTGTAATTTTTATTATTCAGGGCGTATTGTATCTCATTGGAGCGTGGGATGTTCGTCGGAAATCGTCTTATTTTATTGCATGTAATGATGAAGAATTCAAGTATCTGATTCCAAAGTCAAAGGCTGTAAAATCTGTTGCTATAGCAGATATGCAAGCATTAAAAATGGATGGGATTGATATCCGTTTTCAGGCTAAAGAAACGGAGCATCACATCCGTTTGGAGCATATTGAGTGGCAGGAATTGAATCGTGTGAAGGCATTAGTTGCGGATTTATCCATGAGAATAAGTTAGAATAATGTTTAAATTTGAGGGGAAATAAGTTTCGGCTTAGATATTAACTTCATTAGCAGACAGACCGGATCATGATAAAATTAAAAGTAATTCTTGTGACGACAGCTTTTGGCATTGTCGCTCTTAGTGGATGTAAAAATACAGTTCAAAAAAATGGAAAGGACAAGTTCGAAAATCAGACTGTAAAGGAAATAAATGCATCTATTTACGGAGATTATGTTTCGGATTGCTATGCCAATAGAGATGAAGGTTACGATTGGGTTGCTGTTTCGATAAAGCCAGCCGGAGAAAATAAGATTAGCCTGTCGGTTCGTTCACGAGCGGATAAGAAGAATCCCACCTGTACTTTTGATGCCATTTTTTACAAGCAGAACGATAATCTCTATCAAACACTTATTGATGGGAAAGAGGTGTTGCTCACTATTCAGAACCAAAGCATAAAATTGAATACTAAAGAGGCTTCGGATAGTGGCATTCTATCGTTTTATTGTTCGGGCGGGGCAAGTTTGGCGGGGCTGTATACCAAAATAGATGGAGAGCTGGATCGCAGTCAGATTGATAAAACCTTGTTTTCAAAATTCCTCGAATTGCAAGGTATCGCATTTAGAATCTCATCGGTACAAAATGATTCGTGTCGGATGCTTAGCATTGCCCCTTTGGGATTGGAACTGGACAATCGGGTTGAAAATGTGGCGATTGATGGGCGAGTGATTGATGCCGAAATTGAAGATCTAAATTCAGATGGTTCACCTGAAGTGTTAATCTACACCTGTTCAGATGGGAGTGGAAGTTATGGTGATGTTGTTGCCTATTCGGTAAACAATAAAAAATCGATGAGTCGTATTTATTTTGAACCTGTTGCTCAGAATACGAAAATCAAGCCAGGGTATATGGGACATGACGAGTTTGCCCTTGTTGAACGTTCGTTGGTACAGCGTTTCCCGATTTATAAGGCTGGCGATTCCAATGCTAATCCGACTGGTGGTATCAGACAAATTGAATACAAACTTGAAGATGGTGAGGCGTGCAGACGATTTGTTGTGAAGCAAATCAGTGAGTATAAATAGGGGACTTGTTTGCTTTGTCAGGTTCCGATACGCTGAAGAATATAGCTGTGATTGATTAATCACAGCTTTTTTGTGCGGAGGAATTGGCAGGATGCGTTGTTTCTTGTTCTACTTTTCATAAATTTGCAAATCGAATTGTACCTCTCCAGTAAAACAGGCCAGACTTCTTTGAAATACAGGGTTTGGTCCATTTAGAATACCTTAATAATTGAACAATGAGAAAAAATCGGTTCTATATTTTTATCCTTTTGCTGGCTTATATGTCATGCTCAAAAGAAAATCCGGTTAAAAAGGATATTGCTTTTTATCATTGGAAAGCAAAAGCAGATTTCACAAAAACGTATCGCCAGGCTATTGAAACGACAGAAGCGAATAGGGTTTATATGCACTATTTTGATATTGAGCCTTTAAAAAAAGTCAATTGGTATGATGATGGTATTTATCCAACTTATGTTTTAAAATCGGTAGCCAAAGATTATCAAAATCTGGATATTATACCTGTTGTGTATATTGCCAACCCTGTTTTTAAAACGGACGATTTAGATGTTTCAAAACTATCTAAAAAGATTTCGAAGCTAATCGATCAAATCAGTCAAAAACATTTTAACAGAAAAATTAAACGCATTCAGATTGATTGTGACTGGACCGAAACCACACGTGCATCATATTTCGAATTATTAAGAAAACTGAAAAATGACTTTACAATTGATGTTACAATACGCTTGCATCAAATCAAATTTAAAGAGCGAACCGGTGTTCCACCTGTCGGTACAGGAACTTTAATGCTATACAATATGGGTGATTTGAAAGATAAAGCTCAGAATTCGATTCTCGAAAGTGCTATTGTAGGGCAATATATCAATGCAGAAAGCACGTACCCTATAAAATTAAAAATAGCCTTACCCTTATTTTCGCAGACGGTTGTCACCAATAAGACCAATAAGATAAAGCTGATAAAAAATACCCATAGAAGTGTTTTGGAAAATGATCCGCATTTCAAGCAAATTAATCCGACTAATTTTGAGGTTGTGAGGGATACGCTTTATAAGGGGTTTTACCTTGCTCAAGGCTATCATTTAAAGTTGGAAGATGTTCAGCAGTCTGAACTATGCGCTTCCTACGAGTTAATTAAAAAAAGTAAGCTGAATACCCAAGGCATCATCTTTTATCATCTTGATGACCATTCTTTATTAAATTATGACTTAAAAAATACAATTGAGAAATTATGAAAAAGCTCTTAATCTATATATTCGTATTAATTTCACCCAGTGTATTTGCCTGTGGAGGCGGAGCTTGGGAGGGAATGAGTTTTTACAATTTATTTAAGCAAACCAATATCACTGCTGAAGAATTTTATCCTTTTTTAAGAAGCGAATACAGTGCTTTTTATGGGGAAGATTTTTATGGACAAGATAAACAGCTTGTTTACCCCAAAGGCAATGTTGACCTATGGAAACAGGTGTTGATAGGTTGGGATACTCAAGAAATCGAAAAGGCAGTTTACGAATTCGATAAATTTGATTGGTCGAATAAGAATTCCGAAATAGAGAAACGTGCGAAAACTTATCTGGCTTTTGCGAATCGTTGTGCTGATGCGTTTAGTTACCGAACTCGTATGAATTCGTGGGATTACGATGAGGTTTTAGACAAACAAACAGTTGACGAAGCGGCTTTGATTGAGGAAGCGAATTTGTTGTTGAGTCAGGAGAATAATCAGCAGTTGAGAATGCGTTATTATTACCAGGTGATTCGAATTATGCATTATTCGAAAGACTGGTCATCTGCTGTAAGTTTTTATGAAACAAAGCTTGAAAATCAGTTTCCTAAGAACGAGATGTACTATTATATTGTCGATCAGGTGGCAGGCTGTTATTACTCGCTTGAGAATTTCGAAAAGGCGGCCTATATGTTCACAAAAGTCTTGAATAAAAGTCTGGACAGAAAAAAGGCAGCTTTCTCAAGTTATAATTTTTGCACCTATAAAAATGCAGAAGGAAAAGCCTTTTTTAAAGGAGTTGATGATGAAAAAGACCTTTTATTAATTACGAGTTTGCGCAATTTTACCGATGAAATAAGCAATATAGATCGTTTTATTGAACTGGACGCCCAAGATGAAAGAGTGGAATTGCTGTTTATGCGTGCCTTAAATAATGTGGAACGTGAGGTATGGCCCAAAGATATTGGTGTACAAAATCAAAGCTTGCCCTTTTACGATAACACAAACACCTTTGAAGATCTTTTGCGAATTGCAGAACAACAGCTTGCTAATCCAATTGTTAAGAATAAAGCCTTTTGGCAACTGTCAAGTTCCTATTTGTCTTTTATTAAGCAAGATATAGCCCTTGCTAAGTCGAAGCTTGATAAAGTTCATGAATATCCGGATCAAAAAGAGAAATTAGCCATTATTTACGAGGTTTTCAGTTGGGATAGGTTATCAGCCGAGAATGAAAACTACCTGGCTAAAATATTAACAGATCATCCTAAAAATACGGATTGGAGATATGAAAACGAAGACGATTGGCGTCGTTTAGTTTTAGCGAAAGTTGCGCATACTTATTATAAAAACGATAAGCTTGCTAAAGCATTTTTGGTTCATAATAAACTTGAAGATGTGAATTATTTAAACTCCATAGAATTACTTGTAGCTTTAGAGGAGTTTTATAATAAAAGTGATAAGAGTGCGTACGAAAAAGTCTTATTAAGTCGCAAATCAAATAGCTCTCTTAATTTTATCGATTATGTCAATGAGCAAAAAGGAATCTATTATTTATATCAAAAAGATCCGGAGTCGGCTCTTGAGTTCTTTAATAAAAGCCAGACTGAAGAACGAATAAGCGTGCCGGCCCGTATTTTTAGCAATAATATTAAAGAATGCTTCTCCTGTGATGTTGATTCAGTTATGACCGACGAGGTGTATAAAGCTGATGTTTTCTCTTTTATTCAGCCTGAATTTTCGAAAAAGGATTTGGCTGCGAATTTAATCGAATTGGAAAAGTTGACGCATAACGAAAAGCAATGGAAAGCAAAGCTTGCGAATTATTTATTGGCCAATTATTACTACAATATTTCGAATACGGGTTATTACAGAGGTATTTTGAACAATAGGGGAAATTGTTGTCATTACAATTTTATGAGTTACTCGTATTACAGTAAAGCCAAAATAAGTGATGAAATTATATCTGCCCAAACGGGATATAACCTATCGGATATTACTTATTACAAGAGGAAATATTACGATTTAAGTAGTATGGCGATGCAGTATTATCAGAATGTAATTGGTTTATCTGCAGACAGAGAGTTGAATGCGCGTTGTTTATATCTGATAGCAAAGTGTGAGTTAAATACGTATTACAATTTGGGTAGCAAGGATGAGATAAGCTTTAAGATATCGAAGTACTACGATTTGAAATTACCGAATTATAAAAGTTTTAAGAAATTGAAAGAGGATTATTCTGATACAAAGTTCCACCAGATGATTATTAAAGAGTGTAGCTATTTCAGATTGTATAGTTCACATTTTTAGTCTGATTCACAGATAAGTTTAGTTTTAAAAACTGTATAACTAGCCTCCACAAGTGCGCGATTAGCTAGCTTACTCCCTCTGGTCGTGAGCGGTTAGCTCGGTTACTCACTTCGTTCGTGAGCTCACTGCCTTCGGTTCGCTGAGCTCCTTTCAGTCGCTTGTATCGCGTTCGCCTTCCTTCATAAGAAGTCTTTCCTGCGGCAGCTGGGGCTTATACTTTTATAAACAGCTTGATGATTTTGAGCAAATAATAAATTATTTATGCTTAATATTTACTAAGTTTGAGAAACTTAAAATAGAGTAGCACAAAGCAGTACAAGACATAGCCTATATGGAAATATAGGTCAGCTTTTGTGAACACATAAATAAGTTGTGCAAAATAGTAAAAAAGACAACCATGAAACATTTAAAATTGATTTTGATATTTATTGTCAGTTTTAATTTGTCAACTTATTCTCAGACTGATAAATTATTATCTGAATCCCAAACTATTAAGACATCGTATGATAATCTACTAAAAAACCTTGATAATAAGGAGTTTCAAAAAAGATACATAGTCGATTTCCCAGACAATATAGAGATTTTTAAAAAAGTTTTTCAATCTCCGACTTTTGACCAATTATATATGGATAGTCACTTGTATATTTTTAAGCTGGCTGAATTATCTAAAAATTTTTCAGATTTAGTTGGCGATAAATTAATTAGACTTTGCATTGGATTAAAAAAGTGGGATGCTGATGCTATTGGTCATATACAACATGTGACAATGGGATATGCAAACTCAAATTACTCTGATTTTATTGGATTAATAAAAAAATTAAATAATCAAGATTTAAATACTTTAGTGACATTTCTGGCTGATGTTGAGAATCATTCAGCCTATGGCGATTATCAAGGATTTATGAATAAATTAAAAACAAATATGGAAACAGAACTTTTTGATTCGTTTAAAAAGGCAAAGGAATTAAGAATAAGTCAAAAAGACCATGGATTTTAATAAAATGATTAAAAACGACTTTGCACAACACACAATATAAAACAGTTGGGGGGCAGTGGTTTGTGAGTGTTTGGTTCTCGCATCAACTTTTCCCTCGGTGGATAGTGACGCGCTCCGTAAACCCAACCGTTTCATATTGTAAAACGTTAGGGGCAAATTTAAAACCGTACATAATCAACTACAAAATATTAGAAAATCATATGAGTAAATTTAAGAACTGTTTTGCATTTGACTTAGGAAGTAGTCACATTAGAATTTTCCATGAGGGTAAACAGAAGATTGAAGTCCCAAGTGAAATTATCCAAGACGGTAAAAAATATGATGGTTTAATCAGAAAAGGTGTAATTGCAGAATTTAATGCATGTGATATCATACTACGTGAAAACCTAAAGAAAATTCAAAAGCCGTTTTTGGGTTTTATTACTAAACAGTTCTCAGCAATTATTTCTGTTTCGTCAGACAATAGTGATGTATCATTAAGGGCATATCGTGACCTAATGGATCATGCTGGTGCTAGAGAAGTCTACATGATTAATGATTGCTATTTGACCGCAATTGGACTGGGAATTAAAATAGAAGATAATACATTCACAATTGTTGATTTTGGTGCAGGTAAGACAAGTATAACAACTGTTGAAAACAAGAAAATTGTAAAAAATGAGATTTTAGATATTTCCTTTTCTAGCTTAATAGAACAACTCCAAACATATTTAAGTAAGAATTATGAACTTATCATTTCAAAGAATACGGCAGAACAGCTTATTATTGAAAACTCAACTTTTAATGCTAAAACTGCATTTGAAAGAACACTTCGAATTGATGGTTTGAAGAAGAGTAGTAAAGAATCGGCAACAGTTTCCATTAAAAGTACTGAAATTACGGATTGCCTAAGAAATGAACTTGATATGTTGATTGGAAGAGTTGTCAGGCACGTTGAAAACCTGGAAGCCAATACGCAAAACAAAACTTTACAGAAAGGAATCTACATTTCAGGTGGTGCTAGTAAATTAAATGGACTAAAAGAAGAACTGAGTAATATGGTTAATATTTCATCTCAATCGTACTCATCAGCAGAATCCTATTTACGTCAAGGTATCGAAATTGTTTTACGAAATCCTTCGCAGTACACTGAATTTATGATGAGATAAAAACCAGCCCCTAACAACTAAGCGTTTGTGTGGCATTTAAACCAGCCTGGAAATCAAATAAAACATGAAATATATAATAACATTAATTTTAGGAATCACAATCCTCTCAGCTAACGGACAAGAATTAATCCAATTGGAAAAAGTTGGTAGTAAAGATTCTTTGATTGAAAATCAAGCTATCATTTATGGAAATTTTATTCAACGACTTGGATTTAGTAGTGGTGGTTTTCCTCAGGATATCAGAATTCAAAATATTGAAACAAAAGAATTTTATAAGTTTAGAGTAAAACCAACTTATAAATCAAGAAAGGAAAATCCATTCATTTTTCACATCCCAGCAGGTAAATATAGAATTCTTGTTTATTGGTGGACAAAAAGCCAATGGTATGGTGGGAAAATGTTTACGGAACCAATTTTTAAAGGAATCGATGCGTCAACAAAAAGCTATAGGAAAAAATCGAAAAGTGGAAAAATCCAAGAAAAAGATTTTGAACAATATGAATTTACAATTGAAAAAAATACAACAAACTATTTAGGAACTTGGCATTTTAATACTGGATTGGTTTCGTTTTCGAATGACAAAATACACTTTGATAAAGAAATTACGAGTGATCATGAATATGTTGACTTTCAAAATGCAGTGATTAATTTACCACAATAGAGTTGAAAAAATAAAAAACTGCCCACAACAACTAAGCGTTCGTGTGGCGGGAACCGCCCAACATGTTTCGAAGAACAGCGGAGCTAACATTCGCTAGTTTACTTCTGCTGACTGGTTAATTCCTACTAAAATACGATATCAGTAGTATTAACCATGACCATGCAAACCTAAGGGAGGATTCGGGATGAATTTTTATTCACAGATAATTGAATGAGTGTTCATGAACTCACTTTGTTCGGTTGGTATTTTTTTTTGACTTCGTCGATTTTCAATTCAAGCAAAAAGTACAAGAAAACTAAAGTTTATACCTGAGTTAAGTCAAGCTAAACCTCCTTGATATCTTTTACAACATTTGTAGCACGCCTCATGGCAGGCTGACGAGTCACGCAATAACCTTTTTTTAAGATTTCTCCCTTTATAGGGAATCTGAAGGATCACGAACACCTTTGATTTAAATTTGAACGTGAGTAAATGCCGAAGCAGAGGGTGTATTTCTATACAATGAAACAGAAGATAAGGAGCATAAAAAAAGGCAGTTCCAATAAAGGAACTGCCTTGAGCTATTTCGAGTTGAGAAATACTATTTCTCTAGCTTTTCAATTTCGATAGCCAATTGATCAACCAATTTATCCAACTGATTGATAACGGCTAGGATCGCTTCAGGTTTCGACAAGTCAACACCTGCTTTTTTCAACTGCTCCATTGGGAAATCGTTTCCTCCTGATTGCAATAAAGTTGTGTAGCGCTTTAAGGCTGCTTTTTTATCTTTCTTGCTTCCGGTTGTCACATCATTGTACAATTTAGCCGATGATGCGAAACAAGTTGCATATTGGTAAACGTAGTAAGGTGAGTTGTAGAAGTGAGGAATACGAGTCCATGGGTAGTTTGAGTATTTTGTTTTCTCAGCAACATCACCGTAGTACTTTTGTGCAATATCACCCCAAAGCTTAGCAAAAATATCCGCATTTACCGGCTTGTCCTGCTCAACCATTGTGTGAGCCTGATATTCGAAATCAGCAAACATGGCTTGTGCATAAAAGGTTCCAATAATACCCTGAATAGCTTGATTCAAAAGGGCAATACGTTCCTTAGGATCTTTGGTGATTTTCATCATATGATCCAGTAACAAACGCTCGTTGAAAGTTGAAGCTACCTCAGCAACAAAGATTGTATAGTTGTGTGTAGCAAAAGGTTGCGTTTCGTTTGATAGGGTTGTGTGCATGGTATGACCCAGCTCGTGAGCTAATGTGAACACATACTCTAAAGTTTCGTCGTAGTTCAATAGCATGTATGGGTGTACACCATAAACACCTGCTGAAAAAGCACCACTACGTTTCCCCGGGTTTTCATAAACATCTAACCAACCGCTGGCAGTGGCATTAGCCAATTTAGCCTGATAGTCTTTACCCAAAGGCAGAACCGATTTTGTTACAATTTCAACAGCCTCTTCGTATGGGTAAGTCTTTTCGAAATCAACCAAACTCATTGAGCCATCAAAGCCATAGTATTTTTCAAGGCCTAAAACCTTCTTACGAAGCTTGGTGTATTTTTGTACTGGCGCTGTGTGTTCTCTAACGGTATTGATTAGGTTCAGATAAACATCCTTAGGAATGTTATTGCCTTCTAAAGAAGCATCTAAACATGATTCGTAGTTTCGAGCACGAGCATTAGCCCATTCTGACTGCATGATACCTTGGTAGATGGCAGCGTAAGTATTTTTGTTTTTGTAATATACATCGTAAAGTGCTTCGTAGGCTTTTTTACGATCTTCCTGATTTTTGTTTGTGCTTGTAATATGAGAATACATACCCGGTGTTACTTTCACCGTTTTCCCGTCAGACAATTCAATTTCCTGAAATTCAATGTCAGTTGTCGAAAGAGCCGTAAAGACATCGCCAGCAGTTCCTGATGATTGAGAAAAGAAGGATACCAAACGGCCCATTTCTTCATTCAATACATGCTTCTGCATACGGTACATATCCATCAAGTCGAATGCATGAGGTTTTAAAGCTGGGGTTTCAGCAATCCACTGTTTCATTGTAGCCTCAGGAATCTGAATCATTTCAGGTGAAATCCAGGTTGTTGCCATTCCCATATTTGCAAAGAACATACCTACCTGCTGCAGCTTAGCCTGAAGATCCATATTTTTCCCATCAACTGTAGATTGGAATGAAACGAACTGATAAACTTTATAAGCTTTCTTCATCATCGTTTCCTGAACAGTAAGAAGTGTGACCAAATTATCAACATTTTCGCCCAGCTTTCCTTTTAGAGATTGTATTTCCTCAATATCTTTTGACATCGATTTAAAATCAGCTTCCCATGCATCCCAGTTCTCATAGATGTCTGAGAAGTTCCATTTGTATTTAGCCGGAATTTCTTCGCGGGTTTTATAGCTGACCTGAGCTGTAGCTTGTAAACACATACTTGCAGCTAAAAGTGTCAAAATAACACAGCCTTTAAGTTGTTTAAAATTCATATTGTTTGTTTTTAATTTAGATTCTGATCTCAAAGATATAGACATGGGGGTAGAAAATCATTGTTGAACTGATCACAAAAAACAGAAAATCGATTATGAATTGAATACACAGGATAAAAGGATCATCTGACTCTATGAAATAAATGCGATTTTGAGTGATGATTGGCACAAAAAGAGCTAAATTGAGTTATACACATAAAACTTGAATTTATGACAGAAAAGAATAGTCGTGTTATTGTGGAACAAAATTTTGCAGTGCCTCTGAGTCAGCTTTGGAAGGCCATTAGTGAATTGGATCAGATGAAGCAGTGGTTTTTTGAGAATATTGAAGATTTTCGACCTGAAGTTGGATTTGAAACCCAATTCAGTGTGAAATCCGGTGAAAGAAATTTTAAACATTTGTGGAGACTCTCTGAAGTTATTCATTTGGAAAAGCTTGTTTATTCGTGGAAATACGAAGGGTATGATGGTGAGTCGGTTGTTAGCTTTGAGACTTTCATAAACGAGGGTGGGTCAAGTTTGCGAGTGAGTCATTTTGTAACAAAGAGTTTTGATCAATCTATTCCTGAGTTTACGAGGGAAAGCTGTCAGCAGGGTTGGGAATATTTTATTAAAGATCGGTTAAAGGCATTTTTGGAGAATTAGAATAAATCAAGATTCACAATATCATTTAAAAAACAACTTTTCTGTAAGAACAAAATAATAATCTGCATTGAGTACTTGAAACCCTGAATCTTTCCCATTCGTATAATCTTAAGTAAACTTTTTGTTGTGGAAAGAGCCTTATATTATGAAACTTTGAGCGATGAGAGGGTGCGATGTACCCTTTGTCCGCATTATTGTTCTGTTTCTAAAGGTCAGAGAGGTATTTGTAAGGTCCGCATGAATCGCGATGGCATTTTGTTTACCGATGTTGACGGAAAATATTCTGCCGTAAATTTGGATCCCATTGAGAAAAAGCCACTCTATCATTTTTATCCCGGAAGCTCTATATTATCTCTTGGTACTAAAGGCTGTAACCTGAAATGTAAGTTTTGTCAGAATCATGAAATTTCACAGGCAGTTCCCGGCAAGTATCCTTATATGAGAGCGCTTTCTGATGAAGAAATTCTGGAGATGGCAAGAGAAAGTCGCAATTGTATTGGTTTGGCCTATACCTATAATGAACCCACCGTTTTTTTTGAAACGATGATAGTATTGGCTCGAAAAGTGAAACAGGATGGTTTGAAGAATGTAATGGTTAGCAATGGTTATATTAATCCTGATCCTCTGGATGAATTGCTGGAGTATATCGATGCCTTTAATATCGACTTAAAGGCTTTTCGAAGAGGTTTTTACAGGATATATACCCATTCACAATTGGATCCGGTTTTGGAAACATTAAAGCAGGTCCGGAAAAGTGGGAAGCATTTGGAAGTGACGCATTTGCTCATTCCGGAATTAAACAGTGATGCTAAAGTGTTTGAAGAACTTGTGACTTGGGTTGCTGGTGAGTTGGGACCGGATACGATTTTTCATCTTTCCCGTTTTTTTCCTGCCTATCAGTTATTGAGCGAGCCAACCCCGATGGAATTATTATACCGTTTTTATGATATTGCTAAAGATTATCTGAATTATGTGTATTTAGGTAATGTAAATACACGCTTTGGAAGCGATACGTCTTGCCATCATTGCGGACAGATTTTGGTTCGTCGGTTCGATTATAGGGTGGAGGTGACAGGAGTGGAAAAGGGGCGTTGTACGACTTGTAGAAATAAGATCTTTGTTTGTTGATTTTGTGAATGATATAAAATAAGTGATGATGTATACACGGAAAGCATGGGTCGCCGGAACTTTTTATCCTGAGCAACCCGAACGATTGGTAGATATGGTTAGACACCTGCTGAAAAAAGAGTCCAAATTAATCGATTATTCTTTAGGTAAGCATCATATTTTGGGAGGGATAGTCCCTCATGCCGGTTATATGTATTCCGGTTACGAGGCCGTTCATCTTTACGAACTGATTCGTTATTCGGAGATAGATTTTGATACCATTCTTATTCTGCATCCCAATCATACTATTCTTATGGATGAGGATTTGAGTGTGACGGGTAGTGATATATGGGAGACACCTCTTGGTAAACTGGAGGTCGATCTGGAGTTTGCAAAAATGTTGAATTTGCCTATGAATAGGATTGCTCATCAAAATGAGCACTCAGCTGAAGTTCAGCTTCCATTTTTACAATTGTTTTTGAGAAAAGGATTTAAAATTCTTCCCATTAGTATGAACCATCAAACAGTCAGTTGTGCGCTTAAACTGGCTAATTTGATTATTGAAACCAACCAGATTCTGAAGCGCCGGTTATTGGTGTTGGCATCTTCTGATTTTTCTCATTATTTGGCTCCGGATTTGGCTTACAGGCAGGATCAGTACGTTGTTAAAGCCATCAGTGAATTTGATACGGAACAGATTTTTAATAAAGTCAAGCGGCATCGGATCTCGGTATGTGGTTTCGGACCGATTATGACCCTGGTAGCCTATTCACGAATGCTTCATAAGGATGCGATTGCAAAAGTGCTCCGACGAGGGAATTCAGGCGATGTCAGATCTTCAAACTCAGTGGTGGATTATTTATCAATTCTATTTTACCGACCAAAATTTGCATGATTTAAACTTGTTAGTTGAAAGTTTAAGATTGAAATTAAAGCTTCTTAGCCTGTGAAATCACCTTAGTTTTTCTAAATTTTTAATGGTGATGGTATTGATATGTTTTCTAATTAACGATTCACCATATGTCTTCTTATTGTCCAGGCTGTCTTTTTGCGTTTGAAATGGAGTTTCTAAGAATCAAATTTCTTAATGTTGGTAGGGTTTGATTATGTTGTAGTTCGGAAATAAATATCCCATGAAGCTTATACATCTTTAGGCTTATATTTAAAGGATTATAGAACTTAATACTTGTTTTGTGTTAAGATCAATTATTGTATTTTTAACAAGTTATTAAGATATCAAGACTGCATATGTTTTGAAATTAACGTACTTTAGTATGTTAGAATTGAAATTATTAAATCCTATTTATAGATGAATCGGAAACTTATTATTGTTGCCTCGGTTGTGTTAATAGTGGCCTTGGGCTTTGTGGGTATGAATGGTTTAAATAGCCTTAAAAAACAGCCTAAAAAAGATGTAAATCGAAAAAAAGTTCCTTTTGTTAAAGTGGAGCAGGTTGTGTATAAATCTATAGCGACTCCAATTGTAGAGAAAGGACGTTTGCTTTCGAATTTGGAAGTTAATCTGAGTTCTGAGGTTCCCGGACGTATTGTAGAAGCGGGAGTTCCTTTAAAAGTGGGACAACGATTTTTGAAAGGCGATCTGCTGGTTCATATCTATGATCAGGATGCTCGCATGGATCTGCAAGCACAAAAAAGTAAGTTTCTGAATAAGCTGGCACAAAGTCTGCCTGATATTCGCATTGATTATACAGACCGATTTGATGCCTGGATGGATTTTTTTAATGCAATTAAGTTGGATGAAAATTTACCCGCTTTACCAGAGATAAATTCGGGTAAGGAGAAAGTGTTTTTGGCTAGTCGAAATATTTTAGGCGACTATTATGCCATCAAATCCAGTGAAATTAAATTATCGAAGTATCGTATTTATGCACCTTTCAATGGGTCCTATGTACAGGTGAACACGCAAGTTGGTGCTGTAGCAGGTGTAGGAACAAAACTCGCGAGTATTATTGAGTCTAAACGCCTGGAATTGCAGGTTCCCGTTGAGTCAGAAGACATCAAATGGCTGCATATTGGTGATCAGGTTGATGTTTTATCTTCTGAGGGGGATCAGATCGCTTCGGGTAAACTTTTGAGAAAATCTGAATTTGTGGATGAGGGAACGCAGTCGATAGCTGTTTTTGTTGGTTTAAATATGAACAGTTCTGAACTTTATCAAGGTCAATATCTTACTGCTAAATTTCAAGGGAAACGAATCGAAAATGTGATGGAGATTCCTCGTAATGCTGTGTTTCGTTCTAATAGGGTTTTTGTCGTTGAGGATAGTTTACTGAAAGAGAAGCAAATCCATGTGGTCAAGAGAAATGACAATACCTTAATATTTAATGGCTTATCCGAAGGTGAAATTCTGGTGACAACTGTTCCGGTAAAAGCTGCTGAAAATATGAAAGTACAGATCTTAAAGAATTAATTAAACGAGATTTTCTTTCATTTACTCATTTACTCAATCACGATTACATGAAAAATATTATATCCCATTTTGTCAGGTATCCCTTTTATGGGAAACTGATTGTGTCATTCTTTGTTTTAGCGGGTGTTGTCTCTCTGTTAAATATGAAGAAATCATTTTTCCCCGAAACGGAATCCAGGACCATTATTGTATCCATGGTTTATCCCGGAGCGTCTCCCAAAGAGGTTGAAGAAGGGATTACATCCCGAATAGAGGATGCCATTCGGGGTATTGTTGGTATTAAAGAAATGAATTCTGTTTCATCCGAAGGATTTGCTCGTGTGACTATCACGACAACGGGTGATTATAAATTGGACGAAACGCTTGCTGATGTTAAGAATGCTGTTGATGGGATTCCATCTTTTCCGACAGGAGCAGAAAAAGCAGTCGTTGCGAAAATTCGCTCAACCACACCAGCTGTGAGAATGGCTGTTACCGGTGATGTTGATTTGCTGACTTTAAAACGTTATTCTGACGTTATTTATGATGATTTGATGCGTTCTAAAAAGATGTCTCAGATACAAATATCGGGTTTGCCACGTTTGGAACTTTCTGTTGAGATAAAAGAGGATGATTTGCGTCGTCATCAGTTAACTTTTTCTGAAATTTCAAAGGCTATTTCCAGCAATAATATTGATATCTCAGGCGGTGTTATCAAAAATGCCCAGGAAGAAATTTTAATTCGATCCCGAAATCGTTCGGTTGATCCGGATAAGATCGGAGAGATCATTCTTCGTGCCAATCCGGATGGATCGTATATCCGATTAAGAGATGTGTGTGATATACACTTTCAGTTTGAAGATGTACCACGATCATCCTATATCAATTTTAATCCAGCCGTTTCAATTCAGGTGAATAAGTTGAATAATGAAGATTTGGAAGAAATTTCAATTTATTGTAATAACTATGCCAGGGAATTTAATGCAAGTCATACTGATGCCAAATTGGAAGTCACTTTTGATTATGTGACTATGCTGCAATCGAGATTGAATTTATTGTTTAAAAATGGAGGGTATGGCTTACTTCTGGTGGTTATTTCTTTAGCCTTGTTTTTATCTTTTCGTTTATCTTTATGGGTAGCATGGGGTATTCCGGCTTCGTTTTTAGGCATGTTTATTTGTGCCAATCTTGCCGGGGTGACCATAAATATGATTTCTCTTTTTGGTATGATCCTGATCATTGGTATTCTGGTTGATGATGGTATTGTGATCGGTGAGAATATCTATACGCACTTTGAAAGAGGCAAGAGCCCTAGACGAGCTGCTATTGATGGTACTATGGAGGTTGTACCAGCTGTATTAACCTCTGTCACAACAACAATGGTGGCATTCTTCCCCCTTCTGCTTGTAACCGGTAATATGAAATTTCTTTATGAAATGGCATTTGTTGTTGTTGCTTGTTTGGGGATTTCTCTTTTCGAGAGTTTGTTTGTATTGCCAAGTCATGTAGGGAATGAGAAGGTTTTAAATGTGAGAAAAAGACACACGTTTTTTAATCGTTTCCGGAGCAAAATTGACGAGGGTATCATTTTTATGCGTGATCACCTTTATGTTTCTTTTCTTAAACGGGCAATTAAATGGCGTTGGATCTTGATCTTTGTTCCGGTAAGTTTAATTTTTATAACAGCAGGTTTATTTGGCGGTGGTTTTATTAAAAGCACGTTCTTTCCTAATGTAAGTTTTGATACGTTTAATATCAATGTGGCTTATAAACCCGGAACGAATAAGGACATTACCATTAAGGAATTAAAGACTTTTGAAGCAGCAGTTTGGGAGGTTAATAAGGAACTGAAGGAGAAATATAATGATAAGGATGATTTTATTAAATATACAAATCTGACTGTTGGTTCAGCATTTAACGGGCAGGAGTCAGGTCCGCATGCGGGAAATATTATGGTCACTCTTCGTGATATGGAAGGAGCGCCGGTTTCGAGTTTCGATATTTCGAATCGTGTAAAGAAAAAGATTGGCGATGTTAATCATGCTGAAAAATTTACCATTGGCTCATTCAATCGTTGGGGTGCTGCTGTGTCAGTCAGTTTGCTGGGGAATGATCTGACAGAGTTAAATGCTGCCAACCTCTTTTTTCAGGATGAACTCCGAAAAATGACATCTCTATATAATATCAACGATAATAATCCTTTGGGAAGTCGTGAGGTCAGATTGAAATTGAAAGATAAGGCCTATTATTTGGGTCTGGATTTGGCTGAAATTACGGCTCAGGTTCGTCAAGGTTTTTTTGGAGGGCAATCACAACGACTTCAGGAAGGGAAAGATGAGATTAAGGTATGGGTGCGTTACCCAAAAAGCGATCGGGTTTTTATCGGTCAGATGGAGAATATGCGAATCAGAACGCCACAAGGGGAGTATCCCTTATCGGAACTGGTTGACTATGATATATTGCGGGGCCCCGTTAGTATTCAACGTTACAATGGAGCGAGAGAGATTCGTGTTGAAGCCGATCTGCTGGATCCGAATGAACCTGTTCCTCCAATACTCGAAGAAGTTAGTACTAATATTATTCCGGTATTAAAGGAGAAGTTCCCAAGTGTACGACCCGAGTTTCAGGGACAACAAAAGCGTTCAGCTGAAGATATTGCAGAGATGAAAATCTATTTTTCCATTGCTTTTATTGCAATCATGTTTATTGTGATGATTCACTTCCGAAGTTTTACTCAGGGTATGATTGTGATTTTGATGGTTCCTTTGGGTATCATCGGATCAACATGGGGGCATGGTTTAGAAGGGGTTCAAGTATCCATGCTTAGTGTTTGGGGAATGGTGGCTCTTTCCGGGGTGATTATTAATGATGCCGTTGTTTTTCTCTCCAAATACAATTCGAATTTAAAGGAAGGGATGCATCCCGAAGCTGCGGTTCTTGGAGCCGGTAAAGCGCGTTTTAGAGCTATTGTTCTTACAACTGTTACGACATCAGTTGGTTTGTATCCGCTTATACTTGAGAATTCATTTCAGGCTCAATTCCTTATTCCTATGGCGATTGCTCTAGCTTATGGCGTATTGGTTGGGACCTTCTTTATCTTAACCCTTTTCCCTGTTATTATTCTTGTTCTGAATGATATCAGATGTTTGGTACGAAGGATTTGGACGGGAGAACATGTTGAGCCTATTGATGTGGAACCTGCAATTAAGGAAGCAAAGGTGACACTTGATTAAGGACAAAGGTGCATGTTGGCCTCTATAAATTTTGACTCTTAGAATATTGAAACAATGAATAGATATTTATTACTCATATTAATGGTATTGGGTGTAGGAAGTCTTTCTGCACAGAAAAAATTAAGTCTTTCACAGGCAATAGAAATTGGGCTTGAGAAGAATTACAGTTTACAAGTGGTACGACAGTCAGAGAAGATTGCTGATTTGAATAACACATGGGGGAATGCCGGACAGTATCCCAAGCTGGAATTTAATATTCGTTCGAATAATAAAAAGGATTACAACGAAACGGATGATTATAGACAAAACATTTTAACTCCTTCAGTTGATTTAAGCTGGACTTTATTTGATGGTTTTTCGGTAAGAATTCGAAAAGACAAGTTTAATGATTTGGCTGCTCTTTCAAAAGGGAATACTATTGTTGCTGTTGAGAGTCAAATCGAGTTAATTATTTTGGCTTATTATAAAACCTTGATGGAACAGCAGCGTTTGGAAGTGAATCGGAGTATTAAAGCGCTTTCTGAAGACAGATATGAAAATGAAAAGATTGCCAGTGAATTGGGTACGAAAGGGAGTTACGAATTGCTTTTAGCCAAAAATGCTTATCTGGAGGATAAAGCCAAATATCTGACTCAGCAGGTAACTTATAATAATTCTGTTCGTGATTTGAATTTTCTTTTAGGAGTTGAGGAAAGTACACAATACATTTTTACTGATGATTTTATGACCAGCCTTGCCGATTTTCGTTTGGCAGATTTACTTGATAAGATGCTGGCTAGTAACAATAATTTGAAGAACCGTTATATGCAGGAAGCTGTTCAAAAGCGTGATATTGAACTGGCCCGTTCAAATTTTTATCCTCGTATTTCTCTGGCAACTGGTGTTCAGGGTAATAAGTTTTTACAAAAGTACGATGTTGCCCCTAAGATTGAAACTGAATCTCATAATTTATATGCCAATTTAAGCCTGAACTATTTAATTTTTAATGGCAACTCAAATAGAAGAGCTTTGCAGATTGCTAAGATTGAGGAAGAAATATCAAAAATCGAGACGGCTGATCTCAAACATAGTCTGACAAATATTTTGGCTCAGAATTTTGAGTTGTATGAATTGCGTAAGGATTTGCTTGAACTGGCAGAAGAAAACAAATTGGCTACCGAAATCAATTTGCAAATTTCTAAAGAAAAGTACGAGGCGGGTAGTATCAATTCATTTAACTACCGTGATGTTCAAATTTCTTATCAGAATGCATCTTTAGCCAGACTAACTGCGATTTTTAATTTGATTCAATCGAAAACCAGTTTAATTAGAATGACAGGAGGAATTTTGAGTGAATTCTAAATGAAACTGATGAAGTGAGAGCATAAAAAAACCGTCATGAAAAATGCACTGCCCCCAAAAAGTTAGACACTATTTGGGGGTATTTTTATGAGTAGAAAACACAAATACAGTAAGGTATTTAAATTAGAAGCCGTTCAGAAAGTTTTACAAGATTATCAAAGCATCACCATAGTTAGTGATACTATTGGTATCCATAAGAGTGATCTGAAAAAATGGATCAAATATTATCAGGAGTACGGAGAATCTGGTCTGGAACCAAAGTCAGTTAATGCATCTTATTCGGGAGCTTTTAAGCTGAAAGTTATTCGCAGTATTGAGCAAAGTGGGCTATCTTTCCGAGCCGCAAGTTTAAAATATAATATTCCAAGCCACAGTACAGTTCAAGGCTGGTATCAAACCTATATTTCAAAAGGAGCTCTTGAATTGTACAAAGATGGAAGGGGTTGCCCTATATCTATGAATAACAGAAAGTCTAGAAAAATATTAAAAAAGCCACAGACAAGAGAGGAAGAACTTTTGCTGGAAAATGAATCTTTAAAAGCTGAATTAGCTTTGCTAAAAAAGTTGAAAGCCTTAGCCCAAGCCAAAAAGAAAAAGCAATAGCCATAAAGGAGCTAAGGCAGCATTACCATCTGTCACTATTATTACAACAGGGGTCAATGGCAAGAAGTAGTTTTTATTATCACTTGAAGTCTTTACAACAAGTGGATAAGTATGAACAGGTAAAATTGAAAATACAAGAGATTTACCACAAGCACAAGGGAAGATATGGTTACAGAAGAATCACATTAGCA
>NZ_SAXA01000013.1 GCF_004122035.1 Ancylomarina salipaludis
ACCTGCGATGGATTTACCTGATGCCAATAACCCGAAGTGGCAGTCACTCCGTGACTTGACTTCGGGCTAATGGGATTCGAGCCCTTTGGGCTCATTGCTGTGCAATCTTCAAACCGTAATGGGACAAATGGAGCCGGTTCCGAATGACTGTGATAAATTTTGGATCCTTTTCTTTCAGGAAACGAGCTAAGCGAGTTCATGAACACCCGTTTTTTATAATAAGTGAATAAAAAAGGACAAGCTCAGCAGCTTGAGCGAAATAAAAGATTTTTAATCAATCGCATCCTAAGAGATGGCATACTCGCAAGTCCAATTTGATTACAGATTCCAATAGAAATATAAAACCACCAAATAGTTACTCTACAGAGTTGCTACATTTACATAGACAGTGAATTAAGGTTTAATTATTTTAATAATCTTCGCATTTTGATTCACACAAGCTCTTTCAAGAATACACTTTATCAAAGACTTCTTTCTAAAAGACAAAACGATATTCATTCCATCGCTAATGAACACAGCGCCCTGATTAACTGCTGTACCTGCGATGGATTTACCTGATGCCAATAGCCCGAAGTGGCAGTCACTCCGTGACTTGACTTCGGGCTAATGGGATTCGAGCCCTTTGGGCTCATTGCTGTGCAATCTTCAAACCGTAATGGGACAACTGGAGCCGGTTCCGAATGACTGTGATAAATTTTGGATCCTTTTCTTTCAGGAAACGAGCTAAGCAAATTCATGAACACCCGTTTTTTATAATAAGTGAATAAAAAAGGACAAGCTCAGCAGCTTGAGCGAAATAAAAGATTTTTAATCAATCGCGTCTTAAGAGATGGCATACTCGCAAATCCAATTTGATTACAGATTCCAATAGAAATATAAAACCACCAAATAGTTACGCTGTAGAGTTGCTACTTTTACATAGACAGTGAATCAAATTATTAATAATTAACAATTTACAATTCATCATTATCAATTAATTCATCATTTATAATTCATAACTCATCATCATCAATTAACTCAATCTTCCCAGGGGACTAAGGCTGAAGGGTAATAATTAATTCCCATAAACTCAAAACGAGACTTCTGTTTCCCCAATCGAATCTTATACTCCTCCCACGATTTATCCGGATGATTCGACCAGCCCAATTCGGCATAACCCGGCAGACGTGGAAAAACCATATATTCAATATCATCAATCGTTTCAACCGTTTCAGTCCAAAGCGGCGCTTCAATTCCCAATATCGATTCTTTACCAATCCCATCAACATTCGTTTCCAAAGTCCAGTCGTAAGCATCATCGACTTCGGTATAACCCGCCCAATGCAGACCTAGAGGGCAAAGCGAATCGTACTGAATATCCATATAGGCTCTCCTGGCTGGCGACATAATAATCTTCACATTCTGATTCACGGCATCCAAAGCCGTTTGCGTTTTGGTGTGCCAAAATTGTGCGATGGTATTTTCTTTGAGATTGGCTGCAGAAATATCCGCCCAGCCCATCATCTTTTTACCATGAGCATTCACAATTTCCTGAACCCGGTTTACAAACTTGATGTAATCATTTTTCTTGGTTGCATCCGATTCGTCCCCTCCAATATGAATGTATTCACCCGGCGTTATAGCCGCCAACTCACCAATCACATCATCAATAAATTTATAGGTAATCGCCTTGTTGGCATCCAATGTACTAAAACCCACATCGGTTCCCGTATACAGTTCTCTGGCTTTATTATCCGCATTCAGTTCGGCATAAGAGGCCAAAGCCGCATTGGTGTGTCCCGGCATATCAATTTCAGGAATCACAGTAATGTATCTCGCCCCGGCATACTTCACAATTTCGGCATAGTCAGATTGCGTATAGAATC
Source organism: Ancylomarina salipaludis (assembly GCF_004122035.1). Taxonomy (GTDB): domain Bacteria; phylum Bacteroidota; class Bacteroidia; order Bacteroidales; family Marinifilaceae; genus Ancylomarina; species Ancylomarina salipaludis. Next base: position 1,866 of record NZ_SAXA01000013.1, read on the forward strand.
CGCCTTTACCGCCATCTACCTGAGTGCTGCCACCATGTGCAGTTAAATTGGGCCACGATTTAATCTCAATTCGCCATCCCTGATCATCAGTCAGATGCAAATGCAAAACATTCATCTTATAGGCCGCTATCAAATCGATAAAACGTTTTACATCATCTACATCGAAGAAATGACGCACCACATCGAGCATAGCCCCACGGTAACCATATTCGGGTTTGTCTTCAATCCGACCACTTGCCAATTCCCAGGGACCTTCCTGCAGATCTTTTGATTCAATTCTGGCTGGTAACAGTTGGCGAATGGTTTGCACCCCTCTAAACAAACCTGCTAATTGATAAGCCTCCAATACCACACGTTTTTCAGTAATCTCCAGTTGATAGCCCTCATCACCCAAAGCCTTATTCGTTTCCGAAGTCAGCAAGATGATGCCTCGCTTCGAAAGCGGATCTTTAACAGCTTTCACTTCGGTTTGAAAACCTGTAGCCGGTGCAATCAAATCAGCCAAATATTGCGCAATATCCTGACTTTCCTGATAATCTGCCTGTACATAAATTTTTGTTTTATGTGTCCAGTCAAAAGAACTGCCCGTAGCAACAAGCTGACTGGGTTTGGGGATCAGATTTTCCTTTGAAAGATCCTTGGGACTTGGTGTTTTGCATGAAACAAGCATCGTCGCAATAAACAACACCTGTGCTAAATGGAATAATTTATTCATCCTTACGTCTAATTATATGTTTGTCAGTTTAAGTTTAAATTAAAAATAAAAACCTCGTGAAAGATAAGCATAATTATACTTTAAACTGAAAACAGATACTGAATACTATCCCTATTTTAATCCACCCCAAAACGAAAAAACGATTTCCCAATTAAGGGAAACCGTTTTCAAATATATATCAGTTTCAAATTAAACCTTCTCCACCTTTTTAATTCCACGGCGATTGAAGATAATTCGGTAACGGCGATAAGCCGTTTCATCGTCCAGTTTGAATCGGAGCACCATATTCATAAAATAAACCTTTTCACCGGATAGTTTCTCAAACTCATCATCATTCAAATAATAAAGAGGAATCTCAGGATTGTCCATTTTCTGAATAAAGCGAGACACATTAAAACGAATAATATCGACCACACCCGTAATATTGTAACTGCCGTAAGAATTATCCAAAGCCTTTTGATCCAATCGCAACAGCTTGCGATAAAAAATAATCTTTTCGCCCACACCCCGACTCTCAATATCGATAATCCGGGAGCGATTGCGATGCTTCATGACTCGAAGAGGAACCGAATCTTCGCTCACAAAGTCGAAACTCTCCTTACACCAACCAATTTTCTCATCCCCTTTTACACGAATGATTGTCTTATGATCGAAAAAACGCTTATTAATCTTCCCAACCAGATAATGACGACTCAAATCCTTAATTCTATCCTTAAGCATGTAAATAATAACCAAAGCAACATACAAGGGTATTGTGAAACCTCCCAGACTTTTTTGAAAAATAAAGGTCAGTGCAGCACCAATAATCATAGCCATTCCGGCTGCAATGCTATAGAGCAACTGCATCATAAAAAGACCTTCCTTTTTCTTACGGGAGGAGAGTAATAGCTGCCCTTCGAAATATTTATTGAACACCCCTTTGCGATGAACCAACCAGCGATTACGATCTGCAGAATCCTTCTCAACCACCAGATACCCCTTGGCACGTTTGTAAGCAATTTCGTCTTTTATTAAGTTCAGAATCTCGTCTTTACTTCGATCAAAATCGGCAGGATATCTCTTCCGCAATCCTCGGTATAAATAAGCACTATTCTGTTCGAACTGATTACTCATGAACTCGTCGCCAAACAAAAAATAATCGAACATTTCTTTCTGAATGGTAGGTACATTGACAATAGGACGCAAATCGCGATAATGCTGAGCAATCGTTCTCACATTTTCGATATAAGCATCAATCAAATAACGCCTGTCATCAGACATATCATTATTTAAAATATGCTGAATCTCTCTTCGAAGTGCCGACTTGAGAATAGAATGAAACATACGAATATGATACTCGTAATTCGCCTCATTCTTTGGGCCGGGATAGTTCGCCACCTTTTCAAAGGCTTCCTTCAAATAAGAAAAAACAGACTGATCGCCGTGAGCAATTTCCCTTAACAAATAAGGGGGCGTAATTAAACGAATGTTGGAATTAAAATCGTTGTAAAAGTCCTCTTTCTTATAAGTCGACGAATTAATATCCAGCTTACTTGGGATAAATAACCAGGTCTTAACCGAAAATTCATTCACCTTTCGATCTTTACGAGCTTCGTAGCCCATTTTAATCTCCACTGAAAACTTATCATGTACTTTTACAACTTCTTCTATCATTCGCTATTATTTTTAATTTGACTTAAGATTCTTTCGAAAATTAAAGATACTCAAATCCTTTTAATATGAATCATTGCAGACCACTTGATTTTAAAGGGATGAACACGTTAACGATTGCAGTTTTAAAAAAAACGAAAACAACGCATCCATTTTATTATTATCCTATAGAATTAAGCTTTATATGATTGAATGTGACATAAAATCCAATCCATTTTCAATGGCGCCACGAGAATAATGTCATTTTTACTGTTAGCCCCATCACAAGCCGTCAATCTGACAATATAAATGTCATTTTTTCATTTTAATTCCCATTAATTGCAACTACCCCATACCCCTTACAAAATACTGACAATCAGACATAGAACACCATCAATCTCATTCAAAAAAAACAGTTTGGCATTCAATTTGATCAAAAGGAAACGGATCGCGATTCCGATATTTTTAAATAGAACTGATGATTATTTAATGATCACAAAATTTAATTAAGGAGGATTTATCATGACACTAGTAAAGAGAAATTCAGACAATTTATTTCCATCCTTATTTGACAATCTCTTCTCACGAGACTGGATGGATTGGAGTAATTCAAACTTTTCGAACACAAACACAACTTTACCCGCTGTGAATGTTCTTGAAAACGATCATGAATTCACGATTGAGGTAGCTGCTCCGGGAATGAAAAAAAATGATTTCGATATTAATTTGGATAATAACCAATTAACCATTTCCTCTGAAATCAAAAATGAAACCGAAAGCAAAGAAGGTAAATATACCCGCAGAGAGTTCTCTTATCAATCGTTTAGCAGATCGTTTCGACTCCCCGTTGATTTGATTGATGGCGATAAAATTAAAGCCAAATACAATGAAGGTATTCTTTGCATTCATCTTCCAAAAAAAGAAGAAGCAAAACCCAAACCTTCACGGATGATATCAATTACATAAACTATAAGGGGGCAGGTCAAGAGCCTGCCCTAAACTCATTTTTATATCTAAAAAAAACAATTTAGGCATTGCTTTAGATTTTTGCACGTCAGTTTTTAGTCAGTAATTCGGTTCTACAATGAATTCGTTTACTGACCATTTAATATAAATCATTAAAAGTAAATAAAAATGAAAAAATTCAGTTTACTCCTTTTAGCTGCAATTATGGGAGGCGTCATAACATTAGGTGGCTATCTCTTTTTGAGCGAAAAGAAACAATCAATCAGAATTGAACACATTACCGAAACACCTGTGCACGGAGCAAGCTATAGTGTTTTAAAAAATGGTGAAAATACGCCACTGCAATTTACAGATGTCTCAAAAAAAGTTATGGATGCCGTTGTTCACATTAAATCAACACAAATCCAATCAGAACCGAATTCACGATCAGTTCCCTCTCCTTTTAGAGAATTCTTTAATGATGATCTTTTTAAAGACTTTTTTGGGCCATATTCACGTATACAACCACAGAATCCTGAACAACGAGGACCACAATCAAGAATAGCAAGCGGATCGGGTGTTATCATTAATGCCGATGGTTATATTGTAACCAATAACCATGTGATTGAAGGCGCCGATGATATCGAAATCAATCTGCACGACAACCGGGTTTACAAAGCCAAAGTGATTGGCACAGACCCAACAACCGACTTGGCTTTGCTTCAAATTAAAGAAAAAAACCTGGTTCATATTCCCTTTACCAATTCCGATGAAATTGAAGTGGGCGAATGGGTACTTGCCGTAGGAAATCCTTTCAATCTCAATTCAACTGTTACAGCAGGTATTGTCAGTGCCAAGAGTCGCAATATCAACATCCTGCGAAATCGAAGTGCAATTGAATCCTTCATTCAAACCGATGCCGCTATTAATCCCGGCAACAGTGGTGGAGCGCTGGTCGATTTAAAAGGAGGCCTGGTTGGAATTAACACAGCCATTGCCAGCCCAACAGGGGCCTATTCGGGTTATGGCTTTGCAATCCCATCAAATATTGTCAGTAAGGTGGTTGAAGATTTACTGAAATACGGCTTTGTACAACGTGGGTATTTGGGTATTCTAATACGTAATATTGATGGAAACTTTGCCAAGGAAAAAGACCTAAAAGTGACCGAAGGGGTTTATGTCGATAGTTTACCTGAAAACAGTGCAGCTTCAGATGTCGGCATTCAAAAAGGTGATGTGATTTTAAAAGTTAATGGTTCCAAAACAAAATCAACCTCCGAACTCATGGAGATTATAGCCAGACACCGACCAGGTGATAAATTAAACCTGGAAGTTGATCGCTTTGGAAAAAACAAAATCTTCAACATTACCTTAAGAAATGAAAAAGGAGACACTGGCCTGAACAAAAAAGAGAATGAACAAATCTTAACAAGACTGGGTATTGAACTAAAAGAGCTTGATAAAGATAAGCTTAGTAAACTTGAAATTTCAAATGGTTTACGTGTAGACAAAATCCACTCGGGACTAATCAAACACCAAACCAATATGAAAGAGGGGTTTATTATCACACGGGTTGATGGCAAAAAAATTAAATCTGTTGAAGAATTTAAAACCTATGTCGACAATAAAGAGGGCGGCATTATGCTCTCCGGCTTTTATGAAAATTACCCGGGCAATTATTATTACGCTTTTGGTCTTGATTAATATTTCTTGAATATTTACACAACAAGCCCTCATCAGAATAAACTGATGAGGGCTTATAAAATTGACTTATCATCCACAAATAAAATCAACAGCATTACTTTGTTGTGATAATAACAACGCCATTTTTCCCCTTAGAACCATACACAGCTTCCGCAGCCGCACCTTTCATCACATTCATTTCTTTAATATTCTTAGGATCGATATGCATCATATCTTCTGAAATTTCGCCATCAATAATATACAATGGAGATTGCGCGTTCACTGTGCTTTTAAAAAACTCTCTTCTTACAGGCTTATACTCTTCCGGGGCCTTATATCGCATTAGATTATCAGCAACAACCTCGCCTTTCAACTTTCTTATAATAAAACCAATAGCCTGATTATATGCTTCAACTTGACGAAAAAATATTGGATTTCGATCTTCTGAAGCTTTTGCAATCAATTTATAACTCTCAATCCGGTAATCACAATATCGTTTCAATAAAGCATTTCGTTGATACATCTCTTCAGAGAAACCTGACATCTCATCAAGCTTTAAAATAATGTCTTTACATTTTTGCCAGTTAGGAATACCATCTTTATTGATCGCATCCAGATTTACCTCAGTTATGTACTGAGGATAAACACTTAAAGCCCTTTGCTCAACCTCAACAAATTCAGACATATGCCTTTCGTATATAACGGATATTTTCGGTGATCTTAAAATGATCACACCACAACACAAAATGAAGATAAAAGTCAGCCCCGGAATAAGTAAGCCTTTCAATTTCGCTTCCTGATTTGAGAGACTGGGATAAAACGAAAAGCCCAAAAGTATACCCGAAAACAAACCACCAATATGTGCCGCATTATCGATACCGCCTTTTAAACCAAAAAGCAGATTGTATCCCACAAAAATGAGAATACTTACCAGAATTCCTTTCTTACTTTCCTTGTCAATCAAATTGGTTGTTAGCAAAGCAAGATACACCCCATACAAACCAAAGATAGCGCCCGATGCACCAGCACTCACAATCATATCGTGCCAGGCCAAACTAAGCAAACTACCCCCTATACCAGTTAGGATAAAAGCAAACCCCAGTTTCCATTTTCCAATAATGGGCTCCAACAACAAACCAATGTAAAGGAGCGCATACATATTAAACAAGAGGTGAATCAACCCAATGTGCAGAAAACAATTACTCAGCAAACGCCAATATTGTCCCTGAAAAGTTAAAGTGGTAAAGTTGGCACCCCAAGCCACCAGATTCTCGACACTTGGATCGATTAAATGCACTCCGGAAAGCACCATTGAAACAAATACCAAAACACAAAAGATGATGATAATGGGACTCATAAAAAAGCCTGGTTTGGGCGTCAGTAATTCGAAGAATTCAATAGTCTTCTCAACCAATAGTCCTTTCTTTTCTTTGGGTGCTTGATAAACGTACACCTCCTCATTATCACCTGTAAAATCAGGGCATTCTTCTTCAAAATCAGCCTTGGCATTTGTTAGTCCACACACAATACCTTGTTTCGTATCGAATTTAGACTTGTCACAAACCCTACAAAATTTAACACGTTCTTCTCTTGTCATTTAGTTTTGGGATTTTTGATTTAGGTTATTCAATGCTTAATAAAGGTCTTTCTATACTGATGGCGATCTCAAAAGGCATAGCTTTCCATACCACTTTAAAGTCAGGCAAGCAAAGACTCCTGTTTAATAACTCCCGAATTTAAACATTATCATACAAATTATCTTTATCCAAATTCAGCAATTATGATATTAATTTTAATTCCGGATTAATCACAATCTGAATAGCATCTACTAAAAAAGCGACTTGAATAAACATCCAAGTCGCTTTCAACGATTTAATTAAGTCTAAATTTAAAGGTAATCGGTATAACCTTTTTCACCCGGAGTATAAAAGGTCTCCATATCAGGAGCTACCAATTCCGCTTTGTTTTGTATTTTTTCAACAAAACTTGGATTCGAAATAAAAGATCGTCCTACGTAAACCAAATCTAAACCACTGTCTAAAATAGCCTGCGCTTTCTCTTCAGAATCGATATCACCACCTGAAATAACAGTTCCCTTAAAGTTTTTCTTAATTGTATTTTTAATGTCTGTTGCAAAATCAGGTGCACCAAAAGCAAGCCTATGATCGACAATATGAATATAAGTCAAATCCATTTTCGCTAACTCTTGTGATAAATAGATATAGGTTTGCTCCAAATCTGCATAATCGGATAACATATCGTTATACTCCCCATAAGGAGAAAAACGAATTCCAAGCTTATCAGCCCCAATGGCATCAACAAGCTTTTGTGCTGTTTCCAATACAAATCGAACCCTATTTTCAATCGATCCTCCATACCGATCATCTCTCAGATTCGATCTTGGATTGATAAACTGATCCAGTAAATAACCATTAGCTGCATGTAATTCAACACCATCGATACCAGCCTCATTAATCAGTCGCTTAGCAGAAAAAACAAACTCATTTTGAGTGCCTTCAATTTCATCCAGACTCATAGCCTTAGGCGTTTCATGAGGAAACATACCCGTCTCAGTAAACATCTCACCTGCCGCCTGAATACTTGATGGTGCAAGGGTTGTGCTACCTTCGGGCATATTTAGCTTAGCCGTTATACGTCCACAGTGCATCAGCTGCACAAAAATTTTACCACCCCTGGCATGAACTGCCTCGGCAATCTTTTTCCACCCTTCAATTTGGGCATCAGAGTAGGCTCCCGGAATTCTGGGGTACCCCAAACCATTAGGCGATGGTGAAGTACCTTCACTGATAATCAATCCTGCCCCTGCTCTTTGCTGATAATATTTTACCATCAACTCGTTGGGAATATTGTCTATCGCTCTGCATCGCGTTAAGGGTGCCATTACAAATCGGTTCTTTAATTCTGTGGTTGAACCTAAGTTAAAGCTTTCAAATAAACTCATATGATTCATTTTTTTGGTTAATCGTTTCTTATTTATAATAGACCAATTATCAACAAACCTAATCCTTTTTTATTTAAGACCCAAAGGTCCTTTATACAAAAAAGTAAGAAGCCAATTTTATATTTCTGACACAACACTGAATAATGAAACTACTTAAAAGCAATTCCTCTAATCTGCGGAATAATGGGGACGATAACAGAATACAAATTATAAGATTCGATTTCCAACCGATTGAAGCCAGCTGATTCGATAAATGGCTGAATATCCCGATTGGTATGGCAGCCCTCGAAACAATAGTGCCACGGCCTGTGAAGCAAATTTTGAATCATTGCCAGAACAGAATTATCTCTGGCTTTAACATGCTCAATAAAAACAAATTTACCCGAAGGTTTCAATATTCGTTTCACTTGTTTTAAGCATTGTTCCAAATCCTCAACCGTACAAAGAACAAGGGTACTCACCACAAATTCACAGGATTCATCATCCAAATCAATAGCCTCTCCGGTTAAGGAACGAATCTCCAGATTGATGCCATACTTTTGAGCTGTTTTTGTTAAGCCCGCATGCATATGCACATTGGGTTCGATAGCAATCAGATGCGTTCCTTTTCTCAGATATCGCATATTCTCACCTCTTCCCGGTCCAATCTCAACAACAGTACCTGGATGATCCTTAAACAAGACTCTTTTCATCTCACCAAACTTATAATGCATATAAGCCGATATGATTCTCAGTAACCAGGAGTTGATTGGTCCGCGTATGGCATTGTTCTTAAATTGATTCTCCATATAAAACGAGCTACTTTATTTTCCACTTCGATTCACTAAAAGTAAACAAAAAGGGCACCCCTTACGGAATGCCCTTAAAAAAACATTATATCAAACTGATTAGTTTGCTAATTTCTTTAACGATTCACTTGCGGCCTGAATCAAAGGTTGGGTTGACAATTTACTGCCAGTAGCCTCAAGCATCCACTGGTTAGGTGTTAAACGACCTTGCTTAAAAATACGATCAACCTCATTAGGGAAACTTTTTCCTTTAAGCTGTTGCTCAAGCTGGAACTCAATAACATTACCAAATGCATAATTCGATAAATATAATGGACTGTTTAGCATGTGCGAATATACAGCCAATATAGTCTGATCTTTCATTCCATAAACAGGTGCATAAAACTCATTCCAAATTTCTTTAGCAATACGCATGGTTGCGTCGCGAAGCTGAGCGGCACTTGCATCCGGATTAGCATACAACCATTTCCAAACACGAATATCCAATACTGAAACACCCATGATTTCGTAAGCACTCCAGAATAAATCCAGTTTCTTCAAAGCATCCTTTTCCGAAGATTCATCATTGATATCCAACAACATCATATCTCTCTTCTGGAAGATAAAAGCCAAAGCCTCAGTGAAAGCGGTATTAGGTACGCCATTCAGCATAAAATGATCAACATCATACAAGGAAATTGTTTGCTCAACATTGTGCCCAAATTCGTGAATGGCAATATTATAGCCTTTATAATCCATACCTTTTGCTCCAATTCGGGTACGCAGATGAGCTTTTTGCCCTTTCTTAGCTCCACCCCAGGCATGTCCCGAACCTCTTGCCGGATCAACAGCAATATGATCTGCTAAGAATTTCGCACGCTCCTTATCATAGCCTAATTTCATCAATAGGTTTCCAAGATCTGCTTCTAAAGCAGGAGCATTAGGATACAATTTTCGAGTCTGAGCATCAAGCTTTGACTCATCCATCCCGCTACGAGCTTTAAATCCATCGTACCAAATATCGAATGGCTGCAAATCACGTCCCAATCTCTTCTTAATAAGTTCACCAACTTTTTTAGTTTCTTCTGATCTTAAGAAATCAGTAAAGATTTTCTCGGTGTTTTCATGTGAAATTTCCTTGGCACCTGCATACTGTCTTTTAATAAAGGTATTCTGATCTGGATAGTATGGATCAATCGCCTTATTGGCATGGAAGTTATTTAAAATTTGCTGATATCTTTCATTTGGCTCAGGAGTTGCCTCAACGGTATTGCCATTCTGATAAACCACATTGGTATATGGATCCCACTCGTACTCTCCGCTATTAATCACCTTTTCTGGGATTTCCTGAGAAATAATGCGTTGCATCACCTGATAGATAATCTTTTGTTTCTCAAGTCCATCAACCGAATTTGCATAATTGGCTTTAATTTCGTCACGTAAATTCCAATGAGACAGAAGCACCTTATCCTCTGGGAAGAAACGCTTGTTATTAGCGTCAGTCAAATGCCCTACATAAATATTGTAATCGGCAATATAAACATCCGATTCAGCAGCAGCTTTACCCGCATTTTGCAACAACTCAGCAGGAACTCTCGCCGTAAAATAATCACCTAAACGCGCATAAGCCCATTCCAAACGTGACCATTTTCCAGCCATCGCTTCTTTTTCTTCCAAACTAAAAGGAGGAAAATTTAAAGCAATTGTAAATGCAATTTTATTTTTATAAAAATCATCTTGCCAGTGCGCATCAACGCTATATGCACCAAACTGGTTATCAATAGGATGTTGTTCAAACGTATTTAAATGAACAGGTTCCAGCAAGTCAAGCGTAATTTTATTAAAGTAACCGGTAATGATTTCGATATTTCGTGAAATCTTATTGAAAACCAGCTCACGTTCTTCTTTATCTGAAACATAATTTTCTTCACAGAAAGCTTTAAAAACTTCAGAAGAACCATCAGCTTCAGTCCAAAGGTTAGCAACATGCTTCACCCCTCTTATCAATAAACTTTCATCAGCCTTAGGAAATTTAGCTTTCAATGCACTAATTGTAGCATCAACTGTCGTTTTATCGATATTCGATTTTTCGACACTTACCGTTTTTTTCGTCGTTGTTTCGTTTGGTTGACAAGCTGTAAAAAACAGAGCTGTACACACAAACAGAAGTAGTTTTTTCATTGTATTTAGATTAGTCGCTCTCGTGAGCTGGTTGTTTCGATTATCCGCTAAAGATATATTTTTCCCTTGAGAAGAAATATGATAGAAAACAGAGATTTTTGAATTAAGAATTATAATTTATGAATGATGATTTATATGTATTGTAGTATGATTTCCACCTTGATCAAATATGATTTATTTTGATTCTTTAAAGTCTTTTCAAATCTGGATTTCATTTATAATTCATAACTCTTAATTTATCATTAATCAACTCCTTTCAGGCCTAATTCTTCAGCTATTCCCTGCATTGCTGTTAGTGTACCTTCAATCAGTTCCCCGCGTTCCAAACCTAACATCTCAGCTCCCTTTTCAATGGTTTCACGATGACAACCCGCAGCAAAATTCTTGGTTTTCCATGTGCGTTTAACAGATTTCACTTTCACGTCCATAATCGATTTTGACGGTCGCACCAAAGCGGTTGCTGTAATCAGACCAGTCAGTTCATCTATAGCATAAAGTGTTTTTTCTAAAAGAGACAGAGGTACAACTTCGGTACACGAACCGAAAGCATGGGATTCAACAGCCCGGATATAATCTTCCGGCCAATTGGCAGCTTCCAAAATCTCCCTTGTTTTTAGAGTATGCCTTTCCGGTTCGACTTCCCAATCTAAATCGTGAACCAAACCAATAACACCCCACTTCTCAACATCTTGCCCATGCAATTGGGCATAATAGCGCATCACCGCCTCTACAGCAAGAGCATGGTTGATTAAACTTTCTGTTTTAATATACTGTTTGACGAGCTCAAAAGCTTCAGATCGGGTTGGAATATGGTTCTGCATACACTTGATTATTATACTCATTTAACGAATGAATAAAAATATCAAAAGTTTTATTTATTCACCTATACCTCTAAATAAAACTGAGTTAAACCCCATTTTTAACAATCTATTTACATTAGGGATTTTCATAAATAAGTTCTTTTAGGTATATTCGGATCTTCAACTCTTATTAATGTCATTTATGAAAAAAGATAACAGACGAAATTTTATACAAAAACTAGGCGTAACTGTTGGTGCCACGGCACTACTCGACACTGAAAGTATTGCCTCAGTGGCTCGCATGCATTCGGGAAAAGATCTTGAAAGATCTGAATTCTTAAACAATTATGAAAATTGGATTAATCAATACATCGAAGTGGTTGAAAAAGAAAAATCTGATCAAAATAATCTGGCCAACAAACATCGCATTATGGAGTTATCAGATCAAGCCAAGAATTGGCAAGAAAAAATTGCGCTCTACCTAAATGACGATGCATTTAAAAAGCGTTACATTCAATTATCTATGCGTTTATCGGATAGTATTAATCGCGAACTGGAAGCCTAACCAGCACTTGTTCACACAATAAGGAGATAATCTTTTTAAAGATAATCAACCGACTAACTACAAAAAAAGCCCCGACACAATCGGGGCTTTTATCTAATCAATAGAAGATCTAGTTTTCTGTCAAAATATTCTCGTCGTATTCAACTTCGAATCTTAGTTTATGCTTTGCTTCTTCCTGAGCCAAGTTCAAAAATAATTTCTTTTCAGCTTCATCAGTAGTTGCAGCAGCCAAATCGCTATATAATCTAAAGGCAGCTTTCTCCTTTTTCATCGCAATTGTTAATGCTTCCTGATAGGTAATATTGGTTTTCTCTTCGTCAACATCAACCAAGTAGTCTGCAATTTTCATATCAGCAATCTTCACATCAGAAAACTTCTGCCCTTTACCATTTTTAATGGCTTCAAGCTTGGCGCGATGCCCCATTTCCTCGATAGCATATTGCTCAAATGTTTCTTTAATCTCCTTGTGCTTCATTTTTGCAGCAAGAGCTGTATAAAATTCAGCAGCCATTGCTTCCTCGTTAATGGCAAAATCAAGGATGTCATTTAATGATTTGAACTCTTTCATATTAAGAATTTTTAAAATCAATATTATTATAAGTGCTTGTATTTAAACTTACACTTTTTTTTCGAATTAGTTTGATAGGTATTTCTCTGTCAAATAGATGTCCATGTTCTTAGCCGCTTTTCTACCATCACCCATAGCAAGGATAACAGTTGCACCACCACGAACAATATCACCACCAGCAAACATTTCCGGAATAGATGATTGCATCTTATCTTTCACGACTTCAATAGTTCCCCATTTCGACACCTCTAACCCTTCAACTGAATTAGGAATCAATGGATTTGGTGATACACCAACAGCCACAACCACAACCTCACAGTCAAGAATGTATTCAGAACCTTCAACCGGAACTGGTCGTCTACGTCCTGAAGCATCAGGCTCGCCCAATTCCATTTTCTGAACTTTCATCTGGCACACACGACCGTTTTCGTCAGCAATGTATTCAATAGGATTAGTCAATGTCAAGAACTCAACACCTTCTTGTTTCGCATGGTGAACTTCTTCAACACGAGCAGGCATCTCTTCTTCCGAACGACGGTAAACGATCATAGCACGCTCTGCACCCAAACGCTTAGCTGTACGAACAGAGTCCATAGCGGTATTACCACCACCAACAACAACAACATTTTTACCTCTCAATACTGGCGTATCAGATTCTTCGCTGTCAGCACCCATCAGGTTCACACGAGTCAAGTATTCGTTTGAAGATAAAATACCATTGGCATTCTCACCTGGAATATTCATGAATCGAGGTAAACCAGCACCAGATCCTACATAGAATGCCTTGTAACCATCCGCTTTCAAATCGTCAAGGCTAGCAGTCTGTCCTACAATATAGTTCGTGATGAATTTCACACCCATGCGGCGTAAACTTTCAATCTCAACATCAACTACAGCATTTGGCAAACGGAATTCAGGAATACCATACTTTAATACTCCTCCAATTTCGTGAAGGGCTTCGAATACGGTCACATCGTAACCCAATTTAGCCATATCGCCAGCAAATGAAAGTCCGGAAGGACCTGAGCCAATCACAGCAACCTTAATACCATTTGAAGGACGTAATTCTGGTGTAGCAAGATGACCTGACTCTCTTTCGAAATCAGCAGCAAAACGTTCCAAATAACCAATTGCTACAGCAGGTTGATTTAATTTCTCAACATAGAAACATTTTTGCTCACACTGCAATTCTTGTGGACAAACACGACCACAAACTGCTGGCAAAGCCGATGTTTCTTTCAATACTGAAGCCGCTTCAAGAATTTCGCCGCGTTCGATATTCTTAATAAACTTAGGAATATTAATGCTAACCGGGCAACCTTCCATACAAGTTGGATTCACACAATCCATACAACGAGTTGCTTCAAGAATGGCTTGTTCCTGAGTTAAACCTGTATTTACTTCGATACGTTGCGATTTGATACGAAGCTCTGGCTCAGTTTCAGCCATAAGTGCTCGCTCAATCGACATACGATCTTTAGCTTTTGTCTTTTTCTGAAGAGCTACTCTCCAGTCTTGTTTTCTTTCGTTCTTGATATATTCTTCAGACCTTTCCATTGTCCTGTTATTTTTGTGTTGCTATTCGTATTTTGAATCCCTTATTTCTGAAATTGATCAAATTTATCAACTTCCTCTTTCTTATAACCACCAAGTCGAGACATCATCTCTTCAAAATCAATTTGGTGAGCATCGAACTCAGGACCATCTACACAAGTAAATTTGGTTTTTCCACCAACTGTAACACGACAAGCGCCACACATACCTGTACCATCAACCATGATACTATTTAAACTAGCAACAGTTGGAATTTCATACTTCTTAGTTAATAAAGAACAGAATTTCATCATGATTGCAGGACCTATAGTCACACACTCATTGATTTTTTCTCTCTTAATAACTTCTTCCATTCCTTCGGTTACTAAACCTTTTTTACCATAAGAACCATCATCTGTCATGATAATCAACTCGTCAGAATGCTTACGCATTTCATCCTCAAGAATGATTAGATCCTTGCTACGAGCCGCCAAAATAGTTACCACTCTGTTTCCTGCCTTTTTATAAGCTTCAACAATTGGTAATAGAGGCGCAACACCTACACCACCACCACAACAAAGGATTGTTCCTAAATTATGAATCTCAGTTGGCTTACCTAATGGACCTACTAAATCAGTGATATAATCACCAACTTCAAGATCACATACTTTGGTTGATGAGACACCCATTTTCTGCACAACTAAGGTTATAGTTCCTTTAGCAATATCAGCTCCAGCTATGGTTAATGGAATACGTTCTCCTTTTTCACCTACGCGTAGAATAACGAAATTTCCCGGCTTACGAGATTTTGCAATTAAAGGCGCTTCTACAACGATTTTTACGATTTTCTCTGAAAAATATTCTTTTTCAACTATCTTGTTCATCACTTTCTATGATAAAATAAATAAATTCTTAATCCGAAACTACATCAAAAAAGCTGGAATTCAAAACAATAACCTCCGCTCAACCAATGTTAATTCACTTTTCAAAAGTAAAGAGTTAGTGTTAATCACTCTACATTATACTGGTTTTTTTTTTCTGCCATAAAACATTTTAGTTTGAATCTAAATTATACCCTAATAAGGTTATATTTCTTTAATAAATATGACTTCTAAACAGAATTAAGTATCAAGTCAAAAAACAAATCGTCAAGAATATAACAGATATAAGCCCAATCAAAAAAAACGATGTTAAGCTTCATATTGAAGAAAAAATTATCAATTTAAATGAAAAGATTTCTTAACTGATTGATCTCACAAAACCAATTTTCATCAAATTCTTCAATTGAACGCATTAGCAAAATGTAGGCAATCAATTATAACAGGATTTATGAAACTCTCTTAAAACAGAAAAAGCTTACTTATTATACTAGAAACAGTCACTAAATCATATTGATACAGCAGCCTTTGAGAAATGGATTAAGTATGATCAAGAGATTCCATTGGGCAGAATCATATTACTCCCTTGGTGTAAAAAACACATGACATGTCCCAGTCACTAATTTTAGTACTTATATTTGTATGATCAAATATCGAAATCATGGCAAAAAACAACAAAAAAAATATCGTGTATTCTACAAACCCCAATTATGAATACGAATACGAGCAAGACGAAACAATAGAAACGCTCCCTCCTCAACAACAAAACTTAAAAGTAATGATTGATAAAAAACAGCGTAAAGGGAAAGCGGTTACACTCGTTACTGGTTTTGTGGGAAGTGAAGACGATTTAAAAGATCTTGGAAAGCTCCTAAAATCAAAATGTGGTGTTGGAGGCTCTGTCAAGGATGGTGAAATTCTGATACAAGGCGATCACAGAGAAAAAATCATTGACATTTTAAATAATGCGAATTACAAAACAAAAAGAGTTGGAGGTTAATCTCCAACTCTCTCTATTTAGAAAAAAAACTGAATTTGCCTTCATTATTATTTCCTCACATATAATCATCAAAAGCAGAACTTCCTCTAAAAGTAAATTCTTCGGATAATTCAGGGATAAAGAGTCCAATCCAATTCTACCCACAAAAGAATCAGTACAAAAGAACCTGATTTTCAAAATGTAAACATCAGCGTAAAATCTCAATTACAACAAAATATTACAATAAATATTAAAAAAAACATCATAAACAATATATTCATACGTATATTAAATTATAAATATCACCAGCATTTTCATCATTAATTATTATGATTTATTAACGGCATTAATTAGGATG
Organism: Ancylomarina salipaludis; assembly: GCF_004122035.1. GTDB lineage: Bacteria > Bacteroidota > Bacteroidia > Bacteroidales > Marinifilaceae > Ancylomarina > Ancylomarina salipaludis. The sequence continues at coordinate 18,429 of NZ_SAXA01000013.1, forward strand.
ATTTCCCAGATACTTATATTCTAAGGTATATTCTTTTCACATCAAAAAAATGGGTGATTATCTAAAAAAATCGTAAATTCATACACAATTCCTGTCAAGAAAATAAAAGTATGTATTGAATAAATCAACTATTATTTTCAATCATTAATGTGTCATTTTCATACTATTAAACAAACTTGACAGATTTGACAACTTGATTTACGGCATATAATTCATACATTTGTCAGTGAATTTTGAAATTGAAACTAAACTTATGTATCCTTTCACACACCACTTCTACATTATTGCTAGTTTTCTTTTCTCATTAATAGTATGTTACAAGATTATACCATCTGTAATACACCTAGCTAAAGAGAAAAAATTATATGATGAACCCAATCATCGTTCATCGCATACAACAATTGTTCCCTCATTGGGAGGTATAGCCATTTTCACGGGTTTTGCTTTATCTATTCTAATATTTAGCAATGGATTTTTAATTCATGAGTTGAAATATATTATTGCTGCAACACTAATTGTATTTGGCTTAGGTGTAAAAGATGATATCATGGTTATTTCCCCAAGAAAAAAATTATTGGGACAAATATTTGCAGCATTAGTTGTTATTATTCTTGGAGATATCCGTTTCACTAATTTCCATGGTATATTAGGTATTCACGAACTTAATTATTTTGTAAGTATTCTTTTCACCATTTTTGTTATTATAGTTGTAACTAATGGCTTCAACTTAATCGATGGAATTGATGGTTTAGCCTCGGGTATCAGTGGTATTTGCACTCTCACATTTGGGGTTTGGTTCTATATTACGGGACATTACGAATATGTTGTATTAGCTGGGAGCTTACTCGGAGCATTAATAGCCTTCTTTCGTTTCAATGTATTTGGTAAACAGAATAAGATATTCATGGGAGATACAGGTTCTCTTATTCTAGGCCTGTTAATCTCAATTCTAATGATTCACTTCAATGAATTAAATATTTACCCTGAATTTAAATATGCAGTAAAAGCTGCACCAGCTGTTTCTATTGGGATTCTTGCTGTGCCATTATTTGATACCCTTAGAGTGATGTTTATTCGTATCAAAAATAAAAGGTCACCTTTTGAACCTGATAAAAACCATGTACATCATCGCATGATCAGCCTTGGATACAAACATGTCCATGCTTCAATACGAATTATGGGAGTAAACATCTTATTTATCGCTATTGTATTTGCTTTAAGTGATATTGGAAACCCAAGCTTATTGGTAATTGTAGCATTACTCGGTGCATTCTTCTCATGGCTACCTTCTTATTTGCTTCACAGAAAAAAAGCCAGGGAACTCCAAACAGCCTAAAAAACAATATTAAATAACTAAGCGTCTCATACGAGGCGCTTTTTTTATACCCAAAAATCTATCATTAAATTTAATCTAAATAAACCCGATTATTAAAAAGAATAATCCTAAATTAGCTTTCCAAATTAAAAATAGCATTACATATGGATCCCATTTTACTTAAAGAATCTCTAAAAACAGAAGATATTGACTTGCTTATCAAACAAGGTTTAAACGATATGGAAATAAGCCTTAAGCAAAAAGAAAGCATCTACTCTGAAGCTGAAAAACTGGCTTTACCATTTGTGCAAGCTATAAACTACCACATCAAAAACCAAGAAGCTAAAGACGCTTCTTACACCTTCAACATTGCAATACTCTTTAATAACTTCACGGAAAAATTTCGTGAGATATTCGTTCCTAATTATAAAAAAGATGTGCTTGTTGGTTTTGGTATAAGTGCCATTTGGATGGGTATATTAAATGGTCTTGATGCTGAAAGTGGTATCATGCCCAATCATCCATTTAAAAGAGAAATTGCAACTTGCCTTAGAACTATTAGTGAGATATTAGACAACAAAGCATAGATAAATAAAGTGCAATAGAAAGCCCCGATGAATATACACCGAGGCTTTCTGTTCATCAACCATCGAAAAATGGTCAGTATTTTTTGATATATCTATTTGTTTTCTTCAGAGAATTTACGTCCTGCATGCAGAGCATCAATATTCATCTGGACTACATCCTCACCTTTTTTACCAAAAATCTTACGAATACCTTCCTCAAGATATTCAAAAGGCACATCGATAAACGGAGACGCAGCTCCTAACATCACAAAATTGAAAGCTCTTGTAGAACCTGTTACTTCCATAGCAATCTTGTCAGCATCAATCAATACATAGTTTGGTAAAGCTTCAATTGTCTTAACTAACTCATCCTCGTTAGGATAATCAGGAATGTTGATAAATGGAGATGAATTCGCAACCACATACCCCCCTTTTTTAAGGTAAGGCAGGTAACGCAAAGCCTCCATTGGCTCTACTGATAAAATAATATCAGCACCACCTTTAGGAATTAAATCCGAGTAAATTGGCTTATCAGAAATTCTCATGAATGACTGAACATCACCACCACGCTGACTCATACCATGAGTTTCAGCTTGTTTCATGTGTAAATTATTATCTAAAGCAGCAGATCCTAAAGCAGCAGCAATGGAAAGAATTCCTTGTCCGCCAACACCTGCAATAACCATATCTGTTTTCATCTGTTTATAATTTAAAATTTTGGTCAGATGGAAGTCGCCAATATGAATCCTTTTCCATTCTTGAAAAGTTCATCTTTGGCTCGTTTCATATGTATGCTATTTTATTCTCAAAAAGCAACCAAGATCACTTTCTGATACATTGAATTATTGATTTATTTTAGGCAAAAATTAAAATTAAGCTTTTGCAGCAGCTTTAGCTTTCATAGCTTTTTTAATCTTCTGATCACGAACATTCTTCTGAACGCAAATACGACGAGGAATAATTACTGATACACCCTGATAATCACATTCTTTACGAATAATATCTTTCACTTCTTCATGCTTCTTAGGAAGAGATGTGAAAACTTTAATATGCTCCGGATCAACCCCCAAACCTTCACAAATAGCTTCAAGTTTTCCTTTAGCAGAAGACTTCTGACCACCAGTCATCGAAATAGACTCATTATCAGAAATAATAACAGTGATCGGTGAATTCTCATTGATAGCATCCAATAAACCTGTCATTCCTGAGTGAGTGAAAGTAGAATCACCAATCATTGCAACAGCAGGAATAAGACCTGCATCTGCAGCACCTTTAGCCATAGTAATAGAAGCACCCATATCAACACACGTGTTAATAGCACGGTATGGAGGCAATGCACCTAAAGTATAACATCCGATATCAGAAAATACGCGACCTTCACCATATTCAGCAATGACTTCATTCAATGCTTTATAAACATCATGATGGCTACAACCAACACACAATGCTGGTGGACGGGCAGCAACCAAATCAGGAATAGCCATTCCTTCTTCAACTTCCATTCCTAAAGCTTTTGCAACCATATCAGGAGTCAACTCACCATCACGTGATAAAGTGCCATCCAAACGACCGATTACAGCTTCTTTTCCTAAATAACCTTTCAATAATTCTTCAACTACCGGATAACCTTCTTCAAGAACCATCACTTTATCACATTCCGAAGTGATCTTTTCCATCATCTTACGAGGAAGTGGGTATTGGCTAACTTTTAACACAGGGAATGGACAATCGCCATTAGGATAATTCTCCATCAAATAATTGTATCCCAAACCACAAGCGATTACACCAAGAGATTTATCTGAACCTTCGGTATATTGATTGAATTGAGAATCTTCAGAAGCCGCTTCGAATTTCTCTTGATTAGACAACAACAATTTATAGCGACGACGAGCAATACCTGGCAATAATACAAACTGTTGCTTATCTTCAGGCAAATGCATTTCATTCTCAGCTGCAATCTCAGCAACTGGCTCAACCCCAGCACGAGAGTGTGCCAAACGTGTTGTAATACGCATCATTACCGGCGTTCCAAAAGCCTCAGACAATTCAAAACCAAAGCGAGTCATATCGTAAGCTTCTTGCTGATTTGAAGGCTCAAGAATAGGAATCATTGCAAACTTACCATACACACGTGAATCTTGCTCATTCTGAGAAGAGTGCATTGATGGATCATCAGCAATTGTAACGATCATACCACCGTTAGCTCCGGTAATGGCAGCATTCATAAAACAGTCAGCAGCTACATTCAAGCCAACATGTTTCATACAAACCATGGTTCTTTTACCAGCATATGACATACCAAGAGCAGTTTCCATAGCTGTTTTTTCATTCGCTGACCATTCGCTATGAATCTTACGCTCATTAGCAATTTTTGAATGCTGAATGTACTCTGTAATTTCAGTAGAAGGTGTTCCTGGATAAGCGTAAACACCTGACATTCCAGCGTCAATCGCCCCTTGAGCAATAGCTTCAACACCTAACAATAGTGACTTTTGCATACTATTAGTATTTGTTTATTATTTAAATATTTTCAAGATATATTTTGGGTATCTATTTCTAGACTTATAGAAATACGGATTAACAATCGGTCAATCATGTCCAAAAAAAATGTACTCAGAGAGAAAATCAGATTTTAAAATCTGAAAAAAGGGAATATGGATTATAGGCCTCCGAAAATTTCAAAAAAGCTTACCAAATATGCAACAACGTAGAAATAAATTGCAAGAAAATCCATTTGTTTACTTGTAGATTGTAATTAAAACAAGATTTTATCCTATTAATTGATGCAATTATACCAATATTTGATTTAATGTCAATAAGAATAGAACTCCAAACAAGAAGTTTAGAACAATTTCAAATAACGAAAACGGTTGCACAAATACTATAACACTAACAGCCAGACTGTTATCGACTGGAGATTTAAAACTCAGATCTTATTATTTGCCAACACAAAAAATAGATATTGCTTTATTCTTAAATAAATGGAGACTTTTAAGCGAAGAAGATTATTTTTGTAAGTTACAACATAAAATCTGTAAAAAACTTTCAACTAAATATTACAACAAATGGATTACATTGAACTAAAATGTGAGATTACCCCTTATAACGAAGCCATTGCTCAGATTCTGATTTCAGAACTTGGAGAGCTTGGCTACGACAGCTTTACTGAAAATGAAGATTCTGTAGACGCCTATATCACTGAAGATCTTTTTGATATCGAAGCGGTTAAAGCAATTAGCCTGGATTACCTTCCTGAATCGAATTTCAAATTAAATTACACCTTTAAAACAGTTGTATCTCAAGATTGGAATGCCGTTTGGGAATCAAACTTCCAACCTGTTATCATCTCCGATAAAGTTGTTATTCGTGCCTCGTTTCATACCAATACACCAGAGGTTCCTTATGATATAGTTATCGACCCTAAAATGTCTTTTGGAACAGGGCATCACTCAACCACTTCGCTTATGGTTCAGAGTATTTTGGATAGCGACATCGAAAACAAAAGAGTACTTGATATGGGTTGTGGAACCAGTCTGCTTGCCATATTAGCCTCAAAACGAGGAGCAAGAATGGTTGACGCCATCGATATTGATGAATGGCCATATAAAAACTCGCTTGAAAACATTAAAAACAATAAGGCAGATAATGTTTCTGTTTACTTGGGTGATGCCAAGCTTCTTGAGGGAAAAGAATACGATATTGTTCTTGCGAATATCAATCGTAATATTCTTTTAAACGATATGAAATCATACATAGCTTGTTTACCTCAACATGGAAACCTAATTATGAGTGGTTTTTACACCGAAGATTTAAAGGCTATTCAGGAAGAAGCTGAAAAAAACGGTTTGACTTATATAAACCATAAAGTTGATAACAATTGGGTTGCCGTGCGTTTTGAAAAAAAATAAAAAGCAAGCATTTAATTTTAAGAATATAAAATAACCAACAATGTCAAAGTACCTATTCTCACTTATTTTTTTAGGATTTCTTATAGCCAATTTATCAACTAAGGCGAATACCTTCAATCAGGATTCTTTAACTAAAATAAGTGAGGTAGACGTGCTTATGAATCACCCCTCCTTAGATAATAAAGACAAAAAAATCTTTCAGGAAAAATTTCAAAATTTCTGGACCCAAGCACAGCTAAACACTGCACAAAGAGATTCTGTTCTTTCAATATGTGAACAATTCAGAAAAAAAAGAGCTCGTGTTGTCCCCGACTTCTACGACTATTTCAACAGTCTTATCCTGTTTAACGAAAAAGGGTTAAGTGAAACCGATTACACAAATTGGCAAAAGGGACTGCTTCACGAATTAAATACACCCAAAGCTAAACTTAAAAACATCAACGAGTTTATAAAACAAACGAATAATTTACTCCAAGACAGTCTGCTCTATAAATCGTTTTCAACAAAATGGAAAACAAAATCGGCAAATTATCATTTTGTCTATGACGATAAACTCAAAATTGTTTTTGATAAAACCGAGCTTGTTTGTTATTCACAAAAAGACAGCTGCACAATATACAATGCAAGTGGTATTTACTACCCTTTCGAAAAAGAATGGATTGGCTCAGAAGGAAAAATTGCATGGACAAGAGCTGGTAAATTATCCTCAGATGAATATGCCGAGTTTAAAAATTACCAGATTGATATTACCAAACCCAAAATTGAAGTAGATACAGTACAATACAGAAATAAACAGCTTTTTAAAAGCTGGATATCCGGCTCACTAACAGAACGAGTAAACGTGGTTAAAAACCCAAGCTTAGCCACGTATCCCCGTTTTAATTCCTTTGATCAAAACATCGCAATTGACAGCTTATTCGAAAACATCAGCTATAAAGGAGGAATCGCGATTCAAGGGGCAAAATTTATCGGGAAAGGAAATTCTGAGCTACCTGCAAGCATAAAACTAACACGAAACGACAGCTTATTTATTGAAGCCTCATCGGAATATTTTAGTTTTTCAAACAATAAAATTATAGGGAAAGATGCCGAAATCACCATTCATCTTGATACGTTTAAAATATATCATCCCAATCTTCATTTAAAAATCTTAATCAACGATAAGGAACTCATCTTAACGCGAGACGGAACCGGCATGTCCCAAAGCCCCTATTTCAACAACTATCACAATCTGCTAATGGATTTTGGAATTCTTCATTGGAAAATGGACGAAGACATCATTCATTTTCAAAAGATGAAAGGAGCTTCTCATCGTTTGGCAAAATTTGAATCCATAAATTATTTTACAAATAATCATTACTTAAAGCTTCAGGGGATGGATGATAAACATCCATTGGTTCTTCTAAATGCCTTTGCCGAGCATATGTATTCCAACAGCTTTACTACAGAAGAATATGCCAATTATATCAAAAAACCAATTAGTCAGGTTCGTCAACAGGTGATTGGCTTATCCTTTCAGGGTTTTGTAAATTACGATGCATCAAATGATGAAATCACAATCGAAAAACGCAGTGCCAATTACATCGCAGCTGCTATGGGCCAACAAGATTACGATGTTATCCATTTTACATCCAAAACTGAAAAACTTCAGGATGATGCGACACTTAATCTGAAAAATTTTCATCTCGAAATAAACGGCGTAGATCAGGTATCAGTCAGTAACTCTCAAAATGTAACATTTGTTCCCCGAGGCGGAAAATTATTGGTAAAACAAAATCGGGATTTTGAATTTAGTGGTTTGGTAAAAGCGGGACCTCTAAATATGTATGGTAAAAACTTCAATTTCTCCTACAATCACTTTAAAGTTGACATGGGACTTATCGATTCTTTAAAAGCCTATATTCCTTCGGATGATAAAGGTCAGTTTGCCAAACGAAACGCGATATTCCTTGAAAATATTGTGAAAAATGCTACGGCCAATCTTCTGATTGACGACCCTTCCAATAAATCAGGAAACAAATATCTGGAACAATATCCCATCTTCAATTCATATGACTCATCCTATCTGTACTACGATAAGACTTTTATACAGAATGGCGTTTACAAAAAGGATAAATTCTATGTAAAAGTAGACCCGTTTAGCATCGACAACATCAATAAACTATCTGATCAGGATTTACAATTTCAGGGCGAATTTAAATCCGGTGGAATCGTTCCTGGCTTCCGTGAAAATTTAATTGTCAACAACGACAACTCAATTGGTTTTGCGCATGCTATAGACAAGAATGGGGTTTTAGTTTATAATAAAGCGACTTTTACAGATTCACTTTTCCTAAACAATGATGGATTATGGGGTAAAGGGACTTTCACTGAACGAAATACTAAAATTGTCTCCGATCATTTTGTTTTCTTACCAGACAGAGCAAAGGGACAAGCTGAATCGTATACACTTATGGCTCAAACGACTCCTTACTCACATCCTGATATCAGTGGTAAAAACATTTGGGTTGAATGGCAGACAGCTAAAGATCAGTTCAGAATTCAAAGTCAAGGCAAAGGTTCTCCTCTGGGGATGTACGAAGGCTATGCATCATTAACGGGAATTATAAATATTACCAAGGATAAAATGGATGGTTCCGGAGAAATGATTTATGCCAATGGTTCATTTACCTCAGATCATTTCAATTATTCAGGACGTCGAATTACTGCTGATACCAGTAAATTTAAACTTCTGAGTCATAATGAAGCAGGTTACTCCTTTAAGGCAGCATCGTGTAATGCAGTGATCGATTTAAAAACTCAACGAACTGATTTCAAAAGCACTATAGATGGCAACTACAGTAGTTTTCCATCAAATAATTATATCTGTCAACTCAATAGTTTTAAGTGGAATATGACCAATGATCAAATTGAATTTGGAAGTGAAGAGTTGGCGAATTTGAATCAGCTGTGGGAAACCGGACAAATCAACAGTTTACCCAAAGAATCATTTAACACATTTATTTCAACTCATTTCGATCAGGACTCCTTAAGTTTTGAAACGCCATACGCCATTTACGACACAACTGATTATGCCATAGCTGCTAAATTTGTTGAAAAATTGAAGGTTGCCGATGCTAATATTTTGCCATTGCATGGAAATATCACGGTTAAAAATGATGGGTATCTTGAACCTTTAAGTAACTGTGAAATTTTGGTAGATACCCTCCTCCATTTTCATAAAATCACCGATGCGATGATTGAAGTGAAAGGAAAAAGAGAGTATACCGGAACCGGATTTTACACCTACAAAGATGAATTGGATGAAGAACAAGAAATCTATTTCAATGAGATCAGTGTAGACTCAACAGGACAAACCATCGCCTCAGGTGTTTTACCAGAAGCCAAATCCTTTACTCTAAGTCCGGATTTTGATTTTAAAGGTCAGGTTCATCTGGCAGCCAGAGATAAACATTTACGTTTTGATGGAGAGACTCAAATTCATAATAAATGCGACAACATCAAACATAGATGGCTGTCTTTTAATGCACCAATTGATCCCCAAAATATACTGATCCCAATTGACACCATTGGTCGCGATAAAGAAAATGTAAAGATTTTCAACTCATTGTATCTAACCAATGATTCGATCCATATCTACCCTGCATTTTTGTCAACAAGAAAATTCTATACCGATAATCCTCTTCTTACGATTGCTGGTTATCTAACCTACAACAAGAATCAAAACCTTTATCAAATTGCAAGCGAGGAAAAACTTCACAATCCCGATCTTCCGGGCGATATGATTTCTTACAATATGACTAATTGTGATCTGAATGGTGAAGGTCTAATCAACTTCGGCGTAAAGCTTGGGCATGTAAAGACCACAGCTGCAGGAACTCTTAATTACGATTCAGATAAAAGCAAGCTTACAATCAATACCTGTTTGGGCTTTGATTTTTATTTCTCAGAACATTTATTAAAAATGATGAGTAAATATATTTCAAACTCGGTGCAAAGACCCAGCAACCTAAACAATGAACATTTCCTTAGAACTTTCCCTTTGATATTCCCTAATGGAGAATCGGATAAAATTATCAAAGAGATTAAGGAAAAAAGCACCTATCATGCCCTACCCGATACCATTAAACAAACCCTGTTTTTTAATCAGGTTAAGCTAACATGGGATGCTCAAAACAAAGCCTATTACTCACTTGGTGAGCTCGAACTTGGAAGTGTCTTAAATACAGGATTCAACTGTATCGTAAAAGGTAAAATTGAAATTCGAAAAAACAGGCGAGGTAACCGTATGTATCTGTACATGGAGCTCGAAGATGGGACTTGGTTCTATTTCGAATATCAAAATCAGGTCATGTTTATGAGATCATCGGCTTCAGAAATTAATATTGCCATGGAAGAAGTTAAGGAAGATGAGAGACGTTTCAGGGATCCTGTGAGCAGACTAAACTACCTTTACTTATTAGCTCCCATGTCTAAAGTAACGCGCTTTAAGAAATTGCACGAATTGGATGCAGGCAATCAATAAGCAATTACATAGGTTAAGTAAAACACAAAATTAATTTGATTAAAGAACGTGTAATGCCTATGTAAAATTTTCTTATTTTGTTAGAACACATTTTGAATCTATCAGTTATATGTCGAAATATCAGTTTTTCAATCGCGATTTAAGTTGGTTATCCTTCAATAATAGAGTTTTGGATGAAGCTCGAAATAAAGATTTACCCCTGTATGAAAGAATTAAGTTTCTAGCAATTTATTCTTCCAATCTGGATGAATTTTACCGAATTCGGGTAGCATCATACCAACGATTTACAGAGCTCCCTATTGAAGACAAACTACAATTAAGAGAAAATCCTGATCATACGCTAAAAAAAATCAAACAGCAAGTTCATAAGCAACAAGTGGAATTTGGTAAGATTTTCACCAACGAAATCGTACCTGAACTGCTTAAAAATAATATTGTTCTCTTGCAAGGGGAACCAATTTGCGAAGAGCACTATGAGTTTACGAAAGAATTTTTCCTTGATAACCTATTGCCATATATGCAGCCTATGCTGCTTTTGAGAAAACAGATTCAACCCTTTTTACAAAATAATGCCATTTATCTGGCGGTAAAACTGTATAAAAAAACAAGCAAGAAAGATAATCCCGACAAGCCTAAGAGAGCTAAATACGCCATCGTTAAAATTCCCAGTAATCGCTTCGACCGTTTTATTGAACTGCCTGCAATCAACGAAAAACACCACATCATGTTCATCGACGACATCGTGAAACTTCACATGAAAGTTGTGTTCCCTGGCTTCAAAATCGATTCGGCATACAGCTTTAAAATGAGTCGTGATGCCGATATTTTAATTGAAGATGAATATTCGGGAAATATCATGAGTATGATTGAACGAAATCTGAAAAAACGTGAAACCGGGGTTCCATCACGTTTCTTATATGACGAAAATATTCCTCGTGATTTTTTAAACTTATTGAAGCTTGCATTTAATCTGACCAATAACGAACTGGTTAAAGGAGCACGATATCACAACTTTCATGATTTTTTCAAGTTCCCTAACCCCGCAAATGCAGAGTTGGAAGACTCTGCATTGTCTGCACTTAAGGTAAAGGAGCTCGGGCAGAGTAAATCGATGTTTAAAGCGATTCATAAAAAAGATATTTTACTTCATTATCCATATCAATCTTACGAGTATGTTATTCGTTTTTTGAATGAAGCTGCCCTTGATCCCAAGGTGGAAGAGATTAAGGCGACTCAGTACCGTGTTGCTGAAAACTCAGCCGTTGTCAACGCTTTGATTAATGCAGCTCTAAACGGAAAAAAAGTAACCGTTTTGGTAGAACTTAAAGCCAGATTTGATGAAGAAGCCAATATGAATTCAGCTAGAGCAATGACCAAGGCAGGTGTTAAAATTATATATAGCCTACCAGGACTTAAGGTTCATGCTAAAATCGCTTTGGTGATCAGAAAAACTGATAAAGAGGATTATGCCTACCTCAGCACGGGTAATTTTAATGAAAAAACAGCCCGAATTTATGCCGATCATGGGTTTTTCACCTCCGATGAAACAACCATATCCGAACTAAAACTCCTGTTCAGATATCTTGAGAATCAAAAAACAGAATGTAAATTCAATAAACTTCTCATCGGGAAATTCAATATGATGGATGAATTCATAAAAATGATAGACCGCGAGATTAGCCATGTGGAAAAAGGTGAAAAAGGACATCTCATTTTAAAGATGAATGGTTTACAAGAACGTGAAATGATAACAAAACTTTACGAAGCCAGCAGCAAAGGCGTTAAAATCGATTTGATTATAAGAGGTATTTGTTGCTTAATTCCGAATAAACCTTATTCCAGGAATATCAGAATTATTCGTATTGTAGATCAGTATTTGGAGCATGCCCGCGTTTTTTATTTTTACAATAATGGTGCTGAAGATGTATATCTTTCGTCAGCAGACTGGATGGCACGTAACCTACACCGACGGATTGAATGTGCTTTTCCAATAGAAAAACCTAAACTAAAGAAAGAGCTCATTGATATTCTAAACATTCAACTAAACGACAACACAAATGCCCGATTAATTAATGAAAAAATGGATAATATTAAGCTAAAAAATGAGCCAACGGGAATAAAAAAACGTGCACAAAAAGACATTTACACTTACCTTGAAGAAATCGAATTATCCAAGCATTTAAAAAAATAAAGACAGAATATTCTACCGATTAAAATTAAACAGATGAAACAACTTATTTTATCTCGACATGCCAAAACAGAAGTCATTCGTTACGACATCAGTGATTTTGAACGCAATTTAACCAGTAGAGGAATCAACGATTCAGCTTTAGTTTCAGATTATTTATTCAAAAAAGGAATTCATACCGATCTGATCATATCCAGCCCTGCCAACAGGGCTATCGCAACTGCCAGACTTTTTGCAAATCGCTTCAATATTCAACTGGATAAAATCGTTCAGGTAGAACATCTTTACCACGGCTTTAGTACTCAGGAGTTTCTAGAAATGCTAGAAGATAAAGCCGGGCAATTTGACCATGTATGGGTTTTTGGTCATAATCCGGATATTGCTTCATGGGCCTATAAACTACTGGATAAATCTTATCTACATGTGCCAACAGGTACAACAATAGGAATAGAGTTCGATGTTGAAAACTGGTCTAATATCCATGCCCGATCAGGCAAATTAATTCATTACACAACACCAAAAATGCTAAAAGAATAAGCTCAGATTAAGACTGAGCTTTTCATTTACAAATAGGCTTATTGCTTTCCAAAAACAATCTTCCCCATATTATCAACAATCAACTTTCCATCTACTTTCTCCTGTGTTTCAGGATGGGTAAAACCTTTAATCAACTTGGTTTTTCTATCTGTAACCAAAGATTTTATCTGAGATTCTGAAAGACTCTTGCCCATAAATTCAAAAGGAATAATAAAACGACAGCCTTGCTTATAATTTGAACAGCCGTAAGCAGCGTTTCCTTTCATCATTGTACCATCCTTACACAAAGGACAATGCCACACTTCAGCTTCTTCAGGAACGAAACTCAATTCAAAAGAAGGATCCAAAATCAAGATACCATTCTGCTTTTCCCCGTCAATCTCAAATCCTTTTATTTTGGGTGTTTTCTGTTTTAATATTAAAGCTTCTATTTGTTTATCAGTCAGTTTTTTATTCTGAAATTCAAATGGCAAACGGATATCGCAACCATTCTTCCAATTGCTACATCCCCAGGAACTATTCCCTTTTAGAATTTCACCCGCCTGGCATTTAGGACAAGTTAGTTCTACTGCTTTAGCAGGTGCTTTCTTTTGAGATTTCTCTTTTTCCTTCTCCTCTTCCACAGCAGCAATCTTCTGAATATGCGTTCTCGATTTCACATCCTTAACGATATTAAAAACCATCTGCTTTAGTTCTAGCATAAACTGATCAACTTCGTAGTTTCCTTGTTCGATATCTCTCAGTTTTTTCTCCCAAAGTCCCGTCAATTCTGCTGATTTCAAAAGTTCGTTTTCGATAGTATCAATCAACTGAATACCGGCAACCGTTGCCACTAAACGTTTTTTCTCTTTTTTAATATACTTTCGTCGAAAAAGTGTTTCAATAATATTTGCCCGGGTAGAAGGACGCCCAATCCCATTTTCTTTCATCAACTCCCTCAACTCATCATCATCAACCTGCTTTCCGGCAGTTTCCATAGCTCTCAAAAGAGTCGCTTCAGAATAATATTTAGGTGCTTGCGTTTGTTTCTCTGCTAAATCGGGAATATGCTCCCCACTTTCACCTTTCTCAAACACAGGTAAAATTGTTCCCTCACCCACATTGCTGTCTTTTGAAAAAAGAACACGCCAACCGGGTTCAATAATCTGCTTTCCGGTTGCTTTAAAATCGATATTAGTCACTTGTCCCATCACCGTTGTATTACTCACCTTACAATCAGGGTAGAAAACAGCAATAAAGCGTCGCGTTACTAAATCGTAAACCTGCTTTTCTTCATAACGCAACCCTCCGGGTTGAACACCAGTTGGAATAATCGCATGGTGATCGGTCACCTTTTTATTATCAAATACCTTTTTCGATTTACGTATTTTTTCTCCAAGCAACACTTCTGTAAACTCCTTATAAGGCGTTAATTTCTTAAGAATCTCGGGTATTTTTTTATAAATATCATCGGTTAAATAGGTGGTATCTACTCTCGGGTATGTCGTTAATTTCTTCTCATACAAACTTTGGATTATTCGCAAGGTCTCTTCAGCAGACAAATTCAGCTTTCTATTGCAATCAACCTGCAGAGAAGTCAAGTCGTACAACTGGGGTGGCAATTCCTTTCCTGCTTTTCGCTCAAAAGAAACCACTTCAAAAGGCTCTGACTTAATCTTACTTAAGAATTCAACACCTTCTTCTTTTTTATCAAAACGTCCGCGAGTTGCTGAAAATGTAACCTCACGATAAACCGTTTTTAGTTCCCAATAAGTTTGGGGAATAAAATTATCGATCTCTTTCTGACGATTCACAATCAGTGCCAAAGTTGGTGTCTGTACACGACCAATGGAAAGCACATTTTTACCACTTCCATATTTAAGCGTAAACAAACGTGTGGCATTCATTCCCAAAAGCCAGTCTCCAATAGCTCGTGATGAACCTGCCGCATATAAGCGATCAAATTCTTTCCCATCTCTTAAGTTCTCAAATCCTTCACGAATCGCCTCTTCTGTAAGAGATGAAATCCACAAGCGCTTAATTGGCACATTGCATTTTGCTTTATGAAGGACCCAGCGCTGTATCACCTCTCCTTCCTGGCCGGCATCACCACAGTTGATCACTTCTTCTGCATTTTCAATTAATTTTGCCAAGATGTCAAACTGCTTTTGAACGCCAGTATCATCAATCACTTTAATTGCAAAACGTCCTGGAATCATGGGCAAATCATTCAAATGCCAATATTTCCAATTCAAATTGTAATCACCTGGTTCTTTAAGTGTACACAGATGTCCAAAAGTCCAGGAAATTTGATAGCCATTACCTTCATAATAACCATTTTTCTGACTCTTAGCCCCCAAAATCATCGCAATTTCACGCGCAACACTTGGTTTCTCTGCAATACAAACTTTCATCCGCAATAATTTAAATTTTCAGTACGTTATACACGCAAATAAGTAGATCAAAAACAGATCTATAAATATTTATCAAGCATCTCAAAAAGAACCGTTTTTGTTACAGGTTTTGAGATATGATCATTCATTCCAGCTTCTTTCGACTTTATATATTCATCACTATACGCATTTGCCGTCATGCATATAATAGGAATCTTAATACCTATCTCTCTCAAATTGACGCTAACCTCGTAACCATTGATAATAGGCATCTGAATATCCATAATGACCAAATCATATTTTTCTGAGTTGGGGATTAAAACCTCCAATGCTTCTTTCCCATTATTAACCCACTCGACACTATAATTGGCTTTTTCAAGCAGGGTTTTGACAATCTTTCCATTTATGAAATCATCCTCCACCAACAGGATTTTATAACTTGCTTTCTCTACCATATTAACATTAAATTCTACTCCTCAATGCAACAAAATCGATTTTCCCAGGCTCTACTAAAACATATACCTAAATTCCAATGAAAAAAGATTATCTTCCTTAGAACAACTATAATTAGCTGTAATTATCATCAATTTAAAAGGCGAAAGCCATAAACCACCACCATATCCATGGTGCAGGCTTTCTGAACGTTCTCCCGAAATCCAAACTCGTCCAATATCATTAAAAGCTAAAAGGCCAAATTCCCCCGCTAATAAATAGGTTCTAAACTGTGATAGCCTGAACCGAATATCTGTATTTTGATAAAATACGCCATCTCCTGCGAATCGATCCAATGGAAATCCTCTTAAATTTGATTTCAGCCCCAATCTATTCGCATGAACTAAGGAATAACCATCAGAATTGTACGCTCCACCCACTCGAAAAGCAAAAACTGTTCTTGCTGGTGGGCTGAAACTAAAATACAAGCGCATGTCAGACGAAACCCGATTAAAATCCCGATCGTTCCGCCCTAATCCCCTGAAAACTTGACAATCCGACTGCCAATAGATACCGCGCGAAGGAAGTACCTCTGAGTTTCTGGAATCCCAAATATAATCAATATTTATTCCTAAATATTTCCTTGTCGAAAAATCCTTTTCGGGATCCAAATCATTAATCGGATTCGAATAATCCGTCACAAACCGATTACCAGTCCTTTGCAGTCTTGATTGGTCGAAAAAAACACCTGCTTTTATTTGATGTTTGGCATTAAAATTAAATCTCAATTGCGGATTTATACTCAATCTTTCAAAACGCAGCCTGTTATACTTGTTATCCTCTGTATGAATATTCTCACTATCATTTCCCATTCCGTAATAATAACCCTGGAAATTTGGTGAATTATAATTCACACGTCCTTCAAAATCAATATTTCTAAAAACAGAATTTATTTCTGCCAAATATTTAATCTGATAGGAAGGGTAACTAAATGCATAATTAACCAAGAGTTTTTGTTTGGATGCAAAAGGTTCTTTCTTAAAGGCATGTGCTGTATAATTCACTCCTGCACCTAAAATCAAACCATCATCACTAACAAAATTAGCATTAACCATTGGACTAACTATATCATATTTAAAGGCTTTTCTATTGTAAACATTTACCTCAGCACTGTTTGAGGTTTTATTCCTATAAACAGCATCCTTATTAATATGAATTTTTGTTTTATCATAAACACTCACTTGACTTTTTCGAGTATTTTCCAAATTGAATTTATCTTTGCCTTTACCTCCAATAAGTTTAAGCCTAACCCCCTTCCCTGAGGGTTTCCCTTCAATTTTGAACTGATTTTTACCTTTTAAACCAAACAATCGCACATCTTTGGTTTCATTGGGATAAAATGTCCTAGTATAAATCAGATCTTCCTTCTTATGCTTTTTTGATAAACGATATACTTTTACATTCAAACTCCCATCCTCATTCCAATTGGCTTTATAAAGCTCGCTTTCGTTAGTTCCTACAACATCAACTCCTTTGGCTAAAAAGGAATAAAAATCCGTCGCCATTTGAGGCAAAAGATCCCGACGGGCTTTTAGTTTTGAAATCAAAACATCACCGGATATCGCAAAAACTTCGGGAGGTAAGTCTGAGACTGCTGCCTCAATAACCTCATCACTCAATTTAGTTTTCAAATCATTAGCCATATACTCCCATTCCGCTTTCGTTTTTGACGATAAAAAGCTACGATCAAAATAACGGGAATTGAAACCCAATCCTGAAACATTCTCAACGATGGAATCGAATACCTGAAATTTCGGTATCAGCCACTTTCGACGCATCAACCATGGAAGTTTCCCATCCGTATAGAAAAAAACCTGGTCCCTATCCCGAGGAATAGGCCGAACAATCGTTTTGCCATCTTCTTCAAAACTTGCCCATCGCCACTGATCATCGTGCCTGTCCCAATCGTTTAGAAAAATATCAAAAAGCCGGGCTCTTAAAACAGCATCCTCATCAACAACAATATTGGAATTTTTATAGCGTTTTTTCAAAAGTTTATCCGTACTTAAGATCTCTTTGGTTCCACCAAACAAACGAGAATCCGACCAGTCCCCTGAAGCTCTCTCCTCAAATAAAAAAAGTTCATTCTTAAAACCATCCTGATAAATCCCCAAACGAGTATCATCGGGCACATATACAATTTTAGGTTGGGTATGGTAAACGCCTGCAGCCTCAGCCATTTTGGGCACAGCAAGAGCAGCATAAGGATATGACTCTGAAATACCATCCTGTACAATATGAGCCGCTAGTGTCTTTTTCAGGCTCTGAGGAATCGCTTTCTCTGTATATTTTTCAACAGAACGCAAGACATATTGATGCCCATCCTTAGCCTCAAGTCGCAATGATCTTGTTTGTTGACCACCTCCACGCTTTAAAATTTTCAGGCCTCCTTTTTCCTTACCAATATCAAAAACAGGTACCTGAATGGGCGTTGCCCACTCCTCACGGTAATTATGACCGAGGTAATTTAATTTAAATTGACTGGTCGTATTATAAATCTGGCTCGCAGCAATTCTTATTGTACTATCTGAAAAATCAATTGCTTGATCTCGCTTTAATATTTCATCATCAGAAAGAGGGACGTATTTATAAAGGTATTTTGTAAAAGCCAAATGAGGTGCTGTTTCCCCCTCTTTACCCACAGTCCAAAATTCAAGAAACACACGACCATCATCATAGAAATTCAATTTGGAAAAACCCACTTCTCGCAAAGCAAAATCCATTTTTTTTTCATTCACATAAGTTGCCAGACTTGCTGAACCCGAAACCACCTGATATGAGTCTCCAATCTGTTTAAACTGCAAGCTATTATCATGAGCAGCAACAGAAATTAACCGAGTTGATTTACCAAGCAACTGTTTAGCCATATAACGCATTTGCTTATAATATGGTGAGGCAAAATCCTGGGATGTTCCCAGCAATTTCCGATACAATTCAACGGGGCCCGGAAAAGAGAAATGTCCTGCATGATTCCCACCACTATATAGGGGATGGTGACTTGCCAGAATTAACTTTTTATTTTCATTTCGTTTAAAGGCATCACTCAATTGAATTAAAAAGTCTGCCGTATTCTCAAACCCACATTCAGCTTCCGGTTTTTCACCCAAATGCAACCACCATTGCGAATCAATAACCAAAAGAACAATATCATCGCTCAAGTCAATCTCAATCGGACCAGGACAACCTCCCGATGGTAAAAATACATCTCCTTTATTTAAATAATCCTCAACGTAATTCTCAAAATCCATCAATGATTCCCAACCATTCTTTTTATTTAAAGTCCATTCCTGATCACCGGGAGTAAAGACTACTTTTCCTTTAAAGTCTTTTACTAAATCAAGGAAATCATTCAAATCTTTACTTTCAAATTCATCGTCTTCTCTATCACGGCACAAATATTCCTTCGAAATGGTATTCCCTAAAACAACCAAAGTGCCTTTTGTTCCGGATTCTAACAATTGCCCTCTTAGCATCTCCATATTAGCTTTAACCAATGGCCCTTCTCCAATATCGCCCACAAAATAAACGCTATGCTTTAGTTGAGTGCTATCCGAAACAGAAAACTCTGAATTTCCGAAAACGCTAAAAGAAAATAAAGAAAAAAACAGATATAGGATATATTTAGTCATCGCTGTTTTTGAAATAATCGATTATAAAATAAAGCAATTAAAATTTGAATTAACTTTTAAATCAATTCTTCGTGTTAGGCTTATAATCAAACTGATAAATCTTGCCTGACATCATTTTTCCTTCTGTCGAAATAAAAAGAGTCCCGTCCGGAGTAAAACAAATGCCTTCAGGTTGAGGAAAAATTTTATGTTTAAGTCTATTCACAGCCAATAGTTCACCCTGAGGACTCAGCACCAAAAGTAATTTCCCGACCGAGCCTAACACATAGATATTTCTGCTAATGGGATGAATGGCTAAAGCTGATGGTTGAAAAGTCAAATTACCCTTAGAAGGATTGCCCCCCTTCAATAACTTATTTGAGAATTTAGTGTAGGGATCCAAATTTAAAATCGTCTCTAATTCTCCCTGATCAATTAGAATATCGGGATACTGGCTCAAACTACTATCCTTAATCGAATAACGATAAATTGCTCTCTTATCCATATAAGCCGAATCGTTATGAGCAAGCCCTTTACAAGCTATTAGTAAAGTATGATTGGAAACGTCATAAGCTAACCCCTCGGTATCATTTTTATCCCCGAGCCCTGTTTTCACCTTGATACTTTCGCTTTTTGAATGAGATAAATCCTCAATAAAATACAGCTTACCATCACTACGTAAAGCCACAGCCTTGTCTCCCACCAACTCAACAGCTTCAAAATCACCTTTTTTTGCGAACTTAATACGTTGAGTTATTTTTCTGTTCTGTGTATCATACTCAAAAATAGAACCCTGTTCATCATTAACACAAAGCAATTTGTGATCTCCTTTATAGGTTAAACCAGAAATCTCCCTTAATTCCACACTTAAAACATAGGTCCTGCTTGGTTGATTAATACGATAAGGAAAGTGAGTATATTTTTCTGACAAGAAGCATGTTTGTTTGTTTTTTTTATTCTGTGAACACGCAATGAAAACCACAATAAAAAGCAACAATAGTAACAGCTTAACTTTCTTTAAACAAGGCATAGCTAAAATTTATTTTTCCCGATAAAAATAAACAAAACCCAAGCATTATCCCAATTATATAAACAAAAACAAATTGCATATACTAAACAATAAAGCCTCATAAGCTGGAAATTGGCAAACCCGATTAAGCCAATTCTACGGGCAACAGCTCACTCTCCTGAATAAATCAAGATTATTGCTATCTTTAATCATCCATATTTTATTGATTTCAACAATTTATCTTATGTCTATTTTAGATCAAGCAAAGGCTTTTGTTATTGATTTTTTTGAAAAAAATCACACCCCCATATACACGTATCATAATCTGGAACATACCGAAAATGTGGTAAAACAGGCGAGTAAAATTGGAAGCATACTGAATTTTTCAGAAGAAGATCTGGAAATTCTTATACTTGCCGCATGGTTTCATGATACCGGATATTTCAACGGCTTTATCAATCATGAAACGACCAGTAGTAAAATTGCTGAAGAATTTTTAAAAGAAAAGAATTACCCCAGTGAAAAAATTGAACGAGTTTCACGTGCAATTCTTAATACCAAACTGCCCTATAAAGCGTGCGAATGTAATATTTCAAAGGCGCTGTGTGATGCCGATTTACAACATTTATCTTCGAAAAATTTCATGAAATCATCAGATAAACTGCGTGAAGAAAGATCTGCCTTAATCGAGCACGAAATTTCAACAAAAACCTACTGGGAAGAAACGCTAAACTTCTTAAAAAAACACAACTACTGTACCGAATATGGTAAAAAGGTAATGGCAAAAAAGAAGGAACTCAACATTCAAAAAGTAACTGAGAAGGTTAATTCCTATCAGAATAAAGAGATTCAAAAACTCAATGAGAAAGTAATTAAACTTGAAAACCAAAACCTAAAATTAAAGATGCCTCAACGTGGTATAGAAACCATGTTTAAGGTCACTTCCCGTAATCAGATCAACCTGAGTTCTATTGCTGATAAAAAAGCCAATTTGATGATATCAGTAAATTCCATCATCATCTCTGCGATCTTTTTCATTTTTAAAAATATCATGGAAGTCCCTCACTTTATCATTCCCTGCCTTATCCTTTTATGTGTCAGTTTAGTAACGATTATCTATTCCGTTTTGGCAACCAGACCCAACGTGACATCCGGAACATTTTCTCAGCAAGATGTTAAGGAAAAAAAGGTAAACCTTCTTTTCTTTGGCAATTTTCATCGCATGCATGTAGATGATTATTCTAAAGCCCTGAAGGGACTAATGGTAAACTACGACGATTTGTACGACAGTTTAATTAAAGACCAATATTATTTGGGAGTTGTATTAGGGAAAAAGTACAATTTACTGCGTAGAGCCTATACTATTTTCATGTTTGGTTTAATTATATCGGTACTTAGTTTTATTTTTGCAGCCATCTATCAACCCGTTTTCTTTTAAATGTAAGGTTATGAATTAGGATTGAAGATTTAAACATGTGAATTGATAACAAACAACATCAGGCACAAATATAAAATAACATAATGAACTTGTTTTACACCCCCGATATAGAAGATAAATTTTATCAGTTAAACGAAGAAGAATCGAAGCATTGCGTCCGTGTCCTTCGCCTGAAAGAAAACGATCAAATTCATTTGATTGATGGCAAAGGCAACTTGTTTACAGCTAAAATTATTGATGCACATCCTAAAAGATGTACCGTTGAATGCATCGAGACACAAGCTGAATTTGAAAAACTAAATTACAAACTGCACATCGCTGCAGCGCCGACCAAGAACATTGAGCGAACAGAGTGGTATATGGAAAAATGTACCGAAATCGGAATTGATGAATTCACCCCTCTTCTTTGTCAGTTTTCAGAACGAAAAGTCGTTAAAATTGATCGCCTTTTTAAAGTCATTACATCAGCAGTCAAACAATCCTTAAAAGCTTACCATCCAAAATTAAACGAGCTTACAAAATTCAACGATTTAGTAAAAGCACCATTCAATGGGGAAAAATATATTGCACATTGCTACGAGGGCGAAAAAACACACTTAAAAAACCTATACTCGGCTAATCAGAATGCCTTAATCCTTATTGGTCCTGAAGGTGATTTTAGCCCTCAGGAAGTCGAATTGGCAAGAGCGAATGGCTTCAAAGAAATAACACTAGGGAACAGTCGATTAAGAGCTGAAACAGCAGGTGTTGTCGCTTGTAATATTATCAGCCTGGCTAATCAGTAATTATTATCCAGCACATCAGATTCTCACAACATGCCTACAAACAAAATTCAAACGATGTTCAGATTCTTATCCCTTATTTTGTTTTTAGCTCTAAGTTTGAACTTATCCGCTCAAAAAAGTGGCGTGCGCATTGCGCTGCTCAAATACAATGGCGGAGGCGATTGGTATGCTAATCCCAGTTCATTGCCCAATCTGATTGAATATTGTAATGCCAATAAAATTGCGAACATACAAGCCGAACCTGCTACTGTTGAAGTGGGTAGCAACGAACTTTTCGCCTACCCTTTTGTTCACCTTACAGGTCATGGCAATATCGTTTTCAATAATCAAGAGGCTCAAAACCTACGCCTCTATCTCGAAGCTGGCGGTTTCCTGCATGTAGATGACAATTATGGTTTGAATGCCTATTTTCGAAGAGAGATCAAAAAAATATTCCCTAAAGAAGAACTTATAGAACTTCCCTTTTCGCATCCCATTTACCATCAGGTTTACGATTTTAAAACGGGCCTTCCTAAGATTCACGAACACGATGGAAAAGCACCTCAGGGATTCGGTTTATTTTACAAAGGACGTCTTGTTTGTTTTTATACCTACGAATGTGATCTGGGAGATGGTTGGGAAGATCCATCGGTACATAACGACACTGAAGAAAAACATAAAAAAGCACTTATGATGGGCGCTAACATTGTCGCCTACGTTTTTTCACATTAAATCCCAAACGCCATAATTCTACCCACAAAAGCTATCCTCTTTAAACGAAAAAATCATTACCTTATAACTAAGAATTAATGATAAAAGAGGATCGCTATGAAAATACCAAAGAATACAAAAGGAGTCATAGGCATTTTAACCGGAGGTGGTGATGTTCCCGGTCTGAATCCAGCCATTCGTGCTGTAACCATCAGAGCAATACGTGAAGGCTACACTGTTGTAGGCATCCGCAAAGGCTGGAAAGGATTGATAGATATTATAAGAGATGAAAAAGCTGATAATAGTGACAATTGTTCCCTCTTAACTGAAGAAATGGTCAACAGAGTCGGACGAACCGGCGGAACCTTTTTGCATAGCTCACGCATCAATCCATCAAAAACATCAAAGTCCCGAGTCCCAATACACTTGCAGGATAAATACAATGCTGATGTTAACGATCTGACTGAAGAAGTTCTGGCCAACCTGGCCTTTCTTAATATCGATTACCTAATTCCTATTGGTGGCGACGATACCCTAAGTTATGCAGTACGTTTAGACATGGAAGGTGTTAAAATTGTTGCCATTCCCAAAACCATGGATAATGACGTACCCGGAACGGATTATTGCATCGGGTTCAGCACCTGTATTACCCGAACCATATCTTTAACACACAGTTTAAGAACCTCTGCAGGCTCTCATGAACGCTTTTTGGTACTTGAGGTATTTGGACGTTATGCCGGATTCACTTCTATTTTGCCCACACTGGCAGGTGCAGCCAACCGTTGTGTTATCCCTGAATACAAATTCGACATCCATCAACTCACCCAACTCATGCTTGAGGATCGATACAAAAACCCTAGCCGCTATTCAGTTGTACTGATTTCCGAAGGGGCTGCTTTTAAAGGTGAAGATATGATTTTTCAGGATAGTGTGATGGACGACTATGGACACAAAAAACTGGGGGGTATTGGCGAACGCGTCTCCGACCAAATGAAACATTTATCACTTGAATACAATAAGGGAATCCCCGTTAATGTGATTAATCAGAAACTTGGCTATTTAGTTCGCTGCGGCGATCCAGATGCCATCGATTCAATTGTCCCAATGGCATTTGGAAACCTGGCGCTCGATCTGATTATAAAAGGCATACATGGGCGTTTAATTACTCTTAGAAATGGACGCTACGACAATGCGCCAATCGAAATTATCACCAGTTCAAAAAAAATCGTGAATATCGAACGTTATTACAATACAGAACGTCTGCGTCCAAAATACAATAGTTTTGAACTACAACCTCTCTTTTTAATGACAAGTCTTTGATTCGAAGTATTGCATTAGTGGCTACCCAATTGTGTAGTCACTGATGTTTTATTAAACCAAATTCATATTTTATCCTTTCAATTAATTTATCTATTTTAGCATCGCCTTCCATGGGCATCCTACTATTTCAACCATCCCATTATTATTTTTTTTATTAACCAGCTGAATTTAAATCAGCGAAACAACCTATTTAGTATGTTAGAATTTTTAGGCATTTCTTATTTGGAATGGTTAGGTTATGCAGCGTCAATAATCGTATTTGTATCATTATCGATGACATCAATCGTAAAATTACGTTGGTATAATATGTTAGGCGCCGCCCTGTTTTCAACTTATGGTTTCTTTATTGGCTCTTACCCCGTAGCTTTCATGAATTTTCTGATTGTTTGCACCAACATTTATTATTTGGTAAAAATGTATCAGCACAAAGAGAATTTTAAGGTAATCGAAATTAAAGGAAACGACGAAATTCTGAACTACTATCTGGAATCATACAAAAAAGATATTGCTAAATTCTTCCCTGACTTCACAAGTGCTGAAGGCAAGTTAAATGTCTTCGTATTGCGTGACATGTCGGTTGCAGGCATCTTTATAGGTGAGGTTAAAGATGATATCTTTAAAATTGATGTGGACTATGCCCTGCCCCAGTTCCGCGACTTTAAGGTTGCCAACTATTTGTATCAAAAACTTAGCGACATCCTGTCTCAACATGATGTCAAATGTATTGTTTGCGATTCAGATATTGAAGACAACTTGAAATACATCAAAAAGATGGGCTTCGAAACCTGCACCCGTGAAGGCAAAGAAGTGATGTGTAAAAGCTTATAGCTACTAATTTCGATTCAAACTCAACATAAAAATTCCCGGAGCCAAAGCTTTGGGAATTTTTGTTTACTCTAAATTTTACAAACCTCTTTTTATTGCCCGTTTAAGTCGACATCAAGCCATTTTTTTTTCATTCATATCCGATTTTGAAAATCAATCCCCATTTCAAAAAGCTTCTAATAGTGACTATTTCTTTCATCGAATCCCTTGAAATCTTTTAAAACATAGATTTTAAAATTATACGTTTCTGCTCCCCGGTGAAGAATCCTTCGTGTGGTAAAAGAATTTAACTCCTCAAAACTCAATTTTAGTTCGTCACCTATTGGCGCCGTACTAATATAAATTCCATAATAATCTTTATTGGCAAACTGTTCCACCCCTGGCCAAAGACTAAATTGATTCATTCGATTATTACAATTTAAAACATAAGTTGTTGGTTGTTTATCAAGATAAAACTGCAATTCGGAACTAATGTGATAGCTATTGGAGAAAACGAAATAGCGGGTATCGGGCATATTCGCTTTTAAAGAATCTACGTGTTGGGCAAGGCTTTGCCAACCTGTCAATTTTTTAGTAGGATCTAATTCTGCAGGTATAATTTTCTGAATCCCCACTCTATCAAAAACCCATAGATTAGAAATAATCAAAAGCAGCATAAAGCTCGTACCAGCCATCAACGCCAACCCGCCAGTTTTCTTTTTAACCACAGCCCAGTGGGCCAAAACAACCGGAATTGCCCCGTATGCAAACATGGGCCAGTTCACATTAACACCAGATTTGCGGGTGAATGCAACCGGTAAAAATGCAATAAAAACCAAAATTCCCGGAAGAATAAGATACAAGACTTCATCCGAAAGCTGTTTCCGAATCCACGATTTTAGAATCTTGAAATAAAACACGGCAAAGAATGGAGACAAAACAGCTATTTGGCCCAAAATATACTCCGACAGATTAAAAATTATCTTTTTAATTGGAACTGATACATCATTAGCTCCGGAAAGATGTTGAACATGACGGAAGCTTACAAAGTCGTTTTTTATATTCCAGACAAGAACTGGTAAAAGAAATAAAAGACCTATCTCAATTCCCATATAAAACTTTCTATTTCGAAAAATATGCGAATGATTAAGCAATATAAATGCACAAAGACCTGGAATTAAAAAGAGGATTGTATACTTGGAAATGATACCAAGGCCAAAGCTAATACCAAACAAAATCCAATGCTTCACAGAATCCGTTTTCAAAGCTTTCCAAAAGAAAAGCAGAGACATAAGCCAAAATAACAAAAGAAGACTATCAGTTGTAAAAAACAGTGAAGGCACCCAAATAAAAGGCATAGCATAAGTTAGAAACGATGCAATAACAGCAGTTTTCCAATCCTGAAAAAGTTCCAACGCAAGATAATAGCAAATCACAGCAACACCCAAGCCTATGAGAATGGCATTGACTCTAATACCGATAAGTGTATCTCCAAAAATAGAAGTCGAAACCCAGTTAAAATAGGCAATTAAGGGGGGTTTGGAATAGTAGGATAGCTGAAGGTGCCGAGACCAGATCCAATATTGCGCCTCTTCTGAATCTATTTCCAAAGGACCATGCTGCACGTAT
Organism: Ancylomarina salipaludis; assembly: GCF_004122035.1. Taxonomy (GTDB): domain Bacteria; phylum Bacteroidota; class Bacteroidia; order Bacteroidales; family Marinifilaceae; genus Ancylomarina; species Ancylomarina salipaludis. The sequence continues at coordinate 45,615 of NZ_SAXA01000013.1, forward strand.
AGAACCCTCAGAATAGTAATCAAAAAGTGTAAGGCAATAAATACAATAAAAATGGAATACCTTGATGAAAAGAAAAATGAAAATTTTTCCTCAATGAGCTTAAATAAACAACGAATATATAGTCGTATACGTTTAATCATAAACTAAGAAGATATGAGTCTAAATGCTTAGCTGGAGCTTTATTAAGCATCCAGCATCACTCCTTAATTTACATTTTTTTTATATTCGTGTTTTAATATTACACTCCAATTTCCACCAAAGCAACTGTAGAGACCATGAATTGCATATAATGCTTTTGAAAAAAAATACAACAATGACTTTCGCCACAATTTCATAAAAGAAAAAGTGACCGGTTCAGTGTAAATATTTGCCTAATTACAATCAAACCACTCTACAAATCGTTTGATGCCTTCAGCAAAACTTACTTTCGGCTTGTAGCCAATTAATTTTTCCGCTCTGGAAATATCGGCATAAGTCTGTTGAACATCACCAGCTTGCATGGGCAATCTGTCTATCAATGTTTCAACTCTGGCTTCTTTCCCTAGAACCTCAATAAGTTCACTCAAAAGTACCGGAAAGCAATTTCCTAAATTTATCGTCTCATATACAGACTGATGTGTATCCAAATAAAGACAAGCTTGAAGAATGCCACTTACTGTATCTTCAATATAGGTGTAATCTCTAGCGGTGGTTCCATCTCCAAAAACAGGAATCGATTTGCCTTCCCGCATTAAGCGCAAAAATTTGTGAATGGCTAAATCCGGGCGTTGTCTGGGACCAAAAACTGTGAAAAAACGAAGATTTATAATATCAAAACCATATAAATGATGATAGGTGTGGTTTAATAATTCACAACTCTTTTTGGTAAAGGCATAAGGCGAAATGGGCTCATCCAACTTAAAATCTTCCTGAAATGGAACACTTTCAGTATTACCATATACGGATGACGAAGATGCAAATGCCATTTTCTTGATCGACTTCTCACGCATATAAGCCAAAATATTTTGAGTTGCCGTGATATTGCTTTCAATATAACTTTGCGGATCATCAATTGAAGGTCTGACTCCTGCCTTACCAGCCAAGTGAATAACCAAATCAACTTTCTGCACAATCTGATTAACTGGAATTTCTTTTCTCAAATCAATTTCATAAAAACTGAAATTTGTATGAGTTCTAAAACCCTCCATATTTCGCTCTTTAATAGCTTTGGGATAAAAAGGATCAAAATTATCAAGTCCAACAACCTGATAGCCTTGTTCCAAAAGCCTTTCACATACGTGGGAACCTATAAATCCAGCACAACCCGTTACCATAATTGATTTCATGTGATCATCTTTTAAATTTCACCATATGAAAGTTATCCCTCAGTATCTTATTGTAGGTCAAAAACTTGAGACAGGACTCTTTTCATACCTCGAAGGTTTTTTAATAAACTTTAATACGATGCTTGTAAAATATCTTTACTCCAAGCTTTTCGGTTTAATAATTGACAGATACTTTCGAAATCTGGCGTCAGTCCCTCTACGGTTATTATCAAAATGTTCCAAAACTTCAATATCGACCTGATCTTTAATTTCTGTTGGCAATATGTCTTCCGGTAATTGACTGGAAAACACAACAAAAGCCTTATTCTCCGGCAATTCAGTATTTTTTTCAAAATCCCAAGGAGTTACATTTCGACCAACTTCCCAGACCAGCTCAATTCGGAAACCATCCTCACCTATACTATAAAAATTAAGAGACTTAACCGATTCTATTTGACAAACTTCTTTAATATCTCTAAAATTAGGATTCTTATTTATAAATTGTCCAATATGTGGCATAATGAGGCCTTGAAATGTGAAAGTCAAAAGACCAATCGCAACCAAAAGTTTAATAACATCTTTTCTTTTCCATGCCCCAAGCAGCAACATACAAATCGCTTCGAACACAACAGTCAACAACATAAAAATAACTAATGAGATATAACCCGGCTGATAAAAGAAAAAGAATAAAGCAACCGGAATTACAAAACTGACCAAGGCAATTATAAAGACATTAACACCAAACAAAATTTTATCCCATTTATCCGCCTTGTTTTCCTTAAATATAATCAATAAATAGTTAAGATAATAGGCAACAATAAAAGCTGAAGGAATTAACACTGGAAGAAGGTAACGATCTTTCTTTTCAGGTAGTAATGAAAGCAATAAAACAGATGCTAAAGTCCATATAAGAGCCAACTTGTACCCCTTATGTTCACGAAACCGCTTTAAACCATAAGGGAATAATAAACTTGTAGTTATAAATAAAGTCCAGATGCCCGACTGAATTGGGAAATTCCAGTAGTACCAGAATGGTCTGACATGTCTGTTCATCCACGAACCTGATTCGAGTTTAGCAACCGCTGCCAGCGCTTCGGGATGCATAAAATAAATATAGATTGGCCACCAAAAGCTAATAATTAAGAAAATGAAAATACTAAGCAATAAAGGGCGCCACTTATTTACAACTGGCTTGCTACCGTATAAAGTAATGTATATCACCAAAAAGGGGAAAAGTACACTGTAAAAAGCCACGGGCCCCTTACTTAGGAATGATAAACCAAGCATCAGACCAGCCCCAATGAAGGTCATCCAATTTGGTCCCTCTTTTTGCCAGGCTTTTACCAAAAGCCAAAGGGCACCCACCATAAAGCTGTGGCAATAAATATCCCAGGTTCCGGTCCTTCCCATATGAAAGACGTAAAAAGTCGTGGCCAAAACAAAACCCACAATCAAAGCCAGCGTTCTGTTTTTATGCAATTCGAAGGATAAAGAATAACCGAATAACACGAGTAAACTTCCCATAATTCCTGCAGGAAAACGAAGCATACTGATATTATCAATACCAAACCAGCCTCCAAAAATCGCAGTAATCCAAGTAGGGAAAGGTGGCTTTGCCAAACGCAACTCCCCATTCATATTAGGAACAAGCCAACTTCCGTGTTCGAGCATATCACGGGCGGTAACAAAATTACGTGCCTCCATGATATTCACAAACAAACTGCCATTATTCAGGAAGAATGCAAACAAACAAACCACACTAAGTATAGTGAAATGCAACAATCGTTTATTCTGCATGCGTTTATTTTTAGAAAAATTTTCAATTTAAATAGTAAAGCCGATTAATTCAATCTGAATCTTCCTGGCTCTTATTCTTCCTTATTAAATGTATATTTCGAGCATATATAACAACACCTAAACCCTGTCCCATCATTAAAACAGGATCTTTACGATAAATGGCATACGATAAAATCATCGCTGCACCAAGTAAGCTTATAAGCCAAAAACCAATAGGCAGTAATGACTCACCTTTCTTTTCGGAATAAAGCCATTGGTAAATAAAACGAAAGGTAAAAATAATTTGTCCCATACTACCCCAAATCAGAAGCCAAAGTGGAATATCCTGATTGTAAAAGAGAAGATGTAATTTGCTTTCGTAATTAATAGCCATGTAAACAAAAGCGATCAGGGGACTCACTAAACAAACAAATCTGGAAATTAAGGGTAACTCTTTCCAATTCCCTTTCAATTGCAAGTTCCGAATATAGATGAAGTAAGTAATAACTTGTCCCAGAATAATTGCAAAATCATCTCTTAATACACCATAGACAAATAAGAGCCATGCCGCTAAAATACTAAGCTGCCAGAAAATAGTTGGGGAAAGTGATTTTTTTGCATTCTCTGATTTGATCCATTGAACAATTAAACGGGCAGCAAATAAACCCTGCGCCAAAAATCCGACGCCAAAGATAAAGTAATTGCTCATTATCCCTGTTTTGAAATTTCATAATCGATATATCGTTTCTTCATCCATCGATAGGCAAAACAATCGAGAAAAGGTCCTGTCAATCGGTTAAACAAATGATACTTCGCCTCCCCGGCAATTCGTGGAAAATGACGAACGGGGATTTGTTTTACTTTTCCATTTAGCATTAATGTCAGTGCTGGAATAAAACGGTGCATTCCCTTAAAAAAAGGCATTTTTTTTGCGTAAGACGTCTCAATAACTTTTAATGGACATCCTGTATCCTCAGCATCATCCTTAGTCATAAATCGTCTAAAATTATTAGCGATTTTCGAACTCATTTTCTTCACAAAACTATCCTTCCTGTTTTGTCTCATACCCGTTACAAGCGCAAAATCCTTGCGATATTCCAATAACAAGTTAAAATCCTCCGGACTAGTTTGAAGATCTGAATCGATATAACCAACATAAGGACTGTGACAATGATCAATCCCCGCTTTAATAGCAGCACTCAAACCACAATTTTTTAAAAGTGAAATGTAAGAAAACGCCTCATTTCGCTGACAAATCTGTTCAATTATTTCCTGTCCCTTATCGGTAGATCCATCATTCACGAATAAAACCTTGGAAGGTACTAAAGCAATTTGAAGAAAGGCTGAAAGTTCACTTTCAAGTCGAAGCAGGTTCTCTTCCTCATTAAAAACAGGAACAATAATTGTAAACTCAATTTCTTCCATTTCGATAACTCAATTAATAGGTTGTATTTGTATAGATACAAAGATCAACATCGTTAAATACACATAAAAAATGATAGGTAAGTTATAAAAAACAAGTTTGAGCTCAAACTAATACACCAGCTTTTTAAGACTTCCTAAAGAAGTACATAATCAACTATGCTATAGCATACAACAACATACAAATGTAAAAACATCCTGAAAAACAAGAATTATTGATTACATCAAATGCATGTTTTATACTTAAAAAGACATTTAATCATATCAAAATAACATTCTCATCAGAACTTTTTATCATTAGATAACAACAAATATGACGCTTCCAGAACCTCACTAATAAAAATCATAAATACACATGAAAAAGACTGCTTAATAAAGCAACCTTTTATGTTTTCCTACATCTTAGAATCAAAACCCAACCATTAATCCTATACTTAATTAAATCAATTCATTATTAAAACCTCTAACTAATGAAACGTATTTTATTTTTCACATTTATGTCATCAATAATTCTTATATCCTGTAATCTTTTCAACTCGGGCGGAAAGAAACCAGCTCCCCAACCTTTTCCCGAAGATATGGAATTGGAAGCCAAATCAGTTGTTGCATCCAATAATGAATTTGGATTTGATTTGTTCAAAAAATTGTATCAGGATAATTCAGCCGAAAACATGATGATATCACCCACAAGTATCTCTCTTGCCTTGGCCATGACCTACAATGGCGCTGAAGGCGAAACCCAAACGGCATTTGAAAACACCCTACATCTGACTGATCTCTCACGCGATCAAATTAATACTATCTATAAAAATCTTCAGAACTACTTAAAAAGAACTGATCCAAAAATTAGACTGAACATTGCCAATTCGGTATGGAGCAAGCAGGGAACAAATGTTGAAGAAGAATTCAAAAAAAACATCCGTGAATTTTATAATGCAGAATTTCACATCAAGAATTTTTCTGACCCATCAACTCTGAATACTATAAATAATTGGGTGGAAGATAATACCGAAGGTAAAATTCAAAATATTTTGAATAAAATTGACTCCGATGCATTCATGTATCTGATCAATGCTATTTATTTTAAGGGAGAATGGACAAATCCTTTCGACGTTAAAAACACCTATAGTGGAATATTTACCAACGAAGAAGGTGTGACTTCAACAGCTAACTACATGACTACCAGCATGCAAGCTAACCACCTGAATAATGATATTTTTACAGCCCTTGAATTGCCTTATGGAAACAAAGACTACAGCATGGTTATTCTCTTGCCGAATGAAAACAAAAAAATAGCCGATATTGTTGATCAGCTTAACGACTCCAATTGGAATCAATGGATGAGTTCATTTTCCAGACCTGAATTAAATGTGCATCTCCCCAAATTCAAATTTAAATACAAACAAGAGTTAAATGATGTTCTCATTCAATTGGGTTTGGAAAATCCGTTTTCTGATGCTGCAAATTTTTCAGGAATAAGTAAAGATTCACCTTTAAAAGTCTCACGTGTCATCCACCAATCCTTTATCGAAGTAAATGAAGAAGGAACTGAAGCTGCAGCAGCTACAGTTGTTCAGGTAGGTGTTACCTCAGCAGGACCACCAAATGTTATAAAACTTAACAAACCTTTCTTTTTTGCCATAAAAGAAAAACAAACCAATTCTATTGTGTTTATGGGAACTTTAAGAAAGCCGTAAAGGTTAACTTCAATTCATATGAATGAATAGAACATTAGAACAAAAAACCTCGTAAGAACAATGATCTTACGAGGTTTCTATCATTCAATTATAACTAAACCAATACACCCATTTGCTCTTCCAAATAGTCGTTGTAAATCGCCATGGTTGGTGTGATAAATTCATGAATCACGGTGTGCGGTTGTATCAAATCAACAATCTCTTTCACACGTTGTGTCTGAAAAGGCAGATGCTGATCGATTTTCAAAACATGTTTTCTGGCTGAGCTGTATTTCTCCCCATGAGTAAGACTCGCCCAATCGGCGGGTAAGCCCTTACGAATTTGCTGCAACTGATAGTCTCCTGATAAACTCAAATTCAGATGCAGAGATTGAATCCGTTTTCTGATATCAGCTGATAGTTGAGATAAGGTCTCCAAAACAAAATCAACCGCCTCATCCTCACAACGCAGTTTCGGATTGGTATTCATTAAATGGCCGGTATCCAAAACCAAATTCCATTTATCAAAATTCAGTGAAGCCGCAAAATCATCCGTTTGAGAAGAATCCTTGAAATTTAAACCCGGCCACCAAAGATTCTCAATCCCAATCACACAAGGGGGTTCTCCATCGGAAAATTCCTGTGCTGTTCGATTTAGAAGTTCCGCAAAATTCTGTAAAACTTCCGTATCGGTATAAGTAAACTTGCGGGTAAAAGCATGTTCCAACTCCACATGAGCCGCATGCATTACCGCTTGTTTAGGCTGGTATTCTGCCGCAAGCTCCCACAATTTCTTTTGTGTGGCTATCATCTCTCGCTGATTCCTCCCTCCGCAGCAATACTGAATATGATCATTTGGCATGGGTGGAAAATAAGCTTTCAAGCCCTGCTCCCCTTTTCGCCAAACATCAAGCCAGGTAATCCAAAAAGGCAAATGAATACTTTTCACCAATTCCTTTGGAATTTCATCAGATGCTCGCTCATAGCCAATCAGCAATTCAAGTCCATCTGCCTGGCTGGCTTCAATATATTTTTTCAGACCATTCCAGCCACCCTCCAAAAGGTCTAAATCTGAAGGATGCACTGAAAAGTCTACTAAATTCAAATAGTTCATAATACTTACTTTAATCAGCTCAAAAATAGAATATATTTCAAAGCCAGCCCGTCATCTATTCAAAAACTTAGACGAATTGTACAAGAACAAATCCCTCCGCATCAAAGTCTGATTCTAAAAAAGAGATTAAGCAAAAAATGTCACAAAAGATGCGTACTTTTGATCTCTGATTCCCCATTACCAATGGTGAATCATTTCAATATAATAATGACTAAGCCTTGGTTTCAACCTCGATACTGAGGCCCGTACCACATACTAAAACAAAAAAACGTGAGTTTAATTGGAAAATATGCCGAACTAAAAGTTGCCAAATTGGTTGACTTTGGCGTTTACTTAACAGGAGAAGACGAAACCGAAATTCTGCTGCCAACCCGATATGTACCTGAAAAAACCCAATTGGATGATACCATCAAGGTTTTTATCTACCGCGACTCAGAAGATCGTGTAATTGCGACAACTGAAAAACCTTATGCTATTGTAGGTGAATTTGCATGGTTAAGAGCTAAAGCGGTCACCCAGGTAGGTGCCTTTCTCGATTGGGGATTGATGAAAGATTTACTTTGCCCTTTCCGTGAGCAAAAAATGAAAATGGAAGAAGGGCGTAGCTATTTGGTTTATATCTATGTTGATGAAAAAACAGGACGTATTGCAGCCACAGCTAAACTTGAACAAATTGTAAAAGATCTAAACGCTGAGTTTACCGAAGGTCAGGAAGTCAGCATTATGATTGGACATCAATCTGATTTGGGATACTCTGCCATTATCGACAACAAAGGCATGGGCATCCTTTACAACAACGAGATTTTTGGTGCCATTCGCGAGGGTGATGTTTACAAGGCCTGGATTAAAAAAGTTCGTCCTGATGGAAAAATTGACCTTAGCCTTCAACAGCAAGGTTATCACCTGGAAGTACCACGAGTAGGTGAAGAACTGTATGAAATTCTGAAGAAAGAAAACGGATTTCTACCTTTAAACGATAAAAGTTCACCGGAAGAAATCTACGACAACTTGCAAATGAGTAAGAAAAACTTTAAAAAAGTTATTGGCTTACTTTACAAGCAACGTCTGATTACCATCGAAAAAGATGGTATACATCTGGTTAAAACCGAAAAATAAAAAAACTGAAAGAGACAATAGCAAGATTAAACCCTTTCATTGTCTCTTTTTTTTTAATACACAACCAACTAACACAATCATGATTCTTAGAAAATTTAAATCATTGCTTTTTATCGGTCTTTGCTTTGCCTCAGCAACAAGCATAGCGCAGGATAAATCCGATTGGCAAAATGGTGTACCCGAAGGCTGCACCACCATTACTGTAGGAAAATCAGCAACATTTGACGGATCGGTTATCACATCGCATACCGACGATAGTCACCGCACACGTGGCTGGATGTCTGTTGTTCCTGCAAAAACACATGATAAAGACAGCAAATTCGAGCTTTTCGAACGTTCGGCCTACGATAGTTTGTGCATGCCAACCTATCAGCATAAAAAAATTGGTGAAATCAATCAGGTTTCCAAAACCTATCAGTTTCTGAACACCGCCTACCCTTGTATTAACGAAAAACAATTGGCTATTGGCGAATCAACCTTCGGCGGACACGAAGAATTATTCTCAGACAAATGTTTAATCGATTGCCAAAGACTCGAACAGTTGATGCTTGAAAGATGCTCGACTGCTCGCGAAGCGATTAAAATGGCTGATGATTTGTTAAAAAAATACGGGTGGAGAGACTATGGCGAATGTTTAACCATTGCTGACAAACAAGAAGTTTGGCATTTTGAAGTGGTCGGTCCGGGTAAAGGCAAAGTTGGTGCCGTTTGGGTGGCACAGCGTGTACCCGATGACCATATTGCTGTCAATGCCAATGCCTCAACCATCAAAGAAATCGATTTGAAGAATAGCAATTACTTTATGGCTTCTGACAACATCTATCAGGTAGCTCAGGAGAATGGCTGGTACAATCCTGAAAAGGAAACCTTCAAGTGGAATTACGCCTATGCTCCAGAGAGTCGCCGTTCAATGGCATCGCGACGTAGAGAATGGCGTGTGCTTTCAATGGCTGCTCCTTCTTTAGATTTGGATCCAACAGCTAAAGATTTTCCTTTCTCAGTAAAACCTGACGAAAAGGTGACTATGAATAAGCTGGTTGAAATTTTCAAAGACTATTATGAAGGTACGCCTTTCAATTTTGTAAAAAATATCAAACAGGCCGATAAGGATGGCAAAGAAGCTATTTCTCCATTTGCCAACCCGTTTATGCCATATGGCATGAACAAACTTTTTAAAGTTAACGGTGGTTGGGGCGAACTGGGTGAACGTACAATTGCACGTTGGTACACCATGTATGCAACCATCATTCAATGCCGCAGCTGGTTACCGGACGATATCGGTGGGATTGTGTGGTTGGCTCAGGATAATGTAGCCACTTCAATCTACATTCCTGTTTACGCCGGAACAACCGATTTGGCGCCATCTTACAAAGTTAAAGCCCGTCAATTGGGATATACCCGAACTTCAGCCTGGTGGGCATTCAACCGTCTGAGCACATTAACGGCACAACGCTGGGGCGATATGCGTCACGATGTGGATAAAGTATTTGTTCCATTGCAAAAGCGATATTTCGAAGAGCAAGCTAAAGTTGATGAACAATATTTATCACTTAGCAAGCGTAAACGACGTACTTTCTTAACCAATAGAAGTATTGAACTTGGAAATGAAGTGGTGGCAAAGGCCTGGGAAATTGGCGATGGTCTTTGGACAAAATACGATGAGAAATTTTAATTCTCTTCCCTTACAATAGGATATAAAATAAAGCAGCTTTCGGGCTGCTTTTTCTTTATACCCACTATAACTACCATCCAGCTTGCATCTGTAAGATTTTATTTATCAACATGTTTAGTTAAATTAGTAATCTTCAAAATCAGAAAATATTAATCAAAACCTACAAAACGATGAAAAAACTTATTCTAGCTGCTATCTGTTTAATATCCGCATGCTCTGTTTCCTTCGCTCAGGATGATGTCCAAAAGGAAAAAGAGCTCATAAAATCTGTGATACAATCTGCATATGTAGATGGTCTCTGTAATAATGCTGATCAAGAAGCTGTCAATAAAGGCTTCCACCCTGGTTTTAATCTTATGGGTGCAGGCAAAGGAAATACAATGTGGAAATATCCAATTTACAACTGGATTGAGAACGCAAAAGAAAGTAAAGAAAAACACAAGTATGCTTTCCAGGATGAATTTACAACCATAAAGTTCTTATTTGTTGATGTTGCAGGAAACGTCTCAACTGCAAAAATAGAATTCTACGAAGGAGGTAAGAAAAAGTACATCGACTATCTATCCTTGATCAAATTTGAAGACGGATGGAAAATTGTAAGCAAAATTTTCTATGCCATTCCCAAAGAGAAAAAGGGAGAAGCTTAAATATTAATTTCGAATAAAAATGAGCAGAGTCTTACTTGTATGTGAGACTCTGCTCATTTTTTTTTACTAAAACATACTGTCAAAAATGTGAAATATTAGCAAAAATGCTCCTTGTTAATTTTATTTAGTCTTAATTTAAACTATTTTTGTAGATGGATGGAGAAAATTAAACACAATATAAAAATACTAGCCTATATAGGACTTGGTGTAATGGGTCTACTAATCATTAATAGTATTCTATTTACGCACAGTCAAATTTTACTTGATGGCTCCGTTGTAACTCATGCTCACCCCTACAATAAAACAAATAATCCTCCACAGAATCACCATCACGATAAAGATGAATTGCTTATACTAGCAAATATTGCCCTACTCTTCTTTATCAGTGCTGTAATCTATCATTTCAACAAATCACTTGCCAATTCTGATAAAAATGAATTTCTACAAATAAGATATATTGCTATCTTATCCTTAAGAAAATCAGGCAGGGCACCTCCCCAAAAACTGTCCCAAATTATTCCACAGCCTTTTTATATTTAAAAGACAAAACCTAATTATTAGTATCCTCAAACACTACTAAGCAGGATAATTACATCCAAAATCAAAAGAAATCACTTTATTCCTCAACAATAAAACATGAGGAACGAATACTGTTATATGAAAAATATCATTATCAGCTTAGCATTTCTAATGCTGGCACAATTTAGTTTCAGTCAGAAAAAAGACAACGATGCCATTATTGTAGGACACGTTGTTTGCAATGGGAAACATATCCCATTCCTAAATATAATTGTTAAAGGAACAACCATTGGTGTTTCTACAGACGCTACAGGTCATTACAGATTAATCGATCTTCCATTGGGTAAACTAACTATTGTAGCATCAGGTATGGGATACAAGAGTCTGGAAAAAACCACTGAAATAAAAGCCAATGAAACCATCGAACTTAATTTTGATATTATGGAAGATGCATTGGGTATTGACGAAGTAGTTGTAACCGGAGATAAAGGTGCAAGTAAAAGAACAGAAGCACCTGTTATAGTAAGCTCCTTATCCCCCAAATTATTCTCAGTCAGTCAATCTGTTGTTTTAAGTGAAAGCTTAAACTTCAGTCCAGGTTTACGCATGGAAACCAACTGCCAAAACTGTGGTTTCAACCAAGTGCGTATGAATGGCATGGAAGGACCTTACTCTCAAATATTAATCAATAGCAGACCAATATTTAGTGGTTTGGCTGGTGTTTATGGATTGGAGTTAATTCCGACCAATATGATTGAAAAAGTAGAAATTGTTCGTGGTGGAGGTTCGGCCCTCTACGGGAGTAATGCCATTGCGGGCACTATTAATATGATCCTAAAAGATCCGCTTAACAATGCCTTCGAAATAGGTAGCAGTTCTAGTTTAATAGGTGTAGGCGTGGATGGTGCAGATAGTCCTGCATTGGATTATAATGTCAATTTTAATGCTTCTGTCGTTTCTGATGATTACAAAACTGGTCTTTCAGTTTATGGATTCTACAGAGATAAAGAAGCCTTTGATGCCAACAATGACGGCTTTTCTGAGTTGACACAATTAGATAATACAACAGTAGGTTCCCGCTTTTTCCACCGATTTGGATTTAGAGGTAAATTAGCCGTTGATTTTTTTCATATTAACGAAGAACGTCGTGGTGGAAATAAATTCAACTATTTACCACACGAAGCAGATATTGCTGAACAATTGGAACACAAGCTAACAACCACAGCCATTTCGTACGATCAGTTTTTCAGGGATGAAGATAAACTATCAATTTACCTATCAGGGCAAAAAGTTGACCGCGCGTCCTATTATGGCGTTGAGCAATCTCTTGCCGATTATGGGCAAACCGATGACTTCACCTACAATATGGGCGTACAGTATAATGGTAAATTAAAGAATTCATCCTTTGTTTTAGGTCTTGAAAATACGAGATCTTCGTTAAAAGATAAAAAGTTGGGATATTTCGACTACGTCAACAATATTCATACTGACAACACCATAGTTGCTAATCAAACAAGTAGCACAACGGGACTATTCGGTCAATACTCCCATAAATTAAACAGCTTAAGCATTTCATTGGGAGGTCGATTCGACTATTATGAAATTAAAGATAAATCCAATGATAGTGAAGGTCAAAACATTAACAAATCGGGTCGTGTTTTCAGTCCAAGAGTAAATATTCTGTATGATATTCTTCCTGAATTACAATTCCGTTTAAGCTACTCTCAGGGCTATAGAGCACCACAAATTTTCGATGAAGACTTACATATTGTTTCATCTACAACCCAAAGAATCATCCATAAAAACAGCCCTGGGCTGAAAAAAGAAACCAGTCACTCCTATATGACATCTTTGGACTATAATACAAAAATTGGTTCCACTAAAGTTGGCTTCTTAATTGAAGGCTTTCATACCAAATTGAATGATGCCTTTGTAAATGTAGCTTCAGAGCCTGATGCAAATAAAATCGTTTATTACACCAGAACAAACGCTGAAAATGGAGCCGTGGTCTATGGCATAAATACAGAATTGAATATTATTCCATCAAATACCTTCTCATTAACAGCTGGTTTTACGTCGCAAAAAAGCAGGTATAAAAAAGCTCAGGATATTTCATTTGGGAAAAAAGAATTTATGCGAACACCTAATAATTATGGTTTCATAACTATAGATTGGGACTTTTCAGAGAAATGGTGCTTATCAACCTCAGGGAATTATACTGGTAAAATGTACCTACCCTACTACGGTAACACAATTCCAAACCCTATAGAGGGAGAGTTAAGAGAGAGTTCATCCTTTATGGACCTTGGAACCAAAATAGAATACACAACTAAGATTAATAAAGCAGACGTTCAGTTTTGGGCTGGTATTAAAAATATTTTCAATGCCTATCAAAATGATTTTGACATCAATATAGATCGAGACCCAAACTATGTTTATGGTCCTGGAACCCCCAGGACTGTAAGTTTTGGTATTAAACTGGGCAACTTACTGTAAATCTACTCTCATATAAATATAAAGGTCGTAACAAACTGGATTTGTTGCGGCCTTTTTCTTTATCAGCCTATCATTTTTTCAACCTGTTTTTGTTCCTGATTAAAAACACCCAATCCATCCATAGCATTTACAGAATAAAAGCTATTTTTAGCTTTTCTAAAAAGCTAATCATTTAAACACAATAAACATGAACAAACGAGGATTTGCCAGCGACAATTTTTCAGGTGTTTTGCCTGAGGTAATGGAAGCCATTCAAAAGGTTAATTACGGTCACTCTATGGCCTATGGAGGTGATCCTTATACCGCTGCAGCAATAGATAAATTCAAAGAGCTGTTTGGTCATGATATCGATGTTTATTTTGTTTTTAACGGGACTGGTGCCAATGTAATTGGTTTATCAACCCTAACTCAATCGTGGAATTCAGTCATTTGTCCTTCAACGGCTCACATACAAGTTGACGAATGTGGCGCCCCCGATAAGCTTACTGGCTGCAAATTTATCCCTATTGAAGTAAAAGATGGTAAACTGACACCCGAATTGATTAAAACACAACTTCACGGTTTTGGCTTTGAACACCATTCGCAACCTAAGGTAATTTCAATCACCCAATGTACGGAGTTAGGAACGGTTTATACCCCTGAGGAAATTAAAGCCATTTGCGATTTGGCCCACAAGCACGATATGTATGTGCACATGGATGGGGCACGCCTGGCTAATGCTGTAGCGAGTTTAGATGTTGACGTGAGAGAAATCACCAACAAAGCCGGTGTTGATGTTTTAAGTTTCGGCGGAACAAAAAATGGCATGATGCTTGGCGAAGCCGTGATTTTCTTCAATCCTGAACTTTCAAAAAATGCCAAATACGTTCGTAAACAAAGCATGCAGCTTTGCTCAAAAATGAAATACATTGCCTGTCAGTTCGAAGCTCTGTTAACAGATGACCTTTGGTTAAAAACCGCTCGTCATGCCAATAAAATGGCGAAGCTTTTAGAACGTGAAGTTCGAAAAATTGATACCATTCAAATCACTCAAAAGGTTCAATCCAATGGTATTTGGGCAATCATTCCAAAAGATAAAATTGAAAAACTTCAAAACGAATACTTCTTCTGGATTTGGGACGAACATAAAGGTGAAGTCAGATGGCTGTGTTCTTTTGACACCACCGAAGATGATATTAATGGCTTTGTTGCTTTACTCAAAAAAGAACTTTGCTAAACATTTAAGATTAATTAAAAACGATACATGGCTATCCTACACAAAAACTACTCTTTAAAAGCTTATAATACCTTTGGTATTGATGCCAAAGCCAATTACTTTTTTCAATTCGATACCGTTGACGAAATTCAGTCTTTTTTAAATGACAACACACTTGAAAACGTCAATTACCTGATTCTTGGCGGAGGTAGCAACCTCCTGTTTACAGATGATTATGACGGTTTAGTTCTGCACCCGAATATCAAGGGCATCAAAATTATCGAAGAAAATGATGATTCGGTTTTAGTTAAAGCAGGTGCCAACGAAGATTGGGACGAATTTGTAGCCTGGGCAGTTGAAAACAATTATGGTGGAATCGAAAACTTATCGAATATTCCCGGGGTTGTTGGTGCAGTACCCGTTCAAAACATTGGTGCTTACGGCGTAGAAGCTTGCCATGTAGTTGAAAAATTGGATGCCATATCGATAGAAAGTAAAAAACAAGTTGAATTTCAAAACTTTCATTGTGAATTCGACTATCGCGACTCTATATTTAAAAAGGAATACAAGAACCTTTTCATCATCACCCATGTCTATTTCCGATTAACTAAAAAGCCAGAGTTTAATTTAGAATATGGGGCTATTAAAAAGGAGCTGGAGAACTACAATGAGGTCAATCTTAAAAATATACGGGAAGTCATCATCAAAATCAGAGAATCGAAATTACCCGATCCTGAAGTGATTGGTAACGCAGGTTCATTTTTCAAGAATCCAATTGTTGAAACTCGATTTGCAGAGAAATTGTTAGCTAAATATCCTAATTGCCCAAATTACGAAGTGGATAACAAAAACACCAAGCTTGCTGCAGGCTGGTTAATTGAACAATGCGGCTGGAAAGGCAAACAAGTTGGACAGGCAGGTGTGCACAAAGATCAGGCTCTTGTTCTGGTAAACCTGGGCAATGCTAAAGGCTACGAAGTTCTTCGACTTGCCAACGACATCAAGAAATCAGTTTTGATCAAATTTGGTGTTAAATTAGAGATGGAAGTCAACGCAATTTAAGTTGATTAATAAAAGACAAAAAAAGAGTGATTATTACAAATCACTCTTTTTTTTGCCCTTAGGCTCTTTTGACTTTTTAGACTTTCAAACCTTATCTGAAAATTCTCTCCTTATTCAAGGCGCGTTGGTATTTCTCAGCATTCTTATTATGCTCTCTCAGACTACGGGCAAAAACATGGTAACCATTAAACTCCGGACTGGCGCAAAAATAAATATACTTGTGTTTTTCAAAATTTAAAACAGCCTCAATGCCCGCAATAGAAGCCTGTCGAATGGGCCCTGGAGGCAAACCTGCATACTTGTATGTATTGTAAGGTGACTTAATCGCCTTATGCTTATTAAGCACACGACGCATACTAAAATCACCCCAGGCAAACTTAAGAGTCGGATCGGCATCCAATTTTATACCTCTTTTCAATCGATTCAAATACACTCCGGCAACCCGTGCTTTCTCATCATTTTTTGTGGTTTCTTCATCAACAATAGAAGCCAGTGTACTGATTTGTATTGGGTTCAAATTCAGATCCGAGGCCTTTTTCATACGATCTACATTCCAAAACTTCACATATTCCTGATACATCCGTTCTGTAAACGACTTGGCCGTCATATTCCAATAAACCTGGTACGAATTTGGTATGAAAAGCCCAATAACCGTTTCCGGCTTAAAACCATAAGGCTTAATATTAGCCTCATCCTTCAGAAAATTCAAAATACTCAACGAATCGGCTTCGATCTGTTTCCCGATTTTCCCGGCAAACTCTTCCAAAGTTCTCGTATTATTAAACGTTAAGTTAACAGGTGCTTGATGTCCTGATCGTAAAAGATTAACCAAATCATTATTACTAATTCTGTTTTCAATTCGATATCTTCCAGCTTTCACAGATTCGCCGTAATGCTTCTTTTCCATCACCCACTTCAATGATGCCAGATTAACAACACTCTTGCTCTCTTCAAAGATATGAATCACCGTTTCCATATCTGCCCCCGATGGTATATGAATAAACAGTTCCGTTTTCTCCCCCAAATCAATATTAGATGAAAAAATATTACGGTAGTATTTTATTAAAACAGTTCCAGCAACAACGAATAAAATAAAAATCGCATAAAGTGCATATTTTAGCTTTTTCGACTGAAGCTCCTCAAGTCTAAATAGATTGATCATATTTTTTTGTTTACAGGTCCTCTCTTTACCCACAAATTTATACAAATAATTAAGTTTATCAACACCTCTGTCGATTTCTGCAAGACAGATTCCCTGTAGAAATAAAGACAAACAATAGGTCAGAGTTTTCAAATAAATTATCTTTGGTTACCGATATAAAAACGACAACAAAAAACACATAATATGAAAATCAACTCCAATTTTGATAGTGGTAATATCAAGGTGATCGATTGCAGTAAGGCTACAGATATTCAACTCGAAATCAATAAAGATACCCATTCCGATTTCTTCCAGTGGTTTCATTTCCGTTTGCAAGGCGCACAAAATCAAACCTGTAAAATGCGAATCATAAACGCTTCTGAAGCTTCATATCCTGAAGGCTACGAGGGCTATTATGCAGCAGCATCGTACGATAAAGAAACTTGGTTTAGAGTACCCAGTACCTATGATGGCAAAGAATTGGTAATTGAACACACACCCGAGTTCAACTCTGTGTTTTACGCCTACTTTGCTCCATATAGCTACGAACAGCATCTTAATTTGGTTCACAATGCACAACTATCACCTGAGTGCGAACTCGTCTCAATAGGCGAAACCATTCAAGGTCGCGATATCGACATGCTGATTGTTGGTGAAGATGCACCCGAAAAGAAAAAAATCTGGGTGATCGCACGTCAGCATCCTGGTGAATCAATGGCCGAATGGTTTATGGAGGGTATGATTGGAAAGCTGCTTGACGAAGACGACGCTGTTTCGAGAACCCTATTAAGCAAAGCGGTGTTCTACATTGTTCCGAATATGAATATCGATGGTAGTATTCTGGGTAATTTAAGATCGAATGCTGCGGGTGCCAACCTAAATCGTGAATGGGCCGAGCCAAAATTGGATTTCAGTCCTGAAGTTTATCATGTGCGTAACATGATGGACCAATACGGTTGTGATTTAAATATCGATGTTCATGGTGACGAGGCACTACCTTACAACTTTATTTCAAGTATAGAAGGGATCCCATCTTTCGACGAAAGACTAAAAAATCTTTTAGAAAAATTCACGCAGTCGTGGATGGCCTCATGTCCTGATTTCCAAGACACTCACGGGTACCCAAAGAACGAGCCAGGGCAAGCCAACTTAGCAATCTGTTCAAAACATATTGGGGAACGATTTAAATGCTTATCTTTGACCATCGAAATGCCATTTAAGGATAATAATGATCTTCCTGATCCTGAATTTGGATGGTCTCCTGAGCGAAGTCTTTTGTTTGGAGAATCAGTTTTACATCCAATCCTACAGGTTGTTGATCAACTAAGATAATAAAGACATATACACTCTGTATATTACTCAGAAAAGGCCTCATCTACGCTTCCTGGATGTGGCCTTTTCGCTTTTTATGATTTATTCGATACCCCTATTTTCTCTAAGATCAACCCAAGCCTTTAAACACTAAAACTGTAAAATAAATTCAGTCTTGTTCTGGGGTTTTGAAGTGACCGAAATACTTCCATCGTGTAATCTCATGATTTGCCGAGCCAGATTCAAACCAATACCTGACCCTTTTTCTTTTGTCGTAAAAAATGGTGTAAATATATTGTTCATTATATCATCGGGTATGCCTACTCCATTATCCATAATCTTGATACAACTCACCGGATTCGATTCATCAACAGATAATTTGATCTGTTTGAATGCCATCCCTTCAAGAGCATGAATTGAATTTCGAACCAAATTAATAAGTACTTGTGTTATCAACTTCTCATCTGCAATCAGTTCTTGTGCCTCGTCATTCACAGACACTGTAAACTCAATACCTTCCAATTGACATTCCTCACGAAACAACATTTCGATATGCTCGAACAATTTAACAACAGAAAACAATTCAAAACGAGCATTAGGCAACTGAGTTAAGTTTTTATATTCATCAACAAAAGAAATGAGTCCCTTACTGCGTTTTCGAATTGTTTTTAAACCCAATAAACTATTCGAGATGACTTCTTCACTCATTGAAGATTGAGAATCTCGCACATCATTTCGTTCATACAAATCAATTAAGCTGCTAGAAAGTAAAGAAATCGGGCTTACCGAGTTTATAATTTCATGTGTGAAAACACGAATTAATTTATTCATGGCTTCCATTTCGCCTTTATCAATTTCGCTTTTGATATCCTGAAAAGAAATTAATTTCATTGATTCGTTTTCCAATCGAAAATCAACGGCTTTTATGGCCAATTTTAAAAGCCTATTTTCTATCAAATAGTTTTGTAAATTCTGTTTTTCTGTCTTCAGTTGAACTAAAAAGTCAGGGAAGCCATTCTCCAGACAAGATAGCTCCGAAATATTCTGAAAATCATCAAGTCTAAAAAGATCTTTGAAAGCCTTATTACACAAGCGAACATTTCCCATACCATCGAAGGCCAACAAACCAATACCAACCAATTGTATGGTATGCTGAAAAAAAACAAAATCCTTTTCTTTTTCTATTTTAACCTTTCCAAATGCATGAATGATTTGATTGAAGCTTTTATGTATGTTTCTAAAAGCCTTATCCTCTTTTTGCTGATTAAATACCAGCGTTGAATCCTGATATTGAAAGGCATTGAAGAACTTTGATAAATCGCGATTGGTTTTATTTATATAATAAATCAGGTAAATAATTTGTATAATCCATAAAGCTACAAGACTGTAAGTTGTAACGAGCATATACATCTTGGAACGTACGTATAAAAACAGCAAAGGCGTGATTGATAACAAAATAACTTGAATAATAATCGATATGTAGAATCTTTTATAAATCATATTTTTTTATTTTGTCATATAAGGTAGATCGGTTGATTCCAAGTTCCTTTGCAGCCAAACTCATATTGCCTCCTGTATGCTTAATTGCCTGTTCTATCAAAAGCTTCTCATTCTCTGTTAAGTTGAAACTGTCTGTTTTTCGCTTTGTACTCATAGCTCCCTCTCCTAGTAAAATATCAGAAGCTGTTAATTTCTCAGTATTAGACAGAATCACCGATTTCTCAATAATGTGTTGAAATTCCCTAATGTTTCCTGGCCAGGTATATTGTGTCAATTTCTTTATTGCTGATTTCTCAAAATGCACGATCTTCTTTTTGTATAAGTCAGCATACTTTTGAAGAAAAAAATCTGCCAATTCAGGAATATCCTCTATCCTTTCACGCAAAGGCGGCAAGGTTATCGCAATGGTATTCAAACGATAGAGTAAATCTTCGCGAAAAGTACCTTTAGCAACCATTTCAAATAAATCACTATTAGTTGCAGCAACAATACGCACATCAACATCGACAGATGAATTCCCGCCAAGTGGCACAATTTGTTTATTTTGAATGGCGGTTAACAACTTTGTTTGCAAATGCATAGGCACATTACCAATTTCATCTAAAAATAAAGTTCCACCAGATGCCAATTCAAATCGTCCCATACGATCTTCTTTTGCATCGGTAAAAGCACCTTTTTTATAACCAAATAATTCACTTTCGAACAGACTCTCGCTTAGAGCACCCAAATCCAGATGCACAAACACCTGATCTGATCGATCAGACAGCAAATGAATTTCCCGGGCAATCAATTCTTTTCCCGTTCCATTTTCGCCCACAAGTAAAATATTTGCTTCGGTTTTTGCCACCTTATCAAGGGTTCTAAACACCTCTTTCATAGCATCTGACTTCCCTCTAACAAACTGACTATTTTTATTTATATGATGATTAATTTGTTTTTGTTTTTCCTTTAAACCCCTTATTTCGAGTTTAGATATTCGCAATTTATAAGCAGCTAAAAGAGTCGATAAAATCTTATTTTCATCCCATGATTTTTGAACAAAGTCAACAGCTCCTTCTTTCATTGCTTTTACTGCCAACTCAACATCCCCATAAGCTGTAATCAGAACAACACAGGCATTCGAATCGAACTCCATAATTCGTTTCAACCAATACAGCCCCTCATTGCCCGAATTTACACCAGCTTTAAAATTCATATCCAGCATGTAAACATCATACACCTCACCCTCTAGCTTCGATAACATCTGATTGGGATTCCTTATAGTATCAATTTTCGAAAAGTGTCTATTGAGATACAACTTAAATGCAAAAAGAAGCTCCTCGTTATCATCTATTATTAAAAGTTTTCCTTTTCCAGACATCAATAATCAATTAAAATTCTGTGGAAAAGTAATCATATTGTTGTAATTACCGACAGCTTGTGTTGGATATTCCAACACTAAAACATAAAACAAAATCATAACAAACTGTTCTACAAACTACTTAACACTATGGCATAGAATCTGCTTAAACTATAGAAACATAAAAAAAACTAAAATGATAGTTATAAAAGATCTAAGCAAAGTATTCAGAACTGAACAACTTGAGACCTCAGCCTTAAACAAAGTGAATATCCACATAAAAAAAGGTGAATTTGTTACCATAATGGGACCTTCAGGCTGTGGTAAATCCACCCTATTAAATTTGATTGGTTTGCTGGATAAGCCCACTGAAGGGAAATACATTTTCAACGGTATCGACATTTCTAAAGAAAATGAGAAAAACCTCACACAATACAGGAAAGGTAATATTGGTTTTATATTTCAAAGCTTTAACCTGATAGATGAACTAAATGTCTTTGAAAACGTAGAACTGCCCTTGGTGTATATGGGGATTTCGGCTTCAAAAAGAAAAATTGAAGTCGATAAAGTACTCAACCGAATGAATATCTCACATAGGGCAAAGCACTATCCGCAACAACTTTCGGGAGGACAGCAACAAAGAGTTGCCATAGCAAGAGCTGTTGTTTCTCAACCCAAACTCATTCTGGCCGATGAACCCACCGGAAATCTGGATTCGAAAAACGGAGCTGAAGTCATGCAACTGCTCTATGAGTTGAATATGGAAGGGACCACCATTTTAATGGTAACGCACTCGCTAAAAGACTCGGAATATGCAGAGCGAATCATTCAATTATACGATGGCAAAATTGTATCTGAAAACAATAAAATATCGCAAAATAGAGAGGCTATAGCCCTCAACTAGTAAAATATCTAGCAATCTTATTACATTTATTTGCCCAAACTCTATTGGGCAAAGAACTCAATTAGAGATTTAACAAATGAAGAAAACACTATTCTTTTTTATACTGGCAAGTATTTGTCAAATTACCTTTTCACAAAATAATACTAATTCCAAAATAGCAGAACAGACCATCTTTGTTTATGGCGGGAATAAAAACCTAAAATTCACACAATATATTGCTGATTTAACCCAAAAGTCAAACCCTAAAATTTGCTTTTTGCCTACTGCTAGTGCAGATAATGAAAGCAATATTAAAAGCTGGAATCACTACTGTAAAAAACTGGGTTTAAAATCTTATGTCCTGAGAGTTTGGGTAGCATCGAATAAAGACAATAAATCTTTTGAAGATATCTTGCTCAATATGGATGCAATTGTTGTTGGCGGGGGAAACACGTTGAATATGCTGGGTATTTGGAGAGCTCAAGGTATCGATACACTCTTACAGAAAGCACTTAATAAAGGAATAATCCTATCGGGTGGTAGTGCCGGATCACTTTGTTGGTTTGATTCAGGAATTAGCGATTCTCGTCCCGTAAACTTATCTGTAATAAACGGCATGTCATTTCTTCCCTTTAGTCATTGTCCTCATTATTCTGACAAGCGAAAAAAAGAAATTTATAACGAACAAATAAAAAACAAGACCATAGGTGCCGGTTATGCTTGCGATGATAAATCAGGTATTCTGTTTAGAAATGGAAAGTATATCGAAACAGTCAGTCTGAATGACATTAACCATTCGTATTACGTTTCTTTAAACAAGAATATTGTGCAGTCATCGAAACTGCCAAGTAGAATATTGGTAAATAAGGATGCATTATCAGTAAAAGACTATCAAACAATAGATATTAACAAAAAGGTGAAAGAATATGCCGAAATCAATAATCAAGATAGTCCTTTAAATGCGTTTATTTCCTTCAGATATATTAAAGCCAATGGACAGCAATCAAAATATAAAGCATTGACGTGTTCATTTCTACAAAAAAGTTCTAAAGATGCTATACCTGATATAGAAGTAGATGTAAAGACTCGAGACAAAGAAATGAATACTATTGTGAATAAAGTATTTATTTATAATGATTTGATTGCAGGGGTTGTAAGTCAAATGTCAGATCGTGATTATTATTTATGGTTTTTTTACAAAGAAGATGGTAAATGGTTGAATGCCGGCGAATATCTTGGTGGAGCAACAAAATTAGAATCTGAAATTACTTTTAGAGAAGAAGTTAAGATGCATTTAAAACGAATTAAAAAAACAACCCCAAACCGCTAACACTAGTTAAATTATCATGGGCGGTTTGATAAGGTAATTCTTTGAAATCGCGTAAAAAAAACTTCACAAAACAAATAAAACAACACTATGTTTCTATACAAACTCAAACTCTCCTTTCGAAGTCTGGCAAAGGACAAACTCAATTCCATCATCAATATCTTTGGGCTTGCTGTTGGTATGGCCGCAGTAATACTCATTTCCATATACGTTCAGCACGAACTAAGCTACGATAAGTTTAATACAAAGCATGAACGAATTTATCATCTTATATCACTACTTAGCGATGCGGGTGATGACTTGCAACCCCTTGAAATTTGTAAACGTTTAACTCCTGAAAATTTTGCTAACGCAATACCCGAAATTGAAGAGATTACGCAACTCTATAGAGGATATACACAAAATGTAACAATAGGAGATCAACATTTCACAGGAATCCGCTGTCATTATGTCGACACAAACTTCCACAAGATATTTACACTGGAACCTATTGCCGGAGAATCAATCAACTTATTTTCGAACCCCAATGGTGTTGTGATGAATGCCACAACTGCAAAAAAACTCTTTGGAACCATTAATGCGGGTGGTAAAGAATTCAAAATGTTTGGCAGATTATTAAACGTAAATACAGTTGTAAAAGACCTTCCTCTCACTTCTCATTACGATTTTGATATTCTTTTACCTTTTTCTGGTTTTTCAGGTCATGCAAATTTCAAAAGTATAGAATATCACACGTACGTTTTACTTAAACAAGGAGTTGATGAGCCTGCAATAATTAAAAAGATTGAGAATAGTTATTCCCAACTGCTTGATGATGCTTATGGACAATATGGAGAAAAAACCGGATCTTACTTACAAAAATTAACTGATATTCATTTAAAGTCAGACTATAGTCCTAGTCTGAAACCTGCTGGTGATATAAAGGCAATTTATGTCCATATTCTACTAGCTCTATTGATATTAGCCATAGCCATTGTTAATTTTGTCAACATAACCACTGCCCGTTATGATGATAAACTAAACCAAATAGGCATTAAAAAAGCCATTGGTGCTGAGCGAAGCGATTTGATTAGAGACTTTTTAGGGCGCACCCTATTAATGTCAATAATAGCACTCTTATTTGGTGTTATTATAGCCGAAATATTGCTCTCTTCCTTCGGAGATTTAATGAACCGAACATTAAGTATTGAATATTTATCAAACCCAATACTCTACTACGGACTTCCATCTATGACACTTATTGTGGGTTTACTTTCAGGCTTGTACCCTGCCCTTACCATTACTCGATACAATCCAGCTACCATTATTAAAGGCAATCTGCAAACTGGTAAAGGCAAAAATTTACTGTCTCGAATCCTGTTAATTTTTCAATTTTCGACTTCTATTGTTTTGATTTCTGTTGTCATTATCACACAGCAACAAATCAACTATATGAAAAAAACAGATTTAGGCTTCGAACCTGAACATGTTATTGCAATAAATAACCTTAGTGGCTCACAAAAACAAGGCTATTCCACCATTAAACAAGAACTCTTAAAACTACCTGAAATAAGCTCGGTTAGTGCAAGTCATCACCTTCCCGGAGGTGGTGCAAGTGGCCAAATATTTCGCCTTTACGGTAGCGATGCTAAAACCACGAAAAAATTTGATGAATATCGTGTCAAACCCGATTATTTTAAAACTTTGAAGATACAAATCATAGAAGGGAAAGCATTTGATGAAAGTCAAGTTGAAAATTGCAGAGGAATCATCTTAAACGAAACTGCCGTAAAAAATCTTGAAATTGATAATCCTTTAGGCAAATTAGTTTGGTTTCATGAAGCAAAATATGAAATTCAAGCAGTTGTTAAAGATTTCCATTATGCCTCCTTACACGAAAAAATTTCCCCATTAATGTTCACTTGCTTCAAACACAATGGAAATATCAACTTTGTATTACTTAAGGTAAAAACCAATGATATAAACGGTATATTATCGAAAGTAAAAGAGATTTTCAAAAATATTGATCCTTCAAGAACAAATTACCACCTATTTATCGATGATATCTGTCGTGATCGCTATCAGCTGGAAGAAAGGTCACAAGCACTCACAAGCTACTCGTCTGTGCTCTCCATTTTATTAGCACTACTTGGCCTATATGCTCTGACACTATTTATCGTGCAAAAACGTACCAAAGAGATTGGTATTCGAAAAGTCAGCGGTGCAAGTGCATTACGAATAACAACATTATTCTTCGCTACTTTTGCAAAATGGCTAGCACTTGCCTTTGTTATATCCATCCCAATATCGTGGTATATAATGAATCGATGGCTGGAACAATTTGCTTACAAAACACAAATCGGTGTCTTTCCTTTTCTATTTTCAGGCCTACTAATCGCACTGTTTGCTTTACTCGTTGTTGGTGTACAAACCTGGAAGGCTGCCAACCAGAATCCTGTAGATTCGTTGCGAAGTGAGTAATTATACCAATACTTTAAATTTATATTTAAATAAAAACCTTAGAAATTTATCTAAGGTTTTTACTTCCTGGATGTGGCCTTTTCGCTTTCTATCCCTTCCTATTCCATTCTGCCACTTAAATATTATAAAACATAAAATCACTCATCGATTTTTCTTATGTTTGAATTTATTTTAATCAAACACCATTTAAAGTAAGCATAATGATCAGCACTTTACTCAAATTAAAAACAAAGCTCGGTTTCTTATTTATCTCGAGTATTCTCTTATCCAGCTGCGGCGTTATCATTGGGGGTAGCAAATATTACGCGCACGTAACCGTTGAAAACCATCCTAAAGCCGTTATTTCATACGATGGTAAAACAAAAGGAGTTGGTGAAGCAGACTTTTTAGCTCCCAGAAGCTATGCGGATTCGTTTTCCATTTCAGTAAAAGAACCCGGCTGTGATGAACAAATTTTCGATTTTACTAAAAAAAGTTTTCGTGGATGGGCTCTAGCCGGAACTCTGGTAACCTGGACAGGAACAATAAGTGGTATACCTGTTCCTTGGGGTTTAATTGTAGATACTGCATCAGGCTCATTATGGAAACCCAACGTTCTCGAAGATGGAGTATCGAAAATCGATTATAAAAACTTTCACTACAGCCTCAACTACACAGGTTGCCCAGATGATTACAATGGACCTATTATAAAAACAAAAGCAGAAAGACTAACTGAACTAAAAAGACTACTGGATGAAGGCATTTTAACTCTAGAAGAATTTAATGCCGAGAAAAAGAAAATTCTATCCGAATAAGATGTTTTTGATGTTTTTTGAACCATTATCTCAGTTGCAATGTCAACTGGGATAATGTTCAAAACAAATGAACATTCCTACCTCTAAATCATTAATTCCATCCAATTCAAACAAATCTCTTTTTCACAGTCTAAAAATTCAATTTATTCATTATTATAATTAAAAAGATTTCGCTAATATTAAGGTATTAAACTGGACTTAAAAAGCTTGTGCATCTCACATACACCTTCCTAGGTCAAGTCGTTTACCCCCTAAAAAAATTAAAATATGATTAGCAAAATCTACACGATTATTAAAGGAACAGGAAAATACATTCCCCACCTTCGAGTAAAAAATGAAGATTTCCTCAACAATACGTTTTATGATACTTACGGAAAAAAAGGTGAGAAATCGAATCAGGAAATAACCGAGAAGTTTGAAGAGATTACCACCATTACTGAGAGACGACATGTTTCGAAAGATTTAGTCACTTCTGATATTGCTTTTTTTGCTGCTGAAGATGCCATAATCAGTTCGAAAATTGATAAAGAAAAATTGGATTATATTATCGTCGCTCACAACTTTGGTGACGTGAAACACGATAACAGAAAGTCTGACCTTGTTCCCAGTTTGGCTGCACGTGTCAAGCATAAACTAAAAATTCAAAACCCAAACTGCATTGCTTACGATTTACCTTTTGGCTGTCCGGGCTGGTTACAAGCGACCATTCAGGCTGATTATTACATTAAATCAGGCGATGCCAAACAAATACTGGTCATAGGGGCCGATGTTTTATCTCGTATTTCCGATCCACACGATAGAGACAGCATGCTATATGCCGATGGTGCAGGCGCTGTTATTTTAGAAGGAAAGGAAAGTGATACACCTATTGGTATATTAGCTCATACGACTCGATCAGATACCTATCAGTTTTCAGAAATGTTGTATATGGATACCTCCTTCAATCCCGATAGTGAGCATAAGGATGCCTTATTTTTAAAAATGAATGGGCGTAAATT
Source organism: Ancylomarina salipaludis (assembly GCF_004122035.1). Taxonomy (GTDB): domain Bacteria; phylum Bacteroidota; class Bacteroidia; order Bacteroidales; family Marinifilaceae; genus Ancylomarina; species Ancylomarina salipaludis. The sequence goes on from NZ_SAXA01000013.1 coordinate 73,367, forward strand.
ATACCAATACGCATTGACAACTGTTCCCCAGGCTATTCAAGCCTGTCTTGAGAAAAGCAAAACGCCGCTAAGTGAAATCAAAAAAGTCTTAATTCATCAAGCCAATGGAAAAATGGATGATGCCATCTTAAAACGCTTATACGCCCTTTATGATATAAAGGAATTACCCAAAGACATCATGCCCATGACCATATCGTGGTTGGGGAACTCTTCGGTTGCAACGGTGCCAACCCTGCTGGATTTGATATTAAAAGATGAGCTGAAACCTCACAAAATTAATGCAGGCGACAGTATTGTTTTTGCATCAGTGGGTGCTGGAATGAATATCAATGCCATGGTTTATAAAATGTAATTTGCTCTATTATCAATATAAAATGGCGGCTTATTACCTTAATTAGGTTATAAGCCGCCATTTTTATTTATAAGTCGTTTAAAATCTCAATCTAGCCATTCTCACAAATCATTTCCAGTCTTTTCCGATCTGATATTTCTATTGTTTTTCCATCCACAATAATCAATTTGTCTTCCTTAAATTCTTTAATCACACGAGACAAACTCTCAACCGACAAAACAGTCAATTCGGCCAGATCTTTTCTAGATAAAGCTAAGTTAAAGCGAGGACTCTCATATATTCTATTGGATAGACAAAGTAGTATTTCTGCTAACCTTCCACTAGATTGCTTTTGAGTTAAACAAAATAGGCGACTGTAAGACCGAATTGTATTCTCGTTCAAACGAGCTATCAATTTAGCCGCAAAGCTCGCATTAAGCTCTAACAAATTACTCAAAGCTGTCATATCGAACAAACAAACGGTTGTTTCCTCGTAGGCTACTGCTGTATAGTGGAATATATTTTTTCCAAATAAAGACTGTAATCCGATAAGATATCCATCCTTTTCAATGGTCAAAATAATGTTCTTCCCATTGTTGCCTTCTATATAGAGTTTTACAAATCCACTCCTAATATAGATCACATGTGAGGCTAACATTCCCTGCTTGCAGATGACTTCCCCCTTATTAAATGTCACCTCGAGGCGTCCTTCTTCAATCATTTCCAACTGAGAATCGTTCAACTCCTTAAAACATTCTGATTTGGTTAAACAATTCTTACAAGTGACTGATTTTTCTGGGATAGGCATAATATTCCGGGTTTATATTTTAGATATAGAAATCTAAATATATACAAATCTATCAAAATGAAACATGTTTTATATCAATTTTCAGCATGTAATAGATCAAGTTTTCTTACCAATTATCTCAAGTTTTTTATTGCATATTCCAAAAATCAACTTGAGCTATTCCATTACAAATCACAAGTATATCTACCAATAAAGCTCTAATATTACATTAAAGAAATTAATCGTTATTCAGCAGCTGATTTTAAAGACAAATTTATTAAGCGCATTTTCCATAAGAACTAACCCAAAACCTCAAAAGCATATGAAGACAATAAAAGTCCTTCTGTCCATCACCCTAATGACATTGATATGGGGATGCAGTATGAAGAGTATACCAGAAGAAAAAGTTTATAAAAATGTTGATGAAATGATCGCAGAAGCACGATCCTTAACATCAGATATGAGCGTTGATGACTTTCATGCATTAATGAACAGCGACTCAGCTTATATTCTTATAGATGTTCGCTTACCCGAAGAGCACAAAAAAGGTTTCATTCCGGGTTCAATTTCAATTCCACGTGGCGTAATCGAGTTTCGTATTGCCAGCGAAAAAGTTTGGGATGAAGAAGGTATGTATGTTCCTGAGAAAAACGAGATGCTTGTTTTGTATTGTAAGAAATCGAAACGAGGTGCTTTAGCTGCCCTTGCTCTTAAACAACTTGGCTATATCAATGTGAAAAATATTAATGGAGGCTGGACAGATTGGCATGCCAAATACCCGGAAATAAAAGAAGATAAAATTGAAGCTGGTGCCCAAGTCAGTGCTGCTGCTGAAGAAGAAGAATCAGGAGGCTGCTAATAACTAAAAAATACAAAACCCAAATAATAAAAACCTAAATCCTTTTACAATGAAAAAATTCACAAAATTTCTTATCATTCTGGCTTTATTGCCAATATTATTCCTTTCCTCATGTAAAGAAGATGATGCTGCAACAGGTGTTGATAATCCAGCTTTTGAAGCACTTCAAACTTACCTGGTTGATAACCAAATGGATTTAAACCAGATTATCTCAACAACTGAGAATGGTAAGTTTGCTACAACTGCAAAAGATGGCAAATATATCATCGACATTCGAAGTGCTGAAGATTTTGGTAAAGGTCATTTAGATGGTGCCGTTAACTCAAGCTTAGTAAATATTTTAGAAACAGCTAAAGCAGCAGATAAAGAGATTCTTGTTGTTTGTTATACAGGACAAACTGCAGCTAGAGCGGTTGTTGCTTTACGTTTGAGTGGTTACCCAAATGCTAAACTTCTTAAATGGGGAATGAGTAATCAAGGCAACTCAGGTCCATGGGATAGCAACATTGGTGATGCTGCTAAAGGTCATGCAAACTGGACAAATGATGCTCCTGTTAATCCATCAACTTATCCTGCTCCTGTTCTTTACACAACGGCTACTGAAGGAGCTGATATTCTTAAAGAAAGAGTTCAAGCGATGTTAGAAAATACAGCTTGGTCTATTAAAAATACCGATGTATTAGCAACTCCTTCAAACTACCAGATCAATAATTATTTCTCAGAAGGCGACTGGAATGCTTTTGGGCACTTTAAAGGCGCTCACCGTTTAAATCCTTTGACTTTAAATGGAAGCCAGGTTTTCAATCTTGATCCAAATCAAACTATCGTGACCTACTGCTACACAGGACAAACCTCAAGTATAATTACCGCTTACTTACACGTATTGGGATACGATAAAGCAAAGAGTTTATTGTACGGAATGAATGGACTACAAAACACACATAGCCAGTGGACTGATAACACAGCGATTACTGGAAACCAGTGGACTCAAGGAGGTCACTAATCTTAAAACATTTGGGAGTGATGATCACTCCCAAATGCTTTTTACTCATGATAAATCGCAGACTAATTAAAGGACTTTTTCACCTCCATCGAATATTCAACTAAGTATAGAGCTCTGAACGAATCCTCAAACTTAACTATCAATAATTGCAAACATGAAAAATATACTACTCGCTGTAATGGTCATCATGATGTTGCCAGTTGTAGCAAATGCACAAGGTTGCGAAGAACCTTCGGGTGAAGGTGTAAACGTATTCGGATTCTTCCAACCCAAGTTTGAATACAACCAAAATGAAGGAGTTGATGACAGTAATACATTTAACTTTAACAGGGCTCGTATAGGAGCTATGGGTAATATCCCTTATGATTTTAGCTACTATATGGTTCTTGAGACCAGTCCTTCAAAAAATGGTGGAACGCCTTATTTACTTGATGCTTTCGTGACCTATTCTCGTTACGATTTTGCAAGACTCTCTTTTGGTTCATTCAAATCGCCAATTTCTTTGGAATTGAATACCCCCTGTCATAAGCTTCATACCATTAACCGCTCCAGAGTTGTAGAGCAGTTAGCAACACCTGATCGCGATCGTGGTTTTATGCTTTTAGGTGGAGCAGACACAACCCTATTTCAATATAGCCTTGCTATTACAAACGGTACAGGTTTATTCCAAAATGATGACAATAAAAGAAAAGATTACGCAGCTCGTTTAGTTGCTAACCCTCATAAGAATCTAAAAATTGGTGCCAGCTATAAGTTTGGTAAAGCAACGGCTGCTGTTGACGGTATGCCTGAAGATGAAAGAACCCGATATGGAGCTGATCTTCAATACAAAAAAGGTGCTTTCATGCTACAAGCTGAATATTTGTATGCTAAGGATGTGGGATCTTATACCACTGGCGGTGGTTGCGGTGAGCCGATTGAGATACATCAAGGTGATATTAAGAGAGATGGTATGTTCGTTATGGCTATGTACCAGTTCCAAAACAAGCTTCAACCTGTTGTAAAATTTGAATTCTTCGATTCAAATAAAGACGTGGATGGTAACACAGAATACTGCACAACTTACGGTCTAAACTATTTCTTTAACGACTGGACAAAAGTTCAGGCTAACTACGTATACAGAGCCGAAAAGGAAAAAGAAATTGATAACGATATTTTCATGTTGCAAGTAACGGTTAAGTTTTAAAAACGGGATGATTGGGAGCCGAAAAGGCTCCCTTTACTTGTACTTTGTTAATCAAATTAAAAATAGATAGATATGAAAAAAGTGATATTAATGGTATTTGTTTGCTTTCTGGGCATTCAAATGTCTTTCGGACAAGATATTATTTCAGTAAAGGATTATTTAAAGATTCAAAAAGACCCTAATGTTGTTCTGATTAGTGCCAGAAAGCCTGTTGACTATGCTAAAGTTCATATTGCGGGTGCTGTCAATATAGATCATAAATCCTTATACAAAACCACTCCAAAAAGCACACTAAAATCAAGTGCTGAAATTGCAAAGATTCTTGGAGAGAAAGGGATTAGTAATACCAATACAATTGTCATTTACGATAATGGATCTGGAAAATATTCAGGTCGTATCTATTGGATCTTAAAATATTTAGGAGCCAAAGATGTCAAACTATTAGATGGGCATATGAAAGCCTGGAGAATGGCACGTAAGCCTGTAACCAAGAATCCTGCCAACAGAAAAGCAACAACATTTGCTGTAAACCTAAACAAAGCGGCAATTGCAAGTATCGATCAGGTAAAAAAAGCATCTAACAATCCTGCTTCTGTTATTATTGATGTTCGTGCAGCTGACGAATTCAGTGGTGTAAAAGAATCAAAATTACCAAAAGGTCATATTCCTTCTGCCATCAACCTTGAATTTAAAAATGTAATGAACTCTAAGTCTCAACTTAAGTCGAAAGAAGAATTACAAGCTCTTTTCACTAAAGCTGGTATCACAAAAGAAAAAGAAGTGATTCTTTACTGCGAATCAAGTGTACGTGCAGGTATTGTATATCTAGCCTTAACATCAGCTTTAAATTACCCCAATGTGAAAGTTTATGATGGTGCTTTGTTCGAATGGACAGCAAGCGAGAAAATGCAATAATAGACTTCAAATTTTAATAAATCTGTTATCCTCTAAACCATCCTGAGGATAACAGATTGAAATAAAACTATCGATCTGATGAGCAAGTCAAGAAGAGATTTTATAAAGATATCCGCATTGGGGTTCGGGGGCTTGGTTTTAGCAAATCCAATTCTGAACACCATGATTGGGCAGGTACAAGCCGGTGAGCCTATGGATGCTTCCCAATTTAAACGCGTACCTACCTATTGCGAGGTGTGTTTCTGGAAATGTGCTGGCTGGGTACATACCGATGAGAAAGGTGAACTTTGGAAAATAGAAGGTAATGAAGATGATCCGCATTGCAAGGGGCGTTTCTGCCCAAGAGGTACAGGTGGTATTGGCATGTACAATGATGAAGATCGATTGAAATCACCATTGATGCGTGTAGAAATTGATGGCAAACAAACATTCAAAGAAGTTAGCTGGGATAAGGCATTCCGCTTTATTGCTGACAAGATGAACCAGATTTCCGAAGAACATGGCCCCGAGAGTATGGCCTTATTCAAACACGGTTCCGGTGGTGCACACTTTGGAAAATTATTCAAGGCTTTTGGTTCCCGAAATATTACAGCCCCCTCCTATGCCCAATGCCGTGGTCCTCGGGAAGTTGGTTTTCATGCGACTTTTGGTGCCAACATTAACTCACCTGAGCCTGTCGATTTGGAAAACACAAAATGTCTGGTTCTGATTGGGAACCATATAGGTGAGAACATGCACAATTCTCATGTTCAGGAAATGTCTAAAGCCATTGATAAGGGCTTAAAAATAATTACGGTTGATCCTCGATTGTCAACTGCAGCCAGTAAATCGAAACATTGGCTACCCATTAAACCTGCAACCGACATCGCCCTGCTATTGGCTTGGATGCATGTTTTAATCACAGAGAAATTATACGATAAAGCTTATATCGATCAGTATGCTTACGGCTTTGAAGATCTTGAAGCTCATGTTGCTGACAAAACCCCTGAGTGGGCCGAAAAAATTACAACAATCAAGGCCGATGTGATTAGAGAAACGGCCAGAGAGATGGCTTTTAACGCACCAGCAACACTGATTCATCCTGGTCGTCATGTGACTTGGTATGGTGACGATACTCAACGCTTACGCGCGATGGCCATATTGAATGCACTTCTTGGATCCTGGGGCCGCAAAGGTGGTTTCTATTTCCCAGAGACAGCCAAAGTCCCTTCCTTCCCCCATCCAGCTTTCCCATCCGTTTCGTGGACATGGAAAGACTATCTTGATGGTAAATATGCTTTGGCAGGTTCATCAATTGCCAATGTATTCGTAGATGCAACTCATCCTGACAATACCACAGATAAGAAAATTAAAGGCTGGTTTGTTGTGGGTACAAATCTGATATCTACCATTCCTGACACCAAACGGACTTTGGAGGCAATTGACAACTTAGACCTATTTGTGGTGGTAGATACCATGCCTATGGAAATTACGGGTTATGCTGATATCATTCTTCCGGAATGTACTTATTTAGAACGTTACGATGATATTCGTGTATCGCCTAATCGAGAACCAAACATTGCTGTACGAATGCCTGCTGCCAAGCCTAAGTACTTAACCAAACCATCTGATTGGATTGTTCGTAAGTTGGCCGATAAATTAAAATTGAGTTCTTATTTCAACTATAAGTCTTATTCCGAAGTTTTGGATTGGCAGTTGAAACAGATGGGGCATTCATTGGCCGAAATGCAAGAGAAAGGAGTTATCAAATTCGAGCGCAAGCACGAGAACCTTTATCTTGAAGAGGGTGAAGAATACGAATTCGGAACGCCTACGGGAATGATTGAGCTCTATTCTACCGATTTAGAAATGGAAGGCTTCGATCCTCTTCCAAACTATACCCCACATCCTGAACCACCAGCAGGTTATTTTAGACTCAATTACGGACGTGCACCTATGCACACCTTTGGCCGTACGGCTAACAATCCAAATCTGAATGAGCTGATGAGCGAAAACAAGCTTTGGGTGAACCCTAAAATCGCTATGGCAGCTGGTATCGTAAATGATCAGGAAATCTGGCTTGAAAACCAGGATGGCATCAAATCAGAATTTCCTATCAAGGTAAGAGTTACCGAACGTATTGGCATGGATAACGTGTATATGGTTCATGGCTTTGGGAAATCGAATAAAAAACTACAGCGTTCAAATGGACGTGGTATTAGTGACTCCCAGCTCGTAACCAACGTGATGGTCGATCCGGTAATGGGTGGAACCGGTATGCGTGGGAATTTTGTGAAATTTATAATTGACAAGCCAGAAAGGGAGGAGATCTCATGAGATATGCAATGCTAATTGATACAAAAAAATGTGTGGGCTGTAGCGACTGTGTTGTGGCCTGCCAAAATGAAAATCGTGTGCCTATTGGTTATTGTCGCGATTGGGTGATCGAACATGCCAAGGGAACTTTCCCCAATGTGAGCATCGAATTGCGATCAGAACGCTGTAACCATTGTGAAAACTCACCTTGCGTGCGTTGCTGCCCTACCGGGGCCAGTCATTACGAAGAGGGTGGTCTGGTTATGGTTGATAGAGGTGCCTGTATTGGTTGTGGAGCCTGTGTTCAATCTTGTCCATACAATGCCCGATACTCTCATCCCGATGGATTCGTAGATAAATGTAGTTTCTGTAATCATCGCCTAGAGGAAGGCAAAAACCCTTCATGCGTATCCGTTTGTCCAACAAGCTGCATGTATTTTGGTGATATCGACGATGAACAATCTCAGCTTAGTCAACTTCTTAAAAACCGAACATGGAAAGTTCTTGCTCCTGAAGTGGGAACAAAACCACAGATTTATTATTTGACCTGAGCCATTAGAAACAATAAGCTTAATTGATTTTCACAAATCCTTGAGTTCAGTAAGGGACTTAAGGACTAAAAAATAGTCTTATGAACGAAGAAATATTAATTAGTGGAAGAATGAATCCCCACATAGACCCAACTTTGGGCATTTGGGGTTGGGAAATTCCTCTTTACTTATTCCTTGGAGGTTTGGCCGCTGGAATCCTATTCTTTGCTGCTCTATATTCACTATTGGGTAAAGAAAAAGAGCTTCCAACTGCAGTGAGAAAAGCGACATTCCTGGTCCCTGTTATTTTAATGGTAGGCTTAGGCGCTCTCTTTCTCGACTTGAAAAACAAGCTTTATTTCTGGCAACTCTACACCACCATTCGAATTGAATCGCCTATGTCGTGGGGTGCATGGATTCTGATGCTGATCACACCACTTTCTATGGCTTGGTGCCTGAGCTATTGGCGCGACCTGATTCCTAACTGGACCTGGCAAGTTAAATACCTCGAATGGATAGAAGAATTTGTACAAAAGTACCGTAAAGCCTTCGCCTGGACCATGATTATCTCATCTGTGATTCTGGGTATTTACACGGGTATTCTTTTATCCGCATTCAATGCGCGTCCACTTTGGAACACCTCAATTTTAGGCCCTTTATTCCTGGTTTCAGGGTTATCGACTGGTGCCGCCACCATCATGTGGCTATCCAAAGAAAAATTGGAACGCAGCCTGTTTAGCAAAATCGATTTGCTCTTGATTGGTATCGAAGTCTTCTTTATCATTCATCTGTTTATGGGATTCATGGCCAGTAATGCCGCTCAAATCGAAGCTGCTCAGTTATTTCTGGGTGGTGCTTACACCCTGCCTTTCTGGGGTGGAGTGGTTCTATTGGGTTTGGTTGTTCCTGCAATTCTCGAAGTGATGGAACTTAGAGGCAAACATATTCCTGTTGCTTTTCCAGCAATACTTATTCTTGTTGGAGGCCTGGTTTTCCGATTCATCATGGTTGAAGCCGGGCAAATCAGTCAGTACCTCTATTAGTGGTTTAGGTTAACTTCAGAGAAAAAGTCTGAAGTTTTATTGCAAATCAACCGTCTTCTTTGGTTTTACCCTGAGGAGGCGGTTTTTTTAACCATCCCCCTTAAATTCCGAATCGTTAATTCGTTACAAGCAATTCCTTCTTTTCACAAAGCCATATTTTTCTTGCGAAATTTGCCTTTCCCTTTTTACTAACGCTGCAATAATCAGACAATTTAAGCCCTGCCTTATTGATTAAGTTTGCTATATCAGAGATAGATACAATAACAAGTCGATCGGTAATTTCAGCTGCCGACTCGATAATGTGTGAAATCGTATTATCATCTGCACAGCTAAACAAATTGTATGGCAAATCGATAATACTGGCATCATACCTGTTGTCAATGTCTTTTATATCGGAGCGATACACATTGGTTGTATAGTTGAAATGAGAAAGGTTTTCTCGTGCTTGCCTGCATACCTTCCAGTTGATATCGCAGCCCTCAATCTTATTTCCGGCAAAGCAGGCTTCCAACATGATGGTACCCACCCCACAACAGGCATCAAGCAGCTTATTCTCTTTGTTTGACTTTGCTGCAATATTCACAAGGGCTTTGGCAATATTTATATTTATTGAATTGCTGTACGAATAGGTTTTTTTATTGTGTTTTTCCCAGGCAAAATCATTTTTAAGCAAAGTGCCAAAAAACCAAGTCCCTTTATAATAACACAATGCGTAAGTTATAATTGGCTTATAATAATCCGGATTGCCATCAATGCTATAGCCAATATCTCTTAACTTTTCGAGTCTCGAAGCATAGGCCGTTGTATCTCCATGCAAAACCAAATATTCAACTTTGAAACCCTCAACACATAACTTTTCCTTTTTTATTTGACTGATTAGCGAAGCATAATCCTCAGACACTAACTTAACATCCAGTCTTTTTCTAATAAAAGCACTGCTTGAAGGCTCTACCTTTACATCGGAAAAAAGCAGTTTATTCTTTTCTTCTTTATTAAAAAGACATCTCGACTCAAGCTTGCATAACTCACTTTCGGTATTGTCATAAATAAAGGCATATATATAATTGTTTGTCTGCATTTTTTCTCTTGAGATTCTTTTATTCGTTATGTTGTAACAATGAATGGCATGGTATCAATTTTTAGTAAGAGATAATCAACCTTATTTTCTTTCAGAAATAAACTGGGAAAGCGAAGCTAATCGCTTACCGGGAAGAGAAATCTTCACTCATTCTTTGTTTTTTATTCTATTAATCAACAGGCTCACAAAATATACAATAAAAAGATAAGGTATAAATATCACGAATCCGAACATGGCTTTTAAAGGCCATCCTATACCCAATGAACGACGTTGAAGACTTTTAACCCTTTCCATATTTTCCTGAGCCACATGCCTAAATCGTTCCACATCCGACATGGCATCATGATCAAAACCATAGTGCGATAAGAGAATCATCTGCGATTGATCAGCCCACCAGGCAATGAGAAACATTAAAATTCCCAAGAACAATAAACTAAGAAGGATATAGCTCAATAAATAAGCTTTATTGCCTACTCTTAGTCTTAAGGCCTTTAATAATGGAAAAGGGAAAGCAATTAACAGTCCAAGCAGTAAAAATTTCGATAGTGTCAGTAGCGTTTCCAAATCTATTATTTTTTTATAAAATATCTGCAATGAATAACTCTCTTTTGAGGGTCTCACTTATTTTGTGAGGCTCTCAATATTTTCTCATGCTTGAGTCATAGCCTGACATTTACAGCTCGCCTATAGTCAGAGCATGACAGATAATAAGATGCCACCACACGATTTTATCATGTGACTTTTAATACTTCATGAAGGAACGCGATGCAAACGCTATTATTTTTTTTACAAAATATCTGCAATGAATAACTCTCTTTTGAGGGTCTCACTTATTTTGTGAGGCTCTCAATATTTTCTCATGTTTGAGACATCCCCTGACATTCACAGCTCGCCTATAGTCAGAGCATGACAGCTAATAAGATGCCACCGCATGATTTTATCATGTGACTTTTAATACTTCATGAAGGAACGCGATGCAAACGCTATTATTTTTTTATAAAATATCTGCAATGAATAACTCTCTTTGAGGGTCTCACTTATTTTGTGAGGCTCTCAATATTTTCTCATGTTTGAGTCATACCCTGACATTTACAGCTCGCCTATAGTCAGAGCATGACAGATAATAAGATGCCACCACAAGATTTTATCATGTGACTTTTAAGTCTTCATGAAGGAACGCGATATAACCGACCGAAGGGAGCTCACAACCTGAGTGAGTGACATAGCTAATCACTCATAAAAGGATACAATTCCCATTCACGCTTTAATTAGCCATAAAATTAATTATTCCCCACAAACATCTAATCTTATTTATACAATAGTTTTTAAAATCCTTTCCAATAATTAAAAATATAAAAAAGCCAACAAAATTGCTTCTGTTGGCTTCATATAGACTGTACTTAAATTCTAGTTTTCTTCTCTAAAAAACAGCTTGTAGAAACTCATATCGCGAGCGGCGTCATAACCTTTCTCAAGAAACTTACGCTGGCCGTGAATGTAAACGTGAAAGTTTTTATCCAATTTCAAAACTTGCTTGAAGAAACGCTGCTCACCTTTTACCGCATCTTTATTGATATTAAATTCAGAATTAATATCATTATCGTGCTCACTTTGGTAGTAGCTTTTATATTCGTCAAAAGCATTCATAACTTCAGGTTGTTCAATCACTTCACGCTTAAACAAATCCTCATTAAACTCTTTTTTATCTTTAAAAAAGTTAATCGACTTATTCATCAAATCAATTTGATCGGCTTTAGCGACTTCGTTCTCATCGTTGTAAACTTCGCCAATAAATCCCTTACACATTTCAAGATAATTCTGAGTGTGATAGAAATCATCTTCACGAAGCTTCAAATTTAAAAAGTCCTCTTTCCAATAAATGGCTTCGCCATTCTTGTTGGTTTTATCAACAATACAAACCTTATAGCCATTCTCTTTTTCGGTATTGAAAATCAAACATCCTTTATCCAGCTTTTTGATATTAATACCACTCTCGCAGCCTAATTCGAAGTTTTCCTGGTTCTGATAAACCTTTAGGAAAGTATCCTTATTCTCTGATTTAAAAATCCCCAACGCATCGCAAACCTCCCCATCGACAATACAGCCCGAAAATGCTACCAAATAAAACTCACCCCCCTTAATATTGGGATGATTCGATTTATCGTAAAGGTGCATGGCAATATTCACCGATTGATCGTAAAAACTATCGTTATCTTCAAAAAATTCGGTAGCAAAGCAATACACTTCATTCATGCTCAATCCGGCTTCGTGCTGAAAATTGTAGAACTCCTCTTTGTTGAAAGCCGATAAGAAATATTTCAATAGAATATCTCTAACATCATCATCTTCCAACTGAATGCCTTGCTTTGATAGCTTCAGGGTTTCTTCGTGATGTTTGTTACCTACGTTATGAACCACAATTCGGTCCAGATTTATATCATCGAAATTAAACATGCTTATTCTTTTATTTATTCTTATTTGATTTTTTCCCGATTCTAATCATCGAAACGGGCATAAAGATACTGACTTTTATGACTGAAAAACACGCTCTATGCTTTGGTATCTAAAAAAAACGAACAGAAATTCTAGTTGGGATTTCTCACACTAACATTCGCTTTGGTTTTCAATATATAATAATTTTGATACGAAGTCTTAACAACTGCAACAATAGGAATCTCACGATTTATACTCCCTCCCTTGGGAATACTAAATTTAAAAACAGCCTTAGCTTTTTTCGTTTCCAATTCACTCATATACGAATTTACTTTTACAGGAAGAGATTTACCATTGATCAGGCTGCCAATATAAAACTGAACGTCGCTAAACTTTTTATCCAGACTCAACTCGAGGTGAAACATGCTCGATTCTCTAAGACGATTGACATGCTTAACTTGTATTTGAGGCTCTGTTTTTTGCTTCCCGGTATTGGTAAATTCTTTTAAACCCATACACATCATATCGTTTTCAAAATCCATTTCAGATTTTATCTTACCGTTTTCCCAATATTTTTTTTGAGGTCCCTGTTTCACCCCATTATCATAAGTGGTTGATCGATACAAGCGCCCACTTTTATAAAACCACTTAACTTCCCCGTGTTTTTTCCCATCCACATAAGGAATTTCATATTGTTTTTCGCCTGATTCATAAAAGGTCATGCTAATACCAACCTTCTTATTATCCTTATAATTGACAATGGATTTCAGTTTTCCACTGGGGTATTTATACCTCACTTCTCCGTTTATGTTTTTTGAATCCGTCGAACTGGAATCCACCGTAAAAGATTGCTCAACGGTATCATCTTTTTTGGAAAATTTCTCAAGGATAAAATCACATGATGATAAAATAAAAATTGATAATACAAGTAATGTTAATTTCATTTTTAGGGGCTTATATTTTGTTTTACACTTCTACAATTTCATCCAATTTCCCATAAAGAATAAAGGCACTTACCTTTTTATAATTCATCTGCTGAAGCAGTTTTTTATAAGCACTAACCTGACGAATATGCGCCTTTTCTTTATTCTTCCCAAACTTATAATCAATCACAATAGCTTCATCACCTTTCACAATTACCCTATCGGGTCGCAGAGTATTGCCTTCTCCCAATAAAATATCCCGCTCATTTATCACACGCCAGTCTTTGGAAAACCAGGATGCAATTTGGGGCTTACTAAACAGATCCTGAACCATTAGTCTGACCTCATTTGCCTGCAATTCGTCCAACTTTCCTTCAAATTTCAATTGCGTCAATGCAACATCAAGATCTTCAGCGTAACGAATATTCTGAAACAAGATATGCAAAATATTTCCTCTATTTATGGGTGCGAAACTATCAATAGACGCCGCCTCTGAAAAGTCGAAGTAATCCGCAGCATGTGATCTCAGTTTCAATCTGTCATCCAGCATAGACGCCGGATATTCAAGCAATCGGGGCACCTCTTCGTAGCTTTCCTCAACACGCTCTTTAGTCGGCAAAACACCTAATTCAAAACATTTCTGCTCATCGTTCCAATACGAATTGATATCGATGATTTTCTTCGCTCCAAATTCGTCAGAGTATTTATGGGCATTCTCAAAAATATGATATAACAAATGACTCACCTTCGAAAAATTATCTCCAGCGGGTAATGGCGAATAACAAACTAAAACCTCCTCCGCCCGGGTTGTTGCAACGTACAAGAGGTTTAAATTATCGATATAAGCCTGAAGTTTTTCGGTAAAATATTCTTTATAATAAATGGTCTTCTTTAAGTCAGAACCGTAACGAATGGGCAAAACATCTACTCTATTGAACCCCTCCAATTCGGGTTGGCACCAAAGAATTTTTGTGTGCTTCACATCATCCAAATCCCAATCGCAAAATGGCAATAAAACCGCCTTAAATTCCAAGCCTTTCGATTTGTGAATGGTCAGTATCCGAATGGCATCCTGATGATCAGATACCGATATTACTTCCTTGTCTTTTCTCTCTTCCCAATAATCGATAAAGGAATTCAGGTCAGGTGAATCGCTGCGTGAGAAGCTCAGAACCAAATCCTGAAAAGCCTCCAGGTAAGGAAAGTCTGAAGCACGCTTGTTCAAAGCAAAAATATCAATCAATTGCTCTACCAAATCGAAAAGTGCCTGACGTTTCAGGAATGAAATATTCCCAACAAATTCCTTAGGGAATAAACCTTTAAATACATCTTCCGCGTCTTCGCTTTGCGCAAAAATATCATCCAGATTATCAGGTGCCTCATCGTTTAAGTACAGGCAATATTCCTGAAGCAAATAAGCCAGATTGATTTGATCTTCGGGGTAAATAAAGTACCTCAACAAATGCGTTAAAAAGCTAATAACCGAAGCATTCTTAAGATAAAGCGACTCATTCGAAATGACATTGTAATTAACTCCCTCTTTGGCTGAATCTGAGTTTCGATAAGTCATAAGGGTGTTTGCAATCTGTGCACCTTCGCGCCCGTTCCGAACCAGAATGGCCATATCACCCGCCCTGTAACCTTGAGCTTGTATCTCTTCAATCTGAGCGGGCAATTGTTCCAATACTTTTTCAGTCCACTTCTCCCCATTTTCAACCTCAATCATATTGGCTTTCACATAGCCCGGGCATTTATCCTTTCCCCCTGGGAAATCCTGATAAACATCAGAATAAGCATTCAGTATACGCGCACGTTCCACACTCAAGCTTTCTTCCAAGGCCGGGGGAATATCATTATTATAATCGTTCTGTAAGGCCTGAGAAGCGATAGCATACAGAGCATTATTAAAATTGATCACATTCTTCGAACTCCGCCAGTTTTGATTCAAAGTCAGGCCATTCACGCCCTGACTTTTAAAGTCAACATCCAATTGTTCGGCCAGTAGTTTCCAGTCGCCGTTACGCCAACGATAAATCGATTGTTTAACATCGCCTACAACCAGAGAACGATTGTCCTCTGCCAATGAATTGCCGACCAATGGACGGAAATTATCCCATTGCATTGAGGACGTATCCTGAAACTCATCAATCATAAAATGCTTGTACACATTCCCGATTTTCTCATACACAAAAGGGGTGTCATTGGTTCCAATAATACTGCGAAGCAAACGAGAAGCATCTGACAATAGAAAAAGATTTTCATCCTCGGTAAAGGATTTTATTTTTTTAGAGATATCCGTTAGAATCCCCAGAGTATAAATGTATTTGAGTGTTTTATCGGTTGAGAAATAGAGCTGGCATTCGTTATCAAAAAACTCAACTGCATTTTTCAATAAATCACCCAAACCAGATGAATAAACCGTGGAAACAGCCGCTTTAATATCGGCACTTGCTTTAGCTGGTGTCCATTTATCCGGATTGTCAATAGCGGCTAAAACGCGGGCGCCTGGTTCAACCATTTCACCCGCTTGCAGCTTGTAAAAATAGTTGGCAAAACCCGATTTCCCGAAAGAAAAATCAGTCAAACTCAGGCCCTGACTCTCAATCAGATTAACTGCCCTCGTTCCAATTTCTTTTAAAGTGTCTTCAAACTCGTCCTTAATTTGTTTTAATCCTTTTCGATAGGCATTTAAAAAATTCTTGTCCGATAATTTTTCAATCAGAACCTGATCGAAGTTCATATAATCTTCTTTGAAGACCTCGGTTCCAACTTCAAGAATATCATTCTTAAAATTCCAGGTCTTGCCTTCCTTTATTTTCGATTCGGCAAAATCAGACAACCAGGATCGCAATTGAGCATCTTCGTCAACATCGAGAAACAAAAGATCGACCACTTCATTTAAAACCTTACGCTGATCGAGCTCAATATTAAAGCCCATCTGCAATCCTATTTCCCGGGTAAATGAGCGCACAACTTTTTGAAAAAAGCTATCGATAGTCGTGACCGAAAAACGGCTGTAGTCGTGTAATAAACGATTAAGGATTTCTTTTGCTTTAATCTGAAGGGCAGCTTTATCAAGCTGATTGATTGTCATCAATTCTTCAGCATAGGGCGACTTCTCTCCTTTTGAAAGAATATAGATCTCCTTTAGAATTCGGGATTTCATCTCATCAGTCGCCTTATTGGTAAAGGTTACTGCCAGGATACTTCGATAATTTATGGCTTCCTCAAAAACCAGCTTCAAATATTCGCGGGTTAAGGTATAGGTTTTTCCTGATCCGGCTGAAGCCCGGTATATATTTAATGATGACATAGTAGATCTAATTTATCCCGAAAATACAATTTTTAAGCTAGCTTAACAGTAAGACTAAAGATGTTTTTTTATTTAGTTTGTGTCAGTATCCAAACAAGAATAACAATCAAACCTCCCCGAAAGAAATAAAAAAATGCCTCCCGAGTCGAAACACAGGAGGCACAAATTAATTTGGCTGAAGTTGTCTAAAACTTATAGGCTAAGCCAATGCCCAAAACTTCTTTAAATTGAATTCGAACACCTCTGTTTACACCTTCTTTATCCACATATTGCACGTCATCATCATAAACCAGAGTTGTGTTGATCGAAGCGGTTAAGAACTGATTCACTTTCATATCAATCTTCAAATCCCAGTTTACATCAATATTTCCGAAAGATTCCGAATAGGCTGTAAATAAATCCAAAGTACTTTTTAAATCTACATTTTTAGCCACGGTCTTTTTCAAGGTCAGTTTTGCCAGAGCACCAAACTCGTATCTTATTTTATCACCCGGATCAACGCCAAAAGCACCTGCATCAGATAAATCTTCATCATTTACAAAGGTTGTTTTTCCTGTTATGGGCGAAAGGTAAGCTGAAAATGTATCATTAGGCTTATAGTCCATCCCCAAAGAAAGTAACAAGTAAGCAGGAGCCATAAAATTTGATACTTTCTGATCCGGATCACCTTCATTTTTGCCATAATTATACCCTTTAGCAAACTGAGTTTTAAAATCTAACAAAGCCGAATAATACCATTTCTTACTCGCCTGATGTCCGTATTTGGTTACAAAATCGATTTTATCAATACTTTTGCGAGTCCCCTCATCACCTTGTTTTAAAAGACCATATTCCAGATTCAATGTGTTATCCCAGGCATTTTTAGCTTTGGTGTAATTGGCAAATAAATTCAGTCGCGCATTGGTCGATATGGCATTATCTCCCCCACCGGACCAGCTGCTTAAAGAAGTCTGAGAAAATGATAATGAAGCCATCCCTCCTTTTTTCCAATAACTGGTATCCTGAATCTCTTGTGCACTGGCATTTACACAGATAAGTGCCATAAATACAAAAAGTAATTTTCTAATCATTGTATTTCGTTTTTAAGTTAATAGTCTTCCTTAATTAACATACTAAATTAATTTATTTTGTTTAAAAATAAGCACTGCTCACATCAAAAAGTCAATATTGCGCTTCATAATTTAAATCTGTACATTTGCAGATTCAAAATGAAGGAGAAAAAGAAATGACAAAAAAAGTTGTAATAGGATTGTCCGGGGGCGTTGATTCAAGTGTTGCTGCCTATTTACTCAAAGAACAAGGCTACGAAGTAGAGGCATTGTTCATGCAAAACTGGAACGATACGGTTGGTTTAAAATCTGAAGAATGCCCTTTTGACGAGGATATCCTGTTTGCACAAATGGTAGCTAAAAAATTAGACATTCCATTCCATTTTGTTGATTTAAGTAAGGAATATCGTGCTCAGGTCATCGATTATATGTTCTCAGAGTATGAGCAAGGTCGCACACCAAACCCTGATGTACTTTGCAATCGCGAGATCAAATTCGATGTCTTCCTTAAAAAAGCCCTTGAACTGGGAGCTGACTATGTGGCCACAGGACATTATTGCAGAAAAGAGACCAAAATAATTGATGGAAAAGAAGTTTACAGCCTGTTAGCGGGTGTTGACAACAATAAGGATCAGAGTTATTTCCTTTGTCAACTTTCGCAGGAACAACTCTCAAAAGCCATGTTCCCAATTGGAGAAATTGAAAAACCTGAAGTTCGAGAAATAGCCCGAAAAGCAAAATTAGCATCAGCTGAAAAGAAAGATTCCCAGGGGATTTGTTTTGTTGGTAAAGTTGATTTGCCCATTTTCCTGCAACAGAAACTTAAAGCAAAACCAGGTGTTATTGTTGAAGTTCTTGCCGAAAATGCACACAAGCTCTTACCTAAGTCAGAGGATTTAGTTGAGTTAGCAAAACCTTACAAATTCAGAAGACATCATGGGAAAAAAGTGGGTGAACACAATGGAGCTCATTTCTTTACTGTCGGCCAAAGAAAAGGTTTGAATGTGGGAGGAAAAGCCGAACCGCTTTTTGTTATCGGAACTGACGTAAAAGAGAATATTGTTTATACAGGTATGGGACACTCCCATCCCCTGTTGATGCGCAAAGCTCTCTTTATCTCAAAAGAAGAAACACACTGGATTCGTCCCGATTTAATGCCAACTGAAGAATGTGAACGACGCTACGACATTAGAATTCGTTATCGTCAACCTCTTCAAAAAGGAACCATCTATTTTAAGAAAGAAGGCTTGTATATTCTTTTCGATGAACCCCAACGCGCTGTTGTAGCAGGACAATTTGCTGCATGGTACGATGGAGATGAACTCATTGGTTCCGGTCCTATTGATGGAGAATAATTAAAAATATAAAAAACAAAAAACGGGCTACTCTAATGAAATAGCCCGTTTTTTTATATCGATAATCAATTAAACTTCTTCTTGCTCAACCATGACAAAAGGCAAGCCTACAATTGCTTCGTAGTCTTCTCCCGCTTCCAACATATCCTCATCATCCTCTTCGTAATACCATTTGACAGAAATCTTATTACCTCGTTTGGAAATTGTTTCGAGCTTTCTGAAAAAGTCCAAGATACACTTTGAAGAACTGGTATTAAAATACTCCAATTTCATATGAACAATGGTATCTGTGTTTACTTCCTGAGAATAATCATCCAACCATTCCATCAAAGGAATATAAAATTCCAATGAGTTTTCAGGAATTGAACGTCCCTCTAGTAATAAGTCGCCTTTATCGGCATCGAATACTACCTTTGGTGTTTTAGAACTGCCTTCTATTATTAAAGTATCCATAAAAGAATATCGTTATTTTTTGACTAAATTTTTACAGTTAAAACCAAGAAGAAATTCTCTCCTTCTGTTCTTTTTGAGCAATATTTAAGCTTATTCCCGCTTTTTCTTATCATATTGATAATACCTAAGCCGCCCCCGCCTTTTTCAGAAAAACGTCTGTTAGACAATACTTTCCTATACAAATATTTAAGCTCTCCGGCACCCATAGAGTTTGTATGATCGATATAATCGGTAAAGACTTTGAGTTTTTCAATCTTAATGAAATTCGCAGATATGATTTCCACACCATCGTCTTCATTATTGAAAATTATACACCCGTAACTCTTAAACGTATTATCAATCTCATACCTCTCTCCATGATGGTAAAGATTTTGAACTAACTCAATAAAAACATTAAGGATTTTTTTTCTCTCTCTTAAAGGAAATTTCTTTTCATCCATAATGATTTCAATCTTATCCAATATCTCAGTAACCCGCTCTGAGCCAACACTCCCCTTATAATAAAAAAGGGTGTTTTCGCTCACTTTATCGGCAAACCACTGGTTAAGATTAAAACTCATTAAAATATTTTTATATTAAACTATCTTTTCTCAGCAAATATAACAAAATAGAAAAAAAGAATAATGTCCTATGGCTTATCTTTCCGATTCTTTTCTGTTTTTATAACTATCCTTTTTGCTTCCCGCAAACATAGAATATTTTTGAAACTTACACTCCAAAGGACCATTAAACAAAGTCACTTTTCGTGATGGACGTAAGCCAATACTGTCAAAACATTCCTTACCATAACTTAAGATCCATGCATCATAACCTGCGAATTGGTGCTTTAATCTCTCACCAATCATTGAATAAAGACCTTCTAAATCTTTAACCTTCAAACGCTCTCCGTAAGGTGGGTTGGTGATTAAAATACCTTTTTCTACAGGAGGTATGAATTGTTGGAAAGGCATTACTGTCAATTTGATTTTGCGTCTTAAACCTGCATTACGGATATTTTCTTCAGCAATCTCCATAGCCTTATCCGAAATATCACATCCGATAATCTTAGCATCGAAATCAACTTCAGTTTCTTCATTATAAATATCGTCCCAAAGATCCTGATCGAAATCAGCCCACTTTTGAAAACCAAATTCTTTACGATACAAACCGGCAGGAATATTGTAAGCAATCAAAGCTGCCTCAATCAATAAGGTACCGGAACCACACATCGGATCAATAAAGTTGCTTTTCTTGTCCCATTCAGACATCAAAATCATCCCCGCTGCCATAACTTCATTCAATGGCGCTGCAGTTTCTGCAACTCGATAACCTCTTTTGTGTAATGATTCTCCGGAACTATCTAAGGAAACTGTACAGGTATTTTTATCGATATGTACATTAATTCTTAAAGTTGGATTTACAACACGAACTGATGGTCGTTCGCCTGTTTTTTCGTAGAATTGATCGACAATGGCATCCTTAACCCGATATGTTACAAATTTTGAATGCTTGAAATCTTCTGAACTAATCGTGCTATCAATTGCAATGGTATCTTTTAATCCCAGATATTCATTCCAGTCGATTTCCTGTATGCCTTTGTACAACTCATCGGTATCTGATGCAGTGAACTTGTAAATCGGCTTAATAACACGAGTCGCAGTTCTTAAGTGTAAGTTCGTTTTATACATTAATGCCTTGTCACCGACGAAACTTACTGCGCGTTTTAATACTCTAATCTCCTCAGCACCTAACTGTTCTAATTCCTTAACCAATACCTCCTCTAAACCATGAAAGGTTTTTGCAATCAATCTAAACTTTCCCGAATCTGTTTTCAAAACTAATGTTATTAATTATACCCTTTTGAATAGCCAATTTATCTATATGTATATATCAAATATAGACCATCTCTAATTTACGCTACAAAAATAGTCTTTAGCTTATAAAATCAGCCATTTTCAGGTCTTTTTAAATAAAAAAAGTCGGATTAATATCCGACTCCTCTTTATATATCTGAATTTTACTTTAAAATCTTATCATATTCCTTAGGATTATCAAGTAATTCCAATGCTTTATCAAGAATCTCGTTTTTCTGATTTACAATTTTATAATACTCAGCACCGTCCCACAAATCTCTTGCAATAAGGGCTTTTATATGAACTTTTAGATGGTCTTTCACTGCAAGGTACTCTTCTGTAGTATGCTCAACTCCGGCTTTATCTCCCTCTGCAACTAAATCTTTAAGCATCTGATCCGTTATAACAAAAGTCTTATTGAAACTCTCGAAATCAGGGTATTTCGTTTTTAAATTATTTCTGTTATTATCCATATAGGTCAAAACAAAAGGATAAAGCACATTCTTTCTGGCTAAAAGATTAAAATATTTGAAATTAGCCGTGGTATCAATCGGTACAAATACATCGGGCATAATAGCACCGCCACCATAAACCAAACGCTGGTTTACCAATGTTTTATATTTTAACGAATCGGCTAAATGAATACTATCCTGACTGATCATCTCTCCGGATTTATATCTGTTGAAGATATCCATTCTATAATCCATCAAACCATTGTCATAAGGCTTTTGGATACAACGTCCAGTAGGTGTGTAATAATGAGCAGTTGTCAATCGAATCATTGATCCATCTGATAAAGGAAACTGACGCTGTACCAAACCTTTTCCAAAAGATCGGCGGCCTACAATTAAACCTCTATCCCAATCCTGAATGGCACCCGAAACAATCTCTGAAGCTGAAGCTGATCCTTCGTCAATAAGAACAATCACACGGCCTTCTTTAAAAGCCCCTGTTTCTGTAGAGAGATTATCGTGACGCTTCGATTTTAAACCATCGGTAAAAACAATCAACTGATCTTTATGAAACATCTGATCGACAATATTAATAGCTGCAGTCATATAACCGCCACCATTTCCACGCAAATCAAGAATAAGATCTTTCATCTTCTGCTCTTTCAATTTCAAAAGAGCTTCCAAAAACTCATCTGCAGTTTTAGCTGCAAAACGATTTAACTTGATGTACCCAACATGCTTATTAAGCATATAAGAAGCATCAAGGCTGTAGATTGGAATATCATCACGGATAATTAGAAAATCAAGCAATTCTTTTTCGCCCTTACGTTGAATAACCAGATTGACTTTGGTGCCTTTATCGCCTCGTAATTTTTTGAATACATCTGTATTTTTCATCCCCACACCAGCAACCATTTCATTATCAATCTTAATAATTCGGTCACTGGCTCTTAAACCTGCTTTTTCAGAAGGCCCGCCAGGTATGGTTGCTACAACCATTAAGGTATCTCTCAAGATATTGAATTGAATTCCAACTCCGCTAAAACTCCCCTGCAAAGGTTCATTCATAGCTTTCACTTCATCCTTACTGATATAAACTGAGTGCGGATCCAGTTCAGCAAGAACTTTAACAATCGCATCTTCAGTCAACTTTTCAAGACTTACACTATCGACATAGAAAGCATCAACTAAAGCAATTAAGTTTTGATATTTTATAGTTTGATCTCTAACCTCTTGTGCCTGAACCTGTGAAAAACTTAAAACAAGAAAAAGTAAAAAAGTAAATGCAGATTTACTAATGGTAAAATTCAATAATCTCATATATATTTTTGTTTATTTAGACTTTACGTTAAGCAAAACGAAAGATACAATCTTTTTGTAAACATCACTTAGACCATATATTGAAATAATGGGCTTTTAGAGAAAAATAACATTTTTGCACGCAGACACTGCTATAGTAGCAAAAAAAAGAGCTACCCAAAAAAGGATAGCTCTTGAAATATTATTCCCACTCAATAGTTGCCGGTGGTTTCGAACTGATGTCGTACACCACTCGATTAACCCCTTTAACACCATTGATGATCTTATTAGACACTTTTGCCAAAAACTCATAGGGTAAATGCGACCAGTCAGCTGTCATTCCATCGGTTGAACTTACCGCACGAAGAGCAACAACACTCTCGTAGGTTCTTTCATCCCCCATTACACCAACTGATTGTACAGGCAACAACATCGCTCCCGCTTGCCAAACTTCATCATACAAACCATCTTCCAATAAGCCTGAAATATAGATATGATCAACTTCCTGCAGAATACGAACTTTCTCAGCTGTGATATCGCCTAAGATACGAATTCCCAAACCAGGACCCGGGAAAGGATGACGACTAATAAACTTATTTTCAAGTCCCATGCTTCGACCAACACGACGCACCTCATCTTTAAATAACAACTTCAATGGCTCAACCACTTTCAGTTTCATATAATCAGGCAATCCACCAACATTGTGATGCGATTTAATGGTTTGAGAAGGACCTCCGGTTACTGAAACAGATTCAATAACATCAGGATAAATTGTCCCTTGTCCTAACCATTTTGCATTCTCAATCTTATGTGATTCTTCGTCGAAAACCTCAATAAAAGCATTTCCAATAATCTTACGTTTAGCTTCAGGTTCAGTTACGCCAGCCAAGGCTGAAATAAATTTCTCCCCAGCATCAACTCCAATTACATTTAAGCCTAAAGTTTCGTATTTTTTCAACACCTCCGTAAACTCATTCTTACGCAATAAGCCATTATCAACGAAAATACAGTATAGGTTTTTACCAATTGCCTTATGCAACAACAGGGCTGCAACAGTTGAATCAACACCGCCTGATAAACCTAAAATAACTCTATCATCACCCAACTTCTCTTTCAACTCGGCAACTGTTGTTTCCACAAAAGCATCCGGAGTCCAGTCTTGCTTACAACCACAAATATCAACGATGTAATTTTTCAACAAAATTGTTCCTTCAGTACTGTGATAAACCTCAGGATGAAATTGAATACCGTAAGACATTTCACCTTCAATAGCAAAAGCTGCATTCTCAACATCAGCCGTACTCGCAATCACCTTGTAGTTATCCGGCATGCGCTCAATGGTATCACCATGTGACATCCATACTTGCGAATTCATACTGATACCTTTCAACAACTCGTTGGTATTATCAACAGAAGTCAGGTTTGCACGACCATATTCTCTCTTGTTTGATGCCATAACTTCCCCACCAAAACAGTGAGCCAAATGCTGAGCACCATAACAAACACCAAGTAATGGTAACTTGCCTTTAATTTCTGATAATTCTGGAATTGGAGCATTTTCTTCGCGAACCGAGAATGGACTTCCCGAAAGGATCACCCCTTTAATACTATCATCCAATTTTGGAGGATGGTTGTAAGGATGAATTTCGCAATAAACATTTAATTCGCGAACACGTCGAGCAATCAGCTGAGTGTACTGCGAGCCAAAGTCAAGAATCAAAATCTTTTCTTGCATAATCTTTAAATATATGAGGTTGTTTAGCTTCTCTATTTGGCGTACAAAGATATACAATTCATCAGCATTAAATAATTATTATTTCCGATTGTTATCACAATTTTTAATTTAATGTGATTTCATCAATACTCCCCAAAGTTTTTCCCAACAAAAAACCCCTTTACATGATATGCAAAGGGGCCTAATGTCGTTTAAAGGAGTTTATTTAAACTTCTTCAATAATTTATTTACAGCATCTTTATGAATGGTAATGCCCATCATTTTAAGCTTCACGTAATCTTCGTGGAAGAAATAATAACCGAATTCAGCAGAATTTTCATCGATATTACGAGACCCTGAACTAGAATCTTTAATCAAATACCAATCCTTACCATCTTTGTCAACATAGTAACCAATCAGGTGCATACCATGATCGTCAGTAGTTGTACCGTTTGAAAAACGGAACTGACGCGCATCTTCAGTAATATATTCAGATGGAATATCAAATGAAGGAATCATAGCACAATTGGTTGTACGCAAGAAACCTGCCTCAGAAACATCACCTCCAATGCTCATGGTATAACCTTCGCGAACAGCAGATTTAATCGCTTCCATATAAACATCAAGAGGTACATTGTAGTACTCTTTTGAATGCCACCAGTTATCGGCTACCTTATATTCAACTTGCTGCCAGTATGGCTCTTGCTTATACGAAAGCAATTCGATATAATCGTCCGGATTTAACTGTAAGTAGTCTTTCAAATAAGTTTGAGGTGTATATTCTTTACCTTCCACTGTAAATTTAGTTGGAGGTACCCCAATATAATGATTCATGATAGACTTAATAGTGGCAATAGCCTCTTCCTCATTCCATGCATTGCTTTTCTTTAAGAACTTTAAATAAGCCAACATTTCTTCATACATTTTTGCATGCGTATGAAACTTACGTCCATCCTTCAATCCAGTATACTCAGATTGTGGCACAACACCATAAGTTTTCCACATACGAGCAACAGCATTCCCTTCTGATCCTTCTCCAAATTCTGAGTCACCTCTTTCTTTCACAAAACGACGAGCTTTCTCAACATACTCCCAATAAACTGTATACAGCTCGGAAATATCAACTTTCTTTTTGTGAAGACGATATACTTCTGACTCATAAAAGGAAGTGGTTGAAAAACACCAGCAAGTACCTGTATTTCCCTGAGAAATAGTTGGCAATGCCCATTGTGTATTATTCTTGTATAAGCTGATATCATTAGGAAGATCATAAGATGACTGATCCATGAAGAAACGCTTATCTACTTCTTTATTTTCCAATTTAGCATCAACGTTTCTGATATCCTTAAGGATAGAGTTTTGGTAATAACCTGGCTCGTACTCTTTAAAAATCGATTTGTCTTTTTTTTGCTGAGCAAAAGCACTAACGCAAACCGTCATAGTCAGTGCTGTTAATAAAATTCTTTTCATTTTTAATGTGTTGATTAAATTTTCTGAAAGCCTAAAGGTAGAAAAAATATAATCTGTGATTCCTGACAAATAAAAATTCACTCACAAGACCTGATCTGTTATATGAAGATGAGTCCATTTTTTTTTGTATTCAGACTTATCGAAATCAAAAATCCTATCACGTCAATTATAAAAAATGCACAGCTCAAAACGAACTGTGCATCTTTAAACTCGGTTTTATTAATTCTTATTTTACGATCAATCGTTTTGATAAATTGATATTTTCACCCTTAACGACAACCAAATACATACCTGATCCCAAACCTGAAATGTTCATGCGTTTGGTATAGTCACCCACACAATTCAATTCTTTAGTTGAAGATACCAGACGACCATTTAAATCGTAAATATCAATATCCAAATCAACTTCCTTTTCAAGAATAAGCGCAAGATCGAAATAATCAGTTGCCGGATTTGGATAGATACTCGCTTCCTCTTCAGTATTTTTCTCTAATCCTGCCTTTACAAATACAGATGAAACAGTATGCGTAAAATCAGACTTTGTTCCAGTATTCGAAGCTGTAATTGTCACAAGATCGATGTAAATATCATCGCTATTTGAGCTGGCATCACACTGAAAACGAAACTTCGCATCTGAAGCGAAATTATACTGTGACGCATCAAAACTTAAAGTTGCCACGTAATAATTATTGTTATCGAAATCAACACCACTTACAAAGCTTGCCACAGTATTCCACGACGAACCATCGAAGTATTTTACAAAGAAATCTTCATTGGTTTCCATACTGTACGAATAGTAATAAAACTCTATATCAATCTGATTGTAAGCAGTGATATTAAATGATGGCGATGTCATTGCTGAACCTTCTCCAGAATCATCCTGCAAATCAACAGAATATAAGCCCTGATATGATCTGTTACCAGAATACAAGTAAGCATCACTACCACCACTTATCCAGTTATCCCATCCCGATTCAAAATCACTTGCAATAAGCACTTTAGAACTCGGAGCAGACTGAGTAGAAATACTCAATTGTGTTGCAGCCGATTTATTCCCGGCTTCATCTTTAGCCAATACCTTTACAATATAAGTCGTGCCTGCACTCAATGTCGTAAATCCATAATTTGTAGCAGTTTGTGTTGCTACAAGAATATTATCAAGATACACTTCATATGCTGTTACAGCCACATTATCAGTTGAGGCTGACCATGAAATATCAAAACTTGTTTGACTTACATTGGCCACAGCCAAATTAGCAGGTACAGTTGGTGCCTGAGTATCCGGAGCAATTGTCTGAACATTAATATTGCTGGCTATTGATAAATTACCCGCAGCATCTTTTGCAATCACCTTCACTGCATAAGTCGTTCCTGCATTTAAAGAACTAAAACTGTAGGTTTGTGAAATTTGAGTTGCTACAAGGACATCATTAAGATATACGTCATAATTTGTTACAGCTACATTATCAGTTGAAGCCGACCACGAAATATCAAAGCCATTCTCAGTAATGTTGGATGATGCTAAATTTCCTGGAGAGCTTGGAGCCTCTACATCCGGAACTACTACTCCACCATCAAATACATGCGAACCTAACCCATCAAAACTATCCTTCAGCAACACATCCCACTCCGATAGAGTATAAATTGTATTAGGGCCTGAAATACTGGATTTACGACGCAAGGTTTGATCCTGAGCAAAATTTGCCGAACCACCATCAAAATTACCTATGACATCGATCAAAACATCATTTTTAAATAGGCCTAGCGCATCGTTCCCATTAAAAGTCATCTCTCCAACACCTCCGGTATAATCTGCCTGACTTGTAATCTCTGGTACTGCTGAAGAATTAGCAGCAACATAAACGTCTTGATTCGCCAGCGTACCACTCAAAACCAAACCACTTGACCATAAACCGGCACCATTGGTCTGTTTCTTAATTGTGTAGGCTGACAAATCTACTGTAGAACCCGTAAAATTAGCTACTTCGAGAGCTTTATTATTTGATGAACCTTCAATATATTCTGAAAAGAACAGATCACTGGCTGCACCACCAACATTTTCTCCTGCAACTGTAATTTGAAAATCCTGAATTGCAGAGACCTGTCCATCACTCACTGAAATACGTATTGAATTAACACCCACATTAGCAAGCAAAGGAGTTCCGCTCAATACGGCTGAACCATTACCATTATCAACTAAATTCAGCCATGAAGGCAAACCACTTGCTGAAAAGCTTAATTTATCATTATCAACATCAGTAGCAGTAATAGTATAGGTATAAGCGATATTTTCAGTAGCATCAACAGGTGCTGACGATGAAAACAGAGGCGCTGAATTGGTCGGTTGTGTTCCTCCACAATCAAAAATCTCACAAACAAATTCAGGATGATCGATAAATGGATTACGATTGTGCTGATATGAATAAACCACATTGTTTCTTCTACGTTCCTCGTCATCAACAGGATCGTTTAAATGCCACTGAATAAGAGTCGACAAGCGTGCCTGTCCAGGTGCCTTACTTGATGCATCAAGATAATCTTCCTGCAATTCCAAATCGGGTTCGCCATCAAAACCTTCATAACGAACAGTCATATACATCAACATTCGGGCTACATCACCTTTTACATCTGCAGGTGGCTCCCAAACCCAATCCACATCGCTAGTATAAGCAGGAGTCGGTCCGTTATTGCTTCCTCCATTATCGACATAAGGTGTTGATGCTTCATCGAAGTTACGGTTATTTCGAGCCGAATTCGTAGACACATCTGCCGCACGAATATGATGCAAATCGGTTCCCGGTCCCATTGTTGTTCCAAAGTCCCCTCTTGATTTTGCCCAAACGTGCTCTTTATTCCATCCATCACCATTATTATACTCAGCAGCAGCATTAATGGAGAATTTTGAGTAAATACACAACACATTATCCGGATTGTTGGGATCACGGTCAGCTTCCTTCAAAATATCCCAAACATCAGTTGAAGTTGAACTATAAGGGTATTCAGTATGCCCCTTAATAATATTATTAAGAGCGCTTTTTAAGGCATCACCGCTTAAGCCTGAAGCCGAATCGTAATACCCTTGGGGAATTTGTGCCATTAGTGCTGACGAAATCAGCAACATCATAGCAAAGAAAGAGAGTAAATTTCTTTTCATATTAGATTTTTTAGTTAGTAAGTAGAGAGTGGATTATATAAAATATAGTTTAGTCAGCTTGTGGAGATATAATGATTATTACTCTTACACTCAATAACAAAAACGCCTGGCAAACACCAATAGGTTTCTAATAATTTGCACAGCTGCACATCATTTATATTTCGTTTGTAATTACACGAAAAATAAACCCGTAAGAAACATCTAAGATAATGTTTGAAGAAAAATATGAGATTTGGGAAACAGGATATAGTATATTCACTAATCCTAAATCTACTGAGGTTGTTTAGTTTTCTTTGCCCATCGATGATTGAAACCCCTGAAACACTTCATCTTTAAAAATGAAATATTGTTACAGCCAGACTATCAAGTGACTTGAGCAAAAATAAATGCCAATTATTAATTCAAAATTATGTCGTCTCATCAATCAGATTACACAATTCATGAATAAGAATCGTTCGTTCGTAAAACTAAAATATTTTTGGGAAATTCTACACCGATTTAGAATTTTTATTTCCTGACTAAACTGTTTAGCATCGGTCTCAATAAACAATCCGGGAATCCCCGAATTAAGTATTTAAAATTGTAAAAACCTTTCCATCTTCGGCTAATTCAGTATTGGGAAAAACTTCTCTGGCTTCGTTTAAATGGCTTGACAAATCATGAAATCGTGCAGAAAAATGACCAATTAATAATTGTCCCACTTCAGCCTCTTTAGCAATTAATGCCGCTTGTTTTGTAGTGGAATGGTAGGTCGATTTAGCTCGCTTCTCATCATCTTTCAGAAAAGTAGCTTCATGATACAACAAATCAACCTGTTTTATTACAGGTACTATTCTTGGGAAATAAGCTGTATCTGTGCAAAATGCATATGAACGAGGAGGCGTTGCTGCAAAAGTTAACTTCTCATTGGCAATCAACTCACCTTCTTCTGTCAAATAATCATCTCCTAATTTTATACCATGCCTGGCTCTGATTGGAATCTCATAAAAATCCAACATCTCTTTTCGGAGGTGAAGGGGGCGCTGTTTTTCTTTAAATAAAAAACCCACACATGGCATAACCCCATGTTTCAAAGGAAAAGATTGCACTGTAAGGGCATCATCTTCAAAAAGAGTTTGAATCTCCTTGCCAAATATATTATGAAAGATCAACTTATAACTTAATCTTGAATCCAGAATATCAAGCTGAAAACGGACGATTTTCTCAAGTTTTGAATGTGCATAAATATGCAGATCGTTGGTTCTTCCTTGCAAGGAAAAACTGGAAATCAAACCTATCAGTCCAAAAAAATGATCGCCATGCAGATGCGATATAAAAACATGATTGATTCGAGACATAGGGACTCGAAATTTCTTTAATTGCATTTGCGTGCCTTCGCCACAATCAATTAAAAAAAACCGCTCAAGTACATTGAGCACTTGAGCGGTTGGGAATCTTTTTGAGGTTGGCAATGCAGAATTGCTACCTAAGATTGTTAATTCAAATTTCACTTACGATCAATATTAATTTTCAATCTCACTATTATTCATAAAGGATTTAGCAACGTTCAAGTCGTCTGAAACGTTAAGAACGGTATCCAACTGAGAAATAATGATCAGTTTTTCAACTGCAGGTTGTAAGCCATATAAAACAAATGTTCCATTGGCATTCTTACATAACCTATTGGCAACAAGAATGGCACTCAAGCCGGATGAATCACAATAAGTACAAGCATCCAGATTTAAAAGAACACTCTTTTCTCCTTCTGAAAAAATCAAAACCAATTTTGATTTTAGCTCAGGAGCAATATGAGTATCTAATCTTTCATTTAAAACCTGAACTAAAGTGTATCCGTCTTTTTTGTCAATCTTAAAGTCCATTTGTAACCTCTTTAAGGATTATTTAAAGCTTATTCTTCTCCTTTTTCAAGTTGAGATTTCAAAGCTGCTAACTCAGAAATATCTCCTAAGGTAGTTTTTTCTAACGAATCTTTCACCTTCTTAACACCTTTTTTAGTGTTAGCTGACTCAGATTTTTTCTTTTCAGAAACTTCTGCACGCTTCACATCTTCAAAAGTTCTTGAGTGAGAAAGAATAATACGCTTAGCAGCCTTAGAGAATTCAATTACTTTAAAAGAAAGTTTTTCTTCTACTTTAGCTTGAGATCCATCTTCTTTTACAAGGTGACGTGGAGTAGCGAATCCTTCAACACCGTAAGGAAGAGCAACAACAGCACCTTTTTCGAAAATTTCTACGATAGTACCTTCGTGAGTTGAGTCAGTCGCAAAAATGGTTTCGAATACATCCCATGGATTCTCTTCCAATTGCTTGTGACCTAAGCTCAATCTTCTGTTTTCTTTGTCTATTTCTAAAACAACAACTTCGATTTCAGCACCAATTTGAGTGAATTCAGCTGGATGCTTCACTTTCTTAGTCCAAGAAAGGTCAGAAATGTGAATCAAACCATCAACACCTTCTTCAATCTCAACAAATACACCGAAGTTTGTGAAGTTACGAACCTTAGCAGAGTGCTTAGAGTTCACTGCATACTTAGCTTCAACACCTTCCCAAGGATCTTGCTTCAATTGCTTAAGACCTAGAGACATTTTTCTTTCCTCACGGTCTAAAGTAATAATCTGAGCTTGTACTTCATCACCAACTTTCATGAAATCCTGAGCAGATCTCAAGTGCTGTGACCATGACATTTCAGATACGTGGATAAGACCTTCAACACCTGGAGCGATCTCAACGAATGCACCATAGTCAGCCATAACAACCACCTTACCAGTAACTCTGTCGCCAACTTTCATTTCAGCGTCAAGAGCATCCCATGGATGAGGAGTCAATTGTTTAAGACCTAGAGCGATACGTTTCTTATCATCATCAAAATCAAGAATTACAACGTTCAATTTCTGATCTAATTCAACAATTTCACTTGGGTGAGATACTCTACCCCATGAAAGGTCAGTAATGTGGATCAAACCATCTACGCCGCCCAAGTCGATAAATACACCGTAAGAAGTGATGTTTTTAACTGTTCCTTCAAGAACCTGACCTTTTTCAAGCTTAGCGATAATTTCTTTCTTCTGTTGTTCCAACTCAGCCTCAATAAGAGCTTTGTGAGATACAACAACGTTTTTAAATTCGTGGTTGATTTTAACAACCTTAAATTCCATAGTTTTTCCTACGTAAATATCGTAGTCACGGATAGGCTTCACATCAATTTGAGAACCTGGCAAGAAAGCTTCAATACCAAATACGTCAACGATCATACCACCTTTGGTACGACACTTGATGTAACCTTTAATAATTTCGTCGTTTTCAAGTGCAGAGTTAACACGATCCCAAGAACGTAGAGCACGTGCTTTTTTGTGTGAAAGAACCAATTGTCCTTTTTTATCTTCCTGACTTTCTACGTAAACTTCAACTGTATCACCAACAGTTAATTCTGGATTGTAACGGAATTCATTCAAACTCACGATACCATCAGATTTGTAACCAATGTTGATTACAACTTCTCTTTTGTTCATTGAGATAACGATACCATCGATAACCTCTTTTTCAGCAACAGTAGATAAAGTTTTATCGTACTGAGCTTCTAATTCTGCTCTACTGGCAGTAAAACCTGCATCTTCATTTTCAAATGCATCCCAATCAAATTCTGCTTCAACAGCAGCATTTTTGTTCTCTTCAACCATACTAAATAGTTTGTTTACTAGTAAATTAGACATTATATTACTTAAATCGCTGCAAAAGTACTCATTTATATCCCGATTAGCAACCCTATCTATACTATTTTTCACCACAAACAATAAATATTTCATTTTACTTGCCAAACGCCTAAGTGTCCAAGCTATAAAACACCACTACGTTCCGCTAACTAACAGACTCAAAGAGATTTCTCTTAGCTCCCCAAAATAAGGTAAACAACAAAACCTCCTATATTTAAACAGGAGTCAGATTATATCAAATAAAAGCTTTGATTAATCCAAAAAATTAAGATATTTTTGAGTTCCAAATTTGAGAATAAACACCTTCAATATTAAGCGATGAATCAAAAAGATATACTTAACCTAGTCAGCTCAAAAGCAGAAGATTGGCTTTCGCAAAACTACGACAAAGACACCCAAAATGCTGTTTCAGAACTAATGGCTAAAGAAGACAAAACCGATCTAATTGATTCTTTTTACAAAGACCTTGAGTTTGGTACTGGTGGTTTGCGTGGTAAAATGGGACCCGGTACAAATCGCATGAACATATATACTGTTGGTGCCGCAACACAAGGGCTTGCCAACTATTTAAATGAATGTTTTGCCGGTGAAGACATTTCGATCTGCATCGGATATGATTGCAGAAACAATAGCAAGTTATTCTCCGATACGGTTGCCAACATTTTCTCTGCCAATGGAATTAAAGCGTATATTTTCGACGATTTAAGACCAACACCTGAAATGTCATTTGCCATTCGTCAATTGGGTTGCAAATCGGGCGTTATCATTACCGCATCTCACAATCCTAAAGAATATAATGGTTACAAAGCCTATTGGGAAGATGGCTCTCAAATTGTAACACCCCACGATAAAAACATTATCGAAGCTGTAAAATCGGTAAAAGTTGAAGATATTAAATTTGAAGGGAATCCTGACTTAATTGAAACCCTTGGGGCTGAGATGGACAAACTCTATCTGGATACAGTTAAAACCTTGAGTTTATCTCCCGAGTCAATTCAAAATCAGAAAGATTTAAAAATCGTATTCACCCCACTTCATGGTACTACAGTTAAATTAGTACCGGCTTCATTAAAGAATTACGGTTTCGAAAACATCATCCACATTCCGGAACAGGATATCGTTGATGGCAACTTCCCTACTGTATGGTCAGCAAATCCTGAAGAGCCTGAAGCTTTAAAAATGGCTGTCGATAAAGCCAAAGAAGTCGGTGCCGATTTGGTTATGGCTTGTGATCCCGATGGTGACCGTCTGGGTATTGCTGTTACAAATGATAAAGGCGAATGGGAGATTATTAACGGAAATCAAACGGCCTTAATATTTACATATTACCTAATCACCCGAAGAAGAGAACTGGGCTTACTTACAGGAAACGACTATGTTGTCAAAACAATCGTAACCACCGAGCTGTTTAAAGATGTTGCTGTCAAGAATAATGTCGAATGTTTTGACGCCTACACGGGTTTCAAATGGATTGCAGATGTAATACGTAAAAATCCTGAGAAGAATTACATTGGTGGCGGAGAAGAATCATTTGGGTACATGCCTGGCGATTTCACTCGCGATAAAGATGCGGTATCGTCATGTAGTATTATGGCAGAAATTGCGGCCTGGGCAAAAGATCAAGGAAAGAATTTATTTGACATCCTGAAAGAAATCTATGTTGAGTATGGATTTTCACGTGAAAAAATGATCTACATTGTAAGAGAAGGTCTTAGCGGCGCTCAGGAAATTGAACAAATGATGCACAATTTCCGATTCAATCGTCCAGCAATGATTAATGACTCACCAATTGTACTGGTTAAAGATTACAGCATACGCAAAGCAATTAATCCAATAAACGGTAACGAAACAGATCTTGATTTTGAAACAACTGCTGATGTTTTACAATTCTTTTTAGAAGACGGATCAAAGATCTCTGTTCGTCCATCCGGAACCGAACCCAAAATCAAATTTTATTTTGAAGTTCGTGAAGAACTAAGTTCTATTGAAGATTTTTATAAGGCTGAGGCTCTTGCAGATAAAAAAATTGAAGGAATTATTCTTTCATTAAAATTAAACTAATAAATTTAGGGTAGTTTAACTCAAGCTACCCTATATCTCTTTTACATGGATAATAAACGTACTATACTATCTATTGACGACTCCCCAATTAACAATAAATTAATTGAGGCATATTTTAGAAAAGATTACAATATTGTATCTAAAGATGGTGGACAAGAGGCATTAAATTGGCTTGAGGAAAATCTTCCTGATGCTATTTTGCTTGATGTTATGATGCCGGTTATGGATGGGATGGATGTCCTTGAAAAATTAAAAGAGAACGAACGGCTCAGAGAGATTCCTGTCATTATGGTAACTGCAAAAACGGAGATGGAAACCATCAAAGCAGCTTTAACCAAGGGGGCTCTCGATTACGTAAAAAAACCAATTGACTTTACTGAACTGCAATCAAAAATCATGATTGCATTCCAAATCAATCAGCAAAAGCAAGAAATAACGAAATACAAATCCTATTTCGATATCCATCAGGGAATGATTCATGCACAAAGAATTCAGCGTTCTATTTTACCGGACACTGAACATTTCAAGCGCATGTTCCCAAAATCTTTTATCATCAACCTTCCAAAGCACGTCGTAAGTGGAGATTTTTATTGGATCAACCAAAATTTCCACCAAAAGAATATAGGGGTTTTTGATTGTACTGGACATGGTGTACCAGCAGCAATGTTAACAATGATGGGTCAAATGGAACTTCACACCATTTTTGAAAATGGCAACAATATCCAATCAGGACAAATATTCTCTATGTTGAGCCAGAAATTTAGTCGTCTATTGAACACCTCAGGCGATACCTTCACACAATATGATGGAATGGATGGCGCTTTTCTTTCAATAACATCACAAGAAAACAAAATTGAGTATGTTGGAGCCAAAAGACCTCTTATACTTATTCGTAAGGGATCTAATCATTTGGATGTGAATCAGGAATCACTTGAGGCTAAAGTCACCAATGAGAGTTTTTCTCTTTTCGAAATCAGTGCGGACCGCTTTTCAATAGGTAAAGAAAGTGAATTCTCTGAATTTCAAACCAAAACAATAACAACAAAACCCGGCGACAGACTCTTTATCTATTCTGATGGAATTACTGACCAATTGGGAGGCAGTCAAACCAAACGTCTGAAGAAAAAAGAATTCTACACCAAGCTTCTCAATCTGCAATCCAAATCAATCAATCTGCAAAAATCAGATTTATTCAACTGGTTGGATGAGTGGAAAGAAAATAATGAACAAACAGATGATATCTTAATGGTGGGAATTGAATTATAAATCAATTTCCTCATTGGGAAAAAACTCTTTTTTAAAATTCACCAAATACAATTTTTCAGTTGCTCGGGTCAATGCCGTATACAGCCAGCGGTAATATTCCCGATTCAGCATATCTTCGTTTATAAAGCCCTGATCAACAAAAACAGCACGCCACTGTCCACCTTGAGCCTTATGGCAAGTTATCGCATAAGCAAACTTGACTTGCAAAGCATTAAAAAACTTATTATTGCGCACTTTCTCAAATCGTTTTTTCTTTGAGTGGATGTCTGCATAATCTTCTGAAATTGTAAAAAAAAGTTTCTTGTTATCTTCAGAAGTTAATGAAGCCGATTCGATATTTAAAGTATCGAGCATAATCAGAGTATCCAGCTCCAGATCTTTATAATCGGGAAAACGCACACTCACCTCAACATATCTAAAACCGTAAAGCTCTACATACTTCCCGATCCTGACAATTTCAACAATATCACCATTTGCAATAAAATCAATCTCTTTCACATCAGCAGTCCAGAAATAGTTGTTTTTCACAACCATTAAGTAGTCACCAACAGTAATCTCGTCTTCACGATATAAAATACTGTTGCGAATACCTTGATTGTACTGATTGGCTCGTTTATTGGAACGACTAAGCACCATCGTTTCTTCCAAACCATACTTATAATGCGCCGAAGAAATTTCTTCAATTAACTCTGCCCCACTGATTCTTACAATATCAGGAAACCGTTGGGTTTCAAGTTTTGGGTATCCCGATTCATTTTCATCCAGCATACGTCGCAACTCGGTAGCATTCTTGAGAATACCTGATTCTTCTGCCTGACGAAGAACCTGAGTTAAAACGACCTCTTTAACCGTTAAGTTATAACAGGATTCAAGTTCTTTAGGATCAAGAGCCGGACTCACATCAATACCAATAGGTGGTAACTGCGCAACATCACCTATAAGAATCAGGCGACAATTGACCCCGGCAGAAACATAGTCGATAAGATCATCCAACAGACAACCCGAACCAAAAGCTGAGGCTTCATTCGAATAGTTTGATATCATCGATGCCTCATCCACCAAGAAGATGGTATCGCGAGATAGATTCCGATCCAAATTAAAGATCCCAAAACCATCGGTTAGGGATTTTTGACGGTAAATCTTTTTATGAATTGTATGCGCATTATGGCCGCAATAATGAGAAAGCACCTTAGCCGCCCGACCGGTTGGAGCCAAAAGAACTGTCTTTATTTCCATTTTAGAAAGACTGGCAACCAAAGCACTGACTAAAGTCGTTTTACCTGTACCGGCATATCCCTTCAATAAAAAAAGACTATCGTTCTGACTACTGGTCAGAAAATCAGACAATTCATCTATCGCATGCTTCTGATCAGCAGTAGGTTCAAACTTTAATTCCTGACAAATACTTAAGCTAATATGCTTTTTTAACATTTCCACTCAAAATTAGTGGTTATAAAAATAACCAAACAGATTTTTTTTTTAAATTTGCAAACAAACTTACACAAACTAATAAACTATTTGTATGTTACGAGCATAAGAATATACATTAATTAATGGCTATTTTTTGCTACTACCGTATAACTAAATTAACACAAATTAT
This sequence comes from Ancylomarina salipaludis, assembly GCF_004122035.1. Lineage (GTDB taxonomy): Bacteria > Bacteroidota > Bacteroidia > Bacteroidales > Marinifilaceae > Ancylomarina > Ancylomarina salipaludis. Next base: position 111,477 of record NZ_SAXA01000013.1, read on the forward strand.
AAACTATGAAATTAAAACCAGTCCTTCAAATTTTACTTGCTTTTGCAATTGTTGCGTTTGGATACTTAAGCTATCAAAGCATTATGAAGCCAATCAATTTTGGTAAAATTCAAAAACAACGCTACGAAAAGATTGTCAATCAATTGCAAGATATTCGTAAAGCAGAAAATGCTTACAAAGAAGTAAATAAAAAATATACTGGCAGCTTTGATACTCTAATTTCATTTATCAAAACTGATTCTATGCCTATGGTTAAATCAATTGGTTCACTTACTGATGAGCAAATTGAAGCTGGTATGACTGAAAAAGAAGCGGTAGCTAAAGGATTTATCACTCGTGATACAATTATGGTATCTGCTTTAGAAACTATCTTTAGCAAAGATTACAACATTGATAATCTAAGATACGTTCCTTTTACTCAGCAGCAAAGCGAATTTAAATTGGCTGCAGGAGTTGTTGTAACTGGTTCTAATGTAAAAGTTCAGGTTTTCGAAGCTAAAGTTTCAAATATGGTTATCTTCGCTGACCTTCGTGACGAGTATTTAGACGAGTTGAAAGAAGAAAACGGTAACCGTATTCGTATTAACAAATATCCTGGCCTTAAAGTTGGTTCTCTTGAAGAAGCTAACAACGGAGCAGGAAACTGGGAATAATCCTCAAAGAAAATTATGGACGAATTATTATTTGTTGACTCAACATTTGAAAAGGATAATACGTCAAGATATAAACTATCCATCCAGCTCTGTCTGGATGGATTTTCTTTTTCTATCCTTAACTCAAACAATAAATGTTTAGTTCTGTACCAATCCAAAAGCTTGAATTCAGATACAGACAATACTTCAATTGATCTATTAAAAGATAGCATCCGAAACTGCGACTATCTCAATCTTTCATACAAGCAGGTTGCTGTCATTTGGCTAACGCAAAAAACCTGTCTGATACCTTCTGATCTCTTCTCCGAAGAGCTGGCCACAGATTGCCTTCAACTCTGTCATCCTGTATCAAAAGATGAAGTCGTACTTTGGCACGAAATAAGTGAAATGAATGCCCATCTCGCATATGCATTACCTTCGGCCTTACCCGTGTTTATAAAAACACATTTTGCAGATGCAGAGATCTCAAATCAAAGCTATCGATTTTATAAAAAGATATTTAAACAAGCCATCGATATCAAACATCCTAAAATTTTTGTACAGGTTTACGATCATTTTTTCGATGCCTTTATTCCTGATATCGAACAAAAACACTTTGCCAATAGTTTCTCCTTTAAAAATGAAACTGACATGGTCTATTTTATTCTAAATATCTATAAACAACAAAAATTAAATACTGAATACAGCCATTTACATCTCTCAGGAAAAATAGATGAATCTGGTCAGGCTTTTCAAACTCTGAAACGTTATATCAAGGATATTCATATCGAAAATGTTCCTCATGAAATTCCACAAAAGAAGCATATCTCGAATTCAGAATACAATCAATTTACCAAACTTTTAAATACAAGTCAGTGCGAATAATTAGTGGTACCCATAAAGGAAGAAGAATCAATCCTGATAAGAGCTTTAAAGCTCGTCCAACAACCGATTTTGCGAAAGAGAACCTTTTTAATGTTCTTAACAACACAATCGATTTTGAAGATTTAAACGTACTCGATTTATTTGGCGGTACAGGAAGCATTAGTTACGAATTTGCATCCAGAGGTGCCGAGCTGGTTGTTTGTGTTGAATTAAACTTCAAGCACTGTGCTTTTATTAAGAAAACCATCAACGAATTGGGATTTGAACAAATTCATGCCCTACGAGCTGATATTTTTAAATATTTAAAAGGCTGCAACAAAAAATTCGATCTGATTTTTGCCGATCCACCATTCAACTTGGATACAATTGATACAATTCCCGATGCCGTTCTTAAACAAAACATTCTAAATGAGGATGGTATTCTTATTGTTGAGCATTCCTCAAGAAACGATTTTTCGCAACACCCTTCTTTTTATGATATGAGAAGCTATGGTAGCGTAAATTTCAGTTTCTTTAAGTTAAAAGATTAATTGAAAAAAAAACGTATTTTTCGAGTGTTCGTAACATCCTCAAAACGGCATGCTTAGTAGCTTTCTTTAATTTTTTATTAGAAAAAAAGCAGATGCTCTATTGCAAGTAAAAAAACTTGCATTATCTTTGCATCGCAATCAGGGAAAGGTCAGGCTAACGAGCCGGCTGATAAAAATAATTTCTGTAGCAATTTTGGTTTGGTAGTTCAGTTGGTTAGAATACATGCCTGTCACGCATGGGGTCGCGAGTTCGAGTCTCGTCCAGACCGCCAAAATAGAGTTTTTGATTTTTTACTCTTTAAACAAATGAATCACACATTTTGGTCTGGTAGTTCAGTTGGTTAGAATACATGCCTGTCACGCATGGGGTCGCGAGTTCGAGTCTCGTCCAGACCGCCAAAATAGAGTTTTGATTTTTTACTCTTTAAACAAATAAATCGCACATTTTGGTTTGGTAGTTCAGTTGGTTAGAATACATGCCTGTCACGCATGGGGTCGCGAGTTCGAGTCTCGTCCAGACCGCCAAAATAGAGTTTTGATTTTTTACTCTTTAAACAAATAAATCGCACATTTTGGTTTGGTAGTTCAGTTGGTTAGAATACATGCCTGTCACGCATGGGGTCGCGAGTTCGAGTCTCGTCCAGACCGCCAAAATATTAGCCTTCGATTCATTTGAGTCGGAGGCTTTTTTTATTCCCACCCCCTTCGTCTCCGTCACACGAGACTTCATTGGATCATTGGATCATAGGTAAAAGTTGGGTCAAAGTGATTAAATATATTTTAGGATTATCTTTTAAATTTTTCGCTCAAGCCGCTAGGCTTCTACTTTTACTCATATAATAATATCACATTAAGGAATTCATGATTTTCAATTCTCCTTAGATGAGAAAAGTAGACAAAAGAATCAAGTCAGCCTGATCCTTGTTATCTCTAAGTGGAAAAAAAATTAGCACGCCTCACGGCAGGCTGACAAGGCCCGCCCAAAACATTTTCATAAAAAATGATTGAAATTGTGAGCCGTTTTTTTCTGGCCTTGGCAACGCAAGTGGGGACCCATAGGTGAAAAAGGCGTTAAAAACAGAATGCTGTTTGAGTGAGGTACGAACGAGTTCAGTCTGTTTAGACTTTGAACCGTGATGGGTCACTGAGTGCCAAAGCCATTGATTTTTGTTACTTTTCATCAAGGAAAAGTAAATAAAGAGAAAAAGTGGTTCGTATCACGGATCTAAGATTTTTCCTGTTTGTGCTCCCCAAAAATTAATGCTTGAAATTAGGAAGCCCTACTTTTACCAGTGACCCGGAATAAAAAAAGTACAGACATGCTATAATTTAATTATAGTAACTCGAATATTTTCAGATCCAATAGTCTTTTATTGAGATTTTTTTCCCATTTTTAATAGGAAATAATTAAATACTAAGACCTTAAACACGATGAAAGATTTTAAATCAGCAGATCGTATACAGGATTTGCAATTCTTTGGCGAGTTTGGTGGCGTTAACCCTTCAATAACCGACTCATCAACCTTCACCTTTCTGCAAGCCCAAACCATGTCCGATGTATTTGAAGGGAAAAAAGAAGGGTGTTACCTATACGCCCGACATTGGAATCCCAGCAATCATTACCTTTCGAAAGCCCTTGCACAAATGGAAGATACCGAAAGTGCTTTGGTTACCTCTTCGGGTATGGCGGCCATCAGTTCCACAATCATGCAAATATGCCAGGCTGGTGACGAAATTGTTTCAAGCAGAACCATCTATGGAGGCAGCTACGCCCTGTTGAAAAACTTCCTACCTAAATTCGGCATCACAACAAAATTTGTGAATACCACCAAACCTGAGGAAGTGGCCAATGCCGTCAGTAAGCGCACCAAGCTGATCTATTGCGAAACCATGAGCAACCCGATGCTGGAGATCACCGACATTCGGGAAATGTCAAAAATAGCCAAAGCCAACAACTGCCTGCTGGTGGTTGACAATACCTTTTCCCCCCTAATTTTTACGCCAGCCCATCTGGGAGCTGATATTGTGGTTCACAGCCTGACCAAATTCATTAATGGGATGAGCGATTGTGTAGCTGGCGCAGTCTGTGCAAGCCACGAGTTTATCAATTCGCTCTACGAAGTTAGCTCGGGAGCTGCAATGCTACTTGGTCCCGTTTTGGATGCGCATCGATCGGCCAGCATTCTCAAAAACATGAGGACACTGCCAATTAGAATGCAACAACATGCCCGCAATGCTTTAAGCCTGTCTGAAAAGCTGACAGCAGATGGTTACAGGATTATCTACCCGGGATTGGCTAATCATCCTCAGCACGCTCTGATAAAAGAAATATCGCATTCTAAATACGGTTCAGGCGGACTATTGGTGATCGATTTGAAAGAAAAAGAAAAGGCCGACCGATTTATGGAAAGCATGCAGGAAGCCAATGTTGGCTATCTGGCCGTTAGTCTGGGGGCATATAAAACCCTGTTTAGTGCTCCCGGTCACAGCACCTCCTCTGAAATTCCTGAAGAGGAAAGAACCATGATGGGACTTACCCATGGCCTGGTTCGTCTATCAATTGGTTTGGACGATAATATCGACAGAACCTATCAAAAAATGAAACACTGTCTTGAAAGCGTTCTCGCCAAAAACGAAACAAACGAACTCTAAAATGATTCTCTAATAACTAACCAAAATAATTCACACACCATGCAATTAGACGTATTCAATACCCTTTGGAGGAATTACACCTTACAAAATCCTTCGGCACAAGCCGTACACGATTTGTTTACTCAGGAAGGTGAACAGGTTATAAACGATCATATTGCCTTTCGAACTTTCGATGATCCCAGAATGAACATTGCTGTGCTTTCTAAAAAATTCATCAAGCTTGGCTATGAGCCAAAAGGAAACTATCATTTCGAAGACAAGCATCTTAATGCCATTCACCTGGAACATCCGACCATTGAAAATGCCCCCCGTGTTTTCATTTCAGAACTCATTCTCTCGGAATTTTCAGAGGAATTTCAAAAAACTGTAAAACGTAGACTCAATTCGGTGGGCAATGCTTATTATGCCGATCCCGATCTGATTTTCAAAGGCTCTGTTTGGGGCAAACCCTCCTATGCCGATTACCAATTTCTTCGGAAAGAATCGGAATATACTGCCTGGCTCTATATTCACGGCTTTAGAGCCAATCATTTTACAGTGAGCATCAATGCACTGAAAAAATACAACAGCATCGAAAAGGTCAATCAATTTATAAAAGACAAGGGCTACGAGATGAATACCACAGGAGGTGAAATTAAAGGAACGCCCGAAAAGTTTCTGCAACAATCCTCAACTCTGGCTGAAATGATTGAAATGGAATTTGAAGAAGGCAGCTATGAAGTTCCTGCCTGCTTTTACGAATTTGCAATTCGCTATCCGGACGAAAGCGGCCAACTGTTTTCCGGTTTTATAGCCGCCAATGCCAATAAGATATTCGACAGTACAAATTTCAGAACCGTATAAACAACTAAACCATCACGAAAGGAAGCAAAGCCGGTCAATCAGCTTTGCTTCTTTTTTTTTGAACGAATATTGAGCTTTCTTGGTCTTAAAAAAAAATCCCCCTGCTATATTTGTAAGGAAAACCTCAAAACACAACATCGTGAAACTATTACAAATCCTACTTGTGGCACTGGGCCTTTCGTTAGCCGCGTGTTCCACATCCCGACAAGCTCTTCCTATTGAGCCCGGCGTAGCCAAAAGCCTGGCCGATTACCGAGCAGAGAATATCTCCAATTTGGAATACCAACTCCAATTCGATATCCCTAAAGGAAAAGAGGAAGCCATTCCGGGACAAAACAGAATGACTTTCGATTTAAAATCGGCAGAACAAGACCTGCAAATCGATTTTCGTGAAGACGGGAGCATGATTAAATTCGTAAAATGTAATGGAAAGCTATCGGCCTACCGATTCGAATCAGAACATATCATTATTCCCAAAGCAGAGCTGAAAACAGGCCTGAATGAAATCAAGATTGAATTCATCACAGGGAATACCTCATTGAATCGCAACGACGAATTCCTCTATACCCTTTTTGTTCCCGACCGGGCACGAACCGCCTTTCCTTGTTTCGACCAGCCCAATTTAAAGGCCGAATTTCAACTAAACCTGATGGTGCCTTCGGACTGGAAAGCCATGGCTAACGGAAAATTGCAGTCGAAAACAGACAAGGCTGATAAAAGCTTCTACCAATTTGCCAAAACCAAGGCCTTACCCACCTATTTATTTTCATTTGTTGCCGGTGAGTTCGAAACCATCACGCGAGACTACAAAGGACATAAACACACCCTATATCACCGCGAAACCGATCCGGAGAAGTTAGCTCAAAACACCGATGAAATCTTTCGTTTGTTGTTCGAATCGCTGGATTGGCTCGAAAGCTATACCGATATGCCCTACCCCTTTGCCAAATACGATCTGGTTGTCATCCCATCCTTCCAGTACGGGGGCATGGAACACACCGGGGCCACGCTATATAATGCCTCGAAACTATTCCTCGACAAAAACCCAAGTCAGAACAGTATTCTCTACCGTGCCAATTTAATTGCCCACGAAACGGCACACATGTGGTTTGGCGATTTGGTCACCATGAAATGGTTCGATCAGGTTTGGCTGAAAGAAGTTTTTGCCAACTTCCTGGCCGATAAAATCACCAATCCCAGCTTCCCGGATATGAACCACAAACTGAAGTTTCAGATGGCTCATTTCCCAAGTTCGTATGGTGTGGACCGAAGTTCTGGAGCCAATCCGATTAATCAGGTTTTGCCCAACTTGAAAGATGCAGGAAGCGTGTACGGAGCCATCATTTACCACAAATCGCCTATTGTGATGAATATGCTGGAGAATATCACGGGTGAAGAAGCCCTGAAAAAAGGCTTGCAAAGCTATATCAAAAACTACGCTTATGGCAATGCCAGCTGGGAAGATCTGATCTCTATTTTGGATGAAAGCACAGCAAGCGATCTGAAAAACTGGAGCAAAGTTTGGGTTGATCAGGCAGGACGAGCTCACATTTCATGCGAATTGATCAGCGAAAAAGGAAAAATCAAGCAATTGAATCTGACTCAGAAAGACGTCAACGGAGCCGATGGCAAGTGGACTCAGGATTTAAACGTGGTTTTAGGTTACCAGGGCGAAAATCAGATTATAGAGATCAAAATGGATGGGCCAAACATTGCCCTTGATGCTGCAACAGGTCTGGATGTTCCCGACTACATCATTCCCAACGGCAAAGGCAATGCCTACGGCTTTTTCGAATTGGACGAGCAATCGAAAAGCTATTTGCTTGCAAACATCGGCCAGATAAAAGATGATTTGGTGCGAGGCATTGCCTGGATCAATCTGTACGAGAACCTGCGTGAAGGACAAATTAGCGGTCGTGATTTTATTCTAAGTATCGAAAAACACTTACCTGCAGAACAAAACAAACTCATCCTCGAGCGCATGCTTGCCTACCTAAAATCGGCCTACTGGTTGGATTTAACCAAGGACGAGAGACACGAATTGGGCAAAAAGCTGGAAGAAAGCCTGTGGCTGCGTTTGAGTACCGATAAGGATATGAGCAGAAAATCGAGCCTGTATGCTGCCCTGGCCAATATTGCCGAAACGACTGATCGTTTGGAGCAACTCTACAGGGTTTGGAAGGACGAAACGCCCATTGGAGGCTTCAGCCTTTCTGAAACCAAAGCAACAGCCCTGGCTTGCAACTTAGCCATTAAAATGCCCGAAAAGGCTGAAGAGCTTGTTCAGACACAAATCGATCGAATCCAAAATCCCGATCACAAGAAGCGTCTGCTCTTTGTTGCCCCTGCCCTCTCAGCTGATCCGCAAGTCAGAGAAGCTTTCTTCAACAGCCTTAAACAAGCTGAAAACCGCGAAATTGAGCGATGGGTGCTCGATGCCTTAAGCTATCTGAATCATCCTATCCGCGAGCAGGAAGCTCTGGCGCATTTACCTCAGGAACTCGAACTATTGAAGGAAATTCAAATCACAGGCGATATTTTCTTCCCGGCCGGTTGGTTAAGTGCCAGCTACAGTGGCCTGCAATCCAAAGAAGCGGGCGATATCACCCGCCAGTTTCTGGAAGAACGTCCTGACTATCCTGAGAATTTAAAATTGAAGATCCTTCAGGCAGCCGATCAGGTTTTGAAAAAATAAACTAAAGCCGCCGAAATTTTCATCTCCGAAAATTGATCTGACAGGCATTCAAATAAAAAGAGGGTGAATCATTCATTTGAGACACCCTCTTTTTGGTAACTGTTTAATCATCGTATTGCAAAATCTATGCATTTACACTTTCAGCTTCTTTAACCGCTTGTGTTAATTTAGCTTCAAATTTCTGATTGTCGTAACGCACTCCTCTTAATGTTTTATCTACAATTGTACTGCTAAGGAACGATTTCTTGGCTGTTGCTTTCAGGTGGAAAGACAATTCGGTAGGGGTACAATTCCATTTAGACACTTCGATCTCAATTTTGACACCACTGACCTTTTTTGTAATCTTTTCGTTTCCCTTTAAAATAATTGAAACCGTTCCCGATCCCAAATTGGTATTCGCTTTTACTGTTGTGGGAAATTCAGTTGTCCCTTTATCATGCACATCAATAATGATGTTACCCTTTGCAACGCCACCAAAACACGAAAAATGAATATCATCACTGATAATAATTGGTAAACCATTTTTTAAATTTTCCATTGTTTGATTATAAAAATGTTTATCCTACTCTGTTATAAAGGCTTTTCGGATACCGCCTGCAAGTCGTAATTAAATCATTGAAGCTTCTGTAAGGGATGTCGTAAACTTTAATGAAGAATAATGTCTCTGCCTCTGTCACGCCAAAACAATAAAACGGGCAGGCAAACGCTACCCGTTTTATTTACTAATCTTCTAAGATTAAGCCACAGGCTCTTTTTCGTTGTTCTTAACAGTTGCTGCTAATTTCTCAACATTATGGATATCAGCATTGGTTACAATCTCAACCTGAGCATTGTTCACTTCGTGCCATTCATTATTCACACAATATTTATAATTCGCAACACCTTTTTGCCAATTCTCATCCATTACAATACGTAATGTTAAGTTCTTATAAACCTGAGGCACATCGCGAATCAAAGGTTGGAAAGGAGAAACGCCATCAGCAACAACAAGAATACTGCACGACTGCATGGTACACATATAACTGTAGTCGCCGTGAACTTCTGATATGATATTCAAAGGCGGATTAATCGCTTGTGTAATACGCGCCATACCTGTAATCCTTTTTTCTACAGTATTGACTGTCACATTCAATTGCATTTCAACGCCACCGGCTAAATGATTGCTAATTCTGTAATGAGCATTAAATAAACCTACATTTTTCATTTTGTTGGTAATTTAAAATACATTCCTACTCTCTTAAAGGCTTTTCGGATACCACCTCAAATCATTTTTTCAAATAGTTAATCATTGATCAGTTCTTCTTTATTTTTCTTAACAGCGGCCAATCGGTCGCGTACTTTCCAGTTGTTTTCTTCAATCAAAATGTTCATCAAATTGGCAAAGCCCCTGTACTTATCCGGATTCACTTTGGCCATAGCCTCCATATAAGTCCCCAAGTCCTCGTTTATGATATCACGCAGCTCTTTGGCAACCACAGTGGCTGAAGTACTATTCTCTCGTTCCGATAAATTTGTCAGATGACGGGCAGCTGATTCGTCAAAGGCAGCCTGCGAGCTTTCCAAATTGCCAATCAGGGCATCCAAATCGGGTACGGCTTGTCGGGCCTCCGCCAGATTAGGCGCCTTTAAATCCTTGATTAGGGCACGCAGCTCAGCACTTTCGTTGGTATAACTGGCCGAGGTTATTTTCAAACCATAACGATTCAGAATAAGCTGAAGTTTCTCAGCCTTTGCCTGATCCTCGCTTTTGCGACGAACACATTTGGCTCCTACCTCATAAAAAATAGCACGCACATCCAAATCGCGAGCCCTGTCTTTGTCTTCGAGTTCACTTTCAATCCAACCTGCCTTAATCTTCCCGAACAACTCATCGGTTTTTGCCGATAAACGCTCAAATGTCGTTGTAAAAAAAGCATCCTCAGTAATTTCATGAGTCTTGTTAATATCAAGAATACCCTGCCCTATTTCGGCGATATCTTTGATATTCGAATTGGTTGTTACTTTTTTCATTTTCCTATTGTTAAGTTTTTATCAGATACACTAAGCTATGAAAAGAAAACCTTCCAAACAAATATTAAATGTTATTTTATGATTTACTGAAAGTAAATTAAGTGTTAATTATGAGGATGTTTGGTTAATTTTTCAGATCTAAATAAGGATCAGGAGCCATTTTAAAAAAAACACCAAACACAGATAAACAGAACCCATACAGCCTGAAATCGAGATATCAATATGATCATTTGAACAAGGGGAGATAAAACGAAAAACGATTCGAAAGCCGGATGAATCATTTTTTTAATTTTATGGGGCATTCGAAACTCGAATGAGTCAAGTTTTTGCTTTTTCGTCGCATTCGCGACACGAATAAGGCGTCTTTTTGCTTGGGGAAGCTTTTCGCGACACGAATGAGCCATCTTTTTGCTTAGGGAAGCTTTTCGAGTTGCGGAAACACTGTTTTTTCGAAAAGTCATGCCATTCGAGACTCGAATGAGCCAAGTTTTGGCTTTTTTGTCGCATTCGTGACGCGGATAAGTGTCTTCTCCTGAAATAGCTTGACAGATTATTAGTATTTTTTGGATAGTAGTGTCATCTTTTTATCCATCTACGGTTATCCAAAGTTATAAAAATCTTATTCCTATTCTTTATCTAAGAAAAGATTC
>NZ_SAXA01000014.1 GCF_004122035.1 Ancylomarina salipaludis
TTATTTCATAGTTATTGTAATTTATACTTTCACGTTTAAATCCACTCATTTCGTTGGTGAGCATCCCTTCTTTTCTTTTTTCCATTACCTTGACTTTTTGTGTCAAGCTATTTCAGGGTATTACAAATAGCCACGAATTCACGAATTATATTTTTTAAAAATCCATTCGTGAATTCGAGTTTTATTTTTCAAATAAGCACATCATCAAATCATCATATCATTACCCCTGATTAATCAGGAATCCTACTTCTTGTAATTGTTTCCAAAAGTTAGGGTAAGATTTGTTGACAACCATAGGGTCGGCTATTTTGATTTCAGGACGAACCATTGCTATAGGCGCAAAAGCCATAGCCATTCGATGATCGTGATAGGTTTCGATGATAATCTCGTCGCTTTCATCCTTCTTTTCGCCATCCCAAGCCAGCTCACCTTCCTGAGGCTCGTAAAGGACATAGCCCAGTTTCGCCAATTCGTCAATAAGCGCAGCAATACGATTGGTTTCTTTAATTTTAAGGGTTTCCAGCCCTTTAAAATGGAAAGGAATGTTTTTTAATGCAGCGACAACAGCAAAGGTCTGAGCCAAATCAGGCATGTCAATAAAATCGAAAACTAATTTTTTACAAACCTCATTCGTTTGTTCAATGTACATGCCTTTTTTCGAGAAATTGGTCTTTACACCGAGTTTTTCAAAGACTTCAACCAAACCAGAATCACCCTGAAAACTGTTTTTTCTTAGCCCATCCAAATAAAGCTTTCCCTTAGGAGCTAAGGCCATAAAGGCATACCAATACGAAGCACCCGACCAGTCAGCTTCAACCGTATATGGCATCACTTTATAAGGCTGTTTAGCAACGTAAATTTCATTTCCTTTAAATTCTGATTGTATGCCAAACTCCTCCATGATTTTAAGAGTCATGTCGATGTATGATCGGGATACAACTTTACCTTGCAGTTTAATACGGAGCCCATTTTCAAGAGTAGGAGCGATAAGCAATAGGGCAGAGATGTATTGTGAACTGGTATTTCCGGCTAGTTCAACTTCTTTTCCGGTAATATTCGATCCTAAAACCTTCAATGGTGGATAGCCTTCTTTTTCAAGATATGAGATTTGTGCACCCAACGAGTTTAGAGCATCGACCAAAACCGAAATAGGGCGTTCCTTCATTCGGTCAGATCCGGTAAGTGTCCATTCGCCTAGTATTTTTGATAAATAAGCAGTCAAAAATCGCATACTGGTGCCGGCATGTCCCACGTCAAAAACGTTGGTGTTCGAAAATAAAACCTCCTGCATAACCTTAGAATCGTCGCAAGTAGAGAGATTCTTAATCGGTTCAAAACTATAACTTAAAGCATTGATAATTTGCACACGATTCGAAATGCTTTTCGATGAGGGAATTGTAATTTTTCCATCAATGTTTTTTTCCGGCTTTGATATAGTATAATGCATGCTATTGATCTTAAAAAAGATTGTACAAAAAATCAGCCGTTAGAAAAACTGAATTTCCCAACGGCTGTATGGTGTAATTCCTTAATTTCTATTGTTTAGAAATGGAATAGAGAATCGACTTGATAGTTTGTATCTAATTTCTCACGTCCGTTTAAGAAGTCAAGTTCAACAAGGAAGTTGACAAATACATTCTTAACATTGAACTTGCTAATTAGATTGATAGACGCTTTAGCTGTTCCACCAGTTGCTAATAAATCGTCGTGCAATAAAATAACATCATCAGAATTTAAAGCATCCTGGTGAATGAACATTTCATCTTCGCCATACTCAAGTGAATATTTTTCAGAATAAGTAGGGGCTGGTAATTTACCTGGTTTACGAACCGGAACAAATCCTGCACCTAATTTATAGGCCAAAACTGTACCTAGAATAAATCCACGACTTTCAAGCCCTACAATTTTAGTAATCCCCTTGTCTTTGTATTGTTCATAAAGAGATTCTACCAAAGTGTTAAGATGTTTTTCATCCTTCAACATGGTGGTGATATCCTTAAATACAATACCTTCTTTAGGAAAATCAACGATATCTCTAATTGAGTTTTTTGCTTCTTGAAGTTTTACGTCCATTTTAATTTCTTTTTCCATACTGATTAAGAGCTTCAAATACTTCCTCTTCCGTGCAGATGTTATTAATCGTATAAGCACCAACATTCGGAAGAAGTGTAAAATTAACTCCTTCGTCACTATTTTTCTTATCGTGTAACATCAATTGATATAATTCGGGGTAATCCTTCGCAAAAATAGAAAAGTCTGAGTAAATATCTGTTATATATTTCACTATCTCTTTAAATTTATCTTTCGGGAATGCATTTTTCTTTACCGAAAGATAGAGTTCGCCTATCATACCGAGTGCTACCGCCTCACCATGTGAAAGTTCAAGTTTATGATGATGTGCATAACTTTCGAGTGCATGACCGATAGTATGCCCAAAGTTCAGAACTTTTCGAATATCTCTTTCCATTGGATCTTTCATCACAAACTCTTGTTTTACAGCGACTGATTTACGAATCAGTGTCAGTAGCTTGGAATAATTGATATCATTAAGGTTAAAAGCAATAAGTTCATCCAAATAATTTTGACTATAGATCATGGCATGTTTCAACATTTCGGCAAAGCCCGATTTGAATTCTTTCATCGGTAGGGTTTTCAAGAATTCAGGGCATAAAATCACGATGTCGGGTTGGTTGATGACTCCAATTTCGTTTTTTAAACCGTTAAAATTGAAACCTGTTTTTCCACCGACCGAAGCATCAATTTGCGAAAGGAGAGTGGTTGGCACATTAATAAAGTGACAGCCTCGTTTGAATGTTGAAGCAACAAATCCACCTAAATCACAGATTAAACCTCCACCAATATTAATGACTAAGCTGTGACGGTTGGCACCGTTTTGACTTAGGAATGTCCAGGCCTTTGCTACTGACTCCAGTGATTTGTTTTGCTCACCAGATTCAATTATTAGTTTTGGGATATTCTGAAGTTTTTCGTTTCCTGATAAGAGATGCCAACAGTGTTCTTGTGCACCTGAATCCATAAGGATAAAGATTTTTGTTTTGGAATAAGTTTCCAAAATTCTACCAAGCTCTTTTTCTATGCTTTCAGTAAAAATTAAATCGTAAGATTGAGGACTCATTTGCGAACTTATTTATAGTTTCTAACTTTGGTCAAATATAATATTTTAGCGAGTGATGTCAAACTCGCCGAATTTAAAAATACGGGCTTGTTCTATTAAAATAAGCCGTAATATTATACTCTAAATTTATATTGATACACATATGACACTTAGCAATCAAAGTAGGGCAGCAAACATAAAGCTCTTTTATTACATTATCACATTTATTTACTTGAGTTTAACTGTTTTAACTGTTTATCTCAGTCCTGCTTATATGATACTTATATTGGCTTCGTTGTTTGCCTTTTTTGTTATTTTAGTTAGCCTTAATCTGACTCGAGAATATAATTTTATTATTTATAAGGATACCGATGATAAAATTATCATGCGATATTATCCTTTACATCCTTTTCATGATAAGTTTAAATCCATTGAAATAAGCAAGCAAACCTTTTCTCATTTCGAGCTTAAGAAACGCAGTATGGGATTGCGCGAAGATTTATTTCTTTATCAGATGAGTGCAAAAGGTTTGGCCAAATATCCGGGAATAAGTTTATCTGCATTGTCAAAAAAACAGAAAGCAGAGGTATTGGACTCTCTTTCGAAGTATTCGAAGAAGAAGTTGTAAGATCGTTTAGTTTTTATAAATAGTCATTCTGAAGTATATGAAAAGAAAATTCTTCTCCATTATTCTTGTTTTTCTATCACTATCCTTATTCGCTCAAAAAAATGAAGAAGGCTTAAGAATTCAAGTTGGTTTACCTTTTGTAAAATATGGCAAGTTTGATCATAATTTTCAAAATGGGGATGAAACACAGTACCCTACATTTTTAATTCAGGCAGATAAGCCCTGGCGCGACGGCTTTCGTTTAGGAGCTTATGTTGGATTTGCAGGTCAGAGGAATGAATCTCTTTTCTACGATTTCTCGGAAATTACCCATAACTATTATCGTTTGGGAGCTGTTGTTTCATATGATTTGAATGATTTATTGGATGCGATAAATATATCTCCGGAAATTGGAGTGGAATTGTATGCATCATTGAAAACGGGTTTTTCTCTGGAGCATATAAAGTCTGAAAAAGGGATTAATATCAAGGAAAATAATGTGTTGTTCGATCTCGGACTTCTAATTGGAGGTCGATACAATATCAGTGAAAATATCGACATTTTTTCAGAGTTGGGATATGGTAATGCCGGTTTTGTTACTATCGGTTTTGCATTTGATCTGTAACATCTTTCTTTTTTTTGATTTCCGGATACAATTTTTTAATTTGGATGTTCTAAATCCAAACGATGGAAACTCTTTATAAAGTAGCCTTTAGCTTTTTGAATGGTCTTGGCAGTATTAATGCCAGAAAGGTGATTGCTTATACGGGGGGTGTTGACGGATTTTTTAGAGTGAAAAAGCAAGAATTGCTGAAGGTTCCTGGTATCGGGAAGCATATCATACAAAAGTTGGATCGGGATGCGGCTCTTCGTGAGGCAGAAGCCGAACTGAAGTTTATTAATGACAATGATATAAAAGTCGCTTTCTATCTTGATGAAAATTTTCCTCAACGTTTATTGAATTGTTCTGATTCACCAACGACACTATATTATAAAGGAGAGATTAACTTTAATGCGTCTCGTATTTTAAGTGTGGTGGGAACCCGTAATGCTACGGAGTATGGTAAAGAAAATTGCCGCAAGATTATAAAAGCACTTGCTTCGCACAGCGAGAAGACGATTATAGTAAGTGGTTTGGCTTATGGGATTGATATTTGTGCCCATAAGGCGGCATTGAAATATAAGTTGCCAACTGTTGCCGTTGTAGGTCATGGTTTTCATATGATGTATCCGGCACAGCATCGTAAATATGCCGAAGAGATTATTCATCAAGGTGGTCTGGTTTCAGAGTTTACATCGCAAAGTGTTATCGATCCGAGACACTTTGTCCGTCGAAATAGAATTATTGCCGGTATGGCTGATGCTACCCTGATTGTTGAATCTGCAAAAAAGGGAGGTGCCTTAATAACAGCTGAAATTGCAAATTCATATAATAGAGATGTATTGGCATTTCCCGGCAGGCCGGGGGATGTTTATTCAAAAGGTTGTAATCACCTGATTAAAACCAATCAGGCTCATTTGATTGAGTCGGTAGCAGATCTTGAATATATTCTAGGCTGGGAGAATGATTTGAGCCAGAAGGATGCGGTTCAGTCTAAAATGTTTGTAGAACTCTCACCTGAAGAAGATTTTATTGTGAGCTTATTGAGAGATGAAGGCAAATTAGGAATTGATATCCTTTCTGTAAAATCGAATTTACCCATGAGTCGGGTTTCAAGTTTGCTATTAAAAATGGAATTTGAAGGTCTTGTGAGAGCTTTGCCTGGCAAAATTTACGCTTTGACTTCTTAAAAAATCTCTTTTTTTTTGCTTAATGTTGTAGAGCAGGATGTTGTGATGCTTAATTAACTGGTAATCAGTGCGTCGTGATTTTTTAAAACGTTTGAATTTTTTTAAGAAAAAAATTTGAGGTTCTTAAAATTTATATACATTTGAACCAAAATATTAACAATTGTATCACAATAACATTATTTTAATTTCATAACATACTTAGGACATGGAAGCAAAGATTAATGAATTCATGGAAGCCCTTAAGGGTAGAACTCCAGGTGAAGCAGAATTTCACCAGGCTGCACAAGAAGTAATAGAATCTGTATGGGAAACTTATGATTCTAATCCTAAATACAAGAATGCAAAACTTCTTGAAAAAATGTGTGAGCCAGAACGTACTATCATGTTCCGCGTGCCTTGGTTCAATGATAACGGTGAAGTAGAAATCAACCGTGGTTACCGTGTTGAGTTTAACAGCGCAATCGGACCATATAAAGGTGGTTTACGTTTTCACCCTTCAGTAACTTTAAGTGCTCTTAAATTCTTAGGTTTTGAACAAACTTTCAAGAACTCTTTGACTACTCTACCTATGGGTGGTGGTAAAGGTGGTTCTGACTTCAATCCAAAAGGAAGATCAGATAATGAAATCATGCGTTTTTGCCAAAGTTTCATGACTGAGTTGTGTAAACATATTGGTCCTAACACTGACGTTCCTGCAGGTGATATCGGAGTAGGTGGTCGTGAGATCGGATACCTTTTCGGACAATACAAGAGAATTCGTAACGAATTTACTGGTGTGTTAACTGGTAAGCCACTTGAGTTTGGTGGTTCTTTAATCCGTCCTGAAGCGACTGGTTTTGGTTCTGTTTATTTCGCTCAGCATATGGTTGCTGAAAACAATGAAACATTAGAAGGAAAAACTGTAGCTCTTTCTGGTTTTGGTAATGTAACTTGGGGTGCTGCTCTTAAATTAGTTGAGCTAGGTGCTAAAGTTGTTACTGTATCAGGTCCTGATGGATACGTATACGATAAAGAAGGTTTAGATGCTGAGAAGATTGATTATTTATTGGATCTTCGTGCTTCTAACAATGATGTTGTAGCTCCTTATGCTGAGAAATTTGGTGCTGAATTCTTCCCAGGACAGAAGCCTTGGGGTGTGAAAGTTGATATGGCTTTCCCATGTGCAATTCAGAACGAGTTGAACGAAGAAGATGCTAAGACTCTTGTAGCAAACGGATGTAAATATGTAGTAGAGACTTCAAACATGGGTTGTACTGCTGAAGCAATGCTTTATTTATCATCACATATTGCTTTCGCTCCTGGTAAAGCTGCTAATGCTGGTGGTGTTGCTGTTTCAGGTCTTGAAATGTCACAAAACTCACTACGTTTTAACTGGACTGCTGAAGAAGTTGATGAGAAATTAGCTCGTATTATGAAAGATATTCACGATACTTGTGTACGTTTTGGTACTAAAGATGGTAAAATCAACTATGTAAACGGTGCAAACATCGGTGGTTTCGTTAAAGTTGCTGAAGCAATGTTAGCTCAAGGATGCGTTTAATTCTTTAACGCTTTAAATATTTAAAAGAGCCGGCTTAGCCGGCTTTTTTTCATTAGACCCCAGGTTTTCGGGTAGTCACAATCAACACAATTTAGTATGAAATTAATCGATACGCATTCTCATATTTATTCTGAAGCTTTTAACGAGGATATTGCAGAAGCAATTCAGCGTGCAAAAGATGCAAATGTTGGGCAGATTCTTTTGCCTAATATTGATTCCGAATCAATTGAACCCATGCTCAATTTGGTTAGAGACTATCCTGGTTATTGTTTGCCGATGATGGGATTGCATCCAACCTCGGTTAAAGAGAATTATCAAGAGGAGTTACTGATTTGTGAAAAATGGTTGAACGAAGAAGGTTTTATTGCAATTGGTGAAATTGGAATTGATTTGTATTGGGATAAAACGTTTTTGAAGGAGCAGCAATTTGTTTTCGAACAACAATTAAATTGGGCTGTCGAGAAAGAATTACCCGTTGTGATTCATGCTCGGGATTCTTTTTCGGAAATATTCGAAGTGTTGGAATCTTTTAGGTTGAAGAGTCTTCAAGGGGTGTTTCATTCTTTTACCGGAAATCTGGAGCAAGCCAATAAAGCAATTGAGATGGGATTTTTATTGGGCTTGAATGGTATTCTTACTTTTAAGAATTCTGGATTGGATCGTGTTGTTAAGGAAATTGGGATGAAACATTTGATTTTGGAAACTGATTCGCCATATTTGGCACCAATTCCAAAGCGAGGAAAACGAAATGAATCAGCTTATGTTGCTTATGTAGCTGAAAAATTGGCTGAGATTCATAATTTAAGTTTGGATGAGGTGGCAGAAGCAACAAGCCGCAATGCCAAAAAACTATTTAGAATATAACAAGGCTGGTTTTGATTGCCGATATTTTCTAATTAGGTGTTGAGTTAATTCTGATGAAAAATGATTTTTCATCCGGTTAGTGTTAGTATTAATAATTCTCCGATAATGATCGGGATATCGAAAATATGAAATTTTAAAAAATATGAAGACTTCAATCTTGATAATTTATACCGGGGGAACCATTGGGATGGTGAAAGATCCGGTAAATGGTTCTTTAAAACCCTTCGATTTTGATCATATTTTAAAACAGGTGCCCGAGCTTAAAAAATTCGGTTTTGAATTGTTTTCTATAGCTTTTGATCCATTGATTGATTCATCGAATTTAAATCCGGATGTTTGGATTAAGATTGCGAATATCATTAAGGAAAACTATGAGAAATATGCCGGTTTTGTTGTGCTTCATGGAACCGACACGATGTCATATACGGCATCAGCGTTAAGTTTCATGCTTGATAATCTTGACAAACCAGTTGTGTTGACAGGATCTCAGTTGCCAATTGGGATGATTCGTACCGATGGTAAAGAAAATTTAATAACGGCTATTGAAGTTGCAGCCGACTATAAGGATGGTAAAGCAATTGTTCCGGAAGTTTGTGTCCTTTTCGAAAACCAATTGTTCAGAGGAAATCGAACAACCAAGCACAATGCTGAATATTTCAATGCTTTTCATTCATACAACTACCCAAATTTAGCAAAGGTTGGTATTCATATTCATTACAATGAATCGTCAATTCAAAAAGCCACAGGAAAACCCTTTGTCATAAATACCGATTTGGATACCAATATCGCCATTCTTAAAATATTTCCTGGAATAAATAAGAGAACGGTTGATGCGATTCTGAATATTGAAGGATTAAAAGCTGTTGTTATTGAAACCTACGGAGCAGGGAATGCACCCACTGATGCTTGGTTTGTGAATTCAATTAAGCAGGCCATCGATAATGGTATTATTGTATATAATGTGACTCAATGTCCATCGGGAAGTGTAGATATGGGCTTGTATGAGACAAGTGTTGAATTATTAAAAATTGGGGTCGTGAGTGGTTATGATATCACTACAGAAGCCGCTATTACCAAGCTGATGTTTTTACTTGGACAGCAGCTTGATTCAGATAAGATAAAATTCTTTTTAAATAAGTCCATCAAAGGTGAATTATGCCAATAGAAAATTTGTTTTTCACTTTTTTTTTGTAATTTGGTGCACTGTTAAAATCAGCTTAGATTACATAAGAATAGGAGTGAGATATAGATAATATAAGAGGTTTTGGCATGTTCTTTAAAAAGAAAAAACAGTTGATTATTGTTAATCAATTTTAGAAAAGTAACCGTTTAATTTTGTAAAAAATAATTTCGTTAATTAAAATTTGAAAAACAGACTATGAAAAAGTTATTTGCATTTATAGCAGTTATCGGGATGCTGAATTTTGGAGCATCATTTAATGTAGTTGCTCAAGATGAGACAGCTCAAACTACCGAAGCTACCGTAGATACTCAGGATCAAAATACTGAGGAAGTTGCAGCACAGGAAACAGCTGTAGAAGAAGTAGCTCCAGTTGCTGATGAAGAAGTAGAGAGTACTTCATTTCACGCTGAAGTAAAGAGACAATTCATCCAGGGTGGTGCGATGTTTATGAGTTTTGTATTGTTGACTCTTATTTTAGGTTTGGCTCTTTCAATTGAGAGAATCATTTACTTGAATATGTCAACTACAAATACTAAGAAGTTACTTACTAATTTAGAAGAAGCTTTGAATAATGGTGGTGTTGAAGCTGCTAAGGAAGTTTGTAGAGAAACTCGCGGACCTATCGCTAGTATCTTCTATCAAGGTCTTGATCGTATTGATGAAGGTGTAGAGGTTGTTGAGAAATCAGTAATTGCTTACGGTTCTGTTCAAATGGGTCTTTTAGAGAAAGGTCTTTCTTGGATTTCATTGATGATCGGTCTTGCTCCTATGTTGGGTTTCATGGGTACAGTAATCGGTATGATTGGTGCGTTTGACTCAATTCAGTCTATGGGTACTATCTCTCCTGCTGCTGTAGCTGGTGGTATTAAAGTTGCTTTGATTACAACTGTATCTGGTTTGATCGTAGCGATGATTCTTCAGGTATTCTATAACTACTGTACTGCTAAAATTGATAGTATTGTAAACAACATGGAAGATGCATCTATTTCTCTTCTTGATATCTTAGTAAAATACAACTTGAAAAAATAATTTCCGACTATGTCAAATACATTGAGTAAATATTTAAATATTCTTACCTATGTAATGCTTGGTCTTACAGTTGTTTTTGTAGCCATGTTTTACTTTGGTGGAGAGGTGCCAAATGCAGCATATCCAACTCCGGTTTATACTGATTCGTTGATTTATTGGGCTAAGGCATTATTCTATATCACTGTTGGCTTGTCAATTCTATTCCCTGTTTTACAGATTATATCTGATCCTAAGGGAGCAATTAAGGGTTTGATTGGACTTGCAGGTCTTGGAGTAATTATCTTGATAGCATATTCTTTATCTGATGGAACTTTATTGAACTTACCTGGTTACACAGGAGGAGATAATAATGAAGGTTCGTTGAAATTTGCAGATACAGTTCTTTATACCATGTATATTTTAGGTGTAGGTGCTATCGTTTCAATCGTCGTGACTGAGGCATTAAGAAAATTACGCTAAGACAATGATTCGATTTAATTCGAATCGTAAACCTTAAGAAATAATATTATGGCAAGAAAAACACCAGAGATAAATTCGAGTTCGATGGCCGATATCGCTTTCTTGTTGCTTATTTTCTTCTTGGTGACAACTACAATGGATGTGGATACTGGTATCTACAAAAAGTTGCCACCGATTCCAGAGAATGAGACTCAAGAGCCAGATGTTAAGGTCAAGAAACGTAATGTTTTGTCCATTTTGGTGAACCGTAACAATGAGTTGTTGGTAAACGGAGAAGTTCTAAGTATTTCACAATTGCGTGATAAGACTAAAGAATTCTTTCTGAATCCTGCAAACAAAGAAAATCTTCCTGAAAAAAGCCTTAAAACTGTACCCTACTTTGGGGACGTGATGGTTTCAAAAGGGTTGATTTCGTTACAGAACGACCGTGGAACACAATACGCAACTTATATTCGCGTTCAGGATGAACTTGCAGCGGCTTCTCGTGAGTTGAAAGATGAGAAGGCAATGCAGAAATGGGGTAAAAAATATGACGAGCTTACTGAAGATCAGCAAGATGCAGTTAGAAAATATATCCCTGTACAGATTTCTGAAGCAGAACCAAGAAATACAGGAGGTAAATAATGTCAAAGTTTAGAAAAGACGGTAAAAAAGACTTACCGGCCATATCAACAGCTTCTCTTCCTGATATCGTATTTATGTTGTTATTCTTCTTTATGGTTGCAACAACCATGCGAGAAGTTGACTTGAATGTAGATATTATGGTTCCTGAAGCGAAAGAGGTAACAAAATTGGAGAAAAAGGATCTTGTAAGTAACATCTATGTGGGTGTACCTATGAGAAAGTTTCAGAAAACTTTCGGAACTGAGCCTCGTATTCAGTTGAACGACCAATTTGCAACAGTTGAAGATATTCAAGCTTTTATTGCTTCAGAACGTGAATCAAGAAAAGAAGAATTGCGTAATAAGTTGACTACTTCATTGAAAGTTGATCAATACACTAAAATGGGTATTGTAACTGATATTAAGCAGGAGCTTAGAAAAGCAAGTTCACTTAAGTTGAATTATTCAACCAGACAAACTGCAGAATAATTTATTATTCTATATATAATTAAAAGGAGTCCATGTCGGACTCCTTTTTTTTTTGCTTTCTTTTGCAAACAGTGGAAAAAGAAAAAGCCCGAAGTATCTGCTTCGGGCTTTATTTGTGACTCCAATGGGATTCAAACCCATGACCTTCAGAACCGGAATCTGACGTTCTATTCAGCTGAACTATGGAGCCAATTCGAACACAAATTTAGAAAATAAATCTAATTATTTGTTTAAAAAGTGCTCTTGCTTCAGTTGTAAATTTTTAAAATATTGTGAAGATATGCTAAAGCTCTAATAGACAATTTTTAATAATTTCTCTTTCCTAAAATAAAGTCCTCATTTATTTCAAACTTTTACTAATTTTGCGCCTTAATGAAGAGTTGGATTTTCTTGGGTATTGGTGATGTATTTTAATTGCTGGAATCTTTGAAATTCATATTATTTATTTATCAATCAGATTGAAAGAGAGGGGTTGTCTAGATTTTTAGTGCGGCCTAAACCCGATTAAATTCGGGATTCATATCTATTTAGCTATTGAACATGGAATACAATTTTAAAGAAATAGAAAAGAAGTGGCAGAAGTTTTGGGTAGATAACAAGACTTATAAAGTTGATGTTGATACAAGTAGACCAAAATTTTATGTGCTCGATATGTTTCCCTACCCATCCGGAGCGGGTTTGCATGTTGGTCACCCACTTGGCTATATTGCTTCTGATATTTATTCTCGCTATAAGCGTTTAAAAGGATTTAATGTGTTGCACCCAATGGGATACGATGCTTATGGTTTACCAGCTGAGCAATATGCCATTCAAACGGGTCAGCATCCTGCTATTACTACTGAAGTAAATATTAAAAGATACCGTGAGCAATTAGATAAGATTGGTTTCTCTTATGATTGGGATAGAGAGGTGCGTACTTGTGATCCTGAATATTACAAGTGGACACAATGGGCGTTTGTCGAAATGTTCAAGCACTATTTCAATAATAAAACGCAAAAAGCTGAGGCGATTTCTGATTTGGTTGAAGAGTTTAAGATAAATGGGAATGCCAATGTTGATGCCGCGACATCTCAGGAAGATATCTTTACTGCTGATGAGTGGAATTCTTTGTCAGAAAAGGAGCAAGATGGTATTCTGTTAAATTACCGTTTGGCTTATTTGGCTGACACAATGGTTAACTGGTGTCCTAAATTGGGTACTGTACTTGCCAACGATGAAATTAAAGAAGGTCTGTCTGTTAGAGGAGGGCATCCTGTTGAGCAGAAAAAAATGCGTCAATGGTCTTTAAGAGTATCTGCTTATGCCAAGCGTTTGCTTGAAGATATGGAGAAGTTGGAGTGGACGGATTCATTGAAAGAAATCCAGCGTAACTGGATCGGTCGTTCCGAAGGTGCTGAGATGGATTTTCAGGTGAAGGATTCTGAAGTTGTGATGACAATTTTCACAACTCGTCCCGACACAATTTTTGGTGTGAGTTTCATGGTTTTGGCTCCGGAAAGCGAACTAGTTGATCAACTAACCACACCTGAATATAAAGAAAAGATTGCAGCCTATATTGCAGCCACTAAAAAGCGTACCGAAAGAGAACGTATGGCCGATGTTAAGACAGTTAGTGGTGAATTTACAGGCTCATATGCGATACATCCATTTACAGGTGAGGCAATTCCTGTTTGGGTAAGTGATTACGTATTGGCTGGATATGGAACGGGTGCTATTATGGCCGTTCCTGCTCACGATAGTCGTGATTATGCTTTTGCCAAGCATTTCGATTTACCGATTGTGCCTGTGGTTTCAGGTGGCGATTTAAGCGATGGTTCTTATGATGCGAAGTCTGGCGAAATGATCAATTCTGATTTTATGAATGGATTGGATGTTAAAGACGCCATTGTAAAAGTGAACAACGAAATTGAAGAAAGAGGTTTAGGTAAGTGTAAAGTTAATTTCCGTTTGCGTGATGCGATTTTTTCACGCCAGCGTTATTGGGGTGAACCATTCCCTGTATATTTTAAGGATGGTATGCCACAAATGATGGACCTTGATAAGTTGCCTCTTGAGTTACCGGAAGTTGATAAGTATTTACCAACAGAAACAGGTGAACCTCCATTGGGACGTGCGGAAAACTGGACAACAGAAGATGGCTACCCAATTGAGTTGAATACTATGCCTGGTTTTGCAGGTTCATCTGCATATTATTTGCGTTATATGGATCCTCGAAATCAGGAAGCCTTGGTTTCTGAGGAAGTAAATGAATATTGGCAAGATGTTGATTTGTATATTGGGGGTACCGAACATGCAACAGGTCATTTGATTTATTCTCGTTTCTGGAATAAATTCCTTTTCGATATCGGTAAGGTTTGTAAGGATGAGCCTTTCAGAAAATTAATCAATCAAGGTATGATTCAAGGTCGTTCAAACTTTGTATATCGTATTAAGAATACCAATAAGTATGTGTCTTATGGTCTTAGAAAAGATTATGACACAACCCAAATTCATGTTGATGTAAACATTGTGAAAAATGATGTTTTAGATATTGAAGCTTTCAAAAATTGGATGCCGGAGTATGCTGATGCTGAATTTGTTTTGGAAGATGGTAAATACATTTGTGGATGGGCTGTAGAGAAAATGTCGAAGTCGATGTTTAATGTGGTTAATCCTGATGTGATTGTTGAAGAATATGGTGCGGATACACTTCGTTTGTATGAGATGTTCTTGGGCCCCTTGGAAGCTTCAAAACCGTGGGATACGAATGGAATAGATGGTGTTCATAAATTTTTGAAGAAGTTGTGGCGCTTGTTCCATAATGACCAGAACGAATTCTGTATTTCTACTGATGCACCAACTAAAGCTGAGTATAAAATTCTGCATAAGTCAATAAAGAAAATTCAGGATGATATTGAACGATTCTCATTCAATACATCGGTATCAGCCTTTATGATTTGTGTGAACGAACTGAGTAGTATTAAGTGTAATAAGAAAGATATTTTGGAAGAGTTACTTGCTCTTTTAGCGCCTTTTGCACCACATATAACAGAGGAATTATGGGCACTGTGTGGAAATGAAAATAGCATTACAGATGCAACTTTCCCAGTATTAAATGAATCGTATTTGGAAGAAGATGTACATTCATATCCGGTTTCATTTAATGGTAAAATGAGATTTAAGCTGGAACTTTCGTTGAGTCTGAGTAAAGATGAAATTGAGCAGGCAGTAATGACTTGTGAACAGGCCCAAAAGTGGATCGATGGTAAAACGCCTAAAAAGGTGATTATCGTTCCTAAAAAAATTATAAACATAGTAGTCTAGACAGGAAGCTAATAACTTATATTAAGAAAAGCTTTAGTTACATTGACTACTCAATGAAACTAAAGCTTTTTTATTTATCTATCAATTAGAAACACAAGCTTTTAAAAGTAATAATTAAGAAAATGAAATTGAACACCTCGGAATTGAAATCCTATTTTATCATTGCATTAGGATTGGCAATTTATAGTTTTGGTTGGACAGCATTTTTAATCCCTTCAGAGATTATTGGTGGTGGCGTGAGTGGTATTGGGACTTTAATCTTTTACGGTTCAGGAAAAACGATACCTGTAGGGGTGTCGTATTTTATCATCAATTGTTTTCTCATAATAATTGCCTTAAAGATTTTGGGACCTAAATTTGGTGCGAAAACTATTTATGCCATCTTGTTGGGCTCGGTTTTTCTTAGTTTTCAACAAAAAATATTTACGGTACCTTTAGTCGATGATAAATTTATGGCTGCTATTATTGGTGGAATACTTGGAGGTGCCGGAGTCGGAATTACGATTTCTCAAGGCGGTAGTAGCGGGGGAACCGACATCATCGCCATGATTATAAATAAGTATAAAAACATAAGTCCGGGACGTATTATTTTGTATTTCGATGTATTTATTATAGCGTCTTCTTATCTGGTTTTTGGAGATGTTCCTACTATTGTTTATGGCTATGTTTCAATGGGAATTGCATCTTATGCTATTGATATGGTGATCAGTGGAGCCAAGCAGTCCGCACAGATGTTTATCATTACTAACGAGCATGAGAAAATTGCCAATGAAATTGCAGCGAGTCTTAATCGCGGGATTTCTGTAATTGATAGCGTTGGTTGGTATTCAAAAGAAAATAGAAAAATACTAATGGTGGTTGTACGTAAACACGAAACGCCTCAAGTCTTTAAGTTGGTTAAACATTTTGATCCGGATGCATTTATATCAATGGCATCGGTTATGGGAGTTTATGGTTCTGGCTTCGAAGAAATTCGTGCATAAGTAAATTCTTACTAGCTTTGTGCCCGAAAAAAAATCCCAATAGGGAAAATGATTCTAAAATTATATCATGACAAAGATTCTAGATTTTACCAAGCAGTTTAAGTCGTATTTTATTATCGCAATAGGACTTTTTATTGGATCTATTGGCTGGACAGGTTTTTTAATACCATCTGAAATTGTTGGGGGAGGGGTGAGTGGTATTGCAACCATTATCTATTTTGCGACAGGTTTCAAAGTAGGATATTCTGTTTTTATTATCAATGGCTTACTACTTGTTATGGCTATGAGGGTTTTGGGCTTTGGTTTTGGTATAAAAACCATTTTTGCAACTTTTGTACTATCATTCTTTTTGTGGCTTTTGCAATCAATTATTACAGAACCCTTGGTTAGTGATCGTTTCATGTGTGCAATAATTGGAGGTATTTTGGCCGGAGCAAGTGCTGGTATTATTTTGTCACAGGGTGGTAGTACCGGGGGAACCGATATTATTGCCATGATGATAAATAAATATCGAAATTACAGTCCGGGACAGCTTCTTCTGACATTGGATTTAATTATTATTTCATCATCTTATTTTCTGTCAAATTCGATTGAGCAAGTTGTTTATGGTTTTGTTGCTATGGGCGTGAGCGCTTATTGTGTTGATATGGTGATCGAGGGGAGTAAGCAATCTGTTCAGATTTTTATCTTCACGAAGAAATACGATGAGATTAGAAATGAAGTTGTTTTTAAACTTGATTTAGGCCTGACAGAGCTTCAAGCTAAAGGGGGCTACTCTCAGGAAGAAGTTAAAGTTCTGATGCTTTTGGCTAAGAAAAAAGATTCACAAGCAATTTTGAAAATGGTTAAAATTGTTGACCCTGATGCATTTATTTCTATGGGATCAGTAATGGGAGTCTATGGCCAGGGGTTTGATAAAATAAAATAATGCAGCTTCTTTAAAAAGCAGTGGCAGATAGGTTTAATAATGTTAAAATTGCCGGGTAGTAGACGAATCTACTACCCGGCAATTTGTATCAGCATGTAATAAATCTTAACTTCGGCGACGATGTCGGCAAATAGATTAGAATTGTGAGGATGATTAGCCGATATGAAGAAGAAATCCGACCAAAGTTCCATTTTGAAGATTTAAGTATTTTATGAAGCGTTTCCTAAAGGTGCAATACCTAATTATCCCGGTTTTGATTCTTGCAGGCTTGTTTTTTTTGAAGAACAGAACTGAGATTGAATTAACTCCTGCTGACAAGGCCACTCCTGTTTTAATTGATTCTGTTCAGAATCAGGAAATCAATTACAAATATGGTTTCCCTATTGATGATTTTCTTCTTGAAGATTATAAGGTGAAGCGCAATCAGACACTTTCGGTAATTTTAGATCAATATAAGGTTTCGTCCAAACGTATTTATGAAATTCAAGAAAAGGCCAAAAAGGTTTTTAATGTTCGTAAGATAAAGGCAGGTCGAAAATATGCTATGCTTTTTACAAAAGATAGTTTAAAGACTGCTGAATATTTTATTTATGAGAATACATCTAAAGAGTATATTGTTTTTGACTTAAGAGATACGGTTCAGGTTTATAAGGGACAGAAGGAAATTACGAAAGTTCGTAAACAGGTAAAGGGTAAGATTGAGTCTTCGTTGTGGAATGCAATGGTTGATGCCAATGCCGATCCTTTGCTCTCAATGAAATTGTCAGATATATATGCCTGGACAATTGATTTCTTCGGGATAGGTAAGGGTGATGAATTTCATGTTATTTACGATGAAGAAATGATAGATGGAGAGTCGATACATCAGATCGATGTTATTGCTGCAAATTTCGTTCATCACAACTCGGATAACTATGCAATTGCTTTTAAGGATGGAGAGAAAGTTGGTTATTTTGATGAAGAAGGCAGAAGCTTACAGAAAGCTTTCTTGAAAGCACCTCTGCATTATTCAAGAATCAGTTCCGCTTTTTCGAATAATCGATATCATCCTGTTCTTAAGCGTTTTCGCCCGCATCATGGTGTCGATTATGCAGCTCCAACAGGAACACCTGTAATGTCTATTGGCGATGGGATTGTGGTTAAAAAAGGGAATCAAAAAAATGGAGGCGGTCGCTACCTTAAAATAAAGCACAATTCCGTTTATTCTACCACATATATGCATTTTTCACGCTTTGGGAAGAATGTTGGTGTTGGTTCACATGTGAAACAGGGACAGATAATTGGATATGTTGGAGCAAGTGGTTTAGCCACTGGCCCTCATTTGGATTTCAGAGTGCATAAAAATGGTATGGCTATTAATCCATTAAAAATGCAATCGCCTCCTGTGGCTCCGGTTTCAGAACAAAATATTGAGGCTTATAATAAAATCAAAAATCAGCTGCTAGTGGAATTGGGTTATCAAGTAAGATTGGCCAAAGAAGAGGTTATTTCTGACTCTAGTATGCAGATAATGAATTAATAGATAAAGAGGCAAAATATAAATGGGAGATTGTTTGACTTAAAACAATCTCCCATTTTTGATATATGGAATTAAAACTATTTTTTAATCTTGTCCAGATATTCTTCAACGGCACGAGGGAAGTATTCATATTCCAATTCATGAATTTTGTTGGCAAGATCTTCTGCGGTGTCATTTTCTTCGATTTGGCATTTTGCCTGAAGAATTGTTTCCCCATCATCGTATTTTTCATTGACCACATGAATAGTTATACCGCTTTCTTTTTCTTTGTTAGCAATAATGGCCTTGTGAACATTCATGCCATACATACCTTTCCCACCATAATTGGGAAGAAGAGCCGGGTGAATATTAATAATAGCATCAGAATATGCCTTTATAAGTGAATCAGGTACAAGCCATAAAAAACCTGCTAATACAATCAGATCAATTTGTTTTTCTTTCAATAAATTAACAATGGAGTCTGTCTCATAAAAGTCATTTCGGGTGAAGGTTTGACTCGGGATATTGAGTTTTTTTGCTCTTTCCAGAACAAAGGCATCTGTCTTGTTGCTTAGAATAATTGATATTTCAACTTCAGGATTTGATTCGAAATAATGAGCGATATTTTCAGCGTTACTTCCTGAGCCGGAAGCAAAAATGGCAATTCTTTTCATGCTAGTTGTTTGGTATTTATGCCCGCAAAGTTAATGAATAAATAAATTTATACTCTGTTGATTATCATCAATTTTAATACAATGCTATATTTTGAAAGTTTGGACTTGTTTTACTTATTATTCAGGAGTTTATGCTTATTCCCTTAATAATTATGGGCTTAATGTCTTTTGTTGGAGTAATTTACAGAGAGTGTATTTGTTTGATTATCAGTGATTAACATTTTGAGAGTGTGAATTTAATGGAAAAACCTTTCACATGAGAGAGAAAAAGGATTATCTTTGCGACCAACTATGTGGAAATAAGTTTGATTTTATAATCTATATTTATTTCTTTGCAGAGTTAGAAATTAATTAGTTTTTTAAATATTAATCTAAAATTTTAAAGTTATGTCTGATATTGCATCTAGAGTAAAAGCAATCATTGTTGACAAATTAGGTGTTGATGAAACAGAAGTTGCTGTTGAAGCTAGCTTCACTAACGACCTAGGAGCTGATTCATTGGATACTGTTGAGTTAATCATGGAATTCGAAAAAGAATTTAACATCGCTATTCCAGATGATCAAGCTGAGAACATCGGGACTGTAGGTGCCGCTATTTCTTATATCGAAGAAAACGCTAAGTAATTAATTAACCCAGAACCTTTTTTATGGAACTTAGAAGAGTAGTAGTAACTGGTCTTGGAACCATTAACCCAATTGGTAATAACATTGCCGAATATTGGGAGAATTTGAAGAATGGAGTGAGTGGTTCAGATAAAATCACTCATTTTGATGCTTCAAAATTCAAGACTCAGTTTGCTTGCGAAGTTAAAAATTTCGATCCGATGGCGCATTTCGATCGCAAAGAAGTTCGTAAACTTGATGTCTATACACAGTTTGCTTTAGTAGCTGTTAAAGAAGCCATTGAGGATGCGGGTTTCGATTTGGAGGCGGAAGATTTAACAAGAGCCGGAGTTATTTGGGGTTCTGGAATTGGCGGTATTAAGACTTTCTTAGATGAAGTTACAGGATATGCAAACGGGGACGGAACTCCTCGTTTCTCTCCTTTTTTTATTCCTAAGATGATCTCTGATATTGCTGCAGGTCATATTTCTATGAAATATGGTTTCCAGGGACCGAACTACGGTACAGTTTCTGCATGTGCTTCTTCCACTCACGCTATGATTGATGCAATGAACTATATCCGTATGGGTAAAGCTGATATCTTTATTTCAGGTGGTTCAGAAGCTTCAATTAATGAAGCAGGAGTGGGTGGATTCAACTCAATGCAGGCCTTATCAACGAACAACGATGAGTATAAAGAAGCATCTCGTCCATTCTGTAAAACCCGTGATGGTTTTGTAATGGGAGAAGGTGCAGGAGCTCTTATTCTAGAAGAATATGAACACGCTAAAAAGCGTGGAGCAAAGATTTATGCTGAAGTTGTTGGTGGAGGCATGTCTGGTGATGCTTATCACTTGACTGCAACACATCCTGAAGGACGTGGTGCCATCAATGCGATGAAAATGGCATTGAACGACGCAAACATGAAACCAGAAGATTTGGATTATATCAATGTTCATGGAACATCAACTCCGGTAGGGGATATTCCAGAATTGAGAGCAGTACAATCCGTTTTTGGGGAGCATGCTTATAAAATGAACATTAGTTCCACAAAATCAATGACAGGTCACCTCTTGGGGGCTGCCGGTTCAGTTGAAGCTATTGCCAGTATTTTGGCAATCACAAACTCTACTGTACCGCCAACGATCAATCACAGAGAACAAGATCCTGAAATTGACGAAAAACTAAACTTAACTCTACACACAGCTCAGAAGCGCGAAATCAGAGCCGCTTTAAGCAACACGTTTGGTTTCGGTGGACACAATGCTTCAGTAATTCTTAAATCATTTACTGAATAATTTGTGATTAAGTCTATTATTCAATCCATAAAACTTCGATTCTTGCCAAAGAGGGAGTTTTATGGATTGTCTTTTGATCTTTTGGGATTTGTTCCCAATAAACTTGAATTGTACGAACTTGCGTTGGTGCATAAATCAGCATCTATTCCAACTAAGGATGGAGCTCCTATGAATAATGAACGTCTTGAATTCTTAGGTGATGCCATACTGGGATCTGTTACAGCTGATATCTTGTACAAATACTTTCCCAATAAGAGTGAGGGGTTTCTTACTCAAATTCGATCTAAGATTGTAAGTCGTGAATCTTTAAACAGATTAGCGCTTAAGATAGGGTTGAATAAACAGGTTATGTCGAATGTAAATCTAAATAATAACAAACATATTTATGGTGATGCATTCGAAGCTTTGGTTGGAGCTATTTATCTTGATCAAGGCTATATTGTGACTAAAACTTTTATTGAAGATAAAATCTTTCGTAACTTCATTAACATCGAAGAAGTTGTTACTGTGGAAACAAATTTTAAGAGTAAGCTAATTGAGTGGGCTCAAAAAAATAAGAAAGATGTTGTTTTTGATACTCGAGAAGATGGATTAGATCAGGAGATGAAATTGCCTGTATTTATTTCAGAGGTTGAGGTTGAAAAAAACATGATGGGGAAAGGAATTGGTGCTTCTAAGAAGGAGGCTCAGCAAATGGCAGCAAAAGAAGCTTTATTGCGCCTTGAGGAACCTTTGGTAGCTACAGCATAGTTTGTAGTTAAATTTTATTCTGCTCGCAGAGCAAAAGAGGATGATAGTTAGCTATCATCCTCTTTTGTGTTTTAGGGTTTTAATCAATTACTTTTCTTTTTTCTGAACCTTTTTTTCTTGATCGTTTTTTTCACATCCCTGTTGGTATCATTGATTTCAATCTCGACTTCTTCTTTGCCATCATAGGTGACTTTATTGTTTGATTTTGAATTGATGTGAATTATTTTCATATCCTTGTCTATATCGATATCATCATCTTCAAAAATTACTTTTACATGTTTGCAGATGCTGCGTTTCATTTTTGAATGCTCCATTGAGTCACAATCTAAAAATTCTTTGATGATGACTTTGTGTTTGTCGTGTGAATCTTTGTCATCCGATACCCATATTAGGTCTTCACCTTCGAAATTCTTAAGCAATGAGTCGGGAATGTTTCTTGATTTGATAATCTTCATGATTTCTTTTTGGTCTTTGAAATCATGAATGATGGTGTCGAATTTTACAGATTTCCCATCTTTATTAATATGAACTTTAACTTTGGCTTCCTTTTTCGTTTTATTTTCTTGTGCATTGGTGTTCTGTGAACTGAATAAAATGAATCCCATTATTAAAAGTAAGAGTGCTAATCGTTTCATAATGATTAAAATTGAGTTTTGATTAAATATCTACTTCCAAAATTAAAGGTCGTCATATTTAAAAGGCGTTAAGTTTTGGCTAAAAAGAGTTAAGGAAAACTTAAGGTTAGATGGAATATTTATCCAGAGCGATGTCAAATAAAAAACCCTTCGAAAAATCGAAGGGTTTAAATATATTGCTAAGAATAGCCTGGTTTAGTCTAATTTTAAAACTGCCAGGAAGGCTTTTTGTGGGACTTCCACATTACCTACTTGTTTCATCTTTTTCTTACCTTTCTTTTGTTTCTCAAGCAGCTTACGTTTACGTGTGATATCACCACCATAACATTTCGCGGTTACATCCTTACGAACGGCTTTAACTGTCTCTCTGGAGATAATTTTAGCACCAATTGCCCCTTGAATAGCAATGTCAAATTGCTGACGTGGAATGAGCTCTTTCAGCTTTTCACACATTCTTCGTCCGAAAGATTGCGCATTGTCAAAGTGAATTAGAGTTGATAAGGCATCAACACCTTCTCCATTTAAAAGGATGTCTAACTTCACCAATTTGGCTGCTTTAAAACCAATTTGGAAGTAGTCAAACGATGCGTAACCTTTTGAAATACTCTTAAGTTTATCGTAGAAATCGAATACAATCTCGCCCAGAGGCATTTCGTAAGTCAATTCAACACGGTCACTCGTTAGATATTGCTGATTGGTCATCATCCCACGCTTTGACATACAAAGGGTCATCAATGAACCAACAAATTCAGATTTTGTGATGATTTGGGCTCGAATAAAAGGCTCTTCGATAAAATCCAAAGAATTTGGATCCGGCATATCCGATGGGTTATGCATTTCGAAAACATCACCTTTTTTAGTATGAGCAATATAAGATACGTTAGGTACGGTTGTGATAACATTCATTCCAAATTCACGATCCAGACGTTCTTGAATAATTTCCATATGAAGCAGACCAAGGAAACCACAACGGAAACCAAAACCCAGTGCCAATGATGATTCTGGTTCAAATGTCAGCGAAGCATCATTAAGTTTTAATTTTTCCATTGAGGCACGTAAGTCTTCATAATCCTCACTATCAATAGGATAAACACCTGCAAACACCATAGGTTTCACCTCTTCGAACCCTTCAATAGCTTTATCGCAAGGGTTTTCTTTATTTGTAATGGTTTCACCGACTTTAACTTCAGTAGATGTTTTGATACCTAAAATAATATAACCAACATCTCCCGTACTCAAGATTTTGCGAGGTTCTCGTTCCAAGCGTAAAACTCCAACTTCATCAGCGTAATATTCTTTATCGGTATTCAGGAATTTCACCATATCACCTTTTCGAATTTCACCATTCATTATTCGAATATAAGTGATGATGCCACGAAAAGCATTGTATGTTGAATCGAAGATTAAGGCTTGCAAAGGTGCTTTTTTATCGCCACTTGGTGCAGGAACTCTGTCAACAATAGCTTCTAAGATTTCAGGAACACCCTCTCCAGTTTTTCCACTCGCGGATAAAATCTCGTCTCTGTCGCAACCCAGAAGGTCAACAATCTGATCTTTTACATCTTCAGGATTGGCATTTGGCAAATCAATTTTATTCAGGACAGGGATAATTTCCAAATCCTGCTCAATTGCTAAATAGAGATTTGAGATGGTTTGTGCCTGTATCCCTTGAGTAGAATCAACAATTAATAAGGCACCTTCACAGGCAGCAATCGATCTGGAAACTTCATAAGAGAAATCGACGTGACCTGGGGTGTCAATTAGGTTTAATACATAATCTTCACCATTCGTGTTATAATCCATCTGAATGGCGTGACTTTTAATGGTGATGCCACGTTCACGTTCCAAATCCATATCGTCAAGAACTTGCGCTTGCTGCTGGCGTTCGCTAACAGTTTCAGTTACTTGTAACAAGCGGTCGGCAAGTGTGCTTTTCCCGTGGTCGATATGGGCTATTATGCAAAAATTACGTATGTTTTTCATCTTCAAAAATCAATTAAATAATGCTTGAGACTCCTATCGTTTTATGACAGATTCAACTACTATACGGAGCTTCTTAATCAATCTACAAAGATATTCAATTCCTTGGATTAGACAAGATAGGTAAGGGTTTAGTAATTAAACTTATATCAGATAACTTAGAGGTTTATTTTCTATTTGAAGGGTATTCTTAATGATGGAGATTTATCTTTTTGTTTTTTTTGAGAATGGATAATGAAATGTTTGTGATAAGAACGTTGTTCCCTCTGAAAAATTAAATCTTAGTTTGTTCTTGCCAATACTGAATAGGGGTAATATCTTCATTATTGGCAAGAAATTGTGAGTTTCTACTTAAAAATTCCTGATGGCTTTTATTAATGCAATTAAGCATATACTTGATCCTAATATTAACAATGCATAGCCATTGTTCTCTGAAAAAAATTGTACTATTCCTCCTGCAGCAATAATGCTGAAGCCCCAAACGGAATAAATTTGGGCTTTTTTTAACTTCCTTTCCTTCACTTATCTTTCTTTTTTAATCAACATGATATAATTCCTGTCATCCTATTAATTCTCTATAAAGAGGAAAAGTAACCCAAAAAAATGTTGATTTCCTTTAACGTACAAATGCTGTTGATGAAGGTCTTAAAAAGCCTGATGGCTGTTTGAGAATTTCTACAGATAGGCGTATTACATCTCTAAGTTTTCTTAAAAAATGATTTTTTTTTGGGATAAAAAGGTAGGGTAAAACCAGATTGATACGGTACATATACAAAAGCTTGAATGACGAAACATTCTAAGGTTAATAAAATGAGTTAAACCCATAAAAATCTATAATCATGAAAAAGTTATTATTTGTTTTTTTATTAGGAATAGCTTTTGCGTTTACATCATGCGATAAAGCGGATGACAATGTGAAACTTATTGGAGAAGATGAAATAAGTATTACCGATGTGGCAGCAGTTGTTGATACTGAAGTTGCAATTGCAAATGTGATGACGGAAGCTGATTACGAAAGTGATATGTTCTCTTTTGTTGAGAGCTCGACAAAAGATGGTGGTAATGAATATTGCCAAAGAAACTATACTGAGCTTTATTACAGGTGGCGTTGTTACAATAATGATGAAGGGCCTGAGGTAACGGTTGTTGAAGGTGAAAATAATGGTTTTCCCAAGACAATTACGATTGACTATGGTGATGGAATTGAACTTAGAAACGGTCGGCTTATTAGTGGGATTATTACCATTATAATTTCGGCACCTCAGGGAACCGATGGTGCTATGCGTGAAATGACTTATCAAAATTTCATGGTTGATTCAATTGGAATTGAGGGGTATAAAAAGGTTGTATTCACAGGTGAAACAGGTGTGTTAGTAAAATTTGAACATACTTATGATCTGAATTTTACTTTTGCAGATAATACAGAAGTGTCATGTGTTGGTAATAAAACCAAGGAATGGGTTGAAGGCTTTGATACCAGCTACGATAGAGCTGATGATAAAATTCATATCTCAGGACAAGATGTTTATGTGGATACCGAGAATAATGAGTTTAAAAAGGAAATTGACGATTACCTTCTTCGATTGGGAACATGTAAATATATCGTAAGTGGTATTGTGGTTTATTCTCAGAATGGAGATGAGTTTGCCCGCGTTGATTTTGGGGATGGAACATGTGATAATATTGCGGTGAAAACGACAGCTGACGGGGAACAGGAAATTACGTTGGGAAATCATCGACATGGTAGAAAATAATAATTTGGGGTGATCATTGGAATAGTAGTTGGCCAGTTGGCTAATTGCTATTCCAACTTTAAGAAAATAAATTGATTAAAGCTTATTGTAAAAAATAAGCTATTTTTAAGGGAACCATTTCTACGCTGTTTTGAATCAAGACCATTTTAAATATCTTTTCGATACCTATTTCGATGCGATACGAAACTATTTGTATTTCCGATCGGGTGATTCAGACTTGGCAACTGATATTGCACAAGAGTGTTTTATGCGGGTGTGGGAAAAGCGTAAAAGTTTTAAAGAGCCTCCAACTAAAGCCTTGTTATATAAAATAGCAAACGATTTTTTTATCAGTCGATATAGAAAGGATGTTGTGGCTCAAAATTATGTTGCAAATGCGAAGCGAAATGATAAAATGGAATCACCGGAAGAAATTTTGCAGTATAAAGAGTTGAGGAATAAATATGAGCTGGCCTTAAGCCAGCTGTCTGAAAAACAAAGAATTGTTTTTTTAATGAGTCGGACTGAAGGCTTTAAATATTTTGAAATCGCAGAAAGATTAAATCTTTCAGTAAAAGCGGTTGAAAAAAGAATGAAACATGCCTTGCAGTTTTTGAAAGAAGCATTGAAAAATGAAAGCATTTATGAGTAACTATTTAATCACCGATAAACAGATTCATGAGTTTTGATTTTAAAAATATGGACAACTATTCTGATGAGGAGTTATTAAACTCATTACCAGAGATTGAATTGCCTTATTCAAAATCGAAAGATGAGGTTTGGGCTGAGATGATTTCTGAGATAGAGAAGACTCAGACTTCTGTGAAGAAAACCAGGTCTTTGTGGGTGATGTATTCGATTGCTGCAAGTCTGATGCTTGTAATAGCTAGTGCTGCTTTTATGCGTTTTTATACCGAAACCCAATATTGTCCCAAGGGTGAGCATTTGTCTGTTTTACTGCCTGATGAAAGCCGTGTAGAGCTTAATGCCAACTCAAGTTTAACTTATCATCCCTATTGGTGGCAATTTTCACGGGAAGTGAAATTCGAAGGAGAGGCATTTTTTAATATTAGTAAAGGGAATCGTTTTGATATCATATCGCGGTATGGCTCCACTCAGATCCTAGGGACGAGTTTTAATATCTACACCCGTAAGAATACTTATAAAGTAACCTGTTTTACCGGGAAAGTTAAGGTCCTCTCAAATTTCACTCAGGATGAAGTGGTTTTGTACCCTAAAGATTATGCCTCAATCAATAGAAATGGTCAAATTGAATTGGAAAAAGGCATAAATATCAAAGAAAAAACCATGTGGCGAGATCATATCTTTTTCTTTACAGGTACGCCTATTCAGCAAGTTTTTGAGGAGATAGAATTGCAATATGATATTCGAATTGTAAGAAAAGATTTATCGAAAATATCCTACACTGGTAACTTCAAAAAAGGCGATTCAGTTGATGAAATATTGAATTGGGTTTGTTTACCTTTAGGATTAGAATATTCGAAAGTTTCATCAAAGAAATTTATTGTTCGTCCAAAACAAACCCAGTGAGATTAAAAATCATCATTCTACTCTGTTTTGTTTTCGCTATCAGTCTAAGGTCATATTCACAAGAAATAAGGGTTCAGGCGAAACAACAAACTTTGAATCAAGTTTTAATTGATTTAAGAGAGAGGTATGATGTGCAATTTTCTTTTGATGATGAGCTACTCTCTGAATTTATAATTACGGCATCGAGAACTTTCCCCAAACTTGAAGAAGCGATAAAATTCTTATTAAAAAATACTTCACTTGCCTATCAGTACACGGATGGGATTTTTCTTATTTATGCAGATAAGAGAAAAAAGAAATATAATCTTAAAGGTTATCTCTACGATATTGAGACCAATGAAAGCTTGCCTTATTCACATTTGTCTATAAATGAGATCCCCCAGGTGAGCGATATGAGTGGTGGTTTTTCTTTCACTTCAGATGAAGATAAAAATTTACATTTGCAGGCTTCGCATCTTGGCTATTTTATTTTGGATACTGTTTTAAATACGAAGCAGAGTCATAAGCTTTATCTTCAACCTGCACAGACTGATTTACCTGAGATACTGGTGTCAGATAGGATGGTTCAGAATTTTATAAAGATTGGAAATGAAGCGGGTAATATCAGTCTGAATCATAAGATTGTAAATTTTTTGCCGGGTAATGGTGATAATTCCGTGTTTGAGCTTTTGCGAATGCAACCCGGCATTGCAGCCTCAAATGAACAATCTGATCGTGTGATTATTTGGGGATCCTATAACGGTGAAACTCAGGTTCTCTTTGATAAAATAACGCTTTGGGGGCTGAAAAATTCTTATCAGGATATTGGGGATATCAATCCGCTTATGGCTAAGTATATCGATGTTGAAAAGGGAGGCTACGATGCACGTTATGATGGGCGAGTTGGAGGTTTTGTGAATATCACAGGTAAGAATGGGAGTAAAATTAAACCCGTTTTTAATTTGATTTTGAGTAATGTGACTGCTAACGCTTCATTTGAATACCCTTTGAGTAAAAAATCGTCATTAATTGCAGCATATCGACAGACTTATTACAATTTGTATGAAAATGAGTCGGTGGAACCCCTGGGGCTTAATTCTCAAAATAATTCACGGGGAGCGACCAATCTTAGTTTGGTTCCGGAATATCAATTCAGGGATGTGAATTTAAAATATTCTTATTCAGGGGATAATGGGAATAGTTTTCAAGTGAGTTTGCTTCGTGGAACGAATGAATATGATTATCATTTTAATGATGGCCGAAATGATCAAATTAAAAAAAGTAAAAATGAAGATTCAGAGCAGTTTGGGGCTTCAGTTTCGTACAATATGCAATGGAATAAGGGAGGACGAAGTGAACTGTTTCTTACGAGTTCAGGATTAACATCTTCGTACAATAATTTAGTTGAAGTTTCCAGATTAAGAAATCAGTTGACTGAAATCCGTCGTAAGGATGATCGGAATACAAATATTGTGGAATACAAAGCCGGATTAAGACACGATTTTAATCTCACGAAAAAGATTCTTGTTCAGACAGGAATGACCTATTTGTATAATAAAATTGAGTATTCTGAAGATTCTCTTGATGTGAGTACCATGAACTATGATTCGGATTTTGGGAGACTCAGTGGATTTTTGCAGAATAAGATTTCTTTGAATAAAGATTTAACGGCTCAAATTGGGGTAAACTTAAGCTATCCAACTTTAATCAATCAATTGTATGTTGATCCTCGGCTATCGTTGAGTTACAAGTTTTCTGAGACTGTTTCGGTAAATTCAGCCTGGGGCATTTACAGGCAATTTATGAGTCGCAGTATTATTTTGGATGATGAAGGAAATCGCCGCGAATTTTGGGTTGGAGCAGATAATGAAATCATTCCTGTTTTAAATTCTCAGCATCTGGTTTTGGGGACGTCCTATCACAAGGATGATTTTACTATAAGTTTGGAAGCTTATCAGAAATACACAAAAGGACACACGCGTTATTTTAGAAATAGAAGCGTTGAGGGAATTACAATAGGTAAAAGTCAGACCTATGGGCTCGATTTGTATTTAAAGAAGACGATAAATAAACATGCATTTTGGTTGGCTTATACGCTTGGGAGAACCGAAGAGAAGTTTGAGTATGGGAAAGTCCAAACGTTCCAAAGGGCTCTTCACGATCAAACTCATGAACTGAAGTTTGCAGGTTTGGTTAATATTGGGCGGTTTTATTGTTCTGTGAATTATATATGGGGTTCAGGTTTCCCATCCTATGATGACTTGCAAAACACGATTGTGTCAGAACAGGATTATAGTCGACTGGATGCTTCTATCATCTATAAAATGAAGCCTAAGAAATTTAAAACTGAGTTTGGGGTGATGTTTCTAAATGTGTTCGATAGAGAAAATCTTAATTATTTCGACTCAGAGCAGGTTAAAATAGGCCAGGAAACGATTTTGAGTATAAACGAAAAAACCACACCTTTTTCGGTGCGTCTATTCTTACGATTGGGATTCTGATATTATTAAATCTTGAAGAAGCTAAGTGATCGGAGAAGTGTTTTCTGCTTCAGAAATAAACTACTAATTCTAACAAAGGGATGGTTCACAATCGTATCTAACATGACCCTACGAAGCGATTTGTTCACTTTCCTCACGACTTAGTTTTCTTCAGATTTGGTTACTAGTTAAACAACAAAAACAGAGGGAAAACTGTTTCGGTTGATTGCATCATTAAATCGTTTTTTCAATTTCTGATACACAGTATTTGATTGACTTTTAGCTATTATTTCATCAAGATATAAATTGGAAAAGTCGATTTATTGATATTTTAAATAAGTTATAAGATACTGTCTGCAGAAAGCCCCTCGAAACAAGATCTTAGAGTTTTGAGACGTCTGTTGTAGTTGACAGTTTGATATTCAGTTGTCTGTTTTGATGAGAATTTTAATTCCAATTCTGATCTGAAAACATCCATTTCTTCTTTACTAATCAATTGTTCAATCAATCTTAGTCCTTTATCGATATCCTGATTTAGGATGCCGGATAGTTTGTCTAAGATCATTTTATGAAGAGATTGTTTTTGACTCGTATTGATTGAATTAGATTCAATCTCATTCGTTAAAACAGGTTTGCCGAATTTTATTACATTTGAACGCATATCCTATGTTGCTGACTGTGTTAATTTGAAAATCGACATGAATGTAGCACATAGCTTAGGCTCTGGAAAATCACTTTTATTGATTATTTCCGAAGTTCAAAGTTCGTTTGTGCGATAAATCACTTGTTTATTAGTTAGATACAGAAAAAAAACTACTATGTCTAAGCATCAAATTGAACCCTTGTTTCAGCTTATAAAATCGATGACTAAGTCGGAAAAGAGGAATTTTAAACTTTATGCCAATCGGATAGGGAGCGGAAAAGAGAGTAAATTCATACAAGTTTTCGACTCTATCGATAAGATGGAGACGTATAAGGAGGAACTCATTACTAAACGGGCAAAGGATATAAAGTTGTCGCAACTTCCCAACCTGAAAGCGCATCTTTACAAGCAATTGTTAACGAGTTTGCGACTCACGCAAGTGAATCATGATATTTCGATTAGTATTCGTGAGCAGATTGATCATGCTAAGGTTTTATACAATAAAGGTTTGTATCAACAAAGCTTGCGAATGTTGGAAAAAAGTAAGACTCTGGCTGAGAAATATGAGCGAAAATTGCTGCATCTGGAGATTGTTGAATTCGAAAAATTGATTGAATCTCAATATATTACTAAAAGTATGGAGACCAGAGCAGATGAGATCACCTCTGAGTCGAAAGGGCTTAACCAGGAGATGGGAGGGATCATATATTTTTCTAATATGTCTATTCGTTTGTATGCTTTATACCTTAAGGTTGGCTATGCTCGAAACGATAAGGATCTTCTGATGGTGAGTGAGTTTTTTAATGCCAATATTCGATCGGTGGATCTGACGAAATTGAGTTTCTACGAAAAGCTGTATCTCTATCAGTCCTATGTTTGGTACTATCTGATCATTCAGGATTTTTTGATGTGTTATAAGTACGCACAAAAATGGGTCGATTTATTTCAGATGAATCCCGATATGATCACCAGCCAGTGTGATTTGTATCTGAAAGCTCTGAATAATGTTTTGGTCGCTTTATTCTACACCAATCATTTAAGTA
Source organism: Ancylomarina salipaludis (assembly GCF_004122035.1). GTDB lineage: Bacteria > Bacteroidota > Bacteroidia > Bacteroidales > Marinifilaceae > Ancylomarina > Ancylomarina salipaludis. The sequence goes on from NZ_SAXA01000014.1 coordinate 31,761, forward strand.
AGTTTAAGAAGAACTTAAAAATTCTTAAGAATCTTGAAGATGTCGAACAGGTGAAGGCTAACTCCAATCTTTGTATTTTGCAGGAACAGTTTTTCTTTATGCACCAAATTAATCAGTATTTTATGGAGGGGCAGTTCAAGACCGGGATCGCAATTGTTCCCAAAATTGAGAGCTTTATCGAAGCCAATAAATACAGTTTGGATAAACATCGAAATTTGGTTTTCTATTATAAAATAGCTTGTCTTTATTTTGGTTGTGGCGAATACCGTGAGGCGATTAAATACCTGAATCGAATTATTGAGGAAAAAGATACCTCTCTGAGGTCTGATATTCATTGTTTTGCCCGTATTTTGAACCTGATCAGCCATTATGAATTGGAGCATACCGATCATCTGGATTACCAAATCAGATCGACGTATCGATTTTTGGCGAAGATGGAAGACTTGCAAGAGGTACAAAAATACATTCTTCGCTTTATCCGACGCTTAAGTGGTATCAGTCCTGATCAGTTGAAAGAAGAATTTATAAAATCGAGGCGGGATTTAATGAAATGGGTAGACGATCCATTCGAAAAGAGAGCCTTTCTATATCTCGATCTGATCTCGTGGTTGGATTCTAAAATTGAGAAACGCCCTGTGCAGGACGTCATAATGGAAAAAGCTAGAAATAATAAATAAACAAAAAGCTCTCAGGACAACAACCTGAGAGCTTTTTTTACATACTTAAAAGGTATAAATCCTTTTTATTTTAAAGCAAAGTTGATAGGTACTGTGTATTGTACGCTGACTGCTTCACCTCTTTGTTTGCCTGGTGTCCATTTAGGCATAGCACTTACAACACGAAGACCTTCTGCATCTAATGATGGTGATGCTCCTCTTGCTATTTTTACATCTTTAACAGCACCATCTTTATTAACTACAAAGCTGATGAAAACACGACCTTCAATACTGTTTTTTTGTGCTTCAGCAGGGTATTTCACATTTTGTGAGATCCAAGTTTGTAGTGCTTTTTCTCCTCCCGGGAATTGGGGCATTTCTTCGCATACTGCAAAAATTTGTTCACCATTTACAATATCTGATTTAATTGTGGTCTGATCCCCTTTTGAAATTGTGATAAGTTCTTCTTCAACTGGCTTTTCATTTTCTGATGTACACTTTAAATTTAGTGTTAATGCAATCGCAATTGCCGGTATTATAAACAGGAGTCTTAACATCCTGTTTTTTGATGTATTGGTTTTCGTCATCATTATCATTCGTTTTTTAGTAATAGAGCAATTGAAGTTATTGGCCAGGCCCATCACTTCAACCCCCATTATTTGGTTTAAAATACTCGCCTGATATTGTCCGATGTTGCAGCCTTGCGCAATAACCCCTTCATCAGCTAATAATTCATGCGTTTGTTTTATAGCGCGCTCAAAGAGCCAGACAAAGGGATTAAACCACAATACGATTGTTGTTAATTCCACCAAAAGCAGATCGATCCAATGCTTTTGTTCCACATGTACTTTTTCGTGTGCTATAATATTTCTAAATGATTCAGTATTTAGGTTTTTATTGTTTATTACAATTTTCCCAAGGAATGAGAAATTTGGTGTATCCTCATCAACTTTTATTAATTCTTGTCCTTCAAATTCATCTTTGGGATTGTTTTTTATAACCCTCTGGGTTTTGCAAATTCTGATAACAGATCTTAGAATTAAGATGAAACAAATTAAAACGTAAAGCCCTGTGAATAATTGTGATGAAGAGAAGTTCTCTAATAAACCTGTTGATTCACTTGTTTTACTGCTTAAATTGATTGCGTTTAGCAGTAAAACAATATTTGAATTACCTGCAGAATTGGCAATTGCAAAATCCATCTTAACCAAGGGTAATATAAATGCCATTAGCAAAGAAGAGGCCAGATAAAAACGGATCCCTTTATAGAATTTTTCATCTTGTAAAAAGAAATGATAAACCCCATAAAATAAAGCTAAAGCAGCTGATGATTTAAGCAGATAAATATATAGGTCGTTCATGTTATTTATCTTTATTGATTTCCTTCTTTGTTATTTCAATCATCTCCTCCAAATCAGAAATACTTAAGTTGTTTTCTTTTGCAAAAAAGGAAGCCATTTTTGAAAATGACCCATTAAAATAGTCTTTTAATAAGCTCCCCATTTGATGTCCGGAATATTCTTCTTTTGTTATTTGAGGGAGGAATAAGTGAGTTTTCCCTTGTGGGATCTTAGTTACGAAACCTTTCTTCTCCAGAACTTTTAAGACTGTTGCCACAGTTGTGTAAGCAGGTTTTGGGGTATCAAATCTATCCACAATACTTCTCACATTGCTTTCTTTCAGATCCCACAATATCTGCATCACTTGTTCTTCTGCTTTCGTCATTTGTTTCATAGCTGTACTCTTATTTTTAATTGCAATTATAGATTTTGAATCTACTACAAATATAGTAGAAAAAGATTAAGTAACAAACGGTATTACTATTTTTATAGTAGCATGGTCGAAAAAAAATCCTCACAGCATTAGCAGAGAGGATTTTTAGTGGAATTATATTTTGAACCTTACATGATCAGCTTATATCCTTTACCATGTACGTTAATAATTTCGATATCTGTTTCCGGCTTAAGATGTTTGCGGAGTTTTGTAATGTAAACATCCATGCTTCGAGCGTTAAAATAATTGTCGTCGAGCCAGATAGTTTTAAGGGCAAAATTACGCTCCAATACTTCATTGGCATTATTGCAAAGGAGTTTAAGGAGTTCTGATTCTTTAGTTGTTAACTTGATTGCTTTTTCGCCATCGTGCAACAATTGCTTCTTCGAATCGAAAAGGAACCGACCTAATTTGAATTCTTCCTGTTTGTTCTCATGTATGCCACCAGCTCTTCTAAGGACAGCCTCAATCCGAACCAAAAGTTCTTCCATACTAAATGGTTTGGTCATATAATCGTCAGCACCCAATTTGAACCCTTCCAATACATCATCTTTCATTGATTTTGCAGTAAGAAAGATAATCGGAATTTCAGAGTTGATTAATCGAATATCTTTAGCCAGAGTGAAGCCATCACGATGTGGCATCATCACATCGAAGATACCAATATCAAAAGGGTTTTTTAAAAATGCATCGTATGCCTTATCTCCATCTTCGCATAAGGTCGTGTTGTAGCCCTTAGCTACTAAATATTCTTTAAGAAGAAGGCCGAGATTTGTATCATCTTCAGCCAATAAGACTTTTATTTCTTTTTCCATAATGTCTATTTTTTAAATGGCAGGTATACTTCAAATTTTGTGCCCTTTCCAAGGCTACTTTCTACACTGGCGTATCCACCGTGTGCATCAGCAATTCGTTTCACATAGGATAAGCCTAGTCCAAAGCCTTTTACATCGTGAACATTTCCTGTGTGTACTCTATAAAAACGTTCGAAAACCATTTTTTGATCTTCTTTTGATATGCCAATACCATTATCGGTAACAGATATCACAATTCCTTTGTCTTTGTTCCTTGTACTGATGCTTATTTCCGGAGCATCTTTACTATATTTTATGGCATTGTCAAGTAAATTTGAAAGAAGATTACCTATATGAACCTCATCCAGCATTACAAGATCCTCTCTGGCATCAAGATGCTGGTAAGTGTTTCCTTTTCGATCTTCAACTCTAATCGTGAAGTTAGGCATAAGATTTTCAATTATCTTATGAACATTAACTGCTTTTAATTTTAGTTTCAAACGTCCTTCGTTAAAGATAGCCATTTGTAAGACTTTTTCAACCTGATAACTTAATCTTCTGCTTTCATCGTTGATGATTTTAGCCATATGATTGATGCTTTCGGCTGTTGTAGTTACCGAGCTATCTCTAAGCATCTGAGAGGCTAACGAAATGGTTGAAATAGGCGTTTTAAACTCATGCGTCATATTGTTGATGAAGTCATTCTTTATTTTAGATAAACGCTTCTGTCTGAATATGATGAAGATCGTAAAGGCACAGCATAAAATCAAAATCATTGATAAAATCAATGAAGGAAATAGCATGGTGTACGACCTTAGAATGTATTTATGTAATCCTGGGAAAAAGATGTATAAATAATGTGAGTTTTTAAATAAATCGTTTGGAAATAATTGCTTGGAATATTTCTCAAGATGGTTATAGTTAAAATAGTCTTTTGATTTCTTTACAAATAGGTTATTATCTGATTTTACTGCAAATTCAAAATCTAATTTAATTCCATTATTTTTTAACTTTTCTTTAATCAGTTTCTGGATTGAATTCAGGTCAATTCGTTCTTTCAGTGGCATGTTTGAACGAGCCATATGAGTGGCCATTCGGGATGTTTGAAATTGATTTCCCATAACCGAGAACAGGGATTGTGGGTCCTGAACTTTCTTCATCAGTTCACTGAAGCTTTTGGCATTCAGTTCGGTTTCTTTTTTGTAAAGGATTTTGTTCTCCTGATAGTAACTGACTTCAGCAGTTGGGTGTTGACCAGGGTTCAGTGGGAAATCGATTTTGTAACCGTAACCATTAATTTTTTTCTTTCTGTTGACACCATTTGTCGGTTGATTGCTGCTACTGCCTTCGAGAATACTTTGAGCTTCGTCATCAGATTCCAATTCATCAACAACCTGGTCGAGCGCTTTACTTACTGTAAGTATAAACTGGTCTTCTTTAATTTTTGCTGTAGACTGGTAGTACTTGATCTGAATAAAGATTAGACCGCATAATGATATCGCTAAAACGATTGTTACTAACCATATGTATTTTTTGCTCATAAATGTAATTCTGACTTTCTGTCCCTCTTATAGACTGGGATTTAGTGGAAACTAAAAATGAATTTCTTATTGATATTCAAATAAAAATCCGTTCTCATTGATACAAATATAGAAAAATACTAATGAGCTAATTCATGCTTAACAATCTTTAACGGAGCAAGAAAGCCTTAAAGTATATATGATTAATGAAATTTTTATAGTTTTTGTGTGAAAGGCTTTGTTTCTAAGATTAATAAATGACCACGTGTTGTTATTAACCTATCAATATTTACGAGTCAATATTTATTTATTCATGAGGTGTATTATTATAAATAGATATTTGCGTTCCAGTAGCCTGTCTTGATTGATAATATGTTATAGGACATTTTAGCTTATTTTTCACAATTATAATGTTGAATTTAATTTCAAGATCTTATTTTTGCTCCCGAAGACTGAATTCTTGGTATTCATCTTCAAATTTTGGTTAATAGTTAGAAGAAAGGATGGTTGTGGTTACCATCCTTTTTCTTTTTCTGTGTCCTGCCCAGAGTTATGCTGATTAGCTTTTCTCAGATATTAAGTAATAACTTGGTTCATGTATTTTTTTTCTTTCAGTATCAGGTTAATTCCTATTAGTGTTTCGTTTGTATTTGCTTGATATGTTGTGTTCTAAGGGTGCTTTGTTTTTGTGTTTTTTAACGATGTAAAAGAGAAATCTTATCAATCGTTAAATTATATTTGAAGCTAGATATTTTTGATTATTTTTGGAATCTATTCTGGAAATCTAAAAGGTCTTGATAATCAGTTGTATTTGTATGATATATCTGTTGGATTGAATGAATAGGATAGGAATTAGTTTTGGAAAAATACATATCAAATGAAGTATCCTTTTTATTTACTTAGCTTAGTATTTGTTTTTTGTCTGTCATCTCTGAATGCACAAACATATGAAACAACTCAGAGCCTCGATTCTCTTGATCAGCAAGTTCAGGATACTATGCATGTGAAAAAGATACAATTCTATAAAGGGAATGTAGAATTTATTGAGAGATTGAGATTGGATAATGAGGGACAGGGTAAAGTAAGAATTGTTGAGGATTATCGTATAGATGATCTGCTTAAAATCGATCGGGCAGAGAATTCAGAGTTGCCCGGATTTCAGGGATATCGAATTCAGGTTTTCTCAGGTGGAGGACGTGATCGTGAAAAGGCTTTTTCCATTCGTCAGGATTTAGAAGAACGATTTCCTGAAGAAAAGGTGTATGTAAAATATCAAGCTCCGGATTTCAGAGTGCGTATTGGCAACTTTAGGAATAAATTCGAAGCGATGTATTTGTATAAACAGTGTGTGAAATTATATCCTTATTGTTATCTAGTGAAGGATCAAATAAATTTAGTTGATCTTGAGTTGGAACAAAAAAATGTGATTGACGAAATAGAATAATATTAAACTGCTTGGGTAATTCTAAGCGGTTTTTTTTATTAATAAATTGTAATTTTGCCTTTTACAAGAGTAAAAAGAAAGTACTAAATAACCATTATAATAAATCGAAATGAGTGATCAACTTAAACACGAGTGCGGAATAGCTTTGGTCCGTTTGCGCAAACCACTTGAGTATTATCAGGAAAAGTATGGGACTTGGCAATACGGAATTCAAAAGCTTTGTCTTTTGATGGAGAAGCAGCATAACAGAGGACAAGAAGGAGCAGGGGCCGCAAGTATAAAAATCGATCAACAGCCAGGTACAAAATATATTCATCGCCATCGTTCAAATGGGAATCAGCCTATCAAAGATGTATTCGATAGTATATACGGCGATTTAGCAACTGTACGAGCAACTAATCCTGAAAAATTTGAAGATGCGAAATGGGCAAAAGAAAACGTTCCTTTTGCTGGTGAGGTTTATTTAGGTCATCTTCGTTACGGAACTTTTGGTCGTAATAGTATCGATTTCGTTCATCCGGTTAAGCGTGAAAATAACTGGCGTTCTCGTAACTTGGTATTGGCAGGTAATTTCAATCTGACTAATGTAGATGAGTTGTTTAATTTATTGGTATCATTAGGTCAAAGCCCAAGCGATTATACAGATACCGTTACAATTCTTGAGAAAGTTGGTCATTATCTTGATGAAGAAAATCAACTTAAATTCAGACAATATAAAAACGAAGGTTACAGCTCTCAAGCTATTTCTCCTCTTATCGAAGAGAATCTTGATGTACAAAAGGTACTGGCGAGTGCGTCGCGTGACTGGGATGGTGGTTATGCTATTGCAGGTATGTTCGGTCATGGAGATTCCTTTGTAATGCGTGATCCATGGGGTATTCGTCCAGCTTACTATTATCAGGATGATGAGATTGTGGTGGTTGCTTCGGAACGTCCGGTGATTCAAACTGCTTTAAATGTCAGAGCTAAAGATATTAAGGAAATTGAACCGGGAAATGGTGTTATCATTCGTAAAAATGGTGATGTGTCAGAAGTTCCTGTTCGTGTTCCACAGAAAAGAAGATCTTGTTCATTTGAACGAATTTATTTCTCAAGAGGATCGGATAAGGATATATATTTAGAGAGAAAAAAACTCGGTCAATTATTAACGCCAGCTATCCTTGATAGTATCGATCATGATATTGCAAATTCGGTTTTTTCATTTATTCCTAATACAGCTGAAACAGCTTTCTACGGGATGATGGAAGGCGTTCGTAATCACTTGCAGGAAGATAAAATGCGAAAGATTCATGACCTAAATGGGGAGTGGACTGAAGAAAAGCTACAAGAGATTATTTCTGTAGAGCCTCGCGTTGAGAAAATTGCCGTAAAAGATGTGAAGCTTCGAACGTTTATTTCAGGCGATGAAGGTCGTGATGACTTGGTTGGCCATGTTTATGATGTGACTTATGGTATTGTTCGTAACGATGTTGATAACTTGGTTATTATTGACGATTCAATTGTTCGCGGTACAACTCTTAAGAAAAGTATCTTAAGAATCTTAGATCGATTACATCCAAAGAAAATTGTGGTTGTATCATCGGCACCGCAGATTCGTTATCCGGACTGTTATGGTATCGATATGACCCGAATGGGCGATTTCTGTGCTTTTAATGCGGCAATTGCTTTGCTTAAAGAGCGAAATATGGCGCATATTATCGATGAGGTTTATCAGAAATGTAAGGCTCAGGAGAACTTGCCTAAGGAAGAGGTTATGAATTACGTGACTGAAATTTACAAACCATTTACACCGGAAGAAATTTCAGATAAAATATCGGAACAGTTAACTCCGGATGATATGCACGCTGAGGTGAAAATTGTTTTCCAATCGGTTGATAATTTACACGCCGCTTGCCCTGAAAATAATGGAGATTGGTATTTTACCGGAGATTATCCAACGCCTGGAGGAAACAAGGTGGTGAACACCTCATTCATCAACTATGTGGAAGGAAATACCAGAAGAGCCTATTAAGCTATAAGTTGATTGGTGGATTTTTAAGATGTCACCAATTTTCAAAAAAAAAAAGTCATCCACAAGGATGACTTTTTTTTTTGAGCAAGCTGAATTGCTTAATGTTTTTTCTTGAACAAATGGAACTTTGTTCTTGGTAAACGAATTTTCAAGAAGTTTAGATAAGAAGAGATATGGCGCTCAACTTTATTTTCATAAACATCCTCAATCGTAATCATGATACCTGTTTCTTCAACATCACCAAAGTGAGTATTTACCGCTGTTCCAAAGCTTCTCATCGATGGAGATAAACCCATATAGGCATTAATCAGAGGCGGAATGTTGGCGCCGTTTTCACGAACAATTCTGGATAATATCTTGTAGTTTTCTTTAAAATCAACCCCATTGTAGGTGGCATCCATTGCAGCAGTGTCCGTGTTTGTTTTTAGCGGATTTAATGGCCAGGCAAGATTATCTGGATCATTGAACATGCGGTTCATGAAATATAGAATATGATTACGAGCCTCAGTGTTGAAATGAGGGTACATCGTCACTTTCCCGAAGAAATATTTGATCTCAGGATACTCAACAATTAGGGCTCCTAGTCCATCCCATAAGTTATCAAGTGCATAAAGACTCTTTCTGCCTTTTAGAATTGATTGGTATTCTGGCTGAACAAATGAACGGCCCAATTCAATCATATTAGGGATATACTCAGTTTTGAATTCATCAGAGAAGTCAAAAAGTCTTGAAGTTGCCAATAAATAATCACCTTGTTTATTTTTATGAGCGTCTTTACAAATAATATAGCGATAACCTCCTAAAATTTCTTTTGCACTGGGATCCCAAACAATAAGCTGATGATAAGGTTTTTCGTCCAGATCGTAATGATCGATATCGGTTTCTTTGCCTGTTCCACCACCTGCTTTTCTAAATGTAATTTCTCGTAAACGTCCCACTTCACGCATTAAATTTGGCGAATCGTGATGTGTAAAGCAATAAATTTCGTTCGATCCCTTATTGGTTTTTCTTACAAATCTATCCTCGGTGAGTTCTTTTTCAAGAAGCTCTCTATCTACTGGAGGGATAATCTCTTTCATCTGTTTTCTTTTAATTTGGTGACGATGTTTCAATTCTTAAACTAAGAATAAAGAAATTCGTTTGTGGTGTATTTAAAGCAATATAAGTGAAAATAAGGAAATCACCATAGTTATTTTTATTGATTGACTATGAGAATAGACTTAAATTCGGACAAATATAATGCATCTTGTGGATTTGTGATTAAAAATAATTAATCGGCAAGATCGTAACATTGTTTCTTTATTGCTTCAGCCCACTGGTTTGGGGTTAAGCTACTATCAATATTTGTATATGGAATAGGCTCACCAATTGTAATTTTAAATTGTTTTCCTCTTTGTTTGAATAATTCATTCACAAGATAGAGCATTTCAATATTGGCTTTAAGCCCCATAAACTTTCTGAGATTGGCTAGATTGTAAAAGAAATTTGAGTTTCGACCACTGATATGAATTGGAACAATATCGCGCTGATGTTTTTTTGCTTTTACAATAAAGCTCTTTTTCCATTCCAGATCTTTAATTGTCCCTTTTTGTTTTCTGGAGACTAAGCCAGCCGGAAAGGTTAAGATGGTAGAATCAGATTCGTAAGCCGATTCAATAATTGTAGCAGCTTCCTTTGCCTGACCACCATGCTTATTGATAGGAACAAAAACATTGCCCATGTTTTTAATATTCATCAGAATATCGTTTACTAAAAAGCGAATGGTTTTGAAATGTTTTCCAAAAATGCTGATAAGGATTAGTCCATCAGGCCCTCCAAGCGGGTGATTGGCGACCAAAAGGTAACGTTTGTTCTTGTCAAGTTTTTCGAGTCCATTAATTTCGTAGGTAATTGATAATTCATCTAAAACCGCTTGAGAGAAGTCAATACCTTGTTTCTGATGGTTTCTGGAAAGAAAATCATTCAGTTCATCCTGGTGGATAATGCGTTTTAAATAAGATATGATGAAACCAGGAATTAGTCGGGCAACTTTCTCGCTTTTACTGGCAAATACTTGTTTGAGATCTATCTTTTGAAAATCCTGAGATTTTGATTGGTCTTGCATTTTGGTATAATTCTAAAAATATAGCTTAGTTGTGATTTATTGTGATCAATAAAAAGCTGATTTGAACTCAATAAAGTCAATTACGGCCTAAATATCGGAATTTTATATTGACTTCTTTAAGAAACAAAGAGCCAATCCGTATAAAAGTACACGAAGTGTTTATTTTTTTGCTTGAATGCTTGTGTTTACTGAGTCTATATCAGGATATTTTAGACTTCTCCAATTGTCATTCAGCTAATAAGATCTATCTTTGCACGTTATAAAAAAACAATAACATTCCTTCGGTCATATTGAGGGATTTAAGGATAATTGGAAAAGACAATGAGCAAAAGCAATAAGAAATTATTCATGGAAACCTATGGTTGTCAAATGAATGTTGCCGATAGTGAAGTCGTGGCTGCTATTATGGAACACGATGGTTTTGAGAGAACCGAAGATAGAACTGAGGCAGATGTGATTTTGGTAAATACATGTTCGGTGCGTGAAAACGCTGAACAAAGAGTTCGGGGTAGGGTTCAAGGTTTTAGTGAGTTGAAAAAGAAAAATCCAAAACTCTTGGTAGGCGTTATTGGTTGTATGGCTGAGCGTTTGGGTGAGAAACTTTTTGAGCAGGAGAAGAACGTGAATATAGTTGTTGGTCCGGATGCTTATATGGACCTGCCTTTATTGGTAAAGAAAGCTGAACAAGGCGAAAAGGCTATTAATATTGATTTGTCGTTGACTGAGACCTATAAAGATATTTGTCCTTCCCGTATTGATGAGACTGCTATTTCAGGTTTTGTTTCGATTATGCGTGGATGCAACAATTTCTGTACCTATTGCATTGTTCCTTATACCAGAGGAAGGGAGAGAAGCCGTAATTTTGAGAGTATTCTGAAAGAGGTTCATGATTTAGCATCTAAAGGCTATAAAGAAGTAACTCTTTTGGGACAGAATGTCAATTCTTATCATTTTAAGAATTCCGTGTCAGAGATTACTTTTCCGGAACTTTTGGAAATGGTTGCTAAGGCTGAGCCAAATATGCGTATTCGTTTTGCAACCTCGCATCCTAAAGATATGAGTGATGATACCTTGAAAGTGATGGCTGCTCATTCAAATATTTGTAAATGCATTCACTTACCTGTTCAGTCAGGAAGTAACGAAGTGCTTAAGAATATGCGTCGTAAATATACTCGCGAGTGGTATATGGATCGTGTTGAAGCCATTCGTAAATATTTACCGGATTGTGGTTTAACATCTGATATTTTTGTAGGCTTCCATAACGAAACAGAAGAAGAATTTCAGGAAACATTAGACTTGATGCAGTGGGCTAAGTACGATTATGCTTATATGTTTAAGTACTCTGAGCGCCCGGGTACATATGCTTATAAAAACTTGAAGGATAATATCCCAGAGGATGTTAAGTCGAAGCGATTGGACGAGATGATTGCGCTACAAAGACAGTTGTCATTGGAAAGTAATCAGCGTGATTTGGGCAAAACCTTTGAGATTTTAATTGAGGGGGTTTCAAAAAAATCAGATCAGGAATTATACGGACGTAGTTCTCAGAATAAAGCTTTTGTTTTACCAAAGAAAAATTTTAAAGTTGGTGATTTTGTAAAAGTTAAAGCAGTTAGTTGCAATTCTGCTACCCTAATTGGCGAGATTGTTGAGTAGGTCGTTCCGATACACATATATACAAAAGAGGCTGTCAATTTGAACTGACAGCCTCTTTTATATAGAGTCGTATTTACTTAAGCAAGCAATGATTTGACTTTATCAGCAATGGTTTTTCCATCAGCACGTCCGGCTAATTCTTTCGATGCCATTCCTACAACCTTACCCATATCTTTGATTGAGCTTGCACCCGTTTTTTCAATTAATCCTTTGATAATCTCAGTTAGTTCTTCATCACTGATTTGTGCAGGAAGATATGCTTCGATAAAAGCCATTTCTTTTAATTCGATATCAGCGAGTTCCTGACGTCCACCTTCAGAATAGGTGTCTGCGGAGTCCTTTCTTTGTTTCGCAAGTTTTTGTACGATTTTCAAAGCATCAGCATCTGCTATTTCAGTGCTGCCGGTCTTAGTCATCTCGAGTGTAAAAGCTGTTTTAACAGCTCTTAAAGCCTGAAGTCTTTCTTTATCTTTGGCTTTCATTGCAGCCTTTATATCGCTGTTTACTTGTTCTAATAATGTCATGATATATCAGTTTATTGTATAAAAACCGAGTCTGATAAAACCAGTTTTATACGGATTTGTGATTAATTATCGAAATCATCTAAGTCGAAATGAACCACATTAGCAGTTCTTGGCGGTTCTGTTCGATGCAAGTTGATTTGTTTACGCTTATATGCAGGAATATCTTCATTTTCCTGAATTTCAGCTTCATTCATATTGCTGGCATCCAGTTTTTCGTTAAGTCGGGTTTCCGGTTCAGTTTCCGGATCCAGTTCCAATTGTAATTTTTGTGTCTCAGTGACTTTCGCCGGGCCTTTTCCTCCTTTGAAGGCATTCGGTTTAGTTGCTGTTATAGTTTGAGGTTTAGATTGGTGATTATCAGATTCTTCATGATCAAATCCTGTCGCAATAATGGTTACAGAAACTTTGTTGCCTAAACTTTCATCCTGGCCGGTTCCCCAGATAATGTTGCCACTGTCACCTACCGCTTCATAAACGTAATCCGTAATTTCACCGACTTCGTCCATGGTTACTTCTTCGGTGCCTGATGTGATATTTAGCAGAATTGATTTTGCTCCACGCACATCGTTGTTATCCAGCAGAGGAGAGGTTAGTGCTTCACGAATAGCTTTTACCGCACGGCCTTCACCTTCAGCACTTGCCGATCCCATAACAGCCACACCACTATCGGTCATCACCGTCTTAACATCTTCGAAGTCAACATTGATATAACCGTGTAGGGTGATAATCTCAGCAATTCCTTTTGCTGCTGTTGCCAAAACATCATCAGCTTTTGAAAATGCAGTAGATAATTTAAGATCGCCATATATTTCAGAAAGTTTGGCGTTATCAATTACTAAAAGTGAATCGACACTTTCTTTCAGTTTTCTAATTCCTTCGATAGCCTGATTGATACGTTGTCTTCCTTCAAAACGGAAAGGAATGGTTACGATACCAACAGTAAGGATTTTCATATCTTTTGCGGCCTTGGCAATGATGGGAGCAGCACCTGTACCAGTACCTCCGCCCATACCAGCTGTAATAAATACCATTTTGGTATTATCAGCCAGTACATCGGTTACATCATCTAAGTTCTCGATTGCTGATTGTTCTCCTTTTTCAGGCTTGTTACCAGCTCCTCGTCCTTCAGTTAACGACTCGCCAAGTTGTATTTTTTTTGGTACATTACTCTTTGCTAATGCTTGTGCATCGGTATTACAGATGACAAAATCAACATCTTTGATGCCTTGCTGAAACATGTAGTTAACAGCATTGCCTCCGCCTCCACCAACTCCAATTACTTTAATAATTGAAGATTCGTTTTCTACCAAGCCAAAGTCCATTAATTCTTCGCTCATTAATTCTATTGTATTTATCCTCTGTTGGATATGGATTGTAAAATATTGTATTTTGCGTTTTTGCGCCGCAAATTTAACGCTTAATTAGTTACGACCTTGTTTTTTATTCTGATTTTCCAGATAAAATTTAACTTAATATTCGAGCTAATGATTAGTTATATGTGAGTTACATTGAAGTATCTTCTGTATCGAATAGAGAGCCCAGGGTATCTTTAAACCACCCTGATTTTTTATCTTTCTTTTCTTTCTCAGCTGCAGGTGAAACAAAGGAATCATTTGATTTCTTAAATGTCTTTTTGTCTTTAAAATCGTCAACGATTTCTTCATCCTCAATTACTTCAGTCTGATTTGCGCTTTTCATTTTAGGGCTTACAGTTCTTCTTTTTGAGTTGTTGGCTTCTGCTTCAAGCATTTCTGGGTTTTCAATAATCAATTCGAGTTGAGGAGCCTTATTTTGCTCATGCTGTCGAGGCTGAATATTTAGTTCAGGAATCGGATTATCCGAGAATCCTGTAGCTATGATGGTTACGCTTAATTCATCCTGACAGGATTCGCTATAACCATTTCCCCATATAATATTCACATCATTACCAACAACCGCTTGTACATATTCGGTGATTTCAGTTACTTCCATCATGGTTGCTTCTTCTTTTCCCGAAATGATATTAAGCAGAATATTGCGGGCACCGTAAATATTGTTGCTGTTTAATAATGGTGAATTTAGCGCTTGTTTAATTGCTTTAATCGCTCTGTCTTCACCTGCTATACTGGCAGATCCCATAATGGCAACTCCAGAGTTTCGCATCACTGTTTCAACATCGGCAAAATCGACATTAACATAGCCATGTACCGTGATAATTTCAGCAATCGATTTGGCAGCTATAGACAAAACACTATCGGCCTGAGCAAAAGCTTCGGAGAGTTTTAAGTCTCCAAACATGCTTCTGAGCTTCTCATTGTTGATAATCAATAAGGCATCGACATGTTTTTCTAAATTTTCGATTCCTTCAAGTGCTTGTTGAACCCGGCGTTTCCCTTCAAATAAGAAAGGTATCGTTACAATACCTACAGTAAGGATATCTTTTTCTTTAGCCAGTTCTGCAATAACAGGCGCGGCGCCTGTTCCGGTACCACCTCCCATACCAGCCGTGATGAAAACCATTTTGGTTTTTTCACCCAATATTTTATTAACCTCTTCAATGCTTTCTATAGCTGATTGCCGGCCCTTTTCCGGTTTATTGCCTGCTCCTCTACCTTCGGTCAAACTTTTCCCCAATTGTATTTTAAAAGGGATAGGACTGTCAGCTAAAGCCTGTGAATCGGTATTGCAGATAACAAAACCAACATCTTTAATGCCTTCCTTATACATGTGATTGACAGCGTTACTTCCACCGCCTCCTACACCAATAACTTTGATCATTGATTCTTCTTTTTCTTCGAAATCAACAGGTAGTAAATCGTCAATCATAACTTAGGGTTTATTGTGTTTTTTAATAAATACAAATGAATGAAATTAGAATTTGATAGTGATATCCAGGGGAATTCATAATCCACACTAATTTGTTTTTTCAGATTCTCATATTAATTGTCGAAAAGGGTTTCAAAGAATTGCTTTAAGCCCCTTTTTCTTGTTTTAGTATTTGTTTGGGTTGCAACACCATCGCTGGGTTTATGTTGAATTTTATTTAAACCATTCAATAGCAAACCAATACTGGTTGCGTACATTGGAAGGTTTATTGCTTCGTCAACCTTAATCATAGATGATGCATTGGGATAACCAATTCTAACATCCAGCCCCAGGGTTTCTTTTGTTAATATATCCAGATTTTTAAGCATTGCACCTCCGCCGGTAAGGACGATTCCTGCACCGAGCTTATCGCCATAAGGCGTCATGTCAATCTGGTATTTCACACGATCCAGAATTTCTTCCATACGGCATTGAATAATTTGTGCGACAGTTTTAAATGCAATTTCCTTAGGATCCCAACCACCTGTTTGTGGAATATTGACCACTTTGTCGCTATCAGCTAATTGTTCAACAGCTTCACCAAATTGAACCTTTAGGGCTTCTGCCTGTTTTAGTAACAGATGGCAACCTTCTTTAATATCCTTAGTTACCACATCGCCACCAAATGGAATGACAGCCGTGTGACGCAGAACGCCATCGAAATAGAGTGTAATATCTGTCGTTCCGCCACCTATATCAACCAAAACAACTCCGGCTTCCTTTTCTTCCTGTGTTAATACAGCTAGGGATGATGCCAGAGGTTCCAGTACAAGTTCTTCAATTTCAACATCAACTGCTTTTACACAGTTCTCTATATTTCGTGCTGAAGCCGTTCTTCCGATAATGATATTAAAATTCCCATCAAGTCTGCGCCCTGCCATTCCCAAAGGATTGGTAATGCCTTTATCCTTGTCAACCACATAATCTTGTGGAATGACATGAAGAATTTGTTCGCCAACCTGAATTGGGATTCTGAAGTTTTCTTTCAGAATGGTATCAATATCTTCCTGAGTAATAATCTCAGATCCGTTTTGTATGTATTTAAATTGTCGGTTTTTTAAACTTCTGATATGTTGCCCGGCGATACCAACGTATGCCTTATCAATTTTAAGATTGGTGTTCTTTTGTAATTTTTCAACCACTTCGCGAATTGCTTCAATGGTCAGATTAATATTTTGGATTACTCCTTTAACAACTCCTGTTGATTTGGTTTTTTCTAATCCCAGTATTTGAAGTTCTCCGTTGGATGTAACCTTCCCCGCAATGGCAACAATTTTGGTTGTTCCAATATCTATGGCCGCTATAATTTCATTTGTATTGATCATCCTATTGCCTTTTTGTACATACGACTTGATTCTCGTATTTCAAATTTATCTTTTTGTATTTGTTCCAACCTACGGTTGAAAACCCTTCTTTGTATAATGCCAAAAGTTTTGAAAATTTTCTTTCAAAATTGTCGATCTTACCGAGTTCAATTTTTTGACCACCAACTCTTGGAATTAAAATGTATTCATCATTCGAATCTACATAGATTTGGTTAATTTGTGAAGACCAAAATTCATCTTTTGTGATAAAATTGACGAGTGGCATTAATTCGGCCTCAATCATTTTATCTTTGATGTGTCCTGAGACGACCAAAACCCTTGATGTATAGTTTGAAGACAGTGGCATTCTTTTACCTTCTTCGTCGATATAAAAGCCTTTTCCTTTTAACAAACGTACAATTGGCTTGCGCTGTTCTATTTCAAGATGCAAGCAACCCGAAAGAGAGTTAAAAACTTCAGTATTCTTAACCGAAGGGATTTTATTGATCAATGTTTCTAATTTCTCCTTATTGATGCTTGCTGCGCTTTTGCCAATGATATTGGGATGATTTTTAAGAATAAGGTTTTTGATTTCAGAATCGGAAATAAAATGAGTGTTTAAACTATCAATAATATTGATATCAATACCTGTAATCAGCATAGCATCATTTTTTTTGTTCACAAAGGCAAACGTAAAAATGATATAGGCTAATAATGCCAAAGTGATTAATATGGGTTTGATTTTTTTTATCATTTTATTTTTTGAATCATAGCATGTTCCAGTGGTTCAATAAGCTTGTCAATATCGCCTGCTCCCAAAGTTAATAATACTTCTATTTTGCTTAGTTTAATTTGTTCAATTAATTCTTCTTTCGAGCAGATTCTGCCCTTCTTAGTCATCTTATCTAAAATTAGATTTGAGTCGACACCTTCAATTGGTAATTCTCTTGCAGGGTAAATATCCAACAAAATAATTTCATCCAGCAGATCTAAACTTTCTGCAAACCCATCGGCAAAATCACGCGTTCGGGTATACAGATGAGGCTGAAATATGCCTGTAATTTTTTTATCAGGATAAATGGCTTTTACCGATGAAATACTTTCCCAAAGTTCTTTGGGATGATGTGCATAGTCATCAATAAAGATTAAATCCTCAGTTTTAATTCGGTAGTCGAATCTTCGACGAACACCCTTAAAATTATTCAGAGCTAGTCGGAGTTCATCCTGACTGACTCCGCATATTAGGGCAACGGCACTTGCGGCAACGGCATTTTCAACATTTATCCGACCAGGATATGCAAGTTTTAATCCTTCGATACAACCCTTTGGGTGTACCAGATCGAATTGATATAAACCCTGAACCAGCTTCAGATTTTTGGCGTAAAAATCGGCTTCTTCCGTCAGAGAATATGAGTAAAGATTGATATCAGGCGGATTTAGAGGCAGGCCTTTTTTGTATACCAAATGACCTCCTTTTTTTATTTGTCTGGCATAATCGTGAAATGTTTTTTCCAATTCCTCTTTCTTGCCATAGATATCCAAATGGTCAGCATCCATTGATGTGACAACGGCTATCTGAGGATGAAGTTGAAGAAAAGATCGGTCGAATTCATCGGCTTCTAAAACCACCCACTGACTTGTTTTTGACAGAAGCAGATTGGTGTTGTAGTTTCTTGAGATGCCACCTAAAAAGGCGTTACAATCCAGAGCCGAACTTTTAAATATGTGAGCTGTTAAAGTTGATACAGTCGTTTTGCCATGCGTTCCGGCAATACCAACTCCATTTAAAGGATCAGACAAAAAACCCAGCACCTGAGCTCTTTTCATCAGAAGAAAATTCTCATTTTTGAAAAAAGTTAACTGTTCGTGATTGGACGGAATAGCAGGTGTGTAGACAACCAGTGTCTCTTTTTTGTTGAGATATATTTCAGGAATGTGTTGAATGCCATCGCTAAAAACAATACCGATGCCTTCTTTCTCTAATTCACCAGTAAGTAAGGTTTGGGTTTTGTCATAACCGTATACATTTTTCCCAATAGCTTTGAAATAGCGCGCAATAGCACTCATACCAATGCCTCCAATCCCAACAAAATAGATGTTTTTATAATTCTCTATATTCATTATTACTACCTGTATGTGAATTAAATTAACTTTTTAAACCTAAAGTTATTGCTTAATCATTTTTAAAATCTCTTCTGCTATTTCGTCTGCGGCATTTGGTTTTGCGAGCAAAGCAATATTCTCGCGAAGCTTTACTAGTTTCGATTCATCGTGTAATAGCAATAAGGATTCGTCTACCAATCGTTTTTTTGATTCAATATCCGGAATCATTAGGGCTGCATCCTGATCAACCAGAGCCATGGCATTTTTTGTTTGATGATCTTCCGAAACATTCGGCGATGGCACCAGAATACATGCCTTTTTAACCAAACAAAGTTCTGAAATTGTTCCCGCACCCGCTCTTGAGATAACAAGGTCGGCACAGGCATAAGCTAAATCCATTCGGGATACAAAATCAAAAATCTGAATGTTGTCCACATTAGCTTTTGCAAGTTTTTCTTTCATCTCCTGATGATAGAATTTACCACATTGCCAAATGACTTGAACAGGCTCATTTCTGAAAGCCTCAATATTTTCGATAATACTGTGATTAATGGTTCTTGCTCCTAAGCTGCCTCCAATAACCAGAAGTGTTTTTTTGTTTGGATCGAGATTGAAAAATTGCTGAGCTTCCGATTTTAAATTGTCTAGTTTAGCAAGGTCTTTTCTCACCGGATTTCCTGTGAACAATATCTTATCGGCAGGGAAAAAGCGCTCCATGCCGCTATAGGCCACACATATTTTATTGGCTTTTTTAGCGAGCAATTTATTTGTGATGCCTGCATATGAATTTTGTTCCTGTATCAATGACGGGATACCCATTTTGTTTGCAGCATGCAATAGTGGTCCACTGGCATAGCCACCCACGCCAACAACTGCATTCGGCTTAAACTCTTTTATAATTTTTTTTGCCTTGCGAAGACTTTTGAATAACCGTGAGAAAAATTTCAGGTTCTCTTTGTTGAAATTTCGTTGTAAACCTCTAATGGGAAGACCGACAATTTTATAACCAGCTGCCGGAACTTTTTCCATTTCCATTTTACCTTCGGCACCTACGAAAAGAATCTCGATATCGTCTTGTTTAGCTTTTAAGGCATTGGCAATAGAAATTGCAGGATAGATATGTCCTCCTGTTCCTCCTCCGCTAACTATTATTTTAATTTTCTGCATGCTTTAATACGTCTTGTTCTTTAACTGATCGGCTAACACTTAAAATCATCCCCAGGGCAGCACTTGTAAATATTAGTGAGGTTCCCCCCATACTAACCAGTGGCAGGGGTTGCCCTGTTACGGGTATTAAATTTATCGAAACGGCCATATTGGTTAATGCTTGCGCTACAATGCTTAAACTGAGACCAATGACGAGAAAGGCCGGAAAAGTCCGGTCGCATTTCCGAACTATGGAGCCTGCCCGATATATTAGAAACAGGTATAAGGCCAGAATCCCAAAGCCACCAACCCAGCCCCATTCTTCAAGAATGATGGCGTAGATAAAATCGGAATAAGGGTGAGGTAAGAAGTTTCGCTGATCACTATTACCGGGTCCTTTCCCCAATATACCACCGGATACAATCGCTATTTTTGCTTGATCGACCTGATAGTTTTGTCCATTATCCTCTTTTTGTTCACCAGGACTGGCAAAATTGAGAATCCTGTTTCTGACGGTATGAATACGTCCAAAGCTATCGGGTAGGAATGGGGCAATAATTAGTAATACAATGATTAGACCCAAGCCCACTCCCATAGTGCCAAGCAGGTATTTGGCTGAAATTCGTCCGATAAACATGAGCATCAAACAAATGCCGCCTAAAAGGGCCGAGGTGGAAAAGTCATCGAGAAAGATAATGCCACAGACTACACCAATAGAAGCAATAATTTTCCAAAAGGCTTCTTTTTGACACTCTTTATCTGTTTGAAACTTAGAGAGTATTCTTGAAACAAATAGAATTAAGGCAAGCTTGGCGAGTTCTGAAGGTTGAAAGTTAAAACCAATAACCGGGATGGTAATCCATCTTGAAGCCTGATTTAAGTTTACCCCCACTATTTTTGCCAGTAATAACATGCCTACAGCCACCACCAAGCCCATATTGGCCCAGCTGGAATAATGTTTATAAGGAATTTTGTGGGTGACCCAAATAATAAAGTAACACCCAAGCAGTAAAACCAATTGTTTGATGAAAAAATAGGACGTATTTCCCCCTTTAACCTTATACGCCAGGGTACCGGTTGAACTGTAGACTACTAAAAGCGAGATGATCGAAAGGAGAAATATGATGATCCATATGACCTTATCGCCTTGTAATTTAAAATTGTTGATAAATCGTCCCATCTAATTTAAAACTATAATTTTAGCACTTCTTCCTTAAATTGTTGGCCCCTGTCTTCGTAACTCTTAAACAGATCGAAGCTGGCACAGGCTGGCGATAATAAAACGGTTGCTTCGCCATTCGCTATTTCAAAGGCTGTTTTAACAGCATCCTGCATCGAATTTGTATCTACAATTGTTTCGATAACGCCATCAAAGGCCTGGTGAATCTTGGAATTATCGATTCCTAAACACACGATTGCCTTAACCTTTTCTTTCACTAAATCCATTAGCTCGTTATAGTCGTTGCCTTTATCAACCCCTCCAACAATCCAAACGGTTTCGTCATCCATACTTTCAAGGGCATACCAGGTTGAATTGATGTTGGTCGCTTTTGAATCGTTTATAAAATCGACCCCATTAACATTTGAAAGCTTTTCGAGGCGGTGTTCCACGCCTTTAAAATCACTTAAGCTTTCTCTGATCACCTCGTTGCGAATGCCCAGTATGCTGCCTGCTATTCCTGCAGCCATCGAGTTGTAAGTATTGTGTTTCCCTTTTAGAGAAAGTTCATTTTGTTTCATATTAAGATTGATGTTTTCATTCTTAATAATTAATTCATCGTTCTTGAGGCTAGCCCCCTTTGGTAAACATTCATAAATACTAAACGGATGTTTTTGTACCTGAACTGAAATTTGTTCCAATTCTTTGGTGATGATTTCGTCATCCTGACAGAAAATGAAGGCGTCATTTTCTGTTTGATTTTGAATAATTCGGAATTTTGAATCGATATAATTTTTCATTTTATAATCGTAACGATCCAAATGGTCTGGTGTAATATTCATCAAAATAGCAATATCAGCTTTGAACTGTTTCATACCATCCAGTTGGAAACTGCTCAATTCAACAACAAAGTGACTAAAATCGTTTTCTGCAACCTGACGAGCCAGGCTGTGGCCAACATTACCTGCTAAACCAACATGAATTCCTGCTTTTTTCAGCATGTGATAGAGAAGTAGTGTTGTTGTCGTTTTACCGTTACTACCTGTTATGCAAATCATTTTTGCATTAGAATAGCGTCCTGCAAATTCAATTTCTGAAATGACAGGAATATTCAAGTCATTCAGTTTTTTAATTAGTGGAGCGGTGTCAGGAATCCCCGGACTTTTAATGACTTCACTCGCATTTAAAATAAGCTCTTCACTATGTTTTCCTTCTTCGAAAGGAATATTGTATTCCTTAAGGATTTTGCAATAGTTTGATGTAATTTGCCCTTTGTCCGAAACAAAAACGGGGAATCCCTTGCT
This sequence comes from Ancylomarina salipaludis, assembly GCF_004122035.1. Classification (GTDB taxonomy): domain Bacteria; phylum Bacteroidota; class Bacteroidia; order Bacteroidales; family Marinifilaceae; genus Ancylomarina; species Ancylomarina salipaludis. Next base: position 54,103 of record NZ_SAXA01000014.1, read on the forward strand.
TTGAGCTAGAATTGCAGCTCCAACACCACTTTCTCCGGCGCCTAAAACAACGATGTTTTTCTGACTATCCATTTATCTGATTTTAAGGGTCACAATAGTGATAACTGCAAGGAAAATACCAATGATCCAAAAACGTGTTACAATTTTAGCTTCAGGATATCCCTTTAACTGATAATGGTGGTGCAGAGGAGCCATTCTGAAAATGCGTCGCCCTTCACCGAATTTCTTTTTGGTGTATTTAAACCACGAAACTTGCATCATAACAGAAACATTTTCCACCAGAAAAATCCCGCATAGAATTGGAATAAGGAGCTCTTTGTGAATAATGATTGCCAAAACTGCAATAATACCTCCCAATGATAAACTTCCGGTATCGCCCATAAATACCTGAGCAGGATAAGAGTTGTACCAAAGGAAACCAATGGTTGCTCCAATAAAGGCTGAAATATAAACTACAAGTTCTCCTGAAAGAGGAATGTACATAATGTTGAGGTAGCTGGCATATACCAAGTGACCGGATACGTATGCTAAAATACCAAGCGTTGCCCCAACAATTGCTGAGGTTCCGGTTGCCAGGCCATCTAATCCATCAGTCATATTCGCACCATTGGATACAGCCGTTACAATAAAAATGGTAACAATTATGAAAAGAATCCATGCAAAAAGTGATGAATATTCTCCCGTAAAACGGACAAGGCTTTCGTAATCAAATTCATTGTTTTTAAAGAAGGGAATGGTCGTTTTAGTCGACTTGATATCCTTGGTCATAGCTGTTGCATTGGTATGATCGTTGGTGAAACCTTCGTCAACGACTTCGGTTTTTGTGCCAATATCATAAATACTAGCTCTTTCACGAATCACAACATCATCGTTGATGTATAAGGTTAAGCCAACGATTAAACCCAAACCAATTTGGCCTGCAATTTTAAATCGCCCTTTTAAGCCCTCCTTGTCTTTCTTAAAAACTTTAATGTAGTCGTCTATAAAACCAATTAGCCCCAACCAAACGGTTGTGATAATCATTAAGATGATATAAATGTTTTCAAGTTTAGCGAATAACAAAACGGGCACTAAAATTGAGATCAATATAATAAGTCCCCCCATGGTAGGCGTGCCTTTTTTCTCAATTTGGCCAGCTAAACCCAGATCTCTTACAATTTCACCAATTTGTTGTTTTTGCAGGTAATAAATGATTTTTTTACCAAAAACAGTTGCAATAAATAGTGACGTCATGATACTTAATGCGGCACGGAATGAAATATAATCAAACATTCCTGCTCCTGGGAAATCGAGTTCGTTTAGGTATTTGAAAAGATAGTATAACATGCTTATTGGTTAAATATTTCGTTTATAATTTCTTTGTCGTCAAAGTGGTATTTGACGCCTTTAATTTCTTGATAATCTTCGTGGCCTTTACCTGCTACAAGAATAATGTCATCTTTTTGCGCTAACATTATTGCTGTGCGAATTGCCTCTTTTCTGTCTGAAATGGCTAATACTTTTCTGAGCTTGTCTGCAGAAACACCTTCTTTCATTTCTGAAATAATTGTATCAGGATCTTCTGATCGTGGATTGTCTGAAGTCAAAATAACCTTATCGCTATATTCGGCGGCAACATTCCCCATCAAAGGGCGCTTGGTTTTATCCCTGTCGCCACCGGCGCCAACAACAGTAATAACTGTTTCGTTTTTGGTTCTGAGTTGGTCGATTGTTTGTAAAACATTTTTCAGCGCATCGGGGGTGTGGGCATAGTCAACGATTGCCATCACACCATTGGGTGAAACCAGACTCTCAAAACGTCCCGCTACTGATTTGAGTTCGCTCATTTTCATCAAAACTTCTTCTTTTGATTGATCGAGAAGTCGGGCCGCGCTGTAAACTGCTAAAAGGTTGTGTGCATTAAAATCACCAATAAAATTGGTCCATAATTCAATCCCGTCCATTTCCAATAGCATGCCATTGAAATGCTTTTCAAGAATTTGAGCTCTAAAGTCGGCAAAGGCACGGGTTGAGTAGGTGAACTTGTGCGCTTTGGTATTTTGCAGCATGATTTTTCCGTTCTTATCATCCGCATTGGTAATGGCGAATGCCGTTTTGCCCAACTGATCGAAAAAGCCTTTTTTTGCTCTTAGATACGAATCAAAAGTCTTGTGGTAATCAAGATGATCGTGAGTCAGATTTGTGAAAATTCCGCCTTTGAAATTTAAATCAGCAGTTCTGTGCTGATCCACAGCATGTGAACTAACTTCCATGAAGCAATATTCGCAGCCTGCAGCAACCATTTCATTTAAAAGTGCTGAAATTTGGATGGCATCAGGTGTTGTATGCGTTGCTTTTACGACTTTGGAGTCGATATAATTGGTGACCGTAGATAGTAAACCAACTTTGTAGCCTAATTTTCTGAATAGCTCATAAAGCAAACTGGCAATGGTTGTTTTGCCATTTGTTCCCGTTACACCGACAAGTTTTAGGTGATCTGATGGACGATTGTAATAATTATGTGCTAATACAGAAAGGGCTTTAGATGTGTTTTCAACTCTAAAATAGCTTACATCAGGATGAGTAAGCTCTGGTAAACGCTCACATAAAATAGCTTTTGCGCCCTGTTCAATAGCCTTTGTTATATAATCGTGACCATCGGATTGGGTACCGACTTGTGCAATGAAGAAATCTCCTGTCTCCACTTTTCTTGAATCGAAATGTATGGCGTTGATCTCTCTTTCCAGATCGCCGATACTTTCAACTATATTTATGGATCCTAACAGATCTGTTATTTTTTTAGTCATCTTAATCATTTCTTATTTATGATATCGGTCCTTATTTTCTTGTTTTTTACAATTTCTATCTATGTTTAGGATAGTTCAATGTAAATTTGATCGCCGCTCTGAAAATTAGATCCTGGTCGCAGTGATTGCTTTGTTACGGATCCAAATCCATTTATCTTAACTTTTAAGCCTGCATTTTCTAAAATATACAAGGCATCTTGCAGTCCCATTCCTTTTACATTGGGGACAAGGTGATTGTTTATTGATCTGTTTTTGTATTTGATAATGGAATCCTGGCGCGAAGTTAAAACCCAATCGCTATAGATATCTTTTTCATCAACGGTTACGCCTAATTCTTTGAATACTTTATCCAGATCTTCCTTATTTCCATTCAATGAAATTGGTACTTTTACTTCGTACTCTTGTTCATCTTGCTTGGGTGGATGCATGGCATAGGTCATGGCATAAACCTTATCAGCAATAGTTTTAAAAACGGGGCCAGCAACCTGATTCCCGTAAAACCCTTTCTTTTTGTCAGGACTATTGATGACGACTATGCACGAATATTTGGGGTTATCTGCAGGGAAATAACCCGCAAAAGAAGCTTGATAGACTTTATGTCCGTAGCCTTTATTCTTATCTGCAATTTGAGCCGTTCCCGTTTTGCCTGCAATGCTATAACTTGAATTTCTCAGATTTGTTGCTGTCCCTCTTAATACAACACCCTCAAGCATTTTTTTGATTTTTCGTAGCGTTTCTCTGGAGCAAAGGCTATTTTTGAGGACTTCTTCATCAAAATGTTTTAAGACTTTCCCATGATATTTAATTTTGTGGACGAACATGGGTTTCATCATTTTTCCATTATTAGCAATGGCATTGTATAAACTTAGAGTTTGCAAAGGTGTTTGTTGTACCTCGTAGCCAATAGACATCCATGGAAGTGAAATCCCAGACCATCCTTCTTCGCCCGGGTATTTGATTTTTGGTATACCTTCACCTTTGATGTCCAAATCAAGGGGTTTATTTAATCGAAACTCATATAATCGATTGATAAAATTACGGGGTTTATCCTTATAATATTGATTGACTAATTTTGAAACCCCAACATTTGAAGATTTTTCAAAGGCCTCTTGAACCGTTATTTTTCCATAGCCGCCTATATGAGAGTCGCGCATTTTATCGTTATAGAAACGATGCACACCATTACCTGTATCAATAGAGTCGTCTGGTTGAACATAGCCATCCTCAAGTAGAGCCATCATAGAGGCTAACTTGAAAGTAGAACCCGGTTCAGTGGCTTCACCAATGGCATAATTGTAAATTTCCTCGTAGGTATTTGTTTTCTGATTCAACCCCAGGTTTGCAATGGCTTTTATTGCACCGGTTTCAACTTCCATAAGGATAGCAGAGCCATGGTCAGCATGATATGCTTGCAATTGCTGCAGAAGGGCAGATTGAGCAACATCTTGAAAATTGACGTCTATTGTGGTTATGATGTCGTTTCCATCCTTAGGGTCAGCCTGATTGACAGGAAGCCATTTGCCAGACATTTTTTGCATCATGGAAATGCCATTAATCCCTTTGAGTTCATTTTCAAATAAACCTTCAAGCCCAACTTTACCTATAAGTTCATTTCCATTCCCTTTATTTAGATAACCTATGGTTCGGGTGGCTAAATTGATATGCGGCTGAACTCTTTTGTTTTCTTGCGAACAAATTAATCCCCCTTTGTTGGGAGATAGTCTGAAAAGAGGGAATGTTTTGATTTGTTTGAGTTCGTTATAATTTATTTTTTTGTTGTTAATGAGTACGTAGCGGTTCTTTTTGGAGTGGAACTTGGCATCCCATAGCATTCTGTGATAAGCTGACTTGCTTTTGTCTCCAAAAAATTTGGATAAGCAAAGTGCTAAAGAATCGACGTTCTTTTTAAAAACAACATCAGTTAGTCCGGGAGCCTGAAAGTCCATTCTCAGTTCGTAATAGGGTATGGAACTGGCTAAAAGGCGACCATCTTCTGCACAAATGTCGCCTCTGTTTGCATAAACAGTAATATCTTTTTTGCTGATGGATTGTGCACGTCCTCTCCATTTTTCTCCTTCGAAAACCTGCAGGTAGACAACTCGCCCAACCACACAGAATGCGAAGAGTAAAATTAGAGTGTAACAGACGCCCACTCGCCACATGATATCGTTCTTTATTTGCACAGTTTACTTTTCTAAATAGATTTTTATTGGAGGCTCTGTAGATTCAATTAAATCCAGACCCTCTTTTTCTACTCGTTTGACTACCTCTGATTGTTTACTCATATACATCAAATCGGATGCTGTTGTGATGTATTCAAAACGAAGTTCTTTGAGTTCTTTTTCAAGGCCAATCATTTCCCTATAGACTCTTTCTGATTGATATCGGTTACTGATATAATAAATGCCCAATATTGCAATGAAAAGAATGAATGGGAGGTGGTGTACAACCACATCTTTAGACAAGACACTACCTGAAAGAATATCTTTAAAGGATCCCGAAGGTGTCTCTTTAATTTCTTCTTTTGGGCTAATGAAATCGTTATATTTTCGCTTGAATCCAAACATTGTTTTTCGCTTTGAACGGTTTTATTTTGTTCTGGGTTGTGCAATTCTCAGCTTGGCACTTCTCGATCTGTTATTAAGTTCCAGTTCTTCTTCGCTTGGTAGAATAACTTTCCGATTCACAGCTTCGAGTGGTGCATTGGTTTTGCCATAAAAATCTTTTTCTGCTCCTCCGGCAAATTTGCCATCTCTGATGAAATTTTTCACCAGCCTGTCTTCCAGGGAATGGTAAGTGATGACGGCCAGTCTGCCGTTTGGTTTAAGAACTTCAGGAATCTGGTTTAGCATATCCTTTAAAACGTCCATCTCAGCATTGACTTCGATACGTAAGGCTTGGAAAACCTGGGCCCAGTATCTGTGTTCCTTGAATTTTGGCGTACAAGGCATGATGACTTCTTTCAGTTGTTGTATGGTTTTGAATTCGTTATCCGCACGGTGCGCTATAATTAATCGCACGAGTTTGCCCGGATTTTTAACCTCACCATAATACTTGAACACTCTGAATAATTCGTCTGAGGAATAGGTGTTGAGAAGGTCAGCGGCATTGAATTCGGCACTTTGATTCATTCTCATATCCAGATCCCCGTCAAATCGGAATGAAAATCCTCGTTCGGCCACATCAAATTCATGTGACGAGACGCCTAAGTCCGCAAGAATCCCATCAACCTTTTCGTAGCCGATGTATTTCAGGAAGTTTTTGAAATATCTGAAATTGTGACGAATAAAGATGAATCTTTCGTCGTCGATGATGTTTCTTTCGGCGTCAACATCCTGATCGAAACCAATCAGTTTCCCTGTAGTGAGGTGTTTTATGATTTCACGAGAGTGCCCGCCGCCTCCAAAGGTTAAGTCGACATATATCCCGTCGGGTTTAATGTCTAAAGCTTCGATGCTTTCGTTTAAAAGTACAGGTACGTGATATGATGTCATGTTATATGATTATTACAAAATTTGAAAATATATTCTAATTGGTCTTGGCTTATTCAGCCATATTGCTTCCAAAAATGTCATTTGCCAATTGGTTGAACTCCTTTAGGTTCATTCCGGAGTCTTCGTATTGTTTTGAATCCCAGATTTCAATTTTACCATCTTGGCCAACAAGGGTTAGCCCATCGGAAAGATTGGTGTCTGCAAAAAACTTTTTAGGGATAAGGATGCGTCCGTTACCATCGATTTGAACTTCGGCAGTTCCTCTAAAAAACTCTCTTAAGAAAGTCGCATGTTTGCGATTGAATGGATTTAATTGGCTCCGAATCATTGTTAATTGTTTGTTCCATTCCGATATCGGGAAAAGGTCCAAACAATCTTCATATAGATTTTTTCGCATAACAAATCTGTCTTCGGAAGAAGCTGTAAGCAACTTTCGAAAAGCAGAGGGGAGCAGGACTCGTCCCTTTGCGTCTAGTTTGCATGGATAATCACCTATAAATGTTAACATTGACAAAATTGGTTTTCATTTGTAAAAGTAAGAAATTTCCTTACCACTTTCAACCACTTCTACCCACTTTACTGCATTTGTTGAAAACTTTTTATTTGAAACACTTTTAAGGTGTGTTTAGTAATGCTATGGGTTTGGTTTTCTACAATTTAGTTTCTTTGGCAGACGGGGCTTCCGACTTGTTTTGATACCCGTTTGAAAATTCATTTTGTCATTAATTTATCAGAGAAGAAGATTAAAGCGTCTTTTTGTTATTTTTACTCAATAAAAATAAGGTTTGGCAGTTTTCTGCTCTTGAATACTGCAAAAATATAAAAATATAAGTATGAAAAAACTGGTAAAGTATGGGTTTGTAGTGAGTTTTATTTGGGTAGGTTTTATATTGTCTATCAGCTTTATGGAAGCTTGGGTGAAGTTTCGGGCAGAGAGTTTGGATTTGCCTACAGCACTTGATGTAGGGCGACATGTTTTTGGGGCTTTGAATGGCGTCGAGAGAGTGTTCTCTGTTTTTTTACTGGTCGTTCTTTTTTATGAATATACCGATAAGCTTATTGTAGTGACTGGAGTGTTGATTTTTACCTTTATTGTAGCACAATCCGGCTATTTGCTGCCAGAGTTGAATGAGCATGCACAATTAATTATGCAAGGTATGAAGCCGGAGAAAAGCTCTGTCCATATGACTTACGTTGTGATGGAAGTTCTAAAAGTTGTTGCACTGTTTGTTTTGGGCTTTAGGCAAGTTAAATTGTTTAAAGCGAACTAGAACTTGAGACTTGGTTGTTAAGTCCGGTTAAATAGAAATTATGGGAAATATTTGTTCATTATGCCATTCCGGGGAGACATCTCTCTATCATGAGGGGGAATCCCGAGAGTATTTTCTTTGTTCTATTTGTCATGTTGTTTTTGTTCCAAAAACGTTTTTTCATTCTGATCTGATTGAAAAAGAGATGTATGATAAGCATCAGAATTCGATTGATGACTTGGTTTATCAGAAGTATCTGAAACGATTGATGGATCCGGTCTTGGATCGTGTTCATTCTAGGGCATGCGGTTTGGATTTTGGTTGTGGACCAGGTCCGGCTTTGTCCCTGTTGTTTGAAAAGTGCGGTTTTGAGATGGACATTTATGATGTGTTTTATGCTCCTGATTCAGGGATTTTTCAAAAAAAATACGATTTTATTACAGCTTCGGAGGTTGTTGAGCATTTTCATGATCCCAAAATGGAACTCGATCGTTTATTTAATTTGTTGAATCCTGGAGGAGTACTTGCAATAAAAACTCAGATGGTACCTGCGGATGAGGATTTCCCACAATGGTATTATAAGCGTGATACCACGCATGTGTGTTTGTTTTCAAAGAAAAGCTTTGAGTTTCTTGCCGTTCGCTGGGGAGCAAAACTGGAATTTATTGACTCTGATATTGTAATTATTACGAAGTCGTCTTAATTAAATAAATCGATTTAAACTTGAAGGCTTGCTGGTGTTTATCAGCAAGCCTTTTTAGTTTCTGTTTTCAAGACTTATTTTAGCTGAGGGTAAGGTGTTTTCTTGTTTTTATTTAGACCTATAATGGATTTCTAATTGAGTATAAATATCATTGATATTTAACATGAATAGACCTTATCTTTAGAATCGTGAAATTGTTAAGCTCAGTTTTGAATCTAAACCTTTGAATATGAAATCCCTGTTTTTATTGATTTTTAGTTTTTTGTTTGTTTTTCAGTCTTATGCTCAGGAGGAATCGCAGTGGCGCGGACCGAACCGAGATGGGAAATATCCAGCGAAAAACCTGTTGAAAAAGTGGCCTGCGACTGGTCCAAAATTGTTATGGCATTATGATGATTTAGGTGACGGACATGCTTCAGCAACTGTGACTGATACACGGATTTATACAGCTGGCGTTGATGGAGAACAGGGGTTTGTTATAGCCTTTGATTATTCTGGTAAGCAGTTGTGGAAAACAAATTACGCAAAAGAATGGTTGGAAAATTATGATGGCGTGAGAGGGACTCCCTTACTTGATCATGGGATGCTCTATATCATGAGTGGTCATGGTGAATTGGTCGCATTGTCGGCAAATTCAGGTGAAATAATATGGTCTAAAAACATGTTGACTGAATACGGAGGTAGAAACCTTCGTTTTGGAATGACTGAGAATCTTCTGATTGAAGGGGATAAGATCTTTTGTACGCCTGGCGGTGAAGAGGTTAATATTATCGCATTGAATAAAAAGACAGGCGATTTGATCTGGAAAACAAAAGCAAATGGCGAAACATCGGCATATTGCTCGCCTTTGTTTGTAAAATTAGCAAATCGCTCTTTGATGGTCACTCATACTGCTAACTCAATTGTTGGAATTGATACACAAAACGGTGAGATGATGTGGCGTTTTGAGCATAAAAATCAATACAGTATTCATCCCAATACGCCGCTTTATCAGGATGGTATGTTGTTTTGCTTTAGTGGATATGGCAAAGGCGGAGTTATGCTGCAATTATCAGCTGATGGTCGCTCGGTAAAGGAAGTCTGGAGAAATGCATCTTTGGATAGTCAGATGGGTGGCGCTGTTTTACTTGATGGGAAAATTTATGGCTCAGGTCATACCAATCGTCAGTGGTTTTGTCTGGATTGGAAAACAGGACAAGAAATTTATTCTTCAAAGGCTTTGGCAAAGGGAAATGTGATTTATGCTGATGGCATGTTGTATTGTTACGGCGATAACGGAGAGATTGGATTAGTTGATGTGAAAGATGGGGCTTTTAATAAAGTGAGTTCGTTTCGCGTGCCATACGGAAGTAAACAGCATTGGGCACATTTGGTCATTCATAAGAATAGGCTATATGTGCGTCATGGAAATGCTTTTATGGTGTATGAAATTTAAGCTTAAATCGAGTTTGAAAATGATCTTAATAAGACTCAATCTTAATACTATTCTTCTTTAGATTAATTAATGATTAAATCTTGTTAATCAAATGTTAACGAGCTTATTGTTTGTTTAATTAACTGATAGAATTAATAGGTTTGAAAGACCTGTTCCCAGAAAATTAATAGTTCATTCTGATAATTAAGAAAATAAAAAAATAAAAATGAAACGACTGCTTTTTTTAGGCTTTGCCGCGATTACAATTTTTACTCAATGTAACTCTCCAAAACAAAAAAGTGAATGGCGGGGCCCGAATCGAACCGGTGTTTATAATGAAACAGGTTTGTTAAAAGAGTGGCCTAAAGAAGGGCCTCAAATGCTTTGGTCTTTAACAGATATTCCCAAGGGATATTCTTCGGTTGCTGTGGTTGGCGATCTTGTTTATTTGACGGGAATTAAGGATTCCATGGATGTTTTGTTGGCTGTTGATATAAAAGGACAAATAAAGTGGGAGGTTCCTTATGGTCGTTGTTGGGATAGTACCTTCCCGGATAGTCGATGTACGCCAACTATTGAAAATGACCGAATTTATCTTTCAAGTGGGAAAGGCGATTTGGCTTGTGTAAATGCTCTGACAGGAGAGATTTTCTGGCAGGTAAAAGCCAGTGAAAAATTTGAAGGAACATATGGCGAGTGGGGAATCGCAGAATCTCTTCTTTTATATAAGGATTTGGTTTTTTATACCCCTTGTGGTGAAAAAACGACGATGATCGCTTTGAATAAGAATACGGGAGAAACGGTTTGGGAATCTAAAAGTTTGAAAGATAAACCTGCCTATGTTTCTCCACTGCTGGTTGAGCGCAATGGTAAGAATTTGATTGTAACCGTAACAGAGAATCATATTATAGGGGTGAATCCTGAAAATGGTGAAATGCTTTGGACTTTCGACTATGCAGCATATGCGGGTGGAGAATGGAAAGCAAACATCCAGACAAATACACCACTTTATTACAAGGGGAAAATATTTGTGACTAATGGCTATGATCACAAGTCTGTTATGCTGAATTTGAGTGAAGATGCCTCTTCGGTGAAATTGGCATATGTTGATTCTTTAATGGATGTGCATCATGGTGGTGCCGTTCGTTTAGGTGATTATATATACGGTTCTAACTGGATACACAATCGAATGGGAAAATGGGTTTGTCTAGAATGGGAAACCGGTAAGCCAATGTATGAGACAGAATGGGAGAATAAAGGTTCTATTATTTCAGCTGAGGGTTTGTTGTATTGCTATGACGAAAAAGGTGGCAATATCGCTCTTTCAAAAGCAAGTCCTGATGGTTTTAAAGTGATCAGTTCCTTTAAAGTACCTTTAGGGAAAGGGCCCAATTGGTCGCATTTGGTGATTAAAGATGGTGTGATGTATGTCCGTCACGAAGATGCCTTAATGGCTTATAATATAAAAGCATAGTCTGAGAAGTAATGAGCAAAAAATCCCTAAATATTCTTTTTCTGTTTTTGACTGTTGGTGTCGCGATTTCCATATTTATTATTTGGTTGCGTTACGATCCGGTTCAGGATTTCAAAGCAAGTGTTCCTGGCTTGGACAATCGTCCTGAGGCTGGAAGCGAGGCTGTGGATGAGGTGAAAATTGGAGAGAAATTCAAATTGTACACTGAATACACTTCAAATTTAAAGGGGAAATGGACTCAGTTTAGGGGAGCTGATTCAGATAATATATCAAAAGAGAAAATCAAACTTGTCGATAAAATTGGACCTGAACCTAAGATCATGTGGCAACATGATTTGGGTGAAGGGCATGCGGCACCTGTTGTTTACAATGGAAAGGTGTATTTGCTTGATTACGATGAGGTGAAAAAAGCAGATGCCTTGCGTTGTTTTTCGTTGGAAACAGGAGAGGAAATCTGGAAACGATCCTATAAAGTTCATGTGAAAAGAAACCATGGCATGTCGAGAACCATTCCTGCAATTAACGATAAGTATATTGTGAGTATGGGGCCGCGTTGTCATGTGATGTGTGTAAATTCGGAAACAGGAGACTTTTTGTGGGGACTCGATTTAGTGAAGGATTATCAATCTGAGGTTCCTTTTTGGTATACAGGTCAGTGTCCTGTGATTGATAATAATGTTGCCATAATTGCTCCCGGAGGTAAGGCTTTATTAATGGGTATTGATTGTGCTACAGGTAAAGTGCTATGGGAAACGCCAAATCCGGATGGATGGAAAATGTCTCATTCTTCGGTGATGCCAATGGTTTTGGATGGAAAAAAGATGTGGGTTTATGCTGCAGTTGGTGGCATTTGTGGCGTATCAGCCCAAGGCGATGATTTAGGACAAATCCTTTGGAAAACAAAAGACTTTTCACCCTCTGTTGTTGCGCCGTCTCCACTGATTTATGATGATGGTAAATTCTTTATGACTGCCGGATATGGGGCAGGAGCTGCACTCTTTCAAGTGAAAAAAACGGGTGAAACTTATCAGGTAGAAACCCTTCAGCAATACAAACCTAAGGATGGGATGGCATCCGAACAACAGACACCACTTTTATATAAAGGTCGGATGTTTACCATACTTCCGAAAGATGCCGGTGCTATGCGAAATCAGTTTGTCTGTTGTGATCCGAATGACTGTACCAAAATATTATGGACCAGTGGAAAGACCGATCGTTTTGGATTAGGTCCTTATTTAGTGGCTGATGGCAAGTTTTTTATCCTGAAAGATGATGGGGAATTAACGATTGCCAAAGCTTCAACTGAGAGATTTGAAATTTTGGATAAGGTGAAAATTCTTGACGGGCACGATGCCTGGGGGCCTATGGTTATAACCGATGGACGATTGCTGATGCGAGATTCGAAACACATGCTTTGTGTTGATTTGCGTGCAAATTAAGATTAGACTTTGAAAATATGAGACTATGAAGAACAAGCTAACATTAATATTTTCCGTCGTAATTCTTTTGCTTTTAGTGGCATTAATTGCGGGTGATTTGTTCTTAAAAAAGCCAAATCTTCAAAAGAACATTTATGAATATGATCTGAAGGAATTGAGAAAGGTTGATCCAACTTTAATTACCTATAGAGAGTCTTTAAATTTTGCCATTAATTCGGAATCAGTTTATGGAGTCGCTGTGGATACTGCAGACCAAATTTATGTAAGTGGAAATGATAAGCTCTGGATCTTTGATTCGCAAGGGAAATTGCAATCGAGTATGAAAGTTCGAGGGGATGCTCACGCGCTGTGTGTTTCCGAGTCGGGAAATATTCTTTTGGGAGTTGGGAACAGAATTGATGTCCGCAGACCGGATGGCAGCCTGAATAATAGTTTTCAGATTAAAGGTGTGAGAGCTTATATCAGTAGTTTGGCTGAAAAAAATGGACGGGTTTATATTGCCGATGCCGGACAGAAAATCGTTCATCAGTACACTATCGAAGGTGAAAAAATCAATCTTATTGGGGCTAAAAACCTTGAAAAAGGGATTCGTGGCTTTGTGATTCCAAGTCCGTACTTTGATCTTTTGTTGGGACGTCAAGGTGAACTTTGGGTTGTGAATCCGGGGCGACATGCCTTTGAGGCCTATAATAATGACGGGGATTTGATTTCGACATGGGAGCGAACTTCTATGCAGCTTGATGGCTTTGGAGGTTGTTGCAATCCCAGTCATATAGCCATGCTGTCGGATGGTTCATTTGTGACCAGTGAAAAAGGGCTAGAGAGAATAAAAATACATCTCCCATCCGGTGATTTTAAATCGGTAGTTGCTGCACCTAATCAATTCGATGAGGGCACAAAAGGTTTGGATTTGGCAGTTGATTCTCAGGATAGAATTATTGTTTTGGATCCGTCGCGTAAGATGGTTCGTGTTTTTGAACTCAAGGAATAAAGCTGTTTTAGAGATAAATTAACTCGGTATTAGTCGAGTCAAAATATAAGAAAATGGATAGAAGACGTTTTTTGCATCAAATTGGCAGAGGAACAATTTTAAGTGCATTGGCTATTTTTTCAGGGACGATGATTTATCGAAATCTAAACTCAGAAAGAGAGACCTGTGACTTCGATTTTGTTTGTCGTAATTGCAAAAAGGTTAAAACCTGTGCTTTGCCTGATGGGATTGACTTTAAGAAGAAAAATTCGATACAATAATTTGTAGAAGAATGGATAATAAAGGAAAAAAAGATAGAAGAGAGTTTATAAACACCTGTTTCCGGTTTGCGGCAGGAGCCACTTTAGTTGGTGTGACTGGTGTTTTAGCCCATAAAACGGTATCCGGGAATACGCTTTGGCAAATTGACACGACAAAGTGTACACAATGCGGGCGCTGTGCCACCTCTTGTGTGATGACCCCATCGGCAGTGAAATGTATTCATGTGTACGACATGTGTGGGTATTGCGATTTGTGTGGTGGCTATTTGCGACCTAATGTGAAGACTATTACCACAGGAGCTGAAAACCAACTATGTCCTACCGGCGCGATTAAACGAAAGTATGTTGAAGATCCATTTTTTGAATACGAGATAATCGAGGACTTGTGTATTGGTTGTGGCAAATGTGTGAAAGGTTGTGGGGCTTTTGGAAATGGTTCGCTTCAATTGCAGGTAAGTCATAATTTGTGTGTGAATTGCAACCAGTGTGCCATTGCACGGGATTGTCCTTCGGGAGCTTTTTCGCGCGTGCCAGCAGATGAGCCCTATAAATTTTCAGGCTTCAAAAAAGAAAAGAAAGGCTAACCCAATTCAAAATCTTAAATAGATTTCTAAATGTCAGAAATTTTAAAATACATATCACGAACCTGGAATATAAAGAAGCTTGTCGCTATTCTGTCAATGTTTATTTTATTCTTGACTTCAGGTTTTCCACTTTTTGCACAACAACAGCGATTTCCCAAACCGGAATTTGAGTCCGGTTACACCCAACCAGTAACTTCAATGCCTGAAGCGCGTTCTGATTTTTTCGCTATTTTCGATGTTCTAGTGCTTATTGTGGCTTTATCATTAATATCCTGGCTGATTTTAAAGAAGCGATCAAGACGAGGCGTTCTGGCTGTATCGGTATTTTCAATTTTATATTTTGGTTTTTTTCGTGAAGGCTGTATTTGTTCGGTTGGATCCTTGCAAAATGTGACATTGGCACTTTTTCAACCAGAGTACAGTATCCCGATATCTGCTTTGGCATTTTTTGTTATTCCACTTGTTTACACCTTATTTTTCGGAAGAACCTTTTGTGCTGGTGTTTGTCCATTAGGAGCCATTCAGGATGTGCTTTTATTGCGTCCGGTAACAATGAAACGATGGTTGCAAAAAGTTTTAGGTTTAATACCCTATATCTATTTAGGTTTGTCGGTTTTATATGCTGCAACAGCAACTGATTTTATCATTTGCAGATACGATCCTTTTGTAGGGATTTACCGATTTGATGCCACTTTTTTCATGTTCGCTATCGGAGCCATTTTCCTTCTGTTAAGTATTTATGTTGCCCGTCCTTATTGTCGGTTCTTTTGCCCTTATGGCGTACTTCTGAATTGGATGAGTCGTTTTTCGAAACATCATCTGACTATAACGCCTAATAAATGTATTCAGTGCAGACTTTGTGAAGATTCTTGCCCATTGGGAGCCATAAATAAGCCCGTTCCGGTTAAGGTGATGGAAGACAGACAATCAGCAACAAAAAGATTTATAAGCTTGAGTTTGATTATTCCATTGCTTATGGTTTTAGGTGGTTGGACACTTTCAAACTTTCATGAGAATTTGGCTAAGGTGAATCCTAAAGTGCGATTGGCAAATGAACTCATGTCGTTTAAACCTGATGTGATGTTGCCTTCTGTTGAAATTGAAGCCTTTAAATCTGCCGGAACTCCCCTTACAGAATTGTATTCGCAGGCGGCAATTATTATTGAGCAGTTTTATATAGGAGCCTGGATTTTGGGTGCCTTTTTAGGTTTGGTTTTCGGACTGACCTTATCAAGCTTATCGGTATTTAAATATCGTGAGGATTACACACCTGATAAGGGAGAATGTGTGAGCTGTGCCCGATGTTTAAAATATTGTCCGGTTGAGAAATAATCTTTCATTTGATTTAGGAATTAGATAAGAATATGAATACAAAATTTTCAAATAAAACAATCAATCTTCCTCTGTGGCGGGGAGTTGCCATTGTGTCGGGTGTTTTTGCTATTTTAATTTGTGTTATGGTGATTGTTAACTATATGCAAATTAACAAGGTTGATCCTGTCAATACGGAAGTAATTAACTCTCTGGTAGAACGATTAAATAACAACCCTAATGATATCCAATTACGTGAGCAAATCAGGGAGATGGATTTATTGGTTCGCAAAGCTTTTTTTACCAACCAATGGGAGGTGAGAACCGGAGCTTACCTGTTGATGTTCTCTCTTATTATCATGATTATTGCTTTGCAAATTATCGGGATGGGCAAAAAAACACTGCCTGAAGTTGATAAAGAGAAGACTCAAAATATAATTAAGTATCAGAAAAATGCCAGAAAGTGGATTAGTTTGGGCGGTTCTGTTTTGGTTGTCGTGACTTTGATATTGGCTTTTGTGACTCACAAAGACTTGGGAACACGGTTTACCGATGCAGCGAAAATTGCAAAGGTCGAAATTGAATCTTCCAATGAAGCCGTATCTGATGTGCCAGCTGAGAAGCCTAAAGAAATAGAGAAAGATGCAGTTGTTGAGAGTGTTGAGGGGAAGGAGGTTGTAGCTAAAATAGCTGATAGCCAAACTCTTGAAGAGCCGTCAAAACCGAAGCCTGTTGAAAAGGCGATCGAAGCTAAAAAATATACAGGCCAATACCCCAGCCAAGAGATGATGGCAAATTTCCCCTCTTTCAGAGGACCTGGAGGAAATGGGATTGCTTATCACAAAAATATACCCACAGAGTGGGATGGCGCCAGCGGAAAGAATATCAAGTGGAAAGTGACAACAGCTTTGCATGCTTATAATTCACCTGTTATTTGGGGAGATAAACTTTTTTTATCTGGAGCTGATGCGAATCAAAGAGAAGTGTACTGCTTCAATACACAATCTGGAAAATTAATGTGGACAGCAAAAATTGATCATATTCCTGGTTCACCCGAGAAGATTCCCGATGTTACCCCTGATACCGGACATGCTGCATCAAGCTTAAGTACCGATAGAAAATCTGTTTTTGCTATTTTTTCTAATGGTGATCTGATTGCTCTTGATATGAATGGGAAACCCGTTTGGAGTAAAAATTTGGGACTACCTGATAATCATTACGGGCATTCGTCTTCATTGGTTGTTTTCGAAGATAAACTGATTGTTCAGTATGATCACAAGAAGGGTGGAAAAATAATGGCCCTTTCGACTAAAACAGGTGATGAAATTTGGAGTACAGCCAGAAAAGTGAAAGTCTCGTGGGCATCTCCGGTTGTGGTTAAAAATGGCGATCGAGCAGAGGTTTTGTTAGCTGCTGATCCTTGTGTGGCTTCTTACGATGCCTTGACAGGTGAAGAGCTGTGGAAGTTGGATTGTATCACTGGTGAAGTGGGGCCATCTGTAGCTTATGCTAATGGAATTGTGTTTGCGCTTAATGAATATGCTAGTTTGGTTGCGATCAAAACGGGTGATAAACCGGAAATACTTTGGGAAGCATACGATTATCTGTCTGATGTTCCCAGTCCTCTGGCAACGGACAAATATCTGTTTGTCGTGACTTCATATGGTGCAGTGGCTTGCTACGATGCCTTATCCGGAGAATTGTATTGGGAACATGAGTTTGACAAAGGTTTTTACGCGTCTCCTATTTTGGTTGAGGGTAAAATATATTTATTGGATAGATCTGGAAGCATGCATATTTTCAAGGCGGATAAGGAATTTGTTTCCATTGCAACATCAAATATAGGAGAAAAGACAGATTCAACACCAGCTTTCTCTGATGGACATGTTTATATCCGAGCTGGCAAGAATCTTTATTGCATAGGGAAGTAACAGATTCCGATTACTTGAAAAAGAAACAATGAATAAGATAATCGATATAGTTGACAGAATAGTTGAACAGAAAGGGAAGTCACCCGAGAAGGTGATTCCTATTTTGCAAGCAATTCAGTCTGAGTTGAATTATTTACCGGAAGAGGCTTTAAAACGTGTTTGTGAAATCACTGAGATTACTCAAGCTCAGATAGCTGGGATTTCAACCTTCTATTCGCAATTCCGTCATCGGCCAGTAGGCGAGCATGTTGTTCGTGTATGTGTGGGTACGGCTTGCCATGTAAAGGGGGCTGGCCAGGTTTACGATGCTTTCCGAAGAGAACTAAGCTTGCCTGACGGCGAAGATACAGATACTGATAAAAATTTCACTTTGGAAGAAGTAGCCTGTTTGGGCTGTTGTACTTTGGCTCCTGTGGTTCAGATAGACGATGTGACTTATGGTCATGTTGAAACAGGAACGGTTAAGGATGTTCTTGAGGATTTTTTATCCAAAGTCGATAATCAGGAAGAAGAGAAAGTAAGAACACTTTCAGAAAAAGGTTTGCCTCAGGGTGAAATTCGAATTGGATTGGGGTCATGTTGTATTGCCAGCGGTAGTTCCGGAGTGAAAGAAGCTTTGGAGGAAACTCTGGACAGTAGTGGCATAAATGTCGATGTGAAACAAGTCGGTTGTGTTGGTGTTTGTAATCAGGTTCCCATGATGGAAATTCACAAACCGGGAGAGGAAGCTGTTTTTTATACAAAATTAAAATCTGAAGATGTTGGGGATATTATTCAAAAGCATTTTCAGTCTAAAGGATTTTTGAGTCGATTTAAAAGTCGATTTTACAATTATGCTGAGAACTTAACTTTCAGCGATATGCCTCAAACAGCGGGTAGGTATCGAGCTAATGAAGAAAAGACGCCTATAGCTGAGTTTCTGAAAGGACAAGTGAATATTGCGACAGAATTTAGAGGCCTGATAAAGCCATCCGATTTTGATGAGTATAAAAGTAAGGCAGGTTTTTCAGCTCTGAAAAAATGTTTGAAAGAATTGACTCCTGATCAAATTATAGATGAGATTGAGGCGAGTGGTTTGAAAGGACGAGGGGGTGCTGGTTTTCCATCTGCCATAAAATGGAGTTTGGTACAGAAGGCTCAAGCCGATAAAAAATATATCATTTGCAATGGCGATGAGGGTGATCCGGGAGCTTTTATGGACAGAATGCTTTTGGAATCTTACCCTTTTAGAGTGATTGAAGGGATTATCATCGCCGCTTATGCTGTGGGTGCAAGTGAAGGACGTTTATACATTCGTGCAGAATACCCTTTAGCCGTCGAGCGAATTCGTGAAGGGATTAAGATATGCAGAGAGAAGGGAATTCTTGGTGAAAACATATTGAGTACAACTTTTTCGTTCGATATGGAAATTTTCGAAGGGGCTGGTGCTTTTGTTTGTGGAGAAGAAACAGCTTTGATTGCTTCCATTGAAGGAAAAAGGGGAATTCCACAACTGCGGCCACCTTATCCGGCTGAAAAAGGACTTTGGAGCCACCCCACACTCATAAACAATACCGAAACTCTTTCTCTTGTTCCCTGGATTCTCAGAAACGGATCAGCTAAGTTCAGTGAGATTGGAACTGAGAAAAGTAAGGGAACCAAGGTGTTTGCCTTGGCTGGTAAAATTAAAAGAGGGGGACTGATAGAGGTGCCCATGGGAATAAGCATTCGCCAGATTGTTGAAGAAATTGGAGGTGGAATTGCTGGTGGAAAAGCATTTAAAGCAGTTCAAATTGGTGGACCTTCGGGTGGTTGTATTCCTGCCTCTATGGCAGATACTACGATTGATTTTGATTCCTTAAAAGAAGTAGGTGCCATGATGGGATCGGGTGGTCTGATTGTTCTGGACGAATCGGATTGTATGGTGGATATTGCGCATTATTTTTTGTCTTTTACTCAGGATGAATCTTGTGGACGATGTACTTTTTGTAGAATTGGGACGCGTCGGATGCTTGAAATTCTGGAGAAGATAAAAGCTGGAAAGGGTAAATTGGAAGACCTGGATTTGCTTGAGAAATTGGCAATCAATACGAAGAAGGGAAGTATTTGTGGTTTGGGCCAAACGGCGCCAAATCCTGTTTTATCGACCTTAAAATATTTCAGACACGAATATGAAGCCCATATTAATGGGACATGTCCTTCGGGGAAATGTGAGCATTTGATTACTTATGAAATCAAGGATGAATGTACGGGTTGTACCAAGTGTGCCCAACGTTGTCCGGTGGATGCTATTAAAGCAAAACCTTACGAACTGCACGAGGTTGATAACGAGATTTGCATTAAATGTGACATTTGCAGACAAATTTGTCCGGTTGATGCAGTCGTTGTACGCTAAAAAATGTTCAATTTAAAATCAGTAATCTGATAGATATCGATTATGGTAAAACTAAAAATTGACAATAAAGATATAGAGGTTCCAGCGGGAACTACGGTTTTAAATGCCGCAGAGTCTGTTGGGATACATATTCCTTCGATGTGTTATTTGGATGGTTGTTCGAATCATCCCACTTGCATAGTGTGTATGGTGAAGGATATCAAATCGGGAAAGATGATGCCATCCTGTGCAACAAAAGTTGTAGAGGGAATGGAATTGGCGAGCGAGGATGCGGAGGTATTTGATGCCAGAAAAGAGGCAGTGGAGCTCTTGTTGAGTGATCATGTTGGTGATTGTGAAGCCCCTTGTCGTGTGGCTTGCCCTGCCTTTATGGATATTCCTAAAATGAATCGATTTATTGCTGAAGGGAAATTCGATGAGGCGATTCGGATTGTGAAAGAGGAAATAGCCTTGCCGCATATTTTAGGACATATCTGTTCAGCGCCTTGCGAAAAAGTTTGTCGCAGAAAAGATATGGATGAAGCAGTTTCGATTTGCATTTTGAAGCGAACTGTGGCTGAAGAATCAGAAAACAGTTATTTGCCTGAAGTGAAACCATCAAGTGGAAAAAAAGTTGCTGTTATTGGCTCAGGAGTTGCTGGTTTAGCAGCTTGTCTTCATATTCTGAAGGAAGGACATGTCTGTCGTCTTTTCGAAAGTAAATCTGTTGTGGGAGGAAGTTTGCAGACTGCAATCGCTACCGGAGAAATGCCTAAGGAGGTTTTGGCCTCAGAAATAGAGATTCTTAAGAAACTAGGCTTAGAGATAAATTTAGATAGCCCGGTATCTTCAGATAATTTTACGGGTATTTGTCAGGAATATGACGCGGTGATTTTGGCAACAGGAAATTCTTCAGATGAAATAAGTAAGTTGAATCTCGATTTTGCTGGGGAGAAAGAGGCTTATAAAACCAGTTTGTCGGGAGTTTTTGCTTGTGGAAGCTTGCTTCGTTTACAAAAAATGGCTGTGAAAGCTTTGGCTCAGGGAAAAGAAGCGGCCCATTCTGCTAATTTGTATTTGAGGGGACAAGAGGTTGAAACCATAAAGAGAACGTTTAATTCTCGTTTTGGTGTTTTGCGCCAGCCTGAGGCTTTGGAATATCTGAAGGAGTCGCATGAAGGAATGCGCAAGGACATAAAAAACAGGACAGATGCTATAGCTGAAGCTTCGCGTTGTCTGCATTGCGATTGCAGAAAGCGTGACAATTGTAAGCTTCGGGATTGTGCAGAAATCTATCAGGCTGATCGTCGAAAATTTTTATTGGGAGACAGAGAATCTCTCAAAAAGCATTTCAATCACGAGAGTCTTGTTTACGAACCTGAGAAGTGTATTAAATGCGGCTTGTGCGTTGAGATTGCTCAGAAAAATAATGAATTAACAGGGGTGACTTTTATTGGAAGAGGTTTCGATGTGGAAATGGCAGTTCCTTTCAATCAGAGTATAAACCAGGCTTTAACACTAACGGCACAACAATGCGCTGAGGCTTGCCCTACAGGTGCTTTAGCTTTGAAGTAACTTTGAGCCCCGCACAGGGTACGGATTTAGATATTAAGATCATGTTGAAAAAGCCGTTCGTTGAGCGGAGTCGAAACGATTTTTTTTAATATATGAAACAACTAATATTCATTATACTCATTTTTATCAGCATTGGAGGCTCTGCTCAAAATCAATCGAACTGGTTGGCTTTTCGTGGGAACTCGGAGTTGACGGGCTATACAAATGTTGAAATTCCCAAGGTACTTCAATTACTTTGGACCTATAAAACGGGAGATGCTATTAAATCATCCCCCATCATAAGCAATGGGACTGTTTATGTAGGATCAAATGATGGGAAGCTATATGCCATTTCGAGGGATGGTAAATTGAAATGGACATTCGATGCCAAGACTTCGATCGAAGCTGCTCCTTTATATTTGGATGGGAATATTTACATCGGTTCATTAGAGGGAAAATTCTTTTGTTTGAATGCCAGTTCAGGTGAGTCGAAATGGAAATACTCAACTGATGGGCAAATATCAGGATCGGCATCTTGGTTCTATTCTTCGGCTGAAAAGAAGAAACGAATACTTTTTGGTAGTTACGACTATTTCCTGCACTGTGTGGATGCCAGAACCGGCGAAGGGCTTTGGAAATATGAATCGAACAATTACATCAACGGAGCTCCTGCTTGTGATGGAGAGATTGCCGTGTTTGGTGGTTGCGATGGTTTTATTCATCAGGTTGATGTGAAAACAGGACAGGTAAAAGATACGCTGAATGCGGGTTCTTATATTGCTTCGTCAACGGCTCTTGACGGGCAAATGGCTTACTTTGGTAATTACGATGGGTTGTTTTATTGTGCTGATCTGAAGGCAGGGAAAATACTCTGGCAGAAAGAAGGGGGGATTTCCTTTTTGGGTTCGCCATCTGTCAACAAAGACAAAGTGATCATTGGTGCAACGAATAGAATGGTGTATTGCTACAATAAGAAAACAGGTGATCTCATTTGGCAATTTAAAACCAAGGGTAAAATTGAAGGCTCACCCGTGATCACTAAAAAGTCAGTTTTGATTGCTTCAGGTGATGGCCGAATTTATCAATTGAATTTGAATACCGGAGCCCAAATATGGTCTTATGAAATTGGACGAGCGATTGTATCAACTCCGGCTGTGATCGAAGATATGATTGTGGTGACGGCCATGGATGGCCGAATTTATGCTTTTGGAAAGAAATAATTTAATATTAGGACGGATGTTAAAACTCGATAAAATCACAAAATATTACGAAACAACCGAATCGAATATTCGAAGATTGGTTTTGGATGAGCTTTCTCTTGAAATTACTAAGGGAGATCGGATTGCCATTTTAGGACCTTCAGGTTCGGGCAAGAGCACCTTGCTTAATGTGATGAGTTCGCTTGATCTTCCTAATTCGGGGACCGTGAAATTCGATGATGAAGAAATTTCATCCTACAATTCAAATCAGTTGGCACAGTTTCGTAATAAGAAGATTGGATTTGTATTTCAAGCTCATCATTTGTTACCTCAGTTGAGTTTGCTGGAAAACGTTTTGTTACCCTATCTGCCCGAAAAGGATAGAGCTGTGAAAAAAGAGGCTGAAAAAAGAGCATTGCACTTATTGGATTTTGTAGGTTTATCGAACCAGATTCATCAACGACCGGGGCAAATGTCAGGCGGGGAATGTCAGCGTGCAGCAGTTGTGAGAGCCTTAATTCATGAGCCTAAATTGCTTTTAGCCGATGAACCAACTGGCTCGCTGGATAAAGCGAGTGCTGATCAACTCGCAAAACTGTTTGTTCGGATCAACGAAGAGCAAGGCGTGACGATGGTTGTGGTGACCCATTCACAGGATTTGGCAGAGCATATGAAACGTATTTGTCGTATTGAAAATGGTAAAATCAAGGAATAGCGAATTTTGAAGATGAATTTATATCGATACATATTAAGAAGTCTTTGGTTTTTCAAGAAACAGCATTTGGCTGTTTTATTAGGAACACTTATCAGTACTGCTGTTTTAACCGGGGCTCTGATTATTGGCGATTCCGTAAAATATAGTTTGCACCAATTGCTGAATATGCGATTGGGCGAAATTGAATTTGCCATGCCAACGGGTGATCGATTTGTTCGTGCCGAATTGGCCAAAGATATTGCCATAGATATGGGGATTAAAGTCGAGCCTGTTTTAAGTGTAAAAGGCCTGGCTATTGAGTCCGAATCACAAAAAAGGGCTAATGGCGTGCAGGTTTATGGCATCGATCAAGCATTTTCAGGTTTTTCAGAAAAGGTTCTGCCCAATTTGAAAAAGGATGAA
This sequence comes from Ancylomarina salipaludis, assembly GCF_004122035.1. Classification (GTDB taxonomy): domain Bacteria; phylum Bacteroidota; class Bacteroidia; order Bacteroidales; family Marinifilaceae; genus Ancylomarina; species Ancylomarina salipaludis. Next base: position 77,963 of record NZ_SAXA01000014.1, read on the forward strand.
GTCGCAATAAGTGAAAATCTGGCAGAGAAACTGGGACTGGTTCCGGGAAATGAATTTTTACTGCGGGTTGAAAAGGCTAATTTGGTTCCGGTAAATGCTCCCTTCGTTTCTGATGAGGATCAATCATTAGCTCTGCGCTTAAGTGTAAAAACCATACTTGATGATAAACAACTCGGACGTTTTAGTTTGAGGAGTAACCAAGTGGCCCCTTATAATATTTTCATGTCGAGAGCATTTCTTGCACAAGAGATGGAATTGGAGGGCAAAGTCAATTTATTGCTGGCAAGTGGTCGGGGAAACAGTGATCTTACTGAGATAAGTTTGAATGAAAGTTTGGCTAAAAAATGGCAGCTTGCTGATGCAGGTTTACAACTCAAAGAATTGAAGGATCAATCGGTTTTTGAGCTGAGTTCTGATCGTATTTTTATTGATGAACCGATTGCCAATGAAATTCAGAAAATGGCTTTGCCAAAGGATGCTTTGATCACTTATTTTGTAAATAGTCTGGAATCGAAAACAGGAAAAACACCCTATTCATTTGTGACGGCAATTGAGAACGAGGATATGTTTTCAGATATCCGGACTGATCGGATTCATATTAGTTCGTGGTTGGCCAGAGATCTTAGCCTGAAAATTGGAGATAGTCTGAAGTTGGATTATTTCGTGATTGGTCCATTGCGTTCTCTGGAGGAAGAGAGTAGGGATTTTTTGGTATCGGGCATATTTTCTGAAAAGACAAAGAAGTTGGATCAGGCGATGATGCCTTCATTCCCGGGCTTATCGAATGCAGGAAGCTGTAACGATTGGGAAGCGGGTATTCCTATCGATTTTAGCCGAATTCGCGATAAAGATGAGGCTTATTGGAAAAAATATAAAGGAACACCTAAGGCCATGATTGGCATGTCGAGTGCCTTGAACATGTGGAGTAATAAGTATGGGCAATACACTGCTTTTCGTTTTCATAAGGATGCGTTGACTTTGCCTCTTTTGAAGAAGGAAATTCTGAAGCGTTTGCATCCCTCAATGTTGAACTTGACTTTTATCTCTGTTCGCAATCAGGGCGAAAATGCTGCTAATAATATGGTTGATTTCGGAGAACTTTTTCTAAGTCTGAGCTTCTTTATTATTGCTGCCGGTATTTTACTTACTTTATTGATTTATGCCTTAAACCTGGAAAATAGAAATCAGGAAACGGGTATCTTAAAGGGACTGGGTTTTAATGACCGAAAAATTTTAAAGATCCGTTTTTTTGAATCTTTACCGACAATAATTTTTGGTGGCATTTTAGGGAGTTTAATAGGAATAGCCTACAATCAGGCTATCATTTGGGGACTGAATTCTGTTTGGCAGGATGTGGTTCGTACCAATATGATTCAGTTAAATGTTCAGGTTCAAACCCTAATAGTCGGTGCTGTAATCGGAATGCTCATCGCCTTGTTATCTGTTTACTGGGTGAGTCGCAGACATTTGAGAAAGTCTGTGGTCGGGTTGATCCAAAATACAAATCCAGGCTCTAATTTAAAAAAGAAGAAAAGTTTGTCACTTTTGTCTGCAGGCTTTGCTTTTATCATTTCACTTTTAATTGCAGTTTACGCTTTTGTCAGTTCTGATATTCTCAATGCTGAATTGTTGATGTCATCGGGTGGTTTGTTGATGATCGCTTGTTTTGCCGCTTTTTATTATTTCTTGATTTTAAATGATGAGCAAAACAGAACATCCGTTCCGTCTTTAGTGGAGTTGGCCATTAAGAATGCCGCCCGAAATAAAGGGCGAAGTCTCAGCACAATTGTTTTACTTGCTTTGGGTTGTTTCTCGGTGATGATTACCGGAGCCAATCGTAAAACCTTTGTTGACACCGAAGATTCTCCTCAGTCGGGAACGGGAGCCTATAACTATTGGATTGAGACGAGCTTGCCCGTTTTGAATGATATCAATACTGATGAGGGAAAAGAGAAGCTTGGTTTGGCAGAAGATTCTCTGATGACTACTGCTGATTTTGTGCAATTCCGAAGTCTGGATGGTGACGATGCCTCGTGTTTAAATTTGAATCAGGTGCAACGTCCACGAGTTCTGGGCTTTAAGATTGGCCAGTTTGATAAGCGATCGGCTTTCTCATTTGCAACTTTACACAAAGCTGTTAATCCGAATCATCCCTGGTTAGCTTTGAATCAAGATTTTGGTCCGGATGTGATCCCTGCCTATGCTGACCAAACGGTGATTGTTTGGGGACTTAAAAAAGCTGTTGGGGATACACTTCAGTATAAGGATGAATTTGGAAAGACAATGAAGCTGCTTTTGATAGGCGGATTGAACAATTCCATCTTCCAAGGCAATATCCTGATTTCAGATCAAAACTTTCAATCACATTACCCATCGGTAAGCGGATCGAAGTTGATTCTGGTTGATGGCATAAATAAAGAGGGGATTCAGATGATTGAAGACCAATTGCTGGATTATGGACCTCAGGTTCAAAAAGCAAGCGAGCGTTTGGCAGCTTTCTATTCTGTAGAAAATACCTATTTGAATATGTTTATGTTGTTGGGGGCTCTTGGTGTAATGATTGGAACCCTTGGTTTGGGAATCGTTTTGCTTAGAAACATGCTCGAGCGGAGACAGGAATTGGCCTTATTAAAAGCATTGGGTTTTGAACAAAAAAGCATTTTCAGATTGGTAATGATTGAGAACTTATTTTTATTAGTTGTCGGCTTATTGAGTGGTGCTTTAGCTGCTTTGGTAGGCATGTTACCTTGCTTGTTTTCCGATGCTTTTAGTATGCCGGTAGCTTTTGTTTTACAGGTGACACTAGCTATTCTGTTTTTTGCTTTGATATCGATTTATATTCCGGCAAAATTGGCTATGAAACAGAACCTGATTGAGAGTTTGAAAAATGAATAAAAATACACCATATATAGTTCAAAGAATAACCGACCAAAATCAATAAACTAACCGTAAGAAAAATGAAAAATTTAAGCTTGTTAATCTGTTTGGTACTGTTTTTCTCATGTACCTCGAAAAAGAAAGAAGTTAGCCAATGGCGAGGTGAAAATCGAACCGGAATTTACGATGAGCCTAATTTATTAACCGAATGGCCCGAGAATGGACCTGCTTTGCGATGGGAATTCGAGGGAGTTGGAAATGGATATGGTTCGCCGGTGATTTCTGATGACAAACTTTTTGTGAATGGTGAGATTGATAGTTTGGCCTATTTGATGGCCTTTGATATGGAAGGGAGAATGCTTTGGAAGACAGAGTTTGGAACCGATTGGATGAAAAATTTTATTGGATCTCGTTCGGCACCAACAGTTGTAGATGATTTGGTTTATGTTGCATCAAGTATGGGCGATATCGCTTGTATTGATACCAAAACGGGTGAAAAAAAATGGGGTTTGAATATGATTGAGAAATTTAAGGGAAAGAATACCCGATTTGGTTATTCTCAATCTCTTGAAATTGATGGCGATTTGGTATACTGTGCTCCGGGTGGAGACGAGGAGAATATTGTTGCCTTAGATCGTTTTACAGGTGAAACCAAGTGGACCAATAAGGCTTTTGGAGAAATACCAGCCTATTGTTCGCCGATTGTTTTAAAATTTCCAACTCGTCATGTTTTGGTAACTTTCTCTGATAATGCTCTTTTCGGTCTGGAAGCTCAGACAGGTGAATTGGTATGGTCTCATATGCAGGATACGCTTTGTGATATTCATGGAAATACGCCGATTTACGAGAATGGCTGTTTGTATTATGTTGCCGGCTGTGGTAATGGCACTGTAAAACTTCAAATCTCGAAGGACGGAAGTCAGATTACAGAAGTGTGGCGAAACATGAAGCTGGATAATATCATGGGAGGTGCTGTAAAAATTAAGGATAAAATTTTTGCTTCAGGTCATCGTAAAAAGCAGTGGAAAGCGATTGATACCAATTCGGGTGAGATGGTTGACAGTTTGAAATTTGGTCGCGGAGCGACTATTGCTGCCAATGGACTCTTATATTGTTATAACGAACAAGGAAAAGTGGCTTTAGTAAAGACTGAGCCTAAAATGGAAATTGTTAGTTCTTTTAAAGTGACTAAAGGAACCAAAGAGCACTTTGCCCAACCTGTAATTCATAATGGTGTTTTATACATCCGTCATGGTAACGCATTATTGGCATACGATATAAAAACTCAAGGATAGAGGTGATTTGTAAGCTGTGAGTTTCTAAATCTCACAGCTTGTTTCTAATGATTCAAATCTAAAAATATGACTAAGAAAATATTTATTTGTGGATGTGAGAAAGATGGTAAGATTGAGAAGAAATCTGTAGAAAGATTGATTCAAAGTCTTGAGGAGAAGAATATTGGCTACACCTATATCGAAGATCTTTGCGGAAGTGTACTCAAAACACCTGAAGCTTTAGAGGATTTGTTTACTGCTGAAGATGCGCTTGTTTTTGGTTGTCAGTCTCGTGCCATGCAAAATCTAATTGATAACAGCGGAAAGAAATCGCAAGAGAATAAAACGACCTATTATCATATCGATGATGAGGATGGCAATAAGCTTGTTGAAACGGTAAAAACGGATAATTCAAAAGCCTTAAAAATAAAATATTCAGATTCCTGGAAACCCTGGTATCCTGTTATAGATTACGAGCGTTGTAATGGTTGCAGAAAATGCCTAAACTTTTGTCTTTTCAGTGTGTATTCTGTTGAAGATGATGGATCGGTTGTGGTATCAGCTTCGGCTAATTGTAAGGATATGTGTCCGGCTTGTGCTCGTGTTTGTCCGCAAAATGCGATTATTTTCCCCAAACATGCTGAAAGTCCTATCGATGGTGGAGAAGGTGAGATGTTATCAGGAGATAATGTTTTGGAGCAAATTCAGAACGACGATGTGTATTCGGTTTTAAGTGCTCGCCGCAATAATTTTAAAGTGTCTCTTTTGAAAAAGGAGCAATTGAAAATGGCTGAGGAAGAACGAAAAATCTGTAGTACCAAAGAAGAACCACAAGATAAGGCTTGCGATTGTGACTGTAATTGTAAAACTGAAACCGAGTCGGACTGTGCATGTAAAGATGCAGATTCGGATAGAAATTGTTGCTGCTAATAAGAGAACTTGAATATGATTTTAAAGTTAGGAAATAGAATAATGCGCCAGGTGGACTTTCGATTACTTTGGAAGATTGCTTACAACCTGGGTTGGAAGGGGATGCGCACTGTGGCAAAACATAAGAAACTATTGAAGAAGGGTGAGTTATTTCCTGCTTTTTTAATGATTTCATTAACCGATAATTGCAACCTGAATTGTCAGGGCTGTTGGGTGAGTATCAATAATAAATCCAAAGGAATGGATGTTGAAACCCTCAATAATGTGATTGAATCGGGAAAGAAAAAGGGATCGTATTTCTTCGGACTTTTGGGCGGTGAACCTTTGATGTATCCCCATTTGTTTGATGTGATAGAGAAGCATTCTGATTGCTATTTTCAGCTTTTTACAAACGGAACCTTATTGTCCGACGAATATGCTCAGCGTATGAGACGTTTGGGCAATGTTTCGCCTTTGATAAGTGTTGAAGGTTTGAAAGATGTAAGTGATGTTCGCCGGGGGGCCAATGATGTTTTCGGCCGAACGATGAAAGGCATCGAAGCTTCTGTGAATAATAAGCTCTTTACTGGAGTTGCGACTTCGGTTTGCAAATCGAATTTTAAGGAATTGGTCAGTGAGGATTTTGTGAATGCTTGTATCGAAAAAGGGGTTCATTATCTGTGGTACTATATTTACCGACCTGTGGGAGCACGGCCAACAACAGAATTAGCACTTTCTGAAGAAGAAATTTTGGAACTGAGACAGTTTATGGTTGATATTCGGCTTAAGGCTCCACTGATGATTATCGACACCTATTGGGATGAAAAAGGAAAGGCATTATGTCCCGGAGCCATTGGTTTGAGTCATCATATTAATCCTTTTGGTGATATCGAATTTTGTCCACCCATTCAGTTTGCTAAAGAAAATATTGGGAATGGAAAAGATTTGGATCGGGTGATTGAGGATTCTGATTTTATTAGAAATATGCGGACTCGAATCAGTAACAAAACCCAGGGCTGTATTTTACTTGACGATCCGGAATATTTAAACACAATATTAAAAGACTCTGGTGCTTATGATTCGTCTAACAGGAATGCGAGTTTTCAGGAGTTAAGCCAAATGCGCCCATGTGCGGGGCATCATATCCCCGGTAAGGAAATTCCGGAAAAAAGTTTTGTGTATCGGTTTGCCAAGAAATATTCCTTTTTTGGATTTGGAGCCTACGGGTAGATTTATAAGATGTAGATGCAATAATGCGAGATTGAAGAGAGGAGACGTTTATAATATTTGAACCATTTAGCCATTTGTGAAATGATATTAAAAGATAATAATCCTTCAGGAGGATTAGGAAACAGTTTGCCTCAATCGCCTGAAAAACTAAAACAAATTCGCGATTTAATTTGTGATTATACGGCTGAAAGGGAACTTATTCCTCCTTTACAAGAGGAAGAGGTGATTTTTCATTCAGGGGAATTGATTAAAAAACATCCCGAGCTTTTCTTATATCAAAAGCTTTTGGCAGTCATGATCAACAATCATTCGTGGCGTGATATTGTTTCCGGTATTCCCTTTAACCGCCGCATATTATTACTTCCCAAATGCATTGCTCATGCGACAGAATGTCCGGCTCAATTCGACGAATTGGGTTTGCTCTGCGAACAGTGTGGTAAGTGTGACATTGCTGAGATTACAACTCAGGCTGATGAATTGGGGTATCATACACTTGTTAGTGAAGGGACAACAACGGTCAGTACGCTTTTGGGATCGGGCAAGGTTGAATGTGTGATAGGCGTAGGCTGTTTGCATTCTTTCGAGAAATCGTTTCCCTTGGCTGTAAAAGAAGCCGTTCCTTCAATGGCAATCCCATTGTATAATAACGATTGTAAGAACTCGAAGGTAGATAAGTTATGGCTTGACGAAATTTTGCCAATTCGCAAAGAAAGCAATTGGTATGGTTGGATCAATATTGATAGCCTGAGGTCGGATATAAATTCGTGGTTTGAAAAAGATCAGCTTGCACTCCTTATTGATGGGGAGGATGAAAGTTCTCAAATTGCAATTGATTGGTTAGCACAAGGTGGAAAACGCTGGCGACCTCTGATTATGCTTGCCGTATACAAAGCACTGATGGGATCAGAAGCTGTAATGGATGATTGCATTCAGAAACTGGCCGTCTCTATTGAGTGCTTTCATAAGGCTTCATTGGTTCACGATGATATTGTTGATGAAGATCATGAACGTTACGATCAACCCACTCTTCACAGGCAATACGATACGCCTGTTGCGATAAATGTGGGGGATTTAATTTTGGGTTTTGGTTATCAGTTTATTGCAGAGTCAGGCGCGAAGCATATTCGGAAATTATTAAAAATTGCTTCGTATGGTCATCGCGATTTAGCAATAGGGCAAGGCGAAGAACTCCTGTGGCGAAAAAATAAAGCTCTTTTATCTGTTGAGGATATTTTGAAAATTTTTAGTTTGAAAACCTCACCAGCTTTTGAAGTCGCTTTGCAGTTTGGTGCGATTATTTCAGATGCCGGGGACGACGTGATGCAAGTTTTGACAACTTACAGTTCTGCACTGGGAATTGCTTATCAGATTAAAGATGATTTGGACGATTTTAATCTGGAGAATATCGATAATGCTTTTAATACGATTCAGCCTTCATTGGTAACAGCTATTATTAACCGGGAACATCCCGAAAAAATGAAGGCTTGGTTTAAGGATTTTCAGAATGGTAATGACTTCAGCAAAAAAGAAATTTGGAAGCAAACTGAAATTCGTGAAGGTATAAAGGAGGCTGAGCAAATGCTTGAGAATTATAAGTTAAAAGCCCTAAGCAGTATTGTAGAACTGAAAAGCCCATCCCTAAAAATATTATTGACTCGTCTCTTGAATAAAATCCTGAACTGATGAAAAACTGTAATCAGGAGATACTAAAAGCTCTTTTAAAAGCAAAGGATTTGTTAAGTGATGAGGCTTTGCGTGAGATCAGATCTTTTGTTAGTTCTCAAAAATGTGACTCCGGTGGCTTTAAAGATAGAGCAGGAAAACCTGATCTGTATTATTCTGTTTTTGCTTACACTTTGGCTTTTGTCTATGATATTGAACTGGATATTGAGAAAGAATTCAAATTTTTAGAATCCTTTCAGGATGGGTCTGTTTTGGATTTGGTACATGCGGTTTGCTACATTCGATCTTATCTATTGCTGCAAGTCATTCAGCAAAAACGAAAGTTTGGGTTTAAACCTGATGTTAGGAATGTTGATGGTTTCTTCGGAAAGATTCTGATGAAAGGTTTGATAAAAAAGGTGAAAAAAGATTGTTCGGTTTTGTTTGAGTTGATTGAAACTTACAAATCTAAAGATGGAGCTTATAATCACAATAAAAAACAGGCTGAACAGGCGACAGTTTATGCTTCATTTCTTGTTTGGACGCTTTTTCAGGATTTAAATGAAGAAGAATCTGTTTTAAACCGAATCACAAATCAACTTTATACTTTAAAGTGTGATGATGCTTCATTTGCCAATGATAGTGCTTCAAAAACGGGTGTGACTTCGGCAACTGCAGCCGGTTTAATTATGACAAGTAATCAGAATCATAATTTTGATGGTTCTATGTTCTATTTAAAGCAGAATTACACGTCTCGGGGCGGGTTTAAGGCTGCTTCGGATTTGCCTATTGCAGATCTGCTTTCTACAAGTACAGGATTATTAGCTCTTTATATGGCTGGAGAGAATTTACAAAATCTGTCTGAAAAATCTATCGATTTTATTAATTTGCATTGGGATGAGTCAGGAGGCTTTTTTGGAAGTATCGCCGATATGACATGTGATGTTGAGTATACATATTATGCTCTTTTGGGTATTGGGATACTAATCTAATTCGAGTGACTTTATGATTGAAAAAAGGAAACAACTTTTTCAGAACTTAGAACAAAAAATCCTTTCGTTAAGAAATGAAAACAACCTGTGGACAGGGCGATTGTCAAGTAGTGCTCTGTCAACTTCGCTTGCCGTTTTTGCTTTATGGAAATACGATAAACAAAAATATCAGCAACAAATAACCCAGGGTCTAAATTGGCTGGTTGCTAATCGCAATGCCGATGGCGCTTGGGGTGATACCATCAGAAGTCAGAGTAATCTGAGTACAACATTGATAACTTGGGCAACTTTCTCTATTGTCGAGAAGGATGAGAAATTTCTGGAAACGATTCGTGATGCAGAAGCCTGGTTGAAAAGACGAGTGGGAAGCTTAGAGCCGGAAAAGCTTAGTCAAGCCATACTGGATCATTATAAAAGTGATCAAACCTTTTCTGTACCTATACTGGCTATGTGTGCCATATCGGGTCGATTGGGAGAAAATGGATGGACTTTGGTTCCTCAATTGCCTTATCATTTGGCTATTTTTCCACATCGTTTGTTTCGTTGGCTTAGACTTTCGGTGGTGAGTTATGCTATTCCTGCATTGATTGCCATTGGTCTTGTGAAAAGTCAACATTCGAAAAAGAACATGTTCAGACGTGCGGTTAGAGCTATCTGCCGAAAACGAGTTTTAGATGTACTTAAGGCTAAACAGCCTGATAATGGCGGATTTCTTGAGGCAACACCTTTAACGGCTTTTGTTTTGATGAGCATGGTTCATGCTGATTATCAAGATTTAGATGTTTCAGAAAAAGCAGCTCAGTTCTTGAGTCACTCAATTCGTGAAGATGGCAGTTGGCCAATTGATACGAATCTTTCAACATGGGTGAGTAGCTTGTCTTTAAATGCTTTGAGTGATGCTTCTCTGAGTTTGATTGACAGTCAATCGGATATGCAGGCGAATTTATTGGAGCAACAATATAAAAAGATACATCCTTTTACCCGAACAAAACCCGGAGGTTGGGCATGGACTAATTTGCAAGGTGGCGTTCCCGATACGGATGATACTTCCGGAGCTCTTATTGCTTTACACCGATTAAGCAAGGATAAAGGGCTAGTTTTAGAGGCTGCCCGTAATGGTATCAGTTGGTTAATCAGTTTACAAAACAAAGATGGAGGTTTTCCTACTTTTTGCAAGGGATGGGGAAAATTACCTTTTGATTGTTCTTGCCCTGATATTTCAGCTCATGCCATTAAAGCTTTTGTGATTTGGAGAGATGAATTTGATAAGAAGTTTCAAAAGAAAATTAACAGGAGTCTGAAAAAAGCCGTCAGCTATTTGAAGAAAACACAATTGCAGGATGGTTCTTTTCAACCCCTATGGTTTGGAAATGAACTTGGAGAACATCACCAGAATCCGGTTTACGGGACTTCTATTGTTTTATATGGACTTGCTGAACTGCAGAAATCCGGTTATGAAGGCCTCAATACGATGATTGAAAAGGCGGTTCGTTTTTTATCAATGACTCAACACCACCATGGTGGTTGGGGAGGAGATAAAGATTTACCACCGAGTATTGAAGAAACCTCTTTGGCATTAAGAGCGATGGCTGCTTGTGGTAAGGAGAGCCTTGCACATAGAGCCGCAGAATGCTTGATGCAGATTATTCCGGAAAATTTAGATGAGATAAAAGCAACACCTATTGGCCTTTATTTTGCCTCACTTTGGTATTACGAAGATATGTACCCATTGGTATTTGCTTGTTCGGCTCTGAAAGAGCTGGATTAAAAAAAACTGATAAATTGAGGGATTTAAAGATGGAAAATATCTTATTTGAGTATTACGAAAGAATTTTTGAACGTAAGCTTTCACTTGATGAAAAAGTGTTTATCAAAGACTCATCAAAATATGAAAGCTTCAAGAAAAAACAGCTTTTATTTTCCAGCGGCGATGCGAATACCAGGCACTATATTGTTGAAAAAGGTTTATTGCGTTTGTATATTATCGATCCTTCGGGAAAGGAATTCAATATTTTGTTTGCCAGAGAAAATCAGGTGATCGGGGACCTTTCTACTCCATTGCCAACCTCCTTCTTTTTAGAAGCTATTGAAGACAGCCGTGTTCTTTCGATTGATGACGATCAGTTTAGAAAATTAACGGATAATTTCTCAAAAATTACAGAAACATTAAAACGGTCCTATATTTTTTTACAAAAACGCTTCATATCCATTTTATCGAAAACAGCCGAAGAGAATTATGAAGAACTAATTGCTGAATATCCTGATTTGGTAAAACGACTTCCGCAATACCATATTTCGTCTTATTTGGGAGTTACGCCTGTCTTTTTGAGTCAGATTATGGCAAAAAGAGCTAAAAAGAAATAAAAGGTCTGAATTTATTAAACTAGTTTATTTTTTTCGCTAATGTGGTCTCGTATGTTTGCAGTGTTGAAACATTAAAATACAGAGATATGAAAAAAATAGGATTTTTTATATTAATGGGCTTCATGCTCATTAATAAAGTTGATGCAAAACTACCGGTTAAGAATGTAACCGCGTTCAAAGTTCAGGCAAAAGAAAGTAAGGTTTATTGGACTGGGAAGAAAGTTTCAGGCAAACATACAGGTGAAATCTCGCTTAAGAATGGTGAGATTGTTTTAAATGGTGAAAAGTTTGTCAGTGCAAACATTAATATTGATATGTCTTCGATTGTTTGTACTGATCTTAGTAATGAGGAATGGAACAAGAAATTGATCGGACATTTAAAATCGGATGATTTTTTTTCAACTGAAAAATTTCCGGAGTCAAATTTTAAAACAACTCAGTTTATTAAAATTCAGAATGCCAAATCTGATGAAGCCAATTATACTGTTAAAGGGATTTTGAGTATCAAAGGAATTAGCCAAGAAATCAGTTTTCCTGCAAAAATAGATTGGAAAGATAATGAACTTTGGGTTGATGCATCACTATCTGTAGATAGGACCAAATGGGATATTAAGTATGGCTCTGGTTCTTTTTTTGATGATTTAGGTGACAATATGATTCACGATAAGTTTGAAATTAAATTTCAACTGGTTTCAAGAGTGAATTGAGCCGTAAAAAAAGGGAAAAGATTAATAATCTTTTCCCTTTTTTTCTATGCGTTGCATTCGAGCACAAATTGAGCTGTATCTCTGCTTTTTTGTTCCAATAGGATGCTGCGGCCTTCCGTCATCTGAAGAATTGAATTTGTGTCGTAATGACGAATTGTGATCAACTCCAAATTGTCGTTATATCTGACCTCGTAATCGACATTGAGAGCCTCAATTAATTTGTCGATTTTTTTATTGTTATCGACACAAAGTGAAAAACTAATGGCAGAATTCTGAGTTAAATTTACCTTTAAGCGATACTTTGCAATAAGTGAGAAAATGGGTCCGAGATTTTCTTCAATAATAAATGAATAATCTTTGGGACGAATTGAAATCAAACGTTGTTTTTCTTTTTGAATAAATATGGGGATTTTACCTGTTTTTTCAATAGAGGTTTCACTCACTAAAGTTCCCTGATCAAAATAATTGATGAACGATTTTACATACATCGGGATATTCTTCTCCCGTAAGGGCTGAATGGTTTTGGGATGAATAACCTTTGCCCCAAAAAAAGCAAGTTCAATAGCCTCCTGATAAGAGATCCGTTTCAGTTGTTTGGCTTCAGGTATCCATTTGGGGTCAGCATTCATCACACCGGGGACATCTTTCCATATTGAAACTTGCCGGGCATCTAATATATTAGCGAGAATGGCGGCGGTGTAATCAGAGCCTTCGCGCCCCAGTGTTGTGGTTAAATTCGATGACGTTCCACCAATAAAACCTTGTGTGATATAGATAAAGGTATCTTGAAATGTAAAAGCATGGGGCAGCAGTTGACGCGAAAGTTCCCAGTCAATTTTGGCTTCACCGAATGTATCGTTGGTTTTTAAATACCTTCTGATATCAACCCAATGGTTATTTACGCCCTTGTATTTTAAATATTCAGATATGATTTTTGTGGATAGAAGTTCGCCATAAGCGACTATCTGATCGTATTCGAATTCATAATTGAGCGAAGCCGGCTTTTGCAGATAAGCACTAAGCTCATCGAAAAGTTTTTCAACTTTGGATACTGAAGCTGTTTCTGTTTTTGCAAACAAGGTATTTATAATATCGAGATGGTAGGTTTTAAGTTCATTAAATTGTTTTAAAACCAGATCATTTTTTTTGTTGAAAAAATTGTCGACTATTTCTTCCAGGGCATTGGTGGTTTTTCCCATGGCTGAAACCACAATTAAGCTTTCATTTTTATAAGATTGTACAATCTTGAAAAAATTCATAACGCCTTCAGCAGAATTTACTGAAGCTCCTCCGAATTTAAAAACATCCATTCGTTTTATTGTTTAATTCTATAATAAGAGCCGATATCTGACTTATTGGTCTTGAAAATTAGTTTGAGATCTTATCTTAATGTCAGGAATATAAACGATTCCATAAATCATAAAATAGATCAGTAGTTGAAATTAACAAATAAACTGAAGAGAGCTGCTTCTGTTCTGTTTTTTTAACACAAAAGTTCCTTGCACACGTTTGAAATAAGCTTTAGGAGGTTCAATAAAAAAAGCTAACTTTATCCCACCAAACAAAACCAAACGTATTAAAAGCCAAACAAAATGACCGAACACAACAATGTTCAAACCCTGAATCAGTTTATTATTCAGCGTCAAGCTGATTATCCAAATGCTTCAGGAGAGTTATCACGACTGCTTCACCACATTGGAATTGCTTCCAAGATTGTAAACCGTGCTGTTAATAAAGCGGGTTTAGTTGATGTTTTAGGAGCCCATGGAGATCAAAATGTACAGGGTGAAGATCAACAAAAACTGGATGTTTTTGCAGATACTCATTTTATAAATGCTCTTAGAGCGAGTGGTGAGTGTGCTGCTATTGCCTCTGAAGAGAACGAAGATATCATTATTTTTGATGATGCAATGGGACGAAATGCAAAGTATGTTTTTTGCATGGATCCTCTGGATGGGTCTTCAAATATTGATGTTAATGTTTCTATCGGAACAATCTTTTCTATTTATCAGCGTGTAAGTAAAAAAGGGGAACTGCCAACCAAGGAAGATTTCTTACAAGAAGGAACAAAGCAGGTTGCTGCAGGTTATGTGATTTATGGATCTTCAACCATGTTGGTTTATACAACGGGAAATGGTGTCAACGGATTTACGCTTGATCCTTCAATTGGAGAATTCTGTTTGTCGCATCCTAATATTAAGACACCAAAAAATGGGAGTATCTATTCCATTAACGAGGGAAATTATATCAACTTACCCGCAGGCGTGAAAAAATACATCAAGTATTGTCAGGAAAAAGATCCCAAAACCAATCGACCTTATACATCCCGATATATTGGATCATTGGTAGCCGATTTTCATCGAAACTTACTTAAGGGGGGGATTTTTATCTATCCTAATACTAGTGCAAATAGTAATGGCAAACTACGTTTGCTTTACGAATGCAATCCAATTGCTTTTATTGCCGAACAAGCTGGAGGAAAGGCAACCAATGGTGTTGAGCGTATTTTAAAAATTAAGCCAGACTCCATTCATCAACGTGTACCTTTCTACACCGGATCATCAGCAATGGTGAAAAAAGCCGAAGATTTTTTGGATTTTTTTAATAATATATAAGCGATTGTTAGATCAAAAAATTAGGAAAGCAGAGCCGATAGAGGTTCTGCTTTTTTGCTTTTGGCGAATTCAAATTTCTTAAGGAAAGCTACAATTATCTATTCCCAAACAATTTCCCTAAATTTGTGGGCATTACAAAAAGGAGAAAAATTGGAATTAGATCAAATTATAAACTTATTTAATGAGCATCCGGCTCGTTATTCTATTCAGAAATTTTTAGATCAGGAATCTCAAACTAAGATCCATTTAAAGGGTTTGCAAGGTTCAGCATTGGCTATTTTAGCTGCTTCATTGCCAAACGAAAAAAAGGCTCAGGTTTTTGTTTTGAATGATAAGGAAGAAGCTGCGTATTTTTATAATGACTTGTGTACGTTGCTTGATGAAGAGCAGGTTTTATATTTTCCTTCCTCATTCAAGCGTTCGGCACAATACGAAAGCACTGATAATTCAAATATTATTCTTCGTGCCGAGGTTTTAAATCGCTTGCTTTCGAATCAGAATCCAAGTTATATTGTAACATTTCCCGAGGCAATTGCTGAAAAGGTGATTAGTCCGGAGCAATTGGAAGAAAATACGCTTAAAATAAGTGTTGGTGAAAAATTGTCACCTGAGTTTATCGAAGAGGTTCTGGTTGATTATAAATTCGAAAGGTCTGATTTTGTAGTAGGTCCGGGTCAATATTCCATTCGTGGTTCTATTATCGATATTTTTTCTTTCTCTGATGAATTTCCCTATCGAATTGACTTTTTTGGAGAGGAAGTGGATTCAATTCGCTTGTTTGATGTGGAAAATCAATTATCAAAAGAGAAGTTGAATACAGCTGATATCATCCCTAATATTCAGGAAGATTT
Organism: Ancylomarina salipaludis; assembly: GCF_004122035.1. Taxonomy (GTDB): domain Bacteria; phylum Bacteroidota; class Bacteroidia; order Bacteroidales; family Marinifilaceae; genus Ancylomarina; species Ancylomarina salipaludis. The sequence goes on from NZ_SAXA01000014.1 coordinate 93,444, forward strand.
GAATGATGAGGCACGTATTTCATTTTTAAAATTTTTACCCAAAAACTCGATTTGCTGGATTAAAAATGTTGCTTTTATCGCTGATAGAATCAATTCGATTTTTGAAAAAACGGTTGAGAAGAAAGCCTATGTTGAGTTTGGTGAGGATCGAATTGCAATTCAGGATTATCTAATTCAGGGAGCTGATTTTATCGATCAGATTAATGCTTATAAAGGTTTGGAATTTGGACAGAAATTTTATTTTCCGGCAGAAAACATTATCGAGTTTAACCAGAGTCCACAGCCAGCTTTTAATAAGAATTTTGATCTTCTTGGTCAGGAATTGCTTAATAATAATGCGAAAGCCCTTGAAAATTATATTTTCTCTGATAATCCCAAGCAGATAGAACGGATTCATAATATATTTGAGGATAAGGGTATTGAGGTTATTTTTACCGATGTGAACCGAACTTTACACCAGGGCTTTTCTGATTCTGATCTTCGAATTGCTTGTTATACCGATCATCAGATTTTTGACAGGCACCATAAGTTTCGTTTAAAGAATGAAACAGTTCACAAGGCTAATGAAACGGTTACTTTAAAGGAAATCAATCGACTTCATCCGGGCGATTTTATCGTTCATTCAGATCATGGTATTGGTCGTTTTGGTGGCTTACAGCGTATCGAAACCAATGGGAAATCACAAGAAGTGATTCGTTTGGTTTATAAGGATGATGATATTCTTTATGTGAGTTTACATTCGCTACATAAAATTTCGAAGTACAAAGGTAAGGATGGCAGCGCTCCTAAGATATATAAGTTGGGTACGGGAGCCTGGCAAAAGCTAAAAGATAAAACAAAGACTAAGATTAAGGACATAGCCAAGGATCTGATTCTTTTGTATTCAAAGCGAAAATCTGAACGTGGGTTTCAATTCAGTCCGGATAGTTATATGCAGCAGGAACTTGAGGCTTCGTTTATCTATGAGGACACGCCAGATCAGGTTAAGGCAACGCAATCGGTTAAAGAGGGCATGGAATCGCCAACCCCAATGGACCGATTGGTTTGTGGTGACGTAGGTTTTGGGAAAACCGAGATTGCAGTACGTGCGGCGTTTAAGGCTGTGGCCGATAATAAGCAAGTTGCTATTCTTGTTCCGACAACCATTTTGGCTTTTCAGCACTATAAAACCTTTAGCGATCGGCTTAAGGATTTTCCTTGTCGTATTGATTATATCTCGCGAATGCGAAAGGCAAAAGATCAAAAAGAAATTTTGAAAGATCTGGCTGCTGGTCAGATCGATATTCTAATCGGAACGCATCGCATCATTGGTAAGGATGTTCGGTTCAAGGATATGGGGCTTTTGATTGTTGATGAGGAGCAAAAATTTGGTGTTTCTGTAAAAGAGAAATTGAAACAGATGAAGGTTAATGTGGATACCTTAACTTTAACGGCGACTCCTATTCCGCGTACCCTCCAGTTTTCGTTGATGGGAGCTCGTGATTTATCGATTATCAACACACCACCTCCTAACCGATACCCTATTGTAACTGAAATTCACAATTTCAACGAAGATATTATTCGTGAGGCGATTACCTATGAGGTAGAACGAAATGGACAAGTCTTTTTTATTCACAACAGGGTACAGAATATTCATGAGATTGAAGCCATGTTGCACCGTACTGTACCGGGAATTTCGACAGTTGTTGCCCATGGGCAAATGGATGGACCAAAGTTGGAGAAGATTATGCTGGAATTCATTCGGGGTGATTACGACGTGTTGATTGCAACAACGATAATTGAATCGGGGCTTGATATTCCGAATGCGAATACCATTATCATTAATAACGGACAGAATTTTGGCTTAAGTGAATTACATCAATTGCGGGGTCGGGTTGGCCGATCAAATAAAAAAGCTTTTTGTTATTTGTTGACACCACCTATGGAGTCGATGACACAGGAAGCACGCCAGCGTCTGAATGCAATTGAAAGTTTTTCGGAGTTGGGAAGCGGGTTTAATATTGCCATGCAGGATTTGGATATTCGTGGTGCCGGGAATCTTTTGGGCGGTGAACAAAGTGGTTTTATTTCTGATATTGGATATGAAACCTATCAGCGAATATTAAATGAAGCTATGCTGGAGCTTAAGGAAACGGAATTCAAGGATGTTTTTGCTGAAGAAAAGAGTAAGGAAGAAGAAGAATTTAAACGATTTATAACGGACTGTCAGATTGATACGGATTTGGAGATTTTATTCCCGGAGACTTATATTGAAAGTATTTCTGAACGAATTCGTTTGTACAGGGAGTTGGATAATTTACAAACTGAAGAGGAAATCGAAAAGTTTGCAATACACTTAAAAGACCGTTTTGGTGAGATTCCTGAAGCATCTATCGAATTACTTAATGTGGTTCGTTTAAGATGGTATGCTTTAGATTTGGGAATAGAGAAGTTAATTTTAAAGTCGAAGAAGATGGTTCTGTATTTTGTAAACGATCATCAATCGGCCTATTATCAATCGCCACAGTTTTCAAGAGTATTGGCTTTTGTGCAGTCTCAAAGAATACCTTGTAAAATGAAAGAAGCAAGGCATCGATTAAGTTTAAGCTTTGAAAATGTGAAGAGTATTAAACATGCAACTGAAGTATTGGAGAAGTTTTCAGAACCTGTATCTTTATAAAAAAAGAGATGAATTTAATAATCGACATAGGAAATACGCAAACAAAATACGCAATCTTTAATGGTAAAGAGATGCTTGAGTTTTGTGAGTCGCACATTTCAGATCTGGATTTGATTAAAGTCTGGCAAGAGAAATATCCAGATTTAGATGCCGCTATTGTATCTTCGGTGCAAGGGAGGCCTGATGCTTTTCTTAAGTCGTTGGAGTCAGAGGTCGACAACTTAATTTTCTTTGATCAGAACACACTAACACCGCTTGAAAATTTGTACGAGTCCAAAGAGACATTAGGTTATGACCGTTTAGCAGCATGTGTTGGTGCCAATGCGCTTTCGCCTAATGCAAATTTATTGGTAATTGATGCGGGAACTGCAATCACTTTTGATTTTGTTAGCGCAGAGAATCAATATTTGGGAGGTACAATATCACCCGGTTTGGCTATGAGATTTAAAGCATTACATACATTTACGAAGAAATTGCCCTTGTTGGAAAAATCGGAGACCTATGCATTATTAGGTAAGAATACATCACAGGCTATTATCTCGGGAGTTCAAAATAGTCTTCTGTTTGAGATTGACAGTTATATAAATCAGTTAAAGCAAAAACACTCGGAAGCAAAAATCTTTTTAACAGGAGGTGATTCTGAATTTATTCATTCAAAATTAAAGCATGTAACTTTCTGTGACAGGTCACTTTTGTTGTATGGTTTAAATGCTATCCTTAATTATAATAAATCCTAATATCGAGATTATTCTGGATCGCTTTGTTGCTTGTTAATTTATTTATAGTTTTGCACTTGTCAGAATTTTGAGATCCACAAGGCTGACTTTCATCTTTTTTTCGTTAAGCTTTTTTAACTAATAGTTGCGGAGAATGGTATATGGTTTGCCCTGAGATTAATTATATTTAAAAAATTTAAGGTCTTCTGTTGACACAAATAACTAACTAGATTATAAAATAGAGTATCATGAAAACTAGACTTACAATCCTTACAGCTGTCCTTATGCTATCGACAATGTTCGGAGTGAATGCTCAGACCAAAGAGTCGAAGTATGGCTTAGATAGTGCAAAAACAGTTTTAAATGCCTCACTATATAGTGAAATGGTGAAGCAAAAGAATTATAAAGACGCTCTTCCAGGTTGGAGATATGTCTTTAATAATGCACCTAAATTTCAACGATCAACTTATTCGAAGGGTGTGGATATCATGCGTGGTATGTTTGTTGCGACTAAAAACCCTAAATATATTGATACTTTGATGATGGTTTACGATCAAAGAATTAAGTATTACGGAACGAACAAAAAATACCCTACAGGATGGATTTTGGGACGTAAAGGTGGTGACTTGTTCACTTACGGTCAGAAAGAAAAGGGCAAGATCAGAGAAGCTTACGACATCATGAAGAAGTCTATTGAGATTCAGGGTGTTGAATCTGAGGCTGCAGTTGTTAATAAGACTATGGAAGCTGGAAAGCTTTTGGTTAAAGCTGGTGAATTGTCTCCTGAATTAGTAATCGATGATTACTTGTCATTTATGGATCTTTTGAAAAGCCAAATGGATAAGTATCCTACTAAAGCGACAAATATTAAGGCAGCGATTGCAAATGTTGAAAATGATTTCTTTGCTGCAGGTGTAGCTGATTGTGAAACTTTAAGCAATATTTTCACACCAAAATTCGAGGCAAATCCTGATGATATGGTTTTGATCAACAAGATTATGAGAATGTTGAACCGTCAGGAATGTGAAGATGGTGCTTTATATGCTAAGGTAGCTGAGCAAAAATATAAGCTTGAGCCTAGTGCTGATGCAGCTCACAACCTGGCTAAAATGTTCATTAAGAAAAAACAATTTTCTAAGAGTAAGGAATATCTTACTAAGTCAATTGCTTTAGAGGAAGACGCAGAAGTTAAAGCTGATCTTCATTTCAAATTGGCAAGTATTCTGCTTATGGAGCACAATCTTGTTGAGTCTAAAAAGAATGCACTAGCGGCTATTAAAAATAAGCCAAATTGGGGACAGCCTTACTTGCTAATTGGTAAGTGTTATGCAGCAGGAAGTAAAGAATTTCCTGGTAAAATGCACGAGAAGCAAGCAGTATATTGGGTTGCTGTTGACAAGTTCATGAAAGCGAAAAGCGTAGATTCTGAATGTGCTGAAGAAGCTAATAAATTAATCCAGACTTATTCAAAGTATTTCCCAGCTAAGGAAGAAGCATTTATGCAAGGTCTTAAAGAAGGTGAAACTTATACAGTAGGTGATTGGATTAATGAAACAACTAAGATTAGACTAAACGAATAATCAGTTGAAAAAGACAATTCAAATAGAATTCATATATAAAAGCATTGTTGCCCTATTTGGGGTGACAATGCTTTTGTCTTGTGAAAACAGTATTAAAGAAGTTAAGAGTATAACTGCTGAAGAAACCCGTCCGGAAATTTATGGTGAAAATGTAGAATTCATTTTTACAGATTCAACTCGAATTCAATATAAAGCGTTTGCAATTGAATTTTTGCAAATCAAAAACGAGGAAGAAGAGTATAATGAGTTTCCAAAAGGAGGGAATGTTATTTCCTATAATAAAGATGGTTCTCAGGCATGGACAATTAAATCCAATTATGCCAAAAATATCGTTAAAGATATGATTTGGGAACTTCGAAACGATGTTGTTGCCGTTAGTGATGATGGTAAAACCATAAACACCGAACTTATGTATTGGGATCAGAAGAATCAAAAGATCTATTCTGATCAGTACGTTCGAATCACTAAAAAAGATGGACAAATGTTGGAAGGCAATAGTTTCACGGCTGATGATAAGTTAAATCACATTTCATTGAGCCGGGTTAGCGGTGAAGTATTTCTCGAAGACAAAAATATGAAGCAATAAAGGCTCATTTGTAGCTTGTGAAAATTACTTGTGTTGAAATACAGGTAATTTTTTTTTGTTTATAGGTTTTTATTCTTGATCAAAATCTCCATCTTTAAATGTCCTAATGCACGACAGATAAAGGAATATCTAAAAGTTAAAAAAAGAAGATGAAGCAAAAATTACCGTTCGTTTTAGAAATAATTTGGTTGCTTGTTGCCATTATTAGCATCCTGTTTGCTATTGTTAGAACTTATAATTTGGGTTTCAAAGAGAACATCATGTTGTATGTTATCGCCATGCTTGCCTCTTTAATGTATGGTTCTCGCCGCTATCTACGAAAAACAAGAGAAGGTATAAATCAAGATAGAGACTAATGAATGAGCTTTTTATAATTCTAGCCATGTTGGCTCTTTCTGCATTTTTCTCGGGTATGGAAATTGCCTTTGTTGCAGCCAATAAGTTGAGAATGGAACTTGATAAAAGTAAAAATACGCTGCCTTCACGCATCATCAATATTTTTACAAATCATCCGGGACATTATATTTCAACAATGTTGGTTGGAAACAATATTGCTTTGGTTATTTATGGTATCATGATGGCAAAGATTCTTGAGCCTACCATTGCTCTTTGGCTTGATTCTGAATTGTTGATTATGGCGATTCAAACAATCTTCTCAACGCTTTTGATTCTTTTTACAGCAGAGTTTTTACCTAAAACACTTTTTAGATTAAATCCCAATTTATCTCTGAACCTGTTTGCTGTTCCTGTGATGTTTTTTTATGTCATCTTTTATCCTATAACAGTTGTAACGATGGTGTTTTCGAAGAATATCATTAGCCGGGTTTTAAAAACAGATATTTCGGATGAAGTTGCATCTCACGCATTTGGAAAAGTCGATTTGGATCATCTGGTGCAAGAGGGGCAGGATGCACAATCGGTTTTGGAAGAAGATGAACACAATATGAAACTTTTTAGAAATGCTTTGGACTTTTCGAATGTGAAGTTGCGTGAATGCTTTGTGCCCCGAACTGAAATTGAGGCTATGGATATTGGGGGCGATATTGAAGCCCTGACCCAGCGTTTTATCGAAACAGGTTATTCCCGTATCATGATCTATAAAGATTCAATTGATAATATTATTGGCTATGTGCATTCGTCCGTACTATTTAGAAAACCCCAAAGTATAAAAGCTGCCTTGAGCCGTGTTATAATTGTGCCCGAAACAATGGCTGCTCATAAGCTTTTGAATCTTTTTACCCGTGAACAAAAAAGTGTGGCAGTTGTTGTTGACGAATTTGGAGGGACCTCAGGTATGGTAACCATAGAGGATATTATGGAGGAGATATTTGGTGAGATAGAGGACGAGCATGATAGTGTTGATTTGGTTGAAGAACAGTTGAGTGAAACCGAATTTATTTTTTCCGGAAGAATTGAAATTGATTATTTGAATGATAAATACAAAATAGGACTCCCTGTCTCGGATGATTTTGAAACACTAAATGGATTCATCATTTTCAATCATGGTAGTATTCCAAATAACAATGAAATTATTCGAATTAAAGAATTCAGAATTCAAATTGTTGAAGTTTCCAAGACACGTATCAAAAAGGTGAAATTGACTGTTCTGTCTTAATTTTGTCATCCTTTTCTTAATCCTAACTATAATTTTGACTGATGTTAAGGTGGATTTCAGGCAATAGCTTTGGCTGTGCTTTACACTTGATGTTGGTTTAAATCTTTTCATTTTCAAAAGGTTATCCCGAGTGTTTTTTCATCTTCTTTGTCAATTGTTAATTGGTTCGATATTTATCGATAAAAAGCCGAAAAGCTCTTTAGATAAAAGCCTTGTTCTTGTTCATTTTTTTGTATATTCGTAGCCTATTTTAAGAATAATTAAATCTTTTTAGATGGCAACATTACAGAAAATAAGAAACCGCGGAGTTTTTATAGGAATTATCATTGGTGGAGCCTTGTTGGCATTTATAGCCGGTGATGCCTTAAAATCAGGTGGTTCTCTTTTGACAAACTCACGAAATGAGATGGCTGAAATTGCAGGGGAATCTGTAAATATTCGTGATTTCCAAAACAGATTCAACCATAATCTTGAAGTGACTAAATTAATGAGTGGGCAGAATTCAATTCCTGCTGACCAAATGGATAAGATCAGAGAACAGGTTTGGCAACAAATGGTTCAAGAGATCGTAATGAATCGTGAGTACGATGAGTTAGGAATTAGCTTAACTTCTCAGGAGTTGTTCGATATGGTTCAAGGTAAAAATATTGATCCAACTATTCGTCAACTATTTACAGGGGAGAATGGTCAGTTCGATAAAGACAATGTTGTAAAAACACTTAAGCAACTAATTGCTGCTCCTGATGGAACACCTCAAAAAGCTTATTGGTTGAATATTGAGGAGTCTTTGATTGCTCAACGAACATTGACTAAGTATAATGCTTTGATTGCTAAAGGTCTTTATATTCCGACTGCTTACGCTAAGAATATGGCTGCGAATGGCTCTAAAAAAGTGAACTTTGATTATGTTGTTAAAAGCTATAACTCAATTTCGGACTCCACTGTTAATGTAACTGCTGAAGAGATTAAAGCATATTACAACGATCACAAAGAGCTGTTTAAGCAAAGTGAGTCAAGAAAGATTGATTACGTGCTTTTCAATATTGAGCCTTCAACTGATGACTTCAAATACACAGAGAAGTGGATCGCTGATATGAAAGCTGATTTTACAGCTGAAGAAAATGTTGCTCAATTTTTGGAGTTAAATTCAGATACAAAATTCAATTCGTATTATTTTGCTGAGGGTGAAAACTCAAACAAAGCCCTTGATGCGTTTATGTTTTCTGGTAAAAAAGGTGATGTTTTTGGACCTTATGATGAAAAAGACGCATACAAATTAGCAAAAATATCAGATATTAAAATGATGGCTGATTCTGTAAAAGCTCGTCATATTTTAATTCGTCCTGTACAAGGTGATTTCAAAGCTGCTGAAGCTAAAGCTGACAGTTTGAAGCTATTATTGGATAAAGGTGCTGATTTTGCTGAATTGGCTAAAACAAATTCTGATGATCAGGGATCTGCTGTTAACGGTGGCGATTTGGGTTGGTTTACTCAAGGTCGTATGGTTCCTGCATTTAACGACGCTGCATTCTCTTCTAAGAAAAATGAAGTGAAGATTGTGAAAACTCAGTTTGGTGCTCACCTGATTCAAGTTGTTGGATTAAGTAAGGCTGTTAAAAAAGTACAGGTTGCTATTTTAGATCGTAAGGTTGAAGCGAGTCAGAAAACTTTCCAGGCAGCTTATTCAGCAGCTCGTAAATTTGCTGGTGAAAACCAGGATAGAGCTTCTTTCTTCAAGGCAATTTCTGAGCAGAACTTAACTCATCGTGTTGCAAATCTTAAGAAGGATACCAAATTGATTCCTGGTCTTGAAAGTTCAAGAGAATTGATTCGTGTTGCATACAATACGGACAATATGGAAACGATTCTTTTAAATAATGATAATTCAGCAGTGTTTGAGTTTGGTGACAAATTCGTAGTTGCTATTCTTTCAAATATTAAAGAAGAAGGTTATGCTTCTGTAACTGATGTACAGGCTACTGTTGAAAGAGAAGTTAGAAAGAACAAAAAAGCAGAAATGATAATTGCTTCTATGTCTAAGAATGCTAAAGGGGCACAGTCTTTATTATCTGTTGCTCAGAAAGAAAACTTAGAAGTAAAGAATGCTGCTGATGTGACTTTCCAATCTTTCCAGATTCCTGGTGCAGGTATTGAGCCTAATGTGATTGCTAATGCAAGTAACATTGAAAAAGGTATGCTTTCTGCTCCTATAAAAGGAAATCAAGGTGTTTATATGATTCTTGTAAACGATGTTAAAGAAGATGCACTTACGCAAGATGCGATCGATGTCTTTAAATCTCGTATGAATCAAAATTACCAATACCGTACAAATTATCAGTCAATGCAAGTTCTTAGAGAAAATGCAGATATTGTTGATAAGCGTTACAAATTCTATTAGTAGATAAATTGTAAAGTGATGATTTTGTTCATCTCTTTCAGATACTATATAAAAGCGAGTTGGGAAACCTTCTCGCTTTTTTTATCCTAAAGAATACGAATCGATTGGGAATAGGTAAAGATTGAAGGATACAATAAGTCGATAAGAATGCTTATTTTTGTCGTATTAAGCTGAATGTTTGGCTGGTTGATTGAAAGTAAGGTCGTATTGACAGTGTTGTAAAATTATAATTGAAATTTAATTCAGAATATAAATATGAGTGTTATTAAAGAATTGCAAGCAAGAAGTGGTTCGGTTTGTGAACTGTGTGGAGCTATTAATGATTTGAATGTTTACGAGGTGCCACCTGCAACGAAGGAGGGAAGTGATAAGTGTTTGTTACTTTGTTCAACTTGTTCAGAGCAATTGGATAATCCTGAAAAGGTAGATGTGAATCATTGGAGATGTTTAAACGATAGTATGTGGAGTGAGGTGCCTGCAGTGCAGGTGATGGCATGGCGTATGTTGAATCGTTTACGTTCTGAAGGCTGGCCTCAGGATTTGCTTGATATGCTTTATTTGGATGAAGATACAATGGCATGGGCTCAGGCTACAGGTGAAGGCGAAAATGAAGAAGATAAAGTTAAACACCTTGATAGTAATGGTGCGCTTTTGGAATCGGGAGATTCAGTTGTGCTGATTAAAGATTTAAATGTGAAAGGTGGCGGTTTTACTGCTAAACGAGGTACTCATGTTCGTAATATTTCATTGGTACATGATAATGCTGAACAAATCGAAGGACGTGTAAATGGTCAGCTGATTGTAATTCTGACACAGTATGTGAAGAAAGCTTAAGCTGATCAGATTTGATATAATGAAAGCGAGATGGGGAACTGTCTCGCTTTTTTATTCCTTATTTTAGGAGCAGATAAAAAATGCCGCAAATAAAAAATATTTACGGCATTCTATTGTCATGAGGGTTATCTCATATTTTTATTTCTTCTGGTCGAGTTCATCAAGTAGAATTTCAACGGCTTTTCTTAGTTGTTGATCTTTTCCCTGGCTAACCACATCGTAATCGTAAAGCACTTTGTAGTCTGGTTCCAATTGTTTGTTTTCAAGGAAATCGCCTTCTGAGTCAACGTAACCAATTTGGGGGATACCAAAATACATATTACCATTCATAAGGCTTTCCCACCAAACCGAAGTCATGGTTCCGGCTACTGCAGTTCCAACGAGTTTGCCTAGTCCCATTGTTTTGTAAACCCATGGCGTACCGTGTGCATTCGAGTAGTTGCCTTCACTCACTAACATGATAGATGGTTTTTTCCATCTTTTACGAGGCTGTTCGCCAATTTTTTGTCCACGTGGTAATTGGGTTAAGTACTTCTTTCCGCTGAACAGGACTTCGATATCTTCGTGCATATGTCCGCCACCATTATAGCGTGTGTCAATTACAATAGCTTCCATATTGTTATAGCGCCCCATTACCTCTGAGTAAAGTGTTCTGAAGCTATCATCATTCATGCCTTTTATGTGAACATAGCCTATGCGCCCGTTTGATACCATCTCAGTTTCAGCTCTGCGCTGCTTAATCCAGCGCTCGTATAGCAGATCATCGAATTTTCTTTTTGAGATTGGCTTAATCACTTCGTCCCAACGTTTTTTTGTTGCAGGATTATAGAAACTTAACAAGGTGTTTTTGCCGCTTTTGTGATTTAAAAGAGGGTAGTAATCCATTCCTTCGGTAATTTCAACCCCATCAATCTTTTCTATAATACAAGTAGTACTCGCTTTTGATTTTGCTTTTTTAAGAGGCGATTTGTCAACAATCTCAGCTATTCTTAAACCTTTGCCCTTGTAGTTGTCGTCGAAGAAAACACCAAGATTCGCAGTTTTGTCGCCGTTGGGATAGCTTGTCCATGCACCAGCTCCGGTGTGAGAGGCATTTAACTCACCTAAAAGTTCACTCAGTAATTCGGCAAAATCGTATGAATTGTTGATGTATGGAAGGAATCGCTTGTATTCCAACTTGTAGGCATCCCAATCTACACCATGCATATCTATACGGTAAAACTTTTCTTTGGTTTGTCTCCAGGCATGCTCGAACAGATAGTCTCTTTCGGCATCCTCATTCAGGTTCATTTCGGCTTGGTAGTTGATGTTTTTACGCTTGTTTCCAGCTGTCTCAATACGCATTAATCGACTTCCGGAACGTAAAAAGATATATTTTCCGTCCTTAGTAATACTCATATCAGAACTTGAACCGGAGAGCTTTAAAACTTTCTTGGTTTCATCTTCTTTAAAATCATGTACCCAAAGGTCGTAACCATCTTCGAACTTACTTAAATAATAGAGTTTATCGCCTTTAGGCGTCATTACGGCTTCAGAAAGATTCGATGAGTTAATCGTTAAACGAGCGATACGATCTTCGTAATTGTTTAGATCAATCTCAATATCTTTAAGCTTTTTTTCATCCGTATTCTTCTTTTTATCTTTCTTATTGTCCTTTTTGTCGGCTTTAGCTTCTTCTTTCTCTTTGTCAAGCGCCTCTTGTAGCTCAGCTTCTTCTTTGCTCATGTTGAATTTGTCGAAAGCTTCCTGAGTAAAGAACATGGCAAATACATCGTTTTGAGAGCCCCAGCTTGCGTGGTTGCGCATGCCAAACCGATCAGAAAACCAAATCATAGCTTTACCACCCATAACCCATTTGGCATTGCCGTCAATATATCCCGAGTTGGTTAAATCAGTTATGGTTTTATTGCCTTGTGCATCTATCAAGCCGATATCAGAATTTGGCCAACGTGTTTTAGCATTGTAGTCCATCAAAAACCATTTGCCATCCGGTGACCATTCAAAATACAAGTCTTCGTCGGTATAAGAATAGTTCCATTTTCCTTCCAATATGGTTCTGATTTTTTTGCTTTTTAAGTTGATAACCTGTAGTTCCGTTCTGTTTGCCAAATAGGCAACTTCTTTTCCATCAGGAGAAAAAACAGGACGAAAAGTTTCATCTTTATTCGCAAGAATTTCATCTTCTTCTAAAAGTGTAGAATGGGTGAAGTCAATTTCAGTTTCATTTTTGATTTTAGTACGATACAGGTTCCAGCTTCCGTTACGTTCACTGGCGTAAATCAAACTTTTACCATCAGGACTAAAACTCACACTGCGCTCTTGTTCAGGCGTGTTGGTGATACGTTTTGTTGTTGCATACTCAACTGATGTTACAAAAACTTCTCCGCGAACAATAAAAGCAACTTCTTTCCCGTCAGGAGAAACAGACATTTCGGTTGCTCCTGATGATTTTTTTAGGAACTCATCTTCGTAGGCAGTGTGGTCTGTTCTAATGTTTATATCTAGTTTCTTAGCTTCGTTTTTGCCTGTTTGAGTGTAAATTTCACCTCGGAAACCAAAACACAATGTGTTGTTTGAACTTACTGATAAAAAGCGAACAGGATTTTTGCTGTATGTTGTGATTTGGGTTTTGTTGGCTCCACTATTGGCATCCATTTTCCAGATATTAAAAGAACCCGATTTTTCACTTAAGTAATAAATTGCAGATTCATCATTGTTGTAGACAGGTTGACGATCTTCTCCTTCGAATGTACTAAGGAAACTGTGTTTTCCTGTTTTGGTGTCGAATTTACGTATGTCGCGGGCTACTGATGATGTGTGATGTTTTCTCCAGGTATTCTCTCCCGCTTTTTTATCCGTGTATATCAGTTGTGTCATGTCCTTATTGTAACGAGCATCTTCGGCCGGAGTCGTTAATATTTGTTGAGGACGTCCTCCCTCTATTGATACAGCATATAACTCAGTCAGATATCCCTTGGGAAACATGGCGTTTTTATAGTTGTCAGCAATTGCTGCAGTAAATAGCACCGATTTGCCATCAGGAGTAAACGATGTTGGAACTTCTTTTGCCGAATTTGTAGTCAAACGTTTGGGAGTTCCACCATCAATCGGCATTAGGAAGATGTCGAAATTCCCATTTCTTTCTGAAGCAAATGCAAGCTGTTTCCCATCAGGTGACCAAATTGCATTGTAATCGTAGGCAGGATTTGAAGTTAAACGTGTTGCTTCACCACCTTTTGCATCTACCTTATATATGTCGCCCATATAATTGAATGCAATAGTTTTTCCATCAGGAGAGATGCTCGGGTATCGCATCCATAATGGATTTGTTTGAGCCCAACTACTAGCGCTTAGTAGTAATAAGCCGGCTCCAATCATTAATTTTTTTAAAATCATGGTCTTTTTGAGTGTTAAAGGTTTTGTTGGTTTTCTGGTGTCTGGAATGGTTGATGTATTCCTCGTTTGGCAAAGCTATCGACAAAAGAAAAATTATCAAATAGAGTAGTCATTATTTTGTCGATAGATTTTGCCATATTCTGAAGAGGTGATTTTATATAGTTGTAGTTCAGGTGTCTTGTCGGCTAATATATTATTTTTTATACCTGTGTCTATAGTTTTTCGATAAACGAGTTATATATTAAGATGTAGTACGTATTGTAATTCGATTTGGATGTTTGTTTTAAAAAGAGTTTAGCCTTATTTGAGTAAGTGAATAGGGTAAATCATCATTTTAAATTTGAATTCTTAATTTTATTAAAATTTTTATATCACATTATCAGTGTTTTAGTAGTTAAATAGAAAAAACAGTTAATTTGGATTAGGAAAGTTGAAATAAAAAGGTCTATATTTGCACTCGCTTTAAGAGAGAGGCGCAGGTCATTGAAACGTTTGTAGAGCTTGTAAACATTGGGTTGTCCCGATAAAATAAGTTAAAAAATAAACGAAAAAAGATTTGCAGAATTAGAATTAAGTTTCTTATATTTGCAGCCGCTTTCATAGCGAAAGAGTTCTTAAAAAATTTGGCAGGGTGACGATGAAAATCTGAGGTAAAAACGGAAATAAATTTTCTAAAAAAAAACTTCAATTTTTATTTGGTTTTAAAAACTAAAAGTTGTTATCTTTGCACCCGCTTTGACGCTGTAATCGGCATCAAAACAGAGAAGAAATTTTGAACGCAAGTTCTTTGAAAATATTGGAAGTAGAATAAAGTTAGGTAAATACAAGAATAATAACCTTGTCAATTAGATTTACGAAATAACTTAGATATTATCCACGAGCAGATTAACTATAAGTTTTTTATACAACGAAGAGTTTGATCCTGGC
>NZ_SAXA01000015.1 GCF_004122035.1 Ancylomarina salipaludis
AAAATTAAAGATTTCAGGAGATCTTTAAGAGGTGTCGTAGATATTGACTTCTTCTTATTTCGGTTAACAAAAATATTCGCCTAATTAGAATCATTATAGAATTAGACCCAACTTTTACCAGTGATCCCATGAGATGAAGTTCTGGATTTGTCACACCATAAATATTAGATATAAAAAAAGGATCAATACTTTCGTATTGATCCTTTTTGTGCGGATGAAGGGACTCGAACCCCCACGCCTCTCGGCACTAGATCCTAAGTCTAGCGCGGCTACCAATTACGCCACATCCGCGTTTCTCTTGATTGCGATGCAAAGATGCTGTGTTTTTCTTTAAGCTCCAAATATTTTTCAAAAATAATTGTCAGGAAAATCAGTAGTTACGGGCCTTTTAGAGGTAAGTATCTGTGAAATAGTATTTAAAGAATTAATCTTTTTTTGATAAATTTTCCGCGAAACTATTTATGACAAATCTGCTAGTATGCCTCGTTATTGAGGCTAAAATTGGGCATCGATAGTCTAATTGCCTGAGTCTTATATTTATTGGTTTTAATCGAGTCATTCTTGAGCTCCTTTCGACATTTTAACCTGCAAGCTAATTTCTTTTCTGCTTTTGTCTTTATCCTTGAATCATTTCCATAACGAAGACACCAAAGCATTCATGGTCGTCGTAAGAGTGCCCTACAATTTGGTTTTTATTATTTAAAATACCTTCCCAAGTGTCCAAGTGGTATTCAATCTCTTCTTCGGCATCTAAAATTTCAACAGAAGTGCCTGTAATTTTTAATTGTTGGCCATCAAAAGTGCCTTCAATCTCTTGTTGTACACGAAAAGGGGTTTCTCCTTCTATCTTTTCAGTGTAAACCAATACGCCTTTAATATTTTCATCCTCTTGAGAGAATTCGGCAAAGCCTTCATCTTTTCCAAATCCAAAATCTTCGGTGAATGACCAGCGTCCGCTAATAGTGTTCATATATGAAGTATTAAATATTTATAAATTTCTTTTGCAAACATAGAAAAAAAGAAACAGTTTATAAATTTCAGGTATTTGGCTTTCATGTTTATGATCTGTCGTATATTTGTAGATTCATTTCCAGCTTAATCAATTGGTATGGAATAGAAGTAATAGAATGTGAGCTTTATCTCTCACATATTTAAATAAAATAAGCTATACAAAGATGATAGATCAATCAACTATATGTGCCATATCCACTGCAGCGGGACATGGAGCCATTGCTATTATTCGACTTTCAGGAGAAAATGCACTTACAATTTGTGACACCATATTTCAATCAAAGGGGAGTAAAGTATTAAGCGAGCAAAAAGCCAATACGGTTCACTTTGGAAATTTGATGGATGGGGAAGAGATTGTGGATGAAGTTTTGGTGACGGTTTTTAAAGCCCCTTATTCTTATACGGGTGAAAACAGTGCCGAGATTGCTTGTCATGGTGCACCCTATATTCAGCAAAGAATTTTACAGGTCTTGTTGAAATCAGGAGCCAGAATGGCTCATCCCGGAGAATATACCCAGCGTGCTTTCCTAAATGGGAAGATGGACCTTTCGCAAGCCGAGGCAGTGGCCGACCTGATTGCATCTAGTTCGGCATCAGCGCACAAGGTGGCTTTACAGCAAATGCGAGGTGGCTTTTCCAACGAGATTGCTAATTTGCGAGGACGCTTGTTACATTTTATTTCGATGATAGAGCTGGAACTCGATTTTGGTGAGGAAGATGTGGAATTTGCTGACAGAACGCAACTGCAGGCTTTGGTGAATGAAATTGAGACCATGATAAACAAATTGGTGAGCTCTTTTGAGTTGGGGAATGCTATTAAAAATGGGGTGCCTGTTGCCATTGTGGGAAATACCAATGTTGGGAAATCAACTCTTTTGAACGCTTTACTCAAAGAAGATAAAGCCATTGTTTCAGATATTGAGGGAACAACCCGCGATGTGATTGAAGATACCATCAATCTGGGAGGGGTGACTTTCCGATTTATCGATACCGCTGGTATTCGTACCACGCTGGATAAGATTGAGAATATGGGGATTGAGCGGACTTTTCAAAAAATGCGCCAGGCACAAATCGTTCTGCTTATGATTGATGCCAACCGTCCGGTAGAAATGCTAAACGAATCGATTGCTAAAGTGAATGAGACCATCGATCGTGAGCAACAAAAATTGATTGTTTGTCTGAATAAGATTGACTTGTGCAAGGATACGGAGGCATTGAGCAAGCAACTTATTGGTTTGCATGAAGAGGATAAATTGATGTTTATTTCGGCTAAAGAACAAACCAATACTGAAGAATTAGCGACCGAGCTTTTGAAGGTGGTGAATATGGATACCCTTAATGAGCAGGATGTGATTGTGACCAACGCCCGTCATTTTGAAGCTCTAAATTCCGCATTGGGAAGCATACAGCGCGTGAACGATGGCCTGATGAATATGATTCCAACCGACTTTCTGGCTCAGGATATTCGTGAATGTCTGCATTTTCTTGGGGAAATTACCGGAGACATTTCAACCGATGAAGTATTAGGAAATATTTTTAAGAATTTCTGTATCGGAAAATAGGTAGGCAAAAACTAAATACAAATTACATATAAAAAAGCCTTGTTTTACTAGCTAAAACAAGGCTTTTTTTGTGTTTGGGCTCCATGTGTTTCTTTCATGTTTACTTGATGATCTGTTAATTTTTGTACCCTATTTGTACCTTTAATAGTAAATAAAATTTTGGGGTACAAATATGGCGATATGATGAAACAAACTGAAACAATCAGAAACATATTGAAACATCCTGGAATAAGTTGAAACAAACCATTTATTCATGAGTTCAAATATTCAAATCATGCGGATTTGTCAGTTCTGTGGCAAAGAATTTCTTGCAAAAACGACCGTTACAAAGCATTGTAGTGACCCTTGTCGAAAAAGAGCTTATAAGGCTAGAAAGAAAAATGAGAAAATTGAAGCGAGCAACAAAGCGACCAATGAATTAAAACAAAAACCACTGATAGATATTCAACATAAAGAATACTTGAGTTTGAAGGAAACTTGTTTTCTTTTAGGTATTAGTAGAACTTCACTTTGGCGGGTGATTAAGGAGGGGAATCTCAATGTAGGAAAGATTGGGGGAAAAATTATTATTCCCAAAAGCAGCATAAAAGAACTGTTCTTACAAATATAGTGATCTATTTTGTATTCTATCATTGTTTTAATTTAATCTAAATATAGATGGAAAGCAGAGAGTCTTTTCGTAGATGTAACACGATAACTTTATAAGAATAGAGTAATAATTAACTAAGTGAATTGAGTTTTTAAAATTAAATATTGTTAACAATAATTAAAAATGAATAGTATAAAAGTATTCCTAAGGATGAAAAAAATTAGTAAAGGACGTAAAAGCCTTTATCTGGATTTTTACCCTCCTGTAGAAAACCCCAATACAGGAAATTCAACCCGCAGAGAATTTCTGAATCTTCATATCTATGAACGACCCAAATCGCAGGAAGATAAAGATCATAATAGAGCAACAAAGTCTCTTGCAGAAAGCATTAGAGCAAAAAGACAAATTGAAGTCCAAGAAGGAACATATGGCTTTATGTCTGCTACTAAAAAGAAAACCGATTTTTTAGCTTATTACGATAAATTAGCTCAAAAAAGGATCGATAGTCCCAAAAACTATGGAAATTGGAAAAGTGCCTATAAGTATATATGCGATTTCTCTAATAATGAGTTGACAGTTGGAGATCTATCTGAAAGATTGATTGAAGATTTTAAAGAATATTTGATGAAGAAAACTTCATTAGCCAATAACTCTCAAATCTCCTATTTCAATAAGTTTAAGGCGGCTATAAAACAAGCTTTCAAAGATGGATTATTAGCCGAGAATATTGCGCAAAGAGTTGAGAGTATTAAAGAAGAGGATACGAAAAGGGAATTCTTAGTTGTGGAGGAAATCCAGAAGTTAGCACAGGTTGAATGCGAAATTCCCATTTTAAAACAAGCCTTTTTATTTAGTGCTTTTACTGGTCTGCGTTTCTCGGATATTCAAAAGCTCACATGGCAAGAAATCCAACATTCAAAAGACAATGGGTACTTTATAAGATTTCAACAAAAAAAGACTAAAGGGCAAGAGACATTGCCAATACCACAAAATGCTATCAATTTTCTTGAGAAGCAAGGAAATGAAGAGGGGCTTGTATTTCCTGGGTTGGATTATTCCGCATGGAACAACGTCAAACTCCAAAATTGGATTACTAAGGCTAAAATAAACAAGAAAATAACTTTTCATGCGGCAAGGCATAGTTTTGCCACTCTGCAATTAACACTTGGCACAGATCTTTATACGGTTTCAAAACTTCTTGGACATAAAGATATTCGTACTACTCAAATCTATGCTAAGATTATTGACTCCAAGAAAACCGAAGCTATTAACAAATTAGATGATATAAGTTTATGAATCCAGAAATCGAAATGCTTTTAAAAACAGTATGTATTGAAGATGCTGATATATCTGTTATTCAGGATGAATTTCTCCATGAAAACGTTAAAAAATGCTTTCACATTATTGATACCAATTTTGGAAATCCAGAATTAACAATAGAATTAGTTGATGAAATTTTGGAATTATATATCTATGACACGCCAGAAATTTATCTGGGTTGTCTAACACATTTAAATCAGCAAATGGTTAAAAAAAATCTCTTCCCAGGAAGAAAAGAGCATAATCAAATATACAACATGTTATTAAGTAAAGGGCATTATAGAAAAGGGACTGATATTAAAACCGTAAACGAACTGTCAGAAATACTTGCTTCAATTGAAGATACTAACTCCCAGAAGATTTTTGTTATTGAAGTACTTATTAGTAGTCTTAAGGACAAGTTTCACAATTGTTATGAAAGGGATCCTGATTTTATAGAGGATTGCAAGGTAATGTTACAAATTATAGAGCAACATGAGCAGAATTTGGATGGGACACAACTTACTGGCAACGAATTTAATCGATTCAGTGTGAAAGAATGGGTTGAAATATTCTATTATTTCTTCAAATCACTTGATATAGATATTACAATAGATAGGAATAGAGATCGCTTCGCAAAATTTATTCACATTCTAGCTGATGTAGAATTTTATGGGATTAATAATTCTCCATTTTTCGCGAGTTTAACTGAAAGATATTTAAATGAAGAATTATATTTTCAGAGTAGAATTAACTATGACCTTATTATTCTTCAATTCAAACGAGTGGGGTTGACTGAAATTGCTGAAGAAGTTACAACACAAGCATTAAAAATAAAATCGAATCACGATAATTCGAGTTATCTCTCATTCAAATTTAAAGCTGTTGAATTCGCCTCATATCAGCTAGATTACAGCAAAACTCATGATTTCAATTTTGACAAGATTATCGAGCACTCATCATCATTAAAAAGCACGAGCGAAAAAATTCTATATATTTTAGAAGTTGAAGCTTGCTGTTTTGAATTATTGCTTAAAAACCATTCAAATGCCGGTTATTCTATAGTTGAAGATTGTGAAAGAGAGATAGAATTATTAAAAGCTGTTGAATACCAAGAAAAGGGTAAACCATGTTTTGATGCAAAATTTGGTTCGGATCAATTAACTGAAATATTTCATTTGTTTCTCCATAGTCTTGGGTTAGATGCTTATTTGCCCGAAGATATAAACCTGGCTAGCATTTCAAAGTTCATACACCTCATAAGAGGGAGAGTGGTTACTAAAATTGATAATTCTCCAGTATTAAAAAGCTTTAGGTTAAAGAAGAGAAGTAATGATCTAGATCGAGAAGATGATATAAATGATGATTCACCTAGAAAAATGAGACAACGATTAAAAACTCTAGTGTCAGTTAAGGAGGAATATGATAAGGTTGAATTAAGTGATATTTCTCAAAAGATTAGTAGTACAATAAATAGCTTTGAATAAAAATAAACTAATTACAAGATAACTTCGGGGGACTTTATAGTCCCCCTTTGCTTTTTTCAGCCCTTACCTTTGATCTATGATCATTAGATAATAGGATGGGACGCTATCCATTTTATTCACTTAAAAATTAAATAAGATGGATCAAATTATTTTGACACCATTTACGGAAGAAAAACTTCGTAATGTAATTAAAGAAGAGTTAGGAAATATTCTAGGTTCATATCTTTCTCAGCCAGTAAGAGAATCAGGTAAGCAGGTATTAAACTTTGAAGAAGTAAGAGAACGTTATGGATTTAGTAAATCTCACCTCTATAACCTTACTAGTAAGCGTTTGATACCTCATAGCAGAAGAGGAAAGTACTTGACGTTTTCTGTTGATCAAGTTGAAAATTGGCTCTTGGAGAATCAAATACCTACTCAAGAGCAAATTGATAAAAAAGCTGATGAATACCTAAGTAAGAAGGAGGTTTTATATGCAAAATAATACTTCTAGCAACTCATACGTTTCTCGTGATCAACAATGCGATCAACAACCAAAAATATCACAAGCAACAAATATTGCTAAGCAATCAACTGAGCAAGCAATAAATAATGTTGAACCAGCAACAGAGCAAGCAATTCCACAAAATTCGATGATTGAAGGCTGGGTCAAATTCAGTCGTAAGTTTTATTCAAGTGAAATTGCTAATAAGCCACCTCATTTTCGTGAAATATTTGTTTGGCTTGTGGTCAATGCTAATCACAAAGCGGCACGATCTTCAGGTAGAATTATTAATCGAGGCCAAAAATTTACCTCTTATCAAGAGATTCAAGATGCTCTGCGTTGGTTTGTAGGAGCAAGAAAAGTTCGTTATAAAAAGCATCAAATTGAAGCAGCTATGAAATGGTTACGAAATCAGGGAATGGTAGCTACATTGAAAACGACAAGAGGAATAATTGTAACTATCGTTAATTATGATCTTTATCAGGATAAAATTGATTCGAGAACTTCAATGGATCAAACGATAAAAACTGAAGTGGAACGACAGTCAGGCTCTACTATAAACAAGAAAGTAATAATTAAAGAATCTAAGAATAATTATTTAGAAAGGGACGATTGCGCCCCTGTTGGATATGAATATTTTATTTCTGAAATAAATCGTCTAACAAATAAGAGATTTAGAGGAGATAAAAAATCAAGGTCTCAGTTTAATGCAAGAATGAAAGAGGGGGTTACGGTTGAAAATCTTGTGGAAGCAGTAGAGAAGTGCACAAATAGCCGTTATCATAGAGAAAACCCGATATACTTAACACCTGAGTTTATAACGCGAAGCGACAAATTTGAAAAGTACTTTAACGCATCATCTGAAGATGGTTCTGAAAAAAGTTCAGGGAAGCTAATTGCGCTTATAAAAAAAGGGCATTCGGTGAATGAAAAATTAAAATCAATTAAAATCGACTTATCTTAAATATCATGAAAAATCAAATATCAGAATATAAAAATCTAGTTACTCCTCTTGAAATAGCAAGTAAACCACATGAGCTTGCAAGTTTGCTTGCTCCTTTCAAAAATGATGATCCAATAGCTAAAGCGATATGTCGTGATACACCTATTCGATCCTATGAAATGGATGTATTTAAAGAAGCTATTGTTTCATTGGTTACACAATTAGTTGCTGATGCAGGACAAAGAATATCTGAAGAAGAACTGTTGTATCTAGTAAAACGATTGATTGAAGTATTGATAAAAAAGTATAAGGGGTTAACTTTAAGAGAGATTCGATTGGCTTTTGAATGTGGAATTAAAGGGGATTGTGGAGATTTCTACGGTGTTAATCTCAGGACTTGTCTTCAATTTATTGAGGGGTACAGTAAACAGCGTAAAGTTAAAATCAATAAAATGCTTCAGCAAGTGGATATTGAACGAATAAAACAAGATGAGATTAAATTCTTAAAGTACAAGCAAAGAAAGTCTAGTACTAACTAGGTTGTTGTGTAATTTTTTAAAATTAAAAAGGTTCGAATTATAACTCGAACCTTTTTTGTCGTATGGGATAGCCAACAATATTACCTGCAATGAAGAGCAAGTTCGCCATCAATTTCTTATTGCAACCAGAGCAACCTTCCATCAAATATTGAAGTTGAAGCGAGAAACATCCCTGTTTCTTACCGCCATTAAATAGCTTGTACTAGGATTGATTGCTGATAAGGCTTTAATGCTGTGTTTTTCACCTAGCAACTCACCATCAACTTGCCACCAACATCCCATTATAACCAGATCAACTTATCAGAAACGTTTCCCCAATATACGACCAACTTGCTGTTAATGTTGGTGTCTTAAGGCTCGTTGCTTAGTATTGCTAAGTTTCTTTTTGTCTCATAACTTTATTAATAATCCAACTTGACAGTATTAATATTAGTTAGAATAATATAGTTTTGTGTTAAGTTACACGTGTTACTCAATAAGGAATAGAATTACGATTGTATTACAATAATGGTATATGTTGCATTATTTGGGTGTTTCGAAGAGATTATAATTGAATTATGACTGAATATAAAAAAATATTATCATGCTGGCATAAATTGGAGCATTTTAGTCCAGCAGCATTACCAAAGGGAAATAATATTGCTGAATTAACAGATTCAGAACCTTGGAGAATTCCTTTAAGATCTTCTGATAAAAAGAAAACGATAGAGTATACTATTTTTCTGGGTGTATTTGATTCTTTAAATGCAACGAATTTTATTAAAGGGTATTTTAAAGATAAAGAGAAAGATGAGAATGAAAGAAACACTAAGGTTTGTTTTGCTTCCTTGAAGCTTGATATTGATGGCTACTATATTAATGACTCCCTTGGTATTTCTACATTACCTTGGGCTTTGGGCCAATTGGAAAAAGGTGAGGTGAAGTCTGATGATTGGTCAAGAAAATTTGAAAATATAAAACAAAAAGTTATTGTTGATTTTGACTATGTTTTTAATGACCCGCTTGCGAAAGAAAGTGGTGGAGTGTGTCGATCTAAACCTTCAGTAAGTTATCTTCAGCTTAAAAATATACAGTCTAAAATTGAAACGTTATGTGGGTGGTCTGTAAAGCCTAATAAAAGCATCTACATTAAACGAGATGAAAAGTTTATTTCTAAAAAAGAATCTATAAATAATAGTGCTACCACTGACATTTTGAATAGCTTTTATACTAAAGATTTGGAAAGTATACTTGCTAAATTTAAGCCAGGTGATAGTCCCAAAGCATTCTTAGATTATTTGAATGGTAGTTTAGGTAAAAGTTCAAAACGAATCGATTTATCAAAAGATACTGAAGCCTTAAAAACGTCTTTGACACCTATTAATTATCCAGATGGATGTTGGCCTTCAGAATATACCCTAAGTTTAATGCAGCAATTTGCTGTTAATAATATCTTCAATAGCCTGTCTGAATCTAATCAGGAAGGGATTTTTTCAGTAAATGGCCCACCGGGAACAGGAAAAACGACTTTATTAAGAGATATTGTAGCACCTATTGTTGTAAAAAGAGCTAAAGCTCTCTCTAAAATTGAAAATCCTTCAGATGCTTTTACAAAAGTTGGACAAGTAGGTATAAATGAGAATTTTTCAGCTTTTGTTTATGCACCCGCCACAGAACTAACGAACGCTGGTATGGTTGTGGCTTCTTCAAACAATGGGGCAGTAGAAAATATATCAAAAGAGTTACCATTAAAAAAAGAAGCTTCGCCATTTTCTCATCAAATTAGTTATTTCAAGAAGGTTGCTGAAAATTGTATCAATGAGGATAATTGGGGGTTAATTTCGGCTGTATTAGGTAATAAACAAAACAGGAATGATTTAGTTAGTAACTTATGGTTTAATAAAGACTTTACAGATTTACAGAAAACTCTAAAATTGAACAAGGTTGATGACAGTTCAGAATGGGATAATATAGTTTCAGTTTTTAATTTAAAACTCGATGCAGTTGCTCAGGAAAAACTGAGATTGGAAAAATTTAAGATTGAATACGAAGATTATGAAGAGACATTAAGATTAAAAAATCAATTTGAAAGAGAGGTAAAGGAATATCAATTAAAATGTACGACAGCTTCAGGAGAGTTAAAAAAGGAACAGAATACTGTTGATAGATTAAAACAGTCTAAAAATGAGGCATTAAATGAGCTTACAATAATTCAATCAAATAAACCAAATTTCTTTGTCTATTGGTTTAATAAGAGAATAAGAAAGGAATATCAATCATCACTACAGACTATATTGAATGAATACAACAGCATCAGTAGTGAACTAAGAGAACAAAAAGTCGCTTTGCATGAGGTTGATGTCTTATTTAATGAGTTAAAGGCTGTGTACGATAAGTTTTCAAATGAACTTTTAAAAACAGAAAAGGTGTTTGAGATACTTGAATGTAAAACCTTGCAAGCAAGAGAAGAACTGAAACAAAATTATGCTGATAATGAATTTTGGGCAAATGTTGAATCTAAAAACTCACAGCAATCTTGTCCTTGGTATTCGGACAATCTAAAAAAACTACAGTCTGAATTATTTATTTTAGCATTAAAATTGAATGAACAATTTATTTTAAATGCAAACTCTACTTCAAGCAGAATATCAACAACACTTGCAGGTTTTTTTGAATATCTAAAAGGTAATACCAATGCTTCTAAAGAGGAAGTGAAAGCCATGTGGGATACATTCTTTATGGTTATTCCGGTTATTTCAACAACATTTGCATCAGTTCAAACCATGTTTAAAGATCTAGATAAAGAAGATATCCCTTGGTTGTTTATAGATGAAGCAGGACAAGCCATACCGCAGGCTGCAGCAGGTGCGATTTGGCGTTCAAAAAGAGTTGCGGTAGTTGGAGACCCATTCCAAATTGAACCAGTTGTTACAGTACCAAGTGCGCTCACAAATAATATTAGCAAATATTTTGATCTAAATAAGTCACAAATAAGTACTGAATTATCTGTGCAGTCAATGGCTGATAGAATCAATCCTTGGGGCTCGTTTTTAAATATAAATGGGGAAGATGTTTGGATTGGTATACCATTAAGGGTACATAGAAGATGTCTGAGTCCTATGTTCGATATCTCAAATCAGATAGCTTATGATAATACAATGTTTTCAGCTACGGCTATGCCTAAATCAATTAGGGTAAACTTTGAAAGTTCTTTTATTCATTGTGAAGGAAGTGTAGAAGGAAGACATTTCGTTGAGGAACAGGCTAGTGTTATAAAAGATTTGTTAATTAGAGAAATTGAAGCTGTACATCAACTTCCAGATATTTTTGTTATCACTCCATTTAGTGAGATTAGTTATAAATTAAATTCGTATTTATTTAAGCCATTAATAAATGAAATAAAAAAATACGATGAGAATATGGATAGCCACATTATGGGTGATTGGTTGAAAACACATATAGGAACTGTTCATACATTTCAAGGTAAACAGGCAGAAGGAGTAATACTGTGTTTGGGCTTAGACCAAAAATCAAAAGGTGCAGCCCGATGGGCCTCAATGAAACCAAATTTATTAAATGTGGCTATTACAAGAGCTAAATTTAGATTTATAGCTATTGGTGATGAAAATATCTGGCTTAAGCAAGCCTATTTTAGGGAGTTGAAAAAAATGAAATTAAGTGTTGAGAACCATTGCGTACAGTAATCTTTTCTTGTTTGCCAATGAGTTATTTGATATTTGTCTAAACCTAATTGTACCCCGTGATACGTTACGGGGTTCTTTTATTCGTACTAAGTAAACCCTAAAACAATATTTGTGGGGTATTGTCAGTGGATCAGATTATTACAATTGTTTTCATTTAAAACTTCAACTTGACAGCCTTGACAAGCTTTTGTTTCCTTCCTTTTTCTTAACTTGCAATCTTAAATTGGAAATTAACAATAAGATATTATAGATGGCGAAAAAGGCTACAGCTAAGAAGCAGAAGAGTATGGAAGAAACCCTTTGGGATTCGGCCAATAAATTGAGGGGAACGGTAGAAAGTAGCGAATACAAGCACGTTGTATTAGGCTTGATTTTCTTAAAGTTTGTAAGCGATAAGTTTGAAGAGAGGCGAAAGGAAATGATAGCTGATGGTGAACAGGATTTCCTTGAAATGAAGGAGTTTTATGCGAGCAAAAACGTATTCTTTTTACCAGAAGAAAGCCGTTGGAGCTATATCATTAAAAATGGCAAGCAGGATGATATTGCATTAAAGATAGATACCGCATTACATACCATAGAGAAGAATAACCCTACACTAAAAGGGGCATTGCCCGATAACTATTTCTCTCGTTTAAACTTGGATGTAAGTAAGCTTTCAGCTTTACTCGACACCATTAACGATATTAATACAATCAAGGACAAAAAAGTTGATATAATTGGTAAGATATATCAATACTTCCTTAAGAAGTTTGCAATAGCCGAAGGAAAAGGGAAAGGAGAGTTCTACACCCCTGATAGTATCGTAAATCTTATTGCCGAAATGATTGAACCATTCAAAGGTATTATTTACGACCCTGCTTGTGGTTCTGGAGGTATGTTTGTACAGTCGATAAAATTTATTGAAAGCCATCACGGAAATAAAAAAGAAGTTAGCATTTACGGACAGGAATATACATCCGCAACTCATAAACTGGCAAAAATGAACTTGGCCATTCGTGGTATTGCTGCCAATTTTGGTGCTGTACCTGCCGATACATTTGGAAAAGACCAGCATAAAGATCTTAAGGCCGATTATATCATGGCCAATCCACCTTTTAATCAAAAGGATTGGAGGGCTGCCGATGAATTGACTGACGACCCTCGTTGGGCAGGTTACGATACACCACCGAAAAGCAATGCCAACTATGCTTGGATACTTAATATGGTGAGTAAGCTTTCGCAAAATGGAGTGGCAGGTTTTATCCTAGCCAATGGAGCTTTATCTGGCGGTGGTGAAGAATACAAGATTCGTAAACAGCTTATTGAAAATAATTTGGTAGAAGCCATTGTCATTTTACCACGTAACATGTTTTATACCACTGATATTAGCGTAACGCTTTGGATTTTAAACCATAATAAAACTGAAAGAGTAGTTGAATTGCCCGATGAAACTCGCAACTACCGCCTACGTGAAGAAGAAATCCTTTTTATGGATTTACGCCAGGAAGGCGAACCTTTTGAAAAAAAATATATACAATTTAATGAAGAGCATATAAGCAAATTTGCTGCTACATATCACGACTGGCAACAAAACTCTGATTTTGAAAACGTGCCAGAATATTGTTATGGTGCAACCAAAACTGAAGTAGCTGCAAAAGATTACTCGCTTGTTCCTAGTAAGTATATTGAATTTGTAAATCGTGATGAGAATATTGATTTCGACACAAAAATGACAACTCTTCAAACTGAGTTTTCAGAACTATTAGAAGCTGAAGAAAAATCGAAAGCTGATTTATTAAATGTATTTAAAGAGTTGGGATATGAAGTCAAATTATAAGCAGCTTAGAGAATACATTAGACCAGTTGATGTTAGAAATAAGAAACTTGAGGTAGATTTATTATTAGGAGTAAGTGTTCAGAAGGTTTTCATTCCATCAATTGCAAATACTGTAGGTACAGATTTTAAGAAATATAAAATAGTAAAAAGGAAGCAGTTTACCTATATTCCTGACACTTCTAGACGTGGGGATAAAATTGGTCTGGCGATGTTAGAAGACCATGATATAGCTTTAGTTTCACAGGCATATAGTGTTTTTGATATTATAGATCATGATAAGCTTGACCCAGAATACCTAATGATGTGGTTTCGGAGACCCGAATTTGACCGCTATGCTCGCTATAAATCACATGGAAGTGTTCGTGAAATATTTGATTGGGAAGAAATGTGTGAAGTCGAACTCCCCATCCCCTCAATCGAAAAGCAAAGAGAAATAGTAAAAGAATACAACACCGTAGTTAACCGCATAAAACTAAACGAGCAACTCAACCAAAAGCTCGAAGAAACTGCACAGGCTTTGTTTAAGAATTGGTTTGTTGATGGCACCAATGAAGATTTAATGGATTTAGATAGTTATATTGAATTTAATCCTAAACATTTAATCAAAAAGAATACTGTAGTAAGCTATATTGAAATGGCTGACGTACAGGAAAGTGCAATGAGCATTAAAAAAAATATAAAAAGGGAATTTACTTCAGGTTCAAAATTTAAAAACGAAGATACACTTTTAGCAAGGATTACACCTTGCTTAGAGAATGGAAAAACAGCTTTTGTTGACTGTTTGGTAGATAATGAAGTTGCATATGGTTCTACAGAATTTATCGTTATGAGAGCCAAAAAAGCAATTAGTCCATACTGGGTATATTGCTTAGCTAAAGATGATATGTTTAGAACTTATGCTATAAGTAGTATGGTTGGTTCATCTGGAAGACAAAGGGTTCATAGTGATTACTTGAAAGAATACAAGATTGCCTCATTTACTCATGAGAAAATGCAATCTTTTCATACTAAAGCCAAACCAATTTTTGAACAAATAAAAGTTAGAGCTAGTGAAACTAAATTATTGGTCGATATGAAGGGATTACTACTCTCAAAAATGACCAAAGTAGAGGCCGAAGAGAATACTTATACAACAACTACAATTGCGGATTAGACATATGGGGATATTATTAAAACAAATACGAATTCACGGATTTAGAGGATTAGATAATATTGAAGTTGATTTTCTGCCAACAACGGTATTGGTTGGTACAAATAATGCTGGAAAAACAACTCTATTAAGAGCATTACAGCTTGCACTATCTAATTCACATCAAATCTCGGATGATGATTTTTTCTTCTCGGATGATGTCCTTAGAGATAAAATTATAGTAGATCTGCTTTTTATTAGTGTAAATGATGCAGGAGAGCAGGTAAATATATTTGAAGACAAGTGGGCTACAGTCTTTACCGAGAATAGAATATCCCTTGATAGTGATGGTAATCAAACTCTTTCCTTTAGAACCATAATCGAAGAGAACTTAATACGTAAGACATATAGAAAGAAACAGTTTGTTATAGATGAGTGGAATGAATTTATATCAGAAGATGGAACTCACTGGTATGAGAATGAATATGATAATGAACTTAGTTTCTACTTTGATGAAATTCCTTTTTTCTATTTAGATGCCAATAGAGATATTCTTGATGACTTAAAATCTAAAACCTCATATCTAGGTAAAATTTTATCATCAATTAATTATGAAGATGGAGATAAAGAGTTAATCGAGGGATTAATAAGAGATTTAAATAAAGAAACAATAGAGCGTAGTGAGGTTCTAACAAATCTACATACGACTCTAGAGGAGTTGGATACTGCAATGGATAATCCCAATAGTACTGTTGATATTACTCCTTTCACAAAGAAATTACGAGATTTAAATAAAGGTGTAAAAATTAATTACTCCCAGTTTGCTATGGAATATCATGGAATGGGAACACGAAGTTGGTCTTCGTTATTAATTTTAAAAGCTTTCATTTTACAGAACATGAATTTGGCAAATGAAGGTCAAGTAGCATACTATCCTATTATTGCAATTGAAGAACCAGAATCCCACTTACATCCTAACGCTCAGAAAAAATTATATTCTCAAATAAATAATATTGTTGGGCAAAAGATTGTTTCAACTCATTCTACATACATAGCTGGTAGTGCCAAAATAAAAGAAATCAGAAGTATAGTAAAAAAAGACAATTCAACCTTAATTGGAAAGATTGTTGAAGATGAGTTGACAACAGAAGAAATTAGAAAAATTAGCCGACAGGTTATTAATACTAGAGGTGAATTGTACTTTTCTAAGGTTATTATTTTATGTGAAGGAGAAACTGAAGAACAAGCATTACCACTATTACTAAAAAAACATTTCTCTAAAAGCATCGTAGAGCTAGGAATTGATATTGTTGGAATTTCGGGAGGTGGAAATTATTTTCCTTTTATATATTTTTTGAAGAATTTAAATATTAAATGGTTTATCTTAAGTGATGGTGAATCTGATATTATAAAAAAAATAAAGAAAGATTATAAGAAACTATCGAAATCTACTGATCATGTAAATGACATAGTATTACCTGATAATATAATTCATTTTGAAAATGAAGATGATTTTGAATCTTATATGCTAAAAAATGGTTATCAGGAAGAAATAGAATCCTGTCTAGAAACTATTTTGAATACGGATGATTTGGATGAGTTAATTGCTAATAAGAATGGAAGTTCTAAAGGTAGAATTAGAACTGATGATGTTTGTGAAACTTGTGTGCAAAATATTTTTGTTGAAGACCTTCGTGATTATAATGGTGCTGAAGGTAGAGTGAGAGCTTTGAATGATTTGTTATCTCATAACAAAACGAAATACCCTAGCGTATTATCTGAATTAATATATAATTCAGATAAGGATTTACCACCTAAAATTGTAGATTTATTTAATAAAGTAAATGAAATCTTAAATCCATAGCATAATGAATAAAGTAAATTTATCAGAAAAACAAGCTGGCATTGTGCATTTAGAGCATGGTTCTTTTTTAGTCCTCGCTAGTGCAGGCAGCGGTAAAACTAGGGTTTTAACTGAAAGGGTTAAAAGATTATCAGAATCTAATCAAGGTAAAATCTTAGCTATTACTTTTACAAATAAAGCTGCGGCTGAAATTAAAGAACGTTTAGGTTCTTCTGAAAAAATAAATAAAAACGTATTTGTTGGTACTTTTCATAGTTTTTGTCAATCTATTCTAGAATTGAGATTTAAGTTGTTGGGATATAAAAAGATGCCACATATTTTTGAGGATGATTCAGATAGAATTGAACTCATAAAAGAAGCGATAGAATCAATTCCATATTTCAAAGAAATTTATGATGATTTAGATACTAAACAGAAGAATCAATATACATATAACGCTTTACAATTTATTTCAACTGTTAAACGTGAATTAATTTCACCAGATGAGCTTGTTGAAGGATCAAAGGATGAAGAGCTTAAATATCTTTATAAAAACTATCAAGACATATTAAAATCAAATAATGCAATTGATTTTGATGATATTATAAAGCTCGTATATGACTTATTTACAAATAATGATGCGGTTGCTAATTTATACAGGAAGGCTTATTCCTTTATCTGCATTGATGAGTGTCAAGATCTAAATAAACTCCAATACTTTCTATTAAAAGCATTGTGCGGAAGTATGATTCAAAATGTGATGATGGTAGGAGATCCTAACCAATCGATATATGGTTTTAATGGTTCAGCATCAACATTCATGCAGGAAGATTTTATAAATGACTTTAGTGCTCAGGAAATAGTTCTTGATGAGAATTATAGATGTTCTAAAACAATAATTGAAGCATCAAATCAATTAATGGACTTAGATGTTGAGGCAGTTAACTATGTAATTGAAGGAGTTTTCCAAATACAAGCTTTAGATACAGATCAAGATGAAGCAATTTATGTTGCAAATAAAATTAAAGAGCTTGTAAATCTTCAAAAACATTCAGACATCGAAGGTGAAATTACTTATGAAAGAATCTCAATCTTAGCTAGAAATAAATTTGTTTTTAAAAATATTGAAGGGATGTTGCTTTCAGAAGAAATACCATTTTATTATAAATCTGGAAATTCAGGCATTAAATTTACTTCATCCTCAATGAAGATTTTTGATTTGTTCTTTAGAATCAAAATAAATCCATTAGATCGCTTACATCAAAAGAAGTTAGAAGATTACATAAAGGTTAGGGATGTTAATGACATTGAAGAACTTCAAAAATCTATTTATCCAATTTCTTTAAGAATTAAAAAACTGGTAGATGAGATTAGTATGGAAAACATCCATCTAAAGATTGAAGAGTTAAGAATTATATTCAATGAAGAGTTTTTTGATGATGATGAAAGAAAGCTAACATTAGATGAGTTGGATGATTTTAATACTCAGCTTATCCAATATAAAAAGCAAAATATAAAAACAAGTCTAGAAGGCTTTAAAGCTGCAATAGCTTTAGGGATTACAAAAAACAATAATATAAAAGAAACTGGTGTTTGCTTGAGTACCGTTCATACGATGAAAGGACAAGAGAGTGAAATTGTATTTCTGATAGGAATGGATGATGGAACTTTCCCTGATTACAGAGCAATAAATAAAGGAGGAGAAGAATTAAATCAAGAGAAGAATAATACATATGTTGCTTTTACTCGAGCGAAAAGATTTCTATTTGTGAGCTATCCTAAAAAACGAATGATGCCATGGGGTGACTACAAACAACGTGAAATATCTCGATTTTTAAGTCCGTTAATTTAGTTCTATGAAATTCACCGAAGCAAAACTAGAAGAAGCATTTATTCAGTTATTAGGCGAACAGGATATTTCACATGTATCTGGTAAAGATATTATTCGTAAGCCAGAAGAAGTTCTGCTAAAAGATGATTTGCGAAGCTTTTTGAAGAGTCAGTACAAAAGTGCTGATTTAACAGATACTGAAGTGGAGCTTATTATTCGTCAGCTCGAATCTTATCCTTCATCCGATTTGTATGAATCTAATAAAGCTATCATGAAATTGATAGCCGATGGTTTTGTTTTTAAACGTGAAGCTCCCAAAGTTAAAGATTTGTGGATATATTTAATTGATTATCCAAGTAAGCAGTTACATGCTAAAGCAAGTCAGAATGACGATATTCAATTGGCAGCTGATTCTAAAGCAGATTATACTTTAAATACTGATAATAATATTTATAAAATTATCACTCAACTTGAGATTGAAGGCTACGAAAAACGAATACCTGATGGTATATTATATATCAATGGTATTCCTGTTGTGGTTTTTGAGTTCAAATCAGCTATACGAGAAAGTGCAACCATCTACAATGCTTACGAGCAATTAACGATTCGTTACCAACGTGATATTCCTGAACTGTTCAAATACAATGCTTTTTGTGTGATATCTGATGGGGTTAATAATAAGTCTGGTTCCTTTTTTGCACCTTACGATTTCTATTATGCCTGGCGAAAAATTACGGGATATGAGGAAGAAGTAGATGGTATCGATTCCATGTATTCATTAATACAAGGGATGTTTGATCACGATAGATTACGTGATATCATACGTAATTTCATTTACATACCCGATGCTTCCAAAAAGGATGAGAAGATTGTTTGTCGTTACCCTCAATATTACGCAGCTAATAAGTTATTTTGGAGCATTAAACTTCATCTACGCCCACAGGGCGATGGTAAGGGAGGAACCTACTTTGGAGCCACAGGCTGTGGTAAAAGTTTCACGATGCTGTTCTTGTCTCGTTTATTAATGAAAAGTGTGGATTTTTCAAGTCCTACCATAGTACTGATTACAGATCGTACCGATTTGGACGATCAGTTGGCTAGAACTTTTACGAATGCCAAAGGATATATAGGTGATAACACTATAGTTAGTGTTGAGAGCCGTAAAGATTTAAGAGAGCTATTGCAAGGCAGAAATAGCGGAGGTGTATTCCTAACCACCATTCATAAGTTTACAGAGGATATCGAACTTCTAACCGAAAGAACCAATGTGATTTGTATTTCGGATGAAGCCCATCGTTCTCAAACCAATTTAGACCAGAAAGTAATCGTTGATGAAGAAAAAGGTACGGTTACAAAAACCTATGGTTTTGCTAAATACCTTCACGATTCTTTACCCAATGCCACCTATGTAGGATTCACAGGTACGCCTATTGATGCCACTTTAGATGTTTTTGGTCAGATTGAGGATTCTTATACCATGACAGAATCGGTAAAGGACGAAATCACCAAGAGAATTGTTTATGAAGGTCGTGCAGCTAAGGTGCTGTTAAAAAATCAGGAACTTAAGAAGATAGAAGAATATTACAAGCAATGCGAAGAGGAAGGGGCAAATGAACATCAGGTTGAAGAGAGTAAAAAAGCCACAACCAATATGAATGTTATCCTTGGTGATCCTGATCGTTTAAAGGCGGTAGCTAAAGATTTTGTTGATCATTACGAAAAAAGAATAAACGAAGGCTCTACAGTAAAGGGTAAGGCCATGTTTGTGTGCAGTTCTCGTCCTATTGCCTATGATTTATATAAAGAGATTATCACTCTTCGTCCTGAATGGGCAGAAGTAAAAGCATGTGACGATGCTTATGAATTATCTGATAAAGAAAAGAAAGAGATATTGCCTATAGAGCGTATTAAAATGATCATGACCCGAGGCAAGGATGATGAGAAGTTGCTCTATGATATGTTGGGTACAAAAGATGACAGGAAAAAGCTCGATACTCAATTTAAAAACGAGAAATCGAATTTTAAAATAGCTATTGTAGTAGATATGTGGTTAACCGGGTTTGATGTACCATTCTTAGATACCATGTATATCGACAAGCCGATTCAATTGCATAATCTGATTCAGACCATATCAAGAGTTAACCGTAATTATCCTGGAAAAGAAAAAGGATTGGTGATCGATTATATTGGTATAAAGAGTGCCATGAATAAGGCTCTTAAAAAATACACTGGAGGAGGAGGAACCAGTATCGAAGATGTTCGACAGTCGATTGATACTGTAAAAGATCAGTTGGATTTATTAAGACGCTTATTTCACAAGTTTGACAATGCTGATTACTTCACTGATGATTCTTTACGTCAACTCAATTGTCTAAGAAATGCAGCTGAGTTTCTTCAATTGACCAAAGAGCTTGAGAACCGCTTTATGAATCTGGTAAAACGATTAAAAGCGGCTTACGATATTTGCTGTGGTAGCGATGAATTTAATCAATATGAAAGAGATGTCATTCACTTTTATTTAGCAGTTCGCTCTATCGTGTTTAAGCTAACCAAGGGAGATGCACCTGATACTGCTCAGATGAATATTAAGGTGCGTGAAATGATTAAAGAAGCAATTGAAAGTGATGGTGTTGAGGAGATATATAAACTGGGTGATACAAAAGAAACCAATATCGACATCTTTGATGAAGACTACCTGGCTAAAATTGATAAAATAAAGTTACCCAATACTAAAATTAAACTTTTACAACAGCTGCTGGCTAGAGCCATCGACGAGTTCAAAAAGGTGAATAAAGCCAAAGGGATCGATTTTTCTAAAAAAATGAAAAAACTGGTCGATGATTACAATGAAAGAAAGGGCGATGTGCTTCAAAGTGATGTTTTGGAAGATTTTACAGATGAGATTATCGACTTGTATCATCTATTGAAAAAAGAAAAAGAATCCTTTGGAGATATGGGGATCGGCTTCGAAGAAAAAGCTTTCTACGACATATTAAAGATGATTGCTCACAAGTTCGATTTTGATTATCCTGACGAAAAATGTATTGAATTAGCAAAAGAAGTAAAGCTAGTTGTTGATGATAAAGCTAAATACGTTGATTGGAACCATCGTGATGATATCAAAGCCGAATTAAAAATGGATCTTATTAAATTATTAGCAAAATTTGGTTACCCACCTGTTACTAAGGATGAAGTATATAAAGAAATCCTAGATCAAGCTGAGAATTTTAAGAAGTATCAGGGGGTGTAGATCATTATTGAAAATAAATTTATGAATATAAATGAGCCTTTGTTAAAAACATCACTTGAAGGAGTTTCGAGTTCAATAATATACTTTATGAGTATGCCTTTTAGAATGAGAAGGTATAAAAGAATGAAATTTTTAATCGATGAATATAAATTACTGTCAGAAACAAAATTCTTAGATACTTATATTCAAAAACAACATTTGTTAGAACTCGAAGCCGAAATCTATTGTTCTAATCAAAAAATAAATTTGGAGTATTATCAGTTGAAATCTTATTTGAATTTCTACAATCAGTATGCGCCAGTTATTTCTGATAAACTTTTGAAAAAGGCAATCCCAAGTATTAGATCATTTAATAATAATACGCTTGAGTTTGAATTACCTAACGGGAAAGCTGCTACCTATATTCTTGGAGCCCCCAAAGTTCTGATTGTAATTCTATTTGCTATGGGTGCAGTTGCTCTTATGTTTGGGGTATTGCATGAGAACAAAATAATAGGATTATTAATAGATATTGGAGCTTTGTTTATGTTTTTAATGTCAATTGTAGTTGATAGAGCATTTCAGTCAATTTTTAGTGCACAGACAATTATGAGGAGAATAGAATTATACGAGCAACAGCATCAAAAAGGAGATTAAAATTGATGGAACTAAAATATATCTGGGTTAAAGAGTTTAATAACATTAAAGAGTTGGGTTTTAATTTTAACCACTCAGGGAATCATTCTTTTTCATATGATGGTGAAAATTTTGAAATAAAGGAAAAGCTTAAGGCGATAATTGGTTTTGGGCCTAATATTAAATCAGTTACCGCAATAGCTGGTGAGAATGGAAGTGGTAAAAGTAGTTTATGTGAAATCATTCTTGAAGCAATTGCTACAATGCAAAATGGTGCATTTAGTTTTAATATACCATTTGAAGGTATAGTATGTATTGATAACTACCTTTTCTATCATAAAAATCTAACAATATCTAAAGGAATAATCGAGAAGTCGGGTTATAACATAGTAGAATATAACGAGTCACCTCTGGAGCCAGAAGAAAAATGGTTTAATGATTTTGCTAAAACAAAATTCATTTATTATTCTAATGTTTTAGATTGGAGGTCTGATCTAAGAAACTCAGGGTTGGAAAATATTTCAACACAATATCTTATGTCAGATGTTTTGTGGAGCTATAAAGATGAAGAGTATAATGGATTGTTTCCTTTTTACCGAGAAGACGCCTATCGGATTGCAAATTTCTATTTGAATTTTCATGAAGATTGTCCATTTACAGGGCCACAAAAAATTAGAATTTCACCAAATTATAGTGGGAATAATAGGTTTCTCAAACTTGATTACTATACCCATACATTCAAGGGTAAAGAATATCTTGACGAGTATCAGGATTATATACTTACACAAATTTACCAATCTTATTGGTTCAAACATGAAGATAGGAGTAATGAGGTTGAATTAAAAGATGAAGAAATAATTGCCTTAACAGATTCGCTTTACCGTTTGAATTTACTAAAAGTCATCTGTCGTGACAAGTTACCTGAGGATAGCGAATTAATAAGAAAATATCTTTTTGAAAAAGGAGATGCTGAGGAAATATTTGATAAGGGGAAAGAGATAAAAAATCTATTGGAAATCTTTAATATACTAATTAATCAAGGGGAGTTTGTTACTAAATTTCGATTATCCAGGTATGCTAGCTCAGAAGAAAGAACCGAATGGAGGCATCACCTTTTAAATTTTCTTATTGAAAATAATAATGAAAATAGAACTTTATTAAGAGAATTTATTGCATTGGAAGAAGAAATCTTGAGAGATGATCGTGAAAATTTGATGCGAATAAATGATTATTTCTTTGATTCAGGCAATAGCTCTGGAGAACACTCCTTTCTTGTTTTATTCGCAAGAATTTTTGAAATATTAAATAGGAAGAAGGACTATTCAGATATTGTAGAAGAGTATATAGTTCTTTTAGATGAACCTGAAATAGGTTATCATCCCGCATGGAAAAAAAAGTTGTTAAAATGGTTGCTTAATTTTTTGAATTCTGATTTCCATGATTATAAATTTCAATTAATCATTACGTCTCATAGTCCATATCTACTTTCAGATTTGCCATCTGAGAATGTGATGTTGCTTAAGAAAGGAGTAGATTCAAAAACCGAAATTGTTGATTCCTCGACTCGGAAAACTTTTGGCGCTAATATTCATGAATTATTATCTGATTCCTTTTTTCTAAAGGATGGATTAATTGGTGATTTTGCAATGGACATAATTAATCAATTGATATGTTATTTAAAGGGTAATCAAATTAATGAGCAGGGTAACCTAGAATCCCAGAAACTTATTGAGATTATTGGTGAGCCAATATTAAGAAACAAGCTTCAGCAAATGCTTAATGACCGACGTTCGATTGATGAGAAAGTAAAATGGCATCAAGCTGAGATCGAAAAACTGAATAGTAAAAAATAATCAGTTTTATTATACCCAAAACAACTAATATTAATGAAAGAGGATTTTAAAATAATTGGAATAAGACCATTAGAAGGCTGCAATACAAAATACTTAAAACTATTAAAGGTGAATAAGTATTATAATTTTTATTCTAATTATGAGATATTAGATGATAAGATAATTCATAAAAAGGGTGCTTCTAATAACATATTTAACTCTCAAGATAGTAAAAGTCCCAAAATTAATATTTCGGCCATTGTTGGGGCAAATGGTTCTGGAAAGAGTACAATTTCTGAATTGGTTTTCGTTACGATCTATAATATATCTGTAATAAATAATGTTCTGATAGATAATGATGGAAAGTCTCTAAAATTAGAGGAGAATATAAATGTAGAATTGTGTTATCATAGAGGAAAACAAATTTGTCGATTGACACTTCAAAAAGATAGAATCGAAATCACGAATTATGTGATGTCTGAGAATAATGAGTATTGCATTACAAAGCCTATAGGTAATACTCAGTTTTACCTAAATGATTTCTTCTATACTATAGCAATAAATTATTCTCATTACGCATTAAATTCACAACATATTGGGAAGTGGGTAGATAAAATTTTCCATAAAAATGATGGTTATCAGACACCAGTTGTTTTAAATCCTATGCGAACTGATGGAAACATTGATATTAATGATGAAAATCATTTAGTTTATTCTAGATTATTAGCTAATATTCTTCGGCCTAGTAATACCAATCTTGATTATCGTCAGATAACAGAGAAACAAAAAGTGAAAGATCTTCACTTTATTCCGAATTTAGATAAGATTAAATATGTATACAGTTATGAGGATAATAAGAAAAAAAAGATAAACATCTCATTTAGAGAATTTTTTGAAAGGAATGGTGTTAGGGAAAAGCGAATATTGGCTATGCTAGCTAAGCATATGGGATTAGATATTAGCAAAAACATCCCATATTCAGGTGCAGTTAAGAGATATATAATAAAAAAACTTGTTTCTATTGTTCGTACTTATTCTCCCTATGTTGGTTATTTTAATTCTTCAGAAGGACAGTTCTATAAATCGAAATTTGAAGATTTAATTAGGAAACTAAGTGGTGATAGAAGTCATATTACATTTAAGTTGCGCCAAGCAATTAACTATGTTAATAATGATCTTTTTGAAAATTTTCAATATGAAGAGAATGGAGTATATATCATT
Source organism: Ancylomarina salipaludis (assembly GCF_004122035.1). Taxonomy (GTDB): domain Bacteria; phylum Bacteroidota; class Bacteroidia; order Bacteroidales; family Marinifilaceae; genus Ancylomarina; species Ancylomarina salipaludis. Next base: position 25,135 of record NZ_SAXA01000015.1, read on the forward strand.
CCTGTTGAAAAATTAGCTGTTGTTTTAGAGAGACTTTATGGAGACAAGGAAGTAAAGTTGATTGAATTTCTTCCTCCAGCATTTTTCAATTATGACATATCTTTAGTGACTGATTCTAATGCCAATTTCACGCCGAGTATGTTTAGTGATTTAAGTTCAGGAGAAAAGCAATTAATCCATTCTGTAAGCTCTGTCATTTATCATATTGTCAATGTTAATTCTGTGTCTAGAGAAAATGGTTATTTGAAATATAGGGATGTTAACATCGTGTTTGATGAGATTGAGCTTTATTATCATCCAAAACTACAAAAGAAGTTGATAAAATATCTTATTGAGAGTTTAAAGAGGCAATCACTGGAATCCATATCTGGTATTAATATATGTTTTCTAACTCATTCTCCTTTTATTCTTTCTGATATTCCTGAATCCAATATTCTTTTTTTAAGAGTCATTTCACCAAGTGATATTGGGAAAAATGGATTTACAAAAGAGGATGTCGGCTATGCTTTGCCTCAGAAAAGTAAACTGAAAACTTTTGGTGCGAATATCCATACATTATTAGCAGATGGTTTTTTTATGGATGAAGGTTTGATTGGAGATTTTGCAAAACAAAAGATAAATGATGTTATCAATTTTGCAAAAAATATTGGAACATATTCTATCAGCTCTAGATCTGAAGCACAAGAAGTAATAGATCTAATTGGAGAGCCAATAGTAAAAAACAAACTCCACAGTTTACTTAATCAAAAGTATGAGAAGGAAACTGAATTGCAATATTATAAGAGAAGAATTAACGAAATAGAAGAGAGAGAAAAACAAAAGAAATGATAAAAATACATTTATCAAAAGAACAGATATTGAATGCTCAAAAAAAGCATTGGGCTTGGTTTGATAGTAATTGTTTAAAAAAACTTATTGATTTAGAGAAAGAGAAAAATATTGACAAAACATTAAAAGGATTTATTTCTGTTTTATTGAAAGACAAAACGAGGTTGAAGAATTTAATTTGTGGAACTCCAAGTGAGATTAGAAATGAAATTCAATATGTTAGAACTCACTTTGATGATCTTATATTCTCCGAGAAATTAGAGAGTGAAGAATTAACTAAATTGGCTGAGATAAAAAAAATAGTACCAAGTCATAAGTGGGTGAGAGAAAATCAATGGGAATCTAAATATAAGGAGGTGTTTAAACTAGTTCAACAATCCAAGTTGTTTGATTCTATGGATTTAAAGGCTTGTGGTGAACCTGAGGAGTTTATTGATTTTATACGATTAATAAATACTAAACTTAAGAATGCAAATGTTAAAGGAAGACTAGAATATGTTTTTTCGTATGAAAAATTAAAAGAAAAAGGGAACTCATGGGGCGCCTATGATTGGGTTAAGATTTTGAATCTTAAAACATGTCCATATTGTAATCGTCAGTTTATTCATTATTATTCTAAAGGAGATGGAACCAAAGAGATGCGTCCAGCTTTGGATCATTTTTATCCAAAGAGTATTTATCCATTTTTGGGAGTATCATTATTCAATTTAGTACCCTCATGTCATGTTTGTAATAGCAGTTTTAAAGGAGAAAAAGATTTCTATTTAGAACAGCATGTTAATCCTTTTGAAGAAAGATTTGGGGAAAGTGGAAAATTTGTCACAAATATCAAATCAGAGAGTATTGGAGATGATTTTAAGTATGACATTTCCTATTTAACATCTGTAAAAGATAATGCTGATTTTGATTTAACGCTCTATGTAGAATCAGATAATATAGAGTTTAAAGAGAGGATATCTAATAGTAAAGAAACTTTTAAGATTGAAGGTTTGTACAAGGAGCATAAGGCTTATGCTCATAGTATTATTAAACAAACATTGATGTATAATCAATCTCGATTAAATGAGTTGATGTCTAGCTTTGATGGAAAATTATTTTCTGGAAAAGACGAATTAAAAGAGCTCATTATGGGGAACTATTTGGATATTGAGAGGCAAGGGGATCATGTCCTGTCTAAGTTGACTCAAGATATATTTGAAGAATTTAAAATAGGTGATATTTGGGATGAATCAATTATATGATCTTTAAAAGCCATCAACAATCCATCCAATTGTAAATTGATAGGAATGTTGATGGATTAATAATAATTTAGTTTGTTGAAGTTAGAATTAGATTATTTTCTTCCAAAATCGGCAGGAATTTCACCCCATACCTTTGTTTCCCATTTAAGAATTTTATTAGGGTATTCATTATTTTTAAGCCAGTTCAAGGCTCGTTCGATAGTGTCGAATGATTTCTTATTGTTTTCTGTTTTAGGATTATCTGTTCGTACGATTTTATCTCTTACCCATGACATTGCTGTTTTACTATCGGTGTATATAGGTCTAGTATCACCATTTTTTTTCATGTGAGCTAGGCAATGGACAAGAGCAATGAATTCACCAATATTATTGGTGGAGTCATAATAAGGTCCACCATGGAAAATTAGTTTTTTAGTTTTTGTGTCTACAGCTTGATATTCCATAATTCCTGGGTTTCCACTGCATGCTGCATCTACAGAAATAGTATCAAGATTAGGTTTCCCAGCGTTATCTATTTGTTCTTGTATTGGTTTGGTTGTGGTAGTGTCTTTACCTTTATACTTTTTATAATTTTCAGAATAAGCTTTTTGTGCTAATTCTAAATCCTTGAATGATTTATATTCAGCATCTTTAAATCCAGATACGTGCTTATTGCATTCAGTCCAATTATCAAATATTCCAGTTTTACGGCCTTTCCAAACGACGTAATATTTTTGTTTTGCCATTTATAGATATTTTATCAAAAATGATACTTTATTTATACGATAATATTAATTGATAAATACAAAGGTAAAATAAAAATCAAACTATGGTGTGTGGTGGTTGAAAATTCAAGAATCTACCTTGCCTAATTATAATAGCATTTAAAGATTCGAATTCAACCTCCTTATTTAATGACGATTGTTAAAATATTTGGCGAAGTGTTAAGGGAAATTAGATTAGAGCAGGGATTTTCTCAAGAAAAATTAGCAGAACTTAGTAATTTGACCCCGAACTATATCTCGTTTTTAGAAAGGGGTTTGCGTCAGCCTACCATTTCGACTTTATTTAAATTATCATCAGCTTTCAAAATTACCACAAAAGATTTCATTGATAGGGTAGAGTTGCGTTTTAACTCCAAACAATAACTTTTAAATTGGAGTTTATTTAATCGGAGACTACTTGAATCTTATTTTGATTTAGTAAATTATCCTGACATATTGTCGTAGTTGAATTGTACTTTCAATTCGAAGCTTTTGATAGAAAAATTGATGGTGAAAAAGTAAGAAATTTATTGATGTTTTGTAAGTTTACCTTTTATATCAAAAACTTGTGGTTTGATAGTTCTAGCAGAAAACGTCTATTTTTTATCTTGAATGAAAATAAATAAGCATTCAAAAGAAAAAAGTTTTAGGTGACGTTATTAGTGATTTGACCATCTGTGAATATGTAAAGCCATCTTGTGCAGTTTTTGTACCCTATTTGTACCTCATGAGTCATCAGATATCCTTAACCTATTGTTAATCTATTTATTGTAGAATCAACTTACTTTCTGTATCGGAAAATGATGTATAGTAAAAGTCGTTGGACAGAAGTGAGTTTGGGGAAAATTATAGGATCGAAACAAAAAATCCCAAGCTCATTATCTGAACTTGGGATGAGATATAAAGTCTTAAAAAAGGTTTAAGCTTTCATGGCTTCCAATGATTCCTTAGCTGCCTGAATGGTTTTGTCAAGCATCTCGTAAGTTAAGGAATTCGAAAGGAAATAACTTTCGAATGATGATGGTGGCAAGTAAATACCGCGTTTCAACATTTCGTGGAAGAATTTAGGGAACAGTTCATTATTAGCAGTAGCTGCGGTGTCGAAATCAACCACATCCACATCGGTGAAGAAAACCGAGATCATTGAACCGCAACGGTTGATTCTGTATGCGAATCCTGAATCAGCTAAGACTTTATCTAAGCCTTTGTGAAGGTATTCACACTTATCAGCAAGTTCGGTAAAATGCTGTGGGTTTTCATTCAATTCGCTTAGTAGGGTATAACCTGCAATCATGGCAATTGGATTTCCCGAAAGCGTTCCAGCCTGGTAAACAGGTCCAACAGGAGAAACCACCTTCATAATTTCATCAGGACCGGCATAAGCACCAACTGGCATGCCGCCGCCAATTACTTTACCAAAGGTTACCAAATCAGCTTTAACACCAAAATATTCCTGTGCGCCCCCTTTGGCTAAACGGAAACCAGACATCACTTCATCAAAAATCAGCAGAATACCTTCTTCATCACAAATTTGGCGCAATTCTTCAAGGAATCCTTTTTTAGGCAACACACAGCCCATATTACCCGCAATGGCTTCGATAATAATCGCGGCTATTTCGCCTTTATTGTCAGCCACAACTTGCTTGACGTTTTCAATGTCGTTGTATTTGGCTGTCAGTGTATCATTTGCTGTTCCTGGTGTAACACCTGGAGAGTTAGGTTCGCCAAAAGTACTGGCACCACTACCTGCCTTAATCAAAAATGAATCGGAATGACCGTGGTAACAGCCTTCGAATTTGATAAATTTGTTGCGACCGGTATAACCACGAGCCACACGAATAGCTGACATACAAGCCTCAGTTCCTGAATTTACCATTCTGACCTTATCGATATTGGGAACCATATCCACAATCAACTTGGCAATATCAATTTCCAATTCGGTTGGTGCACCAAATGAGGTTGAGTCTTCAACCTTATCCTTAATGGCTTTAATCACTGTTGGGTGAGCATGTCCCAAAATCATTGGGCCCCATGACGAAATGTAATCGATGTATTCGTTATCATCCTCGTCGGTTAGGATACTGCCTTTTGCTTTTTTAATAAAAACGGGTGTGCCACCTACTGATTTAAAAGCTCTAACGGGTGAGTTAACACCTCCTGGAATGTATTTCTGAGCTTGATCGAACAGTTCGGAACTTCTTTTGTATTGGTGCATATTAGTCTGTTTTATGAGTTTAAATATTGATTACAAGTTTGTATTAAAGCGTAAACGTTGGTTTGGTCGGCCAGCATCACGTTATCTGAATAATCGACTAGCGCTGCTGCCGTTGTATAGCCAATGGCAAAGCAGGGCTGGTTGTTTTTTAGTTGATAGTTTTTGAAAAAGCTATGAACCGCACTCGGACTGCAAAAACATATGGCATCGTAGATGTCCAAATCGATTTCGGGCTGAATTAAATGCGTTTCGTAAACCTTGATTTCCTTATAAGGTATTTCGCGTTCTTCGAAAAAATTGATTAGGGTGTCCTGACGCAGGTTGCCCGTAAAATACAAGAAAGATTCAGCGCTGTAATCTTCAAGCAAGTGTGATAAGGCTTCAGCATTGTGGCGCTGGGGAATTTCAGCAGAAAGACCTATTTCCTTCAGCATATCTGCTGTTTTTTCACCAACTGCAAAGCACTTTTTTACTTGATTAAATTGGATGTCTGATTTAATTTGTGCCAGACTTCGAACCGCATTTTGGCTGGTGAATATCCAATTGGGATAATCCCCCGAATTGATAATATCGATGGTCTTTTGATCAAGCTGACACAAATCGATACGGATAAACGTGTGGTGATCGATCAAACAATTGAGCTTCGTCCCGAATTCAACTTGTTCTGAATTCAGGCTTCGGGTAAAAAGGATGCGTTTAGGTATTTTTGTCATGTGCGATTATAATGATTCGAGTTGTCGAAGCAAACAAATTTAATAAATCATCGCATTATTTCAACATGAGATTGCCTCTATCTTAGGTAAAATTAAATACGGCCTGTTAAGCGTTAAAAAACGATAATCTATTTGCCATTGAGATGAAGCTTTTATACTTTTAGTCGAATTATAAAAGGGCACTTTCATTGTTCTTTTATCAGTTGATCGTTGAATTTAGAAAGTAGTTTGTGATAAAACTGACATAATAAAAGCTTCAGATTTGAGTTCTAAATTGTAAAAAGAAACTTATGGTGGCTATGACACAAGAAGAAGAGGAAAGAAGACAAATACTCTATCGATATAAAAATCTCCTGAAATCATGTAAGAATATTATTTCTCAGGATGATATCAAACTGGTTCGAAAGGCTTTTAATTTAAGTCTGGAAGATCACGAAGGCGAGCGGCGAACCAATGGTGAACCTGCTATTTTCAGGACCCTTGAAATTGCAGAGATTGTGGTGACCGAACTGGGACTGGGACGTACATCTGTTATTTGTTCTATGCTTTACGATATTGTTCAGAAAAAGCACATTAGCATCAAGGAAGTCAAATTGATGTTTGGTCCCAAGGTGACTCAAATTATTGAGGGCCTGGTAAAGGTTACCGAGATTTATGCGCAAAATCCGACCTTACATACCGAGAATTTTAGAAAGCTGCTTTTGAGTTTTGCCGATGATGTTCGTGTGGTACTGATTATTTTAGCCGACCGCTTGTTCCAGTTACGTAATGCAGGAAATAAGAGTCGGGAGTTACAAATTTCATTAGCTAAGGAAATTAACTTTTTATACATTCCTCTGGCTCATCGTTTGGGTATGTATCAGGTTAAATCATCGATGGAAGATTTAGCTTTGCGTTACCTCGATCCTGAAACTTATTTTGAGCTAGAGCAGAAACTTAAGGATACCGAAGAGGAGCGTGAGGCCTATATCAAAGATTTTGTGGCGCCTATTCGTGTAGAACTGGATAATTTGGGAATAAAGTATAAGATTAAAGCCCGTACCAAGTCGATTGCTTCTATTCTGCATAAGATGAAAAAGCAGCAGGTTGAGTTCGAGGAAGTCTATGATATTTTTGCCATCCGGATTATTATTAAAGCTTCGGAGAAGAAAGAGAAGTCAGAATGCTGGCAGGTTTATTCGGCCGTTTCTGATTTGTATCGTCCCAATCCACAGCGTATGCGCGATTGGATAACCATCCCTAAATCAAATGGGTATGAGTCTTTGCACACCACGGTGATGGGCTTGCAAGGCCGATGGGTCGAAGTTCAGATTCGCAGTAAGCGAATGAATAATATTGCAGAGAAAGGTTTTGCCGCACACTGGCGATACAAAGGAGACAAAGGAGATGGAGGTCTGGACAACTGGCTTCAGGATATTCGTGAGGTTCTTGAAAGCCGTGAGGATAGTAGCGTCGATTTGATTGATGATTTCAAGGCTGATTTATATAGCAAAGAGATTTATGTTTTTACGCCTAAGGGGGATTTAAAGCAATTGAAATCAGGTTCTACCTTACTGGATTTTGCCTATTCTATCCATTCAGATTTGGGTGATAAGTGTATTGGTGGAACGGTCAATCAGCGCAATGTTTCGATTCGTCAGGTTTTGCAAAATGGGGATCGGGTATCCATTACCACTTCCAATAATCAAAAGCCCAAGTCGGATTGGCTGAGTTTTGTTGTGACCACAAAGGCTAAGAATAAAATTCGTCAAACCATTAACGAGGAGCGGGTTAAAGAGGCTGATCTGGGTAAAGAGATGCTGATGCGACGGATGAAAAACTGGAAGATTGAGTTCTGTGATGAGAATATTCGCAAATTATTAAACCGATATAAGTACAAGTTGGCTTCCGATTTGTATTACAATATTGCCATCGAAACGCATGATCTTTCAGAGATTAAAGAGATCATGGTAAAAAAGGAGGAAGAAAAAGCCTCTGTAGAGCATAAGATCGCTGCTCCTAAAACTCAGGAAAAAGGTGGTGAGGATGTTTTGATTGTGGATGAGAATATTGCCAATGTGGATTATACCCTGTCGAAGTGCTGTAGCCCAATTTTCGGTGATGAAATTTTTGGTTTCATTTCTATTGGGAAAGGTATTCGTATCCACCGTGTTTCCTGTCCCAATGCCAATGAGATGCTAACGCGTTATCCTTACCGTGTGGTTAAATCAAGCTGGACATCTAAGGGAAGTGCATCCTATCAGGCTGTTTTGCACATTACAGGAGAGGACGAATTGGGTATGGTAAATAACATCTCAGAGGTGATTACCAAAGACTTGCGGGTTAAGATGCGTTCCATTCAGGTAGAGACCAATGCGGGTGGTTTCGAGGGGAAATTAACGGTTGTTATTTCGAACATCGATCATCTGAATAACCTGATTGCCAAACTGAAACAAATAAAAGGCGTAAATAAGGTATCGCGTTACGATATGGTTGTCTAGTAACAAGAGAACAAAGCTGTGTATCGTCAGCTTAGGATCAGAGGATTTTATGGCGATACGAAACCAAATAGGAAAGCCCTCTATAGTTCGTTTATTACTATAGAGGGCTTTTTCGTATTTAGTCGGTTGACTTACAGCTGGTATTTCAACAGATCAGCCAGAGCTAACTGGTACTCTTTTTCAACCTGCAAATAAGTGTCGAAACTGTCATAAAAGTACAGGCTTTCCATAAAGTATTCGATACTTGAAATCTGCCCGTAGTCGAGTGCTTTCTTTAGGAGTTCATCCATATGATTGCCTTCCAGAATCATTCGGTATTCAGATAACGAAGCTTTAAGGCTTTGAATCTTTCTATAGTTTTTGTGCACATCAGACAAAAGCATTTTTTCTTGGGATAGAAACTCACTTTCCTGACTCAACTGATTCAGTTTGGCAAACTTTACCTTATTTCGGCTTTCCCAAAGTGGAATGCTAATGCCAATATTAATGCCATTGAATGCTTTGTTGATATCCGAATTGAGATATCGGTAACCTAAATTGAATTTGGGTAAAACCTGATTCTTCGCCAGGGCGGTTTGCTTTGAAGCAATATCCATATTGGCTCGCATTTGATTCAAATTAGGGCTACCATTCAAAACGTCCAGTTCAAGCTTTGAATAGTCCTTTTCAAGCACAAGTTCAGGGTACAAAGTGGTGTTAAAACTTATTGCTCGTCCACCGTTAAGCTGTTTGAGTTCCTCATTCAGATTGCTGATTTGAGTCTCACAAAGCTGAACCTGATTTTTGATGTTCAGCAGAACAATCTTCACCTTATTCATCTCCAAAATGTTGGCATCGCCTTTCTCAAGTTTCTTCTGAAAGAATTCAACCAATTTTTGAGCATTCTCATAACGAATGCTCAATTGTGCCTTCAGTTTGTTCTGGTAAATCAGATTTAAACAGGCCTTTTGAGCAGCCAGTAGAATCTGCTGACGGCTTTGCTGTAGAAGGTTATCCAAATTAGCAGTCCTGGCTTTCTTTAGTCTGTTTTTATGCAGATATACACTTGGGAAATCAAAAGCCTGACTAATCAGAATCTCATACGGATTTCCTTCACGGTCAGAGAAGTTCTTTTCGTAGGCAATCTCAGGATTGGCTAAGTTCAGTTCTGTTTTGTAGCCAATTCGTTGTGATTCGATATATTGGTTTTGAGCTTTTAAACTCAGATTATTGATCTCAATAGCCTGCAGCACCTCTTTTAGGTCTGATTGAGCCTGAACATTCAGACTCAATATCAGTGCCAACAGACCGATTATTAATGCTCTCATATTGATTTCTTTTTAGAGTTTAATAACAGGTAAACAATAGGAATAAGGTAGATGTTCAGAAGGGTAGAGGTCAACAGACCACCCAAAATAACAACTGCCATTGGGCTTTGAATTTCGTTTCCGGGTTGATCACCTCCCAAAGCCATTGGAATCAAGGCTAGGGCAGCTGTCAGAGCGGTCATCAAAATCGGACTCAAACGGTGAATAGATCCCTGAACAATAATTTCTTTGAGCTCCATTCCCTTATCCAGCATGGTCTGATAATTTGAAATGAGCAGAATTCCATTACGGGTGGCAATACCAAAGAGGGTAATGAAACCGATAATGGCTGGAATACTCAACATGCCAGAGGTGAAATAGATGGTGAAAACACCACCAATCAGTGCCAAAGGCAGATTCAATAGAATGATACTCGCCAATTGGGCTGAGCGGAATTCTTGAAACAGAAGCAAGAAAATGATCAAAAAGGAAATAAGAGAGGTCAAAGCCAGGGTTTTTGAGGCCTTTGCTTCACTCTCAAACTGTCCCCCAAATTCAATACGATACGCCTCAGGAAGCTGAATGTCCTTGTCAATTGCAAGTTTGATATCGTTAACCACTGAACGCAGGTCTCGTTCTGCAACATTGGCCGATACAACCAACTTACGCTGCACATTCTCACGACTTACGGTATTGGGTCCCGACAGGGATTGAATATCGGCTACGTAGCTAAAAGGAATCTTCTTACCGTCCCAGGTGTCAATCAGGGCATTGCGGATGGCTTCAATACTGCCTCGGTTTTCTTCATCGTATTTCACAACCAGATCGAAAGCCTTGATGCCTTCGAATACATCAGATACCTTTTCACCCGCAAATGCGATATCGATAAAACTGGTGAAACTCGCTATTGAGATGCCATATTTGGCCAGCATATCACGCTTAGGGCGAATTTGGATTTGAGGGATTTCAACCTGTTGTTCCACATTCACATCCACAACCCCCTCGATAGGCGAAATGGAGCCCTTAATCTGGTTGGCCATCTGAAACATCTTAGACAGATCAGAGCCAAATATTTTAATGGCAATATTGGCTTTGGTTCCCGAAAGAATATGGTCGATACGATGACTCAAAGGCTGGCCTATAGCAAAGTTAACACCGGAAATCTTACTTAGTTTGCTTCTAACTTCAGCCAAGAATTCAGCTTTGGTGCGTTCAGTCAATGTAAAAGGCACCTCAATCTCCGAGGTGTTTCCTCCAAATGAATGCTCGTCCAGTTCAGAACGTCCGGTACGTCGGGCAGTGAGACGAACCTCTGGAATGGTTAATAGCGCCTTTTCTGCAATCACCTTAATCTTATTCGACTCTTCAAGAGAGATACCGGGCTTTGTAATTGCCGTAATGGTTAAGGAGCCCTCGTTAAAATCAGGCAGGAAATTACGTCCCAGGCCACTCAAAATAAAAAGTGAGGCAATAAAGAGAATACTGGCAGAACTAAGGATCAGGTATTTGTATTCTAAAGCTTTGTTCAATGATCTCTCGTAGAGCTGATTCAGGTTTCTAACCAACCAGCTTTCCTTATTCCTGCGATTCAACATTTTGTCTCCGGTCAGCATAAAGCTACACATCACGGGGGTGACTGTTAGTGCTGTAATGAGAGAGGCAAAAAGCGATACGATAAAGGCAATTCCCAAAGGTTGTAGCATTCGGCCTTCCATTCCTGTTAGGAAGAAAAGAGGGACAAAGGCTGCAATAATAATAAAGGTGGCATTGATAATGGATGAACGAATCTCACATGAAGCCTTGTAGACAACAGCAAGGGATGTCTCTCGTTTATCCTTGGGCAAAAGATAATTCTGGCGAAGCCGTTTGTAAACATTCTCCACATCGATAATCGCATCGTCTACCAGATCACCAATGGCAATAGCCATACCACCCAGGGTCATGGTATTAATAGTAATACCCAAAAACTTAAGGGTAATGATGGTGAAAAGCAGGGAGAGTGGAATTGCCAAAAGCGAAATTACCGTGGTGCGGTAATTCATCAGGAATACCAGCAAGATGATAATAACAAAAACCGAACCTTCGTAAAGGGCACCCTTTACATTACCAATGGAATTGTTGATGAAATCTGCCTGACGGAAAATATGAGTATTCACTTTAACATCAGCTGGCAAAGACTTTTGAATACTGGCAACAGCCTCGTCCAGTTTTTCAGTTAACTTAAGGGTATTAACCCCTGGTTGCTTTTTCACAGTCATCAAAACGGCTGGTTCAGCATTCACGCTACCCAAACCAATTTTAGGTGCCGGAGCCATAACAATTCGGGCGATATCGCTAATACGAACAGGTGATTTTTGATACACCTTAACAACTGAATTTCCCAACTGATCAATATCAGAAGTTCGGGCAATACCACGTATGTTGTATTGATTGCCGAATTCGTTGATGAAACCACCAGCCGAATTTTCGTTAGTGGCATTAGCCGCCTTCATCAGCTCATCCAGGCTGACCTGATAGTATCGCATTTTTTGAGGATTGGCCAGAATCTGATACTGTTTGTAGTCGCCACCGGTCACCACCACTTGAGCCACTCCGTTAAGAGCCAGTAGTTGTGGTCGAACACTCCAGTCAGCCAGAGTTCTTAAATCCATTGCCGACGTTTTGTCTGATTGCAGACTAATCATCATCACCTCACCCATAATGGACGATTGCGGGGCCAGAGTTGGTTTGCCCGCACCTTTGGGTAGTTGATCCGAAATTGCCATCAGCTTCTCGCTTACAATCTGACGGGCACGATAGATTTCAGTTCCCCATTCGAATTCCACCCAAACAATGGAGAATCCTGCCGAGGAAGAGGAGCGTAGTCGTCGGATATTGGTTGCGCCATTAACGGCTGTTTCTATTTGGAATGTCACCAGTTTTTCCACCTCTTCGGGTGCCATGCCATGTGCTTCGGTCATCACAACCACCGTGGGGGCAGTCAGATCCGGAAACACATCCACATCCATATTGGCAGTGGTGTAGCCTCCTCCTAAAATCAGGAGAAAAGCCGCAAACATCACCAATATACGGTTGTGTAGTGCGTATTGTATGATTTTATTTAACACAGTCTTTTAATTTAATGGTTGAAGATTTTAGATGCATGATTCATATCTAAAGTCTTTTGAAATGTTATTTATTTCTAAACCCGAAATCACCCATTCTAATGGTTGTGCGAGTGAGCAGGTAGTGCCCCGGCCAATGAAGCCAGTTTTACAAAGTAAACGCCTTTGCTGACCACACGTTCGCCGGCTTTTAATCCGCTTGTGATTTCAATTTCCTTACCATTGTCAGCCCCTATGCTTACAAAACGTTTCTCATAGCTTTCGCCTTCGGTTTGTACAAATACATAAAAGACCGACTGATCTTCGAGAACGGCTGATTTGCTAATGCTTAAAAGCTTGCGGGTACTTTCCGACTGCAGGTAAACATCAACATAAGAGCCCATAAAAAGCTCCGGAGTCTTATTGATTTCGAAATAAACCGGGGTGGTGTAGTCTTCTTCGTGAATGTCACGCCCATAGGCAATAAGTTTCCCTCCCAGTGCCGTTGTGTTATAGATCTCATTGCGGTAAGGCAACTTAAAGTTTGCCGAATGAATTTTCGATAACTGTGTTAAATGTTTCTGATATAAGTCGGCCTTAAGAATCAGTTTTGAATCTCTGTCCACAATACCGATAACCTGGCCTTTCTCAACGTACTCACCTTCTTTTACAAAGACTTTACAGATATAGCCTGTTGCTGGTGAGCTGACCTTAATTCCCTTTGCACTGTAATCTTTAGAAATCAATTGGTAGTTCACTTCAGCTTTTTCGAAGTTCGATTTCGCTTCGTTAAATTCCTTTTCAGAGATGATTTGATCAGCGCGTAAGGCTTCAGCTCTTTTAAAGTCAGCTGATGTTTTCTCATAGTCCGAACGGGCATTGATAAAACGGCTGGTTAGGGAATTATCCGAAAGTCCACGACCTGAAATAAAGAAGATGGCTTCGCCTTTCTTTACGGTCTTTCCGTTAACGATATCCGATGATGGCATCTGAATAATACCCGAAGATTGGGCAGAGATACGAATCTCGCTGTTGCTCGATGCAATCAGTTCGCCGGTTGTCTTAATCACTTTATTAAAAAAGCCATAGGCCACTTCTTCTGTTCCAAAGTCAATTTTCCAGGCTTGCTCTTTTAGGAATTTGGTCTGATTTTCTTTGTGTTGAGCTTCCAGAGCCTCTTCGGCTTGCTCTTCGTTGGCGTAAACTTCGATATTCTTCGCAACGAAACGTTCCTTACCAAATTTTGAATCCACTTCGAAAAGCAGGGTGTATAAACCAGCAGCTTTGGGTTGCAGACTGGGAGTGAAAATGCCCGGAGAAGCCGGTGTATCAACCGTATTGCGTATGGCATTGCCATTTTTGTCAATTAGGGTTACCGCAACTTTCCCTTTTTTGTAGGGTTTGTAGCTGTCCAAACGCGTTAAGTGTGCCAGGAATTCAGAAATTTGTCCTGCAACCAGGGGATGAAATTCCGCAAACAGTTCAGTCTCCTGACTATAAAGGGTGAGCGTTTGGCTTTCATGTTCGTCATGTGTTTCAGCTGCGACCTCACCATGATCGTGTCCGCCATGCTCATGACCTTCGTGACCTGAAGAAGCCGATGGCTTACAGCTGATAATGGACAGGGATAGCCCCAGAGCGATTAAATATATTTTATTCATTGTGTGTGTGTTAAAACGGTGTATTGTATAAACTTATTGGCGTTTGCAATAAGTCGGGGTATGCATTTTTATAAGTTTTTTAATTGATAATTATTACCCTAAAAGAGGAGTATAGGGGAGGCCAAAGCCTCCCTATACACTCTTCTAATGCTGATGGTCATGACCTTCGTGATCGTGGTCGTGTCCCTCGTGTGCATTGTCTTCTTTTTCGGAACCGCAGCACGATTTCTTTTCATCTGCAGTGCATGTTGTAGTACCCTTTGTGCAGCCTGTAGCGGTTGAATCCACTTTGAACTCTTCCTGATGGTGCTCATGCGCTTCTGTACCATGACTATGCGTGCAACCCGATTCATGCGTATGTGCTTCCTCTTTCTTGCTCTTTGCACCCGTGCTGTTGCAAGAGGTGAATACCAAACCACTAATGGCTAAGACAAATAATAATTTTCTCATGTGTTTAGATTTTTGAATGCTCACAAGCTCAGCTGTCCATATCTTTTTTATTCTCTGGAAGGAGAACGCTTTAGATATGAGGCTTAAGTGTCAGATTCGTGTTGTGAGGAATCATGCTGTTTTTATCAGGATACTCCGTAAAAAACAACACAATAACCTCTCTGATTAAAGTGTAAATAATTATCAATACATGTTGTATGCTTATACAACGGGGGTTTTTGTTTTGAGTGATACAAAATCAACGTTTGACAGATTCAGCTCAAAAGCCGGCACTGAAGTCGGGGAAGCAATAAGCGTATGGCACCCGTATAAAAGATGATTTTGTAAAGGGATTTAGACCTGCGGAGGTCCGCGCAGACCGGATGATTCCCTGTAAGGTTCAGGAATCAGAGAAAAATTGGATACGTAGTGCTTAATTGGTGAATCTTCACGCAATTTTAGCATATCCAGAATGATATGTGTCAGGATAACCTGAAATTTAAAGTCTTTGAAGAAACGCAAATTAACAAAACTACAGCAAGAACTCTCATTTTCCTGATGCGAATGAGCCAGTTGCTGTGTGGTTCCATGTCCATGACAATTTACCGATGTGGCTTCAATATGATTATGAGCCAGATTTACAAAATTTGCGGATGTGTGGGTATTGTGATGATGGTGAGGAATAATATCATGAGCCAGCATGACCAGCATGGGCACGACCAGAATAAGGCTTAATATGTTATTATTTATCTTTTTCACAAAAACGTATTTGAGCATCAAAACTAGTTTATTATTCGGTTTAAGCAAACTTAATGATATGAAAAAATGTTAATTTATTTTTCATTGTTCGTTACTCTTTGTTTGGTATTGTGCTGTGTATAATCGTTATATTGTGATTTTTTTTAGGGTGTATGATCGTCTATTTACTATTTTAATAAGTAGATGTTCGACTCTTGTTTGAGTTGGACTAGCTGTTTGTCTTGTTGATTATAATGGAATTATTTTAGTAAATAGATTTAATGAAAAATATAATAATTTAAAGAGATATATTGTGTTATTTTTGTTGTATTAATGATTTATTGAAGATAGAAAATTGATCTTTTTGTACAGAAATAAGGCGAAGGAGGAATTGAATCATAAGGTTTAATGATTACAAAAACTATTACAGAATGAATTACAGCGATATAGAAAACTGGTTAAAAGTATCAAAAGACAGGTACTATGAATTGTATAAGGGGAGCCCATCGGTTTACCGCATGCGCTTGCTGCTATTCTTTTTGAGAATGTTTTTTGGTTTGGTTGCCATTGTTTCGGGCATTCTGCTTTTGTTTTCCCTATTTATGAATATTGGGCAGAGCATTGCCAATGTTTTTAATCTGACTGATGTACCCCTTTATGAAGAAGGGAAATTGAGTTTCCTCAGTATTACCCTGGGTATCCTTATGGCCGTGTCACTATTCAGTTTATGGCTCATAAAGTTGGTTCGTCGCAGAAACAATCACATGTCTGATTTGTATTTTCTTTTGGATACGCACTTTGCTGAGGGAGAAAAGCTCGTGCATGAATACAGGCATACAATTAGCTGATATCAATCAATCGCATTTATTTACAGCCCTGCCAGCCTTGAATTATCGAGATTGGCAGGGCTGTTTTTGTTTTATGGATTAATGTGAATCGATAAGCATGGCCGTGTGTTTCGTGGATACGCGTGGCTGTATAAGGGAGGATGATGTGTGAATTGTATATCAGAGACGCACGGCCGTGCGTCTGTATGCAGCCATGCGTCTGTATGTGGCCATGTGTCAGTAAAATATTTTGTATATTTAATAGGCATATAATTAGATATATGTTTGTTATGGCAAAGTATCAAAATCGATATCGAATAGAATCCCATCGAAAGCCAGGTTGGAATTATGCCAGTGCAGGTGAGTATTTTATCACCATCTGTATTCAGGATATGAAATGTATTCTGGGGCGGGTTGTCAATGCCAGAATGGTATTGAATGATTTTGGGAAAATAGTAGAGGCTGAATTAATTAAATCGGCGGATATGCGTCAGGAGTTGCAGTTGGGTGCGTTTGTGGTGATGCCCAATCATATTCATGCCATTATCATTTTGAATGATATTGCGGATGATGCGAACACAGAGACGCACGGCCGTGCGTCTGTATGCGGCCGTGTGCCAGTGTGTGATGCAGATATGCAGGGCCGTGCATCTGTGCCATATCGCAGGCCCAAGTCGATATCGTCGTTTGTGGCAGGTTTTAAGTCGGCAGTGGTTTCAGCAGTGGATGATTTTATTGATGAGCAAGCCCCGGGTATTCCCAAATATAATCGAAGGAATAAGTTTTGGCAAAGTAATTATCACGATCATATTATTCGCAATTGGGGAGAATATGATCGGATTGCTCAGTACATTCATAATAATCCTCGTAAATGGCAGGAGACTAAATATTCCAAGTGAACTAAGCATAAAATATTTAAGCATATAAGGAGATAACACATCCCAGCCAATATATTTATGATGAAATCTCGCCGTTAGCTGCAAGCAGACTGACAGCTTTGGTATGATAACAGCCCTGATAGACGTTTGAAATCTGTTAGGGCTTGTTATATCTATCAATTTTCAATGTCCTTATTGGATATGGTGGGTTTAATTTCCATGAATCAGTCGCAAGAGGTTTAAATGTCAAGTATTGGCAATTTATATGTATTCAATGATAATAATTTTGTAAAACAGGATGTGTTTCAAATACAATCTACTATATTTGTAGTTCTTCTATTGATAGTTGATCTTTCTTTAATGTAAAGATATTGTTGTTCATTGATAAGCAGATGATTATGTATTGTAGTGAAGTTGAATTAGGCGTGAGAGAATTGTTTAAAGGGGGTGTGCAATTTATAAGCAAATGTTTGTACAATTATCATTTAGTAATAATTAGAGCATAATTAACCTAATAAACTGGTATGTTTAGAAATTATTTAAAAACAGCACTTCAAAATCTAAAACGAAACATTGTTTTCACGAGTATTAATATCCTGGGGCTGTCTATCGCATTGGCTGTCTCTTTTATTATACTGCTATTTGTCATTAACGAACTCTCTTATAATTCATGCCATAAGAATAGGGATTCAGTTTATCGGGTTATAGATTATAAAAAGGACTATAAAAGTTTATGGGCAGGAACGCCTTATGTTTTAGCTTCTACTCTGAAGGAAGAATTTCCACAAGTGGAGAAAGCGATTAACGTGCGCAATCTCAGAGGATTTAATATTATTCATAAGGACGATAGTTTCAGAATTAGACGTGCCGTAGCAACCAGCTCAGATGTATTTGATGTTTTTACTTTACCTTTATTGGAGGGTACAAATACTGGCGATTTACTCGAAGATAAACACGCCATATGTTTATCAAGAAGCTTGGCAGAGAAGCTATTTTCTGATCTTAATGTCGTTGGTAAACAAATCAGAGCTACCATTAATAAAAAGGAAGAAGTCTTAACAGTAAATGCCGTTTTTGAAGACCTTCCGGAGAATTCGACATTTAAAGCTGAATGTTTTGTAAATCCTGAATGGAATTTTGCGCCTTTAAATAAAGCATTTGGAATTGATCATATTGATAGTAGTTGGGAACATAGTTTTTGGAGAACATGGGTTCGATTGGTTGATGGTAGTGATTTAAAAGCCGTAAGCAGTCAGTTTAGGCGTTTAGAGACTAAATACCTGGGGGCTGAATCTAAATCGACTTATTCTTTGCAGAGTTTGAGTGATGTATACCTTAAGTCAGCCGAGATTAATAATGCAGGCATGGTGGGTAATCTCAGTACGCTCAAGTTATTTTCAGGTATCGCTTTATTAATCATTCTGGTTGCAGCATTCAATTACATTATACTTTCTACAGCCGTGTCGTCTAAAAGAGCCAAGGAGATAGGCGTACGTAAAACCTATGGCGCTAATAATAAACAAATCAAATATCAGTTTCTTGCTGAATCGGTTTTACTTAGCAGTATTGTTTTGCCAATTGCTATTCTTCTCATGTTTATTGTATTACCCTTTGCAAGAGAGCTCTTTGATACAGATTTATCAATTGTGAGATCCAATATTGCGTCCTATTTGTTGGTTTATCTGACATTAACAGCACTTATTGGGTTCGTATCAGGTTTCTACACTTCAATTGGCTTATCACGATTGAAGGTGGTGAGTATTCTGAAATCGCAGAACTTTACAGGGAGAAAGAAGCATATTTTTCGTGCCTCGCTTATTGTTCTGCAGTTGGTTATTTTCTGTTTCTTTTTGGCTTCGGCATTTACGATACGATCACAGTATCAGTACTCAATAAAGAAAAATCCAGGCTTTAATAATACGAATGTTCTACTGATTGATGTCAAGGATAAAACAGTCTATAAGCCTTTACTAAATGAAATAAAAGCCAACCCAAATGTGATTCATGCAGCCGGATCGATGAGTTGTTTACCCGTGGCTTCTTCTATGGTGATGATGATGCCTCATTTTCAGGACAAGGAGAAACAAGTTAAGGTGGAAGGGATGGCCGTTGACTTTGATTTCCTGAAAACAATGGGGGTTGAGTTGCAGTCGGGGAGATATTTTTCTCATGAATTTGGAAGCGATTCTAAAAAGGCATGTATCCTGAATGAGACAGCAGTGAAACAATTGGGAATTGAGGATCCTGTTGGTAAGCAGATGGCTTCAGCCTACGATATTATCGGTGTAGCGAAAGATTTTAACCTTCATTCATTTCATTCCCAGACGCCACCACTAATGATCACCATAACCGATAAGTATATCAAACAAATTGCGGTTCACTATAAGGGCGGTACACTTGATGCGCTTTTGCCTAAAATTAAGAATTCATGGAATCAGATCTGTAAGGATCAGGCTTTCACTTATTCAACAATTGAAGAAACAATTGAGGATTTGTATTCAGAGGAAAAGAATATGAGTACAGTGGTCACCATTTCAGCTTTATTTACCATGCTGATTGCTTCATTTGGACTATTCGGTTTAACCCTGTTTATAGCACAATCTCGTACAAAAGAGATTGGTATTAAAAAGGTTATGGGCTGTTCGAATTCAACGATTATTTATTCTTTTTTACGCTTAAATATGATTTATGTGATGATTGCTACACTTATTTCAGTTCCCATAACTGTGTATGCCATGTCGGAGTGGTTAAGCAATTATTCTGTTAGGGTTGACATACAGTGGTGGTTTTTTGTTATCGCATTTCTAGTTGCTCTTATGGTTGTAAGCATCACCGTTTTGATGCAATCCTATCGTACAGCTAAATTGAACCCAATAGACGCGATTAAATGCGAGTAGTTTTTTGTTGAAAGGTAATTTTAAAGGATGTTTATCGATAAAAACAATAAAGCTCTCCAGATATCCGGAGAGCTTTGTTATTTAGTACGGTTATTGATCTATAATTCCTGCAACCTCTCATTAATCGCTTTCCAATAGGCTTTATGAAAGCTCATACTTTCTTCGTCAATCCAGTCGGCAAATGTTTTGGCTTCACCCTGGGGAGTAAAGCGCACCTTGTTTTTGGGCTTGTAAAAGTCAGTTCGTTCGGGATGAAACTGTATGCCCCACACATTAGGGTAGCGTTTATGGTGGATGGCTTCAATAATTTTTCCGTCCATAGAGCGTGCCGATATTTTAAAGCCTTTCCCCAGTTTTTTAACGGCCTGATGGTGGTAGGAATTGACCAATGGGTACTCTTTTTTCTGTATTCCAGTTAGTTTTGAGAAAAAAGGTCCCTTGAATTTGATTTGGTGAAAGTGAAAACCGGAGAGTTCCAGTTTTTCATTTTCGGGCATACGATTGTAATAGTTTCTGTGAATTTCATTCTCGCCAAGCTTATTTAGTCCCTTACTTCCACTACCGTGATAGATATCGGAGGGGATATCCTGAATGAGGCTGCCTCCTGTGGCCACATTCAGGCTTTGCATGCCTAAACAGATACCATGAACCAAATAATGGGGCTTTTGTTTGAGTAAGGCTTCGTTGTTTTTATCCTGATAGCCTCCCAACAGATGATAGATAAATGAGAGCTCGAAATAATGACGATAAGGATCGTCAACCAGAGTGAATGGGCTTTGTGCTTCTTCATAAAGTCTTGCCGGGATATCGGGCCCACCAAAAAAGAAGATGCCTGCACTATGCTTAAACAAGTCTTTAAATTCATCCGTTAGTTCATTCTTCTGATACAGACTATCTGTATATAAACTGTCGTTTAGTTCCACCAAATACATATTAAATGCACTTAACGTATCAAGTATGGCTTGCGATTCGGTGTAATCGTATTTTTCATTGCAATGATATAGTCCAATCAATTGAATGGAATCCAAATCGAGTAAACCCTTTGTCGAAAGAGTCGCCAGAATGTTGATATTGGTTGCGGTAGGGTGTGCAATTAGGATGCGTTTGTTCAGATGGTCGGGTAGAGGTTTTAGCAGTTGTGCCTGCAAAAGACTGACAGGTAAGAGTAGAATTAAGAGTAATTTGAATTTCATGATTTTCCTTTTGTGTTAGATTGTTGCTGCAAAGGGCGTCATCAAAAATAAGATTTTATCCGGGTTTATATTTATTCTTCTTTCTTTAAATCAATTTATGATGTAAATATCGAACAGACTCTTTGTGTCAATTAACTTTTATTATCTCTAATATGTAGGTCAAAATGGCATAAGATTGATTTGATATGACTTGTGATAAAAGCCAGTTATTTGTATTCAGACGTATGATAAATTAGGATGAAACAGTCTTTTTTTGAACTTAAGGCCTCTGAAATTTGTTCTTTATGAATTTATATTATAATTTACAAGTTGTTTACTTCTATTGACTTAAGTGAAATTAAGTTTTGAAAACAAGTAAACCTGTACCTAAATACACACTAGGATGGCAAGCAGGCAATTATTCCTAAAAGAGATGCTTGAGGCTCAACAGTCTGAGTCTTTTGATGCTTTTGTGTATTTCGAGAAGCGTTTATCTCAAGTTTTGAAGGTACATCTCAATGAATTTCCGCCTGTACATCTTTTAAAGAAGGCCGAAAAGCAAATGATTTTTGATCTGTTGTGGTACGTCTGTTCTCCCCAAAAACATCCCGAAAATGCCATAAGTGACTCAGAACTGCAAATGATAACGAAACGCTATCAGCAGATTATTCAGGAGTTTAGAATTAAGCATGAAGGAAAGTCGATTGGTTTGTTGGATTATAATATATTAGTTGCATTTTATCATGTGTTGTATCATAAAATTAAACCTAAAAGGCGTGCAGGGAAATTAAAACAGGCTTTTGCGATTCCAAGTTTGGAAGGGATTTCCTTGTTGAAAAAAGTACCTGAATATTATTCAGGTTGTTTGATTTTGTTATTAAGCCGATTGAATGATGTCCGAAAAAAGTACTATGCCTTTGAGATGAAACGAACAGATAATTTAGGTCAACTGAATATGACGCTTAGCCCAATGGTGTCGGTTTATTGGGTTAGACATGAATCAATGATGATACATCGTTCCTTAAGATCGGTTTATAAGTTGGCTATGCCAACCTGCGCATCTGGTATTCAGTGGTTGAAAATACATAAGGAAAAATTAACTGATCATTATAAGGGAACTCAAGATGCCTTGCCAATATATATTCAGGCTCATGCGTTGGATCGATTGAAAGAGCGATTGGACATTTTTAATCAGACTGAGGTAAATAAAATTCTGAATTTGAATTTTGTTCTTTGGAATGATATAGAACATTATAAGGGAAACCTTTTGTTGCCCGTTCAGGTTTGTCAGATTCTAGTTGGATATTTTGTTTGCGATGTTGTGGATGATAAGTTCGTAATTCGAACATTTCGCTTAATAACACATCTTAATACGCCACAGGGAGATCGCTTATTCGAATATTTTACGCGTTCTCAATCAGGTATAAAACATTGTCAGTTTGATAGATTGAGTTTATTATTTGATGTAGAAGATCAATATGTTTTAGACTTATATAAAAAGGTCGGTTTTATCGAATTATTTCGTTTGAAAGATTTAAATATCGAAGTTATGCACGAAGCAAATTATAAGGAATTTCTTGCTTACATCAAGCAAGCAGATGATGCAGAGGTTTATGCAGAAGAAAGAGATTTACAAGAATTGGAATTACAGAGTTTGTCTTTTGGGAAACTTATCTCTCTTTTGTTTTTTAACACGATAGGTTTGTTGTTTAGCCTTGTTTTAAAGATGGTTTATTCAACTGCACATTGGTTTAAAAATTTAAATATGTGGCATACACGTGTAAGTTTAGAAGAAAATATACATGAAGCAGCCGACTTTTCTAATGAGGAATTGATTATGGGAAAAGAATATGATTTAGCCCATAATGAATCAAAGGTTTTTGAGGAGCAGGTTAGCTAATTGGAATGTATATAACGACTAAGTACTTTTAATAATCTAATTTTTTAGTGGTTGCCAGTGCATAAGAACCGATCTAATTGCAAAGAAATGAATAACGTAAATTGTTACCTATACACATGGAAAGTGTAGCGACTGCCCAGTACTGACTTGTCAGGCGACGTATTCGCACCGTTCTGTACTTCTCACTAACTTGATTTGCCTTCTATCCCGAGTTAATACTCATGATAGAAGGCAATTTTATATTTTACTTTTTGTTGTGTTTGTCCTGAGCTTTTTGATTGAGGATTTTGCAGGTTGAATCCAGGCAGGAAAAGAGAGTAAGCATTCTGTATTTAACTGAAATATTTTTTTATAGAAAGTTTTATTCTTATTTTAGTTATACGCTCATTAATATATGGTTAAAATGAATTCAGTTATTCAAGGGAGATTAATTATTTGTCTACTCATTCTTTTTATTTCAGCAGAAAGTTTATTTGCTCAGCGTACTGTATTTAGTATGTATGAATATAATAAGGAAAATGGTTTACCCGAAGAGTTAGTGAAAGATGTTATAGCTGACAGACAGGGGATTCCATATTTTGCTACAGATAACGGTTTATATGCCTTAATACATAACGAATTTCACAGAGTGCCAATAGCCGAGGGGAAGTCGTCATATTTTAAAGCTTTTTTTTCATTAAACGATCAGTCAATTTTGGTTGTTTCTGATGATGCGATCTATAAATTGATTTCAGGTACTGAAAATGCAAGATTGGAGTTATTTATCGAATGTAACAAAGGGGAGGGCGTACCCGAATATCCTAAGAATATTTACCAGGATTCTAAAAATCGAATTTGGATTGCCGATCATTCTAATATCTTTTCTTATGCGAATGGAAAACTGACAAAGTATAAAATGGATGAGAAGAATAAATCTGATTCTTATTTGCGATCATATCAGTTTATGGAATTGGATCAAGGCCAAATAATGGTGGTTTCTCAGAGGGGTTGGTTTTATAAATTCAATGAAGATCTGAATGTTTTTGGGGAGATGAATTATGAAGCGAAATTTTTGGTTAACACCCTTTTTCTGTATAAAAGCAATGAGTTTATTTTGGGAACATCGAAAGGTTTAATGAATTTCAAGTATGCTTCCAATGGTGATCTTTTAGAGGAAAAAGTACTCGATCCTTATATTGTAGCTTCCTGTATGGTACCGTTAAAAAGAGATCGGTTTCTTGTGGGGACATGGTTTCAGGGACTTTTAGAGGTTTCTTTGAGCCCTAATTTTAACGTTTATCCGGCTGGCGGGTTTCCCTCCTTTTCTGTCAATAATATGTATCGGGATTATTTTGGTTGTGTATGGGCGGCAAGCAATTCGGGCATTGTACATCTTGAGACAGAATTCTTTTCTACCCAGCTTCTTAATCAGAATACAGATTGGGTTAGGGATTTTGTTACAAATGAAAAAGGCATTTATTTTCTCAATCCCCAATCTGTGTGCCGGGTATATCCGGATTATAGTGTTGAGACTGTTTTGGAATTTGATACAAACAACTCGACAAAATTAGGCATTTGGAAAGATTTGATTCTTGTTGGGAATGCTGTAGGAGAAATACGTTGTTATAAGAAAAATAGATTGACGTATACCTTTAAGGTTTCGGATACTGATGTAACTGATATTGCCATTAATTCGTCAAGTGAAGCATGGGTGATTAGTAATTATGAACTTTTTCGGCTTGATTTATCAGATGGAAGTCAGAGTTCCTATTTAAAACAATTTGGAGGCAATCGTGTTGTTCGTGATGTGGAGTATCTGAATAAAAACGATTTGGTTATTGGTGGGGCAAATCAAGATTCTTATTTATATTTCTACGATAAATTTAATGATAGCATTACAAATGCCAGTGTTGATACCGATTTTATGAAGGGGAAGGAATTCTGGACCAGAGATATTTATATAGATGGAGATTCTATATTTATAGGAACTTCTATTGGTTTAATTAAGTATTTTGATGGGGCCGTTGAACGAATTGATTTGGATGATTATACGGGAAAGGAAATCAGCTCTGTTACTAAAGATAGTGAGGGGCACCTGTGGTTGAGTGAAAGTAGAGGGGTAATTCGAAAGTCAGGTGATGAATTAACTTTGTTTACAACCAAAGATGGTTTACCTTCAAAAACAGTTCGTATTGGCAATATATTGGTTGACGGTGGAGGCGTTTTATGGGTTGGGACAAGTAATGGCTTAGCTTATTCTGACATAAAACAAAAACCAAAAAAAATCCCCAAACCTTTACTTTATAGCATTTGGGATGGGAAACACATCTTACTTACAGATAGTATTTTAAACGTATCTAAAAATACAACGATCTTTTTTAATGTGAGCAGTTTATCGTACCCACAAAAAAAGAATCAATTTGAATATTGCATTATTGATGAGTTTGGAGGTGTCCCAGATTGGTTACCATTAAAGACAAAGAACCAGATTATTATATCTGATTTAAAAGTTGGTGATTATCAATTCAAGATTCGGACAAAACACTCGGGCAATTACTTTTGGAGTGATGAAAGACATCTTACCATTAAAGTAAATGAAGTTTGGTATCTGAGGTGGTATAGTGTTGTGATTTTTGTTTTGTTTTTGCTGGCTATAATATATCTGACTTATTTGACCAGTAAAAATAGAGCACATAAGAGAATGTTGAATCTCCAACGATTGATTGATGAACAAACCAAAGATTTAAAAAAGGTTAATGAGGAGTTGGAAACAGTCAATTTAGCGAAGGATAAGTTTATTTCAATTATTGCTCACGATCTGCGTAACCCTTTTAATGCTATAAGAGGTTTTTCTCAAATGTTGTTGGATCATACTTCGGTATTGGAGTCAGAAGAGAAGAATGAAATAATTGAGATGATTTATAAAAGTTCGGATGATACTTTTAAACTGCTGGAAAACCTTCTGGATTGGGCTAATCTTCAAAAAGGGAATATGATAGCGACACCTGAGTCTTTTAACCTCAGGGAATTGATGCAAAAAAACCTTGATGTTCATAAAAAACTATCCGCAATTAAAAAGGTGAATATTGAAGGGGAATTTTCGGATGTATTCGTTTTTGCAGATCAATGTATGATCGATACGGTGGTTAGAAATCTTCTGTCGAATGCGATTAAATACTCTTATCCTGAAGATGTTATTGTACTCGAAACAGAAGAGCTCGATGATATGGCTGTGATTCGAATTAAGGATCATGGTGTAGGGATGAGTTCTGAAAGAATTGATCAGCTTTTCCGTATTGATGCCATTAGTTCAACGAACGGGACTTCTGATGAAACCGGATCAGGATTTGGCTTGATGCTATCCAAAGAGTTTGTTGAGCTGAATGGTGGTAGGATTGAGATTCAATCGGAAAAGGGGAAGGGAACAGTTTTCTCAGTATACATTCCCTTAGATAAATAACTTATTTTATTACTAGCAAGAGACGAATTTCCTTATTAGACATTTAGTTTGTGTTTTGTTTTCATAATTACCCTCTGTGAAATAGAATACTTGTTTGTCTTTTATTATGTTTTAAGAAGAATCCTAAAGAAACGTGTATCGGTCTAAAAGTTTACAAATGGGTCTTTTAAGAACAAAATTGTACTCTATTAATACTAACTCCCCAGCTATCTCACTGTTTGTTAGATGTTTGCTGCTTTGTAATCCAGAGATTGCAAAATAATTAAATAATGCTTGCATAGCAATATTTAAAGTCTTTACTTTGCGGCCGTAAAAATGAAGGAGATGTTCGATATTTCTTAGCATTTTTACCGGATTATCTTTAGTGGATAACCGCTCTATACAACCAAAAGAACAAAAACTAGTTAGCATGACTAAAATGCAATTCAAGGCCGGAGAGTGGCAAAAAGCAATTAACGTTAGAGATTTCGTTAGTAATAACCTAACTTCCTATGAGGGAGATGCTTCGTTCTTAACCGGAGCAACAGAACGTACAAAGAAATTATGGGACATCTGTAAGAATGCCGTTAAAGAAGAGCGCGCAAACAATGGTGTTCGTTCAATAGATACTGAAACAGTATCAACTATTGCTTCTCATGGAGCAGGATATATCGACAAGTCGTTGGAGCTAATCGTAGGTCTTCAGGCTGACGAATTGCTTCGCAGAGCGATGAAGCCTTATGGTGGTATTGCTGTTGTTGAAAAAGCTTGTACTGAGCAAGGTCTTGAGGTATCAGACCGCGTTAAGGATATTTTCCGCAACTTTGCAAAAACTCATAACGATGGTGTTTTTGATGCTTATACTGACGAGATTCGTAAATTCCGTTCATTAGGATTCTTGACAGGTCTTCCTGACAATTACGCACGTGGTCGTATTATTGGTGACTACCGTCGTGTAGCGCTTTACGGTATCGATCGCCTGATCGAAGCGAAAAAAGAGGATTTGGCTGGTTTAACCGGAACTATGACTGATGATTTGATTCGTCTTCGTGAAGAGGTTGCAGAGCAAATTAAAGCTTTGGGTCAAATCAAAGAGTTGGGTGCTAAATACGATTTAGAATTAGGACGTCCGGCTGAGACTGCACAGGAAGCTATTCAATGGGTATACATGGGTTACCTTGCTGCTGTTAAGGAGCAGGATGGTGCTGCTATGTCATTGGGTAATGTTTCAACTTTCCTTGATATTTACATCGAGAGAGATCTTCAGGATGGTACCATTACTGAAGAGTTGGCTCAGGAAATGCTTGATCAATTCGTAATGAAATTGCGTATGGTTCGTCACCTTCGTATGAACGCTTACGATGAGATTTTCGCTGGTGACCCAACTTGGGTAACTGAGTCAATCGGTGGTAGAACTATGGATGGCAGAACTAAGGTAACTAAGACATCTTTCCGTTTCCTTAATACATTATATACTTTAGGTGCTTCTCCAGAGCCAAATATGACTGTGCTTTGGTCTGATTGTTTACCTGAAGGATTCAAAAAATTCTGTGCTAAGGTTTCTATCGATACGTCATCTATCCAGTACGAGAATGACCAATTGATGCGCGATACTCGTAAGTCTGATGATTATGGTATTGCTTGTTGTGTATCTTATCAGGAAATTGGAAAGCAAATTCAGTTCTTTGGTGCACGTTGTAACCTGGCTAAAACGCTTCTTTTGGCTCTTAACGGTGGACGTTGCGAGAAAACAGGTACTGTACTTATCGAAGGTATTCCAGCATTGTCTAGCGACGAGTTGAACTTCGACGAAGTAATGGCTAACTATAAGATTGCGATGAGAGAAATGGCTCGTGTATACAACGATTCAATGAATATCATCCACTACATGCACGATAAGTACTACTACGAGAAAGCACAAATGTCTCTAGTTGATACAAATCCTGCTATTAACCTTGCTTATGGTATTGCTGGTCTTTCAATCGTTGCTGATTCACTTTCTGCAATTAAAAATGCTAAGGTAACTGCCGTTCGTAATGAAGAAGGTTTAACTTGTGATTTTAAAATCGAAGGTGATTTCCCATACTACGGTAATGATGATGATGCAGTAGACTGTTTTGCAGTTGAGATTCCAAACATCTTCAATAGTATGTTGAAAGAATTGCATACTTATAAGAATGCTGAGTCTACAATGTCTATTCTAACCATTACTTCTAATGTGGTTTATGGTTTGAAGACTGGTGCGACTCCTGATGGTAGAGCTGCAGGTGTACCTTTTGCTCCTGGTGCTAACCCAATGCACGGACGTGATTCAAATGGTGCGATTGCTTCTTTGAACTCTGTAGCAAAAATCAACTACGAAGATTCATTGGATGGTATCTCAAATACGTTCTCAATTGTTCCTAAATCGTTGGGTGCAACTGAAGAAGCTCGTACAGAGAACTTGGTAACTATGATGGATGCATATTTTGTTAAAGGTGCTCATCACCTTAACGTAAATGTATTGAACCGTGATCTTCTTATGGACGCTATGGAGCATCCTGAAGAATACCCACAGTTGACTATTCGTGTTTCGGGTTATGCAGTTAATTTCGTAAGATTGACTCGCGAACAGCAATTGGAAGTTATTTCTCGTTCTTTCTTCGAGAAAATGTAATGATTTTCATTTGAAATGATATAATTCCGGGGCTCCTATGGAGTTCCGGAATCTTTTTATAAAAAGATTCATTTTTACTTAAAACAAACATACAAATGCTAAATGTTCATTCTTTCGAATCGCTTGGGACTTATGACGGACCAGGTATTCGACTCGTAGTTTTTTTACAGGGCTGCGCATTTAAATGTTTATATTGTGCGAACCCCGATACCATAACTTTCAAGGGAGGTACACCAACTCCTAATGAAGAAATTATGCGTAAGGCTCGCAATCAAAGACCATTTTTCGGTAAAACGGGAGGGGTCACAATTTCAGGGGGAGAACCTTTGTGGCAAGCAAAAGATCTTTCTGTTCTATTTCAGGAGCTAAAAGATGATGGTTTCAATACGTGTATCGATACCAATGGAAATGTATTTAATGATGATGTGAAAAATTTGTTGAAGAATACAGATCTGGTGTTGTTGGATATTAAACATATCAACCCGGATTGGCATAAGACCATCACGGGTAAAACAAATGAAACAACTCTGAAGTTTGCCAAATATCTGAAAGATACAAATACACCAACCTGGTTGCGTTACGTGTTGGTTCCGGGGTATTCAGATCAGGAAGATTATTTGCATGAAATGGGACAATATTTCAAAGATTATTCAAATATCGAAAAACTGGAAATCCAGCCTTACCATAAATTAGGGGTTCATAAATATGAGCACTTAGGTATGGAATATAAACTTGATGGAGTACCTGAAAATTCTTCTGAACAATTGACTCGGGCAGAAGAGATCTTAAGTCTGTACTTTAAAGAGATAATTATTAATTAAAAACAGAGTTCAACTCTTTGTTAAACAAACAAGTGATGTCTTTTAATACATTTGAAGAAACTGTTGAAACAGTTGAGCGTAAAGCATATGTCGGAGCTAAAGAATCGAATTCGGTTGTAGAATATATTGGTTTTAATTCTCCGAAAGAAACTGTTGAAGTTGTTAATCATACAGCAGAAGCAAAACGAGATACAGCTTCTAAAAAAGTTTTTGTTTTGGCTATCTTAGCTGGTGGTTATATTGCTATGGGGAGCCTTTTGGCTTTAATCGTTGGAGGTGCCATGCCAGGGCTTGCTCAAACCAATCCGGGTTTGCAGAAGTTCTTTTTTGGCGCTGTTTTTCCATTGGGATTAATTCTGTGTGCAGTAGCCGGAGCTGAGCTTTTTACAGGGAATACCGCTTATTTCATTCCTTCAGTCTTATCAAAGCGCATGTCTGTGAAAGTGCCTCTGAAAAATTGGGCTATTGTTTATGTAGGGAACTTTATTGGGTCAATTATAGTCGCTTATTTTCTGGTGTATCTCACTGAGGTTATCATGCATTCTCCATCAATGGATTCGGCTATAAAAATTGCCATTGCAAAAACGTCAAATCCTTTTTACAAAACCTTTTTGAAAGGGATTGCTTGTAATTGGATGGTTGCTTTGGCAATGTGGTTGGCTTATGCAGCTAAAGATATCACAGGTAAGATTCTGGGTATTTGGTTTCCAGTAATGGCTTTTGTTGCAATGGGATTTGAACACTGCGTTGCGAATATGTTTTTTATTCCGGTTGCCATTTTTCATGGTGCAGATATTACCTGGATGGATTTTATTGTGAAAAACTTAATTCCAGCGACTTTGGGTAATATTGTAGGAGGGGGCTTATTTGTAGGGACTGCCTATTGGTATGCTTATGATAAAAAATAAGTTTAATTATAAATTGTTTTGAAAGCAGTAATCTTAAGGTTGCTGCTTTTTTTATGTTTTTTTGATTTAGAGTGGTAATAGACTGACTCAGTTCTATACTTTCATTTTATAAGGGAAAACTTCATATTAATGATAGATGATAATATTTATCCCAAATTTAAATACAAATCAGGCTTTATTTTATATTTTTGCCTTACACTAGAGATGGATAGTTTAAGGACGCTGTCTTTTATAAATTCATCAACGAAGAACAAATACAAACACCAAAATAAATCAAAATGATTACACGTTTAGATCAAATCATTGACGTTCTTAAGAACAACGAAAAGAAAAGATTGGTAGCTGCTTATGCTAACGATTCTCATACAATTGGGGCTGTAAACGATGCTGTGGAATTAGGTATTGTTGATGCAACTTTGGTTGGTGACGAAGCTGAAATTGAAAAAACTTGTAAGGCGCATAACTTTGATATGTCACGCTTTACAATTGTTCATGAGCCTAATGAACTAAAGGCAGCTCAAAAAGCTGTTGAGTTGATCAACAATGGTGAAGGCGATATGATTATGAAGGGCCTTGTAAGTACGGATAAGTATATGAAAGCCATTCTTAATAAAGAAAATGGGTTAATGCCTCCAAAGGCCGTTTTGAGTCACGTGACTGTGATGGAAAATCCGAATTATCATAAATTATTGGTTGTGAGTGATGTTGCTGTAATCCCTCAGCCAGATTTGAATCAAAAAATTGCGATTACAAACTATGTAATTAAAGTTGCTCAATCTTTAGGAATTGAAAAGCCAAAGGTTGCTTTGATTGCTGCTTCTGAGCAGGTGTTGCCAAAGATGGAGGCTTGTGTTGATGCAGCTATTATTTCTAAAATGGCTGATCGTGGTCAGATAAAAGGTGCTTATGTTGATGGTCCATTGGCTATTGATGTGGCAATTGATAAGGAATCTGCTGAGATTAAGAAATTGGATTCAATGGTTGCCGGTGATGCCGATTGTATGGTGTTCCCAAATATCGAAAGCGGTAATGTTTTCTATAAAGTAAATACCAAATTAGCGAATGCTGAACTCGGAGCAATGGTTATGGGAGCGAAGGTTCCGGCTATCCTTTCTTCACGTGGCGATAGCGTAAAAACGAAATTGTATTCTATTGCTATGGCTGCACTTGTAGCTTCAAAATAAAAGCAATCTGAGTGTATTTAAATAAAAGAGGGCTAATTCATCAGAATTAGCCCTCTTTATTTTATATGTTTTGAGCTTAAATAAGTGTTTTAGCCACTTCAATAGCTGCGTCAAAATTTGGAGCGTCTGTTACTTCAGGAACGTACTCAACATACTGTATGGTGTTTTCTTTATCGATAACAACGACTCCACGAGTCAATAAACGTAGTTCCTCAATTGAGAAGCCATACTTGTAACCGAAATCCATTTCCTTGTGATCAGATAATGTTATTAAATTTTCGATACCTTCTGCACCACAAAAACGGCCTAAAGCAAAAGGGAGGTCGTTGGATAAAGTGATGATCTGAACGTCGTCTCCTAAACTAGAAGCTTCCTTGTTGAATCGGTGAGCCTGAGCTGAACAAACGCCCGTGTCAACAGATGGGAAAATAGATAAAATCTTTACTTTTCCATCGAAATCTGATAGAGATACAGGAGCTAAACCTTGATTTAGTGCTGTGAAATTTTCAGCTTTATCACCTTTTTTTACGGGGTTTCCAACCAATGTAATTGCACCACCTGCAAATGTCACTTTTGTATTGTCTTTTTTCATTTGATTTGTATTTTAATGTTATATTTTGTCTAAATAGGAAATCAGGATTGTAAATTCTCTTTTTATCCTTTCGGATACCAAAGATATGTAATATTGGTTATTTAAACTAAGTCGCAATAAAGATTTTTGTTGAATTATATAAAATAAATAATGCCAGCATTGCTGGCACTATTAAAGTTTATTCAACTTCTTTGTTTTGTTTCAAAATCTTAGTTGTGATCTTGCCTTTGTTTTTGTCAAGCCCAACGGATATGGTGTCACCTTCAGTTAGGGAAGCACGTATAATGACTTCGGCCATTTCATCTTCCAGATATTTCTGAATCGCACGCTTCAGTGGGCGGGCTCCATATTGTACATCATAGCCTTTTTCAACGATGAAGTCTTTGGCAGCTCCTGAAATCTTAATCTTAAAACCTAAGTCTTCAACGCGGCTGTACAAGCCTCTCAATTCAATATCGATAATTTGATGAATATGTTCCTCATTTAATGAGTTAAACATGATCAGATCATCTACACGATTTATGAATTCAGGTGCAAAAGCCTTGCGAAGGGCTTTTTGAATAATATTATTGGTATAGTCGTTAGTGCTACTGCTTTTGGATTGGAATCCAATTCCTTGACCAAAATCTTTAAGCTCGCGCGATCCAATGTTGGATGTCATGATAACGATACAGTTTTTGAAATCAACTTTACGGCCTAACGAATCTGTTAACTGCCCATCATCGAGTAATTGCAATAGAATATTGAAAACATCGGGATGCGCCTTCTCAATTTCATCCAATAAAATAACAGAGTAGGGCTTACGTCTTACTTTCTCAGTTAATTGCCCGCCTTCTTCGTAACCAACATATCCCGGAGGTGCACCAATCAAACGCGATACGGCAAACTTCTCCATATATTCACTCATATCGATACGAATCAAAGCCTCAGAGCTATCAAAAAGATATTCTGAAAGGACTTTTGCCAATTGTGTTTTACCAACACCGGTAGGTCCTAAAAAGATGAATGAGCCAATTGGTTTGTTTGGATCTTTTAAGCCTGCTCGATTTCTTTGGATGGCTTTTACAATTTTAGCAATGGCATCATCCTGACCAATTACTCTTTTTCTGAGCTCTTCATTCATTTGAAGCAAGCGTGAACCTTCAGCCTGAGCGATACGCTTAACAGGAACACCCGTCATCATGGCAACAACCTCAGCAATATTTTCTTCTGAGACTCTTTCTTTTTGCATGCTCAAATCCTTTTCCCATTTATCTTTTTCGCTTTCAAGTTTATCCATCAGCTGTTTTTCCTTGTCTCGGAAACTGGCAGCTAATTCAAATTTTTGAGCTTTAACAGATTTGATTTTTTGTTGTCTGGTTTCTTCGATGTTTGCCTCAAGCTCTTCAATAATTTTAGGAACCAGAATATTGGAAATATGTACACGCGATCCCGCTTCATCAAGAGCATCAATTGCCTTATCAGGCAGGTGACGATCACTAATATAACGTGTTGTTAGTTTAACGCAGGCTTCGATAGCATCCGGTGTATAATATACACTGTGGTGATCTTCGTATTTCTCTTTGATATTATTGAGAATGGAAATTGTTTCTTCAATTGAAGTGGGTTCAACTAAAATTTTCTGGAAACGTCGTTCCAGGGCGCCGTCTTTTTCAATATTTTGACGGTATTCATCCAAAGTTGTCGCCCCTATACATTGAATCTCTCCACGAGCTAAAGCGGGCTTTAACATGTTGGCCGCATCAAGAGAACCAGTGGCTCCACCAGCGCCCACAATGGTATGGATCTCATCAATAAAAAGAATAATATTGGTGGTTTTAGCTAACTCGTTAAGAATTGCTTTCATTCTTTCTTCAAACTGACCACGGTATTTTGTCCCGGCAACAATAGAAGCCAAATCAAGAGTAACCACACGTTTGTCAAAAAGGACACGAGAAACTTTTCTCTGAATAATCCTTAAAGCTAAGCCTTCGACAATTGCCGATTTTCCAACACCAGGTTCCCCAATAAGAATAGGGTTGTTTTTCTTACGTCGGCTAAGAATTTGTGCTAAACGTTCGATTTCAATTTCACGTCCAACTATAGGATCAAGGGTGCCTTCCTCAGCTGCTTGAGTAATATCCACCCCAAAATTATCGAGAACAGGTGTGTTTGATTTTCCTGTAGTCCCAGATTTGGGATTATTACCATGCATGCCACTACCGGATCCTTCTCTCTCTTCTGAAGGGAAATCGGCTTGAGCTTTGGGTAAAGTAATATTGATATTATTTTTCACTGTATTATAATCTATATTTTTAGCATCTAAGTAGCGTGTCACCAAACATTTTTCATCCTTTAAAATCGCCAATAATAGGTGACTAGTATCTATGGTTTGGTTTTTTAAAGCCTTTGCTTCAAGGTAAATAAGTTTTAAAACACGCTCAGCAGATTTTTGTAATGGAATATCTTCCTGACCTAATCGGTCTAAGGTGGTGTTTTGCAGCTTAAATTCCAGATCGTGTTTGAGATCAAGGAGATTGATCCCCAGGGAACTAAGGATGCTAATTGCAACACCTTCACCTTCACGCAGAATCCCTAAAAAAAGATGCTCGGTGCCAATTGCACTATTGCCTAATCTTTCAGCTTCATCTTTGCTATAAGACAGGACATCTTTTACACGGGGTGAAAACTTTGATTCCATATATATGATGTTTTAGTTGTGTATTTATTCTATTCGTCTTTGGTGAATTTAATAAGAATATTTTTATTCGAAGTAAACTTAAGTCAAAAATATAGGGAATTTAACGGTCATTGTGACTAAAGGACGAAGATTAAAGGACTTAAGCTGATCGAGCTTAATATAGCTAAAATATTTATCTTAATTGGACTTCAAATAGCAGCCTATTTATTATCAAAATTGCACATATTTTTTTACTTTTGTCTTTCTGTGATTTGAACTATGAAATGAACGTTTCATTTGGTCAAAAAGCAGGAATTATATTTCCCATTAAAGAATAGAATCTAAAAGACAAAATATATGACCACGGGAGAAAGAATCATACGCATTAATATTGAAGAGGAAATGAAATCGGCTTACATCGATTATTCGATGTCAGTAATTGTTTCCCGAGCTTTACCAGATGTTAGAGATGGACTTAAGCCTGTTCACCGCCGAGTGTTATTCGGAATGAATGAATTGGGTATAGCAGCCAATAAACCTCATAAAAAATCAGCGAGAATCGTTGGTGAGGTTTTGGGTAAGTATCACCCTCACGGTGACAGTTCAGTTTATATGGCCATGGTTAGAATGGCTCAACAATGGTCTTTGCGTTATCCTTTGGTTGATGGGCAGGGTAACTTTGGTTCGGTTGACGGTGATAGCCCAGCGGCTATGCGTTATACTGAAGCACGTATGAAAAAGATTGCGGAAGAAATGCTTGGCGATTTGGAAAAGGATACAGTTGATATGTCTCCTAACTTTGATGAAACTTTGCAAGAGCCAACTGTACTTCCTACTCGTATCCCCAATTTATTAGTAAATGGAGCTTCAGGTATTGCAGTGGGTATGGCAACCAATATGCCACCACATAACTTGACAGATATAATTGATGCAACCATTGCTTATATCGATAATAACGATGTTTCTATTGATGAGTTGGTAGATATTGTTAAAGCTCCAGATTTTCCAACAGGAGGTACTATTTATGGATACCAGGGTGTTAAGGAAGCTTATGAGACGGGTAAAGGTCGTGTAGTAGTAAGAGCAAAAACAAATATTGAAGTTACGGATTCTGGCCGTGAAAAAATTATTGTGTCAGAAATTCCATATATGGTTAATAAGGCCGAATTGATTATGAAGGCGGCTGATTTAATCAATGATAAAAAAATTGATGGCATTTCAAATGTAAATGATGAATCAGACAGAAACGGTATGCGTATTGTTTTTGATTTGAAACGTGATGCCATTGCTAATGTTGTGCTAAACAAATTGTTTAAGTACACTCAAATGCAATCATCGTTCTCTGTGAACAATATTGCATTGGTAAAAGGGCGACCACAATTGTTGAATCTTAAAGATTTGATTCTCTATTTTGTTGAGCATCGTCATGATGTGGTTGTACGTCGTACGCAATTTGAATTAAGACAAGCTGAAGCCAGAGCTCATATTCTTGAAGGATTGATTATTGCCTCGGATAATATTGATGAAGTGATTAAAATCATTAGAGGCTCAAAAAGCCCTGATATTGCACGTGCATCTCTGATCGAGCGATTTGAATTGTCTGAAATACAGGCTCGCGCTATTGTTGAAATGCGTCTTCGTCAGTTAACAGGACTTGAACAAGATAAATTAAGAGCTGAATATGATGAAATCATGAAATTGATTGATCATTTAAAAACAATTTTAAATGACCATGATGTTCGTATGGGTATCATTAAAGAGGAGCTACTTCAGGTTAAAGCTAAATATGGTGATGAAAGAAGGACTGAAATTGTATATGCTTCAGAAGATTTTAATCCGGAAGATTTCTATGCTGATGAAGAAATGGTGATTACAATTTCGCATATGGGCTATATCAAACGGACACCATTGACAGAGTTTAAAACTCAAAACAGAGGTGGTGTAGGAGCGAAGGGTTCTCATACCAGAGATGAAGATTTCCTTGAGCACATGATAATGGCGACTATGCATAACACCATGTTATTTTTTACCGAAAAAGGAAAATGTTTCTGGTTGAAGGTATTTGAGATTCCTGAAGGGTCAAAACAATCAAAAGGTAGAGCGATTCAGAATCTTCTAAATATTGAGCCTGATGATAAGGTAAAAGCATACATCAATGTATTGACTCTTAGCGAAGACGAATATATCAACAACAATAATATCATTTTGTGTACGAAAAAAGGTATTGTGAAGAAGACTTCGCTTGAAGCTTATTCTCGTCCACGTGTCAATGGTGTGAATGCAATTACCGTACGTGAAGGTGATCAGTTGTTGGAAGCAAGATTAACCAATGGCAATAAAGAAATTTTAATTGCTGCTCGATCAGGAAAAGCTATCCGTTTTGCTGAAGATCAGGTTAGAGCGATGGGTAGAACTGCATCTGGAGTACGAGGAATCACTCTTCGTGACGAGGCTGACGAGGTTGTTGGCATGATTTGTGTCGAGAATTCAGACGAAGATATCATGGTGGTTTCTGAAAATGGTTATGGAAAACGTTCCAATATTGATGATTACCGAATTACCAATCGTGGAGGTAAAGGTGTTAAAACCATTAATATTACTGAAAAAACAGGCGAACTTATTGCCTTAAAATCAGTGAGCGATAGTGATGACTTGATGATTATTAATAAATCAGGTATTACAATTCGTTTAGCAGTAGCAGGTTTAAGAGTTATGGGACGAGCAACACAAGGGGTGCGTTTGATCAACTTGAGTAAAAAAGGGGATTCAATTGCCGCCGTTGCAAAAGTTAATGCAGCAGGTGAGGAAGAACTAATTACTGAAGATCTTGAAAATGGTGTAGTTGTTGATCAGCCTGATAATTTAATTGAAACATCAATTGATGAGCAAGTTGAAGAGAATGGTGAAGATCAGCCTAAAAATACCTTGGATGGTGAACAAACCAGTTTATTCTAAAACTTAGATTAATTATAAAGAAAATAATCTTGTTTCAATTGTCGATTTATGGATTAAATTTGTGCAAGATTCTTATACAAACAAACTATAAAAAGAGGCTTTCTTATTGATTTTTTTAAATATTAGGAAAGATTCACAAGCAAAACAAAAACTATTTACTGATGAAAAAATTATCATTCATTATGGTTCTTCTTTTGTGTGTTTCAATGGTAAACGCTCAGAAGAGTAAAGTAACAGGTGCTAGCAACTACCTAACATCTGGTAAACTGGATAAGGCAAAAGAAGCTATTGATGCAGGTATTAGTGACGAAAAATGTGTTGCATGGCCAAAAGCATACTTAGTACAAGGAAAAGTTTATCAAGCTATTTTCGAAAGTCCACTTCCAGCCTATAGAAAATTATCTGATACACCATTACAGATAGCTTATGACGCTTACATGAAGTGTTTGGAACTAGATGTTAAGAATAAATATGCTAAGGCTGTTAAAGCTCAGATGACAAACTTAATTCCAGATTACACAAATAAAGCTGTTGAATTTTACAATGCTGAAGATTATAATGGAGCATTGAATGCATTTGAGAAAGTTTTAGAGATTGAGAACATGGAAATGTTCAAAGCTGATAATATTGCCGTTGATACAGCTGTTATTTTTAACGCTGGTCTTGCTGCACAAAAAGCTAATAATCTTGAAGCTGCAATTAAGTACTATAAGCAGACTATAAGTTATAATTACGGTGGTGCTAAAGCTTATGCGTATTTATCTAAAGTTCTAGCAGATAGCAATAAAGCAGAAGAGTCGTTGACTTACCTACATAAAGGGTTTGAGATGTATCCAAACGATTCTTACATGCTAGTTGAGTTGATTAACCATTACTTATTGGGAGGTGAGCCAAGTAAAGCTGCTGAATACCTTGATAAAGCAATTGCTTTAGATCCTGAAAATGGTTCATACTACAGAGCAAAGGCTACTCTGTATGAAAAAACAAATGAGATTGAGAAAGCAAAAGAATTGTACAATATTGCTTTGGCTAAAGATCCTAAGGATTATATTTCTTATTACAATCTTGGTGTTCTTCAAATAAACGTTTGTGAAGAAGCTCGTAAGGTTACTAATGATATTATAGATCAGAAAAAATATGATGCAGCTGTTAAGAACTTATATAAGTTATATGAAGAAGCTATTCCA
Source organism: Ancylomarina salipaludis (assembly GCF_004122035.1). Lineage (GTDB taxonomy): Bacteria > Bacteroidota > Bacteroidia > Bacteroidales > Marinifilaceae > Ancylomarina > Ancylomarina salipaludis. The sequence continues at coordinate 64,606 of NZ_SAXA01000015.1, forward strand.
TATTTCGAAAATGTTCTTGAGATTAAGCCTGATGAGCAGAATTCAATTGTGACTCTTAAAGAACTTTATTTCAAGCTTAGAAATGAAAAGCCTGAGTATATGAAGAAATATGAAGAATTTAAAGCAAAAGCTGATAGCTTGTAATAAATTCGGTAAAATTTTTCGAAGCCTCCAAGAATATTCTTGGAGGCTTTTTTATGAGGGCATATTGATATAATTGTGAAAATAATTACAAACACGCCTTACTTAACATAATATGAATTATAAGACTTTGTGTTTCAGATTTGCTTCATTAATTCCATCTAAAAAATATTGTAAAACAATATCAAAAATATTATTTATCGTACGTGTTTTAAAAATTTAATTGTCCTTAACTAAATCAGATTGTTTAAATTTAATGACATTTTAACAACTTACTTTATTATAGTAGCCTTCGAGTTGTTTGTCCGGATACAAATTGAAAGTTTATGATGACAAATTCTAATACTGTAGAAATAATTAATGACAAACGTATTGAGCAGTTATTTAATGAGTACTATTTGGTATTGACTGCATATGCAAATAAATTTCTTAAGGATTTGGAAGAATCTCGTGAAGTTGTTCAGGATGTTTTTGTCAAGCTTTATGACAGAAAAGAACGTATTAAAATACACACATCAGTTAAATCTCACCTGTATCAATCTGTCAAAAATGCGTGTTTAAACATTATCAAACAAAATCAGAACAGGTCTCTGCATCACGAGAATATTCTGTATTTGAACGATGCTGCCAGTTATGAGATTGATGATATATTTGAACAAACAGAATTGGAATATCAGCTTTATAAAGCTATTGGTGAGCTTCCAGATCAATGTCAACGCATATTTAGAATGAATCGTATTGAAGGATTAGATAATCAAGAGATTGCAGATTATTTACAGATTTCGAAGCGCACTGTGGAGACACAAATCTCAAAAGCACTAAAAAGCCTGAGATTAAAATTGAGTCCCACTCTCCTTCATCTTATGATTTTATGGCTGATTTATAATAGTAAATGAAATGTTTTTAGGTGTAAGTACGTGTTTTGATTTTGATTTTGTCTTAGTATAAGAAAAGCTTGAAAATGAAAAATATTAATATAGATGAAGATTTGTTACGAGTAAATCTTCAAGGTCGTGCTAACGAGAAGGAAAAGGCTACTTTGGTTTCCTGGCTGTCCGAATCGTCTGAAAACAAAGAACTGTTTGTAAGAATGACTGAACTTTGGTCTTCAGCTTCAAATATAGATGTATTTGAACAGATTGATTTGGAACTCGACTGGAAGAGAATTCAGATGAAGCGAAAAAAAAAGACTTTTGGGGTAACGCACATCTTGAGATATGCAGCTGTCGTTTTTATCAGTTGTAGTCTTAGTTTCCTTTATTTATACAACACCACTCCCGGATTTGGCAAATTATCGAAAGTACAAACCACAGAATCTAAGGATAAATTTGAATTAGCTGATGGAAGTCAGATTCAGTTAAATGTGAATAGTAAATTGATATACCCCAACCATTTTGGAGATAATAAACGCTTGGTTAAACTCAAGGGTGAAGCGTTTTTCAATATAAAAAGAGACACGTCCAAGCCATTTATTATTGAATCAGGTAAAACTCTGATTAAGGTTTTGGGAACCAGCTTCAATATTAGGAATATGGCAGGAGATCAGACTCTTGTTAGTGTTAATACCGGTAGAGTAAGTTTTAAAATTAAGAATAATGACCAGGAATTAATTTTAACAAAAGGGCAAGTTGGTTTGTTTAAGGATAATCAGCTTGCAATAATAAATAAGCCCGGTTTTAATTATGATTCTTGGCGTACGGGATTTCTGAGTTTTAAAAATACCCCTTTCATTCAGGTTCTTCAAGATATTGAAAGACTGTACAAAGTTGAAATTAAGAATCAAAACATTGAGCTTGAAAACTTGAAACTGACTATAGATTTTAATAATTACGATATAGATAAAGTTTTAAAACAATTAGAGCTTTTAATACAGGCCAATATTGAGAAAAAAGGACAAGTTATTACTATAAAATAAATCATGGTAAAATTCAAACACCAAAATCACTGTAATATTTAAATTAAAATTTCACATGAGAAAATTATTATTATTAGCTTTAGTAGTAGGCGCATTTGTTTTTGAATCAAACGCACAAACAGTACAGTACAAAGTCGTTACTTCGGTCGAATCAATTGTGCCAATGGGTCTTGGACGATCAAGAATTATTGAAGAGAAGTCCCCTATCGATGCTCAGGCTTTTACAACTGAACGTACAGATGGCAAGAAAAGTAATCAAGGTTCAGTTAAAAGAAAAGATGCCAAAGTTGATCTGTTTGCAGAAACAAAGTTGCTGAATTTCTACAGTGTTGCGGGGATTAACTTCCAGAATATTGCTTCGAATGATGCCCTTATTTCATCCAAAATAAACACATTGGTTGCCGAAGGTTGGGAATTGGCATTTGTGACATCTGCAGTTGAGAGTGATAGCGGAAAAGGCGATGGAAAAGGTATTTTTATTACTCGTTATATATTCAAGAAAACAATGTAATAAACATTGAAATACTTGATTCAGAACAGAATATTTAATTTTAGATTACAATGGCTTGCCTTAATTTGGCAAGCCATTTTTGTTATGTATTTGTATGAAATGGTTCTCAGTTTTTATCTTTTTTTCTATTAGCGCTTTAGGATCAAAGAAATAATGCTTGAGTATGATTAATATAAAAAACTTCTGTATTAAATTTGCAGTCCGTTAAAAATACATCAAGTCTATTGAATCATATCCTAAAATATATCCTATTCTTATCTGTGTTGATGATAGCAACACACAGTTATGCTCAAGATGTATTGTTGAAACAACAACTTAATCTACCCAAACAGGAGTACATTGTATCTGAATTATTTAATGAGATAAATAAGCAGACAAGAATTGAATTTAGCTACACCAGTGATTTGAATTTTGATGAAAAAGTAGTCTTGCAAAAGCAGCAGTATAGTGTCGAAAATTGTTTGAAGCAAGTTCTCGATTTGTCATCATTTAAAATTGTTTGTTTGGATAACAAAATCTTAATTGTAAAGATCCCTTTTGAAGAACAGATGTTTAGAATCAGTGGTTTTATAAGCGATGCAGAAACAGGTGAAAACCTGATAAATGCCAGCATCTATAACCCCAAAACATTTGAAGGTACTGTGAGTAATAATTTTGGTTTTTTTAGTTTTTACCAAAAGAAGAAATGCCCTCAAGTTAGAATATCATATGTGGGTTATGAGGATAAAGAACTTAAATTCAGTTGTATTAAGGACACTAGCATTAATATAAAACTCCAGCCCAATAATTTACTGAGAGAGATAAAGGTTGTTGCTGACGATAAAACAAACAACATCAACCATCTCTTTTTGAGTACTTATAATATTACTGAAACTGATTTGAAACAAAAGTCGGTTTTAGGCATGAACGATCTTTTTCGAAATATCTCTTATTTGCCAGGTGTTCAGACTGCCAATGAGGCTTCTTCAGGTTTAATTATCAGAAATGGTTCTCCTGATCAAAACTTGATTCTATTGGATGATGTACCTGTTTATTATCAATCACATCTCTTGGGTTTATTCTCCATTTTTAATCCGGATGCTATTCATCAAGCCCGATTAATTAAAGGTGGTTTTCCCGCTCAATATGGAGGAAGAGTCTCGTCTGTACTCGATATTCGAATGAAAGATGGTAATCAAAAGAAGATTGAGGGGGAATTTAACCTTGGACTCCTAACCTCTCAGTTGAGTGTCAGAGGACCTATTATTAAGGGAAAAACAACCTTTAATGTCTCGGCACGACGTTCTTATCTCGATTTATTTACAAATTTGTTGTTTTCTCTTGCTGATTCTGAAGGTCTGTATATGAGTTATTATTTCGCTGATCTCAATTTTAAGTTAACGCACAAGTTTTCAAACAGAGATAAAGTGTATTTGAGTACATATATGGGTAAAGACCTGGCGAAACAGAGACATACCGAGGATCTGACTGATAATTTAACGGAGAAAAGCCGGAATACAATTGGCTGGGGAAATTTTACAAATTCAATCCGATGGAATCATGTTTATAATGATAAATTGTTTGGAAATACATCTTTCATTTTAAGCCGATATACCTATTCGGTTAAGGACCAGCGTCTGAATAAAATAGCTGATGGTGACTTTGAGGAGAACTATTACCGTGAATTTTATTCGGGAATTCGGGACTATACCCTTAAGTCTGAATTTGACTTTATACCCCACCCTAAATATTACTTTAAATTTGGATTTGAAGGCGCATTCCATTTAACCAAACCAGGTAGTAGTTTCTATAGCAGCAAGAATAGTTTGGAAGAGAATACGGTAAAAGATAAAAGTATAAGTGCCTTGGAGTTATCGTTATATGCCGAAAATCAAATTCAGTGGACAAAGAAACTTTTAACCAATATTGGACTTAGAACAAGTCGGTTTGCATTAAAAAATAAGACCTATTTATCTGTTGAACCTCGCTTGACCGCACAGTATAAATTGAATGAGCATTTTAGTTTTAATTCAGGATTTTCTGTGATGTCGCAGTACATGCATTTAATTACGAGCAGTGATTTAAGTTTACCCACTGATATTTGGCTGCCTGTCAACGATAAGATACGCCCTATACGTTCGAGTCAGTATAATCTTGGATCTGTATGGAAAATTCTACCAGGACTTAGTTTCGAATCAGAAATCTATTATAAAAAGACGCGTAATATTTTAGAGTTTAGTGAAAACTATTACACAAGTGACGGCTCTTCAGCTTGGGATCAGCAAGTGGAACCCGGAAAATCATGGTCTACTGGTATTGAATTCATGCTTAAAAAGAATACAGGGAAAACGAAAGGACATTTGGTTTATACACTGGCTAAATCGGAGGTAAAATATAAATATTTGAATTCAGGCAAAGCATTTGCTTCTCCCTATGATCGCAGACATGATTTAAGCTTTCAAATTAGTCAAAAGTTAAGTTCTAAAATCGATTTTACAGTGAATTGGACGTATGGAAGCGGTTTACCCGTTACGCTTGATACCCAATTCGCATCATCTGTATCACCATATCAGCCGGATCGTATTGAAGATGTGCCACTGTTTATAAAAAGAAATGATATACGTATGCCCTCTTATCACAGATTAGACATTTCTTTAAATTTTAGAAAGAAAAAAAAACACGGTACCCGAATTTGGAATATTGGTGTTTACAACGTGTATAATCGGAAAAATCCGAGCCTTCTTTATATGAGTCAAACCTATGATGCCTATGGCAACAGTTCTTATTCTTTGAAACAATTAAGTATTTTTGGCTTAATACCAAGTGTTTCGTACACCTACCGCTTTTAATCATTTGAGATCAATGAGAAACTATTTATACAGCATTGTTTTATGCATTTTTATACTCAGTTCCTGTGAGGAAAACCTGGATTTGGCTTTGAAAAATCAGTCACCAATATTGGTTCTTAATGCCTTGGCTGGAAAAGATAGTCTGGTTAGGGTGAATGTTTCCCGAACCTATAATTTAAAGGAAGACAAAACTAATCAGACTCTTAATGGAGCAACTGTTGAGTTGTATAACGAAAATAAGCTGTTAGGGAGTCTACAAGCACTCAATGATGGCTGGTATCAGTTGGATGCAAGTTTTGAATCAGAAAAAGAATATGAGATTATTGTCAGGCATCCAGACTACAATGCAATTCACAGTAAAACTCTTATCCCGCTAAGTACGCCTATTGTTGATGTAATATTAGAGAAAGAAGATTCAAATCGTCAATATTACAGTCTTAAATTCGATGATAAAGAAGCAAGTCAAGACTACTATATGATTTTGCTCAAAGGAATTTCTTTATATGAGACTAATGGCGAAAGCTATACGTATTCAACTGATATTAATTATTATAGTGATGATGTTGTTTTCAATGGTAACTTATTGGAAAACGCAACTGATCTGGAACAACAATATTTGTTAGGGAGTAAAACTTTTTCGGATTATAGTTTCAATGGTCAGCAGACAAAGATTTCCTTTTTTGTTGAAAAAACAAGTAATTGGTCCGATTTTGCAGAACTGAAAGTTCTGCTTTACCACGTAAATAAGGATTATTACGCTTTCGAGCGTTCAAAGAATATGATTGAAAATCGCAAGAATTTTGCCTTCTATAAAAAAATCAATCTGCATTCGAATGTTGTATCAGGTTCCGGTATCTTTGCCGGATATGCCGTAAGTACGATGAATATCAAACTCCCCTAGTCGCTTTAAAAATTATTTTTTTAGTCTATTACGAAAAAAATCGTAGTATGATTTTGAATTACGACAAGTATCGTATATCTTTGATACGAAACAAATCGTAGTACAGATTCACCACAATATGAAACCACAGAAGATTAAGCCAACCGAAGCTGAATTAGAAATTTTACAGATATTATGGACTTACGGTCCTTCAACTGTTCGTTTTGTTAATGATAAGCTTAAAAGTGAGCGAAATGTGGGATACACAACCACCCTTAAAGTGATGCAGATTATGACTGAGAAAGGCATGCTGGATCGTTATAAGGATGCACGTACCCATATTTATTCTGCTCTGGTTGAAGAAAAAGCGACAAAGAATCAGTTGCTTGATAAATTTGTGAGTACACTTTTTGGTGGATCGGCATCAGGTATGGTTTTACAAGCTCTTGGAAATCATAAATGTAGTACCGAAGAACTCGAAGAGATAAAGAAATTGATTGAATGTATTGAAAAACAAGCCGATCATGAATCTAAGTAATTTAAATATTCATAGTTTGTCAGAAGCTTTAGCATGGACTCTCCTCCACTCTATTTGGCAAGCAGCTTTAATAGCAGGAATCATAGCCCTGGCATTTCGATTTCTTGATAAAAATAATGCCCGATTACGATATGCAATGGCTAGTTTGGGCATGTTATTTATTTTTGTATTTGCAATTCTGACATTCATCTCAACACTACCTGAAAAGACATTAATTACTAAGCTCAATCTTTCTAATCTCGATCAAGAGCTTGTTTCAGGTAATCAAAGTTTTGTCATGTCTTGGGCTTGGTTTAAAAGCCTTTTGCCTACTAATATTCTGTTTCCCATTCTTTTAAGAACCTGGCTGATTGGAGTCGCTCTTCTTTCATTGAAAATGGTAATGAATTACATAACAGCTCTACGATTAAGAAAGCATAAGGCCTTTCAGTTAAATGAGAAGCATATGCTTTTAGCATCCGGTTTAGTCGAGCGTTTTAATATAAAGAAAAAGGTTATATTCAGAGAATCGGCATCTATAGATTCTCCCTCTTTAATCGGTTATTTTAAACCCGTAATCCTTCTACCCATAATTTTAATAAGTGGGATTCCTGATAATCAACTTGAAATTATAATTGCTCATGAATTGGCCCATATTCGTCGTCACGACTATTTGGTTCAGTTTATACAAGGCATAATCGAAATACTATTTTTCTATCATCCTATGGTATGGTGGCTGTCTTCTGTGGTTAATACCGAAAGAGAACACATTTGTGATGATCTGGCGGTAAAGGTTTGTGGTGAATCCTTAACCCTTATTAAAGCCTTAAATAATATGGAAAGTATCAGAAAAAAGAAACCTGAATTGGTATTGAGTTTTTCAGGTAAAAAAGCGAACCTCTTGAATAGAGTTCGAAGAATTGTGAATCCTAAAACGGATATCCATCCTGTTTTGGAACGTGGTCTGATGAGTGCTTTATTTGTATTTGCACTGTTTGGTATGATTCTATTTTCAAATCTGGCAAATTCTGAAAATCAAGTTAAAGCTCAAGGTGCAATAAATTTAAGTTTGGTTGATCTTGACAACAACCCGTTCGGGCAAGTTGCTCCTGTTCATTTGGAACAAAAAAAGAAGACTGATAGCCTGACAGCTCCGGAAAAGGTTCAAACTATTGCAAAGCCTTCCCTAGCTGAAATCCCAAGTCTTCCTGAGTCTCCTGCATTGCCAGAAGTTCCCGAAGCACCTGAATTGAATAGTGCTTTACAGGATACTATAATTAAGATGGATGAATTAAGTAAAACTCAGAAAGAAGCTTTGAAAGATGCACTTAAAGAGTTGGAATCTGTGAAAATTGAGATAAGTGAAGAGAGTTTGAAAGAACTTAAAGAGGGCTTGAAGGAATTGGAATCAATTGATATTAATATTAAGAAAGAACTCATTGAGGCTGAAGCTGAGATGGAAAGAGAATTAAAGAATCTCGGAGAAGAGCATCAAAAAATATCATTTAAAGATATTGATGAGAATTCAAACCTGAGTCAAACAGAAAAGGATGAATTAAAAGCAAAGATAAAATCGTCTTTGGAAAGGATTAATTCTGAAGAATTCCGTCAGGAAATTCGTGAAAACCTGGAACGCAGTAAAGAAAGTATTCAGCGTCAACTGGAGAAGATAAAATCCGGTGAGTTTAAAAGAACTTTAGAAGCTCAAAAAGAAAAGATCAGGGAAATGATCAAAAAGTTTGAATCTCCAGAGTTTCAGCAAAACTTGAAGGATAATATTGAAAAGAGTCGTATACATATTGAAAAATGTCTAAAGAATAATGAAGGTAAAAAGATTAAATTGAAGATTGATTCAACTAATATGCCTCTTTGTATTCTTGATGGGATTGAAATTAGTCAGAACGAATTGAATAAGATTGATTCGGATGTGATAGAATCCATTAACGTTTTAAAAGATAAAACAGAAACGAGTATTTATGGTGAGAAGGGAAAAAATGGTGTTATCCTGATTGACTCCAAAAATATGAGGCGCTCAAAGGACAGGTCGAAAAATAGCAAGACAATTAAAATAAATGGAAAGACCAAGAATCCCCCACTCTATATCATCGATGGTGTTAAAATGAACAAACACATGAAAATAACCGATATTGACCCTAGTGATATTGAATCGATTAATGTTTTGAAAGATAAATCCGCTATTGAGAAATATGGTAAAAAAGCAAAAAATGGTGTCATTGAAATTACAACAAAAAATGATCGTATAAAGAATTTTAATGAATATATGAAGTCAAAAAAAGACTAATCAAATATTTAACGAATTAAAAAAAAACGATTCCTTGGGGTCGTTTTTTTTGTATTCTGACCTAAACCTTTTATAGTTGAATTTAAAATTTAATTAGCTTTGAGTCTCATAAAATAAACACAATCATGACAAATAAAATCTATTACCTATCCACCTGCTCTACTTGCCAAAGAATTATGAAAGAACTTGGCATCGATGATAAATTCGAACAGCAGGATATTAAAATCGAAAATATAAGCGAATCTGATTTAAAGGTGTTTGCTAATCAGGCTGGTTCTTATGAAGCCTTATTCAGCAAACGCGCCATGAAATATAAGTCTTTGGGACTTAAAGAAAAGAATTTATCCGAGGACGATTACAAACAGTTGATGCTTGATGAATATACCTTCTTGAAACGTCCGTTTATTCTCATAGATGGAGAAGCTTTTGTGGGAAATTCGAAGAAAACCGTAGAGGCTGCAAAAGCCAAACTGGGTTTGTAACAAATCTTATTTTATTTTCAAACAGTCCTGTTGCTATTTCAGCTTCAGGACTTTTTTGTTTGAAAACGTTTGCTATTTCAACCAATTGTTTTTGTTAGTTAATTAATGTTATAAAGGGAGACAGAACTCATAAAATTCTTATTTTCGCTAGCCTTTCTTAATATGGATAATGAAAAGATCCAAAACACACGATTAAATAAAAATGCGACGAAGAGAGTTTGTGAAAATGTCTGGCATCTTAGGAATGTTGACACTAACTGGTGTATTGCCAGCCTGTAATCTGCCTTTTGAATACAGTCCCTATGATATCATTGTTGAAAAGGAGTTTCGGGATTTAACAGCTAAAAATCTAGCCAAGCTTAAAGCTATTGATGCTGGGAAATCGTCTTTAAAAATTGCTCTTATTTCAGATACCCATACATTTTACGATGAATTTGAAGAGGCGGTTAAAGCTTTAAATGCCCGAGATGATATTGATTTTGTGATTCATGCAGGAGACCTGACTTTAAGTGCACTACATAAAGAATACACCTGGTTTAACGAAATAATGTCTAAGCTTAACAAACCTTTTATCACAGTTATTGGTAACCACGATTATCTGTCTAATGGGAAAGCAATTTATGAAAAGTCATTCGGACCAGGCAATTACACATTTACATTCAGAGGGTGCAAATTTGTGATGTTTGATAATAATATTTGGGAGAACAAGAATAATGATCCTGAATTTGATTGGTTTAAGGCCAATTTGGAAAATGATGGCGATTACAATTTTGTTATTCCGGTTTCCCATATTCCACCTTGGGCGGATCAGTACAACTATGGAAATGAACATGTGTTTAATGAAATGATGGAGGAAAATGATATTCAGCTGTCTCTGCATGGGCATACCCATAGTTTCTATCATGGTAAGCGATACGATCAAGTGGATTATTTGGTTGTTGGGGATATTGCTGATAAAGCTTATGCGATCATCTCGATAGATGAAGATTCGTACAGTATAGAGAAAGTGTCTTTTTAATTTGAATGTTGATGTTGGAATAATTGAAAAGGAAATGATTAAAAAAATTGGAATAAGCATTCTTGTTTTCACCCTTTTATCGTTGAATTTAAAGGGGACTGAAAATGAGAAAATTAAAAACGATACTCTAAAACGAAAATGGTATATTCCCAGAGCAGCAAAGATTCAACATGCAGGTAATATCGGTTTTATGTCCCTTGGTGCAACCTATTATCTGGTTGACGACTGGTACCAGTTATCCATCATGTACGGTATGGCTACCGATCATACAGATGCCAAAACCCTTAATACATTAGCCTTTAAGAATACATTTCATATTAAGAAATTTTATTATAAAGACTTTATTCTGAGCCCTATGGCAGGTTTAAGTATTAATTTAGGATCGACACATAATACATATCGGAAATTACCTGATTATTTTCCTGATAAGTACTATTTTCAGAATAAAATTCATTTCGCTCCATTTGTTGGAGCAACGATTTATCATCCACTACCCTATAAAACGATTAAAGGCATCGACTTCTATTTTGAAATGGGGACTATGGATAATTATCTACTTGAGGCTATTCGAACAGATTACGTCAAGTATAGTGACATATGGAATCTAGCTTTAGGGCTTTCCTTCTATTTTTAGATTCGAAGAAATCTGATTCTTTAATAGAAATAATATTAGGCTTCACTCAATCAAAAAGGAGTTTTTAAGATATAAGGCCTTATTTGCCGTAGTTCTTGTGACTAAGATGCAAATAGGGCTTTTTTTGTTTGGCATGTCAAAAAAAAGTTTTAGTTTCGCAATGTTTATTAATTCTAAATAAGAGTAATGCAAACTAATTTTTGGCACGAGCAAAAAGCTCCCTCCTTTTCATTGGCTCCCATGGAAGATGTTACAGATACAGTCTTTCGTGAGATGATTCTGAAAAACTCAGAACAAGATCGCTTACATCTTTTGTTTTCTGAGTTTACTTCAACGGATGGGATGTGTCATGAAATTGGTCATGATAAGGTAAAACATCGTCTTCAAATTAATCAAAGTGAGAAATTACTCTTGAAAGAAAAGTCGGTGAAGCTCATTGCTCAAATTTGGGGAAAAGATCCGGAAAAATATTACAAGACAGCTCAGTATATTGCTCAGGAAACTGATTTTGTCGGGATTGATATCAATATGGGCTGCCCCGTAAAGAATGTTGTCAAATCGGGTTGTTGTTCAGCACTGATACAAGATCCTGAATTGGCAAAAGATATTATTTTAGCGACTCGTGAGGGTTCTGATCTGCCATTGAGTGTCAAAACACGAATAGGATTCAAAGAAGTAGTCACAAACTCCTGGATCTCTCATTTACTGGGAATGCCGATTGATGCTCTCATTGTTCATGGTCGTATTCAAAAACAAATGTCAGATGGCTTAGCTGATTGGGACGAAATAGCCAAAGCCGTTCAATTACGAAATGAAATTGCGCCTCAGATAAAGTTGATAGGTAATGGTGATGTTTTATCATATCAGGAAGGTTTAGATAAAGTGAATCAGTTTGGTGTGGATGGGGTCATGATTGGTCGTGGCATTTTTAAAAATCCCTGGTTGTTTAGTCCGGGTTTATCTGAAGTTGATGAAGAGCGAAAATTGAATATGCTTTGGGAGCATACCGATTTATACGAAAGAACATGGCAGGGAAATAAGAATTTTGCAATTCTTAAACGTTTCTTCAAAATCTATTGCAAAGAGTTTCATGGCGCGGCAAAATTGTGTCATCAGCTGATGCAAACTTCTTCGGCTAAAGAAGTGAAGGAAGCCTTAGATTTCCACAAACAAAATATCCAACTGGAAGAATTGGTTTAAGCATTTCAAATCTTCAGTAAGATTTGATTAAAATTACCCGAGAATCCCATCTGAGAATTGAATATTTATTGGCATGATGTCCCCTAGTTCAATATAGCTTTAAATTAGGGGGCTCTAAAGGCTTTTATGTTTATGTAAGCTGCTGTTTATGGGGTTTTTATCATTATTTATTGTGGTTCGAAATTTCTGTTAAACTAGATAAAATGAATAAAATGGGTATTTAAAGATCAAATGATGGTCTCAAATCAGGCATTTGAAATTTGAGTGTTTGGTTTAAATTCCCAACACTGTTTTTAATTCTTCTGACGATTCTTCACGAAGCTTATCGAAAAGTTCCGTCTCCTTTAAAAACATGCTCCAATGTTGATTTAAATCTTCGGCTTGCATATACGTAATGCATTCTTCAAATTGTTTTAAAACAAACTGAGGAATCGAATTTTTATTAGCCCACTGATAAAATGCTTCAAATGATTTCGCAATTGTATTCTTAATGTGTGAAGGAATAGCCTTAGTGTTATAATAATAAGGTCGTTCCAGAATATTGATATAGAAGTCTTCTTTTCGAATCACATCCTGTTCCAAACAGGTTTTGTATAATTCAGGCAGGTTGGCAATGGATAAAATAGAAATGGTTGGGGCAATTTTGAATTTAATGTGCGACAATTCTCTGATTGCTTCTCTGTTTTCTATAAATTTTGTCCAATTAAATCCCTTTCGGATATATTCGCCCAATTTCCCATGAGCATCTATGCTTGCCAGAATCTCAACATGTTCAAACTGCTTCCAATAATCCAGAATCCGATGACCTTTGAATTCCAAAACAGAAAAATTAGTGTTATATCTCAAGCGAAGTTTAGTGTGTTTATTCTCAATTAAATAGTGTAGAAGCGCATAATGCTCTTCACTCATTAGGGGCTCTCCTCCTGCAAAATAAATTTCTTCTGCTTGAAAAAGGGCTTCACCGGTTTCTGAAATAAAGTTTTCAAAATCGTTGATATTCTTTAGCAAAGCCGATTGTCCCAAACTGCGTTTTAGTTGTTTGGCTTCGGGAAACCAGGATGAGCTGGCACCATGCCAGCAGGTGCGACAAGCAAAATTACACGCGTTTGAGAAGCGAATATCAAAATAAATGGGTTGGTAAATGGCTTCGTACCCTTTGAATGTCGGAAAACGTTCATGTGTTTCTTGTCTGATGCTCTTTCCTCCTGCCTCTTCGAGTTTTAAACAAACAGCACACCGTGGGTCAGATTCTCCTTTTTTAAATTTTTCCCTTAGCTTATTGATGGCTTCACCCTGCCAAATTTCATTGAAAGCTTGCTTGTTGCAATTTCCGTATGGGATATTGGCTACACAACAGGCTTTTACATTTCCTGCATTGCCTACATGGTAATGAATAAAGGGCATTAAACAAAAAGGACGTTCTGGATTCATATTGCAAATATAATCGAATTGCTTTTTCCTCTTTAGGTTTTGATCCCCTATTTTGGTTTGTTTCACCTATTAAATAAATACAGTTTTGTCTTTATTTAAGCTTCATAATATTTTCAGGTCTCATCTATTTAGATTAATTTTAATTAAACTTTTTAAATAAAAATTATTCATTATGAAAAAGATAAAAGTATTGGCTCTTGTTTGCCTTATGTTTGCAGGGTTTGGCACGATTAAAAGCTATGCCCATTGTGAAATTCCTTGCGGTATTTATGATGATGCTGCCAGAGTTAAAATGATGTATGAGCATATTCAAACCATCGAAAAGAGTATGAAAATGATTGTTGAGCTTTCTGCTGCAGAAAAACCGGACTACAATCAATTGGTTCGTTGGGTTAATAATAAAGAAGAGCATGCTAAGAAATTACAGGAAATAGCGACTCAGTATTTTATGTTTCAACGTGTTAAGTTGAGTGACGATCCGGTAATGAAAGCAAAAAATATGAAACAACTTGAATTGCTGCATAAAATATGTGTCTATGCAATGAAAGCCAAGCAGAGTACAAATTTGGAAGTGATTAAAAACCTGAATGATACGGTTCATGATTTCGATCATGCATATTTTAGCAAAGACGAACACAAGCATTAGTCATCAATATAAAAAACCTCTTCACATTCATGAAGAGGTTTTTCTATATTTAGATAAACACTTTCTTATTCAGCGATTGATTTCTTAGTTAATTGATTATGAATAGCATTAACTTCTTTAACTGCTGCAGAACCATACCAGGGGTGTAATTCCATAATTAATCGGCCTGCTTTAACGGCTGGATCACTTTCTGTCAAACGCCTGGCTTCTTCCAAGCTTTCGACATTAAAAATATAGATGCCTCTAATATCACCATCGTCCATAAAAGGGCCGGCAAGAACAAGGGTTCCCTCCTCAGCCATTTTCATGATATTTTTTAGATGAGCCTTTTGTAATTGTGCAGCAGTAATTGAATCCTGATTTCTATTGGGACCTCTTTTTAAAAATGCCATGACATACTGACTCATACCATATTGATCCGCCTTCAGTTTGAGTGCAAGTTCCTGATTATATTCTCTTTTATGCGGTGTTTCCTGACAGGCAGATAAAGAAATTCCTACAATGCATAGAAATAAAATTGAGTATAAAGTCTTCATTTTTATGATTTTAAATTGTAGTTATAAGATAAGAAAAACATTTTAACTTATCCTCAAGCAGCTATTTCCAATACTGGTGAAAGTGATGCACTGGCCCATGGCCTTTCCCAATTTTATAATCTCGCCCTTCTTGTATTGAATTTGTGATATAATGCTTAGCCTGTTGAGCTGATTCTGATATGGTATAGCCTCTTGCCAAAAATGATGCAAAAGCAGAAGATAAGCAGCAACCTGTTCCGTGCGTGTTTTGTGTTTCAATTCTTTTCGACTTCAAATCATGACTTTCTGATGTTTCAAAATCGTATAAAACATCGATTAAATCGTCTCCGCTTAAATGACCCGCTTTTAATAAAACAGAAAGCTGATATTTTTGAGCTAACTCTTTGGCAACACTTCTAAATTCAGTTTGTTTTTCAATTTTTCGACCCAGTAATATTTCTGCTTCTGGCAGATTGGGTGTGATGATTCTAACCTTAGGAAATAAAATTGTTTTTAGATTATTGATAGCTTCATTTAAAAGTAATGGATTCCCCGAGGTCGATACCATTACCGGATCAAGAACAATATTTTTGATTTGATATTTATCAAGGCAATCAGCTACAATTTGTATGATTTCAGAAGAATGCAACATCCCAATCTTAATGGCATCGGTTCCAATATCATCGAGAACGGCCTCAATTTGTGATTTAACGGTTAAAGGTGGTATTGGGTGAATAGCCGTAACACCAAGCGTATTTTGTGCTGTAATAGCGGTTATGGCTGAACTGGCATAGCATTGGCAAGCCGAAATCGTCTTTATATCAGCTTGTATACCAGCTCCTCCACCGGAATCACTCCCTGCAATGGTGAGTACTTTATTGTATTTCATGTCTTAGTTCAATTTAGGTTTAGGAACTATTCAGACATAAATGTTGTTGTGGGATAGAAAATACAAGATAAGAGCCTGTATAAAAGCTCTTAAAATGAATTCGTTTTCCTACGCTGCTATTATGCATGTCAGGTTCCAGGGTTTTATCTCAGCCTGATAAAATCAAGCACCCCTAACGGTATGACAAATATATTCTTTTTATGATTAAATCTATAAAATGCTATCACATTCAATTATTTCAATAAAATTGAATTCTTATGGAAAATCCGTGTGAAAATTTAAACAATATGTCTATTTTTGAGAAAAATATATACATATGCTAAGTATTTCTCAGATCGTAGAAAAAATCATTGCACATCAGCCTTTTCTTGCTGAAGCTTTGGTTGAGGGATTAATCAATGTTTCCTCATTGGCTCGAAAAATTCAGCCCGAGGTGGAACAACATTTTGGAGACCAGGTGAAAAGTGGCGCAATCGTTATGTCGATCAATAGACTGATTCCTAAAATGAAAGGTAAAATTTCTCATCTTGGAGCAGAAGTGGTTGTTCGGGATATAATTGTTCGTTCACAATTAGTGGATTACACCTATAAAAATTCAAGTATGCTGATTGAAAGGCATACAGATTTGTTAAGGGCTATTGGTCCCAATCGGGAATTTTTCTATACAATGGTTCAGGGGGTTTTTGAATCGAATTTAGTTGTTAGTCAATCCTTAGCTGATCAGGTTGAAACTATTTTTAAGGAAGAAAGCATGTTGAGTAAAAGTGGGCGTCTTTCTGCTGTGACCCTTAAATTACCGGATGTGAATGCGCAACAGGCCGGTTTCTATTACCACATTCTTAAAAGTATTGCCTGGGCTGGGATTAATATTCGTGAGGTGATATCTACCACTAATGAATTTACGATTGTGGTAAACGATGATGCAATTGATAAAACCTTCTCCGTTCTGAAGAATTTGGGACAAAGCTAGACTATAGAGATTGATACAAGACAAAAAAAGGGATGCCCAAAGCATCCCTTTAATATTTTGAAGTGATTGTCGTTTACAATACAGCTTTAACTTCTTTCAATAAAGAGTCAACATCTTCTCTGGCTGGAGCAAGAGTTTTCGCTTTAGTGTACTGATCAACAGCTTTTTTGTAGAATGATTTTGCTTTTGCAATTTCAGCAGCAAACTTCTCTTTTTCAGTATTTGCTAATGGATTGGCTGCAGCTTGAATTTTAGCACCTTCTCCAAAGTATAAAGAACCAAGGCTAACGATAGCATCTGTTTTCATTGAAGACTTCACTTCGATAGCATTTTTGTATGCAGCTTCAGCTTCGTCAAATTTAGAAGCTTTTTGAGCTTTTTGTCCTTCAATTAGGTAATACGTAGCTAAGGTTTTAGTCAATTTTGCATTTTTAGCAGGAACAGCAGCAATACCAGCTTTTAAGGTTGCAACCATCTCGTCATATTTGTTAAGTTTTTTAAGAGCATTTGCTTTGCTTAAATATGAACTTGACAATTTATATTTAGCTGCTATTGTTTTGTCAAAATAAATAACCGCTTTAGCGTAATCTTTTACTTTTGAAGCTGCATATCCAACATTGTAAACAGTTTTGATATCATCTGCTGCTTCAGGTAATCTTAGGTAGTTTTCTAAATGAACGATAGCTGCTTTGTAATCTTTAGCCTTTAGTGCGGCGTTTCCGTCATTTTTTAATTGAACAGCATCCTGAGCAAATGCACCTAAAACACTTATACATACAACTAGGGTAAGAAATAACTTTTTCATATTCGTAATTTGGTTTAAATTTTAGATCTGGGCCACAAAACAATATTAACTCAACTTAAAAGAAATTAAAAGTGTTTTGTATTCCGATCGATGTCACTTATGTTATTAATTTTTGTTCTCGTTTTTCAAAAACAAGCCTAAAAATAACGATTTCATTAAATAATCAAATAAAATTGATTAAAAAATTGTTAAAAGAAACTTGTCGCCTGATGAGTATTCCCACATAATCAGACTTTAAGGTTAAAAAGAACTTCTAGAATTCTAATTGAACCAGTTCTCCAAATCCTGCCGGTGCTTCGTTAAAAGCTTCTTTCAACTGGATATTCTTATGTATTGCCTGAAGGGTTCTGATTACTCCTCCATGAGTTACAATTGCAATATCTTGCTGCTCTAACTTTTTTAAGTCTTCTAAAAACTTTACCACACGCTCGTGAAGCATTACAAAAGATTCACCATTGGAACATTTTTTATTCACGAAGTCTTCCATCCATTTATCCAGAAAAGGATCTTGAATCTCGTCCCAGGCCTTGCCTTCCCAATCTCCAAAATTCAGTTCCATCAATCGATCATCGAATGTTACAGCTTCGCCAAACAAGTCTGTTGCAAGCGTTTTTGCACGTGTGAGTGGACTCGAATAATAAGCGTCAAACTTCAAATCATCAATATTCTTTTTAATTGCTTCCAGTTCTTCAGGGTAAGTCTCAAGCAATTCAACGTCTTTTTGTCCGTAACAAACACCTGGTTTTACATTAACCTTTGTGTGTCTTATTAAGTGAAGTATCATATTTGTTTTGTTTCTTTTGAATGAATAGACAAAAATAGTAATATGAAATGAATTGTAGCAAAAAAGCCACCTGTTGAAGTGGCTTTAATCTGTTATTTTATTTCTTACAACAATTACATGTGGACTGAAATGATATAAATACTCAAATAAATTACAATTTCAACCACCTGCTGTGTGGCTCCAATGCAGTCGCCTGTATAGCCGCCAATCCATTTTTGAAAGAAGCGTCCCAAAAGGTATTTGGCTAAAAAAGCCGGGATAATGATCAGGAAATATTTGACATCCTGTAAAAGGAGAATGGGTAAAAGCCCCGTAAGCCATAAAAAGATTTGATTTCCCCGACTTAGCTTGTGGGCATAATCTTTAGCTTTTGAATTATCCACACGAGCATACTCGTGACTATTGACCAAACTGCCGGCAAGGGTTCTGCTTAGTGAATGGGCCACAATTAAAACCACGGGTAATGAACTTGCTGAAATGGCTTCCATACCAAAGAAACGAGCCAGAACAACAAATAAAATACCCGAAATGCCAAAAGCGCCCACCAAAGAATCTTTCATGATCTCAAGAATACGCTCCTTGGTCCAACCCCCTCCAAAACCATCGCAAACATCCATAAATCCGTCTTCGTGTAAAGCACCCGTAAATAAAACGGTAAACACCATGCTTAAAATAAGGGAAATATGGAAAGGCAAAAGCCAATGAGCCAATACGAAGACCAAAGCACTCAAACCACCAATAATAATGCCCGAAAGGGAAAAATACTTAACTGCTTCGTGTTGATAGGCTTTTTCAAATTTAGCCCATCCTGGGAAAGGAATTCGTGTGAAAAAGGAAAGTGCTGTGAAGAAGATATTGAGTTCTCTAAACATAGAAAGTAGATTGGCAATTAACAATTAGTGATAGAAACAGATCTAAAACTAATTGTTAATCACTCATTGTAAATTAATTATTCGGCATTACTCACACCAGCTTCATCGAAACTAGCCATTTCGTTTAGGAAATTGACTGCCGATTGAATCAATGGAAAAGCAACAGCAGCACCTGTACCCTCGCCTAAACGCATGCCCATATCCAATAGTGGTTTTGCTTTAAGCTGATCGAGCATTAACTGATGCCCTTTTTCTTGTGACTTATGTGTGAAAATACAATAGTCTAAAATATTAGGATTCATTTTAGAGGCCGCTAATAAAGCGGAAGTAATAATGAAGCCATCTACCATGATACACATCTTCAGCTCAGCAGCCTTGAGCATGGCACCTGCTATCATCACAATTTCGAAGCCGCCAAAGTAAGTTAATACCTCTTCAGCTGTGTTGCCACCTCTGTATTTTGAAAGGGCACGACCCAGAATTTCATATTTACGTTGTAGTCCTTCGTCATCCCATCCGGTACCACGGCCAACACAAGCACTCAGCTCAATATTGCTAAGAAGATGGAGAATAATAGCAGCCGAAGATGTATTCGCTATTCCCATTTCTCCAAAACCAATAATATTAGACCCTTCGGAGTGAATGCGTTCGACTAAATCGCCACCCCGTTTCATTGCTTTTTCGAACTCTTCACTGCTCATAGCAGATTCGTTAAGGTAGGATTTGGTTCCATAAGCAATTTTGGCATTCAAAACGCCTGAACTTTTATCAAAATCATAGTTGACACCGGCATCTATAATACGGATATCAATATCGTGCTGTTTGGCAAAAACATTTATGGCTGCACCGCCATTCATAAAATTGGCAACCATCTGCCAGGTCACTTCCTGTGGATAAGGACTCACCCCATCAAGAGCAATACCGTGATCGGCGGCAAAAACCATAATAACCGGTTTTTTTAGTGCCGGACTTAAGGTGTTCTGAATACAACCAATGTGTTTGGCCATCTCCTCCAACTTGCCCAAAGAGCCGAGAGGCTTGGTTTTTAAATCAATTTTATGCTGAAGCGCTTCAGCTTTCTCTGTGTTAAGAGCGCTTATATTGTATTGAATCATAATTCGAATATTTTGAGTGAATTTTGGGTTAAATCAGTATCTAAGGTAGTTATTTTGCTTTAAAATTAGACTTAGCAACAAGGTCATTTTTCACCTTTATTTACTTTTGCCTTACTCTGTTTCGACTCCGCTCAAGGCCCAATGTTGGGCTTATTTCACGTTATACTTTAACCTTTTTTATTTTAAACTTAGTGGCTAGCCGCTTCTTCAACCGCTTCGCTGACGCCGGCTTCCTCGAATGATGCCATTTCATTAAAGTATTGTACGGCTGATTTTACCAGAGGGTAACAAACCATGGCACCGGTGCCTTCTCCCAATCGCATGCCGATGTCCATAATCGGTTCTGCACCCAAATGATTGAGCATACTGATGTGTGCTTTCTCGTTCGATTTGTGGGCATATAAACAGTATTCTAAAACCTTAGGATTGATTTTTGACGCAGCCAATAGTGCCGATGTAATGATAAAACCATCAATTAGAAGTGTCATTTTCAGTTCGGCCGCCTTAAGCATTCCTCCCATAATCATGGCAATTTCAAAACCACCAAAATAGGTCATCACCTCAAGAGCATCATCTGTTTTGCCTGTGTATTTCGACAGACCTTCATTTAAAAGCTCGTATTTGCTCTTCACTCCGGCTTGATCGAGTCCGGTACCACGTCCCACGCAATCTTCAAGAGGAATATTGGCTAAAAGACTTAGGATAAGTGCTGCCGAAGAGGTGTTCCCAATCCCTTTTTCACCGAAAGCAATAAAATTACAGCCTTCCTTATGGCAATCTTCAATAATACCCGCTCCCTTTTCAATGGCCTCCAGGCATTGTTCCTTAGTCATGGCAGACTCAAATCGGTAGTTTTTAGTTCCATAAGCAATCTTACGGTTGATGATATTCAATTCGGGCTCGAAATCGTGATCAACCCCTGCATCAACCACCTTAAAATCGATACCATGCTGACGCGAAAAAACATTAATCGCTGCTCCGCCTTGCATGTAATTGTAAAGCATCTGGTAACTTACCGATTTAGGATAAAAACTCACGCCATCATCTGCAATTCCATGATCACCAGCAAAAACGACTACTGTAGGCTTTTTAATCTCAGGGCTCAAACTGCTCTGTATCTTTGCTATTTTACAAGCAATACGCTCTAAAATTCCCAAAGAACCTAAAGGTTTGGTTTTATTGTTGGTCTTATTTAATATTTTCTCGTCTAGTTCAGTAGACAGGTTTTCTATTTTAAATTCTTGCATAGGTTTAGTGTGTTTTGTAAGGCTTGCAATTTACACAAAATGCGAACTTATACTTGAGAAATTTTAATGCTAGAGAATATATTTTCGATAAGGAACCTGTCATTACGAATGAACCTAAGTGATTGAAGTAATCTCAAAACGAGAGTAGTTAAGTTAATTCGCTACACATCCGGGTCTGCTCTGACGGAATATGAATTTGAGGCTCTCAATAAAACTTAGCTAATAAAATCTAGTCATACCCTGACACGTGCAGCTTGCTTATAATCAGAGCATGACGGTCAATAGATTGAGGGTCTCACTCCCAGTGAAGCTCTCAATAAAACTTAGCTAATAAACCTAGTCATACCCTGACACGTGCAGCTTGCCTAAAGTCAGAGCATGATGGTCTCACTTTTTTGTGAGGCTCTCAATAAAAGTTAGCCAATAAAATCTAGTCATACCCTGACATGTACGGCTTGCTTATAGTCAGAGCATGACACTCAATATTTTGAGGGTCTCACTTTTTTGTGAGGCTCTCAATAAAACTTAGCTAATAAACCTAGTCATACCCTGACACGTGCAGCTTGCTTATAGTCAGAGCATGACATTCAATAGTTTGAGGGTCTCACTCCCAGTGAGGCTCTCAATAAAACTTAGCTAATAAACCTAGTCATACCCTGACATGTACGGCTTGCTTATAGTTAGAGCATGACGGTCAATAGTTTGAGGGTCTCACACCTAGTGAGGCTCTCAATAAAACTTAGCTAATAAACCTAGTCATACCCTGACATGTACGGCTTGCTTATAGTTAGAGCATGACGGTCAATAGTTTGAGGGTCTCACTCCCAGTGAAGCTCTCAATAAAATCTAGTCATACCCTGACACGTGCAGCTTGCCTATAGTCAGAGCATGACATTCAATAGTTTGAGGGTCTCACTCCCAGTGTGGCTCTCAATAAAACTTAGCCAATAAAATCTAGTCATACCCTGACATGTGCAGCTTGCTTATAGTCAGAGCATGACGGTCAATAGTTTGAGGGTCTCACTCCCAGTGAGGCTCTCAATAAAACTTAGCCAATAAAATCTAGTCATACCCTGACATGTGCAGCTTGCCTATAGTCAGAGCATGACGGTCAATAGTTTGAGGGTTTCACTTTTTTTGTGAGGCTCCCAATAAAGCTATAAACAAAATCACGAATCCCTTTCCTAAATAAACAATCTATATTCCTTTATGTTTTTTCTTTTCGTCATCTATTTATCGTTAAATTTGATTGATCAAAAAAAGAAAATATATCAAAACGGTATTTAAATGAATAAAAATGATCTTCTAGGTGAAAGAACTGATATTTCTGACATTAAAGAAATTAAAGGTGAAAATGGCGTTAGTAGATATGAATTGAACACACCTAAAAAAATTATAAACTGGATAAAATATAAGTTTGAACAGCAAGAGATTGATTACGATAAAGAATATAAGCCTTTCTCTTTTTTTAAATATATTGATCTTTCAAACTGTATTATTAGTACCACTACAAATGGCGATAAACCCTCGCTCACTAACTTATGTGATATATTAAAAGAAAATGACAAAGCTGAAAAACTAGATTGTTTCATTAACAATGGTGCTGGTATAGAGAACACCTACTATCATGAGATTAAACTAAGAGTGGTATGCGAAAATAGTTTGATTTACAGTGCTTTCTTCAACCAAACTAAGTTTCATAAGTATGTTAATTTCAAAAATTCAACATTTAATGGGAATGCCTTTTTCAGTGGCTGTTTCTTTGAAGAACATGCAAACTTCCAAAACGCTAAATTTATTCGTAACTCAAATTTTGATAGGTGTATATTTAATAAAGATGTATACTTTAATGAAGCACTATTCAATATACATGAGATCTCTTTTGATAATTCCATCTTTAAAGGTAATTTTCATGGACAGAGCATAGAATTTATAAATGATCCTAGAAGAGATACTCCATTTATAGATTTTAGAAACTCCGAATTTTACAAACAGGTTGATTTGTCCTACAATAATTTTGATCGTGCTTGCTATTTCGGTGATGCTAAGTTTCATAGTAATATTCTCCTACGTAAAACACACTTTGAGGTATCAGTCTGTTTTTATGATACTGAGCTAGAAGGCAATATTTTATTCACAGCCTATCCTGAAGAAGAACAAGAAGAGTTTACTGAGATTACTCCAAATATCATAAATAAAATCACTTTCAGGAGAGCTAAAATATTTGGCAGAATAGACTTTGAAAATTGTAAAATTGATTTACTCGAAGCTAGTTTTGCTAATATTAATAAAGGTGCTTTATTTAGAATTTATGAATCAAATATTAAACGTTTAGATTTTACATCGGTATATAATGACGGTGTTATAATGCTTGAAGATAATCAAGATAATATTGAAGAAATAACCTTTAAAAGTGCTCTAAACACAGGACTCGTTGAAATAGAAGATACTAATGCAAAAACTATTGTAGACAGAAAGACTGCTCGCCTATTGAAGGATTCGGCTAATAAAAGTGGAAATTCAATAGATGGCTTGCATTATAAGGCTAAAGAAATGGCTTTGTACCAAAAAGAACTAATAAGCAAAATTAAACCTAGTTTAGTATTAAAAACTCTATTGCATAACCTACAAGATTCAGTAACAAGAAAAATAATACTGTCAGTATTATTTGCAATCCCAGCTCTAATTATAGTTTTTAGCTCTCATCAAATACTTTTTACCTTAATAGCTTTTATAACTCTCTTAATATTTATATGGACTTCAATCGGTTCATTCTTAAATGAAATGATTGTACTGATGCTAAACACCATTTCGAATAAAAATGGATTAAGCTGGATTCGAGGCGTGCTATTTACACTTACAGTTTGGTTATTGTTCTATGGCGTATTTATTATGAGCCGCGATGGTATTGGAGATGTATTCTTCCTAAGCATCGAAACAAATAGAGAAGGCTTTATTAAATATCTATGGTTACCTAGTGGTATCAATGATCTTTTTATAGATAAGGAAAAGACAATAAGTAACCTTGCTATCTTTATTTTTATACTTGGAAAAATAGTTATCGCTTATGGTATCTATCAAACCATTACTGCCTTTAGAAAGTATAAGAATTAGTCTGTTAAAACAAACCACATCGCCTTCTCCTTTCCCTCAACAAGGTCAGGAACCAGAAGGAGAAATAATATAAGTAATGAAATAGCAATGGGACAGAGTTGCTACATTAATGATGAGATTGCCACGAGCTCGTGCCTCGCTCTCGCAAAGACAGCCCCTATTTGTCATTACGAAGGAGCCCAAGCGAGTGAAGTAATCTCATAATAGTAGAACAAAGGTAGAGTTGCTACATCAACAACTCACCCAGTTTATTGCTCCGTTGCACCCGGGAGGTGTTTGTAATACCCTGAAATAGCTTGACACAAAAAGTCAAGGTAATGGAAAAAAGAAAAGAAGGGATGCTCACCAACGAAATGAGTGGATTTAAACGTGAAAGTATAAATTACAATAACTATGAAATAA
>NZ_SAXA01000016.1 GCF_004122035.1 Ancylomarina salipaludis
ACTTAACTCAACAGCATTCAATTTAAACTCTCTACTAAATTTTCGTCTTTCTTTTTCCATAATCTAAGATATAAATTATTAATATTCTATATCTTAACTCACTGTCCGTATAAATGTAGCAACTTCAATTTGCTAGAAATCTCTTTGTTGACTTCTGAGAATTTATTAAAGTAAAAGGGACTGATCCCCTTTACTTCTGAATACTTAAGGCTCTATTGGTGTGATTCAATAAAAATGAACGTTTAAGTTTATTGTTTATATATTTTCTTTTGATTGTTACCCGTAGAAACATTTTGCTGGATTAAACGATCTAGTTTTTCAACAATGCTTTTTAGAGGTGATGCTTCCCATGAGGAACGATAGGAGTGCGATGTCCCTTGATATTTAATTGTTGTGTAGGCAACATCCCTATATTTAGTTTTTTGCTGGATCTTGATTTCATGAAACTTAAGCTCATCAAATTGATTTTTTAGCTCAATAAGTTCATTATGGCTTAGTTTAAATTTGAATATCCCTTTGTTACGGACATTTGCGATACCGTGGTAGATGCTTTCTCCTTCTGTGTTGATATCAAGTTGGTAAACCGGACACTTACCTCTGCATCTCGATTTGATTAATGTAATCAGGTTTGACTGTTCGGAATATTCTGCTTTTTGGTATGCAGAACAGCTAAAAAGTATAATTGATATGATTATCCCTATCGCTTTCATAAAAATTTGTGTAAAGTTGTGATGAAAAGAGCTTAGTCTTAAAATGAAGTATCATCTCAGTCGTGAAACTGAGATGATAGCTTTTTGATTCTTAGTCCCCTAAAAAAAGAATCAAATTTGAGAGTAGGTTATTACTCGTTTCAAGATCTTTTTTGTCCCTTCTTACCGAATGTAGCACCACGTTTCCACACTTTAATGATTGGGGCTGATTTCGATTTAGTTCCAATTCTTAGTGAATTGCGGATAGTGTTTCTGAGCTCTACTAATTCTGGATAGTTATATAGCAGTTGAATTTTTTGATCAGCAATTGTATTGTTTGTTGGTTTATCGAATATGGCAAAGTGGGTAAAGACTTCTGCGATGTCTTCTGCAGGATTGGTAGAGGCATATTGAGTTACAAAGCGATCCTGGTACTTTTCGTAAAAGGCTTCATTTTTGCTTTCATCATCTCCAATCTCTTGAAATTCATTGTAAATATCTTTCCAATAGTTTTGAAATAAGGCATTTACGTAGGAGTTATCTCTAGCTTCTCCTTCGCCTGGGAAATAGTTTTTGCTATTTTCTTCAGCTATTTTTGAGTCTACTTGAGTGTTGTTGAGTGTTACAACATGACCGAATTCATGGATAATGGTATAAGACAATTCTCCATCTCGATTAAAGCCACCTTCGTAAGCAAAATCTATTGCAATTCCGATTTGCCATTGGGTGAGGTCTTCTTTTGTTTGGACAACATAACCAGCAGTTCCATCTCCTTCGCCGGCAAAAATCATATATTCATTGAAAAACTTGGTATGATTTTCAGGTATAATCTGACTGATTAAACTCCATATTTCCTGGTGTTTCTTGCTGTCTTTTTGGAGTTGCAGCAGGCTATCTGCAATTTGATAGTCTTTTAGTTTTTTTATTTCACGACCATTTACAGAATAAAGAGTAATATTCCCTTCTTCTTCAGATTGGTCGGTATTATCTTCTTCTTTTTTGGGTACATCAGGGGTAACTATTTTTTCAGGTTCAACATTATCATCATCCTTTTCGCAGGCAGTAAATGAATTGAACATTAATAAGGACAGAAGTACGATTAAGAGAGATCTGAATCTTTTTAGTAACTGCATCATAATATTAAATTTTAGTTTGACTTGTGTTTTATTACTACTAAAACAAGTCTTGAACTGAATACCCTACTTTTAATTCAAAAAAAATATCTATGATGGGTTTTGCTATATGAATCAGAAGAGGCGTTTACGAAATGCAAGATTAAGAAAGGTTGGTCTGATTTTACGACTATCACATGAGAGTCTAATTTTTTGTGATGAGATTTCAAAAAATTATTAGGATGGTCTTTTTTTGTAAAAAATAATTTAAATTGAACCCGATTTTGTGCTGAATCAGCTAATTCTTCAAACCTTAAATTCGATCTCTTTACTACAAACACATGGAAAATTTAGATGTGAAAAATACAGATTTGTCCTTGTGTAAAACAAAGGTGTTCGAGAAAGTTTTCGATTTACATGCCCCCTTGCTACATAATTTTATATACTATAAGTGTGGTGATTCTGACATTTCGCACGATATTGTACAAGAGGCTTTTATCAAACTGTGGGAGAATTGTAAAAAAGTACTTTTATTAAAAGCCAAATCGTTTGTTTATACGGTTGCAAAGAATCTTTTTCTCAATCTTGTTGAACACCAAAAGGTGAAACTAAAATACCATCAGGTAAGCACAGAAGAATTAAATTATGAGAGTCCGGAATACCTTATGGAAGAGGAGGAGTTCAGAGAACGCTTAAACAGAGCGATAGCTGATTTACCCGAAAAACAGCGTGTCGTGTTTTTATTGAATAGAATTGATAAGAAAACATACGCTGAAATTGCAGGAATGATGGATGTTTCGGTAAAAGCCATCGAAAAAAGAATGCATCTTGCTCTGGTTTCGCTGAGAGAAAAGATTGATCATATTTAAAGTAGGGTAATTCTGATTTTAACTGTTTTACTAGTAGATCAATTTGGTAATAAAACGATTCTTGCAATGTCAGTTTAAGTTTTAATATTTCGACAGATTTTTTGCATACATGTTATCCGGATTGAATTCGGAACTTAAATTTTAACCCATGAATAAAGACTTCACTGATGATACATTTTTAGCTCGATGGCTTAACGGGGAGCTATCAGTTGAGGAAGTGAAAGCTTTCGAGCAGTCTGAGGATTATAATTATTATAAGAAAATTGCGGAGACTTCGGCTTTATTGGAAGCGCCTTTCTTTGATAAGAAGAAAGCTTTTCAGGCAGTTTTGCAAAATAGAATGGCAGTAAAAAGTAAGTCAGCATTTCCTTACTGGTCTTATTGGTTGGCAGCCTCCATTGCGATCATCATGGGGGGGGTGTTTTTATTTCCTTCAGAAACGACATACAAAAGCCAGTTGGGCGAACAGATTGCTTTTAATTTGCCGGATGGATCTTCGGTAAAACTCAACTCGATGTCAGATCTGTCTTTTAATAAGAAAAATTGGGATAGAAAAAGGGAGCTCAATCTTAATGGAGAAGCTTATTTTAAAGTGATTCATGGATCAAAATTTACGGTGCACACTCAACAAGGGGATGTGAGTGTATTGGGAACCGAGTTTGATGTTCATTCACGTGACAAATATTTCGAGGTGCAATGTTTCAAAGGTCGTGTGAAAGTTGATTTTAAGGATGACGAAACGATTCTTAAAGCGGGAGATGCTGTTCGTTTTATCGAGGAGACCAAAGAACTTTGGACGTTTTCTCAGCAGGTTCCATCATGGACCAAGGGGGAAAGTACTTTCGAAAACTTACCACTTAAAGAAGTGATCTTAGCTATAGAGCGCCAATATGCTGTTCGTTTTAAAGTAAAGGGAGTGGATTTAAATCAGCGTTTTACAGGGAGTTTTACTCATGATAATTTAGAACTCGCACTTAAGTCTGTTTTTCTCCCTATGGGAATTGAATATAAAATAAAAGATAAAAAACAGATCTTACTGTTTCGTAAATGATGAGGTATCTGCTCATATTTTTTTTTCTATTGCTGACACTCCCGCTTTTGTCTCAGGAAAAAACCGGGACATTTCAATTTGAAAAGACAAACCTGAAAGAGGTGTTGAAAGAAATTGAATCTCAATTTGAAGTGCGATTCTCATATCGCGATGATATTGTGAGTCGATATAAGATTAGTTTCAAAGCTTCTGATGCATCTCTCGATGCTATTATTGCTCAGCTTCAAGGGAGCACTCAACTGATTTTTGAGAAGATTAGTTCGAGATATATTATTGTGAAAGAGAATGAAAGTTCTGTTACAGTTAGAGGTCGCTTGGTTGATAAGTTAACTCAAACACCTCTCAGCGGCGGAACCATAATTAATCGGACTCAAAAAAGGGGTTGCACATCAGATAAAGAAGGCTACTTCGAATTGAAAAATAATGCATCTTCAGATACCATTTTCATTCAGTATGTTGGATTTACGGCCTTAAGATTTGCAGCCAATATTATCTATAATAATTTACCTATAAAGGCTGAGTTAGTTGAGTCGCTCGAACAATTGAATGAAGTTCTGATTGATCAGATTAGTGATGGAACTGGAAATAAATACGATGGCTCAATTATTCTATCTGCCGATGATCTTAAATCCTTTACAGCTTCACCCGATTCCGATATTTTTGAAAGTTTGCAACTCCTTCCCGGACTTGTCAGCCCTACTGAATCAACTGCTGATTTACATATCAGGGGAGGAACACCGGATCAGAATCTGATTTTGTGGAATGGTATCACCATTTACCAGAATTCTCATTTCTTTGGAATGGTTTCGGCACTCAATTCTCAGCAAATTTCCAATGTGAAACTATTTCGGAGTGGTGCCAGTGCACGTTATGGCAATCGAATTTCCGGAGTGATTGATATGTGTTCAGATAGGAGACTGCACGAGAATATCGGAGGGAGTTTGGGAGCTAATTTTAATTTTGTTGACGGTACGCTAAAACTACCCATTGTGAAGGATAAAGTTTCAGTAAGCCTCAGTTTGAGAAGATCATATAATGATTTAATTAAAACGCCCACCTTTAATAATTATTCAGACAGGGTTTTTCAAAACACCATTATCTCGGAGAATAAGGACTTTAATCCTGAGTTTTCGAAAACAAATACAGATTTTTATTTTGAAGATTTGAGTTTAAATACAAGCATCAATTTTTCGGATGATAATAAGCTGTTTGTAAATTATCTGTATTCGCTAAACGATTTGGATTATACCTTTTCTCTGGACGAGGATTATAACTCGATAGATCAATTGAAAATTAAAAATCAGGGATTGAGTCTGATTTCTGAATGCAGGTGGAGTCGAAATGTGCGACATAGTATCAAAGGCGAATATTCGTATTACGATCTTGATTACCGATACAAAGGTGAAAATACGAGTGGTCAATTCGATAATAACAGAAAAGACAATACGATTCAGGAACTTGGTCTCGATGCAGATGTTCAGATCCGCTTAAGCCCTTGGAGTAAAGTGCGTACCGGACTTCAACTTTCTTCACAAATTGTCGACTATCGTTTTGAACAAAAGACTGAATCCCCTGATGATAATTATATTGATGAGAATGATGGTGATGAAAATTCATATGCCTTTTTTTCGGAATTTCAATTTAATAAGAAGACGGATCTTTTTATCAATTTGGGTTTGAGATTTAATTACTTAACGTCCGCTAAAAACTTCTTTTTTGAACCTCGTTTGTATGCGAAAGTTAAACTGGCTCAGCCTCTTTACTTGAAGTTTGCAGCTAGCATCAAAAATCAGAATTTAAGCCAGATTCTTGAATTTGAAACCTCTGATTTTGGTCTTGAAAATCAGGTTTGGGGGCTGGCGAATAACTTAAATATTCCTGTCCTTAAAAGTAAGCAGATATCGAGTGGGATAGACTGGGAGAAGAAGGGTGTAAATATGGGGCTCGAAACTTATTTTAAGCAAGATGAGGGGCTGACTTCTGTTTCGAAGGCTTTTGTGAACAGGGATGTGTTTTATGCTGAAGGTCAGAGTCAAACCTGGGGCCTTGATGCTGTTTTTAGGAAAAGAGGACAGAATTTTAATTATCTGTTGTCGTATTCTTTGATTAAAACCGATTATAAATTTTCCGATTTGAATCAGGGTAAAACATTTCGAGGTAATTTTGATATTCGTCATGCTTTGGCTGTGGCCTTTACTTACCATTGGCAAGCTTTTGAATTTTCGCTCAATTGGAGATGGCGAACAGGTAAACCTTATACACCAGCTCAAGGTATTGATGCAGAGAATGGACAGATTAATTATGCAGAAATTAATAGTGGCAGCCTTCCGAATTACCATCGTCTTGATTTTTCATCGGCATATACATTTAAACTATCAAAATCGAAGAAAGAAGCTATTAAGTTGGGCTTTACACTTCTCAACCTTTACAACAAAAAGAATGTTTTAGATAAATCTTATCAGGCATATTTCTACGAACAGGCCTATTTGCAGGAGCTGATAACATATTCATTAAAAATAACGCCAAATATATTTTTTCGATTGGAGTTTTAGTTTTGTTCCGATATGATATAGAAATCTGATAAAGAGGAGAAGTTGATATTTAATAATATAAACTGATGTTCTTTAAAAAGCCTGTCCTTCTTTGGTTAAAGCTTTCTGCTTTTTTTGTACTTTAGTGGCTTACAAAAAAAAGCGGTACATATGGATTTTAAAAATCTCTTTCAGAAGCTGATTCCTTACCTTTCAGCTGTTATTATCTTTTTAATTATTGGCTTTATTTACTTTCAGCCCGTACTCGAAGGTAAGGAATTGCGCAAAGGTGATTCTTTAAATGCATGGGGTGGGAAAAAAGAGATTATCGATTATCGGAATGCCACGGGTGAAGATCCGCTTTGGACCAACTCGATGTTTGGAGGAATGCCCGCTTATCAAATCAATGTGGATTATCAGGCTAAGGATATGTATTTCTTCAAGCAATTGATGGAGCTTCATACCCCTGATCCGGTGCGCTACCTTTTGTTATACCTTATCGGATTTTATATACTCATGCTTTCGTTGCGAGTGAACCCCTGGCTATCTATTGCCGGAGCGGTAGCTTATGCATTTTCAACCTATTTTATCATCATCATAGGTGCCGGTCACCTCTGGAAAGTAAATGCTCTTGCGTTTATTCCACCTGCTTTGGCTGGAATCCTCATGGTTTTCAGGGGGCGTTATCTGTGGGGAGGTTTGTTGGCAACCTTCTTTTTGATAATGGAACTCTATTCCAATCACGTTCAGATGACGTATTATTTTGCTATCATGGTTTTCTGCTTGGTGATATTCGAATTTTATTACCGATTGAAAGCGAAAGAACTGAAGCAATTTTTTAGAGCTCTTGCTGTATTAGTGGCAGCTTCTTTTATCGCTATAGCGGTAAACAACACGAATCTTTATAATTCATATCAATACAGTAAATCTACAATTCGGGGTAAGTCGGAATTGACGATTGGTGATAAAAATAATAAAACCGCTGGTCTTGATAAGGATTATGCGACGCAATGGTCTTATGGGATTCAGGAGACATTGAGTTTGTTGATTCCCAACGTGAAAGGGGGAGCCGGTTCTCCTCAGGAAGCGGTTCAAATTGTGAATTATGTGAGCGGCGGTCAGATTAAAAAAGTGGATGATTATTACGGGATGGAACAGGTAGATAACCATCACTATTGGGGCAATCAGCCGTTTACGGCGGGTCCGGTTTATGTGGGCGCTTTGATGATGTTCTTGTTTATATTGGGCTTGTTTATTGTTCCCGGACGATTGAAGTGGGGTTTACTGACGGCTACCATTTTGTCCATTATGCTATCCTGGGGCCATCATTTTGCAGGCTTAACGAATTTCTTTTTGGATTATGTGCCGCTCTACAACAAATTCCGTGTGGTTTCTTCCATCTTGATTGTGGTGGAAATTTGTGTGCCTTTGTTGGCGATATTAGCTGTAAAAAAACTAATTGATGAGCCTGACGTCTTGAAACGTAAAATAGCGTTTGGATCTTTCAATCTGAATATTATGATACTTCCTTTAGCATTAACAGGAGGTTTGGCCTTGCTTTTATTTCTATTTCCTAATCTGGGGCTTGATTTCATGAGCGATATCGAAACCACTTATTTTGCACAAATCAAATCGGGAAATCCCGATGCAATAGGGTTTATCTCACAAATTCAAAGTGATTTGATTAATGCCCGAATTTCAATTTTTAGGGCAGATGCTTTGCGTTCTGTTGCTTTTGTTGCTCTGGGGGCTGTTTTACTTTTCTTATACAATCGTAAAGCCATCAATACTAAGATGATGGTTTTAGCTTTAATCGTTTTGATTCTTGCTGATTTGTGGCCAATAAACAAACGTTATTTAAACAACGACAGTTTTGTTGCTAAAAAGGATTTGAAATTGGCTTTTAATCCAACACAGGCTGATTATGAGATTCTGCAAATGGAGATACAAAATCATCCGGCCTTGGGAGCAAAACTTCAAAAGGCAGCTACAGACTATAAAAAAGAAAATCGAAAAGCGAATCAGTACGAAATGGTTGCGGCTCAATTGTGGGCTTTAAATATGAATAGCGATTACCGCGTGTATAATAAAACGGGTGGTGCATTTCAAAATTCAAGTACCTCATATTACCACAAGTCAATAGGTGGTTATCATGGTGCAAAGCTTCGACGCATTCAGGAACTATACGATTATCATATTGAGAAAAATAACGCTAAAGTTCTGAACATGCTGAATGCACGTTATTTTATTGTTCGATCAGAGCAAGGAGGGACACATGCTGTATATAATCCTGATGCATTGGGGGCGGCATGGTTAGTCTCAAACTTTAAACTGGTTGATAATGCTAATGAGGAAATTATGAGTCTGAATGCATTCGATCCTGCTAACGAGTTGATTGTAGATAAGCGTTTTGCTGATCAGGTAAAAGGTTTTGTAGGATCTGTTGATTCTTTGGCTAGCATTAAAATGACGCACTACGCACCTAATGCAATCCAATACGAATATGACTCTAAAAGCGAGCAGTTGGCTGTATTCTCAGAAATGTACTACCAGCCAGGATGGAACGCTTATGTTGATGGAAAGTTGAGTCCTCATTTTAGAGCGAACTATGTGTTGAGAGCTATGCGCTTGCCAGCAGGTCAGCACAAAATAGAATTCAAATTCGAACCGCAGGCTTTTTATGTGGGTGAGAAAATTTCATTAGCCAGTATGCTTCTCTTCTTTGCCTTGGTATTGGGAGGTTTAGCCTGGACGCTAAGATCATATAGAAAAAAAGCTAGTAATGAGTCATAAACTCAGCAAAAAACAACAGTTCGTGATTTTTATGCAGAAGATAATTTTTCTGCATATTGTGATCTTTGTCCTCCGTAATTTCTATTATCTGATAGAAAAAATGATAAGGAAGGATAAACGAATTGCCTTGTTTTTTCTGACCGAAAAGTATTATTACGACAACTCGAAATATCTTTTCGAATACATGCGTCAGAAAGAGGATTTCAGGTCGGTTCTTTTTACAGCAAACAAAGCTTTATATACCAGCTTGCAAGAGAAGTTCCCTGGCGAGGTGGTTTATGCCTGGTCGCTAAAAGGGCTATTTCTTTTTCTTCGTACAAAGAATGTGATCATATCATATGGGATAAGCGCAGCGCCTTTTTTTCCCTACTATTTGCACGAGAAATGCAAAAATGTGATCTATTTGGGGCATGGAACACCCATGAAAAAAATGGGACTTCAAACCGAAGTTTGGCAGAAGCATGGGAAAAGATACCAAATGCAGAAATACTCTTATATGGTTGGTTGTTCGCCACTGGAGCAGGAACTACATAAGGCCGGTTTCGATATGAATATCGATGATGTTTGGGTCAGTGGTTTGCCTAGAAATGATTATTTGTTGTCAGCCACGAAAGATGAGACATGGGTCGATAAATATCCTTATTTGAATCAGAAAGTGATTCTCTATGCGCCCACTTGGAGAGAAGAAACGCAATCGGCTGAATTTTTTCCTTTTCCGGATTTCGACTCAGATCAATTGGATGCTTTTCTTGAGAAGAAACAGGCCTATATTTTATTAAGAGGACATAAGGAAGATATTAAGCGGGCAGATGAATTGAGTCGTTTCGATGTTTCAAAAATGAAACGCGTTTTAAAGGCTGATCAGGATTTATTTCCGGATGTTTATGAGTTATTACCCTATGTGGATATTTTAGTGACTGATTATTCATCCATCTGGATTGATTATCTCTTGCTTGACAGGCCGATTATATATCTTCCATATGATTTGGAAGAGTACAAGAAAAGCAAAGGTCTCTTTTTAGATTTTGAAAAGAATACACCCGGCTATAAGGCAGCTTCCCTTAAGGAGTTTGTGAGTCAAATTGAAATTTACTTGCAGCATCCTTCAGAACATGCCGGTTGGCGAAAAAATATTTGTGATATGTATCACACCCATCAGGATGGTAATAGCTCTGAGCGTCTTTATCAACTGATTAAAGAATTGAATCAATAACATTAAACCCTCAGCGTTTAATTAAAACAGATATATGCAAGCAATTATTTTAGCTGCCGGACTTGGGAAACGATTGGGAAATCTGACTCAGAATAACACCAAATGTATGGTGAAAATCCATGGCAAAACACTTATAGAGCGTTCGCTGGATAATTTGTCGGCGGCAGGTGTTAGCAAAGTGGTTTTGGTAATTGGCTACGAGGGACAAAAGGTTGTGGATTTATTGGGGAATACATATGCCGGAATGGAGTTGGTGTATGTTGAAAACCCTATTTACAATAAGACTAATAACATTTATTCGCTTTATTTAGCTAAAGATTATTTGACTGCCGGGGATACAATTTTGCTGGAGAGTGATTTGATTTACGATGCTGAAATTTTGAATAAGTTGATTGCTGAAGATTCGCCTAATTTGGCCGTTGTTGCTAAATACGAATCGTGGATGGATGGAACTGTCGTGACACTTGACGAGAACAATAAGATTTTAAACTTTATTCCAAAGACACATTTTGATTATCAGCAGCTCAACAACTATTATAAAACGGTTAACATCTACAAATTATCAAAGGGGTTTTCCAGTTCGCATTATGTGCCATTTCTTGAAGCTTATTGTAAAGCTTTAGGTCATAATGAGTACTACGAGCAAGTTTTACGCGTGATCACTTTATTGGAGAATTCTGATTTGAAAGCGTTTAAAATCCATACAGAAAAGTGGTATGAGATTGATGATATTCAGGATTACAATAATGCTGAAACGGTTTTTGCGCCTGTTGATCTTAAATTGAAAATGATTCAAGCTCGCTATGGTGGTTATTGGCGATTCCCTTATCTTAAAGATTTTTGTTATTTGGTTAATCCCTATTTTCCTGGTATCAAGATGGAAAATGAGATTAAAGCTTATTTTCATGCTTTAATGAGTGAATACCCTTCGGGATTGAATGTTCAAAATATGCTGGCGGCTCGCATGTTCGATTGCCCTCAGGATCAAATTGTTGTTGGGAATGGTGCGGCGGAACTGATCAATGCTTTAAGCTTGGTATTAAAAGGAAAAGTCGGCATTGTTAATCCAAGTTTTAATGAATATGCTGAGCGTTTCGAAACTTTGGGAGTAGAAACTTTTGTTCCTGTAAATGAGAATTTCTCGTATTCGATCGATGATTTGAAAGCATTTTCTGCATCGGTTGATCAGTTATTATTAATTAACCCGGATAATCCAAGTGGACATTTTATTCCCGTGAACAAAGTGCTTGACTTGGCTCGTTTTCTTGCTGATACCAACAAAAAATTGATTTTGGATGAGTCCTTTATCGACTTTTCGAGTGAAGGTCCGGATAACAGTCTTATTAATTCTGAAATTCTATCAGATTATCCGAATTTAATTATCATTAAGAGTATCAGTAAGAGTTATGGTGTGCCAGGTTTTAGATTAGGTGTGCTGGCTTCTTCTGATTTGGAATTGATCAAAGAAGTGAAACGTAAAATCTCTATCTGGAATGTGAATTCGTTTGGTGAATTTTTCATGCAGATATTCGAAAAATATAAGAAAGACTATTTCAAAGCTTGTGATACCATTGCCAAGGAAAGGGATCGTTTTTATACACAATTAAATCAGGTTGATTTTCTCAGAGTCATTCCTTCTCAGGCTAATTATTTTCTTTGTGAGATTGTGAATGGAAGAACTTCAAGTGAATTAACTGAGAAGTTGTTGATCGATCACGATCTGTTTATAAAAGACCTTAAGGGAAAAAAAGGGTTTGAGAATAAGGAATACATTCGGATTGCAGTGAGAGATGAAAAGGATAATGATTTTATTGTAGATGTTTTAAAAAGCTTTGTATGGTAATTGGCATTTGCGGGGGAGGAAATATAGCACACAGTTTGATAGGCATGTTAGGTTCAGATGAGGCGAATGAAGTGCGCTTGCTTACCCGAAAACCTGAGCAATGGCAAAATCAAATTCGTGTAATACATCGGGAAGGTGTTGATTTCACCGGAAACATAAATTTGATTTCTGATGATCCTGCTTTAGTTATACCCGAATGTGATCTTATTATTTTGGCTCTACCATCACAAGCCAGAGAAAGTTTAATAAAACAAATTGCCCCATTCGTAGCCAAGGATACATGGATAGGTTCATTCCCTGGAATGGGAAATTTCGAGCTGATTTGCCATAAATATCTTCCCATAAAAGAGAAAAATATTCGGATTTTTGCCAGTCAAAGAGTGCCTTGTATCGCCAGAGTATCGGAATATGGGAAAGAGGTGGTGATGACCTCGAAAAAAGATAACATGGCAGTGGCGACTCTCAATCCGGCTTTGAAAGACAATATCTTGAAATTATTAGCGCGTTTGTTAGATATGCAGATTCTACCTCTGAATAATTTTCTGGAGGTGACACTGTCAACGTCGAATCCAATTCTTCATCCGGCACGTATGTATGCTTTGTTTAAGGATTTTAAGGAGGATATGGCTTGGAGCATCAATCCTACTTTTTATGAATCGTGGAACTTGGAGTCCTCTGAGATACTTATCCGTATGGATGAAGAGGTACATCAGCTATTGAAGAAAATGCCATTCGATTTGAATGGAATTAAGCCATTATTAGAGCATTATGATTCGACGAATGCTGAAGAGTTGACTCAGAAATTATCGGGTATTCAAGCATTCAAAGGGATTTTATCTCCAATGAAGAAAACAGAAAGGGGGTATGTTCCTGATCTGGAATCGCGTTATTTTATTGAGGATATCAGTTATGGATTGATTTTAATAAAAGATATCGCAAGCCTATTTTCAGTTGCAACGCCTACCATTGATAAGGTGATATATTGGGCTCAAAACCTTTTGAAAAAAGATTATTTGCTTGATGGGCAGTTGAAAGGGAAAGATTGTGGGGAACTGCTTTTGCATCAATCTTTTTCAATTTCGAATACGGAGGAATTTCTTAAATTTTATCAGCAGTCATGAGAAAAAAGAAGCTACTCTTTATCGACTATATTCATTCCAGTGTTCGTGATTTATTAGCCTATTACGATAAGCATTTACGTGATAATTTTGATGAGTTGATTGATATTGAAATATATAAAAAAACTTATCAAAAGAATAGGTCTTCAATTCGGGGAATTATCTCTCGTAAGCTTTATCTGTTATGTCAATTTCGAAAACCTGATCTGTTGATTGCAGATACGTATACGCATGCTCTTTTTAAATCGGCTAAGAAAAGCATGTATATTTTTCATGGTGCTTTAACTAAACGGCATCCTGCAAAAAATCACAATGCTCTGACAGAACGAGGAGGAGATTTGCGTAAAATGGATTATGTGGTGGGGTTTTCAAAACGAGATCAGGACAATTACATGCTTGATCAGGACGGAAAGCCTAATGGTAATTTTGAATTACTGCCTTTGGGTTTACCCCGAAATGATCAGTTATTTTCAGAGACTTATAAAAAGGAGAGTCGTACCTATTACGATGAGAAATATGGTTTAAAAGGGAAGCGTATTGTGCTCTATGCACCTACATTCCGGAATTACGCCCAGGAAATTAAATTGCCGTTTTCTGCCTCTGATTTTGAGAGATTAAATCATTTTTTTGAGGAGAATAACTGGACGATGATCTATCGCCCGCATTATATCGAAAACATTATTCCTCGAGACTATCTGGAATCAAAGGTAAATATATTGATCTTGGACGCCAGAGCCGAGGAAGATAGTCAAAAGTTACTCGCGGCAACTGATGTTCTGATGACAGATTATAGCTCAATATTTGTTGATTATTTAATTTTAGATCGACCGATTTGTTTTTTGCCTTTTGATTTAGACCTTTACGACGAAGAAAAAGGGCTGGCGATTGATTTCAAAGATGAGGCCTGTATTCCTGGCCCAATTATTAATAATGCTGATGAATTATTGACTTTCTTTAAGGAAGTTGATGCATTAAAAGATAATTTTGCAGGCAGAAGAGCTCTTTCGAAGGATTATTATTTTGAATACTTTGATAATAAGAGTTGTAGACGGGTTTGGGATGCCATTTTGTATGATGTTCTGCATTTTACGAGAGAATAGTATAGATTATACAGAGATATTGATAGAATTGAAAAATAGATAAAGAATGAGACGAGTTATTACTTTCGGGACATACGATTTATTTCATATTGGACATTTACGCATACTTGAGCGTTCAAAGCAGAATGGTGATTACCTGATTGTGGGTATTTCAACAGACGCTTTGAATTATTCCAAGAAACAGAAGAATCCAATTTATTCTCAGGAAGACAGAATGGATATCATAAAGGCTTTAAAAGTTGTTGATGAAGTTTTCTTTGAGGAGTCATTGGAGCTG
Source organism: Ancylomarina salipaludis (assembly GCF_004122035.1). Lineage (GTDB taxonomy): Bacteria > Bacteroidota > Bacteroidia > Bacteroidales > Marinifilaceae > Ancylomarina > Ancylomarina salipaludis. Next base: position 14,597 of record NZ_SAXA01000016.1, read on the forward strand.
AAAGGGGAGTATATTAAAAAATATAAGGCTGACGTTTTGGTGATGGGTGACGATTGGGAAGGTCGTTTTGATATGTTTAAAGATTTATGCGAGGTGGTTTACTTGCCACGAACCCCATCTGTGTCTACAACAGAAATTATCGAGATTATTAAAAAATAATTAGCGTTTGATCAGTTTCATTGCAAACTGATTAAGATCTTTCGAAATACGGAAACCTAATGATAATGCGATATAAATAAAGCTAACTATAGCTCCTCGAACAATGATATCGATGATAAAAGAATCTTGCTTGGGGAGTAAATAGGCTGTATAGTAGGACAGAACTGCACAAACAACGACCAATAAATAACGGTAGTTGAAGGGTTGGAATTGATATCGTTTTAGTAGGAAAAGATATTTCATCAGATTAAAACACACGCTAGCTGCAAATGATGCTGCTGCTGCTCCGATAATACCCCAAATTGGAATCATGATGGCATTGCTCACAACAATAAGTCCTGCATATATTATTAGGAATAGAGACTGTTTGCGATATGCAGGTGAATTTTGAATGACCACGCCACTAATTCCCGATAGCATTAATACCACATTGGATAGTCCGATAAAGAAAACCACATACTTTCCTTCAATATATTCGGGTGTGACGATCTGAAGGACATTATCAATATTTACCCACAAACCGACAAAAAGCAGACAGGCCACCATGAACTGGTGTAAGCCACTTTGTGCGTAAGTTTTTGAAATGGTTTTAAGATCTTTCTTTTTCCAGGCTTCGGCAATTATTGTACTTGAGATTTTATTCAAAGTTCGGGATGGCATAGACACCAGAACACCGAAATATGACATCACAGTAAATATTCCGTTAGCTCCCAAACTGAGCATCCCCACAATCATGATTTTATCAATTTGAGCTGCAATTTTATCCCCAAAGTTGTTTAATAAGCCGAACAAAGAGGTGTTGATCATGATTCTTTTTAAATCGGGTTTTATGAATTTCAGATTGGGTTTTAAAGAAACCTGTTTCCGTATGATCAATACTGCAAACAATAAAACTGCAGGAAGACAATAGGCTGAAATATAAATGAAGATCAATTGATTGAAATCAATTATTTCCTGTCCCAGTAGAAGTAAGCTGGCTAAAACAATCAATCTGAATACAATATCTCTAAAGAAGGTTCCCGAAATGGCATCGTACATTACTCGGTTGAAGCCATCCAACAGGTTGAAAAAGATGCTGAAGAAAATTAGGGGAATGAGATAGAAGAGGTAATCGAGATTGAGCGAAGAGTCTGTGTCAAAATAAGCGGGTGCAAATGGCGTTAATGCAAAATAGGCCACAAGTGCAAGTACAAAGCCCAAGAGTCCAACACAAAAAAGAATAAACATGAAGCCATTGTGCTGATTTTCATTATTTCGAAAGTAAGGAAACAAACGGGATATGACAGCTCCAAAGCCTAGGCTCGAAAATTGTGCAGTCATCATAGTGGCCGCAATCAACCAGGTTAGTAAACCAACCTCATCGGTACTGAGTAGTCGGGGGAAAAGAAGGGCTGTGTTGACGAGTCCTAACAGTGCTCCTGAATAGGAAAATAGCGAGCCAATAATGGTTTGTTTGCGAATGATTCCCAACGTGTTTTTACTTTAAGTGTGCGGATGATTAATCAAAAGTAATAAAACTAATCAGAAATTTAATGCTGAATGTGCGAGCTTATGTTGAAATGAAAATCAGCTGATTCTTATTTAAGATCTGAATCCCATCCTCAGATTATTTACGAAATTATTGTCCAAATTACTATGAACGAAGAGGGTAATTTCTGATTAAAAATTGTATTTTCGCATGTTGCCATAAATTTATATTCACAATAAACCTATTAACATGGCTCAAAGCAATAAGGCTTCGAAACGCCGTTTACGAACTTCATATTTTAGCTCTGTAATTAGTATTTCCTTGGTTCTTTTTATGTTGGGACTAATGGGGTTGTTGGTGTTAAATGCCCAGCAATTATCCAATTATGTGAAAGAAAATATCGGATTGTCGGTCGTGTTAAAAGATAATGTGAAGGAAGTTGAGATTCGTCGTTTACAGAAATTCCTTGATGCAAGTTCTTTTGTGAAATCAACAAAGTTTATCGATAAAGAAACGGCAGCTAAGGATTTACAAAAGGATTTGGGTGAAGATTTTGTTTCATTTTTAGGTTACAATCCTTTACTGGCAACTATCGATGTGAAATTGTATGCCGATTATGCAAATCCTGAGAGTATTGCCAAAATAGAAAAGAAGCTGGCTAAGTATGATGAAATCCAAGAGATTTATTATCAGAAATCGCTTGTGCATTTGGTTAATGAAAATGTGAAGAAGATCAGTTTAATTCTTCTTGCGTTTAGTGGTTTGCTCTTTTTGATATCGGTAACTCTGATCAATAATACCATTCGATTATCAATTTATTCGCATCGAATGTTGATTAAAACCATGCAATTGGTTGGAGCTACCCGTGGTTTTATTCGTCGTCCTTTTATGGGGCGTAGTTTTTGGCATGGTGTTATGGGTGCGATCATTGCAAATTTACTTTTGACGGGAGTCGTTTATTTATCTCAAAGAGAATTACGAGATGTCATCACCTTTGAAAATATTGAAATACTAGGATTATTATTTATACTGATTGTTTTAATTGGAATTGTGATCACGTGGATTTCAACCTTTTTAGCGGTCAACAAATTCTTACGAATCGATACCAGACATTTGTATTAGGTGTAGAGATTGAATTAGAAGTTTTAATAGGATTAATATATGAATAAGAACGATAAGAAACTCGAGTTTGCTTTGGCAAAAGAAAACTATAAGTTATTACTGATTGGCTTTGCCATTATTATCATTGGGTTTATGCTGATGATGGGGGGAGGATCTGATGATCCAACTGTTTTTGATGAGGATATCTTTAGTTTTCGACGTATTACTTTAGCTCCCATGGTTGTTCTTTTCGGATTTGCATTCGAGATTTATGCTATCATGAAACGACCTAAAGAGAAATAAGAAACTCAAATAAATTTTTTAATAAACTGATTTACCGTTTCCATTCATTTGGTTGCGGTATCATTTTGTTTGTGGGTAATGAGAAGCAAGCCTTCTTTATAAAATAACAAACTAAAACTCTTTTACTAAAAGAGGGATGGGATTTAAAACAAAACAATGGATTGGATAGAAGCACTGATATTAGGATTAGTTCAAGGATTAACCGAATTTTTACCCGTTAGTTCCAGTGGGCACCTCGAGATAGGTAAGGCCCTTTTGGGTGTGAATGCCGAGGATAATTTGAGGTTTACTGTGGTGGTTCATGGTGCAACTGTACTGAGCACACTCATCGTATTTCGTAAAGATATTTTGGCACTGATTCAGGGCTTATTTGAATTCAAATGGAATGAATCGACACAATATGTTGCAAAAATTGCGTTTTCGATGATTCCAATTGCTATCGTAGGGCTGTTTTTTAAAGATCAGGTTGAAGAGCTTTTTAATACCGATAAGATTCTTCTGTTAGTCGGGTTCATGCTTTTAATAACAGCGGCGCTTTTGGCTTTTACTTACTACGCTAAACAAAAAGAAAAGGATATTAGTTTTCGCGACGCTTTAATTATTGGCGTTGCTCAAACCTGTGCTGTTCTACCTGGCGTTTCGCGATCAGGATCAACCATCGCAACGGGTCTGCTTTTGGGGAATAAAAAGGCTGAGGTTGCTAAGTTCTCTTTTCTGATGGTTTTGGTTCCTATTATTGGAGAAAACGTTTTAGACTTATTTAAGTCAGATATTTCACAAGCTGCCAGCATGGATACATCAGTTTTGATTGTTGGTTTTATTGCCGCTTTCGTTTCAGGTCTATTGGCCTGTAGCTGGATGATTAAATTGGTGAAAAAAGGCAAGCTTATTTATTTTGCAATCTATTGTCTTATTATCGGACTTATTGCCATTTTTGCATCCTAATAAAAAACAGATGTAGAGATTTAATAAAATCCATTAAAAAATATAAAGCTCCTGGAAAATTAAAATTCCAGGAGCTTAGTTTTAGTATAAATGGGAGATATTTATTAAATTAGAAAATCACATACAATTACATGTTATAAAGAGTATGATTGAATACGAGGTAGATCAGGATTTCCAAAGCGGAGCTTTCATTCTTTTGAATAAACCTTACGAATGGACGTCTTTTGATTTGGTGAATAAAGCCAAATTTAAGATTAAGCATAAATATAATTTAAAGAAGATTAAAGTTGGGCATGCCGGGACACTTGATCCTTTGGCAACGGGTTTGATGATTGTTTGTACCGGAAAGTATACCAAGAGAATTGATTCTTATCAGGCACAGGTGAAAGAATATATTGCAACGCTTAAATTGGGGGCAACAACTCCTTCATTCGATCTAGAAACAGAAATTGATGCAACTTATCCAACAGAACATATCACTCAGGAACTTGTTGATAAAACTTTAAAAGGTTTTATTGGCGAGATCAGACAGCGTCCACCCGCTTATTCTGCAATCAAAATTGATGGGAAAAGAGCTTATGAATATGCTCGAAAGGGACAAGAGGTTGAGATTAAAGAGAAGATTCTTGTTATCGATGAAATTGAAGTTTTAAGCTTTGTGGATGACGTTTTAAAAATACGAGTAGTTTGCAGTAAGGGAACCTATATTCGAGCCTTGGCTCGTGATATTGGTCAGAGTTTGAAATCGGGAGCGCATTTGATTGCTTTAGAGCGAACTCGTATTGGTGAATATCGAAAAGATCAGGCACTTGAAATAGAAGAATTTATAAGTTATTTAGAGAATTTATAACTATCTTGCAGCCATTTTCATTAAGATTTCACTGTTGAGAATAAGTGCACTTGTGTTAACTCGCTGGATGTGAGTTGAGAAGCTTGTGTAATTGTTTTGTGCAATTAAATTGATTCTTATTAGTCCATATGTTTTTGGGTTCATTTGAACTCATATCTATCATCAAAAATATCTAAAGTCAGCCTTATGAAGTTATCTAAGTTTAAGTTTAATTTACCTCAAGAACTTATTGCTTTACATCCTGCCTACAATCGTGATGAATCTCGATTGATGGTACTTCACAAAGATACCGGAGAGATTGAGCACCGTATTTTTAAAGATGTTATCGAATATTTCGATGATAAAGATGTGATGGTATTTAATAATACCAAGGTTTTTCCTGCCCGTTTATACGGAAATAAAGAAAAAACAGGAGCTGAAATCGAAGTATTCTTATTGCGCGAATTAAATCGCGAGCAAAGGTTATGGGATGTTTTAGTTGATCCTGCTCGTAAGATTCGTATTGGAAACAAGCTGTATTTTGGTGATGATGATTTGTTAGTTGCCGAGGTAATTGATAATACAACATCACGAGGAAGAACCCTTCGTTTCTTATTTGATGGGCCATACGATGAGTTTAAAGAAGCTCTGTACAGTTTGGGTGAAACACCGCTTCCAAAGTTTATCAACCGTGAGGTTGAAGCTGAGGATGCTGAGCGTTTTCAAACTATTTTTGCAAAGCACGAGGGAGCCGTTGCAGCTCCAACTGCAGGCATGCACTTTAGCCGTGAGTTGATGAAGCGTCTTGAAATTAAAGGAATCAATTTTGCTGAAATTACGCTTCACGTAGGTTTGGGTAATTTTAGAGATGTTGACGTTGAAGATTTAACGAAACATCGAATGGATTCAGAGCAAATCTTCATTAACGATAAGGCTGTTGAAATTGTGAACCGGGCAAAAGAAGGAAAACATAAGGTTTGTGCTGTTGGTACAACTGTTGTTCGTACGCTTGAAAGTTCAGTTTCAACAATGGGTACGCTTAAGCCATTTGAAGGATGGACGAATAAATTTTTATTCCCTCCTTATGATTTTAGTATTCCAGATGCAATGATTTCGAACTTCCACTTACCATACTCAACACTAATGATGATGGTAGCTGCTTTCGGAGGATATGATAAAGTAATGGAATGTTACAAACTTGCAATTAAAGAGAAGTACCGTTTCGGGACTTACGGTGATGCCATTTTGATTATCTGATAGCTCTTATTATTTATATTAAATATAAATTTAAGCCATTCCATTTTCTGGGATGGCTTTTTTTTAGTTTTGTAGTATGAGCATAAGATTAATTAATTTCCTATTAGGGATTCTTATTTTCCCAAGTACCATTTTTGCATTTAACTCTGTTAAATCAGATATGGATTTTGCGAAGAGTCATGAGAAAGATTCAATTTCAAATTTTAAGGGCTCAATATTAAAAAGTGAAGCGTTTAATAAAGGGAGTTTTATTTCTTTTGAGGATCTTCTTTTTGGGAAAGTTTCTGGCTTGTTAATTACACCTGAAAATGGAAGCCCTGGCCAATTTAATCAATTGTCCATGCGAGGTCAATCTCGTATTACTGACAATGTTAATCCCTTAATCATTATCGATGGAATTCCTCTTTATTTTTCAATGGATATTCCAGGAATAGAAAATAATACAATTAATAGTATCTCAAATATTATTAATGTGTCGGATATAGAAAGTATTCAAGTATTAAAAGATGTGGCTGCAGCTGCAGTCTATGGGAACGATGCGTATAATGGAGCAATTTTGATTACTACTAAGCAAGCAGGTCTAAGTAATAAAACAAAGGTTCGATTTATCTCAAAGACCACCCTCAGTTATCGATCGAACTCAGCAGATATGATTTCTGCCAATGAATTTAGATCTTTAATAAAAGAAGATTATCCAAATGAAATAAAGTATTTGGGAAATGCTAATACCGATTGGCAAGATGTTATTCATCAGACAGGGGTTGGAACTGATCAACATTTAAGCATTGATGGTAACATTAAAGATACTCCATATAGAGTATCTGCAGGTTATACTAAGCGAAATGGCGTAGTTAAAACGACTGAATTCCAACGAAAATCTTTTGGAATCAGTGGTAGGAAGTTATTTCTTAATAATTATTTAAGCTTAAATTTAAAACTGAATGCGTCTAAGTTAAAGAATACTTTTGCAGATCCTGATGCATTTTATTGCGCATTATCAGCTGATCCAACTCAAGCTTTGTATGATAATTCGGGAGATTATAATTATGAATTATACGATTACAATCCATTAGCATATTTAAAGCAAAGGAGTGATAAAAATAAATTAGATATATTATCTGCCCAATTAGGGTTTAAGTATAGTTTACCTTTTCTACCTAAACTGAATATTACCGGACAAGTAAGTATAGATAAGGAGGATGCTGATAGAAATGGTTTTGCAAATAATCCTGAGGTAATATCCTCTTCATGGTACGAAAAGTATAGATCAGAAGTGAATTACAAACAGAATATGAGATATTATAATCTGGGTTTAGATTATTTGTTTCAAAGCCATAATAAAAAGAATCTCTTATTAGTAAATGTTTCTGGAGAAATAATAATCTTTGAAAGAGATCTTGAATCTCGATATGAGAGTAAATCCAGAAATTCATTAATGTTTGTGAACAAAGATTATAAAAGAAAGGCTTTCATATTATCTGCTGATTATAGCTATGGTGAAAGATTATCTATAAACTATATTTATAGACAAGAAAAGGAATATAATGATGATTTTGACTTCGACTGGCAGTATACAAAATCTTTGGGATTCGTTTATTCTTTAATAAAGCAGAAGCAATTTTCCGAGTTTGATTTTGTAAATGATATTTCTTTAAAAGGTTCTTACGGGAAGTCTGGTGACGTTGATGAAGATCTTTATTGGGCGAACATTATAAGTACAGAAACGCTTGATTTTGAACTTTATTTCTCACTTTTTTCAAAACGCTTATTAGGAAAGATTGAATGGTATAACAGGGAAAATGAATCGATGATGAATATTTCTTCTTCTGCCCCCTCAGGATATACTATTCATTACAACTATCCTTATACAATACGTAATAAAGGTTGGGAGTTTTCTTTATTAGCGGATCTTATCGACAAAAATAATTTTTCTTGGAACTTAGACTTTAACTTAAGTAGGAATAATGGTGAAGTTGTAAAATTTCCAGAAGGATTAAATTCCCATTATGAAGCCTACAAAGCCTATAACTTAAATCGTCCATTAAATAGCTTCTATTTGATGAAGCAAGTTTATGATGATAATGGAAATCCTGTTCAAGATCTATATGTTGATGATTACAAGAAGTTTATCATGGGGAGTTCTATTCCAAAGCTATTTTGGGGATTGAGTTCTAATTTTGAATATAAGAGGTGGGCATTGAATTTTACAGTGAGAGCTAACTCAGGTGGTTATACTTTTTCAAGAATAGATCGAAGGTTTAGTTTTCCATCGTATCCATTCCAGAATGTAAGCAGGTCTTATTTAAATAAACGTTTTGTGTCTGATAATTATTCCGACTACTATCTCCATAACTCATCATTTCTTCATTTGGAGAATATCAGCCTGACTTACAATGCCAATAATATTTTTCCTAAGCATATTAATGCTAAGTTTTATTTAGTAGGACAAAACTTAAAAACCTGGACCTCTTATAAGGGATTAAATCCAGATACTCAGGATGGAATTGATTACAATAATTATCCACGTCCAAGAACAATTACTTTAGGTGTAGAATTATATTTTTAATGTGTATGAAGAAGTTGGTTTATTGATTGCATTTTTGTTCGCTACGATTTTGAAAAGGAGGTGAAGAGCGTCTTTTTTTTTTATATTTTAGTGCATTCTAAAAATTGAATCATAACTCAACTCACATGTACACTTTCAACGAACTTCAAACTCAAATTCAGGACAGAATTGATACTTTGGAGTTTACTACTCCTCCCGAAGGCCTATTTGAGCCAATGAAATATATCCTTTCTATCGGGGGTAAACGATTACGCCCTATTCTGGTTTTAATGGCAGCCAATCTTTACAAGAATGACCTTGAAAAGATCTATTTGCCGGCAATTGGAATTGAGGTTTTCCATAATTTTACGCTGCTACACGATGATGTAATGGACAATGCGCCAATCAGAAGAAATATGTCCACCGTTCACGAAAAGTGGAACTCCAATGTGGCTATTCTTTCGGGGGATGCTATGTCCATTAAAGCCTATCAATTTATAGTGAGTTGTGAAAATCAGCATCTAAGTTCTGTACTTGAAGTTTTCAATCAAACAGCACTTGAGGTTTGTGAGGGACAGCAATTCGATATGGAGTTCGAGGATAGAACAGACGTGCGTGTTGAAGAGTATTTAAATATGATCCGTCTTAAGACAGCCGTTCTTTTGGGAGGAAGTCTTAAAATGGGTGCTATTATGGGGAATGCTGATGCCGATGATGCTGAGGCTTTGTATCAGTTTGGTTTAAATTTAGGAATGGCATTCCAACTTCAGGATGACATGCTCGATACCTTTGGTGATGAAGCGGTTTTTGGAAAGAAAATCGGAGGTGATATTCTTTGCAATAAGAAAACGTTTTTGTTGATTAAAGCTCAGGAATTGGCTAATGCCAGCACCAAAGCTGAGTTGTTACAGTGGATGAGCCTGGAAGATTACAATCCGGAAGAGAAAATTGCAGCAGTTAAAAAGATTTATGAAGATCTAAATGTACGTGATTTGGCACAAATTGAAATTGATAAATATTTTGAGTTATGCTTAGATTACCTGACTTCGGTTAAGGTTGAAGAAGAGAAAAAGGAGAACCTGACTTTACTGGTAAAGCGCCTGATAAATCGTTCCGTTTAAGTTTATTAAAAATATAAGATAAGTTCATCCTTTTTGAGGAAAAATGCTAAATTTGTCATCACACGATAATAAATGTTCCAATAAAATAAATGCAATGTCACAAAATATTGGCAAAATAGTTCAGGTAATCGGTCCTGTAATCGATGTTAGTTTCGAATTGGAGGGTACTGTACTTCCTGAAATCTACGACGCATTAGAGGTCGTAATTGAAAATGGTAAAAATTTAGTTGTTGAATGTCAGCAACACATTGGTGAGAATACGGTTCGTGCGATTGCGATGGACTCGACTGATGGCTTGAGAAGGGGAATGGATGTTATTGCAACAGGATCCCCTATTATTATGCCAGCTGGTGATAAGATAAAAGGACGTCTTTTGAATGTAGTGGGTGAAACCATTGATGGAATTGAAGGGGTTGATAAAGAAGGCGGGTATTCTATCCATAGAACACCACCTCATTTCGATGAATTAAAAACAGAATCTGAGGTTTTCTATACAGGGATTAAGGTTATTGACCTTATTGAACCATATGCCAAAGGAGGTAAGATTGGTTTGTTCGGTGGAGCCGGTGTTGGAAAAACCGTTTTGATTCAGGAGTTAATAAATAATATTGCAATCGGACAAGATGGTTTGTCTGTATTTGCAGGTGTAGGTGAGCGTACCCGTGAAGGGAATGACTTGCTTCGTGAAATGATCGAATCAAAGGTTATTCGTTACGGCGAAGAGTTTGAGAAAGATATGGAAAAAGGAGGATGGGATTTATCTAAAGTGGATAAAGAAGCTTTAGATAAGTCACAAGTATCCTTGGTCTTTGGTCAGATGAATGAGCCTCCTGGAGCCCGTGCTCGTGTTGCTCTTTCTGGTTTGACAGTTGCGGAGAGTTTGCGTGATGGTGATGAGAAGTCTGGCGGACGTGATATTCTTTTCTTTGTTGACAATATCTTCCGTTTTACACAGGCTGGATCTGAGGTGTCTGCACTTCTTGGTCGTATGCCTTCTGCGGTAGGTTATCAGCCGACTCTTTCTACAGAGATGGGTACGATGCAAGAGCGTATTACGTCAACACAGCGAGGTTCTATTACATCGGTACAGGCGGTATATGTACCTGCCGATGACTTGACCGACCCTGCTCCGGCAACAACATTTGCCCACTTGGATGCAACAACTGTATTGAATCGTAAGATTGCAGAGTTAGGTATTTATCCAGCAGTAGATCCATTGGATTCAACTTCTCGAATTTTGACTCGTGATGTCGTTGGTGATGCTCATTATGACTGTGCTCAAAACGTAAAAGAGCTGCTACAACGTTATAAGGAACTTCAGGATATTATTGCCATTCTTGGTATGGAAGAACTTTCTGATGAGGATAAATTGGTGGTACACCGCGCTCGTCGTGTTCAGCGTTTCTTATCTCAACCTTTCCATGTTGCTGAGCAGTTTACAGGTCTGAAAGGATGTTTGGTTCCAATTGAGGAAACCATTAAAGGGTTCAACATGATTATGAATGGTGAAGTTGATAAGTATCCTGAAGCAGCATTTAACCTTGTAGGTAATATTGAGCAAGCTATTGAAAAAGGCGAAAAATTATTAGCAGAAGCTTAAATACAGAAGTGTTTTAAGTACTTTCAAGTTTAGGTACTTGTAACTTTAAATTGATAAAAATGCTTTTAGAAATTGTAACTCCTGAGAAGAAAATATTTTCAGGTGAAGTTGATCTTGTTCAATTACCCGGGATAAATGGCTCTTTTGAGATTCTTAAGAATCACGCACCGATTATTTCAACTCTTGACCGTGGTGTGATTAAAATTAAAACTGCAAATGGGCAAATAGAATTGTTCGAAGTTGAGGGCGGCGTTGTTGAATGTAAAAAGAATACAGTGATTATTTTGGCTGATTAGGGCTGAGATTTTATGATATTAAAAGAGGCTTGTCGTTTTTCGACAGGCCTTTTTTCTTGCTATGAATTTGAGTATGAATTACTGATTTGGATTAACTATATTTATATAAAGATTATCGATTTGAAATATAGATTGTTCTGAGTTAAATTTGTTTATCAAGCTTTTCAGTTCGACTCCTTTTTTTATTTGATGAGCTGAAGAATGATCAATCCATAAAAACAAAATCCAATCAATAAACATCTACTAAAACAAAATTTTATGCCAAACTTAAGTACAAATTATTTAGGATTAGAATTAAAAAACCCGATTATTGTTGCAAGTTCGGGCCTTACTGATTCTGTAGAAAAAATTAAGGAACTTGAAGAAAATGGTGCCGCTGCTGTTGTTCTTAAGTCGATCTTCGAAGAGGAGATTATAATGGAAATGGATGAGAAAATGTTGAATATGACAAGTCGTCCATATGTCTATCCTGAAACATTTGATTATATGAACGAAGAACCGGAAGAGGACATCGTTCGAAAATATTTGCGCTTAATTAAGGAAGCAAAAGAAGCGGTATCTATTCCAATCATCGCGAGTGTGAATTGTGTGAGTTCTCAAAAGTGGACTTATTTGGCTCGTGAAATTGAAAAGGCCGGGGCTGATGCTTTAGAAATAAATTTCTTTGTTTTGCCAACCGACTTAAATCGCTCTGTGGATGAGAACGAAAATATTTATTACGAGGTTTTAAAAGTTGTAAAGGAACAGGTTGCTTTACCTGTATCGCTAAAAATAAGTCCTTATCATTCCAACTTGGCTCATATGGTTAAGAAATTGGATGATTCGGGAGCCGATGGCATTGTGATGTTTAATCGTTTTTACAGCCCTGACATTGATATCCACAACCTGACATTAAATACAGGACAGGTATTATCAGGCGCTGACGATTTTAAAAATACTTTGAGATGGGTTGGTATTCTTCGTGATAGAGTTAATTGCTCAATTGCTGCGACTACAGGTATTCATTCTTCAGAAAGTATTATCAAACAATTATTGGCGGGTGCTGATGCTGTCCAATTGGCTTCAATCATTTATAAAGAAGGGCCAGGTTATATCGATATTCTGACTAAAGAAATTTATTCATGGATGGAAGAGCAAGGTTTTGAAAACTTAAGCGATTTCCAAGGAAAGCTGAGTCAGGATAAGTCAAACGATCCTGCTGCTTTTGAGAGGGTTCAGTTTATGAAACATTTTAGAAATTTTGTGATGTAAATCATTAGTCATAATAGTTTTAAGCCGAATTGGAGTCTTTCCGATTCGGCTTTTTTTATTTTTTATGAAAATTATAAGTAAGGTTAATCTCTGTTAAAAAATGTAATAAGCTCAAAATCTATCCTTTTCAAATGATATCTTTAGCTGTCACTAAAAAGAAAACTAGCCTTGAAATCGATTCATTTTGTCCTCATATGCTTAAGTTGCTTTGTACTGTTTCCCTTTATTTCCAGTGCACAAAATTCAGAAAAGAATGAGAGTTTCATTCTTTCGGGTAAGGTGGTTGATGCAGCTACAAATGAAGGAATACCTTATTCACACATTAAGATTGATAATACCTACTGGGGTGTTATTTGCGATAGTCTGGGTTTTTTTAAAGTTCAAATAAAGCCCAATCAAAGCCTTAAAGTATCTTCCTTAGGATTTGCTGAACAAATCATCCCTGTTACCTCAGAAATAACTGATGGAACTGCATTTCAGGAATTAAAATTGAATAGAATATCCTATATGCTCGAAGAGGTTGATATTTATTCTTTAGGTACTTGGAATCAGTTTAAAGAAAATTTTGTGAAAATGGAATTGCCTGAAGAAAAGAATGTGACGAGCGGTTGGGATTTTGGTAATTTGAAACAATATATGCAGGCGGCTGTTGCCATGAACAGACCTGGTATAGGCCTGGGTATATCTTCAAATAGAAAGTTTAAAGATAGAAAGCAGAGAGAACATGTTGCCAAATTAAAAACAAGTGAGTATAAAGCAGAGATTATAAAGAGCAAGTTCAATAAACAATTGGTGCAGGATATTACCGGTGAAACAGGAGAACGGCTTAATGCTCTTATGGTTTATATTAACGAAAGAGAACATTTTACCTATCAAACTCGTGATATTTATATCGTTCAAAGAATAAAAGCTTTATACGGCACCTTTGCCATGGACTATGTAGAGGGGGAATATGAATATGCTTTGGATGATAGTACAAAGACACTGATAAATCATCTTCGTCCGGGAAAATAGCCTTGTTTTATAATAGAGGCGTGAAAACCCTTGCCAGAGATTCCTTTAGTTTTTGACTCTTAGATCGCGTTTGCCATGTTAATAGATCAATTGCTTCACTATCTTCCAGATCTTTTAAGAAACGGGCTCTAAGTTCCAATGTGATCGTTTCATCGTAGATAAGTGCATTTACTTCAAAATTCTGTTCAAAGCTTCTGATATCCATATTGGCCGTTCCAACTGTTGATATCACACCATCTACCATCATAATTTTACTGTGATTGAATCCTTTTTTGTAGAAGTAGATTTTAACTCCGGCTTCCAGTAGTTCTTCGATATAAGATAGAGTGCCATAAAAAGTCATTGTTGAATCGGATTTCTTAGGAATTAAAACCTTTATATCAACCCCGCTCATTGCAGCTGTCTTTAATGCCATCAAGAGGCTGCCATTGGGCATGAAGTAGGGCGAAGAGATGTATACATTTTGTTTAGCTGAGGTGATCGCCGAGAAATAAGCCTGTAAAATACTTGCCCAATCAGAGTCAGCTCCCGAGGATACAATTTGTAAAAGACAGTGCTCTTTAACTTTAAAATAAGGGCGATATTTTTCATCAAGAAGAACTTCCTGACGGACAAAATACCAATCGATTAAGAAAACAATTTGCAAACTACTGGCTGCCTCTCCAACAATTTTCAGGTGAGTATCCCGCCAGATACCAATATCCGGAATTCCATTTTTATACCGATCGGCAAAGTTTAAACCACCTACAAATGCTGTCTTCCCATCAACAACTATAATTTTTCTATGATTACGATAGTTGATTCGATTGGTTAAAATTGGAAAATGAACAGGTAAAAAAGCATGAATTTTTACGCCCACTTTTCTTAAGCTATCAATATAATCCTGACTGAGTTTCCAACTGCCAACTCCATCGTATATAATTCTAACTTCAACTCCAGCTTTTGCGCGATCTATTAAAATTTCATGAAGCTCATTGGCTAATTCGCCATCTTCAATGATATAGTATTCCAAATGAATATGATCTTCTGCTTTGCGAAGTGTGTTGAATATTTCAGAAAATGTCTCTTCGCCATCATTAAGAATATGGACTTTGTTTTGTCCTGTAAGGAGTGCTTTTGAATTGTTGAGCAAAAGTGTCATCACATTTTTCTTCTCATGAATACACTCGTCTTTTAAGAAATTACTTTTTTCAAGTTTTCCTTTTTGATTATGGCTTAAAGTTTCCAACCATTTGAGGTCGCCAAGTTCTTTTAGGCTAAACATTTTTTGTTTTCGATAGCTCTGACCGAATACCAAATAGCATACTAAGCCGATAATCGGCAAGAGTATAAGGACAAGAATCCAGGAGATTGTTTTTTGTGGACTACGGTTTTCAAGTATGACAACAATAACCGTAAAGATGATTGTTAGCATATAAATGATGCCCAGTGCTCCAAAGAGGTATAGCCAAATTTCATTCCAATTGAAAACCATAAGTTTAATTTATGCTAAGGTAAATCGTGAAACGCATAGACAGAAGATTTGTATATTTGTTTTAAAATCCGAACGATATGAATTCAGCACATAATATTAAAAGTATTCAAAATCTTTTTAAAGAGGAACTTAAAACGTTTTATCCTCAAAGAGAGATTGAAAATATATGTTATCTTCTACTTGAACACTTACTAAATTACTCAAAAATTGAGATTCAATTAAATAAGAATGAAAAAATTGAACAAAATATCTTTGACCAGATCTCAAAGGCTTTAAATGACTTGAAACAATCGGTTCCAATTCAATATATTATTGGCGAAACAGAATTTTATGATCTTAAATTTAAGGTGAATAAACAGACCTTAATTCCCCGACAGGAAACTGAAGAGTTGGTACATGCCATCATTCAAGAAAATAAAATTAAATCGCCTAAGATTCTGGATATTGGAACGGGGAGTGGTTGTATTCCTATTGTTCTTGCTCATCATATCAATAAGGCTTGTGTGAGTACGGTTGATATATCTGCAGGAGCGATAGAAAAGGCAAAAGAGAATGCATTATTGAACGAGGTTACAATTGATTTTTACCATCGTGATTTTTTAAAATGGGAAGATTACAGCTGGGATAATGATTTTGATATTATTGTGAGTAACCCGCCTTATGTGAAAGAATCAGAAAAAGAATTGATGCAAGATAATGTACTTGCTTACGAACCGCATTCGGCGCTTTTTGTTACTGATACGGATCCTCTAATTTTTTACAGACGAATTACTGAATTTGCTAAAGGTCACCTGAAAAAGGGTGGTAAACTTTATTTCGAAATTAATGAAGCTTTAGGTCATGAAATGCTCGAGCTTCAGAAATCTATGGGTTTTTCATCTGTTCAATTAAGAAAAGATCTAAATGGTAGAGATCGCATGACTTCAGCAGAATGGTAATTGTTCAGACCTCAAAAATTTCATTAATATTCAATGATGGATTCAGAAGATAAAAAAGCGAAAGAAATTAGTTATTCTTCAGCACTTTCGAAGATGCAATTTATTTGCAGCCGACAAGAAAAGTGTTGTTCGGATATTCGGAAAAAACTTGAGAATTGGAATTTGTCTTATGACGATCAGGATAAAATTATTCAGTCTTTGATAGATGATAAGTTTATTGATGAAAAACGATATACAGGTTTTTATGTGCGTGATAAGTATAAGTTTAATAAATGGGGGCGCATTAAAATTTCGCATCATCTTAAGCAAAAGCAAATTCCTGAATATCTGATTATGGAGGCTTTTGATAGCATATCAAAGGAAATTTATGAGGATAACCTTGAGGAGATGCTTCGTGCAAAAATGAAAAGTACACGCGAAGAGGATCCTTATAAATTAAAGGCAAAGCTTTATCGTTTTGCACAATCGAGAGGGTTTGAGTCGAATTTGATTTTACGAAATATTGAGAAAATATTACATAAGGATGAATAATCGTTTAGTCAGTAATATGTTTTTAGCAAAGAATATCTAACTTTAAATTTCATCCAAATCAAATACTATGATTAGACTTTTACGCTATTTTTTATGTTTTTCCCTACTTATTATTGTAAGTAATAGCTTTGCAGGTAGACGAGCCCCGAAATGGATTAAAAATCGGCCTGTTTCTTCGGAATATTATATTGGTATTTCCGTTGTAAACAAAGGCGTGTCTAATTATATGGAGGTGGCAAAAAATAAAGCTTTGCAAGATTTAGCTTCTCAAATTTCTATTCAGATTTCTTCCAATTCAGTTTTGCATCAATTCGAAGATCATTCCGGTTTTAAAGAGGAGTTTGAATCCAAAGTTCAAACTTCATTGGTTCAGGAATTAGAGGGATACGAATTGGTTGCTTCATGGGATAATAAAAGGGGAAATGAGTACTGGGAGTATTATCGTTTCTCGAAAAGTCAATTTGCATTATTGCAAAGATTAAAACTGAATAAGGCTAAAAAAATGGCTCAAAATTATTTTGAGGAAGCTCAGAGCTATGAGAAAGAACGGGATATTATTCAGGCTTTAACTTATTACATAAAAGCAATTGATGCCGTTAAGACGCATCTTGATGAGGACTTGTCGGTAATGACTTTTGAAGGATCGTTGAATTTAGGAACTGAGATTTATAAGCGTATTCAGAATATTTATTCCGGCATTCAGCTTGTTCCTGTAAAAAAGAATATTAAGATAGAAATTTCAACCGCAGTGAAGGAGCCTTTTTTAGTTAAGGCCAATTGGCTGACAGATGAGGGCGAAACTGAACTCGTGAATTTACCTTTAAGTTTCAAGTTTGTTGTGGGCGAAGGGCTTTTGAATAAATCGGTCAATACCGATGAGTTTGGATATGCAGCATCTCAATTGATACGCGTTACATCTAAACAGAAGCTTCAGAAAGTTGCGGTTGCATTGGATGTGTCAACACTATTGAATCCGGATGATGAAGATTTTGAGCTTTATAAAATGTTTTTAACTCCGGAATTAGTTCCTCAATGTGACATTATTTTAAATGTGGAACGTTTGAAAGCCTATATGCTTTTTAGTGAGAAAATATTTGGGGAAGATTCCAGTAGATCAATTCTCAAGAATGCGATAAAAAAAGAATTATCCGAAAATTTCTTTTCATTTACCAATGATAAAGATAGTGCCAATGTAATTCTTGATGTTAAAACAAATGTAACCAAGGGAGAGATAAAAGAGGGACGGAACTATAAGGTGCATATCGTTTATTTGGATTGTTTTTTCTCATTGACTGATTTAAAATCGGGTTTTGAGATTTTTAACGATGCCATTTACGAGGTGAAAGGAATGAAACCTGTGAGCTATAATTATGCTGTGAAAGAGGCTTACGAACAAGCTGTTGAAGAAATACACAATACCATAATACCAAAACTGAATCAGTTGGATCTGTAGCAGATTTAACTTATTAAGTATAAAAAATCAGTTAGTATTAAAGCTATATATACAATAGATTTTGAAACTGAAGTAAAAATTGAAAACTATGAAATTGAATAATTTAAAACAGACATTTATCCTGGGATTAGGGATAATAATGACAGCAGGATTAACATCTTGTGGTTCTAGTGAAAAGTTAGTTTCGACAAAGTCGCAGGGAGAAGAATTGATAGAAGTGCACTGTACAGGTAGTGAGTATCAAAGTGACAAAAAGCATTTTAGAGCCTCTGCAATTGGCGAAAGCTTGGATCAGATGGTATCTAAGAAAAAAGCGGGAACTAATGCACGTGCTGAGTTGGCAACTTTGATTGCATCAACTATAAAAGGAACCATTGATAGTTACGTGAATTCAACAGAGCTAAATAATGTTGAACAGGTTGAAGAGCGTTATGAAGGCCTGACTCGTGAAGTTATTAATCAGCAGTTGAATAACATTAAGGTTATTTGCGAGAAGCAAACTCGTACAACTCAAAACAAATACAAGACGTATATTGCTCTTGAAATGAGTGCCGAAGATTTAGAAAAAGCAATCGAGCTAAAATTATCTCAGGACGAAAAATTGAAAGTTGACTACGATTACAATAAGTTTAAAGAAACTTATGAAGCTGAAATGCAGAAATTAGAAAGTAAGCAGAGAGGTTTTTAATCAATCTTAGTGATATAAAAAACAGCGCTTATCCATTGGGTAAGCGCTGTTTTTATAAATGTACTTTTTTAGATCATACTAATAAGCTGGACACAAACAATTAAAAAGACCATGGCAATGGGGTAAACCGTTGCGTAGGCTATGGCCTGAGCATTGGAATCAGTCATGCCATCTACAGCTGCTAAACCCGGTGTGCTGGTCATACTTCCAGTGAGAGCTCCAAGCAGATTAAGCAGGTTCATTTTGAGCCAATAGTGACCGATAAGTGTTGTGATGAGCATCGGAATAAGGGTGATGAGGATTCCAATACCAAAAAGTAGCATGCCCGATTCCTGAAAGGTTTCGACAAGTTTAGATCCTGCACTGGTCCCTACTACAGCCAAAAACATAAGCAAACCCAATTGGCGAAGCAATTGGTTAGCTGACCCCGACATAGTCCACAAAACGGGTCCGGTTTTGCCAATTCTGCTCAGAACGAGAGCGACCATTAAAACACCACCGGTTAGTCCTAATGAGAATGTAAAGTCATCAGAAAAAGAGATTTTGAGTTTCCCAACTAATACACCTAAGACAATACCCGTGGCGATAGGAAAAAAATCGGTATCGGATAGTTTTTTTACATCGTTGCCAAACAGGTGACGGATGTTGTTGATATTTCCGGTTCCGCATGCCACAACTAATTTATCTCCAAAACGAATTACCGATTTTGAGCTGGGAGCGATATCAATTCCGGATCGTCTGATTCGTGTGATTCGGGCATTGTAGTTTGAAAGCACATTGAGTTGCCCGATGGTTTTGTTTACAACTTCTTTGTTGGTGACAAGAATTGTTTCAACGACATAATCAATGCTTAGCGGAATTTCTTCCTGAGTTTCTTCGCCAATTAAAATTTTAGCTTTTTCAAGTGCCTGTTCGCTTCCAATCAGTTTAATGATATCATTTTTGTGAAGAATCGTATTGGGACTAGGAACAATGGTTGTTCCCTCATGCATAATGCGTGTGATATTCGCTTGAGTCATAGCACGTACTTTAAGCTCACGAATGCTTTTCCCAACTATTTTCTCATTCTCAACAACGAAGTTTCTATTGAATAATTCAGGATGTTTTTTCAGATCTTCATCCTCCAATTGTTTTGCTTCTTTGTCAATATCTACACCAACCAATTTGGGGTACAATCGAACAAATAAGATGACGCCAATAACTCCAAAAGGATAAGCGATACCATAACCAATTGATGAAAGTGTTGAGCCCGTGCTTTCAATAGCAGCTGCTAAACCCGGCGTGCTTGTTAATGAGCCTGTAAGTAAACCAATAGCTATTTTAAGATCGACATCAAATGCATAAGCCAAACCGACAGTGATTAGTGATGCGCTGGAAATGAGTACAAAGGCCAGAATAATAAGCTGACGACCATTTTTTTGAAATGATTCAAAAAAACCTGGACCTGCCTGTATACCAATGGTAAAAATAAAAAGTGTAAGTCCAATTTTTTGAATATCGATGGGAATACTGACTCCCAAATGCCCAAAAACCAAGGCAACAAAGATTACTGCTGATACATCAAGGGAGATGCCTTTGATTTTGATGTTTCCAATTATAAAACCGATTGCTACGATTAAAAATAGAACGAAATAACTTGATGATAATAAATCCATAGGTGAACTAAGATGATATGTATTTTATGGCCGCAAAGTTAAAACAGTTTTTTTATAAATAAGAGACGAGTGTCCGATTTGTCAGTTAGTTCTTATAAAGTACCGAATGTTATAGAAAATAAAAATGCGACTTCCTCGATTGAGAAAGTCGCATGAATTTTGATACTAATTATCTTGTTACATCAGGAAATTGAAATCGTCTGTAGCTTTAAGTTCATATGGGTCTGAACCATTTTTGAAAATGCGACAGCTTCTGTCTCCAATTAAACTGATTTTGCCATCCTCAACTAAAAACATGGTTGCTTCACGCAAACCTGCCACATACATATCGGGATTAATAACCAAAAACTCATTAATTCGGTCTTCACGGGTTTCTCCACCATGTCCTTCCGGGTTTTTATCCAGATAGTGTGGATTGATTTGGAATGGAATCAGGTTTAAAGCCTCAAATCCCAGAGGATCGATAATTGGCATATCGTTGGTCGTCTTAATTGTAGGACAAGTTAGGTTTGAACCGGCACTCCATCCAATATACGGCACTTTGTCATTTATAACCTTGTTGCGAATGGCATCGGTCAAGTTAAATTTATGAACCATATGCAATAGGTTCCAGGTACTTCCGCCACCAACAACGATGGCTTCAGCTTCTTCCACAGCTTTAATCGGATCTTCGAAATGATGGATAGATACAATATCATGCCCAATTTCGTTGAATCGATGTTTAACTTTTGCTTCGTAATCGTCAAAAGAAACTGTGACTCCGGCATAAGGAATGAATAGAGCCTTTACGGGTTTATTCCCTAAAAATTCTTTGATATTATTCTTGGGGTAATCTAAATATTCTTCACCAGGATTGGTTGAGTTACTAATTAAGAGAAGTCTCATTATTTTTAAATTTAGTTTAAGTATTTTACGAAATCAGAATCCCATACGTTTAATATACGACTAGGTTTCAAAAGTCTAAATTTAAATATTTAGAAGAGAATAGCTGTCTTCTTCTTTGACTAATTCTGAGAATTTTCTTTTGGTTAAGGGACGTCGAGGTACAGTAAAAGTAAATGTGCTTCCTTTGTCAACTTCGCTGCTAACATTAAACCAGCCATTATTTTTGGAAAGAAAGTCGCGACACAGGGCTAATCCAATTCCGGTTCCCTTTTCGTTAGCCGTACCATCAGTTGTAAATCCTTTATGAATATTCTGAATCTGATCTTTACGCATACCAACACCATCATCGATAACCGATATGCTTACAAAGTGTTCTTTTACTTCTGTTCGAATTTCAATTGTTCCGCCTTTGTTGGTGAATTTGATTGCATTGGATATGAAATTTCGAAGTACGGTATGCACCATATTTCGATCACAGAAAATATCAACTTTGTTTTCTGTTGATGTATAGAGCCTAATGGCTTTGATTCTGCTCAATTCTGAAAGTAGTTCCAGGTTTGAAAGAATAATTGAATCCAAGTCTACCATTTCTAAGTTGGGAGTAATTGAGTGACTTTGATTTCTAGCCCAGGCCAATAGATTTTCAAGGAGTTCGTATGAATTGTCAGCAGAATGGAAAAGTGAGCCTAAAAATTCTTTACTTTCTTGCTCGGAAATAACAAGATCTTCTTCGGTCAAAAGCATTCTAAGTCCATTGCTGATATTTCCAACTGATCCTCTTAGATCGTGAGCAATCAATGAAAACATTTTATCCTTTGTTTCGTTTGCCGCTTTTAAAGCTTCCTCACTTCTTTGCAGGGCTTCTTTTTTTGCAAACATCTCTTTAGCATGCTGATCAGCCATGCTTTTTTCGAGTTCGAGAATATCACTTTGTCTTCGGTTGTTACGATAACGAATAAATAAAATAAAGATTCCGGTAATTAAGGCAAGAACGATGGATAAACTTAGTACATACTGACGAAATATCTCAACTTCCTGTTTCTGATTGTCTTCTCTTAGTTTTTGATTTTCAATTTCTTTGTTTCGTGTGGCCTGACGAACTTCTAAATCTGTAATCTTATTGCTTTGCTGATCGGCAATAATTGTATCTTTATAAGCCTGTGCTTTTTGATAGGTGCTTAAGGCTTCAGAATAGAGTTTCTTGTTGGTATAATATTGGGATAGAAAATCATAATATGAACTAAATAAGCGGTGTGATTTTAATTTATTGGCAATAATATAACCCTTATTCAAATGGGAAAGTGCCTTTTCATTCTCGTTGTGTCTTAGGTACAGTACTCCTAAATTTAATTCGAATAAGCCAACATTATAGTTTAAGCTGTTATCACGATGGTAGCTAACGGCTTCTTTATAAACCTTAATGGCCTCCAGAATATTTCCTGTTTCGGTATAGAATGTCCCTAAATCATTAAGGGCATTACAGATGAGTTCATCGTCATTTATTTCTTTAGCTGATTTTAATCCCCGATCTAAATAATCTAAAGCAAAATCATCCAGATTCTGCGATTTGTAGTACAATCCCATCAGACTCCAGCATCTGGCTAAGCCTCTTTTATCATTTAAATGATTAAAGGTATCATAAGCTTCTTGTGAGAATGTAAAAGATTTCTTGTATTTCCCCAATTGATAATAGACAATTCCTAATTGAAGAGCGACTTTGGCATTGGTATCGAGAAACTTATTTTGGTTTGAAAATCGATAGGCATCAAGAAGAAATGTTAAGGACAAATCATACTGATTGTTGATGTGGTAGGCACACCCCAAATAATACATGGCTTTAGCAGCCTCTTCATTATAATCGAGATTTTTAGCTAGGGCAAGAGCTTCATTGGATAATTGAATCGCACGAGGAGGGTCGATTTCCCAATAACCTCTACTGAGCTCAAGAAAATTTTCCAACCTTTCACGTCCTGCAGTTTGAGTACATAGTTTATTAAGACTATCGATTTTGGATTGAGGGCTGGAAACGGCAAAACTTGTCTTAGTAATAAGACAAAGAGTAATAAATATGTAGATAATCCTTTTCACAAATAAGAATTCAGCTTTATGTTAGTTTAACCAACTTCTCTTTCTCGATCAGGCATTGCATGAATATTGTGTTAACGATAAGAACAAGAACGAGTAATTGAATTTGCAAGTGCAATATAAAACATTAATCCGACATTTTTTGTTGTTCATCATCTTAATATGAGAATTCACAAAAGAAAAGAGCGCTATACTTGTGGTAAAGCGCTCTTTAAAAAAATATTTAATTTATCTAAAATCGAACTAATGTTAAACCGATGGTATATGGGGTTAGTTCCGGTCCTTTATTGTTTCTGAATAAATCCGTCATTCCGTAGTTTGCAAAGAGGTTAATCGCTCTGTAGCCTAAACGGACTTGAGCACTGTAACGAAAAGCTTGCAGATTGTAATCGTCTCGGTCTTTATCCTTATGCGTATTTCCGTTTTTCTTGTATTTTATTTTTGTGTGTGTTCCCAATCGTAAGCCACCAACTAAACCTGCTGACATATGTATTTTATGATCATTCTTTACAGGAATTTGAAACTCAAGCAATAATGGAACAGTTAAGTAAAGTGAAGTCAACTTTGATTTTCTCACACTCCAATCGGGATTAATGGGATTGGGATAGATTTTACCATCGATTTCTTGCAGCGTGATGTCCTGATCAAAACGGTAATTATTCCATTCAAGCCCCATACCGGTAACCAAGCCAATATTGGTTTTGTTTTTTTGCAGACTGATGTCGTACTGCAGGAAGTTGAGGTTTACTGCAATAGATTTTGCTAAGTTCAGATCCATAAAATCTTTATCACCTGCCGCATAATCTGAATAGTCTGAATTTGTAAAAGCATTGATTCCCATCTCAAAACCTGTCCAGTGACCTCTAAATGTTGGTTTCTTGTAGGTTTTTGTTTCTTCATCCCATCGACGCACTTTCTCTATTCGAATTCGGGTCCCATGCCAGCCATCAATAATATTGATTTGCTTACGACCAATTCTGATTTTTGTTGTATCAGAATCATCTTCAAAGTCACCAATTCCTCTGATTTTGACTTTGGTTCCTTTTCCCGATTCCATTACCTGTATAAAGTCTTTATTAAGAACTTTTATATCAGTGGTGTCTTTATAAGCTGTATTTTTCTTTTGAGATTCAGGCGCTCGGTATTCAGGCCTTTTAGCTTTTTTTTGCTTTTTGTTTGACCAATTATCTTCAATTATAATTTTCTTTTTTTTGATACTGTCAGTTTTTAAACTGTCTTTAGCAACCTGTGCCTGACTTCCCAAGGCCAGTATTAATGCAAATAATATCAGTAGGTATTTTTTCATATCGTTAAAATTTCAGTCGTTTATTTAAAAGAGAATCTAACTGTGATTCTTTTCCATCAATGGATGTTTGTTTTAAAATATTGGATTGTGATCTGATCAGATTTAAATTTATACTTTGATAAAGTTTAAAATCAATAATAAGACGAAGTGGTTGCCGATTTGTTACAGGTGATGTGAAGGAATCTTAAATTTATTTTACAGGAGTTGAAAATCCAATACCATAGGTGTTAAATGCTACTCGTGTTTTGTCCGTCTTAGGGTCATATTTTTTTTCAAGATTGATTTTTTTCCCAGCTAGTTGTCCAATTTTATTAACTCCATAGCTTGCAATTTTAAGCAGAGTAGATTTTTCCTTGACTTCATTTTCTCCCTTACTCGCTTTCCATGAAAGCCCCAGCATGGCAAGTCCTGTGTTTTCTGTTTTCTCAGGCGTAATTTCCTTGTGTTTATTCAATATGAGGTTTAATTCAGTTGAATTTTTAATAGGAACAACTTTGTTTTCAGCAACAAGTTGTGTTACTTCAATTTTGTCAACCATTTGTTGGGGAGAGATTGCAGCTTTAATGGGTAAAGCATCTATCTTATTTATCTGTTTATTCTGAATTTTACCTTTAATCTTGTTAGGTATGGTTTCCTTAACATTTTTTGAATTAGAAGTATTTCCAAATTTTTCTGCTGTTTCCAATTCTTTAAGAATATCCTTTTTTAAGGAATCTGGAGTTGAAATTTGTATGGGTGTGTTTTGAGAAAATTGTTTGTATTGGGGATCGGCAGGATTCTTCCCAATTTCGCTTGTCCAAACTGTGAATAGAATGGCAATTGAAGCTGCCGTTGCAAGACTAGTATAAATAAGTTGTTTGATGACCAAACTTTTATTTCTTCTTTTTAAGCTCTTTTTATCCTTAAAAATAAGTGTTGAGTCAGCTTTCAGTTTTGTTTTAAGATACAGGTCGAGGTCAACTTGTTTATCGGGATGTGTGGCTATGAATTCTTCAAAAGCCTTTTTATCGTACGTATCTAAGTCATTTTCGATAAGAGCAATACAAAAATCATCAAAATTAGTCTGAAAAGGAATGTCTTTAAGATCTGGTTTATTTGCATTAATATCAGCAGATTCAAGCGTGAAATCGAAATCTGCCATCTCCTCTAATTCGTCCTTCAAATCCGGATTAAGCGCAAGAAACGACTGCAATGTCAAATTTTCTTCGGCATTCAATTCTCCTTCGATATAATCGATGAAAAATTCTTCGTAGTTATCTCTGTTAATCGTTCTCATTATTTTATACTGACTGTTTTTATTTAAATTACACTTTCCATCTGACCAATATAGTCTTTCATTTTTTTTCTTGCCCGGTAGATATACACCTTAACCTGTGATTCAGAAAGCTCTGTAATTTCAGCAATTTCCTGATAATTGTAGCCTTCATAATCGCGGAGCAGAACCACGGATCGTTGGATGTCTGAAAGTCGTTCAAGTGCCTGATCGAGTATCTCTTTTAAACCGGTATAATGTTGCGAGTGTGAGTAAATACTCACATCTACCTGATCAAAGTCTTCTTTTCGTTTTTCCCTTCTGATCAAATCAATCATGGTTCGGTAGGCCGTTGTATACAGGTACGACTTTACCTTCAGAAAATTAACATTCTCGACATTCCGCCAAAGTTTTTCGAAACTATCTTGTACAATATCACGCGCCTTATCCTCATCTTTAATATTTTTTAGGATAAAACGAAAGACTCCATCAGAGTGTTGATCGACGCTTATATTGTACTCTTCGAGTTTCATAGGTATTCTTCTCTAAAACGAATAGCTTTTTGAAAAGTTACAGGGATCTTTAATAAAATTTATAAATTAATTTACTGACATCAGATTGAACTGATTTTGTTTTTATCTTCGTGATGCAAAACCATTTTGTAAATTCATCCCAATTTAAACATAAAATTTCAATTGATATGAAGAAACATATTTATGCTCTATTTGTTTTTGCACTCGTTTTAGCTTCATGTAGTAACCCCCTTCCAGCCGATACAAAAGTCCAAAATCAACAAAATGATTATCTGATCATGTCGACTCTTTGGTATCAGAGAGCTTCGGAATGCAGAGCTTTGTATTATCAAGCCTATAATTTTGCAAAACAATCCTTAGTTGCAAATTTAGCCGAATCAAAAAATAATAAACCCAAAGCCGTTGTTGTTGATATTGATGAAACCGTTCTTGATAATAGTCCTTTTGAAGCTTATTCAATCAGAACGGGAAAAGCATTCTCGAAAGAATTATGGAACGAGTGGACATCGAAGGCAGCAGCTCGTCCGACTCCGGGTTCGCTTGAATTCTTAAAATTCGCAGAATCAAAAGGTGTTGAAACCTTTTATATTTCAAACAGATCAGTTGCTGAAACAGCGGTTACACTTCAAAACCTTAAGGCCTTGGGTTTTCCTTTTGCTGATGAGGCTCATATGTTATTAAAAACCGATACTAGTGTTAAAACAGTTCGTCGAAATAAGGTGACGGAAACGCATGAGATTTTAATTTTGGCAGGTGATAATATTGGTGATTTTGATGAGCTTTTTGAGGATAGAAGTACAGAGTATGGCTTTGATTCTGTGGATGCTCACAAAGCTGATTTTGGTAAGCGTTTTATTATTCTGCCAAATCCCATGTATGGATCATGGGAGAGAGAAGCTTTTAAAGGTCAGAAAGGTTTGACCCCTGAGCAGAAAAACGAATTGAGAAAAGCGGCATTAATTGGTTATAAAGAGCTGGCTAATTAATTCGTAAAATACAATACAAATGAAAACCTCTCAACTAATATCCGTTGAGAGGTTTTTTATATCGATTAAATCTTAATTTTAAAGATCGAACTTGATGCCCTGAGCAAGTGGGAGATCTGTGCCATAATTAATGGTATTGGTTTGGCGACGCATATAGGTTTTCCATGCATCGGATCCTGATTCTCGTCCGCCACCGGTTTCTTTCTCGCCACCAAAAGCACCACCAATTTCGGCTCCCGAGGTTCCAATATTTACATTTGCAATACCACAGTCGCTACCTACTGTTGATAGGAAAGTTTGAGCTTCTCGCATATTCATCGTAAAGATTGAAGAAGATAAACCTTGAGGTACATCATTGTGCATAGCTATGGCGTCGTCAAGTGTTTTATATTTCATAATATACAGAACCGGAACGAATGATTCATCCTGAACAATTTGCCAATGATTTTCAACTTCGCAGAAACTTGGCAGAACATAGTTGCCTTTCAGAACCTTATCGCCAAATACAACTTGACCGCCTGCTTTTTTGACTTCGGATAGGGCTGTTTTGTAGATTTCAACAGCATCTTTATCGATAACCGGTCCGACGAGGGTGTTTGGATCAAGTGGGTTGCCAATTTTTTTCTCAACCTGAGCATAAGCATTTAAAAGGCGATTTTTGACATCGTTGTAAATATCTTCGTGTATAATTAAGCGTCGGGTAGAGGTGCATCGTTGACCCGCTGTTCCAACCGATCCGAACACGATAGCTGGAATAGCCATATCTAAATCTGCTGACGGAGCAATTATGATGGCGTTATTTCCTCCCAATTCGGCAATGGTTCTTCCCAAACGAGCCCCAACTTTCTCAGCAACACGCTTTCCAATAGCAGTAGATCCCGTAACAGAAATAAGTGGTACACGTTTGTCTTCGATAAAATTATCACCCATTACTGATGATTTGGCCACAACCAAATTAAATACTCCCTCGGGTACATCATTAGCTTTCAAAACTTTTTGTATAATATTTTGACATGCCACTGCACAAAGAGGAACTTTCGAACTGGGTTTCCAAATGACTACATCACCACAAACTGCAGAAATCATGGCATTCCAAGCCCAAACGGCTACGGGAAAATTAAAGGCAGAAATAACACCAACAACACCTAGTGGATGATATTGATCCATCATCTTATGATCGGGGCGTTCTGAATGCATGGTAAAACCATAAAGTTGACGCGAAAGGCCAACAGCAAAATCACAAATATCAATCATCTCCTGAACTTCGCCTAAACCCTCCTGGTAGATTTTACCCATTTCGAAGCTGACCAGTTTTCCCAAATCTTCCTTTGCTTCACGTAAGGCATTTCCTATTTGTCTGACTACTTCGCCACGGGCAGGTGCCGGAACTTTTCGCCATTGTTTAAATGCTTCCTGAGCTGTGTCCAGAACTTTCTCGTAGTCGTTTATATCAGCGTTTACAACTTTTGCAATCTCAGTATCATCAATTGGAGAGTACGAACTTGTTGTATTTCCTTTACATTCGAACCACTGTGTTCCTGTTGTAACTCCTGAATTTACCTCTGATATTCCTAACCGTTTGAGACTTTCTTTGATTCCAAAATTTGACATGATATATTGATTTTTTAAGTTTTGATGATTTATCTTTATTTAATCTGTTTAAATTAAGAAAGATTTTAAATAAGCAATATGATATTTGTCATATTCCTGATTTGTAGTATGTATCAAATGCATAAAAACAAGAAACCCGATAGTTGTAAACTACCGGGTTTATTATCTTTTGTACTTGAATCTGTTTAAATGCCGATTTCCTCTTCTTCTTTCTCTTTGGTCTCGGAGTAAGCAATTTTTAAGTCGTCCAACTCAATATCTTCCTCTTCGTTGTAGATATGTAACAGAGGTTCTTTAAACGATTTGTTAGTGATCAATCGTTCAAGAGTGAGTAGTAATGACGGCAAAAGAATCAAATTTGAGAGCATCGCCGATAACAAGGTTACTGAAACTAAAACGCCTAAAGATACTGTTCCTCCAAACTCGGATAACGAGAAAATACCAAAACCAAAGAATAGGATGATAGAGGTATACATCATACTTTGTCCTGTTTCGCGAAGTGCCAGAACCACCGAATTTCGAATACTCCAATTGGTTATTTTAAGTTCCTGACGATATTTTGCCAGATAATGGATGGTATCGTCTACTGAGATACCAAATGCAATACTAAAGACCAGTATGGTTGAGGCTTTAATCGGAATACCAAAATACCCCATTAAGGCTGCCGTAATTATTAAAGGAATCAAATTGGGAATAAGAGCTACCAATACCATTCTTTTCGATGAAAACATCCAGGCCATAAAAGAGGCAATCAGTACAACTGCCAGTGCCAGACTTAAGAATAGATTTTTAATTAGGTATTGCGTTCCTTTAAAAAAGACAATACTTGATCCCGTTACAGTAACTGTGTATTTGTCTTTTGGGAAAATCTCATTAACATGCCCCAGAATAACTTTCTCCATCTGCTCCATTTTTGTGGTTCCAATGTCTTTCATTCTGAAACTCATGCGTGTTTGAGTTTGGGTAGAATCGATAAAGGAATCAAAAATATTGACATCACCTTTCATATCTGCTTTTGAGAGATAAGACAGGATGATGTTTTTCACATTACTACTCGGCATTTTGTAATATTTTTCTTTGCCATTGTAGTAGGCTTGATGGGCGAATTTAGCCCCTTCAACCAGTGATAGTGAAGCAGAAATTGTAGGGTATTGTTTTAAAGAGTCGTTTAATTCCTCAATGCGTTTAAGAGTTGAGAGTTTAAGAGCACCATTTTTTTTATTCGTTTCAACCACAACCTCGAGAGGCATAATACCATCAAGATTCTCTTCAAAAAACTTTAAATCCTGATAGATGGTATTATCATGAGGGAGGTCATCAACCATGTAGCCTGTGCTCTTTATTTGGCTGATACCAATAATACCCAAAATTACCAGTGAACCTGTGATGAAATAGACTGCTTTACGATGGTATAATACTATTTTTTCTAGAGTTGAAACAAATTTGTTGATAAACTTATTATCGAGATGTTGAGTGGCTTTATTGTCTGGTGGTGCCAGAAAACTAAAAATAATTGGGATAAGTACCAATGATAAAACAAACACAACCATAATGTTCAAAGAGGCTACAACTCCAAATTCTTTTAGAATTTTACTTGATGTGATAATGAAGGTTGCAAAACCAGAGGCTGTAGTCAAGTTAGTTAAGAAGGTTGCATTTCCAATTTTGGAAACAACGCGCTGCAGGGCTTTAATCTTGTTGCGATGGCGAACGTATTCGCCATGATACTTATTGATAAGAAAGACGGAGTTGGGAATACCAATTACAACTAAAAGAGGGGGTAACATGGCGGTCAGTAGTGTAATTTTGTAGTCGAAAAGGACCATTGACCCAACAGCCCAAATAACGCTTAAGCCAACAACCAGCATACAAAAGAAAACGACTTTGAATGAGCGGAAGAACAAGAAAAGAATAATAGCCGTAACCAATAAGGAAAGAAGAATAAACATATTCATTTCTTTCTTTATCATTTGAGCCATAACCACCCTGATATAAGGTAAGCCTGAGTATCGCATTTGCAGGCTATGTTTTTGAGCAAAAGCCTCAGATCTCTCGTGCACAGCTTTTATAAGTGGTTCTCTCGCCTTCGATCCCATAACTCTCCCATTAACAGTGATTGCCATCAGATAGGTGTGAGTATTGTTGTTGACTAAACTGCCTTTATAAAAGGGTAAAGACTCTGCAATAAGTGCAATACTATCCAGTTCTTTTTGAGACCTTAGTTTTTTAGGAAAAATCGATTGAAACTCAAATCTTTTCTTTTCTTTATTTTTTGTGATATTATATGTATGTGCAATGGAAACGACAGCATCAATACCATCTAGTTTAGTTAGATCATTACCAAGAGCAATCCAATCGTTGACTTTGTCCAGTTGGTAAAAATTACTATCCTGAATGGCAAAGAACATCACATTGCCTTCTTGACCAAATGTTTCATGAAAGTTTCTATAATCGATGGAGGCCGGATCGTCAGAAGGCAAAAGTTCAGCATGTTGATATGACATCTCAACAAATTGAGCTTTGTAACCCATAAAGATGGTCATCAGTCCGATAAGGACTATTAATAATATTCTATTTCTGAGAATAACTCCCGCAATCCTATTCCACATATCTTAAAATCTATCTTTGAATCTTCTCAATTGAAGTGTTTGTTTATATATCTAACTGATTGTTAGTTTAATATTAGGTATAAAAAATGACTTGACATCATTTTGGCGAAAATACGACTTAATATCTTTATTTCAAAAGCAAAAAGGCTTATCGCTTGAGTACACTTCGATAATTGGATAATATGAGGCGGAATTTAAGTTTAATTAATAATTGTAAAAATGGAATTAAGCTTAAAGAGTGAAATATAAGGAATTCACTATATAAGTATAGTGGTAAAATTGAGCAAGCTTAAGTTTTAAAATTATTTAGGTTTCAAGCCAAGGTTAAGTTAATGTTAACAATTGAGTTTTTTGCGGTAAAAAATTAGTTTGTCTCTAAATATCCTATATTTTTGCCAGCCCAAAAAGAGAACTAATTGACTGAAAAACAAATAAATTTAGACTAATTATGAATTACGGGTTAAGTGATTTCTTAACACTCATAGGATCCTTAGGATTATTCCTTTACGGAATGAAGTTGATGAGTGAGGCTCTCCAAAAAGTAGCAGGAGAAAAAATGAGATCGATTTTGTCAGCTATGACATCAAATCGAGTAAAGGGTGTTATGACGGGTGTTTTAATAACAGCACTTATTCAGTCATCATCTGCAACTACGGTAATGGTAGTTAGTTTTGTGAATGCAGGTTTACTTTCATTAGTAGAGTCTGTGGGTGTTATTATGGGAGCCAATATTGGAACCACTGTTACAGCCTGGTTGATATCCTTGCTTGGGTTTAAAGTAAGTATGAGTGCCATTTCTTTACCATTGATTGGTTTAAGTTTACCTCTGCTTTTTTCGGGTAACCGTTCTAGAAAGAATTGGGGTGAATTGGTAATCGGCTTTGCACTATTGTTTATCGGCTTGCAGTTTCTTAAGGAGTCGATGCCTGATATAAAGAATAACCCAGCCATATTGAATTTCTTAACTTCCTATACGGATTTAGGTTTTTTATCGTATTTATTATTTGCTGGAATTGGAACACTTTTAACCATTTTGATTCAATCTTCATCGGCGACAATGGCACTTACTCTTGTAATGTGTAATAGTGGATGGATTAGCTTTGATATGGCAGCAGCTATGGTCCTTGGTGAGAATATTGGGACAACAATTACGGCTAATCTTGCAGCTATGGTGGCAAATACCTCTGCCAAACGTGCAGCTCGTGCTCATTTGATTTTTAATACTTTTGGTGTTTTTTGGATGCTGATGATTTTACCTTTTTTCCTTAAGGGAATTGCAGCACTTAATATGTGGCTTGGAGGAGGTAACCCTTTAGAAACCGACCCTGCTCTTGCTTCAGTAACAATTGCTGCTGTACCAGTATCTCTATCGTTATTTCATACCATTTTCAATATTTTAAATGTGTTGATTCTGATTTGGTTTGCCAAATTTATTGTGAAAGTCGTGACCAAATTGGTGCCTACAAACGAGAAAGAAGAAGAAGTATTCAAGTTAAAGCATATTAAAACAGGTATGTTATCAACGCCTGAAGCGTCATTATTTCAAGCTAAGATGGAGATTAGTCTTTATGCAAAACATACTAAGCACATGTTTAGTTACGTAAAAGAGGCGTTTAATGAAACTAATGATAAGAATTTTAATAAACTTTTTGAGAAGATAGATAAGCTAGAAGATGAGAACGATGATATGGAGGTGCAAATTGCAGACTATCTGACAAAGGTGTCTGAAACCCGATTGAGTTCTCTAAGTTCGAAACGCGTTCGTGCATTTTTCAAAATGGTTGACGATATAGAGAGTATGGGTGATTCGATGCTTAATATTGCTAAAGCCCTTTATCGTAAGAGAGAACAAAAAGCATGGTTCCCACAGGAAGTTCGTGATAATTTGAATAAAATGTTTGAATTGGTTGACGAGGCCTTAACTGTGATGTATAATAATACAGAGAGGAACTTTGAGGATGTGCTGACTAAGAAAGCTTACGAGGCAGAGAAAGAAATTGACGAATTCCGTACGATTCTTAAGCAGCAGCATTTAAACGATGTGAAAGAAAAGAAATACGAATATAAAGCAGGTATCATTTACAACGATATTTTCTCAGAATGTGAGAAGATTGGTGATTATTGTATCAATATCTCTCAATCAATTTCTGAGATTAAAGAGTAATTGAGAATCAAGAAATGAATAACTCCGATGTCGCTGGCATCGGAGTTTTTTTGATATACACCTTTTATAATTTGTGCAAAAAAAAGAGCTACCCGATGGATAGCTCTAAAATTATCTTTTAAATACCGTTTTAGAATTTACGGAAACCGATTAGTCTGCGTACTTCTTCAAGCGTTTTAGCTGCACTCTCGCGAGCTTTCTCAGCACCCATACGAGTTACTTTTCTTAGGTACTCATCATCCTGATAAATATTTAAAAACTTTTCGCGAATAGGCGCATTAAAGTTGATGATATCTTCAGCCAATTGCTTTTTTAAATCGCCATAGCGAATTTCACAATTGTTGTATTTATCATTGAAGAAATCATAGGTGTCTTTTGTTGAAACCACATTCATCAATGTAAACAGGTTTTCAATCGCTTCTGGTTTGGTTTGATTCATTTCTGTTGGACCACTATCAGAAACGGCTTTCATCACCTTTTTTCGAATATCTTTAGGATCTTCAACTAAACCAATGGCATTACCTTCAGATTTACCCATTTTACCTGAACCATCAAGACCTGGAATTTTAACAAAATCGCCAGTGAATGAAAAAGGCTGCGGAATTGGGAAGGTTTCTTCACCATATATGTTGTTGAAACGACGAGCAAATTTTCGAGCCATCTCAAGATTCTGCTCCTGATCTTTACCAACCGGAACTCGCTGAGCTTTGTGGATTAAAATATCGGCAGCCATTAAAACCGGGTAAGTCAACAAACCGGCATTTACATTCTCAGGTTGTTTACGCGCTTTATCTTTAAATGATGTGGTTCGTTCCAACTCGCCCAAATAGGCATTCATGTTCATTAACAGATACAATTCTGTAATTTCAGGAACATCGCTTTGAACGTAAATACATGCCTTTTCAGGATCGATTCCACAAGCTAAATATTCTGCCAAAACCTGTCTTACATTATTGTGAAGATCGGCAGGAGTCGGATGTGTAGTCAGGGAATGCCAGTCAGCAATAAAGAAGAAGCAATTGTTATCATTTTGCATTTGCACAAAATTCTTTATAGCACCGAAATAATTCCCCAGGTGCAAATTACCTGTTGATCGGATTCCACTTACTACTGTATTCATATTAGTATTAAATTAATAGCTCCTTTGTGAGCTGTGAAAAAATTAATTAATCCCGCAAAATTATGAAACCTTCCTCACAAAACGAAATTTTAAATTTAATTCGCCGATGTATTTTTTGCATGAATAAAATCGCTGTTAAATATGTTTACTTTTCTCTATATTTGATCTGTTTAAAAAGATCAGGCGACTTGATCTTCAGTATTAAGATTTAAGACCATTCCCAAATGAATATACTCGACATTATTTTAGGTATTCCCTTGATTTATGCCATATACAAAGGCTTTACAAAAGGGTTTATATACGAAGTTGCAACTTTGCTTGCTCTGATACTGGGCGTGTATGGAGCGATTCATTTTTCTGATTTTACAGCCGAAGTTATTCAGGATACCTTCAAGTATCAATCGCAATACATGAAGTACATTTCATTTATTGTCACTTTTATTGTGATTGTGATAGGCATACATCTGATTGGCAAAATCATAGATAAAGTTGTAGAGGCTGTGGCATTAGGCTTTGTAAACCGTCTTTTTGGAGTTGCTTTTGGTTTATTAAAAGGGATTATAATATTGAGTATTGTCGTGCACTTAATCAATTATGTGAACGATAGGTTCAGTTTTATCTCGGAAGAAAAGAAAAAAGAAAGCCTTTTATACGAACCTCTGACTTATATTTCTGACTCACTATTCGATTTTTTTGATTCTGATTTTTCTTCGACTAAGGAGAAGATAGAAAATCAAATTAAGAAGGGAACAGATAGTTCGAAAAAATCTAATTAGGAAACTAAATGCAAGCAAATCTTATAAAAAAACAAGGAACCAAGATTAAAAAATATATCAAAAAACTTCCTGTTCGTAAACAATTCCATTTTACGGGTTTTTGTAGCAATTGTGACCATCCTGTTGATGGTAAATATTGCACCAATTGTGGTCAATCAGCCAAAGATTTTCATCGACCATTTTTCAGTGTTGTTTCAGAATCATTAGGCGATGCCCTATCGTTGGATAATAAATTCTTTCATACTATAGTCCCACTTTTTGCTCAGCCAGGATATCTGACGAAAGAATTCATGAGAGGGCGAAGAGCCCGATACACACCGCCTTTTCGTTTGTATTTGTTTCTGACGTTTTTTGCTTTTTTGTTATTATTTCACAATCACAAACCAGATGCAGACTCCGCGAAAAATTTAACCTTTAAGAATGATGGAGGACAAGAAGTTGAGGTTTTGTCTCTTTTCGATGAAATGTTGACACAGGATTTAACTGATGTTGATAGTTTGGCTGTAGATAGTCTGGGCAAAGAATTAGGAGGTAAAAGCAAAATATTCACTTTTAATGCAAGTACAGATTCTGTTTCAAACGTAGATACAAAAGCTCCTCCGATATACGTAAAAAGTGGAAAGAAGCTTATAAATAAAGAATTACAGGGGTTGATTAATATGTGTCGTTTGAATCCCGCTTTAATGATGGATCATGCTTTTAAAAAATTATCACAGACACTATTATTTATTTTGCCGCTTTTTGCGCTGTTTTTGGCATTGTTTTATATTCGTCGCAAATATTACTTGTTAGAACACTTACTAATCTCCTTAAACTTTCACTCTTTTATTTTTGTAATGGTGATTTTGAGTGAGTTGCTGATTATGACAGGGATTAAAGCGATATATCCATTTGCATTTTACCTTTATTTTTTAATTCCTTTACAGCTGTTTTTAACTTTGAAATTTTATTACAAACAATCCTGGTTTAAAACATTTATTAAGTTTTTAATGCTGTCCTTTTGTTATAATATTTTACTTGTGTCAGGAATTCTTTATAGTTTGATTTCCTTGGCAGTTGAATAGATGGAAGATATAAGGATACAATGGTAAAATTCTTATCTTTGTCATCCGAAAATAATTACTGAATAATACAATCCCGTAAGGGACATAAAATACGATAAAGATGAGTTTTATAGAAGAATTACAGTGGCGTGGCATGATTCACGATATGATGCCGGGTATAGAAGAACAATTGGAGAAAGAATTGACATCGGCATACGTGGGGATCGATCCTACTGCAGATTCTTTACATATTGGACACCTTGTGGGTGTGATGATGCTGAAACATTTTCAGGTTGCGGGTCATAAGCCAATTGTTTTGGTTGGAGGTGCAACCGGTATGATTGGTGATCCTTCAGGAAAATCTCAGGAAAGAAATTTGCTTGATGAAGCAACATTGCGTCACAATCAGGAATGTTTGAGAAATCAACTTTCGGGTTTTCTTGATTTTGATTCAGACGCTGATAATGCAGCTGAAATGGTGAACAATTACGATTGGATGAAGGATTTTTCATTCCTTGATTTTATTCGTGATATCGGAAAGCATATTACAGTGAATTACATGATGAGTAAGGATTCTGTAAAGAAACGTTTGAGTGCTGACTCTAAAACCGGAATGTCTTTTACCGAGTTTACTTACCAGTTGGTACAGGGAACTGATTTTCTTGAATTATACAAATCGAAGAATTGTAAACTTCAGATGGGTGGTTCTGACCAGTGGGGAAATATCACAACCGGTACTGAACTGATTCGTCGTAAAGAAGGTGGTCAGGCCTGGGCGATTACTTGTCCTTTGATCACTAAAGCCGATGGGGGAAAGTTTGGAAAAACCGAGTCAGGAAATATCTGGCTTGATCCAAAGTACACCTCACCATATAAATTTTACCAATTTTGGTTGAATACCTCTGATGAAGATGCTGAGAAATATATCAAGATTTTCACCCTTATTTCACGCGAAGAAGTAGAAGCTTTGGTTGCAGAGCACAAAGAAGAACCACACTTGCGCAAATTGCAACAGCGTTTGGCTAAAGAGGTGACCATCATGATTCACTCAGAAGCAGATTATGAAATGGCTGTTGAGGCTTCACAGATTCTTTTTGGTCGTGCTACTGCGGATGCTTTACGTAAACTTGATGAAGATACCTTCCTTTCAGTTTTCGAAGGTGTGCCTCAGTTTAATGTTGATAAGTCTGAATTTGAAAATGGTGTGGATGTTGTTGAACTTTTAGCTGTTAAAGCAGAAGTTTTCCCATCAAAAGGTGAGTTGAGACGTCTTTTTAAAGGAAATGCAATCAGTCTAAATAAGGAGAAAGAGCCCAATGCCGAATTGGTGGTAACAAAAGAACACCTTATTGCAGATAAGTACTTATTGGTTCAGAAAGGTAAAAAGAACTATTTTTTAATTGTAGCTTGTTAATTTCATTGTTATAATGTAATTTTATGTTCTACTAATTTTAAACTAACTGACTAATAAATATTAATTATGAAGATTTTAAACTACGCACTGGCTTTGTTATTTACCTTAGGTATGTTAAGCTGTGGTGGCGGTGGAGGAGGTTCTGATGAGACTGCTCCAACAGTTAATTTTACAAGCCCGAGTACAAGTGCTTCTGCACCGACTACTATTACAGCAGGGCAAACAGTGACTTTTTCTGGAAAAATTAGTGATAATAAAGAACTAAAATCTATTACTTTCACGAATCTCGCTGAGAAAACAAAGTCTGTAAATGACTTTATTGTAGATTTCAATGAAAAATTAAACAGTAAAAAACCAGCTTCAGCATCTGTTCTTGACAAGGCTGAGTTTAATGTGAATTTTTTAATTGAGACTTTAGCTGGTGCACCAGCTAATGAGTATACATTGACTTGTACAGTAGTTGATAAATCTGATAATCCTACAACAAAAACGTTTTATATTAAAGTTGAGTAAGATTTCGATTTTATATCATACAGAAGACCTGAGCATTGCTCAGGTCTTTTTTTTGTCTTTTATTTTCCTTTTTTAGGTCTGAAAATCAGATTTCCCATCAAATTTAGCCTCTAAATCATCTTCTTTAAATTTTTTTTGAAAAAAAATATGCCTTGAAAGCTCAATTAAAATGGGCTTTTTAGGTATAAAGTGAAAATCTCAACGGTACTATGTATTGCATATTACTATTTTTAATACGTATATTTGTATAACAAGCAAGTGTGTTTGGAATGGTATTGTATTAAAATGTATCTGAAATGAAAAGGAGAATAATTAGAATCACGATGATTGGTATGTTAATCGGATTCTGTATAAGCCCATCAATTTTGAAATCGCAATTGGTTCAGCC
This sequence comes from Ancylomarina salipaludis, assembly GCF_004122035.1. Taxonomy (GTDB): domain Bacteria; phylum Bacteroidota; class Bacteroidia; order Bacteroidales; family Marinifilaceae; genus Ancylomarina; species Ancylomarina salipaludis. The sequence continues at coordinate 53,910 of NZ_SAXA01000016.1, forward strand.
TTGTAATCCGGTTTCTTTTTTATTTGAATCAGATATGCAGTATGCCATCAATTTCAATAACTGGTTTAGTATCGATCATTTTTTTGGATCTGACTGGTCATCAGAGGAGAATGAGAAAACTGAAGCAGCAAGCTTGAAAAGCAAACTTGAAATAAAAAGTGAGATGAAGAGTTCTAAGGATTCAGCTGTTTTAAAAGTGAATCGAGGCCCTTTAAAGAATTTTAGAAATAAGACAGTAATTATTCAAACAAGAATTTAAAACATATTCCAAATGAAGATAGAAAATACGAAAGCCCAGATGCGAAAAGGAGTGTTGGAATATTGTATTCTTTCCATTCTCTCTAATAATCATGCTTACGCTTCGGATATTATTAAGAAGCTTAAAGAAGCTAAAATGATCGTTGTGGAAGGAACACTTTATCCTCTGCTGACTCGTCTTAAAAATGCCGGATTACTCAGCTATCGCTGGGAAGAATCCACTCAAGGACCTCCACGTAAGTATTATGCCATTACCGATACCGGTCGGGATTTTCTTGGCGAACTGGATGGCTCCTGGCAAGAACTTGTAGATGCTGTTACAACTATAAAGAGTTAAGCATTGAACTAAAAATGTATTTGAAATGATTTTATACACCCATAAAGCACGCATATAAGTTTCTTTTTAGTGGTGTTCGAATATTAAAATAAAAAAAGATGAAAAAGACATTCACAATAAACATAAGTGGTAGCATCTTTCATATTGACGAGGATGCATACGATAAACTCCAGACTTACCTGAGAAGCATAAATGCTCATTATGGCTCAAGTGAAGAAGGACGCGAGATTATAGCAGATATTGAATCCCGAATTTCTGAAATTTTTAACGAGAAATTGAGTTCGAAGGACCAGGTTGTAACAGAATCAATGATTGATGAAGTTGTTACAATCATGGGGAAACCTGAGGAGATTTTTGAAACGGACAGCGAAGAGGTCGAGGATGATTTTAAGAAGCAAAAAGTTTATAAACGTCGAAGATTATTCCGTGATCCGGATCATCGTGTATTTGGTGGAGTTGCAAGTGGGCTCTCAGCTTATTTTGGTATCGACGTAGTCGTAATTCGTTTAATCTTTGTTCTGTTATTTATTTTTGGTTACGGATCCTCTTTCCTTCTTTATATCATCTTGTGGGTTGTTGTACCTAAGGCTACAACCACTGCTCAAAAACTTGAAATGAAGGGGGAACGGGTGAATATATCCAATATTGAGAAATCGATAAAAGACGAATATGAAGAAGTGAAAAAAAACTTCGATAATATGCGTGAAAAAAGAGGGCCTCAAGTGAGAGATGGTTTCGATAAAGGGGTTGACTTTGCTGGTTCTGCTTTACGTCTTGTTTTAAAAGTTGTGCTCATAATTTTAGGCTTGGGATTAATTATTGCAGGTATTGTTTCTCTTCTAACATTTTTAGGTTCTCTTATTTTCACAACAAGTGTAGTTGGGCCATTTGCAAATATGCACTTTTCTGGAATGATGATGCCGGAAATGTTATTTACGGGTATGGGAATTAAGTTGTTTTCTTTGGGCTTGACACTTGTAATTGGGATTCCATTATTGCTATTAGTTTTTGTTGGTATTAAGTTGCTTGTTAAATTCAAAACCAATAATAAAGCGATTGGTCTTACGGCTTTGGCACTATGGTTGGGAGGTATTGTTCTTTTGATTTCGGTAAGCTTAACTCAGGTGAAATCGTATATAGGTAGCGGAACAACCTATGCCAATACAGAAATTCTCGACAATTTTGATGGTAATACGCTTTACTTAAGATCTGAGAAGAATATTGATTTTAATTGGCAGGATGAGAATTTCGATTTTGATGGGGTGAAGATTATTGTAAAGGATGATGAGAAATTGGTGATAGGCGAACCGACTCTTGACGTAGAAAAGAGCAATTCGGGGAATTTCGAACTGATAATGAAAAAGAAATCCAGAGGAAGAAATCACGATGATGCCATAGATAATGCTGAAGAAATTAAGTATACCTGGAAACAAGTTGATTCCTTATTAATCTTTGATCAGTATTTCACTTTACCCGAAGGGGATAAATGGCGAAATCAGAAACTGATGATTACTATTAAAGTGCCTGAAGGGAAAGCGGTTTATTTGGATAAGAGTGTTAAAACGATTATTCATGATATTGAAAATACAAGTAACACTTGGGATGGTGATATGATAGGTAAAAGATGGGTGATGAAAAAAGAGGGATTGACATTATCCCGCGATTAAAATCAGAAATCGGTAGATTGTCTTTAACCCAATTAATGATGAGCATCGGTTTGTTCTGGTCAAATGAATCCGATATCCGTCATTAGAACCAATTCTTAATATTTAAACAGATGAAAAAAGTAGCAATAATCCTAATGGTAATCCTTTTTCCGGTGCTTGTAAATGCACAAACAAAGGGAGAGAAACTTCACGAAAAATTCTCAAAACTTGATGAGTTCAGCAGTTTTTCATTTTCAGGTGGTTTCCTGAAGAATCTTGATTTTGATGTTGACGAAGACGAGATTGAGAAAAATATCAAGGGAGACTGCGATGATATAAAGCTCTTATCCTATAAACATGAGAATGGTGATGAAGTGAAATTTAAGAAAATTGTCATGTCAACTCTCACATCGGGACGGTATAAGGAAGTCCTAAATGATATTGAGAAAGATGATGATTCAGATGAAATTCATTTTTATGCTTTGGGGCATGGGAAACGTTTCAGTGAGTTTCATCTTCTACACAGCAATGGAAATCGAACTTCTTTAGTTTCATTCTTTGGTGATTTTCATATTGACGAACTTAAAACACTGTCGAAGTATAAGTTCGATTAAGTAACTTAAAATTAAAAGATATGCAACGATTATATAAATCAAATGATAGAAAGATAGCTGGGGTTTGTGGAGGATTGTCGCACTATATTAACCCTGAGCTCGATCCGATAATTGTCAGAACCATTTTCTTAGTGGTTTGTTTATTCAATCCTTTTTTAGCTATTGCTTATTTAGTTTTGGCACTGATTTTACCTGATAATCCGGTTCGGGTTGTCGATTGAGATAGGCTAAAGACTCAGGCCTCCTGAGTTTGGTCTTTTTCAATGGAGGTCATTCTGAGTTATAGGGCAAGCAGATTTTATGCTGTTTGCTCTATTTTTATGTCTTATTTTATGAGGCTTATAAGAATGCAGCTGGCTAGTAATACCGCAAATAAAATTTCAGAAACTTTTGTGTTTCGGTTCATCACAAAAAAGTAGCTCAGAATATAAGATAAAGGAACCGCTGCAATTATTGCTTGAGCCAATATTGCTGATGGAAACAAAAATCCTGATGCAATAGTGGTTATAAAAAGAGCCACAATAATGATCAGATATTTTCTTGAACGAACTCGTTTTTCTTCGAATCCCCAAATGGTAAAGAAGATAGAGATTAGGCTTAAAATAGCGAGGAATATCCAAAATAGAATTTGAGACATCGAGAAGGCAATTAAATGGTCATTCTGAGAGAAAATCATTTTAGAATGCTCAATAAATTGATTCAAGTTACCTTGCCAAAAATACCAACAGACAATAAAAAACAGAGGGGTGATAAACCCGATTAGCCCTCCCAAAAATTCTCTCAATCGAAAACTACCAAGGATAATTAAAGACCAGACAAACCAGATAAGAAAAAGACTTGTTGGGAGATAAAATAAACTGGCTAATCCGATAAGTAAACCTGCATCAAACGAAGATGTAATACTTTTGTTTCCATGATAAATTTTGAAAATGCTTTTTAGCGATAGCAGTAAGAATAGTGCGCTAATCAGGGCAGGATGCATGCCGTTTGCCAAAGTCGCGCATGAAGCAATCAGAATGAATAAACCCGATGGCAAATCGGTACGTTGCTTTATAAATATAAATTGTTCGTTGAGCTGTATCAGACTGTAAGAAATCAACAGAATAATCAGAAAACCTAAAATGTTTAGATATAAAGCATTACAATTGAGTATGCAAAGAATTGATTGGTAAAGAGGCATTTGACCTGAATAATCTGCCAGAGAAACAGGATTTTGAAATGCGTCCAGCCATAATAAGAGAGCAATTATCGGAATAAGAATAAAATATAAGGGAGATCGTCTTCTTAAAACTTTTAAAAGCATTCTTGTGATTTTTAGTATTTAAATTTTTGCAAACTCAATTGTAAGCTGTTCAATTATTGTAAATCGAAACCAATATCTTTTCTGTAATATTTGCCTTCGAATTGGATTTTTTCGGCATTGCTGAACGATTTTTCAAGCGCATTAGCAAGATTTTCGCCGTACGAACTGACTGCTATCACACGTCCGCCATTAGTTACAACATCATTATTGATGTTTGTTGTTCCCGCGTGGAAAACAATGCTTTCTGTAACCTGATCGAGTCCACTGATTACTTTTCCTTTTGCATATGCTTCGGGATAACCTCCGGAAACCAGCATTACTGTTGTGACGGTTCTCTCGTCTAATTCCAATTCAAATTGATCGAGTTTTTTATCAGCAACGGCTACCATCAGATCAAGGAAATCGGATTTGATACGTGGCAAAACCACTTCTGTTTCCGGATCGCCCATTCTGACATTGTACTCAATTACAAACGGATCATTATCAACCTTCATCAAACCAATAAAAACAAACCCGACGAAAGGCGTGTTGTCTTTTTGAAAACCTTCAATGGTTGGTTTGATAATTCGGTCTTCAACCTTAGTCATGAACTCCTCGTTGGCAAAATGAACAGGAGAAATGGCACCCATACCACCTGTGTTTAAGCCGGTATCACCTTCGCCGATTCGTTTGTAGTCCTTCGCTTCAGCAAGAACTTTGTAGTTTTTTCCATCTGTTAAAACAAAAACAGAAAGCTCAATCCCTGATAAAAATTCTTCGATTACAACCGTTGCACTTGCTGAACCAAACATGCCACCAATCATTTCTTTTAATGATTGCTTGGCTTCTTCCAGATTGTCGATAATTAAAACACCTTTCCCGGCCGCTAGTCCATCAGCTTTAAGCACATAAGGCGCTTTTAGGCTTTCAAGAAATTGATAACCTTCTTTAAGGTTTTCTGATGTTATACTTTTGTATTGGGCCGTTGGAATGTGATGGCGAGCCATGAAATCTTTAGCGAAATCCTTACTGCCCTCCATTTGTGCAGCTGCTTTTTCAGGACCGATAACAGCAACTTTGTTAAGTTCGGAGTCTCCCAAAAAGAAATCGTGAATACCATTTACCAAAGGATCTTCAGGACCAACAATAACCATATTGATTTCTTTGTCGAGAACAAAGGTTTTTACCTTTTCAAAATCGTTTGGGTTGATGTTGATATTTTCTGCAATCTCGGCAGTTCCAGCATTTCCCGGAGCAACATATAGTTTTTCAAGCTTATTGCTTTGAGCGATTTTCCATGCAAAGGCATGTTCTCTTCCTCCTGATCCTAATACAAGTACTTTCATGTGTTAAATTTTGACTACCAGTTTACGCTGGTTGCATTTCAATGAATTTATAGAATGGTTTTCTTTCGAATTTCGTTTTCAATTTGGCCAATTGATTAAGTGGCGGCTTTGAAAATGCAAATTTACAGAATGATATGATTAAACAAATTGCCTTAAGCTATTTTTTTGGAATGCTAATTTGAACTATTCGAATTGAATCGAATTAAAAAAGAGCATTTTCTTATCCAAAAGGACTTGTTTCATTCGTGTTGGCCCCCCAATCGTAAATTGATAGATAAATTGGTCTTTGAAAAAGAAACGTTTGAAGTAGGTATATTCGTGTTTTCCAAGCATCATGGTATACACAATTTCTTTTCCCAATAATTTTTTATAAACCACACTTTGTTCTGAAATAAGAATAGCATCGCTGCTTAACAGGCTGCCTTCTTTCATTTGTTCGTAGTATTCTGATGGGTCGGAGTGGTTAAAATCGACGTCGATAGCCGAAAAATCTGATGCGACAATGCCGAAGATATTAGCAGCATCCCGATGTGAGAATATCTCAGACTTTATACTATTCAGTTCCTGATTTCTGATGTTCGGTTTTTCGGGGAGTTCAAAACTGATTTTTGATTTTTTAGATTTTGTTTTGATCCAGTTTATCTGAGCGTGCACACTCGTACAAGTGCTGACTAGAACAGCAAAGAGCAGGAGTTTTATTTTAATATTTTGGAATTTCATTTTTTGCATCTTAGGTGGAATGGTTTCTTAATAGGTGTCAGGTAGCTTTATTCCTTTTATTGTTCGGTACAGGTCTAAAGCAAAAACATCTGTCATCCCCGAAACAAAGTCCAATATCGACATGATTTTTAAATATTCATCATTGCCATTGTGATTGTATTGTTTAGGAATCAGTGATAAGAGTTTCTTTGAGTAAAAATTATCGGGGTCTAAAGTTGCTTCTACAAATTCCTGAAGTAAGGTGCCAAGTATTTTGTAACCAGCCAGCTCTATTTCGAGAACGGATCGGTGTTTATATATTTTTGAAACGGCAACTTCTGTGCATATTTTATAGGCAATTTTTGAGCTTTTAGATACTTCTTTGATCAGTGTTGATGAGAATTCACCAGCCATTATTTTGGACTCATTTTCAACAAAGGCCGTTACACATTCTTTGATCAATTTACCAATAACACCTGCTCTGATATAAGCGATTTGCTCGTTGGTGTCACTTACTTCCTCGCAAGTATCGGCAATTCTTGCAACAATATTGTGATCATCAGTTTCATCATAAAAATTCAACAACAAGCGTTTGGTTTCGTCTGTTGATAAGATTTTCAGTTTGTGAGCATCTTCAATATCCATAATCTGATAACAAATATCATCGGCAGCTTCAACCAAATACACTAGAGGATGACGTGCAAAAATTCCTGGCTTAATTTCCGGAATACCCAGTTCTCTTGCTACTTTTTCATAGTTTTCTTTTTCGGTATCGAAGTAACCGTATTTGCGTTTTCCAACTTCCGGAATTTTATGAGCCGCCCATGGGTATTTTATGACGGCAGCAATACTCGAGTAGGTAAGAGCAAAGCCTCCTTTTCGTCGACCGTTAAAAGCATGTGTTAACAGTCGGAATGCATTTGCATTGCCCTCAAAATTGCAAAGATCTGCCCATTGCTCTTTAGTGAACTGATTTTCCAGTTTTTTGCCTTTGCCATGCGTGAAATAGTGAGATAGGGCTTCTTCTCCCGAATGGCCGAATGGCGGATTACCAAGGTCGTGAGCCAAACAAGCCGTGGCAACAATATTGCCTATTCCATCCAGATAGGGATTAGTTTCATACTTTTTTGAACTGGCTAGTTTTTCTGTTAGAAGATTGCCTAATGAGCGCCCAACACTTGATACCTCCAGGCTATGAGTCAGTCTGTTGTGAACGAAAATGCTGCCAGGTAAGGGGAATACTTGAGTTTTATTTTGAAGTCTTCTGAAAGGTGATGAAAAAATCAACCGATCGTAATCCCGTTGAAATTGTGATCGGATTTCGTGTTCGTCAATTGCGACACGGTCTTCCTGACCGAAGCGTTTGGCAGATAACAGTTGGTTCCAGTTCATATAATATGTTGAGTTTCGACTAAAAATCGTCGTTTAAAATTGTGTGGTGATTTAACCGAAGCTAATTTACACTAAATCCTCTTGTTCTTTTAATCATTTAAGTTGAATTCACCGTTTTTTGAGAAATTAAACTTTTATACATAAAAAATCTGTTCGGTATCGAACAGTAGCGTATTAATATCGGACAAGATATACTGTAAATATCTTTTCTGTAAATATGTTATTTGTCTTGTTTTTAGTAAATTGGTGTCGATGGCACGACTATTGATTTTAATGGTACTTAATTATGTGTTTTAATCTTTTTTAACCTCGTTTTGAGGTTTACTGAGTTTATTTAACATGATGTTCACCGAGTTAATCGGTCGTTTGTCTAAATTTGTTTGATAACAATCCTTAAATTCTTAATATTAGATATCGAAATCCTGACCAAATTTCGATTTGATCAAAGAAGCAATTAAAAATACTAACGATTATGATTCGACTAAAAAATATTCATAAATCTTATATTACAGGAGCGAATAAGCTGCATGTACTTAAGGGAATTGATTTGCATATAAAAGAGGGCGAACTGGTTTCAATCATGGGGTCTTCAGGCTCAGGAAAGTCAACTCTTCTAAATATTTTAGGTCTTTTAGATACGCATGACGAGGGGACGTATATTCTGAATGATCAGGAAATAAAATCGATGAGCGAAACCAAGGCAGCAAAGCTTAGAAACAACCTGTTGGGCTTTGTATTCCAGTCATTTAATTTGATCTCGTTTAAAAATGCCATGGAGAATGTGGCACTTCCCTTATATTACCAAAAAGTATCTCGTAAAAAACGTAATAAGCTTGCTGTTGAGTATCTCGACAAAATGGGATTGAAAGAGTGGGCTGAACACATGCCAAACGAATTGTCAGGTGGTCAAAAACAAAGGGTTGCCATTTCAAGAGCAATGATTACTAATCCCAAAATTATTCTTGCTGATGAACCGACTGGTGCTCTTGATTCACAAACCTCGCTAGAGGTTATGGAGCTCTTAAGAGAAATTAATCGTACTGGAATTACGGTGATTATTGTTACTCACGAAATGGATATTGCTGAGATGACAGATAGAGTGATCAACTTAAAAGATGGATGTATTGAATCTATTATTGAGCACGATCATTCTTTGAATAGTATCGAATCAATTTTCAAAAGAGAAAAAATCACGGAGTAATTTACGAGAACTTTAATTTCAGACTATGTTTGATAGAGATAAATGGAACGAGATCTTCAGTACCATTAGAAAAAATAAAACCCGAACCTTTCTTACTGGATTTTCTGTCGCTACAGGGATTTTTATGCTTATTTTCCTGTTAGGAGCTGGCAGAGGTCTGCGAAATGGAATGAAGGATGTTTTTGCTCAGGATGCGACAAATAGTATGCAGATATGGGGTGGACGAACCACTAAGGCTTATAAGGGGACACCTGAAGGGAAGAGGATTCAAATGGTAAATGCCGATTTAGAGAGTCTTAAAACATCGATTGATAAGATTGATGCTATTTCTGCAATGAGTTATATTCCTGGCGCAGAAGTTATATCCTATAAAGATAACTTTGGAAACTTTAATGTTTCTCCTATTCATGATACCTATAAGGAGATTAAGAACTTTGATATTATCGAAGGACGTTTTCTCAATAAAATCGATATTGCAGAGCATCGTAAGGTTGTAATTATTCAAGATGAAGTAGAAAAAATCTTATTCCCTAAAGAGACTTCTCTGGGAAAATTCATCAATATTAATAAGATAAAGTTTAAGGTTGTAGGTGTTTTCTTTAAGAAAGATTTTGAAGAGAATTCCCGTGATATCTACATCCCGATTACTGTCGCTCAGAAAATTTTTAATAATAATGATCATTTGCGTCGTATTTCGTTTACACTTGATAATGTATCTGTAGAAGAAAGTAAAGAAATTGAGAAGCAGATTACTTATAAAATGGCTGCCATACACAATTTTAGTCGAGAAGATAAAAATGCATTATGGATTCAGAATAATATTGAGAATTCAAAACAGTTTTCAGCCATGTTTAGTGGTATCGAAAAGTTTGTATGGATCATCGGGATCTTTACGATTCTTTTGGGAGTCATTGGGGTTTTCAATATCATGATGATTGTTGTAAAAGAAAGAACCAAAGAGATTGGGATTCGAAAAGCAATTGGAGCTTCTCCGGTTTCAGTTATATCTCTTGTGTTGATGGAATCAATTTTTATTACTGCAGTTTCCGGATATTTTGGATTGATTGCCGGTGTGGGCTTGCTTGAGATGATAAGTAAATTCAATTTGATTGAGAAATTATATCCCCCGGCTGCAATTTATTTCTTAAACCCTCAAGTGGATTTAGGAATAGCCGTTGGTGCTACAATTGTTCTTGTTGTTACAGGTGCTTTAGCAGGATTTTTCCCTGCACGACGAGCTGCTTCTATTCAACCAATTGATGCACTTAGAGATGAATAGTTTCTTTTTAAGTAAGTAATTGAAAGGGATCTTATCTCAAAAGGTGTTAATGAGATTCGATTCAAAATCAAAAAAACAAAAGAATGTTCGATTTAGATAAATGGCAGGAAATTACGTCTGCACTCAAGAAGAATAAATTAAGAACGGCTCTGACAGGCTCAGGGGTGATGTTTGGGATTTTGATCTTAGTCACTCTTTTGGGTCTGGGAATGGGGTTTCAAAATAGGATGAAATCAAACCTGGGGAACTTGGCAACTAATTCAACTATTTTTTGGACTGAAAAAACAACAAAACCTTATAAAGGTTTACCTAGAAATCGAAGCTTTCAGTTCGATAATACAGATCTGATTGCGATGAAACGATCGATTCCTGAAATTGAAGATGTTGCGCCTCAGATTAATGCATGGAGTGGTAGCGCTAATTATAATACGTTTAAAAAAGAGAAAAAAGGAAATTTTAAGATTAAGGGAACTTCACCTGAGATGAATAGGGTGGTTCCGGTTGATGTTCTCACAGGACGATTTATTAATGAAAACGATCTGAAAGAGATGAGAAAGGTGATTACGATCGGACCTCGCGTCGTCGAACTCATGTTTGAAGATGATGAGGAACCTTTGGGACAGTATTTGAAGATAAATGGCATATTTTTTCAAATTGTTGGAACCGTTAAACCACTGAGTCGCAACATGGGGATGAGTGATGATATCGTTCAAATGCCTTATACCACTCTTCAGAAAATCTACAACAGAGGTGAGAAATTCAACGTTTTCATGGCAACAGCAAAGGTTGGAGAGTCTGTTGAAGATATTGAAGATAACATCATAAGTCTTTTATCTCGTCGACATAAAATAAGCCCCAATGACAAAGAAGCTTTTGGTCATTTTAATTTGGCCAAAATTTTCAAAAAGATATTCGGTTTATTCAATAGCATTGGCTTTCTGTTTTGGGTGATTGGCTTTGGAGTTCTAATAACGGGGATTATTGGCGTTAGTAATATCATGCATGTTGTGGTAAAAGAACGAACTCGTGAAATTGGGGTGAAACGAGCCATTGGTGCCCGACCTCTATCTATCGTTAGTCAGATTGTTACTGAAGCCGTTTTTTTAACCACGTTTGCTGGCTTCTGGGGTTTGGTTATCGGAGTTCTGATAGTTGAGGCGGCTGGTAAAATGACTGCTGGTGATCCCAATGCGATGATATTGAATCCTTATGTAGATATAAAAGTGGCCTTTGTTGCCCTTGGCGTTTTGGTTGTCTTTGGCTGTTTTGCAGGTTTGTTGCCAGCCCAAAGGGCAATGAAAATTAAACCAGTTGATGCTTTACGTTACGAATAATAACACTTGAAAATAACTATTGATATGAAAAAAGTTTTTAGAATTGTATTGATCGTATTCTTTATCGGTCTGTTTTTAGGAACCATAGGTTTCCTTTACAATAAATCACAAGAGAAACCTGAGATGTATGATACCAAATCTCCGGAGATTACTGATATTATTAAGAAGACTGTAGCCACAGGATCTGTTATTCCTCGAAAAGAGATTAAAATTAAACCTCAAGGGGTATCTGGTATTGTTGAAACATTGTTTGTACAACCAGGTCAAATGCTAAAAAAAGGGGATAAAATTGCCAAAATCAAGATTATTCCTGATATGATTAATCTGAATTCAGCAGAGTCAAGGGTTGAAAGAGCTCAAATTAATTTTGAAGATGCCCAGATTAATTACAACCGAGACAAGTTACTTTATGAGAAAAAAGTGATTTCTGAATCCGATTTCCAAAAGCCACGTTTGGCTTACCGTAGTGCGCAAGAAGAATTAAAGTCAGCTAAGGATAATCTTCAATTAATAAAAGAGGGGGTTACTTCTAAGTCAGGCGCTGTAACAAATACAATTATTCGGTCGACCATTGAGGGGATGATTCTTGATATTCCGGTAAAGGAAGGTTATTCGGTTATTCAAAGTAATACGTTTAATGAAGGAACAACCGTTGCTATTGTGGCAGATATGGGTGAGATGATTTTTCAGGGAAAAGTTGATGAAACTGAAGTTGGAAAAATTAAACAAGGCATGAATTTGAAATTGACAATTGGTGCAATTGAAGATTATAAATTTAATGCCCACCTAGAGTATATTTCACCTAAAGGTGTTGCCGAAAATGGTGCAATTCAGTTCGAAATAAAGGCATCTGTTGAGTTGGATAAAGATCATTTTATTCGTTCAGGTTATAGTGCCAATGCCGAAATTGTTCTGGACAAACGTGAAAAGGTTTTGGCCTTAAATGAGAGTCTATTGGAATTTAGTAACGATTCCAGCTTTGTAAATATTGAAACTGCACCTCAGGTTTTCGAAAAACGATTTGTTAAGACAGGTTTGTCGGATGGTATTAATATTGAAATTCTTGATGGAATAAGTAAGGATGATAAAATCAAAGGCGAGAAGATGTCAAAGATTGAACAGATGAAGGAGATGAAGAGAAAGAAGGATGAGGAGAAGAAGAACAAGAAAAAATCTAACAGCTAATTTGTAAAATTCATTTTCGTCCAAAAAACAAAATTTAATTCTATATGAAAAAAATATTCCTAATTGCTCTTCTGTTCTCTTTAGTATTGGGTGTTAAAGCTCAGGAAAAATGGAGCCTAAAGAAGTGTGTCGATTATGCGAACGAGCATAACATATCACTTCAACTTAAAAAGTTGGATGCAGAATTCCAAAAGAATAATGTCAAACAAGCTAAGTACAGTTTATTGCCAAATTTGAATGCGAGCTCATCTTACAATCTGTCTTATGGACGTGCTGCTTCACCTGAAACAAATGCCTATATCGATATGAATTCTAAATCCGCAAATTTTGGAGTGAATTCAAATGTTTCTTTATTTGGGGGCTTTCAGAAAATGAACACAATAAAGCAAGCAAATATTGATTTTAAGGCTTATTTGGAAGATATCGCAAAGACCAGTAATGATATTTCCTTAAGAATTGTATCTTATTATTTGGATATCCTATTTAAAAAAGAACTTTTGCAAGTGGCTAAAGAACAACTGAAAGTGACTCAATTGCAAATTGAGCGTACTTCAGTATTGGTTGAGGCCGGAACTTTACCAAAGGGAACTTTAATGGAGCAGAAGGCACAAGCCGCTCAGGAAGAGTTAACAGTTGTAACAAGTGAAAATAATTTGGATCTATCTCTGCTTGATTTAGCTCAGCTATTAGATCTTAATGAAACGGAGACCTTTGATGTTGAGATACCGGATTTACCTGTTTTGAATTCAGGTCGTTCGTTATTGAATCCTGAAACGGTATATGATTTTGCGTTAACTTCTTTACCTGAAATTAAAGCTGCAAATCTCCGATTGGAAAGTACTGAAAAGGATTTGGCACTTGCAAGATCAGGTTTGATGCCAAGTTTAACCTTAAATGGTGCATGGGGAACTAGTTATTCTAAAGTAGATGGTTTCGCTGCTTCTAGTTTTTCGGACCAAATTAAAGAAAGAGAAAACAAATATGTAGGTTTATCATTAAACATACCAATCTTTAATAGGGGATTAAATCGTAGGAATATTAGTAATGCCAAAGTCAATATCGATCGTTCCAGATTGAATTTAGAGAATACGAAGAATGTGTTACGTAAGGAAATTCAACAGGCGCATGCCAATGCGATTGCAGCTATGAAAAAATATTTTTCGAGTCAGACAGCTGTATCTTCTACCGAAGAGGCCTTCCGATATACCGAAGAGAAATTTAATTTAGGATTGGTTAATTCGGTTGATTACAATGAAGCAAAAAATAATCTGCTAAGATCGAAATCGAATCTTTTACAAGCTAAATACGAATATATTTTTAGGACAAAAATCATAGACTTCTATAATGGAGTCGAAATCAGTTTATAGTCAAGTTTTCAAGTAAGTTTAGTTGCTCCGGTTCGATGAATTTCGAATCGGAGTTTTTTTTAGCAGTTCTTTGTCCAGGTCAGAGTAAAGGTTCTTTCTTATTCCCTTTTTATAGTTTAAATTTGCGACCAGGTAAGGTTTATAAAAAATAATTGCCTAAAATCAATAAAAGGAAAAATCGGATATCGATTCATATATAACGACTTAAGAATATGGCTTTAATATTAAATATAGAAACATCCACCGCAGTTTGTTCGGTTTCATTGGGGAAAGATGGTGAATTGCTTGCCTATAAAGAGAATAAAGAAGGTATGAATCATGCGACGCATCTGACTGTATTCATAGATGCGATTCTTAAAGAAAATCAGCTTACACCTAATGACCTTGATGCAGTTGCTGTAAGTATGGGACCGGGTTCTTATACGGGCTTGCGTATTGGAGTTTCAACGGCCAAAGGTCTTTGTTATGGCAGCAGTTTGCCACTAATAGCAGTCAGTACCCTGCAAGCCATGACGGTTCCTTTATTGAAAAATGAAGCTATTCTTTCACAATTGGGAGATCCTGAAGCAAGTATTTTTTGTCCGATGATTGATGCCAGACGCATGGAAGTTTATACCGCATTTTATTCCAGTAAAAATGAAGAAATTCGGGAAATTTCTGCAGAGATAATTGATGAAGCGTCTTTTGCTGCCGATTTGGAGAAAACTGAAATTGTTTTTTTTGGTGATGGTTCATCAAAATGTCAGTCGAGTTTACAAAGTCAGAATGCGATTTTTGTATCGGATGTAACGCCTACGGCTGTTGGAATGGTGCAGTTGGCTGAAGCTAAATTTCAGGCAGAGGATTTTGAAAACGTCGCTTACTTCGAGCCATTTTATCTAAAGGATTTTGTTGCAACAACTCCAAAGAAAAATATCTTATAAAAGCATTCGTTTTTTTGCATTGAAATGGCGATATTGAGTAACTGATACGCTTTAAAGTATTTACTCATGCGAAATATATACGTTTTACTTTTTGTGACCCTTTTTTTTTCAAGCTCAACTTTTGCTGAGGGTGATGTTATGCTTAAGAAAAAAACAGAGCACTTGAAGTATGTTATTCATTACGGATTTATTCAAGGTGGCAAAGCGAGCCTAAAACTCAAGACGGAACGTTATAAGGGAGAGGAGGTTCAGCATTTGATACTGAGTGGCCGAACTACAGGGGTGACAAACTCTCTTTTTGGTGTGAAAAACATCTATGAGAGTTATATTGATAAGGAAACTTTATTACCTCTAAAAGCAATCCGGGATATTAAAGAAGGTAATTATAAACGCTACAACGAACTTGTTTTCGACAGGGAAAAGAATAAGGTTTATAGTAAAGAATCTGGCGAACATGATGTTGTTAAAGGTGTTCACGATATTCTTTCAGCTTTTTATTACGCACGTGTCAAATTGTTTAATTCAGATTTGGTAATAGGGCAAAATTTAAAGATTGATACTTATTTCTCTGATGAACCTTTTCTTTTACAGTTTAAATTTATGGGGTACGAAACCATTAATAGTAAACTTGGGAAAATCAGGTGTTATAAGTTTATACCAGTTGTTGAGACAGGAAGAATTTTTAAAGATAAAGATGATCTTAAGATTTGGATTTCTGCTGATGAAAATAAGGTGCCTGTTCGTGTGCAATTCGACTTGTTTATAGGATCTTTGCGTTGTGATTTGATTAATTTTCCTCATCAAGTAGTTGATGACAGCGATTTTTAGTCCCTTTTTGTCCCCAAAAAGACTTCATTATTCCTGCAAAATGCACAATATCTGCATAATATTTCTGATTGAGGATAGTTTCTCTTACTTTTGCGAAGAAATTAATAAGGCTAATTTTTAAATTAATATATAACAACATGGCAAGTACTGCAGATTTTAAGAATGGTATGTGTATCCATTTTAAGACTGGTTTATATACGATTGTTCAATTCCAGCATGTTAAGCCTGGTAAAGGTCCAGCTTTCGTAAGAACTAAATTGAGAAATGTAAAAACAGGTAAGATTATTGATAATACCTTTACAGCAGGTTTAAAGATTGATGTAGCGCGAATTGAGCGTCGTCCTTATCAGTTTCTTTATAAAGATGATATGGGTTACAATTTGATGCATACTGAAACTTACGAACAGATTGCACTGGAAGAGGAATTGTTTAATGCACCTGATCTTTTAAAAGAAGGAGATCACGTTGAAGCTGTTATTCATGCTGATACTGAAACGCCACTTTATGTTGAGCTTCCGGCACACGTTGTGATGGAAGTAACATATACCGAACCTGGTCTTCGTGGTGATACGTCTTCAACCAACTCACTTAAGGCTGCGACAATTGAAACAGGTGCGACTATTATGGTGCCTTTATTCATTAACACAGGTGATGTTATTAAGGTTGATACACGAAACAAAGAATATGTTGAGCGTGTAAAGCAATAAGCTTTTTAGCTGAATTTTTTTTTAAGCTGTCTCATTTTATGAGGCAGCTTTTTTATTATTATGCTATTAGTTTATTTTAACATAGTTAAATTGATTATGTAGTAATGTGGATATAGTTTTGTAAATTTGATAGGAACAATATCTTTATTATAGCATGATTTCATTTTTTAAGAAGCCTCTTACGCAATGGCTTATCGGTTTTTCTATTTTTAATAGTTTGTTGTTTATTCTTTTTTCATTTCGTTATAGTGCATATATCGATTTTACACACGGTATTTGGCAGTGGTTGTATATTGGGACAACAACTATAGGGCATGTAGGAGCTATCGCTTTAATTGTGATGATGCTTCCTCTGCTATTTTTAATTCCTTTTCGAAACCAGAAATTTATTCTTATACTGTCTTCTCTTTTAAACACAATAGGCCTCATTTTTTTTACGGTTGATTCATTTATCTTTTCTCAATATCGCTTTCATCTGAACAAATTTGTTTTAGATATGCTATTTAGTGGAGCTGCAGGAGATATTTTTCAGTTCTCAGGTCTGATGTATTCTTTAGCGATTGGATCTGTATTATTTATTTTGGCGCTTGAATTTGTTGTGGGTAATTGGATGTGGAATAAGAAGATATTTCTAAAATTTAAGCAAAAATCAATCCTCCTTATTCTGCTTGGCTTGGTGCTTACAAGCCATCTAGGGCATGCTTATGCTTCTGCAACGAGTTATAGTCCAATCACAAAAAATGCCCATGTTTACCCTTTGTATTTCCCTCTTACTGCAAATGGTTTGTTTAAGAAATTTAATTTGATTAATCCGGACGTTTTGGCTAAGAATAAGGTGATAAAGAAGAATTCTGATTTGAGAAATATGAAATATCCGGCTCATAAACTACAATTTGAGAAAGGGAAACAATACAATATTTTATTTGTAGTTGTTGATTGTTGGCGAGCAGATTGTTTGGATTCATTAGTGACTCCTAATATTAGTGAGTATGCCAATAAGGCTTTATTATTTAAAAACCATCAAAGTGGAAGTTGTGGAACCAGGGGAGGGATTTTTTCACTTTTTTATGGTTTGCCCAGTTTTGCTTATTGGAATACCATGAAAGCCAATTGTCGAAGACCTGTATTGATGCAAACTTTAGCTGAACAGAATTATAAATTTGGAATATTTGCAAGTTCAAATTTAACTCATCCAGCTTTTCATCAAACCGTTTTCGCAGATATTAACCGATTGAGAATTAAGACAAATTCAGAAAATTCGGCACCTTATGCGCGTGATGCTAAAATAACTGAGGAATGGTTGGCCTTTATTGATTCGAATTACACAAAGCCTAATGATCAACCTTTTTTTGGTTTTCTTTTTTATGATTCGGCACATGGTTATTCTCATCCGAATCCTACACAGGCACCTTTTCAACCGAGCTGGACTACGCCTAATTATCTGATTTTAGATAATAATACCGACCCTAGACCTTTTTTTAATTTGTATAAAAATACACTGAATTATGTTGATTCTCTAGTGGGCAAGGTACTTGTTGATTTGGATAGACGCCAACTTTTGGATAATACAATTGTTGTGTTGACAGGTGATCATGCTCAGGAATTCAATGATAATAAAAAGAATTATTGGGGACATGGCAGTAATTTTAGTGATGCTCAGACCCATGTACCATTAGCAGTTCTTTGGCCGGGTATGAATCCACAAGTGTTTACTCATAAAAGTTTGCATTACGATATCGCTTCAACTTTATTGAATTACAATCAGGGATGCCTGAATCCGGCAGATGATTTTTCTATAGGAAAATGTTTGTGGGAAACATCCTCTCCTGAATGGTTTGTAGCAGGAGCAGATCAGAATTATGCTATCATTGAAAACAATCAGATCACGACAACTCTTTACGGAAGTTATAGTGTAACAACACCTGATATGAATGCCTTAGATAATAATAAGCTTCATTCAAATATTGTTTTTGAAGCTATGAAGGCCTCATATAAGTTCTATACAAATTAGTTGACTTCTTAATTAATGTTTAGCGTTTTTTTTGTTTCACTTCAGTCTTTTTCTAATAGATTAACTAAGGCTTTATCCAGTTTGGGAAATTTATAAGTAAAGCCGGTAGAAAGAAGTTTGCTAGCTGAGATACGACTCCCAGTCAAGAGAAGTTCAGACATTTCACCCAATAGCGATTTAATGAGGAAAGTTGGAATATTTGGAAACCAGAATGGTTTTTTAAGCACTTGAGCCAACGTTTGGGTAAAGCTAAGGTTGGTCTGATGCTCAGGAGCGACGGCATTGTAGGCGCCTTTCATGGTATTGTCTTCAATTGCTTTGATGTAGATTTCACATAAATCATCTATATGAATCCAGGGGAGGTATTGTTTGCCATTTCCTAAGGCAGAAGCTAAACCCAGTTTTACGGGAATGATCATTTTTGATAAAGCACCACCTTGTTTATTCAAAACAAGTCCTGTTCTGAGAATTGTTGTCCTAATTCCCAATTCATTAAATTGATTTGCAGCTTCTTCCCATTGTTGACAAGTACGACCCAAGAAATCATTCGCAGCTTTATCTCCCTCAGAAAAAATTTGTTCAGACGTAATTGATCCGTAATAACCAACTGCTGATGCTGAAATAAAAGCTTTTAGATTTTTTTGCTGTTTTTGAACTTCATCGAAAATGAGTTTGGCCGATTGGATCCTACTTTCGAGTATGATTTTTTTTCTTTGAGGAGTCCATCTTTTTTCAGCGATGTTTGCCCCGGCCAGATGAATGATATAATCGGATGAGGCAATCGCTTCCGAATCAATTTTATCTTCATTAGGATTCCAGTAAAAACATTTATACGGGCTATTGGTATTCTTATGACGACTTAAAATAGCAACATCGTATGCTTTGGCTTGTAATTTATTGCAAAGCGCTTTACCAACTAATCCCGTTCCACCACTGATTAAGACTTGTACCATCTCATGTTTTTTTAATAAGCTGAAACTAAAGCTACAAAAAAAATGAGGATAAGGTTATGGTGGTGAATACAAAAAAATATCCCGGATCTTTTGGTCCGGGATATTTATGCGAATTATTATTTTTTAGGACGTTTCGACTTGTCGAAGAAGAAGCTGTCAAAAACGATTCGTTCTTCTTTTTTCAGAATCAGAATTAAAATGGCACTTTTCAAAAAACCATAACCGTAGGCATAAAGTTGGATGAAACTGGCCAAAATGGCTAATAAGGAAATGGATAAGCTTTTAGTTTTAATTAGTGATTCGATAAATAGGATACCCGCAATAAAAGCTAAAGGCATTAAAAATAATGGATTTATCAATACAGCAAGCCCAAGCAGGAATAAGCTGAATAGTAAAAATAGGCTTGGAAAGGTATATGTCAGTTTAAACTTATCAGGGTACCATTTTACAAGCACCGGGCGCATAACACCAAATTTGTAAACTTGCTTGATGAATTTCGAGAAATCAATTCGTCTTTTGTGGTAAACGTAAGCTTTTTCAATTAATCCGACACGAAACCCCGCGTTCATAATACGGTAACTCAAATCGGGATCTTCGCCAGGCGTAACATCGGTATAACCACCAACTTTTTTATAGACCTCCCGGCTGATTCCCATATTGAAACTTCGAGGTTGGTATTGGTCGAGCTTGTTTTTTTTACCTCGAATACCGCCAGTTGTGATAATTGAGGTCATCGCGTAATTGATGGCTTTTTGAACCTTGCTAAAGGATTCATGGGCACTGTCAGGGCCGCCAAAAGCATCAAGAGGTGTTTTTGCCAAATGTTTCTCAACTTCTTCAAAATATTGAGGGGGTATGATGCAATCAGAGTCAAAGAATATTAAATAGTCACCAGTTGCCATACTCATGCCTACATTTCGACTGTCTCCAGGTCCCGAATTTGGCTTAAAATGATATTTAATATCAAGATCATTGGCATAACTTTTTACAATAGCTGAACAATCGTTCGTAGAACCATCCTCAATCATAAGGATATCGAAATTTTTATAGGTTTGTCTGGCTAAACTCGCGAGTAGTTCTTCCGCTTCGTTAGGTCTGTTGTAAATGGGAATAATAACTGAATATTTGGGCATGCTGTTTTATTTTATTGCAATAGGAGGCGTTTTTAACGACCTTTAATTTTTCTTTTCAAACTTAACAAATCTGGTGGGTTTTTAGAGTGAAATTAGGAGGTAAAAATTAGATTGACTAAATGATAAGTTGCATGGACTTATTCATTTGCATCCACATATTTAATAAGTATCTTTGTGGCCAAACTAAATAAAAATCTGTTTTGGAGAATTTTAAAGAACTTGGAGTAAGTAAAAACTTTCTTAAAGGCCTGAGCGATATGAATATTGTGAAGCCAACCGAAATACAAAGTAGAGTAATTCCGATATTGTTGGGTGGTGACACGGATTTGGTTGGACAAGCACAGACGGGGACAGGAAAGACGGCAGCTTTCGGATTGCCGATGCTTCATCGTATAAATACACATCACAAAGTTGTACAAGGTTTAATTCTATGTCCAACAAGAGAGTTGGGACAGCAGATCGCCAAACAGCTTTTTAAGTTTACTAAATTTTCTGAGAAGATTTTTACAGAAGCGGTATATGGTGGTGCGCCTATCGATAAGCAAATCGCAGCTCTCCGACGTCCTACTCATATTGTTGTAGCAACACCGGGGCGTTTGGTTGATTTGGTTAAACGTAAGGCGATTGATTTGAGTCATGTCAGTACCGTTGTACTTGATGAGGCTGATGAAATGTTGAGTATGGGTTTCAAAAAGGAGCTCGATCAAATCTTAAGTTTTACCTCAATGGCTCAGAATAAGTGGTTGTTTTCAGCAACCATGCCACAAGGTATTAAGCAAATTGTAAATAAACACCTGAAAAGCAATGCGCACAGAGTAGAGGTGAGTGGGCGTAATGTGGTGAATAAAAACATAGAGCATAAGTTTTTGATTTGTGATGAAAAAGAGAAGTTGAATATTTTGCTTCAGTTCTTAAGTTCACAAAGTGATAATAGAGGTCTTATTTTTTGTAAGACTAAGGTTGCTGCACAGACACTGGCAAAACAACTTATTGCCAGAAATATTCCCGCTGATGGTCTTCATGGCGACCTTTTACAAAAAGAGCGTGACAAAGTGATGCGTGCTTTCAAAAATGGAAGTTTACGGATGATCGTTGCGACAGATATTGCAGCGCGTGGTATCGATGTAGAAGGACTTTCATATGTGGTGCATTATCAGTTACCCGATAAGGAAGAGTATTACACCCATCGAAGTGGACGAACAGCTCGTGCAGGTAAAGATGGTTTATCTTTATCATTGGTTACCTCTAAAGAGTTAAAGAGTATCAGATATTTCCAAAAAGCACTTAATATTAGTTTTAAGCAGATCAGACAAACTAAATAAGTTTAGTCTGGTTTCAGATATAAAAAAACTCATGATTTATTATCATGAGTTTTTTTGTGTCTTAAATTAAGAGAGAAGTGTTAATCTCTTTTTCTGGGAAAAGGTTTACGTCTTCTGTCTTTTCGCTGTCTGTTTTCAGCATTGTCTGTTTTTTTTGCTTCAGGCTTCCGATCCGTACGGCGGGTTCTTTGTGGTCTTTTGGGTTTTTCAACAGGTTCATTGTCACCCGAATTCAAGAACGGATGTTCTTCGATGACACGAATTTCCTGAGCAATGAGCTTTTGAATATCTTTTAAATATGGTTTTTCTTCAATATCGCAGAACGAAATTGCAATACCACTCGCAGCTGCTCTACCTGTACGTCCAATTCGGTGCACATAGGTTTCGGCAATATTGGGCAAATCAAAATTAACGACTAAGGCTAAGCCATCAACATCGATACCACGCGCGGCAATATCTGTGGCTACAAGCACCTTGGTTTTTCCTTCTTTGAAGTTTAATAGGGCATTTTGTCTTTGATTCTGCGACTTGTTGCCATGAATGGCTTCAGAATGTATGTTGACTTTTTTTAAGAATTTCGTGATTTTATCAGCCCCATATTTTGTTCGGGTAAAAATCAGGGTAGAATCAACCTCATTTTGTGTTAACAGGTGTACTAATAATTTGGGCTTATTCTTTTTGCTTACAAAATACAAGGCCTGTTCAACACGTTCTGCCGTAGTTTTCTTGGGTTCTATAGTTACCTTCTCGGGGTTGCCCAAAAGCTTCTGAGATAGCTTTACAATCGCAGGAGGCATGGTTGCCGAAAAGAAAAGAGATTGCCTGCGTTTTGGCAATTGATCAATGATTCGGCGTATATCGTGAATGAATCCCATGTCAAGCATATGATCAGCTTCATCAAGGACTGAGTATTGCACGTCTTTTAGCGATATATAGCCTTGGTTTATCAGGTCGAGTAAACGGCCAGGAGTTGCCACAAGGATGTCTACACCTCTTTGAAGAGCTTTGGTTTGTGTTCCCTGTTTGACCCCACCAAAAATAACGGTATTTACAATTCCGGTATGTTTGCCGTATGCCGTAAAGCTATCTCCAATTTGAATGGCTAATTCTCTTGTAGGTGTTACAATTAGGGCTTTGATTTTACGCTGGCCTTTACTTTTATACTGGTCGTTGTAGAGGTGTTGCAGGATAGGAATAGCAAATGCTGCCGTTTTTCCGGTTCCTGTTTGGGCACAGCCTAATAGGTCCTTTCTGTTTAGAAGGATGGGAATAGATTGGGCTTGAATAGGTGAGGGATATGTATAGCCTTTAGCCTCCAGGGCTTTCAGGATAGGATCAATAATTCCTAAATCTTTGAATGTCATGTATGGTATATAAAAGTGACAAAGATAGGGTAATTGTTTGTACTTCTGCATTTTTGTGAATAAATGCAGCTTTTATTTGAAATATAATATCTCAAATCCCGAATTTTGCCTGGTGAAAATTCCCCTTCTTAAATAAAAGAAGAGGAATTTAGAAGTGTTGATGTATTTAAAGAATCAATCCTAGCAAAAGGATAGCCAAGAACTTTGATCCTTGTATTCCTCAGTAGGAGAGACGTTTGTTTGAAAGCGATAAGAGCTGATTAGCATTGATATTTCATGTTTAATTGTCTCCAGACTATCATTAATCAAATCTGTTCTAAACCCTTTGGCTCCAAGCTGAACGACATGGTCAGCAGCGACAACTTTACTGATAATTTTACCTAAATCAACTATTTTTCGTTGTGGAATTTTAGTATCCAGATTGAAATCAACCAGATTCTTGAAATAATCTGAAACATTTTTAGTTAGCTCATGATTTTTGAAGAAATCTGCAAGATTCATATTTTTCTTTTTGGTCATTATTTTCATAACCATTTCAGATAGTTGCGTATAGAGCATATCGTTTGATCCTTCAAAAATCTGAAAAGGACGAGAATCAATAATGGCTCTGGAACCAACACTTTCAGCTTTATAGCCATTGGCGCCACTCAACTGTGTTAGTGTTTGTGCAGCTTCCTGCATCATATCGGTAATATAAGCTTTCATGCTATTGGCTTCAATAGCAGCTGCGGCTAAATTATTCTCAATTCCGCTAATGATTGAACTACGGGAACACATGGCCGAGCAAATGGTAAATGCAGATTGAATACGTCCAATTTGGTGACGAACCTGATCGAGTGAAATTAAGGGTTTACCACCAACAATCCGGGTTGTACAATGTTTTATCGATTCGTCAAGCATTCTGCGAATGAAACCCATTCCCATACCAGGAAACTGCAAGCGACTTCTGTGAAGAAGATCCATCATTAGCTTTAAGCCTGTCGTTTCGGGTTCCAATTTGTATTTTTCAGGAACCTGAATATCAATTGAATTTTTCCCATAGGGAATAGGATAAAGACCCAGGTTGTTGTAATATTCCTCAACCTTTATAGCTTGTTGAGGTTGTTGAACGTCGCAAATAAAAAAATCGATATCTCGGCCTAATTTCCCATGTTGATCCTGTGGACGGGAAGTCATCAACCAATAGTCAGCCATACCCGTTAGCCCTTGCCAATGTTTGGTTCCTTTGATATGATAGGATTCTCCCATTTTAATATTTGACGTTTGCATGCCAAGAGCATCACTCCCAAAATCTGGTTCGGTAATCATTAAACCACCCATGTTCTGTTGAGTAAGGAAACGATCAAAAATCCCCTTCTTTACGGTGTTTTGTGCATATTTTGCAACAGGTTCGAGAAACAAAGCGATATTAATACCAAAGGTTAAGGCTAATGGAAGTGATTCATATGAAGCCGTATCCAAAATGCCTAAACATTCTTTTACTTTTGCTCCTCGTCCGCCATATTCTTTAGGAATAGCTACCGATAAAGGGTTCTTAGCCATTATATCTCTTAGCACCAACGCAGGAAATCCTCTTTTCTGGATAAATTTTTCGATATTATCCTTTTCGTAAAAAGCACTGTGTATTGTCTTTTTAATAGCGCTCAGGAACTCTGAAAAAGAAAGATGTTCTGCGATATTAGAAGTTACCATCTATTATTTATTTTAAATTAGTGTAAATAAGAATAATGTCGTACAAAGCTAAGATTAAAAAACAGATAAAGACATATAAGTCTGAATATTTAATAAGCAATTGCCTTTGAAATGAGAATATTCAGCTCTGAAGGGATATAAATTATTGCACTTCTTAAGAAATTGCTAGATTTTATTTGATCTTCTTTGTAGCCAGATGGTGCTTGTTTTCAATGATAGAAGAAAAATGAAGGTTTTATTAGATTTTTTTTTGAGCATATCTTCCTGATAAAAAGCAAATTTCAATAGAAGAGTGGGTTTTTATTTATTTTTTTTGAAAAAAATAAGGAGAGACACTTGTATAATTGGGGAAAAGCGCTTAGTTTTGCATCGCAAATTTCCCCAATAAAGCACGTCTTTATAAGCAAAGGGTCATTTGGAATAATACTCCTTCTTAGCTCAGTTGGTTAGAGCATCTGACTGTTAATCAGAGGGTCCTTGGTTCAAGTCCAAGAGAGGGAGCAAAAAACCAATACTGTGAGGTTTTTAAAAAGAATATCAGTTTACTCCTTCTTAGCTCAGTTGGTTAGAGCATCTGACTGTTAATCAGAGGGTCCTTGGTTCAAGTCCAAGAGAGGGAGCAAAAAACCAATACTGTGAGGTTTTTAAAAAGAATATCAGTTTTTTCCTTCTTAGCTCAGTTGGTTAGAGCATCTGACTGTTAATCAGAGGGTCCTTGGTTCAAGTCCAAGAGAGGGAGCAGAAGCCGTTCGATTTTTCGAGCGGCTTTTTTGTGCTCTTTATTTTATCTTTCCACCAACTTTTCGACTTGATCCAAAATAACCCTTCTAAAATTTGAAACGATTCCAACTGGATCTCAATGAAAAGAGGGATCACTGGTAAAAGTTGGGTCTAATTCTATAATGATTCTAATTAGGCGAATATTTTTGTTAACCGAAATAAGAAGAAGTCAATATCTACGACACCTCTTAAAGATCTCCTGAAATCTTTAATTTT